>NZ_JBVJXS010000002.1:0-355253 GCF_055601245.1 Streptomyces sp. NPDC038135 | reverse complement strand
GCGTGAACAGGGGGGTGAGTGACGTGCGTTCCGCACCGGCCGTCGTCGCGCCCTGGGTACGGACCCGGCTGCGGGCCGCCCCCGGCGCCGCACTCGCGCTCGCGCTGCTGGTCGCGCTGACCGCCTGCCTGGCGGCCGCGCTTCCGCGCGCGGTGGACCGGTACGAGGACGCGGGCCTACGGCAGGCCCTCGACCAGGAGGGCCCCGACCACACCACCGTACGGGCGACCTCGTCGACACCCGAGTACGGCACGTCCGGCGAGGACCCCGCCGTCCCGTTCAGCCCCGGGGTCCTGGAACGGCAGTACCGGAAACTGCTGCCCGTGGTGGACGGTGCGGTGCCCGTCGACCGCGCCCGGTCGGCGTACGGCGTGACCACCCAGGAAGGCAGCACGGCGACCGAACCGTGGCTGCCCCGCCCGACCGGCCTGCCCGCCAAGGTGACACTGGTCGCGCAGAGCGGCCTGGCCGGACACGTGCGCGTCAGCGAGGGCCGGCTGCCGCGTGCCACGGGCCGGGTCGACGCGGACGCGCGCCGGACGGAGGCCGCCGTCTCCACCGCCACCGCGAAGACCCTGCACATCAAGCCGGGCTCGGTCATCCGCGTGCCCAGTGTCGACGGCCTCCTCTCCGTCCGCATCACCGGGATCGTCGCCCCCCGCGACCCGGCCGGGGCCTACTGGTCGACGGTGCCGCTGCTGCGCACGCCCACGCTGGAACGGCTGCCCGACCCCGGCCCGCCGCAGACCTACTGGCACGGCGCGCTCCTGCTCTCGCCGAAGGCGACCCTCACCGTGATGGGCACCGACAGGAACGCCTTCCGCTACTGGCACTTCGCTGCGGACACCCGCGGCCGGCACGCCCATGACGCCGGCCGGCTGCGGTCCGCCGTCGCGTCGCTGGAGTCCGGCCCGGGTCTGCGGCAGGCCCGTTCCCTCACCGATCCCGACCTGGACGTGGACACCGGTCTGGACGACGTGGTCATCGCCTTCGAGCGGCTGCGCTCGGGCGTGTCCCCCCTGGTCGGGGTGGCCGCCGCCGGCACCGCCGCGGTCGCCGTCGTCGTCCTGGTCATGGCGGGCGGCCTGGCCGCCGACCGGCGCCGCGCCGAACTCGCCCTGCTGCGTGCCCGGGGCGTCTCCCTGCCCGGCCTCTTCGGCCGGCTGCTGGCCGAGACCGCCGTGGCCGCCGTGCCCGCCGGGGCGGCGGGTCTCGCGGCCGCCCGTGTCCTGCTCCCCGGCGCCCGCGACGCCCACTCCGTCGCCGGCGCGCTCGCCGTCACCCTGGCCGGCTGCGCCGCCCTCCCGCTGCACGCCGCGCTCGCCCACCGCTCGGTGCGGCTGACCGTCCCCCGGGAGGACATGGTCTCGGCACGCCCCTCCCGCCGGCGCACGGTCGCCGAACTGACCCTGCTGGTGCTGGCGGCCGGGTCGGTGGCCACCCTGCGCGGCAGGGGCACCTCGGCAGGCCGACTGGTGTCCCTCGCACCGGTGCTGACCGGCGTCGTCGCGGCCCTGCTGCTGCTCCGCGTCTACCCGCTGCTGCTGCGCCGCCTGGCCCGCCCGGCCGGCCGGCTGCGGGGCGCGGTGGCCCCGCTGTCGCTGGCCCGCGCCGGCCGCACCCGCGCCTCGGCTGTACTGCCCCTGCTGGCCCTGCTCACCGCCCTGACCACGGCGGCCTTCGGCGGCTCGGTCCTGGCGGGCGTGGCCGAGGCCCGCGACGACGCGGCCCTGCTCACCGTCGGGGCGGACGCCCGCCTGGACTCGGCCACCGCGCTGCCGGCCGGCCTCGCCGCCCGGGTACGCGCCCTGCCCGGGGTCAGCGGGGTGACCCCGGCGGCCATCACCTACGAGGCGACCCCGACGGACGGCGTGGAGACGGTGCCGCTGGTGGGCGTGGACCCGCCCGCGTACGCCGGGCTGACCGCCCGGACGGGGCTCGGCGCCATCACGGCGGACCAGCTCGAGGGGCGGAACGCGCACTCGCTCCCGGCCCTCGCGTCCCCGGCCGTCGCACGGAACCACGGCATCCGGCAACCCTTCTCGGTGCGGCTCGCGGACGGGAGCACGGTCACCGTCCGGATCACCGCCGTCCGCGACCGCACCCCGGCGGCTACCGCCGGCGACTTCCTGGTGGTGGACCGCGCCGGGCTCCCGCCGTCCGCCGCCCGGCCGACGACGCTGCTGCTGACCGGCGCCCACCCGGACGCCGCCGCGCTGCGCCGCACGGCCCCCGCCTCGGCCACCACCCGGCTCCTCGCCGAGGAACGCGCCGGGTACGCGGACTCGCCGCTGCAGGCCGGCGCCGGGCGCGTCTACAAGGCGGCGGTGGCGGCGGGCGCCGGCTTCGCCGTCCTCGCCCTGCTCCTCGCCCTGCTGCGGGCGGCCCCGGAACGCGCCGCGCTCCTCGCCCGGCTGCGCACCATGGGGCTCACCCGGGCCCAGGGCCGCCGCCTCCTCGTCCTGGAGTCCCTCCCGCAGGCCCTCCTCGCCGCGGCCGGCGGCACCCTGACCGGCTGGGCCGCCATCCGCCTCCTCTCCCCGGGCATCGACCTGACGACCATCGCCCTCGCCTCGTCCCAGACCCCGGTGGGCAGGGCCGTCCTCCGCCCGGACGCCTGGTCCCTGGCCCTCCCGGCCCTCGCGGTGGTGGCCCTGGCAGCAGCAGTAGCCACCACCCAGGCCTGGTGGACGACCCGCCGAAGCTCGGTCAGAGAACTCCGAGCGGGAGACCCCCGATGACCCCACCCCCCGCACCCGGGCACACGTCCCCCGCCGAAGCCCCGGACACAGCCCCGGACACGCCCGCCGCCCCACCTGCGGGCATGCGTGCCGCCAAGGGCGGCACGGGTGGGCGATGGGGGTCCCCCCGCTCGAGCGAAGCCGAGAGTGGGGGAGGCACCCCGCAAGCGCGGGCAAGCGGAACGCCCCCGGCCGACACCGACCCCCCGCACCCGCAAACACCGGCACCCGAAACACCCCCCGCCCGGCACCGACACCGCGCACCCCGACAGCACCGGCACCCGAAACACCCTCGTCCGGCACCGTCACCGCACCCCCGCAATTCCCCGCACGCGAAACACCCCAGCCCCGGCAGCACAGGGCACCCCAGCAGGAGACCCCATGACAGCCGACTCCACGAGTACAGACACCCCGCGAACAGACACCACCCTCACCGACCTCACCACCCGCCTCACGGAGTCCCGCAACAACCCCGCCTACGGCCACGACGCCCTCATCACCTGCGACCGCCTCGTCCGCATCTTCTCCGCGGACGGCATCGAGGTGCAGGCCCTCCAAGGCCTCGACCTACTGGTCCGCGAGGGCGAGTTGATGGCCCTGGTCGGTGCCTCCGGCAGCGGCAAGTCCACCCTGATGAACATCCTCGCCGGCCTGGACACCCCCACCGCCGGCGGAGCCCACGTCGCGGGCCGCGACCTGCTCACCATGACCGCGAAGGACCGCCTCGCCTACCGCCGCGAGGTCGTCGGCTTCGTCTGGCAGCAGACCTCCCGCAACCTCCTGCCCTATCTCACCGCGGCCCAGAACGTCGCCCTGCCGCTCCAGCTCTCCGGCACCCGCGTACGCCGCCGCGCCCGCGCCGAACGAGCCCTGGAACTCCTGGACCTGCTCCAGGTGGCCGACTGCCGCGACCGGCGCCCGCACGAGATGTCCGGCGGCCAGCAGCAGCGCGTCGCGATCGCCGTGGCCCTCGCGAACGCCCCCGCGGTCCTGCTCGCCGACGAACCCACCGGCGAACTCGACTCCCAGACCGGCGCGCAGATCTTCGACGCCTTCCGCACGGCGAACGAGACCCTCGGCACCACCATCGTCATCGTCACCCACGACCAGACGGTGGCCGGCGAGGTCCGCCGCACGGTCGCCATCCGGGACGGCCGGACCTCCACCGAGGTGCTGCGCCGCAGCGAGGTGGACGCCACGACCGGCCACGAGACGGTGGTCGCCCGCGAGTACGCCATGCTCGACCGCGCGGGCCGCCTCCAGCTGCCCGCCGAGTACACCAGGGCCCTGAACATGCGCGACCGCGTGGCCCTGGAACTGGAACCGGACCACATCGGGATATGGCCGGACGACAGCGGCGAGGTATGACCAGGAGAGGCAGCGGCCCGCGACGCAGGACCGGCGGCCGAACGGCAACGGGACACAAAGCCGCCCCCAGCCGCCCCGGCCGAACCCCTCAGCGCACGCTGACACCCAGCGCGCCGAGCCCCGCCCGCCGCACGGCGACGGACCCGTAGGGCGTCCGCAGCCTCAGCCACGCCCCCGAGGAGAACAGCCCGGTGTCGCCCGCGCCGGTGCCCGGCCGCAGGAAACCGAGGGACTGGGCCGCGTGCACGGCCCGGACGGGAAGCGGGGTGTCCCCGACCTCCCGGGACCAGATGTCCCGCCCTATGCCGTCCAGCTCCGCACGGGTGCGCCGCTCCGGCGGCAGCTCCTCGGTACGGGACCGGAACTCGGCGACGGCCTCGGCGACCGTCGTGCGCAGCGCGTCCGGCACGGGCAGCCCGGGCTCGGGCCGCCAGCCGCCGCGCGGCGGCAGCACACCGGCCCACGGCGGTCCGGTGACCGCGGCCGGCACGGCGGCCGTGGCCGCCCGTTCGTCGACGGACTCCAGGAGCTCACCGGCCGAGACGGTGACGTCGAGCGTGACGTCCAGCCCGTTCTCGTACGGCTTGGCGAGCCGCACCGCGCGGATCGTCAGCACCTCGAAGGACGGCGGCCGGCCGAACACGGCGAGCGCCGTACCGGCCGCCTGCAGGCGCACCGCGGCCCCACGGTCGTAGTGGAGCAGCCGGGAGAGGAAGGCGGCGAGGTCGGCCGCCTCCGTCTCGTCGGCGAGGTGCAGGACCGTCATGCGGCGACGGCCTCCTCCGAGGACTTCGCGTCCTCGGCGGCGTCCGTGTACTCCTGGAGGAACTCCCGCTCCTCCTGGGTGATCCGGCGCGGCCGCTGTGCCTCGAAGTCGAACGGCACGATGACGGTGGAGGCCCGTACGTAGACGAGATCCCCGTCCTTCACCTCGTAGGAGATGGTGAAGGACGCGGCACGGATCTCGGTGACCCACAGCTCGATGTCCACCGGGTGGTGCCGGTGGACGAGCTGCCGCTTGTAGTCGATCTCGTGGCGCGCCACCACGGACCCCTGCTTGAACTCCTTGTCCGGGCGGAACAGGAAGTCGATACGGGCCTCCT
This sequence comes from Streptomyces sp. NPDC038135, assembly GCF_055601245.1. Lineage (NCBI taxonomy): Bacteria > Bacillati > Actinomycetota > Actinomycetes > Kitasatosporales > Streptomycetaceae > Streptomyces > Streptomyces sp. NPDC038135. Next base: position 350,041 of record NZ_JBVJXS010000002.1, on the reverse strand, counting down.
CCAGATAGCGGAGGAACACCACGTTGTTGACGTGGCCGTACGCGTCCATGTCCGCCCAGCGCAGCGGGCAGCGGTAGATGTGGCGCAAGACCGATCAGCCCCGGGTCAGCTTCTTGTAGGTGGCACGGTGCGGACGCGCGGCGTCCGCGCCGAGGCGCTCGATCTTGTTCTTCTCGTAGGACTCGAAGTTGCCCTCGAACCAGAACCACCTGGACTCACCCTCGTAGGCGAGGATGTGCGTGGCGACCCGGTCCAGGAACCACCGGTCGTGGGAGACGACGACGGCGCAGCCGGGGAACTCCAGCAGCGCGTTCTCCAGGCTGCTGAGGGTCTCGACGTCGAGGTCGTTGGTGGGCTCGTCGAGGAGCAGCAGGTTGCCGCCCTGCTTCAGGGTCAGCGCCAGGTTGAGGCGGTTGCGCTCACCGCCGGAGAGGACGCCGGCCGGCTTCTGCTGGTCCGGTCCCTTGAACCCGAAGGCGGACACGTACGCGCGCGACGGCATCTCGACCTGTCCGACGTTGATGTAGTCGAGCCCGTCGGACACGACCTCCCACAGCGTCTTCTTGGGGTCGAGGTTCGCGCGGCTCTGGTCGACGTAGGAGATCTTGACGGTCTCGCCGACCTTGATGTCGCCGGAGTCCGGCGTCTCAAGGCCCTGGATCATCTTGAACAGCGTGGTCTTGCCGGCGCCGTTCGGGCCGATGACGCCCACGATGCCGTTGCGCGGCAGCGTGAAGCTGAGGTCGTCGACGAGGACCTTCTCGCCGAAGGCCTTGTTGAGCTTGTCGACCTCGACGACGACGTTGCCCAGACGCGGGCCCGGCGGGATCTGGATCTCCTCGAAGTCCAGCTTCCGCATCTTGTCGGCCTCGGCGGCCATCTCCTCGTACCGGGCGAGACGCGCCTTGGACTTGGCCTGACGCCCCTTGGCGTTCGACCGCACCCACTCCAGCTCTTCCTTGAGCCGCTTCTGCCGCTTGGCGTCCTTCTGGCCCTCGACCTTCAGACGGGTGGCCTTGGTCTCCAGGTACTTGGAGTAGTTGCCCTCGTAGCCGTGCAGGCGGCCGCGGTCGACCTCGCAGATCCAGCCGGCCACGTTGTCCAGGAAGTACCGGTCGTGGGTGACGGCCACGACGGTGCCCGGGTACTTGGCCAGGTGCTGCTCCAGCCAGTTCACGGACTCGGCGTCGAGGTGGTTGGTGGGCTCGTCGAGGAGCAGCAGGTCGGGCTGCTCGAGCAGCAGCTTGCAGAGCGCGACGCGGCGCTTCTCACCGCCGGAGAGGTTGGTCACCGGCCAGTCGCCGGGCGGGCAGCCCAGCGCGTCCATGGCCTGCTCCAGCTGGGCGTCGAGGTCCCAGGCGTTGGCGTGGTCCAGCTCCTCCTGCAGCTTGCCCATCTCGTCGAGCAGCGCGTCGGAGTAGTCGGTCGCCATCAGCTCGGCGATCTCGTTGAACCGGTCGAGCTTGCCCTTGATCTCGGAGACGCCGTCCTGGACGTTCTCCAGGACCGTCTTCTCCTCGTCGAGCGGAGGCTCCTGCAGCAGGATGCCCACGGTGTAGCCCGGCGACAGGAACGCGTCGCCGTTGGACGGCTGCTCCAGACCGGCCATGATCTTCAGCACGGTCGACTTACCGGCGCCGTTCGGACCGACGACACCGATCTTCGCTCCCGGCAGGAAGCTCAGGGTGACGTCGTCGAGGATCACCTTGTCGCCGTGCGCTTTGCGCGCCTTGCGCATGGTGTAAATGAACTCAGCCAAGAGAAACCGTCCGGCAGCTTGAAATCTGGCAGTGGGCAGATACACCCCATCTTGCCGTACCGCCACCCCTAGGCGGAAACCCGTCTGCTCCGGGCGCTCTGAGCTGGGGTTTCACAGGTGGCAGCGGTGACTCGTCCGTCAGCGTCGGGCGCCGCCGGTCGGCCCCGGCCACCGTCGCAAGGCCATCCGGCTGCACGGATACCGGGTCAGGGTCCGGGAGCCGCGCGAAGGGTGGGGCTGAGCGGTCCGTCCGCGCCGCGCATTGGGCCCTACGGCCCGCTGGTGGGGAGCTATGGCCCAGGCCGGGTGACGGCTCACCGATCCATCCTGGCATTGACACAGTCGTCTGCCGAGGGAAGTGATCGGCATGATGTGGTACGACGGCGGATGGGGCTGGGGCGGCTGGTTCGTCATGACGGTGTCCATGGTGCTGTTCTGGGCCGTGCTGATCGTCGGACTCGTCGCGCTGGTGCGCTACCTCGCCGGTACGCGTCATCACCGGCAGCCGGGCCCGCAACCCCCGGCCGGCGAGGGCTGGGGACAGGAGCGGCGGGCCGAGAGCCTGCTCGCCGAGCGGTTCGCACGCGGCGAGATCGAAGAGGACGAGTACAGACGCCGGCTCGCGCTGCTCAGGGAGCACCGGTGACCAGGCGTGGCCGCCGCGGGGTCTGGCCGGCGGTCGCCGTCGCCGCGGCGGCCCTGGTGCTGGGCATCGTCACGACGGGTCTGATGGCCGCGTCCGGAGCCTTCCACCGGACGGCGCCGGCGTCCCTGCGGGCCGGGGGTGCGCGGTGCACCGCACCGGCCGCTCCAGGCGCTGGGGTCGACGTGACCGTGTGGGACTCGGGCCGCATGATGACGGGCCCGAACCGGCCCGCGCCGAGCACCGGCCGTCCCGGCCGGCACGGCATGGGCATGATGCGCCTGGTCGTCCATCCCACGACGGTCCCGGCGGGGAAGGTGACGCTGCGGGTGGTCAACGCGGGAACCGTCGCACACGAGGTGATCGTGCTGCCGCTGCCGGCGGGCCGGGCCGCCGGGGACCGCGCCGTCGGATCCGACGGTCGGGTGTCCGAGGCGGGCAGTCTCGGCGAGGCGTCCCGGACCTGCGGCCGCGGCGCCGGGGACGGCATCGCCGCCGGCTCGGCGGCCTGGACCACGGTGACGCTGCGGCCGGGCCGCTACGAGCTGCTGTGCAACGTCCCCGGCCACTACGCGGCCGGCATGTACGCGGAGCTGGACGTGACCAAGTGAGCACGGAGGACCCGTCCGGCACCGCCGTCCGGCACCGACGTTCGCCGGCGGCCGGTCGCGGGCGGTCTCCGTGCTCGGTTCGGATGACGCCGTGCGCCCGGTCGAGTGTCTTCCGGGCGCGCCACGAGCGGGACACCGGCGCCGACGGGTAGGTCGCTTCGAGCAGTGCGTGGTCGGTAGCGATGAGGAGATCAGCGATGTACGCAGTGGTTCGGCGGTACGAAGGGGTGACGGATCCTGCCGAGGCGGGCCGCCGGGTGGACGAGGGGTTCGTACCCCTCCTGCGCCAGGTCCCCGGATTCGTGGCCTACTACTGGGTCGACGCCGGGGGCGGAGTGATGCTCTCCACCAGCGTCTACGAGGACCAGGGCGGAGCCGACGAGTCGGTCAAGCGGGCGGCGGACTTCGTACGCGACAACCTCGCGTCGCTGCTCCCCAACCCTCCACAGGTCACGGCCGGCGAGGTCGTCGCCGCGGGGTGACGACAGCCGCCGGCGGGCTGGGCGTGGCGGTTCACCGGAGGGCCCGGCCGACGATCGCGCCCAGGTGGATCACCACGCCGACCGCCACCAGCCAGGACAGGATGACCATCACGACGCCGATGGGCCCGTACTTCTGCTCGTTGGCCACGATCGCCGCGGAGAAGTAGCGGGCGGAGAAGAGGCCGAGGCCGGTCCAGCACACGCTGGTGACCAGGGCCGGCGGGAGGAGGGCACGCCAGGACACCCGCCCGGCGAGCAGCGCGTACATGCTGCCCCACCAGAAGACGACCGCCCAGAGGAAGCCGGTCAGGCCGGTCAGGAACCAGCCGTGGAGCACCCTGACGAAGGCGGCCTGAGCCGCCGCGTAGGCGAACATCCCGGCGAGCCAGACGAGCCGGGCCGTGGTCTTCCACTTCGCGTTCTCCGGGATGTCGAACAGCATCCGGTACCAGCTCTGCAGGGTGCCGGCCACTGCCAGGACTCCGAGCAGGAGCAGTACGGCGCTCGTCCCGGTCAGGGTGTACGAGGTCGTGGTGGGCGCGAACAGGGTCGCCACGGCCTGGGCCGCCTGCTCGTTCAGCCCCAGCCAGCCGGCGATGACCGCGGCCGTGTCCTGTCCGGCCGCCGCCGTCAGGATGATCAGGAACGGGAAGAAGCACAGCAGCGCGAGCGCGGCCAGCTGGAACGAGTGCCCGAAGAAGTCGACCGCCGAGAGCCGGACCCACAGCCGGCCCGGCCCGCTCTCCTCGAAACGGCGGAACCCGTCCTGCCACGCCTGCTCCGCACGCCGTCGGAGGCCGGTGCGTGACGGGTGGGGTGTCTTCCTGCCGTCGTCCATGCCGTGATGCCCCAGGGTCCGGTCCGCCATCCGCCGGATGCGGGATCCCCCCTGAGTGCACGGCGGTCGCGAGTCAAGCGTAGGCACCCCCCTGTGCGGGTGCGCGTCGAAGCGGGCGGGCGGGGTGAAATCACCCGGGCCGAGTGATGTCACCGCTCCTCGCCAGGCGCACTGTGGATCCGCAGACGTCGTCCGGAGCCCGGGGAAGGACGAAGGGAAACGCCCTCACTGATCGCCGGACGCAATCGCCGGACGCAATCGATCGAGGCCCAGAAATGACCACGACACACACCACACAGGCCCGCAAGCAGCAGTGGGCCGGCGGGTTGATGCTCTTCGCCGCCGTCATGCTGATGATCGCCGGAGTGATCGACATCTTCCGCGGCATCATGGGGATCGCCGCGGACGACGTGTTCATCACGACACGCGGTTACGTCTTCCGGTTCGACCTGACCGGCTGGGGCTGGGTCACCCTCATCCTGGGCGCCGTCGCCGTGGTGATCAGCCTGGGGCTGTTCCAGACGGCGAAGTGGGCGCGGATCTCCGGCATCGCCGTGGCCGGGCTGATCATCCTCGCCAACTTCCTGTCCCTGCCTTACTCCCCGCTCTGGTCCACCCTGATGATCGCCTTCGCGGGCGTCGCCATCTGGGCCATGTGCGTGGCCCAGCCCGGGGAGACCGGCCCCGGCGGCGGCACGCCGCGCGCCGGCTGACCGGCGGCGGCACACGACTCACCCGGCCGCCCGGATCAGGGAGTACCGGCGCGGCCGGGCCTCACTCGCCCGCCGCCGTTTCCTTCCCGCGCAGGATCACCAGCACCGCGCCGCCGATCACCACGAGTCCGATGGCCACCCCGGCGATCATCGGGGTGATCGCCGAACTGCCCGTGGCCGCGAGGTCGGTGTCGGGGGCCGTGCTGTTGCCGCCGACCGTCGCGGGGCTGGGCTCGCTGAGGGTCTGGGTGGACTCGTTGGTGACCGTGCCCTGCGTCTTGCAGTCGAGGACCCCGGTGAACCGGTGGCTGAAGCCGTTCGGACCGGTGATCGTGAAGTCGTAGGACTGGTCCTCCTGGAGCGGGACCGTCACCGTGCGGGCGGCCCCGGCCGGGATGGTGTGCTCGGCGCCCATCAGCTCGAAGGCGAAGGGCTGGTCGCCCTTGTTGACCGCGGTGATGTCGACGCCGCTCTTGGCGCAGTTCTTCCGGGCCGACACCGCCACGCCGCCCTTTTCCGCCCAGGTGGCGCCCGCGGTCGCGGAGACCGTGGACTCGCTGGAGCCGGCCAGTATCTGGGTCTGGCTGCGGCTCTCGGAGGCGAAGGCCCGGCCCACCGGGACGGTGGTGGAGGCCTGGACGGTCAGCTGGGCGGAACCGTCCGCCGCGCCCTCGGGGACGTCGAAGAACAGCTGACTGCCGTTCTTCGCCGAGGTGATCACCTTGCCGGTCCTGTCGATGATCCGCACCCCGCCGGCGCCCACGCCGGCCGGTGCGCCGACCGTCACGCCGCGCGCGTTGGTGTGCACGGTCACCGGTCCGAGCAGATCGCCGGGACGGCCGGAGACGGAGGGCGGGTCCAGGGTCAGCGAGGCCTGCGGCTCGACGCTGTCGCGGGCGCTCTTCTCCAGGTAGTCCGCGAGCTTCTCGGCCTGCGGGTCCACGGCGTCGACCTTCGCCCCGTCCGAGTAGCGCCAGATGGCCACCTGTGTGCCGGCCGCCGCGTCCTGCTCGCTCAGGCCGCTCACGCCCGCCCGCCCGGCGAGCGTCGCGAGGTCGTTCACCTGGGGGTAGGAGTTCTGCAGGATCCAGCGGATCTTACCGGCGTCCTTGTTGGCGCCCAGCGAGGTCCCGCTCCAGGGGGTCTCCTGGTAGTGGGCGTCGCGCTGGGTGGGGTTGTGGATGTCGACGCAGTAGGTCTGCAGGGTGCCGCCGCCGTCCACGGACATCTCGAACAGGCCCGCGGACACCTGCTGGTCGCCGCCGTCCTCGTGGATCACGGCCTGGCCGTACGTCTTCAGGCCGCCTATCGTCGCCGTCGCGCCGCCCTGGGTCTGCGGTGTCTCCTCGGCCGCGGCCGTACCCGCGCCGAACAGCACGGTGGTCGCCGCGAGGCCGGACGCGAGCGTCACGGCCGCGAGGCGGGCCACGCGGAACCGAGTGAACCCAGTGAACGCAGCAAGCACAGAATTCCCCTTCGAGCAGGACCCGTTGGATGTGGGGGACGGTCCCACCAGCAGAATCGGCTGCCCCGAGGGGCATGCCCGGCATCCTATGGATCACGGGGACCGCGCTTGCCGGTCGGATCGTCACATGAGGCGATCCGATCCGGAATCGTTATCGCCGATGCGACACGCCGGCCTGGCAAGTCGACAAATACACCGTGCACAGAGCCCTGTTCGGCACGCTCGGTGGCCACCCGCCGACAAGGGGCGACAGCCGCCCGGCCGGTCGGCACCGGGGTAGCGTTGCAACTGACGTCACGTCACCGCCGCTGCCGTCACGACCGGTTGGGCGGGCGGTTCGTGCTCGGCCCCGGTGGCCGGCGTCTCCCAGTTCGGCTCCGGCCTGGCCGTCGCCGGCGTCTCCGGTCGCACCGCGCGACGGAAGAGCGCGGTGCCCCGGGCCAGGTCGTGGCCGATGGCCACCGCGTCGATGTCGGCCGACGTGCGGCCCTGTTGCCCGTCGCGGACCTCCGTGCGTACCTTCAGCCTGCCCTGGACGACGACGGGCTGCCCCACCTCGACCGAGGCCGCCACGTTGACCGCGAGCTGACGGTTGGACCACACGGTGAAGAAGTTGGTGTGCCCGTCCGTCCAGGCGCTCTTCTCCCGGTCCCAGTAACGCGCGGTCACCGCCAGCCGGAACCGCGCCGAAGGCCCGGCGGCCGTCTCCCGGTACAGCGGCGGCGTCGCCACGTTGCCCACCACGCACACCACGGTCTCGTTCATCATGAACCCCTCCCTCGGCCGGCCCCTCACGGCCGGCGGACATGCGTACGGGCCCGTCCCGTACGGCGGCTTCTGCCCTGCGGCACGATCGCCGCGGGAACAGACTGCCTCCGCCGGGCCGGGCCCGCAGAGCGCTGTGCACCACCGCCGAGCTGTGGAGATCTCCTTCACCCGCACGAGTGAGAGACGGGCAGAGAACTCCTCCGCCCTCCCCTCACCGCCCCGGTCTCACCCGACTCCCACCCCCGACTGCACGACCCGGCCGTACTGCTCCCGCACCTCCCGGTACCGCAGCAGCTCCGCCGCCACGGGGTCGAGCACCCGGGCCCGGCCGCAGCTCGCGGCCGCCTCCCGCAGCCGCCGTTCCGCGTCCTGGCCGTACCGGCGGGCGGGTCCCCGGGCCGCCATCCGGCAGCCCCATTCCACGAGCGGCCCGCCGACGATTCCGCACACCATCAGCAGCACCGGCACGCCGAGGTTGGGTGACATGACGCCGGCGATCTGCCCGGCCAGCCACAGGCCGCCCACCACCTGCAGCAGGGTCATGGCCGCCTGGACCAGCACGGCCACCGGCCACCAGCCCGGCCGGGGCGGCCGTCCCGGCGGCAGTCCGGCCCGGGCCGCCAGGTCGTCCAGCGCCTCCGGCAGTCCGTGCGAGCCGCGCACGGCCGCCTCGCGCACCGCCTGCGCCCACGGCGTGGGCAGGCCGGCCGAGGCCCGGTCGGCCACCGTGCGGACCGCCTGTTCGACGCGCTGGCGGGCGGTGGCCTCCTCGTCGGCCTGGTGGCGTACCGCCATCCGGCCCGTGCTGGGCCCGCCACGGCTCTGGTACCAGCGCCACAGCCGCAACCAGGGTGTGCCGCAGGCCCGGTTGGCGTTGCGCAGCCAGGCGCGTTCGGCGGCCTCGCCCGCCGCGGTGGCGCCCACCGCGTCGGCGAGCCGGTCGGCGAACTCGTCGCGTGCCTCCTCGCTGAGGCCGACGCGCCGGCCGGTGGCGTAGACGGGCCGCAGCTGGGCCGCGGCCGCGTCCAGGTCGGCGGCGACCCGGCGGGTCGCCGCACCGCGCTCCATCACGAAGTGGCCGAGTGCCTCGCGCAGTTCGCCGACGCCGTCGCCGGTGAGCGCGGACAGCGCGAGCACCGTGGCGCCCGGCTCCCCGAACTCGCCGAGCGCGACGCCGTCCTCGTCGAGCAGCCTGCGCAGATCGTCCAGCACCTGGTCTGCCGCCTCCCCGGGCAGCCGGTCGACCTGGTTGAGGACGACGAACATGACCTCGGCGTGCCCGGCCATGGGCCGCAGATAGCGCTCGTGGAGCATGGCGTCGCCGTACTTCTCCGGGTCGACCACCCAGATGACCGCGTCGACCAGCTTCAGGATCCGGTCGACCTGTTCGCGGTGCTCCACGGCGGCGGAGTCGTGGTCGGGCAGGTCCACCAGGACCAGGCCGCGCAGTTGCCCCTCCGCCTCCGCGCTCTGCAGGGGGCGCCGGCGCAGCCGGCCCGGGATGCCGAGCCGGTCGATGAGGCCGGCCGCGCCGTCGCTCCAACTGCACGCGATGGGCGCGGCGGTGGTCGGGCGACGCACTCCCGTCTCCGAGATGGCCACCCCGGCCAGGGCGTTGAACAGCTGCGACTTCCCGCTGCCGGTGGCGCCCGCGATGGCGACGACGGTGTGCCCGCCGGAGAGCTTGCGGCGGGCGGCCGCCTCGTCCAGGACCCGGCCCGCCTCGGCGAGGGTGCGGGTGTCGAGGCGTGCGCGGGACAGGCCGACGAGTTCGCGCAGCGCGTCGAGCCGGGAGCGCAGGGGGCCGTCGTACGCCAGGGGCGCAGGGGTGTGGACACTGGGGGCGCGTACGGGTTTGTCGAGGGCGGGGACGCGCTCGGCGCCCTCCGTCACCCTGCGGGCGATGAGCCCGTCGTCCCAGGCGTCGGCCCCGTCGGCGTCCGCGTCGTCGGGGCCGGCCCTGCCGTCGTCCTCCGCGAGGCGCTGCACGCCGCCGTCGGTCCCGGTGCCGTTACCGCCATGGGAAGCGTTCGCGCGCGCGTGCGGCTCGCCGGCGTCCTGCCGGCCATCCTGTGCCTGTGCGCCCGCGCGCGCGTGCGGCTCGGTCGCCCGTTGTCCCGCGGGGGCGGATGCCTGGTCTGCCCGTTGTCCCGCGGGGGCGGCTGCCTGGTCTGCCCGCTGACCCGTGGGGGCGGATGCCTGGTCGCCGCCCTCATGGGAGGACGCGCCTTCCTCGCGGTCGGAACGCTTCCCGGGCACGCGCGCGTGCGGCCGGCCGTTCGTCTCCGGCTCCCACTCGTTTCGCTGTTCCTCGGCGGCTCGAGTGGCCTTGGCCGCGGCGCCTGCGCCGGTGCCGTCACCGGCGTCCGCACCGAGCACCGTGCCGGGGCCGGCGTGCGCGGAGCCGCCCGCGGCCTGGGTCCGGCCGCCGGCCGTGTCGCCTTCTCCCCCGGCCCGGCCGTCGGGGCCCGCTGCAGCGGGACCGGCGTGGTCCGAGGGGCCCACGTGCGTCGTGCGGTCCATGCGGTCCATGTGAGTCATGTGATCGGTGTGGTCCCTGTGGTCCCTGTGGTCCGTGTGATCATGGTCAGTGACGGCTGTCACCGTTCACCTCTCCTTCTGCAGTACGGACAGCGCGGCGATGAGCTCCGCCTGGGGCTCGGCACGAAGGTCCAGGGCGTCGAGCGGTGCGAGGCGCCGCTCGCGTTCGGTGTGCACGACACGGTCGACGGTGTCGTTGAGCAGCCGCTCGGCCCGGTCGCGCAGCCGCAGGGCGCCATGGGCCCCGATCCGCTCGGCCAGCCGCTCGCCCGCGGTGCGAGCGCGGCTCCCGCCCAGCAGCGCGGTGGCGACGAGTGCGGCGACGCTCTCGGAGTCGGGAGCGGTGTTGCGCTCGATGTCCCGCACCTCGTCCTCGGCGTACTCCTCCAGTTCGCGCCGCCAGCGACGGGCCGCGAGCCCGATGCGGTGCTCGGCCTTCTCCGGGGAGGGATGCCGGTCGGCGAGCCCCGGAGCGGCAGCGCCGGGTTCGCGCCGCCATGCCTCGTCGACGCGCTCGTCGGCGGCCGTGACGGCGCACAGCAGCAGGGCGCCCAGGCTCTCGACGAGGGCGTCCAGCAGTTCACCCGCCGTGCAGTCCAGCGGGAAGGCACGCCAGCGCTTGAGCGCGTCGCCGGCGAGTACGGCCCCGGACTGCAAACGGCCCCGCACGCGCGCGTGCTCACCGTCGTAGGCGCTCTCGACGGCGGAGGTGAGCCGGAGGGCGGCGGCGTACTGAGCGGCGACGGCGGCGGCCAGCTCGGGCATGCGCGACTTGAGCGAGTCGAGCAGGCCGTGCGCCGTGCGGGCCATGACGTGCTCGCGGGCCGCCGCGTCCTGCGCGTGGTGCACGAGCCAGGTCCGCAGGGCCGCCACGGCGGTGCTGGGCAGCAGACCGGCGCCCCAGGCCGACTCGGGCAGCTCGGGCACGGTGAAACGGGGCACGTCGCCGAGCCCCGCCTTCGTGAGCAGGGCGCCGTACTGCCGGGAGACCTCCGAGACCACCTGGTGCGGCACCCGGTCGAGGACGGTCACCAGGGTGACGTCGTACTCCTTGGCCGTGCGCAGCAGATGCCAGGGCACGGCGTCGGCGTAGCGGGCGGCCGTGGTGACCATGATCCAGATGTCGGCGGCGCAGATCAGCTCGGCGGCCAGCACACGGTTGTCGGCGAGCAGCGAGTCGATGTCGGGGGCGTCCAGCAGGGCGAGCCCGCGCGGGAGGCTCTCGGCGGTCTCGACGCGTAGCACGCGCGCGGGGGCCACGCCGGGGAGCAGCAGATCGTCTCCGCTGTCCGCCTGGGGTCCCCACACGCGCGTGAGGTCGGGGAGCACGCGCATGCCGCTGAACCAGTGATGATCCTCCGGATGGCAGACCAGGACCGGTGTCCGGGTCGTCGGCCGGAGCACGCCCGCTTCGCTGACCCGGCGCCCCACGACGGAGTTCACGAGGGTCGACTTACCCGCCCCGGTGGACCCGCCGACGACGGCCAGCAGGGGGGCACCGGGATCTTTGAGCCGGGGCACCAGATAGTCGTCGAGCTGCGCGAGCAGCTCGTCACGGTTCGCACGCGCGCGTGGGGCCCCGGCCAGGGGCAGCGGAAAGCGTGCGGCGGCGACACGGTCGCGCAGAGCGGAGAGAGTGTCGAGCAGCTGAGGCCGAACGTCCAAGGTCACCACATGTGAAGAATGCCCAATTTTAGGGGAATTCTGAAGCATATGGACATCTCAGCGCGCCGATGGAACACATCGGACGTAAGGGACGACTGGTACGAGGGCACAGTCCAGGCATAACGAGTGCACAACACCCGGTGCGTCGGAGGCCAAAAGCGATGCACGATTCGTACCTGCCTGCGATTATCAGGACCGCTTCACCGAACCTCCACATCGAGCCACGGAGGCGAAGCGACAGGGTCGGGGAACAAGGAGCTTTATCCTTGTCCCGCCACCAGGCCCCCGTAGCTCAGTGGATAGAGCAGGCGCCTTCTAAGCGCTTGGCCGCAGGTTCGAGTCCTGCCGGGGGCGCTCACCCTCAGCCCTCCCCCCGGGAGGGCTTTTCGCTGCTCAGGACGGGCGCCGGCCGACACGACGAAGCCCCGGACGCCCTCTCGACGATCAAGGGCGGGCTCCGGGGCTGTCCGGCTGTCACCGGGTTTTCGCGGGTGGCTGTGTCGAATACGTGTCGAAGTTCTCGACCGGCGGGAGATCAGCCAGCGCCCGGCTCCTCCTCCGGAAGGCCACCCGCAGCTTCCAGCCGCCGTTTCAGGTCAGGCAGCTGCCCGTCGACGCAGCGGGCGTAGGTGGTTAGGAGCACCGCGACGTTGTTTCCGGCCCACTCGGCCACCTGGACGGGCGGGATGCCGTCGTTGAGCCACTTCGTCAGGCGCGTGTTCCGGTTGTCATAGACGCGCGTGAGGGCCGGATGCCCGGGAACGGTGCGTGTCTCACCCTCCGCACGTCCTTTCAGATCGCGTCGCTCGTGGATCTCCCCCGTGTCGGTCCACTGCTTCCCGGCCTCCGGGGTCGCCGTGTGATCAGCAGCTCGCACCACTGGTCGTCGGCACCTGGCACGGGCAGCGTCACGTCCTCGACGCGCATGGCTACGGCATTCTCAGGCCGGGGCCCGCAGTGCAAGGTGGCGACGGCGTTCGTGGTCTTCGTGAGGGCCGTGGACTCCTTGCCCTTGGGCAGTGGGCTGGCCCGCAGGATGCGCCGGCGGACCGCGTACTTCATGGCGACGTTGAGGATGCGGCGGTTGCGTTTCCTGGACCAGGCCGCCGCCTGCTTGCCGTCGAGGCGCGTGTCCATGGCGAGCAGGACCTGGTCGACCTTCTCGGGGTCCTCCCAGGACGAGACGGGCAGGGAGTTCCGCTCGACCCATCGAAGGATGGCCGGCACGTCCCGGGGCGCCTCCGGGCGTCGGTTGGTGTTGAACGCCCATTCGCGCAGAGCGGTGCGTACGGCCGCTGGTGCGAACTGGGTGGGCTTGGCCCGCAGCAGCGCGATGGTGGTCGCGGTCAGGGTCTTGGCCATGTTCTTGCGGCTGTTGCCGCCGAGTTGGGGCCAACGGGCGTCCACGTACTCGACGGCGAACGGAGGGGAAGCCCTCGGCGAGCGCGACGGTGTCGAAGGGCTCGCGCCAGCGCGAACGGGAGCGGTTGTCTCCGGGCATCGTGTCAGTGGCGCTGAGCGTGTGGTCCGTTCGCGTTCACGGCACCAAGCGCCGATGGAGGCCGTGGGAGGACGAGTTCACCTGCCCGTGCTGCGGCGAAGGCCGGGCTCGGGACAAGCTGCAAAAGGCTCTGTTCATGCTGCCGCCGAGAGCCGCCACCGAACTCCAAGGACAGATCGAGCGCCTGCACGCGGTGCTGCTCAGGCGAACGCACCACGACCCAATGACAGATCGACGGCTGAGCGGCCTCCGGACGAACAGCGCGCCGATCGGGCCGCGGACGACGCGTCCGCGGCCCGATCGCCATGTCACCGTCAGGCCGACGACCGGCAGGGCGAGCTGAGGTAGCAGGTGCCGCAGGAGGTGTAGCCACCGACCACATGGCAGATCTGCCGGTAGTAGAAGCTGTTGCGCTGGCTGCAGTAGCAGATCTTCTCGAAGGTGGTGTCCGCCTGGGCCACGGCCTTGGGCACGAGCCTGCCCAGAATCTTGTCGCCCATCGCCCCCATGAATCCCATCACTGCCGTTTCCTTTCGAGTACGCACTGCCGGAAAGAAGCAGATTCGACCGTAGCAACGGCAGATACGGCGCTTCCTACAGTTCGGATACAGCGAGCGGAAGAGGCCGGTCCGCAAACCGTGTCCAGCGAACCGCCCGATACGCCCATATACACTCAACTTCTACGCGAATTGCAAAGGGCGCGAACAGGGCGCGACGCACCCCCGGGTTTCCCGCGGGGGCAAGAAGAAATACATTGACAGGCAATACGGCGGGCGGGCACGATCACACCGACCGGCGGAACCCACGGGGGGTGTCTGTGCCTGTTCTGTTGATTGCCGTTGGGTTCCTTGTCGGCCTCGCCGGCGCCGTCCTTGCCGCGCTCCGCATACGCGGCCGATACACCGTGGTCACCGTGGAAGGCACCAGCATGGCGCCGACGCTTTCGCCCGGCGACCGGGTGGTGGTGGAACGCCGCACCGTCGACCGGGTGCGGACCGGGGACATCGTCGTACTGCAGCCCCCGCGAAGGACGGGCGACTACGAACCGCTGAGCGACCGTTGGAACATCAAGCGGGCCGCCGCGCTTCCCGGGGACCGTATTCCGGAAGGAATACCGGGAGGCGGAGACCTCACCGAGGTCCCGGACGGGCGGCTGGTGGTGCTCGGCGACAATCCGGACAGTATTGATTCCCGTCATCGGGGATTTTTCGAGGCCGACCGGATCATGGGCGTGGCGGTCCGCCGACTGGGCGGCAGTGCTTTATAAAAATCACATACCGGGGGACAGCCACAAGCATGACCGTCGAGTTCCGGGCTCTCGGCCCGCTGGAAATCGTGGACGGTGGCCAGACCGTCCGTATAGCCGCTGACAAACAGCGCACCATTCTCGCGATGCTGGTCGCCCACCGGGGCGGCGTCGTCTCCGTGCCCGCCCTCGTGGAAGAACTCTGGGGCGGCACGCCGCCCCGGTCGGCGGTGCCCAATCTGCGCACGTATGTGATGCAGTTGCGCCGGCTCCTGCCGCCCGCCGCGGACGGCACGCACCCCCGGCTGATCACGTCCCGCTCCGGCTACGCGCTCCGGACGGACGACGGCGAGACCGACATCGCCCGCTTCGAGGCCCTCGTCGAGCGGGCACGGCAGGCGGCGGCCGGGCACGACCTGGCGGGGGCCACCCGCGCACTGGGCGGCGCCCTGGCACTCTGGCACGGGGCGCCACTGGAGAACGTCGTCAAAGGACCCGCCCTGGAGGGCATCGCGGCGGACCTCACCGAGCGGTACCTGAGCGCGATCGAGGCACAGGCGGACGTGGAACTCGCGCGCGGTACCGGGGCGGCCGTGGTCGACACCCTGCGCCGGGCCGTGCGCCGGCATCCCCTGCGCGAACGGCTGCGCAGCCGCCTGATGCTCGCCCTGCACCACAGCGGCGACACGGCCGGGGCGCTCGCCGCCTTCACCGACGCCCGCGAAACGCTGCGCAACGAACTCGGCCTGGACCCGGGGCCGGAGCTGTGCCGCACCCAACAGGCCGTGCTGCGCCGGGAACCGGATCCGACGTCCGTCCCGGAGGTCACCGCCCTGACGACGGCGCGGCCCGCGCACCCGGCCACCGGTACGGTACCGCGCCAGCTCCCCCGGGCTCCCGGGCCGTTCGCCGGACGGGCGCACGAGACGTCCCTGGTGCGGGACGCTCTGCGCACCCGGGACGGGACGACCGCCGGGGCGCCGGTCGTGGTGCTGCACGGGCCGGCCGGACGCGGGAAGTCGGCGCTGGCCCTGCACGTCGCCCACCGGGCCGCCGCGGACTACCCCGACGGCCAGCTCTACGTCGATCTCGACAGCCCGCGGGCCGGCGCCAGCCCCCTGACCCCGGTCACCGTGCTGCGCCACTTCCTCCGCTCGCTCGGCATGCCCAGGGCGGACGTGCCGACCGCCCTCTCCGAGGTCTCGGCCTACTACCAGTCCATGGTCGCGGGTCGGCGCGTCCTCGTGGTCGTCGACAACGCCTTCCACCGCGGCCAGGTCCTTCCGCTGCTGCCCGCAGGCCCGGGGTGCGCGGTGCTGGTCGCGAGCCGGAGCGTCCTGCCCGCGCTGGATGCGGTGCATGTGCCGGTGGACCCCCTGGACGAAACGGACTCCGTCCGCCTGCTGTCCCTGCTGGCCGGGGACGCGCGCGTCACCGCGGAGCCCCGGGCGGCGCGGGAGATCGCACGGCTCTGCCACGGAAACCCCCTCGCGCTCAGCATCGCGGGGGCCCGCTGCGCCGGCCGCCCGCAGGGGAGCCTCGCCGGACTCGCCGCCCGGCTGCGCGACCCGGCGCGCACCCTCGACGAATTACGGGTCGCCGACCTGACGATGCGCTCGTCGTACGCCAGGAGCTACCGGGAGCTGTCGGCCCACGACCCCGAACACCGCGCCGCCGCACGGGCGTTCCGCCGGCTGTGCACCCTCGGGGCGTCCTTCAGCGCGACGCGCGCCGCCGAGGCCATCGGCGCCGCCCTGCCTGCCACCGAGCGGGCCCTGGACTGCCTAGTGACCGTCGGGCTGCTCACTCCGGTGGCGCGCGAGGGGTTCCGGATGCCTGATCTCGCGGGCCTGTACGCGCGAGAGCTCGCCGCCCGCGACCAGGTCCGCTACAGGGAGCCGGTGCTCAGCCGATCGGCGATATGACCGCGTGCGACGGCTCCGCCGCCGGGGCCCCGGGCCGGTCCGCCACGTCCGGACGAGCCGGTGCGTCCACGGCCTCGGGTGCGTCCGGTGCGTCCACGGCCTCGGGTGCGTCCGGGGCGTCCGGGGCGCGATAGCCCTCGGCCTGGATGGCGAACAGACGCGCGTACTCGCCCTCCCCGGCCATGAGCTGCTCGTGCGTTCCCCTTTCCACGATCCGGCCGCCCTCCAGCACGACGATCGCGTCCGCCTCGCGGACCGCGCCGAGCCGGTGGGAGACGAGCAGGCTGGTGCGCCCCGCCCGGTGTTCGCGCAGCCGGGCGTGGATCTCCGCCTCCGCCTGGGCGTCCAGGCCGGCACTGGGCTCGTCCAGGATCAGCAGGTCCCGGTCGTCGCGCAGCAGGGTGCGGGCGAGCGCGAGCCGCTGCCACTGGCCGCCGGAGAGCACGACCCCGGACTGCGGGTCGTCCTCGGCCTGGTCGGCGAATATGCGGCTGAGCATGGTGTCGTAGCCACGGGGCAGCCGCTCCACGGTGCCGTCGGCATCGGCGAGCCGGGCGGCCTCGCGCAGCCGCGGACGGTCGTCGAGCGCCTGGAGTTCCCCGACGCCGATGTTCTCCGCCGCCGTCAGGTCGTAACACATGTAGTCCTGGAACAACACGCCCATACGACGGCGCAGTTCGGCCGGCGGCACGTCGCGGATGTCCACTCCGTCCCAGTAGATCACCCCTTGGGTCGGATCGTAGAAACGGCAGAGCAGTTTGATCAGGGTGCTTTTCCCCGCGCCGTTCAGCCCGACGAGGGCGACCGCGGTTCCGTGCGGGACGGTCAGGTCGACGCCCCGGAGAATCCACGGATGGTCCTCGGCGTACCGGAACCAGACGCCGCGCAGTTCGATGCCCCGGCGCAGGGCCGGCAGTCGCCCCGAAGGGTCCGCCGACGGCAGGTCGTCGGGGAGCGACATCACCTTGTCGTGGTACCCGAAGACGAGCAGCGCCTCGTGCGCCATCGCGACGTTGTCCACCAGACCGGTCAGGGCGGCCTGGGTACCGGCCACGGCGGCGACGAACGCCGTCACGTCGCCCACGCTCAGGGCCCCGGTCGTGGCGGCCCGCACCGCCCACACGAGTCCCAGTCCCGCGACCACCGTGGACAGCAGCGCGAGGAGGGACTGCGTCCGCGCCTCCTGGCGGTCGAGCCGCTGTTCACCCTCCTGCCGGATCGCGAGCTCCGTGAGCATGCGCCCCTTGAGGAAGTCGCCGAGGCCGAACAGCCGGGTCTCCATCGCGCTGCGGACGTCGGTGAGAAGCAGCGAGTAGAAGACCTGGCGGCGGACCGCGGGGGAGACTCCCGCGAGCATGCCGACCCTGCGCCGGGACAGGGAGAGCCGCGCGAGGAGCGCGGGGACGGCGGCCACTGTGACGAGTGCGGCCATCGACGGGCTCAGCAGCGCCAGCGTCCCGAGCAGGCTCACGAGCGTGATGACGTTGCGCGCGGTGTCGAACAGGCCCGTGGTGACGGGGCCGAGCCCGCCCCCGGACGCCTGCATGGCCATGTTGAGGTCGTTACGGAACCCCGGGTTCTCGAACCGGGACAGCCCCTGCAGCCGGTTGACGGCGCCGTACAGGCGGTCCTGCATCAAGCGGTCCAGCCGGCGGCCCAGTTCGTTCTGCAGGTAACCGCTCAGGTGCGGCAGCGCACCGGCCGCGAGGCCCACGGCGGCCAGACCCGCCGCCAACTCCAGCACGTGGTCAGGTCGTCCGCCGACCAGGTCGTCCACGACGAGTTTCGTCAGCCATGCCGTGGCGGTGGGCAGCAGGCCGAGGACGACGGTGACGAGCGAGTACGCCAGCGCGTGCCACGGTCCCGCCCGCCAGCACATCGACCAGGCGACCCCGAGGTGCCGCACGGTCCGCCTCGGACCCGCCGTGACCGCCCGCCCGGTGGGCCCGGCCTGCGGTCCGTTCCCCACGCTCACGCCGCCGGGGCCGGCTCGGGCAGCTCGGCCAGCTCGGTGGACGCCTGCACCACGGAGCCCTCCCCGTCGACCAGGACGAAGGTGGGGAAGGCCTGGATGCCCATGTCGTCGGCCACGGCGTGGGCGTCCTCACCCCGGATCACCGCCGTGTCCGGACCCACCGCGGCGACCAGCTCGTCGGCGCGCGCCCCGTCGCCCGACACCACCGCCAGCGCCCCGTACCGGCGAGCTCGGACGGCGAACTTCGGCGCGTGGTCGTGGCAGGTGTCGCACTGCGCGTCGAAGAAGGCCACGAGGGTGGCGCCGGATGCCCGGGCGGCTTCCGGAAGCCGGTGGCCCACCAGCATGCCCGGGTCGTACGAGGAGAAGCCGGGCCGACCCGCCAGCCGTTCGAGTTCCGCGGTGTGCTCGCGCAGCCGGCGCAGCACCGCGAAGGTGAGGAGCAGGTCGAACAGGCACAGCACACCGACCAGGACGACGGCGGCAATCAGAAAAGGCATGAAGGGGACCTCACTTGTGGACGGCGCGTGGACGGGCGGCGACCGGGGCCGGCCGGCCGGTGCGGAAGAGGGCGGCCAGGTCGTCGAGCCGGGCGACCAGCAGGGCCGCGACGATCGCCGCGACCGCAGCGACCGCGCCGCCGCCGGCGTGAGCCGGCCATCCGGCGGCGGGCAGCGCGGTCATCACCGCGAAGCCGGCCGCGCCCGTTCCGGCCAGGATCAGGTTGCGGACCACGTGCAGCGGTCCCAGCGGAGTGGCCGATGCTCCGAAGCAACGGCACGGGGCGCGGCGTCCGCCGCGCAGTGCCACCACGATGCCCGCGGTGAAGGCGAGCAGCAGGAGCACCGCGGCCGCCAGCCCCAGGGGCGCCGTTCGCGGGGGCACGAGCAGCAGAAGTACCGCGACTTCTCCGGCGATCACCGCGGCGCCCGCCGCCCTCGACACCTTCCGGGGAAAGAGCCGCAGGTCAGTGATCGACCGGGCGAACGAGGCGAAGGCGGTCCTGCTGCGCACCTTTCCGGCGAGCGCCAGCAGAAAGACACCGAACAAGAGAATCCGGCATGCGAAAGCGACGTAGGTCATGCGCGAAGTCCTCGTATGTGGGGCACGGGAGCGGACGGCCCGGACGCGTGCCAGCGCCGCCCACCCCGCACTCGTGTTCTGTCAGCAGCCGATGTAGCGGACGTTCTCGCACTTTCCGCACGAGGTCCGTCCGCCCACCACGTGACACAGGCGGTAGATCTTGCGCCAGTCGGCGGTGCAGTAGCAGTAGTCCCACCAGCTGGTGTCCGCGGACGCGGACGCCTTCGGCACGAAACGCTCGAGCACCCGGTCGGCGACCTTGCTCAATGACGGCATCATGAGTTCCCCTCCTCCTTTCGGCAGACGGTACGCACGGGCCATAGACCGGCCCGTACAGCGGACATACAGCGGCCGCCGGGCCCGCGCCGGTACGGGAATCCGGGGCGGGGCCCGGGGCCGGCTCCTCAGCTTCCGGCCGGGAGCGTCACGCTGCTGAGCCCGGTCCTTACGGTCATCCGCGTGCCGGGCCGGGTGGTGCAGCGTGTAGCCGTGGTCGGTGGAGATCAGCACCACGCCGAGCCGGTGCCCCTTCTCGACGGCGTAGTCCTGGGGCTGCATGGCCCAGCGCAGCCGGCCTGATGCGGTGTTGGTGGATTCCGGGTTCGTTGCGCGGGTCCCGTGAGTCGTGTTTGGCTCGCCCGATGAACTTTCTGTTGACGGCGAGTGGCCTGCGTAACGAGACGCTGCGGGATGCGCTGCGGGACATGCTGGGTAGGCCGTTCGGATCGGCGAACGCCGTGTACGTTCCCACGGCATCGGTCGCCGAGTCCGGGGACCACGGGTGGTTCCTCGCGGACATGAACCGGGTGCACGGCCTCGGCTGGCGGGAGTTCGACGTCCTGGAGCTGAATGGGCTGCCCCGGCAGATGGTCCTCGACCGGCTGCTCCACGCCGACGTCATCTATGCCGGGGGCGGCAACCATTACCACCTCGCGCGCAGCATCACCAGGAACGGCCTGACCGACGGCTTCCTGGAAGCGCTGGAGAGCCGGGTCTATGTGGGGTTCAGCGCCGGATCAATGATCTTCAGCCGTCATCTCGCCGAACACTCGGCCGACGTCATCGGGGACACCACTGACCTCCACGTGCTCGGCGCGGCGACCGTGGAGCCGCCGTTCGGCCTCTTCGACTGGTATCTCAAGCCTCACCTGTACTCGCCGGATTTCCCCGAGCGGGACGACGCCTGGGCTGATCGCATCGCTGCGCGGGCGGACTTCCCGATCTACTTCATCGACGACGAGACGGCCGTTCGAGTCAGGGACAACGAGGTGGAAGTCATCTCTGAAGGGCGGTGGCGGTTCCATCCGTGACCACGGCGTGCGCGTGGGGCCCCGGGTGCCGCCTGCCATGCGCCGTCCCCTACGTGTGCCGGATGAGGAACGCGGCGGGTCGTGGGAGTACTGCCGCCGGAAGGGCGTCGGTGTGCACGGGTCACGGAGGCTCGGGTGGCCAGTCGGTCAGGCGCGCTCGGGCTCGCGGCTGATCAAACGGGGATCCAGTCGGGCCACCGGGGCGGGACGTTGCTTGCGGGGCAGAGGCCGGAGTCGCCGGGGTAGCCGTCCAGTGTTCCTCGGCTCGCGAAGAACCACCAGGCGAGTCCGACCGTCGCGGCGACCACCAGCAGTGTCGGCAGTGCGGCACGGACTGCCCTCGGCACGCTGGACACCAGGCGCTTGCCGAGGGCCCGTGCCAGGAGTCCGACCAGTGCTTCGCCTCCCACCAGCAGAGGGAGCAGGAGGTTGAGCTCGAAGCGCCCGCCGGGGTCGTAGCCCGCGTCGCAGTAGGCGCGGGCCCAGACCGTCAGTGACCAGGCGGCGCCCCCCATGGCGGCTCCGAACAGCGCGGAGCCCGCCCAGGGGAGACAGGAGTCGGATTCCGGCTGCACTGTGTTCACGACATGACACGACACCGGACACACGACGCACGGTTCCGCCATGGGCGAGTGAGTGTCCGACCGCGTGACCGGCGACTCCTTCTCAGCGCAGTTGCTCGGCCAGTCCGACGATGACGCCCTCCGGGCCGCGGACGTAGCAGAGCAGATAGCTGTCCTCGAACCGGGCGATCCGGCCCAGGAGTTCCGCGCCGTGGGGGCGCAGGCGGGCGACGGTGTCCTCGATGTCGTCGACGGCGAACATGACGCGGTGCGTGCCCAGGATGTTGTGCGGCCGGTCGCGCGGACCGGCGCTGATGGCCGCGGGGCTGCGGTACTTCGCCAGCTCCAGCCTGCTGTGTCCGTCCGGGGTACGGACCATCGCGATGTCACAGCGGACGCCTTCGAGCCCGGTGCACTGGTCGGCGAAGGGGCCCTCGATCTCCGCCCTGCCCTCCAGCTCCATACCGAGTTCCACGAAGAACGCGATGGCGGCGTCCAGGTCCTCGACGACGATGCCTACGTTGTCCATCCGCTGAATCGCCATGCCGGCCTCTCCTGTCCTGCTTCCTGGTGCGGCCGGTGCCGGCCGCTGATGTCCCTGGGACGGAGCCGGTGGCACGTTCTCGACATCCCCGGGCCGCGGACTGCCCCCGACCTCTGCTCGGCGGCCCGGCTGTGCTCCGGGGACGTTGTGAGGCAGCGCGGGTCGGTGGCGGAGTCGGAGAGACGTTACCGGCTGCCCTCGGTGCTTCAGGCGGCCGACGCGGGAAATCGCGTGGCGGCGCGGGCGCGGAGAGGCGGAGACTCGGGGCGTGGCTGACATGGGGGCGTTGCGGGATGCGGTCGGTGTGTGGGCGGCCGGTGGGGACGGTGAGCGCGCGCGGGAGCTGGCCGGGCAGGTGTCCGTGCGGGTGGCCGTGCTGCTCGAAGGGCCGAGCGACGTCGCTGCCGTCGACGCTCTCGCGGCGCGCCGGGGGCGGGACTTGGCGGCCGAAGGCGTCTGCGTGGTGTCGATGGGCGGCGCCATGAGCGTCGGGCACTTCGCCCGGGTCCTCGGACCGCCCGGTCTCGGGCTGCGGCTCACGGGGCTCTGCGACGAGGCGGAACGTGGTCACTACGTCCGCGGGTTGGAGCGGGCCGGTGCCGCGTGGCAGGGGTTCTTCGTCTGCGCGGCGGATCTGGAGGACGAGCTGATCCGCGCGCTGGGCGTGACAAGGGTGGCGGAGCTCGTCCGGGCGGAGGGCGACGAGCGGGCACTGCAGACCTTCCTGCGCCAGCCCGCGCAGCAGGACCGCACCGCGCAGCAGCGGTTGCGGCGCTTCTTCGGCACGAAGAAGGGGCGGAAGATCCACTACGGACGGGTGCTGGTGGAGGCTCTCGACGCCGATCGCGTTCCGGCGCCGCTCGACGGTCTGCTCGCCGCTCTCTGACGGGCGGGACGCAGCCGCGCGGGGCCACGACGTCGGGCCACGACGTGGGGGCCACCACGTGGGGCCCCCTGACCGTGTCCACCGCCCAGGTCCGCCGCCCGGCTCCCTCGAGTCCGCCGCGGCTCCCCCGAGCTTCAGACTCCGGCACCCCGTCGTTCGCCCCGCGTCGCCGTCGTGATCACGGCGGACACGACCGTGGTCGCGGCGAGGCTGCCCAGCATGACCATGCCCACGCCGACCACGAAGAGGCCGCTGGAGTCGTCCGACCAGTCGTAGTACGCGGCGGCGGTCAGGCCTGCCGAGGTGCCGAGCACCGCGGCGGCGACGTGGTCACGGAACGCCGCCCAGCACACCGGTACCAGGAGGGTCAGCACGAGCCCGATGACCTGCCACGCCTCGTACGGGCCGGTCGTCGAGCCGTCGGGGTGGACGTCCCGGTGCTGGTCCCAGCCCAGCCAGGCCGCCCACAACGCCATCGACACGCAGGCCAGGACGAGGACCGACAACAGCTGGAGGGCGGGCTTCCGCGGTTCTCTGCTCATGGGTCAAGCGTCGCGGCCCGCCCCGGTACGCGAACAGGGCGCTGGTACTCAGGTCCACCCGAGTACATCAGCGCCCCGTCCGCCGGGTCTTCCGCTCAGGCCGCCAGTTCCGGCGTCGCCTCCTCGGCGCGCTCCGCCGCCGCCTTCGCGGCCAGGGCGTTCGCGGCGGCGTTGAAGCGCTCCATGGAGGTCGGGTGGTCCGGGCCCAGGACGTACTCCTTGAGGGTGCGGCGGTCCAGGGCCATGGGGTCGGTGTGCGGGGCACGGACGGAGTCGAGGATCTCCGTGAGGCGGGCGCACTCGCTGTCGAGGAGGTAGGCGCCGCCGGCCGTGGTGTAGGCCGCCCGGAACTCGTGGTCGGGCAGGTCGTGGGCGTTGGTCAGGACGTACGGCTTGAGGCTGGCGACGAAGTCGGCGACGACCGAGGAGACGTCGCTGATGAGCATGTCCGCCTGGTTGAAGCACTCGTAGAGGGTGGGGAGCTGCTTGAGGATCACGTTGTGGCGGACCGGGCCCTGGGCCTCCCAGAAGATCCGGTGCCACTCGGCGCGCAGCTCCTGCCATTCGGCCGCCGCCGCGCGGTCCGGCACCCGTGCCTCGCGCATCTGCTCGGCGTCGTCTCCGCCGAGCCGGCCGGACAGCTCGTCGAGGCGGGCCTGGATCTCCTTCAGCCGGGGCTTGGCGGCGGCCGCCGCGGCCTCCGCCTCGGCGGCGCCGCGCCGCTCGTTGTCGGTGCGCAGCAGTTCGCGGATCGCCTTGTCGGCCGCGGCCGCCTCGGCCGAGCGCTTGCCGGTGAGCGGGTGCGGCTTGTAGACGACCCGGACGTTCTCAGCGAGGAGCTTCTCGATCAGGCGTACGCCCATCGGGATGAGCGAGGTGTGGCAGTCGTCGTCGCTCCAGCCCTCCCACGTGGGCGCGTACAGGACGACGGGCAGCGGGCCGGGCGTGTGGTCGGCGTGCAGCCGGATCGGCGAGAGCTGGGGACGGCCCACCTCCACGATGGCGCTGTCGCTGATGGCGTGCCGCACCCGCTGGTAGCGGTCGCGGCCGGCCCGGCCGGCCACCCAGATCTCGTCGTACACCTTGCTGACCCGGTTGCTGCTGGCGAGCTTGTCGCTGTCGCCGTGGCCGATGAAGACGTGCTTGGCCTCGGCCACCCGCAGCATGTGCACGTTCTTGCCCGCGTTGCCCGGGTAGAGCACGACGCGCACCCCGGACAGCTCGAGTTCGGCCAGGTCGTCGGCCTTGGGGACGCAGACCACCGGGATCCAGGTGCGGCTGAGGTAACGGAACGAGGCCCGTTCCCGGAGGATGATCACCGGGCGCATGTCGAGCTGCTCCAGCGTCTCGATCCACATGTTCACCTGGTACATGAAGTCACGGGAGACGGACGCGAAGCTGAAGTAGAGCGCGACCTCCGGGCGGTACCCGGCGAGCTGCCGGTTGACCTCGGCGAACACCTCGTCCTGCGCGGGCATGCGCAGGACCCTGCGGTACTGGTCCAGCAGCGCGACGACGGCCGCCACGGTCACGCCGACGGTGACGGCGAAGGCCCCGTACGCCGGCTGCCAGGAGCCGACCGCCAGCGCGACGAGGAGTCCGGCGTGGGCCGGCAGGTCGAGGTGGAGGAGCTTGCGCAGGAAGCGCCGGTAGAGGAGAGCGGGCGGCTGCTTGGGTATGGGCAGCCCGCTCAGGTCCAGATTGCGCACGACCAGCGGCATCACCCGGCGCCTGCGGACGGCGTGGTGCACCGCCGTGTACAGCATCATCATCGCGAAGTGGGCGCTGAAGACGGCGAGCGCCGCCACCAGGACCGCCTCCGGCGCGTCCATCCGGGTGGCCAGCGCGAGCAGCATCACCGTGCGCACCGCGAACCGCAGCGGCCTGGTGAGCTGCAGCGCCGCGAGCCTGCGCACGAAACCGGGAGCCCGGGAGTGCAGCACCTCGTCCACGACGTACGTCACCGTCGACGCCACGGCGAAGCCCCGCCAGTCGGGCAGCAGCGCGAAGACGGGCAGCGCGGCGAAGCCTGCGCCGAGCAGGAGCACGAGAAGCAGCTCGGTCACCCCGCGCACGCGCAGGGCACCGCACAACCGACGGATCGTCATGGTCAAGGTTTCCTCTTCCGGGCAGGCGTGCACGTTGGGGGCAAACGCCGTTGTTCGTCGGTTCGACCTCGGAAGGGGGTGAAGAGTTGTACACCAGAACGAAAGAAGCAGTTCAGGTTCCGTTTGCCTGGGTATTCGAATGAGTTCGGGCCTTCCGACCGGCAGGTAGGGTCGCCGTGGGGAAGGGAGAGATCACGTGCGACTTCGCTGCGCGGTGCTGGACGACTACCAGGGGGTGGCCACCACCTCCGCCGACTGGTCGGTGCTCGGGGACCGGGTGGAGGTCGTCGCGCTGCGCGAGCACCTGGAGGGCGAGGACGCCCTGGCCGCGGCCCTCGCCGGCTACGACATCGTCGTCACCCTGCGCGAGCGCGTCCCCTTCCCCGGTTCGCTGATCGCCCGCCTGCCCCGGCTGAGGCTGCTCGTCGCCTCCGGGATGCGCAACAGCGTCATCGACTACGCCGCCGCCGAGACGCACGGCGTCACCGTGTGCGGTACGGCGAGTTCGTCTACGCCCCCTGTGGAGCTGACCTGGGCGCTGCTGCTGGGCCTGGCCCGCAGGATCGTCGAGGAGAACGGCGCGCTGCGCTCGGGCGGGCCCTGGCAGTCCACCGTCGGCGCCGATCTGCACGGGCGCCGGCTCGGTCTGCTCGGACTCGGGAAGATCGGCAGCCGGGTGGCGCGGGTCGGGCTCGCCTTCGGCATGCGGGTGAGCGCCTGGAGCCGGAACCTG
The DNA here is from genome assembly GCF_055601245.1 of Streptomyces sp. NPDC038135. Classification (NCBI taxonomy): domain Bacteria; kingdom Bacillati; phylum Actinomycetota; class Actinomycetes; order Kitasatosporales; family Streptomycetaceae; genus Streptomyces; species Streptomyces sp. NPDC038135. The sequence goes on along the minus strand of NZ_JBVJXS010000002.1, from coordinate 324,140 downwards.
ACGGAGGAGCGGGCCGAGGAGGCCGGCGTGGAACTGGCCGCCGGCAAGGAGGACCTGCTGGCGAACAGCGACTTCGTCTCCGTCCACCTCGCCCTCGGCGAACGCACCCGCGGACTGGTCGGCGCCGCCGAGCTCGCCCTCATGAAGCCGACCGCCTACCTGGTCAACACCTCCCGTGCGGCGATCGTGGACCAGGACGCCCTGCTGGCCGCGCTGCGCGAGGGGCGGATCGCCGGGGCCGGCGTCGACGTCTTCGACCTCGAGCCGCTGCCCGCGTCCCACCCGATGCGCACCGCGCCCCGCCTGCTCGCCACACCTCACCTCGGCTATGTCTCACAGGCCAACTACGCGACGTACTACGGCCAGGCGGTGGAGGACATCCAGGCGTACCTGGCGGGTTCGCCGGTACGCCGGCTGCCCTGACGCTCGCGGGTACGGCGGCTGCGGCTGCCGGCGTTCGGCCTTCGACCGCGGGGCCTTCGGCCGCGGCTGCCGGTGTCCGACCGGCCGGCTCAGCGGGCCTTCAGCCGGCTGGGGGGACTTCCGGGCGGCGGTAGATTCCCTCGCTCCGGTGCAGATGGTGGAGGTCCACCAGGTAGCGCCGGAGCGTCACATGGTCGATGCCGTCGGCGTCCTCGCACCAGGCCCGCAGACGCTCGTTCACGACCCGCTCCGGGTATGCCACGCCCGGCTCGAAGGTCTGCTCGGCGATGTGCCGCAGCACCAGCTTCTTCCGGGTCCACTGTGCGGGCAGCCGTACCAGCCGCCCGTGCCGGACGAAGGTGTCCAGGACGGCGGCGTCCGGCCCGGTCCCGGCCCGGGGTGCGGGCCGCTCCCGCCGGGCCAGTTCACGGAACAGGCCGTAGGAGACGGCGAGCGCGCCCGCCGGACCGTCCGTCACCGCGCCCTGTTCGCGCAGCCGGAGCAGCGCCAGCGCCGTGTCCTTCGCGGACAGCCCGGCCGCCTCGGCGACCCGTTCGGGGATGTCCGCGCCCAGGGCCACGGCGGCGAGGGCGCGCAGCCGGCGCTCCTCGGCCAGCAGCCCGATCAGCTGCCGGGCCCGCTCGCCCGTTCCGGTGCCGTCGTCGCCCGGGCCGGAACATGCCTCGGCGGCGGTGTCAGAGTGCGTGGTCATGACCGGAGGCTAGGCGGACCGCCCCGCCGGACGCCTCCCAATTACCGCGTGCCGACGTACGCGCGCCGGGCGGGCGCCGGGCACCCGTCGGCCCCCTGGTGCACTGCGGCCCCGGCGTCCCGCGCGCCCCGCCCCACGCCCCGCCCGGCTCCGCCGTCCGCTCGTCCCGTTGAACGGGTGATCCCCGGCAGGTCGGCCGTGACCAGCCCACTCCCGGGCCGTTGAACGGGGAGTGCGGCGGCTCGTCCTGCCGCCGTACCCCCCGAGCAAAAAGGAGAACCTGATGTCTCGCATCGCGAAGGCGGCCGCTGTCGCCCTCGGCACGGGTGCCGTGGTGATCGGCGGCGCCGGCCTCGCCCTGGCCGACGCGGGCGCCGAGGGCGGAGCCCTCAATTCGGCCGGCGTGCTGTCCGGGAACGCGGTCCAGGTTCCGGTGCACGTCCCCGTGAACGTGTGCGGGAACACGGTCGACGTCATCGGCGCGCTGAACCCGGCGTTCGGCAACGTCTGCGCGAACGGCGGCGACCACAAGGCGACCCCGGGCAACCCCGGCCCCGGCGCCTACGGCAACTGATCCGGCCGTACGCACCGCGAAGAGCCCCGGCGCCTCGAGCGCCGGGGCTCTTCCCGTGTCCGTGCTCCGCTCACGCGTACCGGTAGATCCCGCTCACGTCCTCGAGCTGGTCCGGCGTGACGTTCCAGGGCGGCAGCTTCTGGTGCCGGGCGACGATCCGGCCGTGCTGCCGGTCCCCCGCGGGGGGCGGACTCGCGGGCAGGTAGCGGTGGTTGCGGTGGGCGAGCTGCCACCGGTGCCACTGCATGTCGAGGAAGGCGTGGTGCAGCCAGAACACCGGGTCGTTGACGGACGCGCCGCCGAGCATCACTCCGCCGACCCAGCGGTGCACCCGGTTGTGGTTGCGCCAGGAGGCGCTGCCGCTGCCGGGTCCCCAGCCCTCCAGCTTGTTGCGGAATCCCGTGCCGGCCGTCGAGTCCCAGGGCCGGGCGTCGTAGACGGGGTCGTCGAGGGCCCACTGGAGCTGGCTCCTGGTGGGCAGCGCGATCGGATTCGCGGCCCGGCCCAGGTCGCGGGTGAGGAACTTGCCGTCCGTGATCCCCACCCTGATGGTCCAGTGCCCCGCCGTGTAGGCGAACGGGCCGGTCATCACCTGCCGGTCGGAGCGCCGCCCGTTGCCGCCGAGCACGTCGGACGTCCACGGCACGGAGGTCGCCGTGCGGTTCCGGGTCCAGTCCCAGTACGGCACGGTCACCGAGGAGTCCACCCGGCGCAGCGCGCGCTCCAGGTCCAGCAGGAACTGGCGGTGCCAGGGCAGGAAGGACGGGGCCATATGGGCGGAGCGCAGCCCGGTCTCGCCGTCGGCGGCGTAGTGGTCGATGTGCATGCGCACGAACTCGTCGTACTCGCCGCGCCGTTTCAGCTCCAGCAGCGCGTTGACGAACCGGCGGCGCTCGGTTCGGGTGAGCGTGCTGACGTCCTTACGCACGTACGCCATGTCGGCCTCCCATGTGGTGCCCGGCCATCCCGCCGCCGACCGGGCCGGGGGCGAGGTCGCGCAGTTGCTGTCCAGGGCCGATCTCGTCCACCGCGGCCCGGGTCGCCTCCAGCGCGGTCGGGTACGAGGCGTAGTGGTCGACCATGCTGAGCCAGGTGCCGTCGGCCCGGCGCATGAGGTGCAGGGGGTGCCCGTCGATGGTCACCTCCCATTCGCCGTCGGCCCTGCGGCGCCCGGCGATCGGCACCAGGGCGCCCTGGATGCGGCGGCCCCGGTACGTCTCGTCGAAGGAGCTGCGCCCGGGGCCGGGTCCGGCCGGCAGGGGGCGGGAGGCGGCGACGACCGGGGCGAGCGCCAGGGCGGCCCCGGTGGCCAGCAACGCCCGGGCCGCCTCTCTGCGGGAGACTCTGCGACCGCCCGCCGCGACCTGCTGACTCGCCCCCACCGCGACGCCTCCGGCACCGACGACCATCTCTCACTCCTCGCTCGGGATCAGATGTCCGTATCGGTAACCGACGGGACCCGGGACGAGTCACCGGTGAGGGCCATCCGGCGGTACGCGGCGTGCGGAACCCGGGCGTGTGCCCCGGCTGTTCCGTCCGGGGAGGCCCCGGACGGGCGGGCGAGGTCTCGGCTGCGGGGCTTGAACGGACCGGCCGGGGCCTGCGGTGGTCAGCCGCGCAGGCGGCGGGCCGGCAGGACGACGTGCGCCGCGGCCGTGAGGGTCTCCTCGGCGCCGGCGAACGCGGCCGGCGCGGCCGGGTCCAGCGCCCTGCCGGGCTCCCCCTCGGGCCAGGCACGGGTGGTGAGGACCAGGCAGGCGTAGCCGCGTGCGGCCACGGCGGCGAGCCACTCCGGCGGGGCGTCGGCCTGCGCGACCGGCTGGGGCATGGTGACGACGGCCTGCCCCGCCTCGACGAGCAGGGTGACGGGGAGGCCGGGCCGGCCGGCGCCGTCGACCGGATCGCCGCCGACCGGCAGCCCGTTGCTCACCAGCAACCGCTCGACCGCGGCGGCCGTCGCCTCCGGGCCGCCCTCGGCGTCCCCGAGCGAGTAGCCCAGCAGGCCTCTCACCCCTTCGGCCCGGTGCCGGATGCCGCTCCACATGATCGGGGGAGGCGGTGTCGAACGCGAGGGGGGCCGGTCGCGCGGAGGCCGGTCACACGAAAGGCCGGTCGCTCGGAGGCCGGTCGCGCGGAGGGCCGGTCCCGCGTGGTGCGGGACCGGCCCTCCCGAGGCCTCGCCGATGCGTCAGCCCTGCAGGGGGACGCCGCCGAGCAGCGGGGCCTGCTGGTTCACGGTGGTGGTGGCGTCCTTGACCGAGTGCAGGACGGAGTCCTTGTTCTCGGTGCTGAGCGCGTCCGACTGGTGCTTGAGCGGCATCACGTCGTGCACGGTGAGGGGGTGGTGGGCGAGCGTGTCCACGGCGCCGTTGAGGCTGGTGGGCCTGAGGTCGGCCGAGTTCTGGGCGAACGCGGGCGCTGCGGCGCCGGCGAGGGCCAGGGAACCGGCAACGACGGCGGCGGCCTTGAGGGACTTCATCGTGTTCCTTCCTTCGGCAACTCACGTCACCCCGGGGAGATCTGACGCCGTGCCTAACGAGTCGCCGCCGGACCGGAAACCCCGCGAGGGAAAGGCATATGAGATGCCTTCGGGTCTGGGGAAGGGAAAGGCCTCGGCCGTCGTGCGCTCGGGTGCGCAGGACGGCCGGGGCGGAGGCGGGGAAGCCGTCACCCGGTCGGCAGCGCCGGGACCGCCGGCAGGCTGGGCAGGGCGGGCAGGCTGGGCAGGGCGGGCAGGGCCGCCGTGCTCGGCGTCGGGGTCCCGGTGCCGGGGAGGACTGGCTTGAGCAGGCCCAGCAGGCCGTTCACCACGCCGGTGGCGGCCGGCAGGACGTCGTCGAGGGTGGAGACGACGGCCTTGACCAGGGCGTCGATCGCACCGGTCAGCGCGGCGAGCGCGTCGCCGGCGGCGTCCCGGGCGGTGGGCGCCGCCGTGCGGACGGCGTCCTTCGCGGCCGGCTGAGCCGGCGCGGGTACGGGCAGGCCGAGGGTCTGGCTCATGGCGCCGTCCGCGGGCAGGGCGGGCGTGGCGGGAGCCGCGGGGCCGGTCGCCGTGGAGGGCGCCGCCGTGGGCGCGGCCGACATGGAGGGCGACGCGGCCGTGGACAGCGTCGGGTCCATGGAGGGCGCCGGGGTGTTCGCGGGGGCCGCGGGCGTCGCCGCCGTGGTGGGCGTGGCGGCGGTCGCGGGGGCGGCGGCCGCCTCGGTGACGGAGCGTTTGGCCGCCTCGCCGAGCCGGTGGGCCTCGCCGGGGGTCAGCCGGCCCTTCTGGAGCGACTGTTCGAGGAGCTCCCTGACGGGCGCGGGGACGGAGCCGGTATCGCTCAGCGCCTTGATCCGGGCGAGCAGCGGCTCGGCGCCGGGGACGGCCGGGTGCGAACCCGCCGGGGTGCGCTCCCGGGCCAGGTCGGTGGCGACGGCGGCGGAGCCGGCGACGCCGACCAGGAGGGCGGCGCAGAGGGCGGCGGACGCGAGACGCCGTGGGGGCAGCACACGCATGTGGGTTCCTTTCGGTGGGGCTGGGTCTCAGCCCACCGTTGAACCGCGGGTGGCGTACCGCAACCGCTCGGAGCCCGGGTGGGGCATCCGGGGGAGGACGGAACGTGCACCGGCCGCCCGTCCGTGCGTGACACACGGGCGGGCGGCCGGCGAAGGGGGTGCGTCTCGGCGTCAGTCGTTTTCGCAGCCGTTGCCGAAGGCGGGGTTCAGCAGGCCGATGACATCCACGGTGTCGCCGCAGACGTTGACCGGCACGTGGATCGGGGCCTCGATGACGTTGCCCGACAGCACGCCCGGGGAGTTGGCGGCGAGGCCGTCCGCACCCGAGTCGGCGGCGGCCACGCCGACACCGCCGGCGACGGCCGCGACGGCGGCGGAGGTCAGAACCAGACCCTTCGCGATACGCGACATGGAGAAGTGCTCCTTGGGATCGACACAAACATCCGGGCGGGATGCCCAGCGCTGTGTCAACGCGTGGCAGCCACCGGGGTTCCGCCGCCAAAGGGGTGATGTGTGCCGAAGTACCCCTTCACGAATCCGACACACTTGTCCGGTTTCTTCCGATTAATCCGCATGCCCCATACAGTTGCTGCCCTCTCCGCGATGTTGCGGGAGAGGCACGGCGTGCCCCGCTCACCGCCACGCAGGTGTGTTCGAAACCGGCCCGGCGCGGCGGCGCGGTGGTGACCAGCCGGGCCCCCGGCTCGTTGCTCATCGGGACGTGGCGTGGACCGGCGCACACCTCATGGCCGTGGATGCGCCGGCATCACACGCGTACCCACCCTCAGCCCCGATCGCCCCCCGTGAGCGAGGAACTCGAGAATGCATCAGCCGGCACCCGACCCTCGGCCGCGGGTTCTGCATCTCGCGCAACCCGTCGACGGCGGGGTCGCCCGTGTCGTGCTCGACCTGGCGCGGGCCCAACTGGCGTCCGGCGCAGCGGTCACGGTCGGCTGCCCCGGCGGCGAACTGGGCTCGGAGCTGCGCGGGACGGGTGCCGCCCTCCGCCACTGGCGGGCCGAGCGGTCGCCGGGTCCCGGGCTGGCCGGCGAGGTACGGCGGCTTGCACGCCTGATCGAAGAGGTACGGCCCGAACTGGTGCACGCGCACAGCGCCAAGGCCGGGCTCGCCGCCCGGCTGGCGGTGCGCGGCCGCGTCCCGACCGTCTTCCAGCCGCACGCATGGTCGTTCGAAGCGGTCGGCGGAGTGACCGCCGGCCTCGCCCTGCGCTGGGAGCGCTGGGGCGCCCGGTGGGCCGACCGGGTGGTGTGCGTGAGCGAGGCAGAGCGCGCGACCGGAGTACGCGCCGGCGTGCACGCCTCGTACGCCGTCATCCCCAACGGCATCGACACCGCCCGCTTCTCCCCCGCGCCGGCGACGGCCGCGCCCGCCGCCCCCACCCGCGCCGCGCTCCTGCCGGACCTCGATCCGTCCGCACCGCTCGTCGTCTGCGTCGGGCGGCTGTGCCGGCAGAAGGGCCAGGACGTGCTGCTGCGCGCCTGGGAGCAGATCAGGAGCGCGGCGCCGGCCGCCCGGCTGGTGCTGGTAGGCGACGGGCCCGACCGGGACGCGCTGCGCGCACGGGCGCACCCCTCGGTCCGTTTCGCGGGCGCCGTCGCCGACACCGTGCCCTGGTACCGGGCCGCCGACCTGGTGGTCCTGCCCTCGCGCTGGGAGGGCATGGCCCTCGCCCCGCTGGAGGCGCTGGCCTGCGGACGGCCCGTCGTGCTCACCGATGTCGACGGCGCCCGGGAGAGCCTGCCACCGGCCCTCGCGCCCCACTGTCTGGTGCCGGCGGCGGACCCCTCGGCGCTGGCCGGGGCCGTCACCGCGCTGCTCGCCGACGCATCCCTGCGTGCCGCCCTCGCGGACCAGGGGCGCCGGCACGTCCTGTCCACGCACGACGTGCGGCACACCGCCGAGCGGGTCGCGGACCTCTACCGCGACCTCCTCGGGTCCCGGCCACCCGTGTCCTTCGAGCGCAGGGAGTCCATCCACTCGTGACCGCGGAAAGTACCGTCCCCTCCACCGGCGGCCAGCCATGGGACCACGGACTCTCACCCCTGTCGGTGCTGCCGGCCCGCGCCGCCGGCGGGTCCCGGTTCCCGGTGCGCAGGCCGCCCGCGCGGCCCGCCTCGCCGCTGCCCCTGCTCGCCGCCGACGTGCTCGCCGCGTGCGCGGGCGCGCTCGCCCTTGAAGGCGCCGTCCACGGCCCGTTACTGGCCGCCGCGCTGGTGGCGGGCGCCATACTGCTGCGTCCGCGCGCGGCGCGACCGGTGCTCGGCGTGCTCGACGAACTGCCCGCCGTCTGCGGCCGGATCGCGGTCACCTGGCTCGCCCTGGCCGCGCTGCGGGCCGCCTACGACCCGGACCTGGCGCTGTCCGCGCGCAGCCTGCTCCTCGGCTGGACGCTGCACGCGGCGGTGGCCTGCGCGGGGCGCGGCGCCGTGCACTGGCGGCGCCGTGCCGCCCTGGCCGGACACCCGCGCCCGGCGCTGGTCGTCGGCCCCGCCGCGACCGCCCAGCGGGTGGCCGCCGCGCTGCTGCGGCATCCGCGCTGCGGGGTGCGGCCGGTCGGCGTGGTCGCCGAACACCCCGAGGACCGGGGCGGACTGCCGGTGCTCACCACGGACGAGGAGGTGGGGCGCGCCCTCATCCAGAACGGCGTGGGCGTCGTCCTCACCGTGGCGCCGGCCGTGCGCATCGAGCGGGCGCCGCTGCTGCGGACGCTGCTCGAAGCGGGCTGCACGGTGTGGGAGGTGGACCCGGAGAGCCCGGCGCACGAGTCGCGCGACCAGCTCGCCGGGTTCGCCGTGCGCCGTCTGGACCCGGGTGCGGGGCGGCGCGGGAGCCTCGGCAAGCGGCTGCTGGACCTGCTGGTGTCCGGGGCGCTGCTGGTACCGGTCTCCCCCGTGCTGCTGGTGTGCGCGGTGGTGCTCCGGCTCACCGACGGGCCCGGGGTGCTGTTCCGGCAGGAGCGCATCGGCAAGGACGGGCGTCCCTTCACCCTGCTGAAGTTCCGCACCCACCGCCCGGTCGACCAGCACGAGTCGGCCACCCGCTGGAGCGTGGCGGGCGAGCGCGACATGAGCCGCTTCTGCCGCTTCCTGCGGCGGACCTCGCTGGACGAGCTGCCGCAGTTGTGGAACGTGTTCCGGGGCGACATGAGCCTGGTCGGGCCGCGGCCCGAGCGGCCGTACTTCGTCTCCCTGTTCAGCCAGGCCCATCCCGGTTACGCGGCCCGCCACCGGATGCGGACCGGCATCACCGGGCTCGCGCAGATCAACGGCCTGCGCGGCGACACCTCCATCGAGGACCGGGCCCGCTTCGACAACGCCTACATCGACAACTGGTCGCTGTGGCAGGACGTCTGCATCATGCTGCGCACCGCGGTCGCGCTCGTGCGGTCGGCGGGGAGCTGACCGATGAGCCTCGCCCTGCCGCTCCACCGCCCGTTCAGGCCCTCGCCGGTGCTGTCCGTGGTGGCCGTGGTCGCGCTGCTGGCGCTGCCGGGCCAGCCCGGCGGCGAGGGCGGCGCCGGCCCGGCGGACGCCATGTCCGCCGTGGTCGTCGCGCACTGCGCCGTACGGCTCCTGCGGGAGCGCCGGCGCCCGCTGTCCCGCACCGCCGCCGTGGTGCTGGGGCTGCCGGTCGCCGGCCTCGCGTTCGCCGCGATGGGCGCGGTGTCGCCGAGCGCCGGGCTCACCGGCCTCGGCCGCTACCTGCAGATCTTCGTCCTCGTGCCCGCCGCCGTGCTCCTGCTGGTCCGCGACCGGCGCGACTTCCGGCTGCTGGCCTGGTCGCTGGTGGCGCTCGCGCTGTGGCAAGGGGCCCTCGGAGTGCAGCAGTACGTCACCGGCACGGGGGCGTCGTACGAGGGCGAGGACGTCCGCGCGGTGGGCACCTTCGGCGCGTCGGACGTGATGGGCATGGCGACGGTGGTGTCCTTCGGGCTGGTCTGCGCGGTGGGCCTGGCGCTCGGCCGCGCCACGGGACGCGAGCGGTGGACCGCCGCCGCCTGCGCCCTGGCCCTGCTGCCGCCGCTCGCCCTGTCCTTCAGCCGGGGCGCCTGGATCGCCACCGTCGCGACCGTCACGGTCCAGCTCGTGCTGGCCGGGCCGCGCCGGGCGCTGCGGGTGGGGGCGGCCGCGGTGGCCGCGGGCGTCGTCCTGGTGGGCGGGTTCGGGGTGGGCACGGCGATGCTGCAGGAGCGGTTCGACAGCATCACCCAGGTCGCCGACGCGCCCGACCAGTCCGTCACCGACCGGTACACCATGTGGGCGGCGGCCACCGACATGTGGCGGGAACACCCGCTGACCGGCGTCGGCCTCAAGGGCTTCCCCGAGTACCGCGACGGCCACGCCTCGCTGGCGCTGTCCTCGGGCAGCGACACCGCGGGCGCGGGGGCGGCCTTCCGCCGCCAGCCGTTGCTGTCCCCGCACAACATGTACCTGCTGGTACTCGGCGAGCAGGGCCTCCTCGGGCTGCTGGGCCTGGCCGGCGGCTGGCTGGCCCTGCTGGTGTGCGCGCTGCGGAACCGCTGGCGGACCCGGCGCTCACGCGAGGGCCGGGAGTGCGCGCTGGTCGCCTGCGGGCTGCTGGTCTGGCAACTCGTCGACTTCGCCTACGCCGACATCGGCGGCCCCTCGACCGTGCTGACCGCGGTGTGCCTCGGCCTTGCGGCCTGGTGGGCGCTGTCCGGCACCACCACGGACCCGGGAGAGGCGGCCGTACGGTGACGGCGATCCCCTCCCGCGACCCACGGGACCCCCGAACGCCGGCCGGACCGGCGGCGAGCCCCGAACCCGGCGGGCGCGCGGCGGCGGCCGAACGCGCCGACGCGGAGCCGGCGGGCGGAGTGTCCCTGCCGGCCGCTCGGACGGCCGGAGAAGCCGACGCGACACCCGACACGACCGCCGGCACCCAGGGTGCGGAGGACACGCCGGGTGCGGGGACCACTTCCGGTGCGGGGGTCACGTCCGGTGCGGGCGCGAGGCTTGGCGCGGACGCCGCGCCTGGTGCGGAGGGCACGCCCGGTGCGCAGGTCACGCCCCGTGCGGGCGCGAGGCTTGGCGCGGACGCCACGCCCACTGCGGACGCCACGCCCGGTGCGCAGGTCACGCCCCGTGCGGGCGCGAGGCTTGGCGCGGACGCCACGCCCACTGCGGGGATCACGCCCAGTGCAGGCGCGAGAGTCACACCCAGTGCGGAAGTCACGCCCGGTGCGGGCGCAAGGCGTGGCGCGGACTTCACACCCACTGCGGGGGTCACGCCCAGTGCAGGCGCGAGGCCCGGCGCGGAAGTCACGCCCAGTGCGGAGATCACGCCCGGTGCGGGCGCGAGGCGTGGCGCGGACGTCACGCCCACTGCGGACGCCACGCCCAGTGCAGGCGCGAGGCCCGGCGCGGAAGTCACGCCCAGTGCGGAGATCACGCCCGGTCCGGTCGCGAGGCCCGGCACGGACGTCACGCCAACTGCGGGGGGCACCCCTAGTGCGGAGGTCACGCCCAGTGCAGGCACGAGGCCCGGCGCGGACGTCACGCCCCTTGCGGAAGTCACGCCCGCCGAGGACGCGAGACCCGGTGGGGGCGCGGCCACGCCCCGGGCGGAAGCAGCCGCCGGTACGGGGGGCACGCCCCGCACCGGCGAGGACGCCCCGCCCATCCCCCGGTTCCTCGCGCGTGCCGCCCTGGTCACCGCCTCGCTCTCGATCGCCGGTTCTCTCCTCGGGCTGGTGCGGGACCAGTCGCTGGCGCGGTTGTTCGGGGCCGGGCGGGACACCGACGCCTTCCTGGTCGCCTGGACCGTGCCGGAGTTCGCGGCCACGCTGCTCATCGAGGAGGGGCTGGCGTTCGCGCTGATCCCGGCGTTCAGCGCCGCCCTGGCCCGGCGCGCGCAGGGCGCCCCCGGCGATCCCGTGCGGTCGCTGGTGGCCGGCAGCCTGCCCCGGCTGTCGCTGGCCTTCGCGGCGGTGGGCGCGCTGCTCGCCGCCGCCGCGCCGCAACTGGTGGGGGTGCTCGCGCCCGGGCTGCCCGACCCCGCGCTCGCCGTCGACTGCACCCGGCTCACCGCGACCTGCGTGCTGAGCTTCGGGCTCGCCGGGTACTGCAGCGCGGCGCTGCGGGCCCACGGCCGCTACCTGGCCCCGGCGGCGATCTACGTCGTGTACAACGCCGGCATCATCACCGCGATGTACGCGCTCGGCGGGCACTGGGGGGTGCGTTCGGCGGCGTTCGGGGTCGCGGCCGGCGGCTTCCTGATGGTGGCGGTGCAACTGCCGGACCTGGTCCGCCGGTTGCGCGACCGCCAGGTGACACGGGCCGTCTCAGGGGACGCCGCCGCCGTCCGGCCCGTGGACGTCACGCTGATGGCCACCGTGCTGCTGTTCGGGCTCTGCCGGCAGTCGCAGGTGCTCATCGAGCGGTTCCTCGCCTCGCAGCTGCCCGCCGGGGCCATCTCGCACCTGAACTACGCCCAGAAGGTCGCGCAGATCCCGATGATGCTGTCGATGATGCTGTGCACGGTCACCTTCCCGGTGGTGGCCCGGGCCCTCGCGGACGGCGACACCGAGCGGGCCCGTACGAGGGTGGAGCGCGATCTCGCGGTGGCCGCGGGCCTGGTGCTGCTCGGCGCCGCGGCCGTCCTCGCCTGCGCCCCGCAGCTCATCGGGTTCCTCTTCCAGGGCGGCGCGTTCACCGCCGCCGACACCGCGGCGACCGCGGACGTCATGCGGGTGTACGCGCTCGGCCTGCTCGGCCAGACCCTGACCGGCGTGCTGGTCCGTTCCTACTTCTCGGCGGGCCGCGCCACCTGGTACCCGCTCGCCGCCATGGCCGCCGGCATCGTCGTGACCTCCTGGATCGGCGCGGCCGCCATCGGCGCCTGGGGCGTCACCGGCATCGCCGCCGCCAACGCCGCCGGGATCACCGTCACCGCCCTCCTGCTGCTGTCCGGGCTGGCCTCGCGCGCCGTGCCCGTGCGGGCCCGGGGCGTGCTGCGCGAGCTGAGCCGGCCGCTGGGGGCCGCCGCGGTGGCCGCCCCGGCCGGGGCGTTCGCCGCGAGCCTGCCCACCGCCCCGCTCGTCGGCCTGCTGGCCGGCGGCACCGCCGTGACCGTCGTGTTCGTCCTGCTCGGGCACGCCCTGGGCGCCCAGGGCTGCACCTTCGCCATCCGATTCGTCCGCACCCTCGCCGGAAGGCTCGCCCATGCCGTCCTCCGTTGAGTCGCCCCGGCGCACCGCCGCCGCGGGCCCTGGCCGTGTCCCGTGGATCGCCATGTACCACTCGGTCGGCGACCGCACCGACGACCCGTACCGGATCACCGTCACACCCGACCGGCTGGAGCGGCAGCTCCGCTGGCTCCGCGACCGGGGCCTGCGGGGGGTGTCGGTGCGCGAACTGCTCGCCGCCCGCGCCCGCGGCGAGGGGCGCGGCCTCGTCGGGCTCACCTTCGACGACGGCTACGCCGACTTCCTCACCGGCGCGGTCGACGTGCTGACCCGCTGGGACTGCACGGCCACCCTGTTCGCGCTGCCCGGCCGGCTCGGCGGCGACAACGCCTGGGACCCGATGGGCCCGCGCAAGCCGCTGCTGACCGCCGACGGGGTCCGGCGCGCGGCCCGGGCCGGCGTGGAGATCGGCTCGCACGGCCTGACCCACGTCGACCTGACCCGGGCCGACGACCTCACGCTCAAGGCCGAGACGGTCGAGAGCCGGGTCCTGCTCGAAGGGCTGACCGGTGCTCCGGTCACCGGCTTCTGCTATCCGTACGGCGCGGTCGACGCCCGCGCGGCCGAGGCCGTGCGGGAGGCCGGGTACGAGTACGCCTGCGCCATCGACCCCGGCGCGCTGACCGGCCCGTACGCCCTGCCCCGGGTGTACGTCGGGCAGCACGACACCGGTGTGCGCCTGTCGCTGAAGTACCGGCTGCACCGGCTGCGCCGCCGCCCGGTGGAGGGGCCGCGGTGAGGGCGCTGCACGTCATCACCGGGCTCGGGGTGGGCGGCGCCGAGCAGCAGTTGCGGCTGCTGCTGCGGCACCTGCCCGCGCGGTGCGACGTGGTGACGCTGACCAACCCCGGGCCGGTGGCCGACGGGCTGGCCGCCGACGGGGTGCGGGTGACGCACCTCGGCATGAGCGGCAACCGGGACGTGGCGGCGCTGCCCCGACTGGCCCGCGTCATCCGGCGCGGCCGCTACGATCTGGTGCACACCCACCTCTACCGGGCCTGCCTGTACGGCCGGATCGCCGCCCGGATCGCCGGGGTGCGCGCGGTCGTCGCCACCGAGCACTCCCTCGGCGACTCGCAGATGGAGGGCCGGCCGCTCACGGCGGGGGTGCGCGCGCTGTACCTGGCCGGCGAGCGGCTGGGCCGGACCACCGTCGCGGTCTCCCCCACGGTCGCCGACCGGCTCACCCGGTGGGGCGTGCCCCGGCCGCGCATCGCGGTGGTGCCCAACGGGGTCGACCTCGACGGCTTCCGCTTCGACCCGGAGCGGCGGCAGCTCACCCGCGCCCGGCTCGGGCTGCCGGACGACGCGTTCGTCGTCGGCGGCATCGGCCGGCTGGCCCCCGGCAAGCGCTTCGACGTCCTGATCCGGGCCCTCGCCCTGCTCCCGGACGACTGCAGGCTGCTGCTGGTCGGCGGCGGCCCGGAGGAGGCCGCCCTGCGCCGGGCCGCCGAGCGGGCCGGCGTCGCCGGCCGGGTGCTGTTCACCGGTGAGCGGCCCTACGCCCCGGACGGCTCGCCCGGTCCCGAACTGCCCGCGCTGACCTCGGCGATGGACGTGCTCGCCGCGCCGTCCCCGGAGGAGGCCTTCGGGCTGGCCGTCGTCGAGGCGCTGGCGGCCGGGCTGCCGGTGCGCTACGCCTCCTGCCCGGCCGTCGAGGACCTGCCCCCCGAGGCCGCCCCGGACGCGCTGCGCGTCACGGGCGGCGCCGACGCCTACGCCCGCGCGCTCGCCGGGGTGCGCGCCGCCGGGCCCGGCCCCCGCACCGCCCCCGAAGCGCCCCGCCACTACTGCATCACCCGCAGCGCCGCCCGGCTGATGGACGTCTACACGGCGGCGCTCGCCGGCACGTTCCCCAGGTCCCGATTCCCCGAGGAAGTCAGCTCGCCATGACCGAGAATCCCACCCGGCACTCCCGCCCGGCCCGCTTCAGGCGCCTGCGCGCGCTTCCGCCCTGGTCGCTGGTGGCGGCCGGCGTCCTCACGGGCGGGCTGCTGGGCGGCGCGTACGGCGTGCTGAAGCCGCCGGTGTACACGGCCACCAGCTACGTCATCGCCGTACCCACCGAGAGTTCCGACTCCGCCGCCGCGGTCGGCTTCGCCCAGGCCTACGGCCGGGTCGCCACCGACCTCGCGGTGCTCGGCGACGCGCAGGTGTGGGCCGGGGTGCCGGTGAACACCCTGCGCGCGAGTGTGCGCACGGCCACCTCGCCGGACGCCCCGATGGTGTCCGTCTCCGCCACCTCGGGCCGCCCGGCCAAGGCCGCCGACATGGCCAACGCGGTGGCCCGCTCCCTCGCCCAGCACGCCAACGCCACCAAGGCCGACACCCATGTCGAGCTGGTGCAGTTCTCCCGGGCCCCGCGGCCGACCGCGCCCACCTCGGCCTCGCCCGTGGTCACGGGCCTGGTCGGGACCAGCGCGGGCGGGCTGCTCGGCGCCCTGGTGCTGCTGGTGCGGCCGCGGCGCAGGCCCGAGGACGAGGCCGGGGCCGAGCTCCGCCCGGCGTCGGTGCCCGGTCCGGCCGTCGCCTCCGACGCCCACGGCCAGCTGTGACGGCCCTCTGCCCGGCGGTCCGGGCCCACACCACCGACCTCGTCACCGACGCGGCCGCCTTCGCCGCGCTGGCCCCGGCCTGGGGGCGGCTGTACGAGCGGTGCGCCGCCGCGACCCCGTTCCAGCACCACGCCTGGCTGCACTCGTGGTGGCGGTCGTACGGCGCACCGGGCCGGCTCCGGGTGCTGGTGGTGCGCCGCGGTGACGAACTGGTCGGGGCGGCGCCGCTGATGCTGGTGCACCGTCCGCTGCCCGCGCTGGTGCCGCTGGGCGGGGCGATCTCCGACTACGGGGACGTGCTGCTGGACGACGCCGACGACGGGCGCGCGGCGGACGCCCTCGCCGACGCCCTGTGGGACGCGGCCCGTACCGCCCTGGTCGACTTCCGCGAGGTACGGCCCGGTGGCGCGGTGGAGCGGGTCTACGACCGCTGGCGCGGGCCGCGCCGCACGGTCCGCGACTCGCTGTGCCTGGAACTGCCCGCCGTTCCGCTGGCCGAGCTGGCCGCCCGGCTGCCCACGAAGCGGGCCCAGCGGGTCCGCGCGCAACAGCGCCGGCACGCGTCGCTGGGCGTGGAGCGGCACGTGGCCGGGCCCGACGAGGCGGCCGCCGCGCTGCGCCGGATGCTGGAGCTGCACCGGCTGCAGTGGCAGGAGCGCAAGGTGACGGCGGAGCACATGCTGCCCCGGTTCCGTGAGCACCTGGTGCGCGCGGTGCCGGAGCTGGTCCGCTCCGGGAACGCGGTCGTCACCGAGTTCCGGATCGGCGACGACGTGGTCGCCGTCGACCTGACGCTGTGCTCCCGCAGCCTGGCCGGCGGGTACCTGTACGGAGCGCACCCGCGGCTGCGGGAGAGCAAGGCGGATGTGGCCGTGATGCTGCTGGACGCCTGCAGCGAGCAGGCCGCGAGCACCGGCGGCGCGGACGGGGGCGGCACGCTGAGTCTGCTGCGCGGGAACGAGCCGTACAAGATGCACTGGCGGCCCGAACCGGTCGCCAACCAGCGGCTGCTGATGGCCAGGCGGCGGACCGCGCCGCTGCTGTCGGCCACGCTGTTCGGCGCGGCCGCCCGGCAGCGGGGCGGCAGGGTGCTGCGCCGGTGGCGGGAGCAGCCGTCGGGCTGACTCCGGGGTCCGCCGGCCGCCGCGTCACCGGTCGAGGTCGAGGCAGAACTTCCGGCCGAGCCAGTACTGCAGCCAGTCCGCCGGGTCCGGGGCCGGGCAGTCGTCGGCCGGCGCGGGCGCGGTGGACTTCGTGGGCCTCGGGGCCGGCGTGGACACCGTCGGCGCCGGCGCGGCCGGCTGCTCGCCGCGGCCGTACAGGAAGGACCGGTAGACCTGCGACGAGCGGGGGTTCTGCGCGCACTGCCACACGCCGTGCGGGCAGTAGTCCGTGAGGGTGTTGTACACCGGCCTGTGTTCCTCGATCCAGGCCAGCATGCCCCGCATGTAGTCGGTGTCGTCGCCGTTGCGGAAGAGCCCCCACTCCGGGTAGGAGACGGGCTTGTTGTGGGCCTTGGCGAAGTCGACGTGCTGCCGCAGTCCGTAGGGCTCCTTCACCTGTTCGGCGAACGAGAGCCCGGCCGGCTGGTCGTAGGCGTCCATGCCGATGATGTCGACGGTGTCGTCCCCGGGGTAGCACTCGGTCCAGGGGACGGCGTCCCGGCCGCGGCTCGGGGTGAAGTCGAAGCGGAACCGCTGGCCCGGCACCGACCGCATGGTCCTGACGATGCGCTTCCAGTACGTCTTCCAGGCCGCCGGGTCCGGTCCGCAGCGGTGGGTGTAGGTGATGCCGTTCATCTCCCAGCCGAGGACCACCACGGTGTCGGGCACCCTCTGCTCCACCAGCCGCTCGGCCAGCGTGCGGAAGTGCTGGTCGAACTCTCCGGCCGCCCCCTGCCGGAGCAGCTGGCGCACCTGGTCGTCGGAGACGTTCTCCTCGTTGTGCTCCTGCATCGGCACGTTGAGCACGAGCGTGCGGTCCGGCTTCGCCAGCCGCCACGCCGCCCACGCGTCCAGGAAGCCGGGCGGGCCCTCGATGTCTCTCCAGGTGCCGCCGGGGAGGTAGGTGTGGCCGACCTTCACCTCGGTGCCGCCCAGCCAGTGGCGCAGCCCCGCCATACGGGTCACCCCGAGCGGCCCCGAGTCGAGGAAGGCGCCGAACGGAGCGAGCCCGGCGGTCCCCTTCGTGGCCTGGGGCGAGGCGGAGGCCGGGGGCTTCGCGGGCGCGGAGGCCGCGGGTGGAGAGGTCGTGGACGGGGAGGCCGTGGGCGCCGGTGGCGCCGGTGCGGGGGTCGCCGGGTGCTGGACCGGCCCCGCGGCCAGGACCGCCGCGACGGTGGTCCCGGCCGCGATGAGCGTCAGCCGGTACCGGGCCCTTCGCCGCTGTGGAGCCATGCCGGGATCCTCCCTCTCCCGCACGCCCGCCTGCTCGCCCGGCGGTTCCTGTTACTGACACCCAGTCATACGAACACCGGCTCCGCCAACGCGGTTACGGCTTACAGGTGGCCGCGCCCCCCGTACGGCCGAACAGGCGGGGTGCCGGGCCCGGGGCGCCGGCACCCGGCACCTCAGCGGCGGGACGCGGTGCGGCGGCCCCGGCGGTAGAGCACGGTTCCGGCCACGATCAGCGCGGCGCTCGCCGCCGAGGTCGCGATCATGGCCTGGGCGTTGCCGCCGGTGTGCGGCATGTGGGGTCTGCCCCCGTGATGGTGGTGGTGATGGTGCCCGCCGCCGTAGGACGGGGAGTCGTCATCGCCGTAGGAGGGCTTCTGCGAGTGGTCCTCGTCGCCGTACGAAGGCTTCTGCGAGTGGTCCTCGTCGCCGTAGGAGGGCTTCGGCGTGGGCTCGTCGTCCCCGTACGAAGGCTTGGGGCTGGGCTCGTCGTCCCCGTAGGAGGGCTTCTGCGAGTGGTCCTCGTCCCCGTAGGACGGCTTGGGCGTGGGCTCGTCGTCGCCGTAGGAGGGCTTCTGCGAGTGGTCCTCGTCCCCGTAGGAGGGCGGAGCCGAGTGCTCCTCCTTTCCGTACGAGGGCGCGGTCGAGTGCTCCTCGTCGCCGTACGAGGGCTCATGGCCGGGCTTCTCCTCGCCGTACGAGGACTCGGAGGAGTGCTCCTCGTCGCCGTACGAGGGCGCCTGGGTGGGCTCCTCCTTCCCGTACGAGGACCCGGTCGGGTGCTCCTCCTCCTTCGAGGGGCCCTCGGCCTTGTCCTCCTCACCGTACGAGGACTGAGGCGAATCGTTTCCCTTGCTCTGCGAGGAGGCCGGGGTCACGTCGTCGCTGTAGTCGGGCTCGTCCTGCGGGTCCGCGTTCGCGGCGCCCTGGCCCTTGTCGCCGTCCGAGCCGGACTCGTGGCCGCCGGCGCAGGAGCCGCCGGAAGCGGGGTTCAGCGCGGCGGTGCCGTTCGCCGAGTCACCGCAGGCGTCCGCCGGGGCGTCCGCCGGGGTCTGGACGGTGTTGCCTGACACCATCCCGGACGATTGCCGTGCGGCGCCGTGCGCGTCCGAGTCGGCGAGTGCCAGGCCGCCGTACAAGGACAGCATGCCCGTCGCGGCGGCCGCCACGAGAATGCCCTTGCTGAGGGTCTGTCGCAATGTCGTCGTCTTCCTGCTCGTAGAAATGGGAAGGCCGGCCCCGGAACGAGAAAGAGGTCCGGGGCCGGCCACGACACAGCCGGTGGGCTGGAGCGTCGGGTTACCGCTCTCAGTCGTTCTCGCACTTGTTGCCGAGCGCCGGGTTCAGCGCCCCGATGACGTTCACGGTGTTGCCGCAGACGTTGACCGGAACGTGCACCGGCACCTGCACGACGTTGCCCGAGATGACGCCGGGCGAGTTGGCGGCGGCGCCCTCCGCGCCGGAGTCCGCGAAGGCGGGAACCGCCCCGCCCAGAGCCAGGATCGCACCGGTGAGGACAGCAGCGCTCTTCTTCATGAAACATTCCCTTCTCTGCGGTCATGCCCTTTTGACGACCGAGACCCAGCGAGCGGCTTCAGCCGAGCGAGCGCATCTTCAACGGCTCGCACCATGACCGGCAGTTGTAAAACGAGGAATAGACAGCGGAAGAAACTACGGAACGCATACCACCCGTCAATTCACTCGAACGCCCCCACAGAATTGACAGCTCGGCCGACACCGACGGGGTGGCTCACGGCTGAGCGCACACGAAACGGCGGCGGCCACCGGTGACCCCGGTCGCCCGCCGCCGTTTCGTGTGCTCACCCGCGGTACAGCGCCTCGATGCGTTCGGCGTAGGCGGCGGTCACCGCGTGCCGCTTCACCTTGAGCGACGGGGTCAGCATCCCGTTCTCCTCGGTGAACTCCCCCTCGATCAGGACGAAGGCGCGGATCGACTCGGCGCGCGAGACGGCCTCGTTGGCGTGGTCCACCGCCTTCTGCACCTCGCGGCGCAGCCTTTCGTCGTGGACGAGTTCGGCGAGCGGGGTGTCCGGCGGGAGCTTGCGCACCGTCAGCCAGTGCGCGACCGCCTCCGGGTCGAGGGTGATCAGCGCGGCGACGAACGGCCGGTTGTCCCCGACGACCAGGCACTGGCCGACCGGTGAGCGGCTGCGCAGCCGGTCCTCCAGGATCGACGGGGAGACGTTCTTGCCGCCGGAGGTGACCAGGATGTCCTTCTTGCGGCCGGTGATGGTGAGGTAGCCGTCCGCGTCGAGGCGGCCGAGGTCGCCGGTGGCGAACCACCCCCCGGACAGGACGGCGTCCGTGGCCGCCGGGTCGTTCCAGTACGCGCCGAAGACCACGCCGCCGCTGATCAGCACCTCGCCGTCGTCGGCGATGCGCACAGCCACGCCCGGGACGGGCAGGCCGACCGTGCCGGGGCGAGGGGAGAGCGGGGGCACGATGGTGGCGGCCGCGGTGGTCTCGGTGAGGCCGTAGCCCTCGTAGACGACGATCCCGGCCGCGTTGAAGAAGAGGTTGAGGTCGCGGTCCAGCGGGGAGCCGCCGCTGATGGCGTAGCGCATGCGGCCGCCCAGTTCCTTGCGGATGCGCCGGTAGACCAGCAGGTCGTACAGGGCCCAGGCGGCGTACAGGCCGGGGCCGGGGCCCTTGCCGGTGCCGAGGAACTTCCGCAGGTACGCCTCGGCGAAGCGCACGGCGATCCGTTCGGCGCGGTCGAAGGAGGCGCCGCGGCCGATCTTCTCGGCGGTGGCGCGCCCGGTGTCGTGGATCTTCTCGAAGAGGTACGGCACCCCGACCAGAAAGGTGGGCCGGAACTCCCTGAGCGCGGGCCTGAGTTCGTCGGGCCTGACGCTCGGGAAGTGGCCGGTCTCGATGCGGGCCATCAGGCAGGCGAGTTGCAGGGTGCGGCCGAGGATGTGGGCGAGCGGCAGGAAGAGCAGGGTGGAGGCGGTCTGTCCGGTGACCGCCTGGAAGACCGGGTGCAGCAGCTCGACGGTGTTGGCGGCCTCGGCGTGCAGGTTGGCGTGGGTGAGGACGCAGCCCTTGGGGCGGCCGGTGGTGCCGGAGGTGTAGCAGAGGGTGGCGACGGTGTCGGGGGTGAGGGCGGCGCGCCGCTTGGCGACCTCGTCGTCGCCGATGTCACGGCCGAGGGCGGTGAGGTCGTCGAGGGTGTCGCCCGGCGCGGCGGACGTCCCGGCGTCCCCCGGCGGGGTCAGTTGCCACACGCGCGGCCGGCGGGCGTGGCTCGCGGTGCCGGCGAGGACGGTGGCGGTGTTCTCGGCGGTCTCGGTGACCACGTACCGGGCGCCGGAGTCCCGCACGATCCACTCCACCTGCGCGGCGGAGGACGTCGGGTAGACGGGCACGGACTGGCCGCCGGCCGCCCAGACCGCGAAGTCCAGCACCGTCCACTCGTAGCGGGTGCGGGACATCACCGCGACCCGGCCGCCCGGTTCCAGGCCGGCGGCGATCAGGCCCTTGGCGACGGCGGTGACCTCGGCGGCGAAGGCGGCCGCGGTCACCGGACGCCAGGCCCCCTCGGCGCGGCGGCGCAGCAGCACCGCGTCGGGCGTCGTGGCCGCGTGGCCGAACGGGAGGTCGGCCATGGAGCCGGTGGCGAGCGGGGCCGCGAGGGGCGCGGCCCGCACCTCGCGCACGTCGCCCCCGGGATCTCTGACGATCTCCACCGACCCGCGTGCCGCCAGGTCGGCGCGCCGCCGTGCTCGCTTCAGATCCCTGCGTACGCCCATGACGGCTCCCGGTCGCGGCTGTGGCGAAGGTTCTTACTGCCGGGTCAACTTACTCATAAGTAAGGGAACGTCAATGGGGCCCGCCGCCGCGCGTCCGGGCCGCGGTCACGAGACGATGTCCTTGCGCGCGAACCCCCGGAAGGCCAGGGCGAACAGCACCACGGCGTACGTCACGGAGACCGCGGCGCCCTGGACCATGCCGGACCACTCGGGGTCCTGCTGCACGGCGTCGGCCCAGGCGAACTGCCAGTGCGCGGGCAGGAAGTCGCGCCAGTGGCCGAGGGCGGTCACGGCGTCCAGGACGTTGCCGACGATCGTCAGGCCCACCGCGCCGCCGACCGCGCCGAGCGGGGCGTCCGTCCTGGTGGAGAGCCAGAACGCCAGTCCCGCGGTGACCAGTTGGGACACGAAGACGTAGCCCACGACCACCACGAGCCGCTGCGCGGCCGTGCCCGGGTCCAGCGCGCCGCCGGTGGGGATCTGCAACGGGCCCCAGCCGTAGGCGGCCGTGCCGACCGCGAGGGCCACGACCGGCAGCAGCACCATCGCGGCGAGGCTCAGCCCGAGACCCACGGCGAGCTTGGACAGCAGCAGCCTGGTTCTGGGCACGGGCGCGGCGAGCAGATAGCGCAGCGAGGACCAGCCGGCCTCGGAGGCGACCGTGTCCCCGCAGAACAGCGCGACCGGGATCACCAGCAGGAAGCCGGCCGAGACGAACAGGTTGACCGCGGCGAAGTTGGCGCCGGACGCGGTGGCCGTGTCCATCAGGGTGACCCGGCCGTCGCGGCCCGAGGGCTCGCCGCCGATCGCGAACGCGACGAGCAGCACGAACGGCAGGACCGCGAGGACGCCGCCCATGATCAGCGTGCGGCGCCGCTTGAGCTGGCGGACCAGCTCCACGCGCAGCGGCAGGGTGCGGCCCGCGCGGTAACCGGGGGCGGCCTCGACGGGCTCCACGGGCTCGGTGAGCGTGCTCACGGGGCACCTCCGATCAGGGTGAGGAAGGCGTCTTCCAGGCGCCGGTGGGGACCGACCGAGGCGACGGGCACCTCCAGGCGCACCAGCTCCACGACCAGCGCCTCGGCGGTGCCGCCCGGTTCGAGCCGGACCAGCAGCCCGTCGTCGGTGCGGACGGCGGAGGCGACGCCGGGCAGGGCGGTGACCTTCTCCACCACGGGTTCCTCCACCGGCGTGCCGGTGCCGACCAGCAGCGTGTCGCCGGAGCCGACTATCTCCCGCACCGGTCCCGCCTGGACGAGCCGGCCGCGGTCCATCACCACCAGGTGGGTGCAGGACTGCTCGACCTCGGCGAGGAGGTGGCTGGAGACGATCACGGTGCGGCCGGCCGCCGCGTAGCGGATCATCACCTCGCGCATCTCGCGGATCTGGGGCGGGTCGAGGCCGTTGGTGGGTTCGTCCAGGATGAGCAGGTCGGGCAGGCCGAGCATGGCCTGGGCGATCGCCAGGCGCTGGCGCATGCCCTGGGAGTAGGTGCGCACGGCACGGGCGAGCGCGTCGCCCAGGCCCGCGATCTCCAGTGCCTGGTCGAGACGGGCGTCCTCGGGCGGCCGGCCGGTGGCCCGCCAGTAGAGCTCCAGATTCTCCCGGCCGGACAGGTGGGGCAGGAAACCCGCGCCCTCCACGAAGGCGCCGACCCTCGACAGCACCGGCGCGCCGGGCCGTACGGCGTGGCCGAAGACGCGGATCTCCCCGCCGTCGGGTCCGATGAGGCCCATCAGCATGCGCAGAGTGGTGGTCTTGCCCGCGCCGTTGGGTCCGAGCAGGCCGAGGACCTGGCCCTTCTCCACGCGGAACGACAGCTCGCGCACCGCGTAACGGTCGGCTGACCTGGCGTACCGCTTGCTCAGGTCCGTTATCTGCAGCGGGACGTCGGCGAGCGCCGGATCGGGCGCGGGGGCGGCCGTGGGGCGGCGGCCGGTGACCAGCAGGGCGAGCGCGCCCACGGCACCGGCCAGGGGCAGCCACCACACCCAGGAGGGCAGCGGGGCCGCCGCGGTGGTGACGGCGGGCGCGGTCGGCACGCTCAGGTCCGACCTGAGGGCGACGGTGTACGTGGCGGGGGCGGCCGGTGAGGCGTAGCCGAGGTCGGTGGAGGCGAGGACCAGGCGGAGCCGGTGGCCCTTGCGCACCTCGTGGTCGATCGCCGGGAGGGTGACCGTGACGTCCTTGCCGGTCCTGGCGCCGGTGACCCGCAGGGGTGCGACGAGCTGGGACGGCAGCACCTGCCGGGTGCCGTCGGGGCCGACGTCGTACACCTTGCCGAACAGGACGGCGTCGTCGGTGGTGGAGGTGACGTGGACGGTGGCGGTCGGGGACCCGGTGATCCGCAGGTCCCGGGTGAGCGGGGCCGAGTCGAACCGGGCGTACTGGCCGGGGAAGTCGAGGGAGACCCCGACGCCGAGCGCGGAGAGCTGGGAGAGGCCGCCGGAGCCGCCGAGGCCGGGCAGCGCGGAGACGCCGGGCGGGCTGGCGCCGGCCGGGTTGGCCACGTGCTGCTCGCGGCCGGTCAGGGCGATGGCGCGCGGGTGGTCGCGCAGGCCCGGGTAGGCGCCGGCGCTCGCGCCGCGGAGCCGGGCGGCGCCGTCGGTGGAGTCGACTCCGCCGGTGCGGGTGACGCGGAAGGCGGGGCCGGTGCCGGTGGCGTGGTCGCCCTTCAGGTAGTGGTCGAACCAGGCGGTCACCCGCCCCTGCACCCGGCTGTCCTCCATGTCGCCGCCGTCGTGTCCGCCCGCGATCCAGTCGACGTCCACGGGGGCGCCGTTCGCGCGGATCGCCTTCTCGGCGGCGTCGGACTGGGCGAGGGTGAACAGGGAGTCGGTCTGGCCCTGCACCAGCAGGGTGGGCACCTTGACACGGTCGGCGACCGCGACCGGCGAGCGCTCCCGGAGCAGTTCGCGGGCGGCGTCGTCCGGGGTGCCGGACTCGGCGACCCGGTCGTACATCCGGCACAGGGCGGGCTCGAACCTGGCGCAGCCGCCGCCGGTGTTGAAGAAGACGCCGGCCCAGAGCTTCTTGAAGACGCCGTTCGGGAAGAGGGCGTCGGCGAGGTTCCAGTAGGTGACGGCCGGGGCGATGGCGTCGACGCGGCGGTCGTGTCCGGCGGCGAGCAGGGAGATCGCGCCGCCGTAGGAGCCGCCGGTCACGCCCACGCGCGGGTCGCCCCTGCCGTCGAGGCGGACCTGGGGCTGCTCGGCGAGCCAGTCGATGAGCCGGGAGACGTCGGCGACCTCGTGCCGCGGGTCGTTCAGGCCGATCCTGCCGGTGGAGCGGCCGAAGCCGCGGGCCGACCAGGTCAGCACGGTGTATCCGGCGCGGGTGAGGTTCTCGGCCTGCTGCCGCACGTCGTTCTTGCTGCCGCCGAAGCCGTGGGCGAGCAGGACGGCGGGGCGGCGGCCGGCGGCGCCGGTGAAGTACGAGGTGTCCAGCCGGGTGCCGTCGGCCATGGTCATGACCCGGTCGGTCCGGCGCACCACCGGCGGGTCGTCGGACGCGACGGCCGACCACGTACCGGCGCCGGCGAGCACCACGACCGCGGCCGCGGCGGCCAGCAGCCGGCGCGGCCCCTTCAGCAGTCCCCGCGGTACGGGCACTCGAAGATCCATGCATCAACGGTACGGGCCGCCGCCGACACCGCATGCGGCCCAGGGGCCGAACCTCCGCCCTCCTTGCGGCGTACGGGACCGTTCCTCGCGTACTCCAGGCGTGGTACCAAGGCACATGCGCCCTCCGGACATCCGCCGTGCCACGACCGTCGCGCAGCTCGTCGCGGCCGGGCACCTGTTCGACCAGCCGGTCCGCCCCGAGTGGGCCGAACGGTTCCTGACCACCGCCGGGCACCATCTGTTCCTCGCGCACGCGGAGGAGGGCGGCAGCCCGGTCGGGTTCGTCAGCGGCGTGGAGACCCTGCACCCCGACAAGGGCGCCGAGATGTTCCTGTACGAGCTGGAGGTCGCCGCGCCCTACCGCCGCCGGGGGATCGGCCGGGCGCTGGTGCTGCGGCTGGCCGCGCTCGCGCGGGAGCGGGGCTGTCACGGGATGTGGGTCGGCGTGGACCGCGGAAACGACGTCGCCCTCGCCGCCTATCGCAGTGCGGGCGGCGAGGACGACGGGTCGTGCTCGGTGGTGACGTGGGACTTCGGCTGAGCCGTCAGTCCTGCTCGTCCTCGGGGATCGACACCAGCCAGCGGGTGTCGCGGCGCGGGCGGAGGTAGAAGGCCCAGTAGAGGGTGGCGACCGCGGTGATGCCGCCGGTCCACAGCAGGTAGCTCGCCTCCTGCTGGGTGAGGATGTAGGCGAGGACCACGATCAGCAGGACGGGCATCGCGGGCCACAGCGGCATCCGCCAGGCGGGGGTGTGCTTGTGGGTGCCGCGGCGGCACAGCAGGGCGGCGACCGCGACGAGGATGTACATGCCGGTCACGGAGACGCCGGTGACGCCGTACAGGGTGTCCAGGTTGACGAAGCAGAGCAGCGCGCCGGGGACGCCGACCGCCAGGGTGGCGACCCAGGGCGAGCCGAAGCGGCCGAGCCGGGAGAAGAGGTTGTTGACCGGCTCGGGCCAGGCCTTGTCGCGGGCGGAGGCGAACAGGACCCGGGAGTTCTGGATGACCATGACGATGCCCGCGTTGATGATCGCGAGGGCGACGCAGAGGCTCACGAACGTGCCGACCGCGGAGTTGGACCAGGCGGTGACCATGGAGCTGATGTCGCCGCTGGTGAGCTCCTTGACGTCGGAGGCGCCCATGGTGATCGCGGCGACCGGCACGATGATGACCACCGAGGAGATGGCGAGGGTGGCCAGCACCGTGCGGGCGACGTTGCGGCGCGGGTGCTCCAGCTCCTCGGAGAGGTAGACGGCGGTCGAGAACCCCTGGGTGGCGAAGAGGGCGATGGCGAGCCCGGATATGACCAGCATGGCCGTCACCGGGTCGGTGTGGCCGCTCGGGCCGGCCACCTGCATGGAGACCAGGCTGCCGACGCCGCGGTGGCTGTGCGAGAAGCCGAGCAGGGCGACCACGCCGGCCGCGATGACCTCGAGGACCAGGAAGATGCCGGTGATCCAGGCGTTGGCCCGCAGGTCGAGCAGTCCGGCGAGGGTGGCGAGCAGCATCACGCCGGCGCCGGTCATGGCCGGGTCCAGGTGCACGATCGGGGCCAGGTAGTCGGCCGTGCCCATCGCGATCACGGGCGGGACGATCATCACCACGAGCAGGGACAGCACGAAGACCAGCCAGCCCGCGAGCCGCCCGGCCATCGTCGACACCATGGCGTACTCGCCGCCCGCGCTGGGGATGAGGGTGCCCAGCTCGGAGTAGCAGAACGCCACGGCGATACACAGCAGGGAGCCGATGGCGATCGTCAGGGCGGTGGCGGTGCCGAGGGAGCCGAACAGGTCCGGGACGACCACGAAGAGCGTGGAGGCGGGCGTGACGCACGAGAGCGTCAGCAGGGTGCCGCCGACGACGCCGATGGAACGCTTGAGCTTCTGGGGGCCGTCGGAGATGCCGGGGGCGTCTGCGACGGCTGTGTCGACAGGGCGGAGCGTGTCGGTCATGCGGCGTGGTTCCGATCGACTCGTGCGACTGAGGGTGGGGGTCGGGAGCGCTATCGCCTCCGGCGGCTCGTCTTACGTTCGTCTCGTCCGCTCCCGGCGCTGCTTAGAGAACCCCTTCGAAAACCGCCGCGTCAATGGGGGTTCACCTTCGGATTCCGCACTCGTAAAGCGACGCAGTTCACATAACTTTCGCAGGCGCTGATCACGCAACAGCTCATTCAGCAAGCTGATGGGATCTATGACCTTGCTTTCGAAGGTGATCAGGAGATCCCTCATGGCTTGCCCGTTTCATCCGCGAAAACGGGAACCGCAGGAGGCGGGGCAAAAAAATGTCGGGCCGTCCGGTATCCGGACGGCCCGACGGGGTGTTCTCAGTGGTTGCGCGGGAAGCCCAGGTCGACGCCCGCGGGGGCGTCCGCCGGGTCGGGCCAGCGAGTGGTGACGACCTTGCCGCGGGTGTAGAAGTGCGTGCCGTCGTTGCCGTAGATGTGGTGGTCGCCGAAGAGCGAGTCCTTCCAGCCGCCGAAGGAGTGGTAGCCGACGGGGACCGGGATCGGGACGTTGACGCCGACCATGCCGGCCTCGACCTCGAGCTGGAAGCGGCGGGCCGCGCCGCCGTCCCGGGTGAAGACGGCGGTGCCGTTGCCGAACGGCGAGGCGTTGATGAGCGCCAGGCCCTCCTCGTACGTCTCGGCGCGCAGCACGCACAGGACGGGGCCGAAGATCTCGTCCCGGTAGGCGCTGGCGGTCGTCGGCACCCGGTCGAGCAGCGAGATGCCGATCCAGTGGCCGTCCTCGAACCCGTCCACGGTGTGGCCGGTGCCGTCCAGCACCACTTCGCAGCCCTCGTCCGCCGCGCCCTTCACGTAGGAGGCGACCTTGTCCCGGTGGGCGGCGGTGATCAGCGGGCCCATCTCGGACGTCGGGTCGTTGCCGGGGCCGATCTTGATCTTCTCGGCCCGCTCGCGGATCTTCTCCACCAGCTCGTCGCCGATCGCGCCGACCGCCACGACCGCGGAGATCGCCATGCAGCGCTCGCCCGCCGAGCCGTAGGCCGCCGAGACGGCCGCGTCGGCGGCCGCGTCCAGGTCGGCGTCCGGCAGGACCAGCATGTGGTTCTTGGCGCCGCCGAGGGCCTGCACCCGCTTGCCGGCCGCGGAGGCGGTGGCGTGGATGTAGCGGGCGATCGGGGTCGAGCCGACGAAGGAGACGGCCTTGACGTCCGGGTGCTCCAGCAGCCGGTCCACGGCCGTCTTGTCGCCGTGCACGACGTTGAAGACGCCGTCGGGGAGCCCGGCCTCGGCGAGCAGCTCGGCGAGCCTCACCGCCGCCGACGGGTCCTTCTCGCTCGGCTTCAGCACGAAGGTGTTGCCGCAGGCGATGGCGATCGGGAACATCCACATCGGGACCATCGCCGGGAAGTTGAACGGGGTGATGCCCGCGACGACACCGAGCGGCTGGCGGATCGACGACACGTCCACCCGGCTCGCCACCTGCGTGGACAGCTCGCCCTTGAGCTGCACGCTGATGCCGCAGGCCAGGTCGACGATCTCCAGGCCGCGCGCGACCTCGCCCAGGGCGTCCGAGTGCACCTTGCCGTGCTCGGCGGTGATCAGCTCGGCGATCTCGTCCCGGTGCGCGTCGAGCAGCGCCCGGAACTTGAAGAGGATGCCGGTCCGCTGCGCCAGCGAGGACTGGCCCCAGGTCGTGAAGGCGTCCTTGGCGGCGGCGACGGCCGCGTCCACCTCCTCGACCGACGCGAACGCGACCTTGGTGGTGACCGCGCCGGTCGCCGGGTCCGTGACCGGCCCGTACGTGCCCGACGCGCCTTCGGCGGTCTTGCCGCCGATCCAGTGGTTGACGATCTTCGTCATGCCCTAAGACTCCTTCTACAGATGGCGGCGTCGGGTCGAGACGTGCCGTTCGTACAGCTCACGTGCCTTGACCGCGGACGGTCGGGTCGCGGTCTCGGCCACAGGAACATCCCACCAGGCCTGCGCCGGAGGCGCGCCCGACACAGTGTCGGACGTTTCGGTCTCCACGTAGACACATGTGGGAGTGTCGGCCGCGCGTGCCTCGGCGAGCGCCGCCCGCAGGTCCCGGACCGTCCGCGCGCGCAGCACCCGCATGCCGAGGCTGGCCGCGTTGGCGGCGAGGTCCACCGGCAGCGGGGCGCCGGTGAAGCCGCCGTCGGCCGCGCGGTAGCGGTAGGCGGTGCCGAACCGCTCGCCGCCCACCGACTCCGACAGGCCGCCGATCGAGGCGTACCCGTGGTTCTGCAGCAGCAGGACCTTGATCGCGACGCCCTCCTGGACGGCGGTCACGATCTCCGTCGGCATCATCAGGTAGGTGCCGTCGCCGACCAGCGCCCAGACGTTCCGCCCGGGCGCGGCGAGCTTGACGCCGATCGCGGCCGGGATCTCGTAGCCCATGCAGGAGTAGCCGTACTCCAGGTGGTACTGGTCCCGGGACCGGGTCCGCCACAGCTTGTGCAGGTCGCCGGGGAGGGAGCCGGCCGCGTTCACGATGATGTCGGACTCGTCGACCACTGCGTCCAGGGCGCCGATGACCTGGGGCTGGGTCGGCCGTACGTCGGGCTCGTCGGCCTCGAAGCAGGCGTCGACCCGCTGTTCCCAGCGCTCCTTGTCCTCGGTGTACTCGGCGACGTAGCTGTCGGCGACCCGGTGCCCGTGCGTCGCCAGGGCCTCGGTCAGCTCGCCCAGACCGCTGCGGGCGTCCGCGACCAGCGGGAGACCGGCGAGCTTGTGGCCGTCGAAGGGCGCGATGTTGAGGTTGAGGAAGCGGACGTCCGGGTTCTCGAAGAGGGTCCCGGAGGCGGTGGTGAAGTCGGTGTAGCGGGTGCCGACGCCGATGACGAGGTCAGCGGTGCGGGCCAGTTCGTCGGCGGTGGCGGTGCCGGTGTGGCCGACGCCGCCGACGTCCTGCGGGTGGTCGTGACGCAGGGAGCCCTTGCCGGCCTGGGTGGAGGCGACCGGTATGCGGGTGGCCGCCGCGAACTCCGCGAGGGCCTCCTCGGCGCGGCTGTGGTGGACGCCGCCGCCCGCGACGACGAGCGGCCTGCGCGCCCGGCGGACGGCCCGCACCGCCTCGGCCAGCTCGGCCGGGTCCGCGCCGGGACGCCGTACCGTCCACACGCGCTCGGCGAAGAACTCCTCGGGCCAGTCGTACGCCTCGGCCTGCACGTCCTGCGGCAGGGCGAGGGTGACCGCGCCGGTCTCCACCGGGTCGGTGAGCACCCGCACGGCCTGCAGCGCGCCCGGGACGAGCTGCTCGGCCCGGGCGATCCGGTCGAAGTAGCGCGACACCGGGCGCAGGGTGTCGTTGACCGAGACGTCGCCCGCGTACGGCGTCTCTAGCTGCTGCAGGACCGGGTCGGCGGGGCGGGCGGCGAAGACGTCGCCGGGGAGGAGCAGGACCGGGAGGTGGTTGACGGTGGCGAGGGCGGCGCCGGTGACCAGGTTGGTGGCGCCGGGGCCGATGGAGGTCGTGACGGCGTGGGCGGACAGGCGGTTGGACTGGCGGGCGTAGCCGACCGCCGCGTGCACCATGGCCTGTTCGTTGCGGCCCTGGTGGTACGGCATGACCTCGGCGTACTCGACCAGCGCCTGGCCGAGCCCGGCTACGTTGCCGTGCCCGAAGACGCCCCAGGTGGCGCCGATCAGCCGGCGGCGCTCGCCGTCGCGTTCGGTGTACTGGGCGGCGAGGAAGCGGACGAGTGCCTGGGCGACGGTCAGCCGGATCGTCATCGGTAGCCCCCTGTGCTCATCGCTTGGTCGGGGTGGAAGCGGATCCGCCACTCCCGCGTCTCGCCGGGTCCCGCCATGACGTTGAGGTAGTACATGTCGTGACCGGGCTGGGCGATCGACGGGCCGTGCCATCCGTCGGGGACGAGGACGGCGTCGCCGGAGCGGACCTCGGCGAGGACGTCGGAGCCGCCCTCACGGGAGGGGAACACGCGCTGGTAGCCGAACCCGTTCGGGCCGTCGATCTCGAAGTAGTAGATCTCCTCCAGCCGGGACTCCTCGCCCGGCACGTGCTCGTCGTGCTTGTGCGACGGGTAGGACGACCAGTTGCCGCCGGGGGTGACGACCTCCACGGCGATCAGCCGGTCGCAGTCGAAGGCGTCGGCGGCCGCGAAGTTGCGCACCCGGCGCGCGCAGGTGCCGCTGCCGCGGTGTTCGACGGGGACCTCCGGCGCGGGGCCGTAGCGGGCGGGGAGTCGTCGCTCGCACTTCGCTCCTGCCAGGGCGAAGCGGCCTCCCGCGCCGGAGGCGATCTGGACCCGGGCGTCGCGGGGCGCGTAAACGAAGTCGGAGACCCCGGTGAACACGCTCTCACGACCCAGGAGTTGGAACTCGTCTTCCTCGATTCGCACCGTACATCCGCCTTGCAACGGAAGCACGATCCATTCACTGCCCCCGGTGGTGAACGTATGGCTGCCGCCGGGTGTCAGCTCCACCACGCGCAGGCCGCTGTACTCCCAGCCGGCGCGCTCGGGGCCGATGTCGACGGAGTACCCGCCGCTGGCGGTGGTTCCCCGGGGCAGGTGCAGTTCGTCGCCGGTCATGCGGCCCCTCGCAGCAGTGCGGTGGCGGTGTCCACGGCGGCGGCCACGTCGCCGTCCGCCGGGTACAGCAGCGAACGGCCCACGACCAGGCCGCGCACGGTGGGCAGCCGGAGCGCGCCGCGCCACTTCTCGTAGGCGGCGACCTGCTCCCCGGGGGAGTCGCCGACGTCACCCCCGAGGAGTACGGCCGGCAGGGTCGAGGTCTCCATGACCCGGGCCATGTCGTCGGGGTTCTCGGTGACCGGCACCTTCAGCCAGGTGTAGGCCGAGGAGCCGCCGAGGCCGGAGGCGATGGCGATGGACCTGGTGACGGCGTCGGCGGACAGGTCGTTGACCAGCCGGCCCCCGGGGGTGCGGCTGGTGATGAACGGCTCCACGAAGACCGGGAGCCGGCGGGCGGCCATGTCGTCGATGACGCGGGCGGCCGACTCCATGGTGGTCAGCGAGCCCGGGTCGGCGTAGTCGATGCGCAGCAGCAGCTTGCCGGCGTCGAAGCCGAGACGCTGGATGTCCTCGGGACGGTGGCCGGTGAAGCGGTCGTCCAGTTCGAAGCCGGCGCCCTGCAGCCCGCCGCGGTTCATGGAGCCGAGGACGACCTTGTGGTCGAGGGCGCCGAGCAGCAGCAGGTCGTCCAGGACGTCGGCGGTCGCGAGGACGCCGTCGACGCCGGGTCGCGACAGCGCGAGGCACAGGCGCCGCAGCAGGTCGGCGCGGTTGGCCATGGCGAGGGCGCGGTCGCCCACGCCGAGCGCGCCGCGGGCCGGGTGGTCGGCGGCGACGATCATCAGCCGGCCGCTCGTGTCCAGCAGCGGGCGCCGCACGCGCCGGGCGGCGGCCTCGGCGACGGCCTCGGGGTGGTGGATGCGGAGGCGGACCAGTTCGGAGACGTCGACGGGCGGCGGCCGCGTCCCCGACCCGTCCTCGGCGTGCGTCCGCGGCGCGTCCCCGGTGGGCTTGCGCGGCGCATCCCCGGCGTGCGTTCCCGGCGCACCCCCGGTGGGCGTACCCGACCCACCCTCTGTGGGCGTCCCCGGTGCGTCCCCGGCGTGCGTTCCCGACCCGCCCTCGGTGTGCGTCCCCGTCACCCGGCCGGCCCTCACAGCACCGCTCCGGCGTCGAGTGCGGCGGCCACCTCGGCGGGGGTCGGCATCGCGGAGGAGCACTCCAGGCGGGAGGCGACGATGGCGCCGGCCGCGTTGGCGTGCCGCATGGTCGTCTCCAGGTCCCAGCCCGCCAGCAGGCCGTGGCACAGGGAGCCGCCGAAGGCGTCCCCGGCGCCGAGTCCGTTGAGGACGGTGACCGGCAGCGGCGGGACCTCGGCGCACTCGCCGCTGCGGTCGACGGCGAGGACACCCTTGGGCCCCTGTTTGACCACGGCGATCTCGGCCCCGGCGGCCAGCAGGGCGCGGGCCGCCGCATGGGGCTCGCGGACGCCGGTCGCGATCTCCACCTCGTCCAGGTTGCCCACGGCGACCGTGGCGTGCCGCAGCGCCTCGGCGTAATAGGGCCGGACCCGGCCGGGGTCGGTCCGGGCCGCGTCGTTCCAGAGGACGGGGCGCCAGTCGAGGTCGAAGACGGTCGGGCCGGACCGGGCCCGGTGGGCGAGGGCGGTGAGGGTGGCCGTGCGGCTCGGCTCCTCGCTCAGGCCGGTGCCGGTGACCCAGAAGATCCGGGCGGCGGCGATGGCGTCCAGGTCCAGGTCGCCGGCGTCGATCTCCAGGTCCGGCGCCTTGGGGCGGCGGTAGAAGTAGAGGGGGAAGTCGTCCGGCGGGAAGATCTCGCAGAAGGTGACCGGCGTGGCCAGTCCGGGGACCGGGGTGACCCAGCGGTCGTCGACGCCGAAGCCGCGCAGGGCCTCGTGCAGATAGGCGCCGAACGGGTCGTCGCCGGTGCGGGTGATGACGGCCGTCCGGCGGCCGAGCCGGGCGGCGGCCACCGCGACGTTGGTCGCCGACCCGCCGAGGAACTTGCCGAAGGCCGACACCTGGGCCAGCGGGACGCCGGTCTGCAGCGGGTAGAGGTCCACTCCGATCCGCCCCATGGTGATCAAGTCGTACGCCATCGGCTTCCCTTCCGCGCTGTCCGGTTCACCCCGCGTATCTCCTCCCGGGCTTTCTAGTCCTGTCAGACGAACCCTGTCAATCTTTTGTCCGGACATTCGGACGACAGCTTGACACCGCTTTCCGGGCGCCCGCAGGCTGGCGGCCATGACGTCCTCGGCACCCTCCTCACTTTCCCGCATCCGGATCGGTTCGGCGCCCGACTCCTGGGGCGTGTGGTTCCCGGACGACCCGCGGCAGGTGCCCTGGCGGCGGTTCCTCGACGAGGTCGCCGGCTCGGGCTACGAGTGGATCGAGCTCGGCCCCTACGGCTATCTGCCCACCGACCCCGCGGTGCTCGCCGAGGAGACCGGCCGCCGCGGCCTGAAGGTGTCGGCAGGCACCGTCTTCACCGGCCTGCACCACGGCGCCGCCGTCTGGGAGAAGACCTGGGAGCACGTCTCCGGCATCGCCGCCCTGACCCAGGCCATGGGCGCCCGCCACCTGGTCGTCATCCCGTCCTTCTGGCGGGACGACCGGACCGGCGAGGGGCTGGAGCCCGACACGCTGACCGCCCCGCAGTGGCGCGACCTCACCTCGCTGACCGAACGGCTGGGGCACGAGGTGCGGGAGCGGTACGGCCTCACGGTCGTGGTCCACCCGCACGCCGACACGCACATCGACACCGAGGAGAACGTCACCCGGTTCCTCGACGGCACCGACCCGGACCTGGTCTCGCTGTGCCTGGACACCGGGCACTACGCCTACTGCGGCGGCGACAGCGTCAAGCTGATCGAGACCTACGGCGAACGGATCGGCTACCTGCATCTGAAGCAGGTGGACCCGGAGATCCTCGCCGACGTGCGGGCGCAGGGGACGCCGTTCGGCCCGGCGGTCGCCCGCGGAGTGATGTGCGAACCGCCGTCCGGCGTCCCCGCGCTGGGGCCGGTGTTGGAGGCCGCCGGACGGCTGGGCGCCGACCTGTTCGCGATCGTCGAGCAGGACATGTACCCGTGCGACCCGGACAAGCCGCTGCCGATCGCCCGGCGCACCCGGGCGTTCCTGAGGTCCTGCGGAGCCTGAGCGCCCACCCCGACCGGCAGGCATCGCGCGCCGCTTTGCTGCGGCCGTGTCACAAAGTCCCCCTTCCTGTCACAGATGTCGCACCTACGCGGGTTATCGGTCACACCCGGCCGACAGCCGCTTCCCCGCCGCCTCCCGGTGTCGTTCACCGGGCAAAGGCTTGGTGATCACCAGCGCACCGCCCGGCTCCCCCGACGGCCGCCCCCGGCCGCGCCGCGGCGCGCGCGGGGAGGTACGACGCATGACCGACCGAAGGCTCTGGGGCTACAAGGAGATCGCGGCGCACATCAGGGTGCAGCCGGACACCGTGCGGTCCTACCGCAAGCACGGCCTGCTGCCGCCGCCGGACCAGGTGGAGTCCGGCAAGCCCTACTGGTACGCCGACACCGTCCGCGCCTGGGTCGCCTCCCGGCCGGGCAACCGGGGCCGAAGAGGGGACTGAGCGCGGAAAAACCACCTGTGCCCCACCTGCGGCGTGGGGCACAGTCGCCCCATGAGCTTCTCCGTCAAACCCGTCCTGACCGGCCGCAGGACCGTGCTGCGGCCGTTCACCGAGGCCGACGCCGCCGCCATGGGTGAGATCGTCGCCGACCCCGAGGTCGTCCGCTTCACCTTCGATCCCTCCACGGAGCTGACCCCGGAACGGCTGCGCACCTGGTACGGCTCCCGGGCCACCGCCCCCGACCGCCTCGACCTGGCCGTCACCGATCCGCAGACCGGCGAGGTCCTGGGCGAGGTGGTGTTGTACGAGTACGACGCGGCCGCCCGGAGCTGCGTCTTCCGCACCCTCATCGGCCCCCGCGGCCGGGGCCGCGGCATCGGCACCGAGGCGACCCGGCTGATCGTCGGCCACGCCTTCGAGTCGCTCGGTCTGCACCGCGTCGAGCTGGCCGCCTGGGCCCACAACCACCGGGCCCTGCGCGTCTACGAGAAGGCCGGCTTCGTGGTCGAGGGCGTACGGCGGGAGGTGCAGGTGCGCGACGGCGAGTGGGCCGACGAGGTGATCATGGCGATCCTGGACCGCGAGTGGGCCGCGCTCAGCGCCACGGCTCGATGACGGTCACGCCCGCGCCCGGCGTGGTCCCCATGGCGGCGAGGGCGGCCGGCGCCTCGTCCAGCGAGATCGTCCGCGTCACCAGCAGGTCCGGGCGCAGCGCCCCGGAGCCGACCAGCTCCAGCATCCCGGGATAGGCGTGGGCGGCCATGCCGTGGCTGCCGAGGATCTCCAGCTCCAGGGCGATGGCGCGGGCCATCGGGACCGGGGTGGTGCCGTCCGCCGAGGGCAGCAGGCCCACCTGGACGTGCCGGCCGCGGCGGCGCAGGGAGCCGACGGAGGCGGCGCAGGTGGCGGCCGAGCCGAGGGCGTCCAGCGAGAGATGCGCGCCCCCGCCGGTCAGCTCCCGTACGGCCGCCGCCGTGTCCGGTACGGCTGAGGCGTCCACCGTCGCGGCCGCGCCGAAGGTCCGGGCCAGTTCGAGCGCCCGCGGCGAGACGTCCACCGCGACCACCCGGGCCCCCGCGGCGGCCGCGATCATCACCGCCGACAGCCCGACCCCGCCGCACCCGTGCACCGCGACCCACTCCCCCGCCGCCGACCGGCCCTGCCGCACCACCGCGCGGAAGCCGGTGGCGAAGCGGCAGCCGAGGGCGGCGGCCGTGCCGTACGCCATCGAGTCCGGGATCGCGACCAGGTTCACGTCGGCGTGGTCGAGCGCCACGTACTGGGCGAAGGAACCCCAGTGGTGGAAGCCGGGCTGGGTCTGGCGCTCGCACACCTGCTGGTCGCCGGCCGCGCAGGACGGGCAGCTTCCGCAGGCGCAGACGAAGGGCACGGTGACCCGGTCGCCGGGGTGCCAGCCGGTCACCCGGGCGCCCACCGCCTCGACGACTCCGGCGAGTTCGTGGCCGGGGACGTGCGGCAGGGTGATGTCCGGGTCGTGGCCCATCCAGCCGTGCCAGTCGCTGCGGCACAGTCCCGTCGCCTCGACCCGCACCACGACCCCGTGCTCGGCCGGCTCCGGGTCCGGCACCTCCCGCACCTCGGCCGGCTCCCCGTACTTCTCGAACACCGCCGCTCTCATGCGGCCCACCTTCGCACGGGGGGACGCCGCGCCACACCCCGCCTCCCGCTCATACGCCCGCCGGCTCCTTCTCCGGCGCGGACGCCGGCGCCTCGCCCTCGCTGAGCCCGAACCGCCGGTGGAAGCGGCGCAGCGGGGCGGGCGCCCACCAGGTGGCGCGGCCGGTGAGCCGCATGATCGCCGGGACCAGCAGGCTGCGGACGACCATCGCGTCCATCAGGACCGCGAGCGCGATGCCGAAGCCCAGCATCTTGGTGTTGGTCACCCGGGAGGTGCCGATGGCGACCATCACCACCGCGAGGATGACCGCCGCCGCGGTGATCAGGCCGCCGGTGCGCTGGAGACCGTGGCGGACCGCCTCGTCGTGGTCGCCGGTGCGGTCGTACTCCTCCTTGATGCGGGAGAGCAGGAACACGCCGTAGTCCATGGAGAGTCCGAAGGCCACGCAGAACATCAGCACGGGCAGGGTGGTCTCGATGGAGCCGGGGCTGGTGAAGCCGAGCGCGCCGGACAGGTGGCCGTCCTGGAAGACCCAGACCACCGCGCCGAACATCGCCGTCAGGCTGAGCGCGTTGAGCACCACGGCCTGCAGGGGTATCAGCACGCTCCCGGTGAGCAGGAAGACCAGCAGCAGGGTGACGACCGCGATGAACGCCCCCGCCCAGGGCAGGCGTTCGCCTATCGCGTGCTTGGAGTCGACCAGGACGGCGGCCGTACCGGTCACCTTGGTGTCGAAGGGGGCCTTCAGCGCGCGCAGTTCGCCGACGAGGCGCTGGGCCCCGGTGTCGACGGCCTCGCCCTCCGGCTGGACGGTGAAGTAGCCCGTGCCGCCCTTGACCAGGGGGCCGTCGACCCGGGCGACCTCGGGCAGGGCGGCCACCCGCTGCTTGTAGGCGGCGTACTGCGCCTTGGTGGCGCCGCCCTCGGTGAGGATCTCGAGGCCGCCGCCGGGTGTGCCGGGGAAGCCGTCGCGGAGGTGCTGCTGCACCACGTGCGACTCGGCGCCCGAGGGCAGTTGGCGGTCGTCGGCGGTGCCGAATCGGACGCCGAGGAAGGGGAGGCCGAGGACGACGAGGAGGGCGCTGGTGCCGATCGCGAAGAGCGGCGCACGGCGCATCACCAGCGTGGCGGTGCGCGTCCAGCCGGTGCTGCCCGCGGCCTCGCCCGCGGAGCCTGCGGTCTCGCGGCCGCGGCGGAACAGGCGCCGCAGGTCGAGGGAGTTGACCCGGTGGCCGAGCAGGATCAGGGCGGCCGGCAGCAGGATCAGGGCGGCAGCGGCGGCCAGCAGGACCACGGCGATGCCGGCGTAGGCGAAGGACCGCAGGAAGTACTGCGGGAAGACCATCATGGCGGCCAGGGAGACCGCGACGGTGAGGGCGGAGAACAGCACCGTGCGGCCCGCCGTGCGCAGTGTGGTGCCGACCGCCGTCAGCGGATCGGCCCCGCCGGACAGTTCCTCCCTGTAGCGGCGCACGATGAAGAGGGCGTAGTCGATGGCCAGGCCGAGGCCGAGGGCCGTGGTGAGGTTGAGCGCGAAGACCGAGACGTCGGTGAAGGCGGTCAGGCCGCGCAGCACCGCGTTGGTGCCGAGGATCGCCACGATGCCGATGCCCAGCGGCAGCAGGGCCGCGACGGCGCTGCCGAAGACCATCACGAGGAGCACCAGCGTGATCGGCAGGGCGATCATCTCGGCCCGGGTGAGGTCCTCCTTGATGATGGTCTGCATCTCGTGCCGGACGGCGACGATGCCGCCGACCTTCACCCGCACCGGGCCGTGCGCTCCCCGGTAGTGGGGCGCTATGCGGTCGAGGGTGCGGCCCATCGCGTTCTCGTCGCCGGTGATGCGGGCGGCGATCAGCGCCTCGTGGCCGTCCTCGGCGCGCAGGCCGGGCGCCGCCGAGGGAGCGGCCTGCCAGTAGGAGCCGACGCCGGTGATGCCCCGCTCCCCGGCCAGCCGCTCGGCCAGGCCGCGGGCCTCGGCGGCGACCGCCGGGTCGTCGACGGAGGCGCGGCCCGCGTCGACCAGGAGCAGCAGATTGGGCTGGGAGCCGGGGAACTCGCGCTCCAGCGCCTTGGTCGCGTAGGTCGACTCGGCGGCCGGGTCCTCCCAGCCGCCGCTGCCCAGATGGTCCGCGACCCCGCTGCCGGCCAGCACGGCGAGCGCGGTCAGCACCAGGGCCGCCAGCAGCGACAGGCGTGGGCGGGCGGTGACGAGACGGGCCCAGCCGCCGGCTCGGGGAGGTCCGTCGCCGGGGCGCGGCGCCTTGTTGACTTCGGTCATCGTGCGGTGTCCCCTTCACCGTGACCCGTGTCCGTGCAGGCAGGCGGCATGGGTCGGTCATTGCCATAAACTGGCAAACACGAGAGATCGCTCGCGTTTCACAAGAATGCGAGCGACCGCTCGTGTTTGTCAATCGCCTTCGAAGGGCTGGGGATAACGCGTGTCCGACACCTCGGAGAACGAGCAGCCGCGCCGCCGCCAGGCGCGCGGCGAGCGCCGTATCGCCCAGCTCCTCGAGGCCGCCGCCCAGGTCTTCTGCACCACCGGCTACACCGCCGCCAGCACCAACGCCATCGCCCGCGAGGCGGGCGTCTCGCCGGGCACGCTCTACCAGTTCTTCCCGAACAAGGAAGCGATCGCGATCGAGCTGGGCGACCGCCTGATGCACGAGATGCGGGAGACCTACGGCGAGGCCCTCGCCCCGGTCGATCCCGCCACCCCGCTGGAGGAGGCCATCGGCGCGGCCGTCGACCGGTTCATGGCCTTCAACACCGAGCACCCGGTGTTCTTCGCGCTGATGCACGGCCCCGACCTGCCCGGCGGGATCACGGAGGCGCACGACCAGCTGCACGCCACCCTGATCGGCCGCGTCGAGGACCTGCTCGCCTCGCTGCTGCCCGAGGCCCCGCCCGCCGGCCTCACCCGCACGGCACACGTCTGCCTCGGCATCTACAAGGCCGGCCTGGAGCTGGTCCTGGCCCACGAGGGGGACGAGCGCGCGGCCTACGTCCAGGAGATCAAGCACGTGCTGGTCCGCTATCTCGACCCCCTGGTGGGCGACCGGCTCGGCCGCGCCTGACCCCACAGGGTCACCCGGACTGCGGCACAAGGCGCACCTGCATAGGGTGCGGATAAATCGCCCCGCAGCAGTCCGAGGGGGACACGTGACCCACTCCCCGCCGCCCGGCAGGCCCCGGGCCCGCATCCCCGGCCCGCAGCAGCCGCCACCGCCGTTCCCCCGCATCGGCGCGGGCCTGTGGCGGCGCTGCCTCAAAGGCGGGCTCGCCCTGTGGGCTCTGACCGCGGCGGTGGCGTACACGACGCGCGGCGTCGCGCCGCTGCCCGCGCTCGCCCTCCTCGGCGGCTTCCTGATCCCTGTCGTCTTCGTACTGTGGGCGTACGAGCGGCACGGCCGCGACCTGGGCGTCAGCGCGGTCCTCGGCTGCTTCCTGGCCGGCGGCGCGCTCGGGGTGCCCGCCGCCGTGCTGATGGAGTCGCACCTGCTCCACCCCTCCCTCGGGCGGTTCACCGGTGTCGCCCTGGCGGAGGAGGCGGCGAAGCTCGGCGCCCTGGTGTTCGCGCTGCGCCGCCAGCCGGGCCTTCGCGGCGCGCGGGCCGGGCTGGTGCTCGGCGCGGCCGTCGGACTCGGCTTCGCCGCGGTGGAGAGCTGCGCCTACGCCTTCGACGCGCTGCTCCTCTCCGACGCCGCCGATCTGCGGGTGGTGCTGGAGACGGAGTTCCCGCGCGAGCTGCTCGCCCCGCTCGGGCACGGGCTGTGGACGGCGATCGCGGGGGCCGCGCTGCTGTCCCAGCGCCGTCCGAACGGGCACTTCCGCCTCGCCGCGCCGGTGGTGGGCACCTGGCTCGGCGTCTGCGTGCTGCACGCTGCGTGGGACGCCACGCGCGGGGTCGCCGGCCGGCTGGTGACGCGGGTGTACGGCGTCCAGGGCGCCCCGGGACCGTTCGGGCAGCCGTACCTGCCGCGGACCGGCGCCGGACAGGAGCACCTGTTCACGTTGCTCTCGGCGGGAGGCCTGGTACTCGTGGCCCTGCTCGGCCTCGCCTGGGTGTGGTCACTGACCCCGGCGGACGCTTGGAGAAATACCCCCTAGGGGTATAGTGTGGTGAACGTGGGGATCCCATCGTGAGCCCCACTGGCCCCACCTGCCTCGACGAGGAGTAACGACATGACCGCCCAGACCGACACTTCGGGCTCCGTCACCACCGTCTACAAGGTGACCGGCATGAGCTGCGGCCACTGCGAGGGATCCGTCTCCGGCGAGATCTCCGGGATCCCCGGCGTCAGCTCGGTGAAGGCCGTCGCGTCCACCGGCGAGGTGACCGTCGTCTCCGCGGCCCCGCTCGACGACGAGGCCGTCCGCGCCGCCGTGGACGAGGCCGGGTTCGAGCTCGCCGGCCGGGCCTGAGAAAAACCCTCCCTTCCCCGACCGGGCCGTTCCGACCAGCTGATACTGGATCCGTACGGCCCGGTCCGATGTCTGGAGTCCGGACATGACCAGCACCACCGCCGCCAAGCCGGCGAGCGCGATAGGCGACACCTCCGAGGTCGAGCTGCTCATCGGCGGGATGACCTGCGCCTCCTGCGCCGCACGGGTGGAGAAGAAGCTCAACCGCATCGACGGCGTGAGCGCCACCGTGAACTTCGCGACCGAGAAGGCCAAGGTCAGCTACGCCGGGAGCGTCCAGGTCGCCGACCTGATCGCGACCGTGGTGAAGACCGGCTACACCGCCGAGGAGCCGCCGCCCCCGGAGCCCGAACCCCCGGCCG
This sequence comes from Streptomyces sp. NPDC038135, assembly GCF_055601245.1. Lineage (NCBI taxonomy): Bacteria > Bacillati > Actinomycetota > Actinomycetes > Kitasatosporales > Streptomycetaceae > Streptomyces > Streptomyces sp. NPDC038135. The sequence continues at coordinate 282,828 of NZ_JBVJXS010000002.1, read as the reverse complement.
CCGGGACCGCCGGGGCCGCCGCCCAGGACCCGGAACTCGGCGCCCTGCGCCACCGCCTGCTGGTCTCCGTACTGCTCGCCGCCCCGGTCGTGCTGCTCGCGATGGTCCCCGCCCTGCAGTTCGACAACTGGCAGTGGCTCTCTCTCACCCTCGCCGCGCCCGTCGTCGTCTGGGGCGGCGCGCCCTTCCACCGGGCCGCCTGGACCAACCTCCGGCACGGCGCCGCGACCATGGACACGCTCGTCTCCGTCGGCACCCTGGCCGCCTTCGGGTGGTCCCTGTGGGCCCTGTTCTTCGGCGACGCGGGCATGCCCGGCATGCACGACGAGTTCCGGTTCACCGTCTCGCGCATGGACGGCGCCTCCACCATCTACCTCGAGGTCGCCTCCGGAGTCGTGGCGCTGATCCTGCTCGGCCGCTACCTGGAGGCCCGCTCCAAGCGGCGCGCCGGGGCCGCCCTGAAGGCGCTGATGGAGCTGGGCGCCAAGGACGTGGCGGTGCTGCGCGAGGGCCGCGAGGTGCGGGTCCCGGTGGCCTCGCTGGCCGTCGGCGACCGGTTCGTCGTCCGGCCCGGAGAGAAGATCGCCACCGACGGCACGGTCGCCGAGGGCGTCTCCGCGGTGGACGCGTCCATGCTGACCGGCGAGTCCGTGCCGGTGGACGTCGGACCCGGCGACCTGGTCACCGGCGCGACCGTGAACGCGGGCGGCCGGCTGGTCGTCGAGGCGACCCGGGTCGGCGCCGACACCCAGCTCGCCCGGATGGCGAAGCTGGTGGAAGACGCGCAGAACGGCAAGGCCGAGGTGCAGCGCCTCGCCGACCGGATCTCCGCCGTGTTCGTCCCGGTGGTCATCCTCATCGCGCTCGGCACCTTCGGCGTCTGGCTGGGCGTCACCGGGGACACCGTCGCCGCGTTCACCGCCGCCGTCGCCGTCCTGATCATCGCCTGCCCCTGCGCGCTGGGCCTCGCGACCCCGACCGCCCTGATGGTCGGCACCGGACGGGGCGCCCAGCTCGGCATCCTGATCAAGGGCCCCGAGGTGCTGGAGTCCACGCGCCGCGTCGACACGGTCGTCCTGGACAAGACCGGCACGGTGACCACCGGACGGATGACCCTCCAGGAGGTGTACGCCGCCGAGGGCGAGGACGCCGGGGAGCTGCTGCGGCTCGCGGGCGCCCTGGAGCACGCCTCCGAGCACCCCGTCGCCCGGGCGATCGCCGCGGGCGCCGAGGAACGCCTGCGGGGGACGAGCGCTCAGCACGCTCCGGCGGTGGCGGGCGACGGGTGGGGCCTGCCCGCCGTCGAGTCCTTCGAGAACGTCCCCGGGCGGGGCGTGCGCGGGCGCGTGGCGGGTCGCGAGGTGGCCGTGGGGCGGCTCTTCGACGAGCTGCCCGAGGAGCTGGCACGCGCCCGGGAGGCGGCCGAGCGGGACGGGCGTACGGCCGTCACCGTCGGCTGGGACGGCCGGGCCCGCGGAGTGCTCGCCGTTGCCGACGCGGTGAAGGAGACCAGCGCCGAGGCGGTGCGCGAGCTGCGCGCGCTCGGACTCACGCCGGTGCTGCTCACCGGGGACAACCGGACCGTCGCCGAGTCGGTCGCCCGGGCGGTCGGCATCGACGAGGTGATCGCCGAGGTCCTCCCCGAGGACAAGGTGGACGTCGTACGGCGGCTGCGGGACGAGGGCCGGACCGTGGCCATGGTCGGCGACGGCGTCAACGACGCGGCCGCGCTCGCCACCGCCGACCTCGGGCTGGCGATGGGCACCGGCACGGACGCGGCGATCGAGGCCGGCGACCTGACCCTGGTCCGCGGCGACCTGCGGGTGGCCGCGGACGCGATCCGGCTCTCCCGGCGCACCCTCAGCACCATCAAGGGCAACCTGGTGTGGGCCTTCGGGTACAACGTGGCCGCGCTGCCGCTGGCCGCCGCCGGTCTGCTGAACCCGATGATCGCGGGCGCCGCGATGGCCTTCTCCTCGGTGTTCGTGGTGACCAACAGCCTGCGGCTGCGCGGCTTCCACTGAACTCGCCCAGGGTTACCGGCGGTTATCTGTAGTTGAAACCGCAACCCCCCTGGAGTCGGGCGCGAGCCTCACATAAGCTCTTCACAAGGCTCGCGCATCATCCTTACGCTTGGGTCCCGATCGCCGTATCGGGGCTCTTGCGCACCTAAAGGACAAATGCAAGAGACGCAGATCACAGTGACGCGAACGTAACCATCGAAGGGGTTCGAAGGTCTAAGTTGGCGATGTCAGACCAGCGTCTTGGGGGGCGCTGACTGGCATCTGGGGATGTCTTGGGGGACTTCCTCAGAGATGCGTTGCCGGGGCACGTACACCGGGAAGCTTTGAGCGGCCCTCCCAGCGTGCGTTGTCCCGGCAGATCGCACCGCGTCACTGGAGCACGACGGGTTCTGCCCGTGGTGCTCAGACAGCGATTTCAGGCGCTGTCCTCTCCGAGCGCCCGGCCGGATCCCGTGGGGGGAATCCGCACCGGGACATGGGAAGGCGCCCTGGTCGTCGGCCCGTGGGGGGACCGGCGTCAGGGCGCCTTCCGTTTTTCGTTCTTCACCGTCGATCCAGGGCCCGCCCGTGGCGGCAGGCCCTGTGCGGCGGGCGGGGCGCCGGATGGGCGCCCCTGGACCGGCAGATCCTCAGCGCTCCTCGACCGGCACGAAGTCGCGCTCGACGACGCCCGTGTAGATCTGGCGCGGGCGGCCGATGCGGGAGCCCGGCTCCTTGATCATCTCGTGCCACTGGGCGATCCAGCCCGGCAGCCGGCCGAGTGCGAACAGGACCGTGAACATCTCGGTCGGGAAGCCCATGGCCCGGTAGATCAGACCGGTGTAGAAGTCGACGTTCGGGTAGAGGTTGCGCGAGACGAAGTAGTCGTCGGAGAGCGCGTGCTCCTCCAGCTTGAGAGCGATGTCCAGCAGCTCGTCGGACTTGCCGAGGGCGGACAGCACGTCGTGCGCGGCAGCCTTGATGATCTTCGCGCGCGGGTCGAAGGACTTGTAGACCCGGTGGCCGAAGCCCATCAGGCGGACGCCGTCCTCCTTGTTCTTCACCTTGCGGATGAAGGAGTCGACGTCGCCGCCGTTGGCCTGGATGCCCTCGAGCATCTCCAGGACCGACTGGTTGGCGCCGCCGTGCAGCGGGCCCCACAGGGCGTTGATGCCGGCCGAGATCGACGCGAACATGTTCGCCTGCGACGAGCCCACCAGGCGGACCGTGGACGTCGAGCAGTTCTGCTCGTGGTCCGCGTGCAGGATCAGCAGCTTGTCGAGCGCCGAGACGACGACCGGGTCGAGCTCGTACTCCTGCGCGGGGACCGAGAAGGTCATGCGGAGGAAGTTCTCCACGTAGCCGAGGTCGTTGCGCGGGTAGACGAACGGGTGACCGATCGACTTCTTGTACGCGTAGGCCGCGATGGTGGGGAGCTTCGCGAGCAGGCGGATCGTCGAGAGGTTGCGCTGCTTCTCGTCGAACGGGTTGTGGCTGTCCTGGTAGAAGGTGGACAGCGCCGAGACGACCGAGGAGAGCATGGCCATCGGGTGGGCGTCGCGCGGGAAGCCCTTGTAGAAGTTCTTGACGTCCTCGTGCAGCAGGGTGTGCCGCGTGATCTCGTCCTTGAACGTCGTCAGCTCGTCGACGGTCGGCAGCTCGCCGTTGATCAGCAGGTAGGCCACCTCAAGGAAGGTGGAGCGCTCGGCCAGCTGCTCGATGGGGTAGCCGCGGTAGCGGAGGATGCCCGCCTCACCGTCGAGGTAGGTGATGGCGGATTTATAGGCGGCCGTGTTGCCGTAACCGCTGTCCAGAGTCACCAGACCGGTCTGGGCGCGGAGCTTCCCGATGTCGAAGCCCTTGTCACCGACGGTGCTGTCGACCACCGGGTAGGTGTACTCGCCGTCGCCGTACCGCAGTACTACAGAGTTGTCGCTCACGTCTTCCCTCACCGACGTAGTGCCTCATCTTCGAGGTGCCCTGACTGTCTCTACCATCCCCCATTTGGCTCAGGAGAGTGCACTCGGGGTCGACCATTGGGCCTATCGGCGGCACTCAGTGCCGCCAACCTGCTCATCCTGCCCGCTTCGACGGGTAACCGGAAGTGCTCTGTGACCTTCACGACTCATTTGATCGATCATTTTTTGGGACGCCTGCCGGAGCCGCTGGTCAGAGGTGTCCGGCGCCCGCGAGCCGGAAGTCCAGCGCCGTGCAGCGCCGCCCCGCCGACACCGTGCGCACCGCCTGCGCGATCGCCTTGCGTGAACCGACGAGCACCACCAGCCGTTTCGCCCGTGTCACCGCGGTGTACAGCAGGTTCCGCTGGAGCATCATCCATGCGCCGGTGGTGACGGGGATCACCACGGCGGGATACTCGCTGCCCTGCGAGCGGTGGATGGTCACCGCGTACGCGTGGGCCAGTTCGTCCAGTTCGTCGAAGTCGTACGGCACCTCCTCGTCCTCGTCCGTCAGCACCGTCAGACGCTGGTCGACCGGGTCGAGCGAGGTGACGACGCCCACGGTGCCGTTGAAGACACCGTTCTCCCCCTTCTCGTAATTGTTGCGGATCTGGGTGACCTTGTCGCCGACACGGAAGACCCGGCCGCCGAACCGCTTCTCCGGCAGGTCGGGCCGGCCCGGCGTGACGGCCTGCTGGAGCAGCCCGTTGAGGGTGCCCGCGCCGGCCGGTCCCCGGTGCATGGGCGCGAGCACCTGCACGTCCCGGCGCGGGTCCAGGCCGAACCGGGCCGGGATCCGGCGGGCGGCCACGTCCACGGTGAGCCGGCCGGCCTCCTCGGTGTCGTCCTCGACGAAGAGGAAGAAGTCCTTCAGCCCGTCGGTGAGCGGGTGCTGCCCGGCGTTGATGCGGTGCGCGTTGGTGACGACGCCGGACTGCTGGGCCTGCCGGAAGACCCGGGTGAGCCGCACGGCCGGCACCGGGCTCCCCTCGGCGAGCAGATCGCGCAGCACCTCCCCGGCGCCGACGCTCGGCAACTGGTCGACGTCGCCGACGAAGAGCAGGTGGGCACCCGGCGGCACGGCCTTGACCAGCTTGTTGGCGAGCAGCAGGTCCAGCATCGAGGCCTCGTCCACGACCACCAGGTCGGCGTCCAGCGGGCGGTCCCGGTCGTAGGCCGCGTCGCCGCCGGGCTTGAGCTCCAGCAGCCGGTGGACCGTGGAGGCCTCGGCGCCGGTCAGCTCGGCCAGCCGCTTGGCGGCCCGGCCGGTGGGCGCGGCGAGCAGCACCTTGGCGCGCTTGGCGCGGGCCAGCTCCACGATCGAGCGGACCGTGAAGGACTTGCCGCAGCCGGGGCCGCCGGTGAGCACGGCCACCTTCTCGGTCAGCGCGAGCCGTACGGCGGCCTCCTGCTCGGGGGCGAGGTCGACGCCGGTACGGCTTCCGAGCCAGCCCAGCGCCTTGTCCCAGGCCACGTCCCGGAAGGCGGGCATCCGGTCCTCCGGGGTGCGCAGCAGCCTCAGCAGCTGGGCGGAGAGGGAGAGTTCGGCCCGGTGGAAGGGCACCAGGTAGACGGCGGTCACGGGCTCCGCGCCGCCGTCGGGCCCGGGCACCTTCTCCCGTACGACCCCCGGGTCCTCGCCCTCCCCGGGCGGCTCGGCCAGCTCGGCGAGGCACTCGATGACCAGGCCGGTGTCGACCTGGAGCAGCTTCACCGCGTCCGCGATCAGCCGTTCCTCCGGCAGGAAGCAGTTGCCCTGGTCGGCGGATTGGGACAGCGCGTACTGCAGGCCCGCCTTCACGCGCTCCGGGCTGTCGTGCGGGATGCCGACGGACCGGGCGATCCGGTCGGCGGTGAGGAAGCCGATCCCCCAGACGTCGGCGGCCAGCCGGTAGGGCTGGTCGCGCACGACCGAGATGGACGCGTCGCCGAACTTCTTGTAGATGCGCACGGCGATGGACGTCGACACCTCGACGGTCTGGAGGAAGAGCATGACCTCCTTGATCGCCTTCTGCTCCTCCCAGGCGTCGGCGATCTTCCTGGTCCGCTTGGGGCCGAGGCCGGGGACCTCGATCAGCCGCTTCGGCTCCTCCTCGATGATCCGCAGCGTGTCCGTGCCGAAGTGCTGGGTGATGCGGTCGGCGAAGACCGGGCCGATGCCCTTGACCAGGCCGGAGCCCAGGTAGCGGCGGATGCCCTGGACGGTGGCGGGCAGCACGGTCGTGAAGTTCTCGCAGACGAACTGCTTGCCGTACTGCGGGTGCGACCCCCAGCGGCCCTCCATCCGCAGCGACTCCCCGACCTGGGCGCCGAGCAGCGCGCCGACCACCGTCAGGAGGTCGCCGCCGCCCCGGCCGGTGTCGACGCGGGCGACGGTGTAGCCGTTCTCCTCATTGGCGTACGTGATGCGCTCCAGCACGCCTTCGAGCGTGGCGAGCCGGCGCTCGCCGGGGGCCGCGGATGGCTGGTTGGGCATGATCCGACGTTACCGGTGGGGTGTGACAGGAGGCGCCCCGTCCGGGGATGCCGGAGTCTTCTCGGCGTCCGTCGGCCCCGGGACCCCGGCGCGGTCGGCCGCGTAGTCGCGGCGCCCCCGACCGGCGCCTCAACAGCGCGCGCGGAGTTCGTCGTTCGGGTCGGCCCGGACTCCCGAGACCCGGGGGGCCTCATGCCTGGAGGATGCCCTCGACGCCGCGCAGAAAGGTCTCGGTGACGAGCTGCGGGTCGAAGAGGCAGCCGGCCGCCATCGCGCCGTCCCGCAGCATGACGAGGTGCCGGCCGGTCTCGTCCGCGGGCTCGCGGCCGGCCCGTGCCAGCAGGTCCGTGACGGTCTCCAGGAACCACTGGCGGTGTGCCAGTACGGCCTGGTGGACGGGGTGGGCCGGGTCGGGGTATTCGGCCACCGCGTTGAGGAAGGCGCAGCCTCGGAACCCCGGGGATCCGATGCCCTCCGCGATGGACCGGGCGACGGCCCTGACCTTGTCCGCCGCCGACTCGGCGCCCTGCTCCGCGGCGGCCACCTGCCCCCGGATCCCCTGGTCGGCCAGGTCGAGGTAGGCGAGGACGAGTTCCTCCTTGCCCGAGAAGTGCCGGTAGAGCGTCGCCCGCGTGACCTGCGCCTCCGCGATGATCCGGTCGACGCCGACGGAGTGGATCCCCTCGGCGTAGAAGACCCTCGTCGCCGTCGCGAGCAGCCGCGCTCGCGCCTCGGACGTGCTGCCTGTCGCTGTGCCCCGGCTCATGGGGGCGAGGTTACCAAAACCGTGAGGGAGAACGTTCGGTCTTGACAGGCACCACGGCACCCACTTCCATGAGAGGTAGACCGAACGTTCTCCCTCATCCTGGGAAGGCATCCCGTGGACACCGTCGCCGCCACCGCCACCACCCGCTCCACCGTCCCCGCGACCCTGCGGAAGCTGTACCTCCTGCGCTTCGCCTTCGCCGCCGTGTGGGCCGCCCTGCTGTTCGCGACCGCCGGCGCGCTCAACCCGGCGAGCGCGGCGCTCCTGGTGATCTATCCCCTGTTCGACGTCGCGTGCGCCGTCTTCGACGTCCGGTCCGCCAGGGCCGACGGCGGCCCGGTGCGCCACCTGTACGCGAACATCGCGCTCAGCGCCCTCACCGGCGCCGGTCTCGCCGTGGCCGCCGCGTCCGGGATTCCGGCGGTGCTGCGCGTCTGGGGCGCCTGGGCCGTCGCCGCGGGCGTGGTCCAGCTCCTCGTCGGCGCAGCAAGGCGCCGGCTGGGAGGACAGTGGGCGATGATCGCGAGCGGCGCCCTCTCCACCCTCGCCGGCGCGTCGTTCTTCGCCCAGGCGGGCTCGTCCGGCGCCTCCCTGGGCAGCCTGGCCGGTTACGCCCTCCTCGGCGGGATCTTCTTCCTCGTGTCCGCCCTCCGGCTGGGGCGCGCCCGCGCGGAGGCGTGACTCCGCGCCTCCCGGCGCCGCACGCCACCGGGTGGTCCGGCAGCGCCCGGGCCACCCGGTGGTCACGATTGAGTTTCAGCCACCCTTACCCCCCTTGTCTTGGCTCGTGTAATCGATTCCAATCCTTCGTGCACGTCGATGTAATCGATTCCATGAGTTCCACAAGGAGGTGGAGCCCGCGATGGCGAGCATCAAGGACGTCGCCGCCGCGGCGGGCGTCTCGGTCGCCACGGTGTCGCGCGTCCTGAACGAGCACCCGTCGGTCAGCGCGGACGCACGCACACGCGTGCTGGCCGCCGTCGAGGCGCTGGGCTACCGTCCCAACGCCGTCGCCCGTTCCCTGCGCACCGACCAGACCCGCACCCTCGGCCTGGTCATCAGCGACGTACTGAACCCGTACTTCACCGAGCTGGCCCGCTCCGTCGAGGAGGAGGCCCGCGCGCTCGGCTACAGCGTGATCATCGGCAACGCGGACGAGCGGCCGGACCTCCAGGACCACCATGTGCGGACCCTGCTGGACCGCCGCATAGACGGCCTGCTGGTCTCCCCCACCGACGGCGGCTCCCCGCTGATGCTGGACGCCGTGCGCGCGGGGACGCCGATGGTGTTCGTCGACCGGTGGATCCCGGGCGTCGAGGTGCCCGTGGTGCGGGCGGACGGACAGCGCGCCGTCCGGGACCTGGTCGCGCACCTGCACGGGCTCGGGCACCGGCGGCTCGCGATCATCTCCGGACCCGCGGCCACCACCACCGGCAGCGAGCGCGTCGAGGCGTTCCGGGCCGCGCTGGCCGAGTACGGGCTGGACCTGCCGGACGCCTACACCGGCCAGGGCGACTTCCAGGCCGAGAGCGGCCGGCGGGTCACCGAGGGCTTCCTCGACCTGCCGGAGCCGCCCGAGGCGGTCTTCGCCGCGGACAACCTGATGGCGCTCGGCGCCCTGGACGCGATCCGCGCGCGCGGGCTGCGCGTCCCGGACGACATCGCGCTCGCCGCCTTCGACGACATCCGCTGGTTCGTGCACACCGATCCGCCGGTCACCGCGATCGCCCAGCCCACGGGCGAACTGGGCCGGGCCGCCGTACGGGCCCTGGTGGACCGCATCGGGGGACTGCCCGGCGAGTCCGTCACCCTCCCCGCCCGTCTCGTCGTGCGCCGCTCGTGCGGCGCGCCCTCCGGCGGGACCCCCGTAACGAACAGGAGCGAGTCGTGAGCGACAGGGACGAGTTGCTGCGCATCGAGGGCATCCGGAAGACCTTCCCCGGCGTGGTGGCGCTGGACGGCGTCGACTTCGACCTGCGCCGGGGCGAGGTGCACGTGCTGCTCGGCGAGAACGGCGCGGGCAAGAGCACGCTCATCAAGATGCTCTCCGGCGCCTACACGCCCGACGGCGGGCGGATCCTCGTCGGCGGCGAGGAGGTGCGCATCCATGGTGCGCAGGACTCCGAACGCCTCGGGATCGCCACCATCTACCAGGAGTTCAACCTCGTTCCCGACCTCACGGTCGCCGAGAACATCTTCCTCGGCCGGCAGCCGCGCCGGTTCGGGATGATCGACCGGAAGCGGATGGAGGCCGACGCCGAGGTCCTGCTGCAGCGGGTCGGCGTGAACGTGTCGCCCCGCGCGCGGGTGCGTGAACTCGGCATCGCGCGCCTGCAGATGGTCGAGATCGCCAAGGCGCTCAGCCTGGACGCGCGCGTGCTGATCATGGACGAGCCGACCGCCGTGCTCACCTCCGAGGAGGTCGACAAGCTGTTCCGGATCGTGCGCCGGCTGCGCGAGGACGGCGTCGGCGTCGTCTTCATCACCCACCACCTGGAGGAGATCGCCGCCCTGGGCGACCGGGTCACCGTCATCCGGGACGGCAGGAGCGTCGGGCAGGTCCCGGCCGCCACCCCGGAGGCCGAGCTGGTCCGGCTCATGGTGGGCCGCGCCATCGAGCAGCAGTACCCCCGCGAGCGGGCCGACCGGGGCGGTGCGCTGCTCAGCGTCGAGGGCCTGACCCGCGACGGCGTCTTCCACGACGTCAGCTTCGAGGTGCACGCCGGTGAGGTGGTCGGCATCGCCGGCCTGGTCGGCGCCGGCCGGACCGAGGTGGTCCGCGCGGTCTTCGGGGCCGACCGGTACGACAAGGGGGCCGTGAAGGTCGCCGGGACGGCCCTGAAGGGCCACGACGTCAACGCCGCCATGGCGGCCGGCGTCGGACTGATCCCCGAGGACCGCAAGGGCCAGGGGCTCGTGCTCGACCAGTCGGTCGAGGAGAACCTCGGCCTGGTCACCATGCGCGCCGCCACGCGCGCCGGGCTCGTCGACCTCAAGGGCCAGCGCGAGGCCGCCGCACGGATCGCGGGGCAGCTCGGCGTGCGGATGGCCGGGCTCGGCCAGCACGTGCGGACCCTGTCCGGCGGCAACCAGCAGAAGGTCGTCATCGGCAAGTGGCTGCTGGCCAACACCAAGGTGCTGATCCTCGACGAGCCGACGCGCGGCATCGACGTCGGCGCCAAGGTCGAGATCTACCAGCTCATCAACGAGCTGACCGCGGCCGGCGCCGCCGTACTCATGATCTCCAGCGATCTGCCCGAGGTGCTCGGCATGAGCGACCGGGTGCTGGTGATGGCCCAGGGCCGGATCGCGGGCGAACTGTCCGCCGACGAGGCCACCCAGGACTCCGTGATGGCACTCGCCGTCAGCAACCCCACGACCGACAAGGAGGCCGCTCGTGGCCACTGACACGCTCGAGAGCAGGACGGGCGCCGGTGGCGCCACGGCGGTACGCCGGCTGCTCCTGGAGAACGGCGCGCTGACCGCGCTGATCGTCCTCGTCATCGCCATGTCGGCGCTGTCGGGCGACTTCCTGACCACCGACAACCTGCTCAACGTCGGCGTCCAGGCGGCCGTGACCGCCGTCCTGGCCTTCGGCGTCACCTTCGTCATCGTCTCGGCGGGCATCGACCTGTCGGTCGGCTCGGTGGCGGCCCTGTCGGCCACCGTCCTCGCCTGGACGGCCACCTCGCACGGCGTGCCGGTCGTCGTGGCGGTGCTGCTGGCCCTCGTGACCGGCGTCGCGGCCGGGCTCGTCAACGGCTTCCTGATCGCGTACGGCAAGCTCCCGCCGTTCATCGCGACGCTGGCCATGCTCTCGGTGGCCCGCGGTCTGTCGCTGGTGATCTCCGGCGGCTCCCCGATCCCCTTCCCCGACTCCGTCTCGCACCTCGGGGACACGCTCGGCGGCTGGCTGCCGGTGCCGGTCCTCGTGATGATCGTGATGGGGCTGATCGCCGCCCTCGTGCTCGGCCGGACCTACATCGGCCGCTCGATGTACGCGATCGGCGGCAACGAGGAGGCCGCGCGTCTGTCCGGCCTGCGGGTGAAGAAGCAGAAGCTCGCCATCTACGCCCTGTCCGGCGTGTTCGCCGCCGTCGCGGGTGTCGTGCTCGCCTCCCGGCTGTCCTCCGCGCAGCCCCAGGCGGCCGACGGCTACGAGCTGGACGCGATCGCCGCGGTCGTGATCGGCGGCGCCTCGCTCGCGGGCGGCACCGGCAAGGCGTCCGGCACGCTGATCGGCGCGCTGATCCTCGCGGTGCTGCGCAACGGCCTGAACCTGCTGAACGTCTCCGCCTTCTGGCAGCAGGTCGTCATCGGCGTCGTGATCGCGCTGGCCGTCCTCTTCGACACGCTGCGCCGCAAGGCGGGGGCGGCCCCGGCGGCGGCCGGCGCCTCTCCCGGCGGCAAGGGCAGGCAGGCGGGGACGTACGCGCTCGCGGCGGTCGTCACCGTTGCGATCGTCGGCGCGACCTCCTTCCTGCACAACGGCTCCTCCTCGTCGGCGAACCCGAAGATGGGCCTGTCCCTGTCCACCCTCAACAACCCCTTCTTCGTGCAGATCCGGGCGGGCGCCCAGGCCGAGGCGGAGAAGCTGGGCGTGGACCTCACGGTCACGGACGCCCAGAACGACGCCTCCCAGCAGGCCAACCAGCTCCAGAACTTCACCAGCTCGAACGCCGGCGCGATCATCGTCAACCCGGTGGACTCGGACGCGGCGAGCAACTCCGTGAAGGCCGCCGACAAGGCCGGGATCCCGGTCGTCGCCGTCGACCGCGGGGTCAACAACGCGAAGACGAGCACCCTGGTGGCCTCGGACAACGTGGCCGGCGGCGAGCTGGCCGCGAAGACGGTCGCCGAGAAGCTCGGCGGCAAGGGCAGGATCGTCATCCTGCAGGGCCAGGCGGGCACCTCCGCCGCCCGTGAGCGGGCGGCGGGCTTCGCCAAGGGGCTGAAGGCCTACCCGGGCATCCAGGTCCTGGCCCAGCAGCCGGCCGACTTCGACCGCACCAAGGGGCTCGACGTGATGTCGAACCTGCTGCAGGCCCACCCCGACGTGCAGGGCGTCATCGCCGCCAACGACGAGATGGCCCTCGGCGCGATCAAGGCGCTGGGCGCCAAGGCCGGCCGGTCGGTCCAGGTGGTCGGCTTCGACGGCACCCCGGACGGACTGAAGGCGGTCGAGGGCGGCACGCTGTACGCGTCCGTGGCGCAGCAGCCCAGCCAGCTCGGCCGGATCGCGGTCGACAACGCGCTGAAGGCGGTCCAGGGCGAGAAGGTCGGATCTGCCGTCAAGGTGCCGGTCAAGGTGGTCACGAAGGACAACGTGGCCGGGTTCACCGGCTGACATCGGCGAGCGGGCGGGCGGTCCTCGGGGACCGCCCGCCCCGGTCATCTCTCAGGGGAGTCAATTTCATGTACGACTACGACCTCCTGGTCGTGGGTTCGGCCAACGCCGACCTGGTGATCGGGGTCGAGCGGCGGCCGGCCGCCGGCGAGACGGTGCTGGGCGGCGACCTGGCCGTCCACCCGGGCGGCAAGGGCGGCAATCAGGCGGTCGCGGCCGCCCGGCTCGGCGCGCGCACGGCCCTGCTGGCCCGGGTCGGCGACGACGCCCACGGCCGGTTGCTGCTGGACGGGCAGCGGGCGGCCGGGGTGGACACGGCGGGCGTGCTGGTGGGCGGGGCGCCGACCGGTGTCGCGCTGATCACCGTCGACCCCTCCGGCGACAACAGCATCGTGGTGTCGCCCGGCGCCAACGCCCGGCTCACCCCGGCGGACGTGCGGGCGGCCGCGGATCTGCTGCGCGCCTCGCGGGTGGTGTCGGCGCAGCTGGAGATTCCGCTGGAGACGGTCGTGGAGGTCGTGCGGAACCTGCCGGACGGCGGCCGGTTCGTGCTGAACCCGTCCCCGCCGCGCGAGCTGCCCGCGGAGGTGCTGGCGGCCTGCGATCCGCTGATCGTCAACGAGCACGAGGCCCGGGTGCTCCTCGGCGGGGAGGACGTGAGCGGTGAACCGGCGGACTGGGCGCCCCTGCTGCTGGCCCGGGGCCCGCGCTCGGTGGTGGTGACGCTCGGCGCCGCCGGCGCCCTGGTGTGCGACTCCTCCGGTGTGACCCCGGTGCCGTCGGTGCGGGTGGACGCGGTGGACACCACCGGCGCGGGCGACGCGTTCACCGCGGCCCTGGCCTGGAAGCTGGGGTCGGGCGCCGCGCTGCCGGACGCGGCGGCCTACGCGGCCTTGGTGGGCGCGGCCGCGGTGACGCGGCCCGGTGCCCAGGAGTCGTACCCGACGGCGGCGGAGGCCGAGGCGCTCGGCGAGCGGGGCGGTGACCGGTGAAGCGGGCGGGCATTCTCAATCGTCATCTGGCCGGTGCGCTGGCCGCGCTGGGGCACGGCGACGGGGTGCTGGTGTGCGACGCGGGCATGCCGATACCGGACGGGCCGCGTGTGGTGGACCTCGCCTTCCGCGCGGGCGTGCCCTCGTTCGCGGAGGTCCTGGACGGGCTGCTGGACGAGCTGGTGGTGGAGGGGGCCACGGCCGCCGAGGAGGTGCGGGACGCCAATCCCGCGGCGAGCGCGCTGCTCGACGGCCACTTCCCGGAGCTGGCGCTGGTGCCGCACGAGCGGCTGAAGGAGCTGTCCGCGGGGGCCCGGCTGGTGGTGCGCACCGGGGAGGCACGGCCGTACGCGAACGTGCTGCTGCGGTGCGGGGTGTTCTTCTGACGCTCGGGCGGCGGCGCCCGGACGTTTCGAGGGGGTGCGCCCGGTCCGTCGACCGGGCGCACCCCCTCGGCTTTTCCCCTCCGTGCCGGAACCCCTCAGATCCCCCCCGGGTCCCTCCCCAGGAGTTCCAGACGACGGGTTCGACCCGGGAGGCGGGGCGAGGGTTGTACGGGGTCCGGAATTTTTCTCACCGGATCACATGCGCGACGAACCGCTGCGCCGTCTCGGCCAGCACCTCGCGGCCGTCCCGGGCCCACAGCCCCTCGTTGAACAGCTCGACCTCGATGGGCCCCGTGTAGCCGGCCGCCTCCACGTACCCCTTCCACTCCCGCATGTCGACCGAGCCGTCGCCGATCTGCCCGCGGCCGTTGAGGACCCCCTCGGGAAGCGGTGTGGTCCAGTCGGCGAGCTGGAAGGTGTGGATGCGGCCGGCCGCGCCCGCGCGGGCGATCTGCTCGGGCGCCCGGTCGTCCCACCACAGGTGGTAGGTGTCCACGGTCACGCCCACCTGGTGCGCGGGGAAGCGCTCGGCGAGGTCCAGGGCCTGGGCGAGGGTGGAGACCACGCAGCGGTCGGACGCGAACATGGGGTGCAGCGGTTCGACGGCGAGGCGTACGCCGTGCTCCTCTGCGTACGGCCCGAGTTCGGCGAGGACGTCCGCGATGCGCTCGCGGGCCGCCCGCAGGTCCTTGGAGCCGGGCGGCAGCCCGCCGGAGACGAGGACCAGGGTGTCGGTGCCGAGGGCGGCGGCCTCGTCGATCGCGCGGCGGTTGTCGGCCAGGGCCGCCGCGCGCTCCCCGGGACCGGCCGCCGTGAGGAAGCCGCCGCGGCACAGCGTGGTGACCGTCAGACCAGCGTCCCGGACCAGCTTGGCGGTCGCCTCCACGCCGTAGGACTGGACGGGCTCGCGCCACAGGCCGACGCCCGGAACGCCCAACCGGACGCAGGCGTCGGCCAGTTCCGGCAGGGAGAGCTGCCTGACCGTCATCTGGTTGATGGAGAAGCGGGCGAGATCGGTGCGTGCGGGACCGGTGCTCACTGGTTCACCCCGTACATCGACAGCAGGTTCCGCATGCGCTCCTCGGCCTGCTTCGGGTCGGGGAACAGGCCCAGACCGTCGGCGAGTTCGTAGGCGCGGGCGAGGTGCGGCAGCGAGCGGGCCGACTGCAGGCCGCCGACCATCGTGAAGTGGCTCTGGTGGCCGGCCAGCCAGGCCAGGAACACGACTCCGGTCTTGTAGAAGCGGGTCGGCGCCTGGAAGAGGTGGCGGGACAGGGCCACGGTCGGATCGAGCAGGGCGCGGAAGCCGGCCGTGTCGCCCGTGTCCAGGACCCGTACCGCCTCGGCGGCCGGCGGGCCGAGCGGGTCGAAGACGCCGAGCAGGGCGTGGCTGAAGCCCTGGTCGTCGCCCGCGATCAGCTCGGGGTAGTGGAAGTCGTCGCCGGTGTAGCAGCGCACGCCGCGCGGGAGCCGGCGGCGCAGGTCGACCTCGCGCCGGGCGTCCAGCAGGGAGACCTTGATGCCGTCGACCTTGTCGGGGTGGGCGGCGACGACGTCGAGGAAGGTCTCGGTGGCCGCGTCGAGGTCGGACGAGCCCCAGTAGCCCTCGAGCGCCGGGTCGAACATCGGGCCGAGCCAGTGCAGGATCACCGGTTCGGCGGCCTGGCGCAGGAGGTGGCCGTACGTCTCCAGGTAGTCCTCGGGGCCGCGCGCGGCGGACGCGAGCGCCCTGGACGCCATGACGATGGCCTGCGCGCCCGCCTCCTCGACGACCGCGAGCTGCTCCTCGTAGGCCGCGCGGATGCCGGCCAGGGTGCCGCCGGCGATCTGGTCGGTGCCGACGCCGCAGGCGATACGGCCGCCCACCGCCCGGGCCTCCGCGGCCGAGCGGCGGATGAGCTCGGCCGCGCCCGCCCAGTCCAGGCCCATGCCGCGCTGGGCGGTGTCCATGGCCTCGGCGACGCCGAGCCCGTGGGACCACAGATGGCGGCGGAAGGCGAGGGTGGCGTCCCAGTCGACAGCGGCGGGCGAGTCGGGGCTGGTGTCGGCGAACGGGTCGGCCACGACGTGCGCCGCCGAGAAGACGATGCGGGAGGTGAGGGGGGTGCCGGGGGGGACGGCGAGCGGTTCGGTCCGCGGCTCGTAGGTCCGCAGTCGCCCGCCGGCGTCCGGGAGTCGGATGGTCACAGCGTGATCTCCGGGACCTCGAGGCGGCGGCCCTCGGCCGAGGACCGCAGGCCCAGCTCGGCGAGCTGGACGCCGCGGGCGCCGGCCAGCAGGTCCCAGTGGTAGGGGGTGCCGGCGTGCACGTGCTTGAGGAACAGCTCCCACTGGGCCTTGAAGCCGTTGTCGAACTCCTGGTTGTCCGGGACCTCCTGCCACTGGTCGCGGAAGACCTCGGTGGCGGGGATGTCCGGGTTCCAGACCGGCTTGGGGGTGGCCGAGCGGTGCTGGACGCGGCACCTGCGCAGGCCCGCGACCGCGGAGCCCTCGGTGCCGTCCACCTGGAACTCGACCAGTTCGTCGCGGTTGACGCGCACCGCCCAGGAGGAGTTGATCTGGGCGATCGCGCCGCCCTCGAGCTCGAAGACGCCGTACGCGGCGTCGTCCGCGGTCGCGTCGTAGGGCTTGCCGTTCTCGTCCCAGCGCTGCGGGACGTGGGTGGTGGCCAGGGCCTGGACGGAGGTCACCCGGCCGAACAGCTCGTGCAGGACGTACTCCCAGTGCGGGAACATGTCGACGACGATGCCGCCGCCGTCCTCGGCGCGGTAGTTCCAGGACGGGCGCTGGGCGTCCTGCCAGTCGCCCTCGAAGACCCAGTAGCCGAACTCGCCCCGCACGGACAGGATGCGGCCGAAGAAGCCGCCGTCGACGAGCCGCTTCAGCTTGAGCAGCCCCGGCAGGAAGATCTTGTCCTGGACCACGCCGTGCCTGACGCCCTTCTCGCGGGCGAGCCGGGCGAGTTCGAGGGCGCCGTCGAGTCCGGTGGCGGTGGGCTTCTCGGTGTAGACGTGCTTGCCCGCCGCGATCGCCTTCCGGAGGGCGTCCTCGCGGGCGGAGGTGACCTGGGAGTCGAAGTAGACGTCGACGTCCGGGTCGGCGAGCACCGCGTCCAGGTCGGTGGAGACGTGCTCCAGGCCGTGCCGGTCGGCGATCTCCCGCAGGGCGTGCTCGCGGCGGCCGAGCAGGATCGGCTCGGGCCACAGCACGGTGCCGTCGCCGAGGTCGAGGCCGCCCTGCTCGCGCAGGGCGAGGATGGACCGGACGAGGTGCTGGCGGTAGCCCATGCGTCCGGTCACGCCGTTCATGGCGATACGCACCGTCTTGCGTGTCACGTGAGTCCCTTCGTAACGCCGGTGCGGCCTTGGTCGGCGGGGCCGGCGTCGTCATCGTCAGCAAGTGCAGCAAGCGCTTTCTACGACGAGAAGCTAGCCTCTGCACAGCGCTCCGGACAAGACCGTGTCCTCTTCGAGTTGTTCGAGGGGGCGAACGAACCGCCTGGTTGGCCTTATGGTCTGCTCGGCACGGACGGAACCGTGACCGTGCCCGGCCTGTCTACGAGGACGTACGAGCACCAATGCGCGACCCCCCGCGCGACCGGAGGACGACGAGATGACGGTGACCCTGGCGGACGTGGCGGCCCGCGCACAGGTCTCCCCCGCGACGGTTTCGCGCGTGCTGAACGGCAACTACCCGGTGGCCGCGTCCACCCGGGAGCGCGTGCTGCGGGCGGTCGACGAGCTGGACTACGTGCTCAACGGCCCGGCCAGCTCGCTCGCGGCGGCCACCTCGGACCTCGTGGGCATCCTCGTCAACGACATCGCGGACCCGTTCTTCGGAATCATGGCGAGTGCGATACAGGCCGAGATCGGGGGGCCGGGCGGCCGGGCGGGCGGCGAGCGGCTGGCGGTCGTGTGCAACACCGGCGGCTCGCCGGAGCGGGAGCTGACGTACCTGACCCTGCTGCAGCGGCAGCGGGCCGCGGCGGTGGTGCTGACCGGCGGGGCCGTGGAGAACGAGCCGCACGCGGCGGCGGTCTCGGCCAAGCTGCGCAAGCTGGCGGAGGCCGGGACCCGGGTGGTGCTGTGCGGGCGGCCGCCCGCGCCGGACACCGAGGCGATCGCGCTGACCTTCGACAACCGCGGGGGCGCCCGCGCCCTGACGGACCACCTCATCGGCCTCGGCCACCGGCGGCTCGGCTACATCGCGGGCCCCGAGGAGCGCACCACCACCCGGCACCGGCTGGAGGGTCACCGCGCGGCGCTGGAGGCGGCCGGTGTCGAGGAGGACCCGCGGTGGACGGTGTACGGCCGCTACGACCGCCGGTCCGGTCACGAGGCCACGCTGGAACTGCTGCGCCGGGACCCGTCCCTGACGGCGGTCGTCGCCGCGAACGACTCCGTCGCGCTGGGCGCGTGTGCCGCGCTGCGGGAGTCCGGGCTGCGCATCCCCGAGGACGTCTCGGTGGCCGGCTTCGACGACCTGCCGTTCAGCGTCGACGCGGTGCCGTCGCTGACGACGGTGCGGTTGCCGCTGTCCGAGGCGGGTGCGCGGGCGGGGCGGATCGCCATGGGCCGTGAGGAGGCTCCGCCGGGTGGGATCGCGTCGGTGCGGGGGGAGTTGATGGTGCGGGGGTCCTCCGGGGTTCCGCGGGGGGCCTAGCTCGGGGTGCTTGGGGGGTCCGTGGGGCGCCTACTGGCTCGTGGTGCTTGGGGGGCGTGGGGCGCCTACTGGCTCGGGGTGCTGGGGGTGGCTTGGACGGGTGCGCGTTGGTGGGGGCTGGTCGCGCAGTTCCCCGCGCCCCTCATTTGCTGGGCGGCGTTGGTTGGGTTCCGGGGTTTCGGGGGCCGTCGCGCAGTTCCCCGCGCCCCCCGTTCGGTGGGCGGCGTTGCTTTGGTGCTGGGGGTTCTTGGCGGGCCTAGGGTCAGGGTTGTGGGAATGGGTGCTTCTGATGACGGCGAGGGCGTGCTGCGGGCGCCGATGGCCGGTGATCTCGGCTGGATCGTGCAGCGCAACGGCGCTCTGTACGCGGCCGAGTACGGCTGGAACGCCGAGTACGAGGGGCTGGTCGCGAGGATCGTCGCCGACTTCGCCGAGGACCACGACCCGCGCCTGGAGCGGGTGTGGATCGCCGAGCTGGACGGCCGGGCGGTGGGCTGCGTGATGTGTGTGCGGGACTCGGCCCCGCACACCGCGCGACTGCGGCTGCTGCTCGTCGAGCCCTCCGCGCGCGGGCACGGGATCGGCGACCGGCTGGTGCGCGCCGTCGTCGGCTTCGCCCGCGAGGCCGGCTACCGGGAACTGGTGCTGTGGACCAACGACGTCCTCAGCGGGGCCCGGCGTCTCTACCGGCGGCACGGCTTCGTGCTCGTCGCCGAGAAGCCGCACCACTCCTTCGGCAAGGATCTGGTCGGCCAGGACTGGCGGTTGGATCTCCGCGGAACGGCCCCCTGACGAGTAGGGTCCGAGCATGAAGCTGGCGTTCTCCACTCTCGGTGTCCCCGGCCTGGCCGTCCCCGATGTCCTGGCGCTCGCGACCGCGCACGGTTACCACGGTGTGGAACTGCGCGCCCATCCCGAGGAGCCCGTGCACCCGGGCCTGTCCCCCGCCGAGCGCGCGGAGACGGCCGCGCTGTTCAAAGCGTCCGGAATCGAACTGCTCGGCCTGGCCGGATACACGCGCGTCGCCGCGCCCGGCGACGACGCACCCGTCCTCGACGACATCCGGCTGCTCCTGCAACTCGCCCACGACCTGGGCGCCCCCTTCGTCCGGGTCTTCCCCGGCGCCGATCCCGACCGGCCCCGCGAGGAGTCCGAGGCCCTCGCCGCCCGGCGGCTCGGTGCCGCCGCCGAGGACGCCGCCGCGCTCGGCGTCCGGATCCTGGTGGAGACCCACGACTCGCACCGCACCGGCGCCGACGTGATCCGTGTGCTGGGCCCGGTCGGGCACCGTCAGGTGGGTGCGCTGTGGGACGTGATGCACACCTGGCTGGGCGGCGAACAGCCCGCCGACAGCTACGCGGCGCTCTCCCCGCACCTCGGCTACGTCCAGGTCAAGGACATCGCCTCGGCCGACGACCGCGCGCCGCTGCCGCTCGGCGCGGGCGTCCTGCCGCTCACCGAGTGCGTGGACGTCCTGTGCCGCAACGGCTGGGACGGCTGGCTGTGCTGGGAGTACGAGAAGCGCTGGTACGAGCACGCCACGCCGCTCCCCGAGCTGTTGTCCGCTGGCCGCGACCACCTCGTACGCCTGCTCGGCGAGGCGGCCTAGCCGACCCGCCCACCGGCCGCCCGGCCCAGACGTGCCACCGCCCGGCCCCGGGCGAGCACCCGGCGCCGGGCGGCCGACCATGGGCCACAACAACCCCGGCGAGCCTGCTCGCCCTCCCACGTAGGGCCCGCTGAGGTCGCCCGGTCCGACCGGTCGCGTCCACGGTCGCCCAGGGCAGACGTCGAACCGCCCAGTCTCGGGCGAGCACTCCGCGCCCGGCGGCCGGCCATGCGCCACGACAACCCCCAGCAAGCCGGCTCGCTCTCCTGCGCAGGCCCGGGGAGGCGGCCCGGACGGCGCTCCTTGCTCATCGCGTGCGTGGGCGGCCCGTCAGTGGCGGGGAAAATCGGTGGCCGGGGAGGTGGGGGGCGGCTAGCCTCCCCCGGTGATTGTGCAGCCCTCGCGTTTTCGTTCGCTCTCATGAGACTCCGCCGCTCGCTCATCGATGTGACGCCGCTGCGCACCTCCCCCGTCTTCCGGCGGCTGCTGATCGGCCGGACCGTGTCCGTGCTGGGCGGGTTCATGACCATGGTGACGGTCATGTACCAGGTGTGGGACATGACCCGCAGCACGGCCTGGACCGGTGCGGTCGGGCTGGCGCAGGCGTTGCCGCTGGTGGTGTTCGGGCTGTTCGCGGGCGCCTGGGTGGACCGGGCGGACCGGCGCCGGGTCTACCTCGCGGCCACCGTGGGCCAGGCCGCCTGCTCGCTGCTGCTGGCCGTTCAGGGCTTCACCGGGCACGTGCCGGTGGTGGTGGTCCTCGCGCTGGTCGCCGTGCAGTCGTCGTTCGGTGCGCTCGGCGCCCCGGCCGCCGGAGTGTTCGTCCCCCGGCTGCTGCCCCCGGGGCAGGTGCCCGCCGGGCTCGCCCTGAACGCCGTCACCGGCCAGACGATGATGCTGCTCGGCCCCGCCCTGGCCGGTGTGCTGCTGGGCCGGCTGGGCATCGGCGCCTGCTATCTGCTGGACGCGCTCAGCTTCGGGCCGGCCTTCTACGGCGCCTTCGGGCTGCCCGCGCTGCCGCCGGAGGGCGAGCCGTCGCGGGCGGGGGTGCGCGGGGTGCTGGACGGGCTGCGGTTCCTGGCCGGGCACCGGGTGGTGCGGGGCGCGCTGATCACGGATCTGGCCGCCACCGTGCTGTCCTTCCCGGCCAGCCTGTTCCCGCTGGTCAACGCCGAGCGGTTCGGCGACGACCCGCGCACGCTCGGCCTGTTCCTGTCGGCCCTTGCGGTGGGCGGCGTCACGGCGTCGGCCCTGTCCGGCTCGCTGACCCGGCTCGGCAGGCCGGGCGCGGTGATGCTGTGCGCCTCCGGGACCTGGGGCGCGGCGCTGGTCCTGTTCGGGCTGGCGACCGACCCGTGGGCCGGCCTCGCCCTGCTCGTCCTCGCGGGGGCGGCGGACGCCACCGCGGTCGTCTCCCGCTCCACGATCGTGCAGACCCGCACCCCGGACGCGCTGCTCGGCCGGGTCACGGCGGCCGAGCAGATCGTCGGCCAGGCGGGCCCCAGCCTCGGCAACGCGCGGGGCGGTCTGGTCGCGGGCTTCAGCTCCGGCGCGACGGCCCTGGTCAGCGGCGGCCTGATGTGCGTCCTCGCGGTGGCGGCGGTCGCGACGGCGACCCCCGAACTGCGGGAGAGGGCCGAGGGACTCGCCGTTCCGGAGACGCCCTGAGCGCGGTGCGGCGGCCGGCCCCGGACGCCCCCGTCCGGCGTGGACCGGGAAGCGGGCCACGCCGGACGGGAGGGACGCGGCGTACGTCTAGTACGTCAGCCCGTAGCCCAGGGGGTACAGCTCCCGCGCCGGGTCGTCCGCCCGCTGCACCGGCACCGGCAGCCTGCCGTGCGGCGCCACCCGGCCGGCGATCACCCGTGCGGCGGCGCGCAGCTCGACGTCGGTCCAGGAGTAGGTCGCCAGGAAACCCTTGACGGCGGGGAGCTGGGCGACGTCGTAGGGGTTGCGGACGGCGACGGCCACCACCGGTTTCCCGGTGGCCAGCAACCGCTCCACCAGCGTCCGCTGGCTGCTGCCCGCCGTCACGTTGTACGTGGCCACGACCACCGCGTCGGCGTCCGCCGCGGCGGCCACCGCCTTGCCGATGACCGTGGCGGAGGGCGCGGTGCCGGTGGACAGGGCGGTGGCGGTGAAGCCGAGCTCGGTGAGGGCGGCCGCCAGCACGGTGGTGGGCGGGCCGGTGGTGCCGGACGGGGAGGCCGGGTCCGCGCCGACGACGAGGACCCGGCGCCGGCTGCGGCGGTCGAGCGGCAGCGTGTGCTCCTCGTTGACGAGCAGGGTCGTGGTGCGCTCGGCGATCCGGTCGGCGGCGGCCAGATGGGCCTTGGTGCCGACCGTGCGGTCGACGCCGGCCCCGGTGACGTAGGGCGGCCGGTCCAGGAGTCCCAGCCTGTCCTTCAGCCGCAGGATACGCAGGATCGATTCGTCCAGCCGGGCCTCGGTCAGCTCGCCCTCCTGGACGGCCTTGAGGACCGCGTGCCACGCCACGTCGAGCGACGGCGGGTTGAGGAGCTGGTCGACACCGGCCTTCAGGGCGAGCACCGGCACCCGGTCGTCGCCGTACTTGGTGCGCACGCCCTCCATGCCGAGCGAGTCGGTCACCACGACGCCGTCGTAGCCGAGTTCGCCGCGCAGGATGCCGGTGAGGATGGGGTGGGACAGGGTGGCCGGGTCACCGGCGTCGTCGAGGGCCGGGAACTGCAGGTGCGCGGTCATGATCGAGTCGATGCCCGCCGCGATCGCCGCCCGGAAGGGCACCGCGTCCAGTTTCTCCCACAGCTCCCTGCTGTGCGTGATGACCGGGAAGCCGGTGTGGCTGTCGACGGCGGTGTCCCCGTGGCCGGGGAAGTGCTTGGCGGTCGCCGCGACCCGGGACGCCTGGTAGCCCTTCACCTCGGCGGCCACCAGCCGGGCCACCGCCTCCGGGTCGGCCCCGAAGGACCGTACGCCGATGACCGGGTTGGCCGGGTTGACGTTCACGTCGGCGTCGGGGCTGTAGTCCTGGTTGATGCCCAGGGCGCGCAGTTCGGCGCCGGAGACGCGGCCGAGGGTGTGTGCGTCGGCGGGACGGCCGCCCGCGCCGACCGCCATCGCGCCCGGGAACAGCGTGGCCGGCGCGCCCACCCGGCAGACGATGCCGTGCTCCTGGTCGGTGGCGATGAGCACCGGCAGGCCGCGGGGCTGCTCCAGGGAGGCCTTCTGGATGCCGTTGGACAGGTCGGCGATCTGGTGCGGATCCCGGGTGTTGTGGGCCCAGGTGAAGTAGATGATGCCGCCGACCCGGTACTTCGCGATCAGCTCGGCGGCCGTGCGGACCCCGATCTCCGCGAGGTTGGCGTCGACGTCGGCCTGGTCGGGGGCGGTGGCGGAGTGGCCGTAGACCCGCATCACGAAGAGCTGGCCGACCTTCTCCTCCAGCGACATGCGGGAGATGAGGGCGCGCAGCCTGGTGTCGCCGGACGCGGCGGCGTGGGCGGTGGCCGGTACGGTCAGCGCGGCCGTGATGCCCGCGGTGGCGGCGAGAACGGTCCGTCTGGACGGCCGCGGGGTGTTTCCCGTGCTTCCCGTGCTGCTGTCGTGCACGCGTGCTCCTTCCGGAGGACAACCGCTGAAGGAAACTTCCAAGGAGCCACCAATATCCGGGAAGTTTCTTTCCGTCAAGGGAACGCACAGGAAGCCGGGGTGGTGCCGCCGCCGGCGCTCGGGAGGGGGGCGCGCCGGCGGCGGCGGCCGCCAGGCCCGGTGCGGCGGAGAGGGTGCGCCGGTCTCGCGTCCGGGACCGGCACCGCACCGCGGACTCGTCCGGCGGCCTGGGCGTTGGACGGCCGCGGGCGGAGACCGGTTCCGTGCGGCGAGCCGGAGGGCCCGGACGGGCGGAGGGCCGGACGGGTGAGTTCCGCGCTCACCGCACCGGTGAGTTTCCCGGCCCCGGGGAGTCTGCAGCACAGTTGCCGATGACGCGGGAGGAACCATGGCTCAACTGCTGAGGGTGCAGAACTTCAATGTGTCCAGTGACGGGATCGCCGCCGGCGAGGCCCAGAGCTTCGAGCAGCCGTTCGGCCTCGCCGGCGCCGAGAGGCTCTTCGGCTGGGCCGGCGCGACGGCGAGCTGGCCCAATCGCACCGACCCCGGGGGCAGCCGGGGGCTCGACGACTACTTCACGCGGGACTTCGCCCACGGCATCGGGGCGGAGATCATGGGCCGCAACAAGTTCGGACCGCAGCGCGGGCCCTGGCACGACCACGAGTGGCAGGGCTGGTGGGGTGACGAACCGCCGTTCCGCACACCGGTGTTCGTGATGACCCACCACCCGCGTCCCTCGTTCACGCTCTCGGACACCACGTTCCACTTCGTCGACGGCGATCCGGCGGCGGTCCTGGAGCAGGCGCGCGAGGCGGCGGGGGGCGGGGACGTCCGGCTGGGCGGCGGGGTCACCACCGTCCGGGAGTTCCTGGACGCCGACCTGGTGGACACCATGCACGTGGCGGTCTCACCGGTGAAGTTCGGCTCCGGGCTCCGGCTCTGGGAGTCGCCGGACGAACTGCTCGACCGCTTCCACCTCGAGGTCGTGCCCAGCCCGAGCGGCGTGACGCACCACCTGTTCTGGCGGAGGTGACACCGGTGTGCCGGACGCGGTCGTCCGGCACACCGGCGGCGCCGGCCCCTCGGCTTCGAGGGACCGGCGCCGGCGGGTCAGGGACGCAGCGCGGGCTCGCGCTCCACGTCCCGCACGTCGAGCTTCGCGTCGTGGCGGGCCAGCGGCCTGGCCGCGGACGGGTCCGCCTGGACGGCGGCGGGCGCGACGCCCGCCCACTCCAGGATGCGGGCCGTGGCCAGCGCCTTCTGGTCGGGCACCAGGCCCGCCACATTGGCCCCGTGGTTCATGCCGGGGGCGGTGAAGACGTACGAGTCACGCGCGCCCGCGCCGAGGCGGAACCGCTCCGAACCCCACGGGTCGTTCTCGCCGTAGACGAAGAGCATGTGCCGGGCGTGCTGCCGGACCCAGGTGTCCACGTCCCGCATGGCGTCCGGCTGGAAGCGCATCGGGATGGAGCGGGGCACGAAGTTGCGCGGCGGCTGGTAGCCGTAGCGGATCAGCTTCTTCTCGATGTACGGGAAGTGGATGGTGGGCGCGCCGAGCTGGGTGCCCGCCTGGTAGTAGTACGGCGTGTACGTCTCCAGGCCCTGGTCGGTGTAGGCGGAGAAGCCGGAGATGCTGTCGACGGAGTCCCAGATCGCGTCGTCGGTCGCGGTCGCCGCGCCGGCGGGGATGGTGTCGCAGTCCTTCAGCAGGCTGTACTGCCAGAAGCCCCAGACGTAGTCGAGGACGACCGCCTCGTAGGCCTTGTCCAGGCCGCCGATGGTGTCGAAGGTGTAGCCGTTGTCGGCGGCGTACTGCGCGTACCGCTTCTCCAGCGGCTCCCGGCGCACCAGCGCCTCCCGCTGGACCGCGTTCAGCCGGTCGCGGCACTCCTTGGTGCCGACGCCCGCGAAGAACCGGTCGTACGCCGAGTCCTCCTTGTTCACCACGTCGTTGGGGGCGACGTAGGCGACCACGCCGTCCATGTCACGCGGGTAGAAGCGCTCGAAGTAGGTGGCCGTCATGCCGCCCTTGGAGCCGCCGGTGGCCAGCCAGTTGGCGGAGTAGACGGGCTTCAGCGCCTGGTAGACCCGGTGCTGGTCGCTGGCCGCCTGCCAGATGTCCAGCTTGGACCAGTCGGCCGGCGCGGGCCGGGACGGCGTGAAGAAGCGGTACTCCAGGGAGACCTGGTTGCCGTCCACGATCTGGGTGGGTTCCCGGCGCGACGGGGTCGTGGAGACGTTGTAGCCGCCGGTGTAGAAGACCGTCGGGCGGCTGGTGTCCTTGTGCAGCACGGTGATCCGCTGCTGGAAGGTGCCCTTGGACGGGTGCCGGTGGTCGACCGGCTGCGTGTAGTTCAGTACGAAGAACCGGTAGCCGGGGTACGGCTTCTCCTGGACCAAGCTCATGCCGGGTATCGCCAGGAGCCGGTCCTTGATGTCGGGCTCGGACTGGGCGGCGGTGGCCGCGCCCGCTGTGCTCAGCGTGCCTATGAAGACCGTGAGCGCCAGCAGCCATCTGAGCGCCTTGCGCATGCGCACTCTCCCCTGTGAGACAGATGTGCGCCGGAAGCTAGCGGAGCAACTGCCGTGACACCAGAGGGGGTTGTACGGTTTGGGGCGGTCTGCGGCTACATGGCCGTACGGATCAGGGGCGCAGAGACGGGAATCGGGCGTGTCCGGTGGTTCAGCACATGAACCAGCCGGAGCTGACCGCGGCGCGGCCCACCGAGCCCCGCACCCACACGCAGCGCTGCCCGGCGTGCACGGTGACCGGGCCGGCGTGGTGCTTGAACCGGCCCGCGTCCACGACCGGCCGGTTGCCGCGGGCCTGGACGCTGACCGACATCAGGCGTCTGGCGCCCGGGTGCTTGGCGACCGTGACGGCGCAGACGTAGCCGTTGCGCTTGTAGACGTGCACGACGCCGGCGCTGAAGGGCAGGGTGCGCACCTCGCGTCCGGCGCAGGAGCCGGCCGGGGCCGCGTGCGCGGTGCCGGGCACCGCGAGCGCCAGCGCGCCGGAGGCGGCCAGCGCGGCCGCGCCGAGCGCCAGACGCCGGCGTATCGCACCACAGTCCATCGTCGTCCTCCCCGTACCGCGGTCATACGTCCCCGGCATACGTCACCGACGACCGTACTGACGTACGGACGCAGGACATGTGTCGGATGGTTGCACGGCGGTCGGAGAGCCGGCCCTCCGGGGTGCTCAGCGGGTGGCGCCGACCGGCTCCTCCGGTTCGGACTGCCCGACGAAGGTCCGCCACAGTTCGGCGTACCGGCCGCCGAGGGCGAGGAGTTCGTCGTGGGTGCCGTCCTCCACCACCCGGCCGTGGTCCATGACCACCACCCGGTCGGCGCGCGCGGCCGTGGTCAGCCGGTGCGCGACCACCAGCGTGGTACGGCGGCCCGCCAGCCGGTCGGTGGCCTGGCTCACCTGGGCCTCGGTGGCCAGGTCCAGGGCTGCGGTGGCCTCGTCGAGGAGCAGGACGTCGGGGTCGACCAGTTCGGCCCGGGCCAACGCGATGAGCTGGCGCTGGCCGGCCGAGAGGTTGCGGCCGCGCTCGGCGACCTCGTGCAGGTAGCCGCCGTCGAGCGTGGCGATCATCTCGTGCGCGCCGACCGCCCGCGCCGCCGCCTCCACCTCGGCGTCGGTGGCCTCGGGCCTGCCGTAGGCGATGGCGTCCCGGACGGTGCCCGGGAAGAGGTACGCCTCCTGCGGGACCACCCCGAGGCGGTGCCGGTACGAGGTCAGGTCGAGGGCGCGCAGATCGGTGCCGTCGGCCGTGACCCGGCCCGAGGTGGGGTCGTAGAACCGGGCCACCAGCTTCACCAGCGTGGACTTGCCGGCTCCGGTCTCGCCGACGAAGGCGACCGTCTGGCCCGCCGGGATCGTCAGGTCGATGCCGGTCAGCGCCTCCTCCTCGGCGCCGTAGGCGAAGTGCACGTCCTCGAACGCGATGTCGCCGCGCAGGGAGCCGACCTCGCGGGGCTTCTCGGCGGCGCCGGTGGAGGTCGGCTCGCGCAGCAGCTCCTGGATGCGGCCGAGGGAGACGGTGGCCTGCTGGTAGCCGTCGAAGACCTGGGAGAGCTGCTGGACCGGGGCGAAGAACAGGTCGATGTAGAGCAGGTACGCCACCAGCGCGCCCGTGGTGAGCGTGGCCGCCTCCACGCGGCCGGCGCCGGTGACGAGCACGGCGGCCGCCGCGACCGAGGACAGCAGCTGGACGAAGGGGAAGTAGACCGAGATCAGCCACTGGCCGCGGATGCGGGCGGAGCGGTAGCTGTCGCTGCGCTCGGCGAACCGCCGGGCGCCGTCCGGCTCGCGGCGGAAGGCCTGCACGATCCTGAGCCCGGCCACCGACTCCTGCAGGTCCGCGTTGACCACCGACACCCGCTCACGGGCGAGTTCGTAGGCCTTCACGCTGGCCCGGCGGAAGAAGAACGTGGCGACGATCAGCGGGGGCAGGGTGGCGAAGACGACCAGGGCGAGCTGTACGTCGAGCACCAGCAGGGCGGCCATGATGCCGAAGAAGGTGACGACCGAGACGAAGGCGGTGACCAGGCCGGTCTGCAGGAACGTGGAGAGGGCGTCGACGTCCGTGGTCATCCGGGTCATGATCCGGCCGGTCAGCTCGCGCTCGTAGTAGTCGAGGCCGAGCCGCTGGAGCTGGGCGAAGATCTTCAGCCGCAGCGCGTACAGCACACGCTCGCCGGTGCGGCCGGTCATCCGGGTCTCGCCGATCTGCGCGGCCCACTGCGCCAGCACGGTGAGCAGGCCCAGCAGCGAGGCCGCCCACACCGCGCCGAGGGCCGCCCTGCTGACGCCCTGGTCGATGCCGTGCCGGATCAGCACCGGCAGCAGCAGGCCCGCGCCCGCGTCCACGGCGACCAGCCCCAGGCTGACCAGCAGCGGCAGGCCGAAGCCGTGCAGCAGCCGGCGCAGGCCGTACGACTCCTCGGCGCGCACCGCGCGGGCCTCGTCGACGTCAGGGGTGTCGGTGGCCGGGGGCAGCGCCTCGACCTGGGCCAGGAGTTCCGGGGTGGCGGGGGTGCCCGCCATGGCCGCGTCCCGGGGCCGGCGCTCGCCCGTCCACAGCCGGGGGGTGATGCCGGCCTCGGCGTCGAACTCGGCGTCCAGCTCCTCGCGCAGGCTGGTGTCCTCCTGCGGCTCGGCGGGACCGGTGTGGCCCGGGGAGACGCCGCCCAGCTCGTCGGGGTCGGTCAGCAGCCGGCGGTACAGGGCGCAGCGCTCCTGCAGTTCCTCGTGGGTGCCGAGGTCGGCGAGCCGGCCGCCGTCCAGGACGGCGATGCGGTCGGCGAGGTTCAGGGTGGAGCGGCGGTGCGCGATGAGCAGGGTGGTGCGCCCCTCCATCACGTGCTTCAGCGCCTCGTGGATCTCGTGCTCCACGCGGGCGTCGACGGCGGAGGTGGCGTCGTCCAGGACCAGCAGGCGGGGGTCGGTGAGCAGGGCGCGGGCGAGCGCGACGCGCTGGCGCTGGCCGCCGGAGAGGGTCAGGCCGTGCTCGCCGACCTTGGTGTCGTAGCCCTCGGGCAGCTCGCTGATGAACCGGTCCGCCTGGGCGGCGCGGGCGGCGGCCTCGATCTCGTCCTGGGTGGCGTCCGGGCGGCCGTAGGCGATGTTGGCGCGGACGGTGTCGGAGAAGAGGAACGAGTCCTCGGGGACCAGGCCGATCGCCGACCTGAGCGAGTCCATGGTCAGCTCGCGCACGTCGTGCCCGCCGATCAGCACGGCGCCGCCGGTGACGTCGTAGAAGCGCGGCAGGAGCAGGGAGACGGTGGACTTGCCGGAGCCGGAGGAGCCGACGACGGCCAGGGTCTCGCCGGACCGGATCTCGAAGCTGAGCCCGTCCAGGACGGGGCTGGTCCGGCCGGGGCCGACGTCGTAGCCGAAGGACACGTCGTCGAACTCGACGGTCGCCGGCGCGTCGGCCGGGAGGGTCTTCGTGCCGTCCTTCATGGTCGGCTGGGTGTCGATCAGCTCCAGCACGCGCTCGGTGCCGGCCCGGGCCTGCTGCCCGACGGTGAGCACCACGGCGAGCATGCGGACCGGGCCGACGAGCTGGGCGAGGTAGGTGGAGAAGGCGACGAAGGTGCCGAGCGTGATGTGGCCGCGCACGGCCAGCCAGCCGCCGAGGGCGAGCATGGCGACCTGGCCGAGGGCGGGCACGGCCTGCAGGGCCGGGGTGAACCTGCTGTTCAGCCGGATGGTGCGCAGCCGCCCCGCGAAGAGCCGGCGGCCGACCTCGCGGAGCTTGCCGGTCTCCTGCTCCTCCTGCCCGAACCCCTTCACCACGCGGACGCCGCTCACCGCGCCGTCCACCACGCCGGCCACGGCGGCGGCCTGGGCCTGGGCGTACCAGGTGGCGGGGTGGAGCTTGCTGCGGCTGCGCTTGGCGATCGCGTACAGGGCCGGGGCCACGGCCAGGGCGACCAGGGTCAGCGGCAGCGAGAGCCAGGCCATGATCACCAGGGAGATCAGGAAGAGCAGGACGTTCCCGATGGTCATCGGGAGCATGAAGAGCAGGCCCTGGATGAGCTGGAGGTCGCTGGTGGCCCGGCCGACCACCTGCCCGGTGGACAGCTCGTCCTGGCGGCGGCCGTCGAGGCGGGTGATCGTGCCGTACATCTCGGTCCGCAGGTCGTGCTGGACGTCGAGGGCGAGCCGCCCGCCGTAGTAGCGGCGGATGTAGGTGAAGACGTAGACCAGGACGGCGGCGCCGAGCAGGGCCCCCGCCCACACGGCCATGGAGCGGGTGCGGGCGCCGATCACGTCGTCGATGATCACCTTGGTGAACAGCGGGACGACGGCCATGACGGCCATGCCGCCGAGGGAGGAGCCGAGGGCGAGGACCACGTCCTTCGGATAACGCCAGGCGTAGCCCGCCAGCCGCCGTGCCCATCCCCGTTGCGCTGCCACGCCGGTGCCTTCCTGTCGTCCTGCTCTACCGGAAGGCACCAACGCCGGGGCGTGCGGATTTCATCCCCCTGAAACAAAACGGGCCGGGCGCCGAGGACGCCGCCCGCGGGCGGCGCGGCCGGCTCAGCCCTGCGGCGGCACCGCCACGTGCGCCTCGCTCGGGGTGCTGGTCGGGGTGTAGCGGGCGACGCCGGACGTCGTCGGCACCAGGTCCTTGTGGATCGCCTTGGCGACGTTCTGGATGGTGGTGACGCCGTAGCTCATGGTGCTGTTGCCGTGCGTCAGCACGGACATCATGTAGTCGTGGCCGCCGCCGTTGAAGGTGCCGAGGCTGTGCACCCGCCAGCCGTGCGTGGACCGCTGCAGCCAGCCGTTCTTGACGTGCACGGTGACCGTGGACGGCGCCCCGGCCGGGGTGCCCCAGCGCTGCGAGGAGACGACCTGGTTCATCAGCTTCAGGATGTAGGCGCGCGAGTTGTCGCTCAGCACGCTGTTCCTGGCCGTGACGAGCTTGAGCAGCTTCTGCTCGTCGGTGACGTTCTCCTGGGTCAGCCCCCAGTAGCCGTTCGCGCCGGGAACCGTCTTCGTCATCCCGGCGGCGGACAGGAAGCCCTTGATCTTGGTCATGCCGAGCTGCTTCCAGAGCGTGCTGGTCGCGTTGTTGTCCGACTTGGTGATCATGGCCTTGGCGAGCGAGGCCTCGCGGTCGGTGAGGTACCGGTCGTGCTTCTTGGCGTCCCACAGCAGCGTGGCGAGCACGGTCACCTTGACGGTGCTGGCCGAGTCGTAGGCGGTGGTGGCGCGCAGGGTGCAGGTGGTCTTGGTGGACCGGTCGTAGAGGCCGATCGCGACGGTGCCCTTGCGGTTCGCGAGCGCCGCGGTGATGTCCTTCTTCAGCTTCGCGGCCAGGCCCGCGTTGGCGGACGTGCAGCTGACGGTGGGCGTGGTCGCCGCCGCGGCCGGGGCGGCGGCGACCGCCGGTATGAGCACCACGGCGCCGAGGGCGGCCGCCAGCGCGCCGGCGCGTACGGATGTGCGGGGAGTCATGCATGCGTTGACTCACCGGGACGGGTGACGGTTGTACGTGTGGTCGGTCACGGGTTTGGCAATGCTTCCCCCATGCCGGAGGAGAACGAGAGCGGGTTCAAGCGATCGGGGCGCCTGTTCGCCGCACTGGCGGTACTGCGCCACCTCGCCTCCGCCGACGCCGAGTTGCTCGGCCCGGACGACTGCGGACCGAAGGACAACGTCCTGGACCGCATCAGACGAACGAAGTACTACGAGCACTACTCGTACGGGGAACTCGTGAGGCTGCGCGGCAAGGGAGGGCAGACGTGGGAGGCCGCGAAGGAGGTCTTCCGCCTCGTACCGGACCTGCTCCACCCCGGAGTTCTGCCGCCCGGCACCTTCAGCGACCGTGATCTGGCGCAGCACCGGGCGGGTTACGACGCCCAGATCGCCGAGTACAGGAAGAAGTGGCCGAAGCTCTTCGGCTGACGGCGTCCGCGGTCTCCCGCGGCGCCGCGCCGGCCGTGGTGGCCTGCCGGGTCCCGACACACAACGGTCACCTCCGCTTCACCTCTTGATACGCATGTCCATGTCACGCTCCGGTTGTCCGCTCAATCAACCCGCGTAGATCGGCCCCCACATGACCGTGACGCACATGCACCGCTGGAAGGCTCCGGCACTGGCCGTCTCGGCGCTGCTCGTCGGCCTCACCCTGCCGACCGCGATCGCCTCCCCGGCAAGCGCGACGACGACCTCGTACGACAGCACGTACTACAGGAACGCCGTCGGCAAGACGGGCACGAGCCTCAAGTCCTCGCTGCACACCATCATCAGCAGCCAGAGCAAGATCTCGTACTCGGCGGTCTGGGACGCGCTGAAGGTCACCGACCAGGATCCGAACAACAGCAACAACGTGATCCTGCTCTACAGCGGCGTCTCCCGCGCCAAGTCCCTCAACGGCGGCAGCACCGGCGACTGGAACCGCGAGCACGTGTGGGCCAAGTCGCACGGCGACTTCGGCGAGGTGACCGGCCCCGGCACCGACCTGCACCACCTGCGCCCCGCGGACGTCCAGGTCAACAGCGTCCGCGGCAACAAGGACTTCGACGACGGCGGCAGCGCGGTCAGCGGCGGGGGCGGCAGCCTCACCGACTCCGACTCCTTCGAGCCGCGCGACGCGGACAAGGGCGACGTGGCCCGGATGATCCTCTACATGGCGGTCCGCTACGACGGGGGCGACGGCTTCGCCGACCTGGAGCCCAACGACAAGGTCGGCAACGGCAGCAACCCGTACATCGGCAGACTG
Source organism: Streptomyces sp. NPDC038135 (assembly GCF_055601245.1). Classification (NCBI taxonomy): domain Bacteria; kingdom Bacillati; phylum Actinomycetota; class Actinomycetes; order Kitasatosporales; family Streptomycetaceae; genus Streptomyces; species Streptomyces sp. NPDC038135. The sequence goes on along the minus strand of NZ_JBVJXS010000002.1, from coordinate 249,790 downwards.
TCCGTCCTCAAGCAGTGGAACGACGAGGACCCGCCGAGCGCCTTCGAGGAGAAGCGCAACCAGGTCATATACGACACCTACCAGCACAACCGCAACCCGTTCATCGACCACCCGGAGTGGGTCGACGCGATCTGGTAGACGCATGACGGCGGTGAACTCCACCCCGTGCGGGAGGAGTTCACCGCCGGCCGGCGTCCGGCGCGGCCGGTCAGCCCAGGTGGGTCGGCGCGAACATCCGGAGCACCGCGGGGAGTACGACCACCGAAGGGCCGGGCGCCGCCAGCGCCTTCGCCAGATCCTCCTCCAGGGTCTCCGGGCTCGTGCGCACGCCCGGCACCCCGAAGGACTCCGCCAGGGCCACGTAGTCCGGGCGGGTCAGTTCGGTGGCCGTGGCCTGGCCGAAGGCGTCGGTCATGTACTCCCGGAGGATGCCGTAGCCGCCGTCGTCGACGATCAGCCAGGTGACCGGCAGGTCGTACTGGCGGGCCGTGGCCAGTTCGGCGATCGAGTAGAGGGCGCCGCCGTCGCCGGAGACCGCGAGGACCGGGCGGGTGGGGTCGGCGGCCGCCGCGCCCAGGGCCGCCGGGAAGCCGTAGCCGAGACCGCCGGCGCCCTGGGCGGAGTGCATGCTGTTCGTGCCCCGGGGGTCGAAGGCCGACCAGGCCCAGTACGCCAGGATGGTCATGTCCCAGAACGACGGCGAGCCGGCCGGCAGGGCGCGGCGGACGGCGGCCAGTACGTCCTGTTCCAGGGTGAGTTCCTGGCCCGCGATGCGGTCCGCGACCTTCGCCAGCAGGTCCCGTACGCGCTCGGGCGCCGACTCGTCGGCCCGCTCCTCCACCGTCTCCAGCAGGGCCTGGAGGGCGAGGCGGGCGTCCGCGTGGATGCCGAGGGCCGGGTGGTTGGACTCCAGTTTGCCGAGGTCGGCCTCGATCTGGATCACCCGGCCGCGCGGTGTGAACGTGTGGTAGTTCGAGGACAGTTCGCCGAGTCCGGACCCGACCACGAGGAGGACGTCGGCGTCCTCCAGGAAGTCCGTGGTGTGGCGGTCCTCCAGCCAGGACTGGAGGGAGAGGGGGTGCTCCCAGGGGAAGGCGCCCTTGCCGCCGAAGGTGGTCACCACCGGAGCGGCCAGCCTCTCCGCCAGCGCCCTCAGCTTCCCGGACGCGTCGGCCCGTACGACCCCGCCGCCCGCGATGATCGCCGGGCGCGCCGCGCGGGACAGCAGGTCGGCCGCCACCGCGGTCAGCTCGGGGCGCGGGAGGAGGTCGTCCGGCGTGGCGTCCATCGCCGTCACCACCGGGAGCGCGGTCGCGGACAGCAGCACGTCCTGGGGGATCTCCACCCACACCGGGCCGTGCGGAGCGGAGAGCGCCGACTTCCACGCCGCGGCGATCGCGGACGGGATCTGGGACTGGGTGCGGACGGTGTGGACCGACTTGACCACGCCCCGGAACGAGGCGGCCTGGTCGGGGAGTTCGTGGAGGTAGCCGTGCCGGCCGCCGCCCAGGCCGGCGGTCGGGATCTGGCTGCTGATCGCCAGCACCGGGGCGGAGGCCGCGGCCGCCTCCTGGAGCGCGGCCAGCGAGGTCAGCGCGCCCGGGCCGGTGGAGAGCAGCAGCGGGGCCGCCTCACCGGTGATCCGGCCGTACGCGTCGGCGGCGAAGCCGGCGTTGTTCTCCACCCGCAGGCCGACGTAGCGCAGCGACGAGCGGCGCAGGGCGTCGAACATGCCGAGGGCGTGCTGGCCGGGCAGGCCGAAGACGGTGGTCGCGCCCAGCCCGGCCAGGGTTTCCACGACCAGGTCTCCGCCGTTGCGCCCGGGCGGAGGGTTCAGCGCGGTCGAGATCTGTGCCTCGGTCGGGCGGAGCACCAGGTCGTGGTCGTGAGTCACTTCGCTTACGCGTCCTTCCGGGCCGCCGCGATCTGGCGGCTCATGATGGTGGTCAGTTCGTAGGCGGTGTGGGAGGCCGCCACCGAGGTGATCTCCGCGTGGTCGTACGCGGGGGCGACCTCCACGACGTCCGCCGACACCAGGTTGCAGGATGCCAGCCCGCGCAGGATCTCCAGCAGCTCGCGGGAGGTCATGCCGCCCGCCTCCGGGGTGCCGGTGCCGGGCGCGTGGGCCGGGTCGAGGCAGTCGATGTCGATGGAGATGTACAGCGGGCGGTCGCCGATGCGCTGGCGGAGCTGGTCGGCGACCTCGTCGGCGCCGCGGCGGTAGACGTCCGCCGAGGTGACGATGCCGAAGCCCATCTTCTCGTCGTCGGTGAGGTCCTGCTTGCCGTACAGCGGGCCGCGGGTGCCGACGTGGGAGAGCGCCTCGGTGTCGAGGATGCCCTCCTCCACCGCACGGCGGAACGGGGTGCCGTGGGTGTACTCGGCGCCGAAGTAGGTGTCCCAGGTGTCCAGGTGGGCGTCGAAGTGGAGCAGGGCCACCGGGCCGTGCTTCTTCGCCACCGAGCGCAGCAGCGGCAGCGCGATGGTGTGGTCGCCGCCGAGGGTCATCAGCCGGGCGCCGGTGCCGAGCAGGTCGTCGGCGGCCGCCTCGATGGTCTCCACGGCCTCGTTGATGTTGAACGGGTTCACGGCGATGTCGCCGCCGTCCGCGACCTGCGCGAGGGCGAAGGGGGAGGCGTCCTGCGCCGGGTTGTAGGGGCGCAGCAGCCGGGACGCCTCGCGGATCGCGTTGCCGCCGAAGCGGGCGCCCGGCCGGTACGAGACGCCGGAGTCGAACGGCACGCCCACCACGGCGACGTCGGCGGCGCCGACCTCGTCGAGGCGGGGCAGCCGGGCGAAGGTCGCGGGTCCGGCGTACCGCGGGACGCGGGAGGAGTCGACGGGGCCGCGGGGCGTCTCGTTGCTGCTCATGGTCAATTGCCTTCTTTCCAGCGCTTCGTCACGCTTGTACTGCTTTCCGTACGACTCTACTGGTGAGCCGCTACCGGTTCGGACGCGAGTTCGGGGGAGCGTCCCGCGAGGCGTTCCCGCCAGGCGGCGAGGACGGCCTCGTCGGTGGGCCGGGTCGCCAGGGAGACGGCGACGTAGACGACGAGGGAGGCGAGCAGGCCGTAGTAGACGGGTTCGTTGGCGAGGATGCCGTAGCCCGCCATCAGGCCGATCACGGCGAGGCCGCCGACGACCACGGAGGCCAGCGCGCCCTGCGCGGTGCCGCGCTTCCACAGCAGGCCGCCGAGGATGGGCACGAGCAGGCCGCCGACGAGGAGGTTGTAGGCGACCGTCAGGGCCTCGACCACGTTGTTCAGCGCGATCGCGGTGCCGATCACCCCGAGGCCCATGATCAGGATGAAGACCCGGTTGCCCCGGACCTCGTCGTGCTCCTCGCCGGAGGGCCTGACCACGCCCCGCAGCCGCGACCAGATGTCGTTGTTGGCGACGGTGGCGCAGGCGATCAGGGCGCCGGAGGACGTCGACATCACGGCGGCGAGGGCGGCGGCCAGCACCAGGCCGCGCACACCGACGGGCAGTTCGTCCTTGACGATGGTGGCGAACGCGTCGTCCGGGCTGCCCAGCTTGGGGTAGAGCACCTTGGCCGCCGTGCCGATCACGGCGCCGGCGAGGGCGTAGGCCAGACAGTAGGTGCCGGCGACCGTGCCGCCCCACTTCGCCGTCCTGTCGCTGCGGGCGGTGAACACGCGCTGCCAGATGTCCTGGCCGATCAGCATGCCGAAGGTGTAGATCAGCACGTAGGTGAAGATCGTCTCGCCGCCGATGCCCAGCGGGTCGAAGTACGAGGTCGGCAGCTTGGCCTTCATCTCGGAGAAGCCGCCCGCCTTGACCACCGCGATGGGCAGGAGCAGCAGGAGCACGCCGATCGTCTTGACCACGAACTGCACCATGTCGGTGAGGGTGATCGACCACATGCCGCCCAGCGTCGAGTACGCGACGACGATCGAGCCGCCGAGGATGATCGCGACGGTGCGGTTCATGTCGAAGAGGACGTCGAAGATGGTGGCGTACGCGATGGTGGACGTCACCGCGAGCATGAGGGTGTAGGCCCACATGACCAGGCCCGAGATCACACCCGCGCGGCCGCCGTACCTGAGGTCCAGCATCTCGGAGACCGTGTAGACCTTCAGCCGGGCGATGCGCGCCGAGAAGAAGACGGACAGGGCCAGCAGGCCGAGGCCGATGGTGAAGACCATCCACGCGCCGGAGAGGCCGTACTGGTAGCCGAGCCCGACGCCGCCGATGGTGGACGCGCCGCCGAGGACGATCGCCGCCATGGTGCCGGAGTACATGGCGGGCCCGAGGCGACGGCCGGCCACCAGGAACTCGCTCTTGGACTTGGCGCGGCGCATGCCCCACCAGCCCATGGCCAGCATGCCGGCGAGATAGACGACGATCACTGTGTAGTCGACGGCCATGTGGGGCCCTCCTTCGCGCACATCCGGTGGCGTGTCGTGCGGGTTGCAACGGGGACGTGACGGCAGCGGATCGCGGGGACATCCGCCCGTACCCGCGGCTGCCGGACTGACTTGACACTAGGTGGCCGGAAAGCGACTGCGAAGTGTACGTTTCATCCATACGGACGGGGGTGTATGGAGGGAACGCACACCATGCCGGAACCGGTCGCCCCAGCCGTCCCACCGACCCCACCGGTCGCGCTCTCCGCCCTGCTGTCCCGGGAGGACCTCGCCCTGCGCCAGATCGCGGGCCCGTCCGGTCCGTCCCTGGTGATCCACGGGGCGCACACCTCGGAGATGGCCGACCCCTACCCCTATCTGCTGGGCGGCGAGCTGCTGCTGACCGCCGGGGTGCACATCCCGCAGGCGGCGGACGCGGACACGTACTTCGACGACTACGTCTCCCGGATCGTGGCCGCGGGCGGTGCGGCCCTCGGCTTCGGCCTCGCCCCGGTGCACGACACCGTGCCGCCGGCGCTGATCGCCGCCTGCGACGCGCGGCGCCTGCCGCTGCTCGAGGTGCCGCCCCGGACGACGTTCTCGGGCGTGGCCCGGGCGGTCTGGCAGCTCATGGCGCAGGCCCGCCTGGCCGAGCTGCGCCGCGTGACCGACGCCCAGCAGAGTCTCGCGGCCGCGGCCTCCCGCCCGGACCCGGCGCCCTCGGTGTTGCGCCAGCTCGCCCAGCGCCTGGGCGGCCACGCGATCCTCTACGGCCCGGACGGCACCGGCATCGCGGAGGCGGGCCGGGCGGTGTCCGGCGAGGTGCGGGCGGCCCTGGCGAAGCTGACGGAAGTGGTCCGGCCGAGCGGCCCGCGGCCCCCGGAGCCGGACCGCGGCCCGGAGGGCGGCGGCGGTGTCGGGCCGTCCGGCGCCGACGGCCCCGGGGCGGCGGGCGCCGGTTCCGCACGGACCGGCGCCGTCCGGCCGCCGGCCGACGGAGCGGGCGGCGGCGTCCGCGGCGGGCAGGCGGGCGCGGCCCGGTCGGCGGAGCGGGCCTCCGCTCCCCCGCCGGCCGGGACGGCCACGCCCGCGGGACCCGGCCGCTCCGCCGCCGCATCCGCCCCGGCCGAGCCCCGGCGTCCCGCAGGTGCCGGACCGGCCGCCGGCGCACCCGCCGGACCGGCCCCCCGGCCGGTGCCCTCCTCGGCCACCGACACCTTCGGCGACACCCACCTCGCCGCCTACGCCCTCGGGGCCGGCGAGGGGTTCGTGCTCGGGGTGGCCTCCGGGCAGCGCGGGCCTGGCGACCACACCATCGCCTCCGTCGCCGCCGTACTGCTGTCCCTGCTGACCGGCGAGCACCAGAGCGGGTCCGGGGCGGCCCGGTCGGCCGCGCTCGTGCGGCTGCTGCTCGGGGCGTCCCCCGCGGAGGTGGCTCCGCTGCTCGGGGACGGCCGCTGGATCGTCGTGCACGCCCGGCCGGAGGCCCAGGAGCCGGACGCCGTGGCGGCGTCCGCGCTGGGCGCCGCCCTCGGCTCGCCGCTGGTGGACGTGGCCCGTGACGTCGTACGGGTGCTGGTGCCGGCCGAGCGCGAGCCCGTGCCGCAGCCGGGCTGGACCCTCGGGACCAGCGCGGCGGCCGGCCCCGGCGAGTGGCCGGCCGCCGACGGCCAGGCGGCCCGCGCGCTGGCCCGGGCCCGCGCCACCCGCGTCCCGCTGGTCCGGCACGGCGCCCGGCCGGGCCTCGCGGACCTGGTGTCCCACTCCGACGCCCGGGCCCACGCCGACGCGCTGCTCGCACCGCTCGGCGGCCGGCCCGCGCTCGCCGAGACGCTGCGCACCTGGCTTTCGCTGCACGGCAGTTGGGACCGCACGGCGGTGGCGCTGGACGTGCACCGCAACACCGTGCGGCAGCGGATCGCCCGGTGCGCCACGCTGTTGGACGCCGACCTGGACGACGCGGACGTGCGGATGGAGCTGTGGTTCGCGCTGCGGCAGGGCTGAGCGGGTCGCCGGGGCCGGCCGTCACGGGCAAGCCCAGTGATCCCGGTCCCAGCGTGCGGTATGCCGAGGACGCGCCCGCCCGGGTGCCCTCACAATGGGTGGCATGCCGATACCCGGGACACCCAGCCGCGCCCAGCTCGTCGACCACCTGGTGAGGACCCGTATCGCGGGGGACGTCGCCACGCCCCGCGAGAACAACCTTTCCCACTACCGCAGGCTGGCCAACGGCGAGCGCAACTTCTGGCTGGGGCTCGAACTGGGCGACCGCTGGGCGGACGAGCAGGACGTGCTCGCGGTGATGGCCGAGCGGGTGGGCGTCGACGACGACCCCGAGTACCGGTACGGGCAGGACACCATCGACCCCGAGCTGACCGTGGGCGCGCTGGACCGGCTGGCCGCCCGGCTGCGCAAGGCGGCCGAGGGACGCCAGCGGGTGCTGTTCGCCACCGGCCACCCGGGCGGTCTGCTGGACGTGCACCGGGCCACGGCCGGGGCGCTGCGCGCGGCCGGCTGCGAGATCGTGGTCATCCCGGACGGGCTGCAGACGGACGAGGGTTACGTCATGCAGTTCGCGGACGTGGCGGTCCTGGAGCACGGCGCGACGCTGTGGCACACGCACTCCGGCGAGCCGATGCGCGCCGTTCTGACCGGACTTGAGCGGGAGGGGCGCCCGCTGCCGGACCTGGTGGTGGCCGACCACGGCTGGGCCGGCTATGCGGGACAGCACGGCGTCGACTCGGTCGGGTACGCCGACTGCAACGACCCGGCGCTGTTCCTCGCCGAGGCCGAGGGCACCGTGCAGGTGGTGGTCCCGCTCGACGACCACGTCGTCAGCCCGCGCCACTACGACCCCATGACGGCGTATCTGCTGACGGCGGCGGGCCTCGACTGACGCCGCGGGCACAGCGGATGTGCGGCTCCGGGTACGGGACCGCACATCCTTATCTCAGGTGGTGGTCGGTTCAGCGCCCGCCGTGGCCGCCGCCGCCGTGGCCGCCGCCGCCGTGGCCGCCGCCGTAGCCGCCGCCATGACCGCCGTGGCCGCCATAGCCACCGTGATCACCGCCGTAGCCGCCGTGGTCGCCATGGCCGTAACCGCCATAGTCGCCGTAGCCGTAGTCGTCGTCATCGTCGTCCCACCACGAGTTGTGGTGGTTGTAGTGGTCGTTGTCTCCCCAGTCCCGGCTGTGGCTGTAGGAGCCGCGGTCGCTGTGGTGGTCCGAGGCCGAGGCGGTGCCCGCCGTGCCGATCGCTGCACCGCCGGCCAGCAGCAGGCCTGTGGCGGACATGGCGACAAGGCGCCTCGCGCGCTGTGCTCGCATGGGAAATACCTTCCATCCCTGGGTGGATGGCCGCCGCCGCGAATAAGGGGGAAGAGCGGGGCGGTCGGAGGTGTCACCGCACTGTGTGATGAGGCACGACGTGCGTCACCTTGCCGGCGCCTGCGGCCCACCCCGTACGCGATCGCGCCCTCGGGTGCCGCGGCTGAGGTCCGGGCTCATCCGAATCCTCGCCGGCTGGGCATGCCGTGCACTGCGGCTTTCACTCCGAGAGCCTAGTCCCCCACGCGCCTCACGTCATTTTGAGCAGGCAACTATTTTCCGCCCACCCAGAAAAACTTCGGAAGATCACATTCCGCTCAGGTCCGGGCAAGGTGACGGCAAAGTATGCCCGGAACCAACGTCCCAAACACCTCCATACCCCACGCATATTCGCCCCGCGCCGATGAACCCTGCGGCTACGTTCTAGGAATTCCTGGCCTGACCACCAGGAATCCACAAGCGGCCGCGGCCGGAACGCCGGCGCGTAATTCCGGGCCTGGCGCCGGTCTGGGCCCTTCCGCCGTCACCGACCGGGCCGTCGAACGCCGGTCGCAGGTCACCGCCATCACGCTGATCGGGGCCAGGAGCCGTACGCTGCGCGCGGTGCAGAGCGTCCAGGTCGTGCTGCCGCTCGCCATCGGCCTCGCGCTCGCGCTGGTCGCCGGCAAGCTCGCCGAGTCCAGCTATCTGATCACCGGCGGCGGCGAGGTCTTCTGGGACTTCGCCGGGATCCCCGTGCTGGTGTGCGCGGCCCTGGGCGTGGTCGTCGTCGCGACGCTGGGCACGCTGCCGCTGGTCGGGCGGCGCATCGACCCGGAGCTGATCCGGAGGGACTGACCGACGCGGCGAGGCCCGCCCGCGCCCGCTCGGAAGGGGGCGTGGGCGGGCCTCGCCGCGTGACGGGGTCAGCGGGGGACGCGGACCACGCCCTCCTGGATGACCGAGATGGCCAGCCGTCCGTCCTGGGTGTAGATACGGGCCTGGCCGAGGCCCCGGCCGCCGTGCGCGGAGGGCGACTCCTGGTCGTACAGCAGCCACTCGTCGGCGCGGAACGGCCGGTGGAACCACATCGCGTGGTCCAGCGACGCCCCGACGACGTCCCCGACCGCCCAGCCGCCGCGGCCGTGCGCGAGCAGCACGGAGTCGAGGAGGGTCATGTCGGAGACGTAGGTGGCGAGCACGACGTGCAGCAGCGGGTCGTCGTCCAGCTTGCCGTTGGTGCGGAACCACACCTGGGAGTGCGGTTCGCGCGGCTCGCCGAACCTGCCGTACGGCGGCTCGTCCACGTAGCGCAGGTCGATCGCCTCGCGGGCCTCGAGGAAGCGCTCCACGACCTCGGGCGCGAGATGGGCGTAACCGCGCATCCGCTCCTGGGAGGTGGGCAGCGCGGCCGGGTCGGGCGCGGCCGGCATGGCGGTCTGGTGGTCGAGCCCGTCCTCGTACGTCTGGAAGGACGCCGAGAGGTGGAAGATCGGTTTGCCGTGCTGCACGGCGACCACGCGGCGGGTGGTGAAGGACCGGCCGTCGCGGATGCGGTCGACGCTGTAGACGATCGGCGCGCCGGGGTCGCCCGGGCGCAGGAAGTACGCGTGCAGGGAGTGGGCCTGCCGGTCGCCGGGGACCGTGCGCCCGGCGGCGACCAGCGCCTGCGCCGCGACCTGCCCGCCGAAGACGCGGGGTACGACGGCGGAGCGGGACCGGCCGCGGAAGATGTCCTCCTCGATCTGCTCGAGGTCGAGCAGATCGAGGAGGTCCTGAAGTGCCTGGCTCATGAGGTGGTTGTACCCGCCAGTGATTGCGGAGACCTTACAGGCCCATGTCCTTGGCGATGATCGTCTTCATGATCTCGCTGGTGCCGCCGTAGATGCGGTTGACGCGGTTGTCCGCGTACAGGCGGGCGATCGGGTACTCGTTCATGTAGCCGTAGCCGCCGTGGAGCTGGAGGCAGCGGTCGATGACGCGGTGCGCGACCTCGGTGCAGAAGAGCTTGGCGGAGGCGGCCTCGGCGGGGGTCAGCTCACCGGCGTCGAGGGCCTCGGTGGCGCGATCGGCGACGGCCTCGGCGGCGTCCACCTCGGCCTGGCAGGCGGCCAGCTCGAACTTGGTGTTCTGGAAGTGGGCGACCGGCTTGCCGAAGACGGTGCGCTCCTGCACGTACTGCTTGGCGAAGCGCACGGCGGCCTTGGCCTGGGCGTAGGCGCCGAAGGCGATGCCCCAGCGCTCGGAGGCCAGGTTGTGGCCGAGGTAGTAGAAGCCCTTGTTCTCCTCGCCGAGGAGGTCCTCGACGGGCACCTTGACGTCGACGAAGGCCAGTTCGGCGGTGTCGGAGGTGCGCAGGCCCAGCTTGTCCAGCTTGCGGCCGATGGAGTAGCCCTCGGACTTGGTGTCCACGGCGAACAGCGAGATGCCGTGGCGGCGGTCCTCGGCGGTCGGCGCGGAGGTCCGGGCGCAGACGATGACCTTGTCGGCGTGCACACCGCCGGTGATGAAGGTCTTGGCGCCGTTGAGGACGTAGTGCGTGCCGTCCTCGGAGAGCTTGGCGGTGGTCTTCATGCCCGCGAGGTCGGAGCCGGTGCCCGGCTCGGTCATCGCGATGGCCCACATCTCCTCGCCGGTGACGAACTTCGGCAGGAAGCGCTTCTTCTGCTCGTCCGTGGCCAGCATCTTGATGTACGGCAGGGCGAGCAGCACGTGCACGCCGGAGCCGCCGAACTGCACGCCGGCGCGGGCGGTCTCCTCGTAGAGGACGGCCTCGAACTTGTGGCTGTCCATGCCGGCGCCGCCGAACTCCTCGGGCACGTTGATCCCGAAGATGCCCAGCTCGCCGAGCTTGTAGTAGAAGTCGCGCGGCGCCTGGCCGGCGGCGAACCACTCGTCGTAGACGGGGACGACCTCGGCCTCGATGAAGGCGCGAAGGGTCTCCCGGAACGCCTCGTGATCCTCGTTGAACACCGTACGGCGCACGCCGCCACCTCCACGTACCTCGGCATGACATTCGGGCATGTCTAAGCGCTTGCTCAGACCCCAAGATACTGGCGGGTACGTTCAGTCGTCCAGGGTGACCTTGACCACCCGGCGGCCAGGGGGCGCGGCCGCGCCTCAGCCCTCGGCCGTCCCGGCCGCCCCGAAGGCCCCCCGGGCCATGCGGTGCAGCAGGGCCGCGGTGGCGGCGCGGCCGGGCAGCGTGCCGGCGCGGCCGAGGTGCGGGGTGGAGTTGAGCAGGCCGAAGACCGAGTGGACCGCCGAGCGGGCGCTGGGCTCGGTCAGCCCGGGGTAGACCTCCCGGACCACCTCCACCCACAGCTCCACGTACTGCCGCTGGAGCTGCCGGACCAGCTTGCGGTCGCTGTCGCGCAGGCGGTCCAGCTCGCGGTCGTGCAGGGTGATCAGGGGGCGGTCGTCGAGCGCGAAGTCGATGTGGCCCTCGATGAGCGAGTCCAGGACCTCCGGCGCCCCGGTCCCGCCGTCGGCCTCGGCGAGCCGGCGCTTGGCCCCGGTCAGCAGCCGGCCGCTGATGCCGACCAGCAGCTCGGCGAGCATCGCGTCCTTGCCGGGGAAGTGCCGGTACAGGCCGGGGCCGCTGATGCCGACCGCGGCGCCTATCTCGTCCACCCCGACGCCGTGGAAGCCGCGCTCGGCGAAGAGCCGGGCGGCCTCCTTGAGGATCTGCTCGCGGCGGGTGGGGGCGTCGGTTCTGGTGACCATGCCAGTAATTCTAGACAGCGAGGTTAGCGGTCGTTAACCTGGAGGAAATGGTTAACGCTCATTAACAGTCACCACTGGGTGAGGGGACCGCAAGGATGCAAGAGGCACCGGAGCTTCACAGCGCGGCCGATCCCGCGTCGGAGGCCTGGCGGGCCAACGAACAGGCTCATCTCGCACTCGTCGGGGAACTGCGCGGCAAACTGGCCGCCGCCGCTCTCGGCGGCGGCGAGAAGGCGCGGGCCCGGCACACCGCGCGCGGCAAGCTGCTGCCCCGGGACCGGGTGGACACGCTGCTCGACCCGGGATCGCCCTTCCTGGAGCTGGCTCCCCTCGCCGCCGACGGGATGTACGACGGGCAGGCGCCGGCCGCCGGCGTGATCGCCGGGATCGGCCGGGTCAGCGGCCGCGAGTGCGTGATCGTCGCGAACGACGCCACCGTCAAGGGCGGCACGTACTACCCGATGACGGTGAAGAAGCATCTGCGGGCGCAGGAGGTGGCCCTCGACAACCGGCTGCCCTGCGTCTACCTGGTCGACTCCGGCGGCGCGTTCCTGCCGATGCAGGACGAGGTGTTCCCGGACCGCGAGCACTTCGGGCGGATCTTCTACAACCAGGCGCGGATGTCCGGCGCCGGCATCCCGCAGATCGCGGCCGTCCTCGGCTCGTGCACGGCCGGCGGGGCGTACGTGCCGGCGATGAGCGACGAGGCCGTGATCGTCCGCAACCAGGGCACGATCTTCCTGGGCGGCCCGCCGCTGGTGAAGGCGGCCACCGGCGAGGTCGTGACCGCCGAGGAGCTCGGCGGCGGCGAGGTGCACTCCCGCACCTCCGGCGTCACCGACCACCTCGCCGAGGACGACGCGCACGCGCTGCGGATCGTGCGGAACATCGTCGCCACGCTGCCCGCGCGGCGCTCCCTCCCCTGGGAGGTCGTCCCGGCCGTGGAGCCCAAGGTCGACCCGGCCGGGCTGTACGGCGCGGTCCCGGTCGACTCCCGCACCCCCTACGACGTGCGCGAGATCATCGCGCGCGTGGTCGACGGCTCGCGGTTCGCGGAGTTCAAGGCCGAGTTCGGCCAGACCCTCGTCACCGGCTTCGCCCGGATCCACGGCCACCCGGTCGGGATCGTCGCCAACAACGGCATCCTGTTCTCGGAGTCCGCCCAGAAGGGCGCCCACTTCATCGAGCTTTGCGACCAGCGCGGCATCCCGCTGGTGTTCCTGCAGAACATCTCCGGCTTCATGGTCGGCCGGGACTACGAGGCGGGTGGCATCGCCAAGCACGGCGCCAAGATGGTCACGGCGGTGGCCTGCACGCGCGTGCCGAAGCTGACCGTCGTGGTCGGCGGTTCGTACGGCGCCGGCAACTACTCGATGTGCGGCCGCGCCTACTCCCCCCGCTTCCTGTGGATGTGGCCCAACGCCAAGATCTCCGTCATGGGCGGCGAGCAGGCCGCCTCCGTGCTCGCCACGGTCAAGCGGGACCAGATGCAGGCGCGCGGCGAGGAGTGGCCCGTCGACGAGGAAGAGGCCTTCAAGGCCCCGATCCGCGCCCAGTACGAGAGCCAGGGCAACGCCTACTACGCCACCGCCCGCCTGTGGGACGACGGCGTGATCGACCCGATGGAGACCCGTCAGGTGCTGGGACTCGCCCTGACGGCCTGCGCCAACGCGCCGCTGGGAGACCCCCAGTTCGGCGTCTTCCGGATGTGAGGAGGGGAACCGTGTTCGACACAGTGCTGGTGGCCAACCGGGGCGAGATCGCCGTACGCGTCATCCGTACGCTGCGCTCGCTGGGCGTCCGCTCGGTGGCGGTCTTCTCCGACGCCGACGCCGACGCGCGGCACGTCCGGGAGGCCGACACGGCGGTCCGGATCGGCCCGCCGCCCGCGGGCGAGAGCTATCTGTCGGTGGAGCGGCTGCTCGAGGCCGCCGCCCGCACCGGCGCCCAGGCCGTCCACCCCGGCTACGGCTTCCTCGCCGAGAACGCCGGGTTCGCGCGTGCCTGCGAGGAGGCGGGGCTGGTCTTCATCGGCCCGCCCGCGGACGCGATCGCGCTCATGGGCGACAAGATCCGCGCCAAGGAGACGGTGAAGGCGGCCGGGGTGCCGGTCGTGCCGGGCTCCAGCGGCAGCGGCCTCACCGACGCCGAACTGGCCGCCGCCGCCCGCGAGATCGGCACGCCCGTGCTGCTCAAGCCCTCGGCGGGCGGCGGCGGCAAGGGCATGCGGCTGGTGCGGGACATCGCCGTGCTGGAGGAGGAGATCGCGGCCGCCCGCCGCGAGGCCCGCGCCTCCTTCGGCGACGACACCCTGCTGGTGGAGCGGTGGGTCGACCGCCCCCGGCACATCGAGATCCAGGTGCTGGCCGACGGGCACGGCAACGTCGTCCACCTCGGCGAGCGCGAGTGCTCGCTGCAGCGGCGGCACCAGAAGATCATCGAGGAGGCGCCCAGCGTGCTCCTCGACGAGGCCACCCGGGCCGCGATGGGCGAGGCGGCCGTGCAGGCGGCCCGCAGCTGCGGCTACCGGGGCGCGGGCACGGTGGAGTTCATCGTGCCGGGCGGCGACCCCTCGTCGTACTACTTCATGGAGATGAACACCCGTCTCCAGGTGGAGCACCCGGTCACCGAGCTGGTCACAGGCCTTGACCTGGTGGAATGGCAGCTGCGGGTGGCGGCCGGGGAGCGGCTCGGCTTCGCGCAGGAGGACGTCCGGCTGACCGGGCACGCGGTGGAGGCCCGGGTCTGCGCCGAGGACCCGGCGCGCGGCTTCCTGCCCTCCGGCGGCACGGTGCGGCTGCTGCACGAGCCGCAGGGCGACGGCGTGCGCACCGACTCGGGGCTCAGCGAGGGCACCGAGGTGGGCAGCCTCTACGACCCGATGCTGTCCAAGGTGATCGCCTACGGCCCCGACCGGGAGACCGCGCTGCGCAAGCTGCGCGCCGCACTCGCCGAGACGGTCACGCTGGGCGTGCAGACCAACGCTGGGTTCCTGCGGCGGCTGCTGGCGCACCCGGCGGTGGTGGCCGGCGAGCTGGACACCGGGCTGGTGGAGCGGGTGGTCGACGAGCTGGTCCCCGGCGACGTGCCGGAGGAGGTGTACGAGGCCGCGGCGGCGGTGCGGCTGGACGCGCTGCGGCCGGCCGGCGAGGGCTGGGTCGACCCGTTCTCGGTGCCGAGCGGCTGGCGTCTGGGCGGCACGCCCAGGCGGCCCGTCGTCCACCTGCGGGCCCAGGAAGCGGTCGCGTACACCCCGCGCGGCACCCACACCGTCACCGGCGACCGGGTGTCCGTCACCCTCGACGGCGTCCGGCACACCTTCCGCCGGGCCGGTGACTGGCTCGGCCGCGACGGCGACGCCTGGCAGGTGCGCGACCACGACCCGGTGGAGGCGTCCCTGAGCCGGTCGGCGCACGCCGGCGCCGACTCGCTCACCGCGCCCATGCCGGGCACGGTGACGGTGGTGAAGGTCGCCGTCGGCGACGAGGTCGCGGCCGGGCAGAGCCTGCTGGTGGTGGAGGCGATGAAGATGGAGCACGTCGTCTCCGCCCCGCACGCGGGCACGGTCGCCGAGCTGGACGTGACCCCGGGTTCGACGGTCGCCATGGACCAGGTGCTGGCCGTCATCACGCCCAAGGAGGAGGCGTAGGTGAACGCCGACGGACTGCCCATGGTCGTCACCGCCCAGGATCTGCCCGCGCGGGTGCGGATCCACGAGGTCGGCGCGCGCGACGGGCTGCAGAACGAGAAGACGTCAGTGCCGACGGAGGTCAAGGCGGAGTTCATCCGCCGCCTGGCCGGCGCCGGCCTGACGACGATCGAGGCGACCAGCTTCGTGCACCCCAAGTGGGTGCCCCAGCTCGCCGACGCAGAGCAGCTGTTCCCGCTCGTGTCGGACCTCGACGTCGAGCTGCCGGTGCTGGTGCCGAACCAGCGCGGCCTGGACCGGGCCCTGGCGCTCGGCGCAAGCAGGATCGCGGTGTTCGCCAGCGCCACGGAGTCCTTCGCGAAGGCCAACCTCAACCGCACCGTGGACGAGTCGCTGGCCGTGTTCGAACCGGTGGTGCGGCAGGCCAAGGACGCGGGCGCGCAGGTGCGCGGTTATGTGTCGATGTGCTTCGGCGACCCCTGGGAGGGCGCCGTCCCGCTCCACCAGGTGGCCCGCGTCTGCACGGCGCTGCGCGACATGGGCTGCGACGAGCTGAGCCTCGGCGACACCATCGGCGTCGCCACCCCGGGCCACGTCCTGGAGCTGCTCGCCCTGCTGAACGAGGAGGGCGTGCCGACGAACGTGCTCGGCGTGCACTTCCACGACACCTACGGCCAGGCGCTCGCGAACACCTACGCGGCCCTGGAGCACGGCGTGACGACGGTCGACGCGTCCGCCGGCGGCCTCGGCGGCTGCCCGTACGCGAAGTCCGCCACCGGCAACCTCGCCACCGAAGACCTCGTGTGGATGCTGCACGGCCTCGGCATCGAGACCGGGGTCGACCTCGGCCGTCTGACCGCCACCAGCGTGTGGATGGCCGAACAACTGGGCCGCCCGAGCCCCTCCCGAACCGTCCGCGCTCTCTCCCACAAGGACCAGTGATCAGCATGGACCACCGTCTCAGCCCCGAGCTCGAGGAACTCCGCCGCACGGTGGAGGAGTTCGCGCACGACGTGGTGGCGCCGAAGATCGGCGACTTCTACGAGCGGCACGAGTTCCCGTACGAGATCGTCCGCGAGATGGGCCGCATGGGCCTGTTCGGGCTGCCGTTCCCGGAGGAGCACGGCGGCATGGGCGGCGACTACCTGGCCCTCGGCATCGCCCTGGAGGAGCTGGCCCGGGTCGACTCCTCGGTGGCCATCACGCTGGAGGCGGGTGTGTCGCTGGGCGCCATGCCGATCCACCTCTTCGGCACCGAGGAGCAGAAGCGCGAGTGGCTGCCGCGGCTCTGCTCCGGCGAGATCCTGGGCGCCTTCGGGCTCACCGAGCCGGACGGCGGCAGCGACGCCGGCGCCACCCGCACCACGGCCCGCCTCGACCCGGACACGGACGAGTGGGTCATCAACGGCACGAAGTGCTTCATCACCAACTCGGGCACCGACATCACCGGCCTGGTGACGGTCACGGCCGTCACCGGCCGCAAGCCGGACGGCAGGCCGCTGATCTCGGCCATCATCGTCCCGTCGGGCACCCCCGGCTTCACGGTCGCCGCGCCCTACTCGAAGGTCGGCTGGAACGCCTCCGACACCCGTGAACTGTCCTTCCAGGACGTCCGGGTGCCCGCCGCCAACCTGCTCGGCGAGGAGGGCCGGGGCTACGCGCAGTTCCTGCGCATCCTCGACGAGGGCCGTATCGCCATCGCGGCGCTCGCCACCGGCCTGGCCCAGGGCTGTGTGGACGAGTCGGTGAAGTACGCGAAGGAGCGCCACGCCTTCGGCCGGCCGATCGGCGCCAACCAGGCCATCCAGTTCAAGATCGCCGACATGGAGATGAAGGCCCACACCGCCCGGCTGGCCTGGCGGGACGCCGCCTACCGGCTGGTGGCAGGCGAGCCCTTCAAGAAGGAGGCGGCGATGGCCAAGCTGTACTCCTCCACCGTCGCCGTGGACAACGCCCGCGACGCCACGCAGGTGCACGGCGGATACGGCTTCATGAACGAGTACCCGGTGGCCCGGATGTGGCGCGACTCCAAGATCCTGGAGATCGGCGAGGGCACGAGCGAGGTGCAGCGGATGCTGGTGGCCCGCGAGTTGGGCCTGACCGGCTGAGGCGTCCCCCACCGCCGAGCGCGCGGGGCGGCAGACGGATCCGTCCGTCCGCCGCCCCGCGTGCGCGTTGCTGACGGAGTGTCGGCGGCGGACCCCGCCCCCTGGACATTCACTGAGGTTAGGCTAACCTACCTTCGAACTGTCCGGCGGGCGGCCACGCCCCGGTCGAAAGCAGCCATACCCATGTCCCAAGCCCGTTCCACCCTCTTCTCCCGTCGCGGTCTGCTCGCCGCGGGCGGCGTCCTCGGACTCGGCGCCGCACTCGCGGCCTGCGGTGACGGCGAGGGCGAAGACGCGGGTTCCGGCGGGCGGGCCAAGGGGGGCGAGTCCGGCCCCTGGAGCTTCACGGACGACCGCGGCACCACGGTGAAGCTGGACCGGGTCCCCGCGAACATCGTCGCCTTCACCGGCGCCGCCGCCGCGCTGTACGACTACGGCGTGCAGGTCAAGGGGGTCTTCGGCCCGACGAAGACCACGGCGGGCAAGGCAGACGTCCAGGCCGGCGACATGGACGTCAGCAAGGTGACGGTTCTCGGCAACACCTGGGGCCAGTTCAACATCGAGAAGTACGCGGCCCTCGCGCCCGACGTGCTCATCAGCACCATGTTCGACGACGCCGGCACCCTCTGGTACGTCCCCGAGGAGTCGAAGAAGAAGATCGCCCAGCTCGCGCCCAGCGTCGGCGTCTCCGTCTACGACCGCCAGCTCACCCGGCCGCTGCAGCGCATGTGGAAGCTGGCCGAGTCGCTCGGCGCGGACATGAGGGCCGCCAGGGTGACGGACGCCAAGAAGCGCTTCGAGGACGCCTCGGCCCGGCTGCGCGCCGCCGCCAAGGCCAAGCCCGGCCTCAAGGTGATGGCGGGCTCGGCGAGCGACCAGCTCTTCTACGTCTCCGGCACCGACCTGTCCGTCGACCTGGAGTACTTCAAGGCCCTCGGGGTGAACTTCGTCGAGCCCCCGGAGAGCGCCAAGAAGCAGGGCGGCGGCTGGTACGAGTCGCTGAGCTGGGAGAACGTCGACAAGTACCGGGCCGACATCATCATGATGGACGACCGCACCTCGGCCATCCAGCCGGCCGACATCACCAAGGCGACCTGGAAGAAGCTGCCCGCGGTCAAGGCGGGGCAGGTCATCGCCCGCTCCCCCGAGCCGATCCTCTCCTACGACAAGTGCGTACCGCTGCTCACCGGCCTGGCCGAGGCGCTGGAGAAGGCCAAGAAGGTCGGCTAGCCCCCTCCCCCCCTTCCTGAACGGCAACCTCAGGAGCACCCATGACGACGGCCGTGGCCGCCCCGTTCCGTTTCTTCTCCCTCCAGGTCGTACGGACGAGGCGGCTCGGCCCGTCCCTGGTCCGGGTCAGCTTCGCCGGGGAGGATCTGCGCGCCTTCCACTCCGACGGGCACGACCAGTCCCTGTCGCTGTTCCTGCCGCACCCGGGGCAGAGCGAACCCGTGGTGCCGCTCGAGCTGGGCGACGGCTGGTGGCAGGGGTGGCGTGAACTGCCGGACGACGTACGGGCCGTGATGCGGTCGTACACGCTCCGGGCCCTGCGCCGCGATCCCGACGAGGTCGACATCGACTTCGCCCTGCACACCCCCGCGGGGCCCGCCTCCCGGTGGGCCTCCCGGGCCGCAGCCGGCGACCGTGTGCTGCTGCTCGGGCCGGCGCTCGCCGACAACCGGGCGATCCGCTTCCGGCCGCCGGCCGGCACCGACCTCGTCCTCCTCTGGGGTGACGAGACCGCCGTGCCCGCCGCCTGCGCCGTCCTCGAAGCCCTGCCTGCCGGCATCCGGGTCCGCGCCTGGCTGGAAGTGCCGCACGCCGGTGACATCCAGGACGTGGCGACCCGGGCGGACGCGGAGATCACCTGGCTCGTACGCCAGGACGGGTCCCCGGCCCCCTCCGACGCCGTCCGCGCCGCCGAACTGCCCGCCGCCGAGGCGCCGTACGTGTGGATCGCGGGCGAGTCCGGCCGGGTCAGGGAGCTGCGCCGGCACTTCACCGGCGAGCGCGGGATCGACCGGCGGCGCGTCACCTTCGTCGGCTACTGGCGGCAGGGCATGAGCGAGGAGCAGCTGCGCGCGGCCGAGTAGGCCCTCCCTGGAACAACTCCCCCTGAAGTCGGCCCGGTCATGGGAGAGGCGTACCTTGATCCGCATAACTTAGGTTAGGCTAACCTAAGTAAATCCCCGTTCGGACAGTCCCCTCGGAGGACCCCCACATGCGCTCGCACCTGCTCAATGGCCTCACAGCGGAGCACTACCGCCGCTCCGTGACCGAAGGAGTCGAGCGGGTGGCCGCCAAACTCGCCGCCACCGACCGTCCGTTCACCGGCGTCACCGTCGACGCCCTCGCCCCCCGCGTCGACGCGGTCGACCTCGACCGGCCGCTCGGCGACACCGCCGCGGTGCTGGACGAGTTGGAGGACCTCTACCTCCGCGACGCCGTCTACTTCCACCACCCCCGCTACCTCGCCCACCTCAACTGCCCGGTCGTCATCCCGGCGGTGCTCGGCGAGGCGGTGCTCTCCGCGGTCAACTCCTCCCTCGACACCTGGGACCAGTCGGCCGGCGGCACCCTCATCGAGCGCAGGCTCGTGGACTGGACGGCCGCCCGCATCGGCCTCGGCCCGAACGCAGACGGCGTGTTCACCTCCGGCGGCACCCAGTCCAATCTGCAGGCGCTGCTTTTGGCCCGGGAGGAGGCGAAGAGCGACGACCTCCGCCGACTGCGGATCTTCGCCTCCGAGGCCGGTCACTTCAGCGTCCGGAAGTCCGCGAAACTGCTCGGCCTCGGGCCGCAGGCCGTCGTCACCGTCCCCACCGGCCACGACAAGCGGATGCAGACCGTGGCCCTCGCCCGTGAACTGGAGCGCTGCGCCGAGGACGGCCTGGTGCCCATGGCCGTCGTCGCCACCGCCGGCACCACCGACTTCGGCTCCATCGACCCGCTGCCCGAGATCGCCGGGCTCTGCGCCCAGTACGGCGTCTGGATGCACGTGGACGCGGCCTACGGCTGCGGACTGCTCGCGTCGCTGAAGCACCGGGACCGCATCGACGGCATCGAGCGCGCCGACTCGGTGACCGTCGACTACCACAAGTCCTTCTTCCAGCCGGTGAGTTCCTCCGCCGTGCTGGTCCGGGACGCGGCCACCCTGCGGCACGCCACCTACCACGCCGAGTACCTCAACCCGCGCCGCATGGTGGACGAGCGCATCCCCAACCAGGTCGACAAGTCCCTGCAGACCACCCGCCGCTTCGACGCCCTCAAGCTGTGGCTGACACTGCGCACCATGGGCGCCGACGGCATCGGGCAGCTCTTCGACGAGGTATGCGAACTGGCCCGGCAGGGCTGGCGGCTGCTCGCCGCCGACCCCCGCTACGACGTGGTCGTCGAGCCCAGCCTGTCCACCCTCGTCTTCCGCTACGTCCCGGCGGCCGTCACCGACCCGGCCGAGACCGACCGCGCCAACCTGTACGCCCGCAAGGCGCTGTTCGCCTCCGGCGACGCCGTGGTCGCGGGCACCAAGGTCGGCGGCCGCCAGTACCTGAAGTTCACCCTGCTCAACCCCGAGACGACGACGGCCGACATCGCCGCCGTCCTGGACCTGATCGCCGGCCACGCCGAGCAGTACCTGGGAGAGTCCCTTGACCGCGCGTCCTGAAGCCCCGACCGCCCCGTACGACTTCGTGGGGATCGGCCTCGGCCCCTTCAACCTGGGCCTCGCCTGCCTGACCGAGCCGATCGCCGAACTGAACGGCGTCTTCCTGGACTCCAAGCCCGACTTCGAGTGGCACGCCGGCATGTTCCTGGACGGCGCCCATCTGCAGACCCCGTTCATGTCGGACCTGGTCACCCTGGCCGACCCCACCTCCCCGTACTCCTTCCTCAACTACCTGAAGGAGAAGGGCAGGCTCTACCCGTTCTACATCCGCGAGAACTTCTACCCGCTGCGCGTCGAGTACGACGACTACTGCCGCTGGGCGGCCGGCAAGCTCGGCAGCGTCCGCTTCGGCACCACGGTCACCGAGGTGCGGTACGAGGACGAGCTGTACGCCGTCCGCACCGCGGCCGGCGAGACGTTCCGCGCCCGGCACCTGGTCCTCGGCACCGGCACGGTCCCGTTCGTCCCCGAGGCCTGCCGGGACCTCGGCGACGACGTCGTCCACACCTCGCGGTACCTGCACCGCAAGGCCGACCTGCAGGCCCGGAAGTCGCTCACGATCGTCGGCAGCGGCCAGAGCGCCGCCGAGATCTACCACGAACTCCTGTCCGGGATCGACGTCCACGGCTACGAGCTGAACTGGGTCACCCGCTCCCCGCGGTTCTTCCCGCTGGAGTACACCAAGCTGACCCTGGAGATGACGTCCCCGGACTACGTCGACTACTTCCGCGCGCTGCCCGAGGAGACCCGCTACCGGCTGGAGAAGCAGCAGAAGGGCCTGTACAAGGGCATCAACTCGGAGCTGATCGACTCGATCTTCGACCTGCTCTACCAGAAGAACGTGGAGAGCGGCGACCGCCCGGTACCCACCCGGCTGCTCACCAACTCCACGCTGAACGCGGCCCGTCACGAGGGCGGCGCGTACACGCTCGGCTTCCGCCAGGACGAGCAGGGCAAGGACTTCGAGATCCGCTGCGAGGGCCTGGTGCTGGCCACCGGCTACCACTACCGGCCGCCGGCCTTCCTCGAGCCGCTGCGCGAGCGCCTGCGCTTCGACGGCCACGGCCGCTTCGACGTCGCCCGCAACTACACCGTCGACGTCACCGGACGCGGCGTCTTCCTGCAGAACGCCGGCGTCCACACGCACAGCGTCACCAGCCCCGACCTGGGCATGGGCGCGTACCGGAACGCGTACATCATCCGGGAACTGCTCGGCACGGAGTACTACCCGGTCGAGAAGACCATCGCCTTCCAGGAGTTCGCCGTATGACCAGCGACACCATGACGTTCACCCTCCGGCCGCTCGACCCGCCGGAGGACGCCGGGCTGCTGCACCGCTGGGTCACCCACCCCAAGGCGGCGTTCTGGATGATGCAGGACGCGAAGCCGGAGGACGTCGAGCGGGCCTATCTGGAGATCGCGGCCGACGAGCACCACCACGCGCTCCTCGGGCTGCGCGACGGGGAGCCCGTCTTCCTGATGGAGAAGTACGACCCGGCCCACCGCGAGCTGGTCGGGCTGTACGAGCCGCGGCCGGGCGACGTCGGCATGCACTTCCTCGTCGCCCCCACCGACACCCCCGTGCACGGCTTCACCCGGGCCGTCATCACCGCCGTGATGACGCACCTCTTCGAGGACCCGGCGACCGAGCGGGTCGTGGTCGAGCCCGATGTCCGCAACAAGGCGGTGCACGCCCTGAACGAAGCGGTCGGATTCGTGCCCGAGCGCGAGATCCGGAAGCCCGAGAAGCGGGCCCTGCTGAGCTTCTGCACGCGCGAGCGGTTCCTGAAGGCGGTGTCCGCGTGACCCCCGCCGACGCCGTCGCCCACCTCTCCCCCGAGCGCTGGGAGCGGGCCAACCGGCTGCTCGTGCGCAAGGCGCTCGCGGAGTTCGCCCACGAACGGCTGATCACCCCGCAGGAGGACGGCGCCCACTACGTCGTCCGCAGCGACGACGGGCTCACCCGGTACCGGTTCACCGCGGTCCGCCGCGCCCTGGACCACTGGCAGGTCGACGCCGAGTCCATCACCCGGCACCGCGAGGGCGCCGGACTCCCCCTCGATGCGCTGGACTTCTGCATCGAGCTGAGGGACTCCCTGGGGCTGAGCGACGAGATCCTGCCGGTCTACCTGGAGGAGATCTCGTCCACCCTCTCCGGCACCTGCTACAAGCTCGCCAAGCCCCGCGTCACCTCCGCGGAGCTGGCCCGCGGCTCCTTCCAGGACATCGAGACCGGGATGACCGAGGGCCACCCCTGCTTCGTCGCCAACAACGGGCGGCTCGGCTTCGGCGTCCACGAGTACCTGGCGTACGCCCCGGAGACCGCGAGCCCGGTCCGGCTGGTGTGGCTGGCCGCGCACCGGTCGCGGGCCGCGTTCACGGCGGGCGCCGGAATCGAGTACGAGTCCTTCCTGCGGGCCGAGCTGGGCGAGGAGACCCTGGAGCGGTTCCGCGCCACCCTGACCGGCCAGGGCCTCGACCTCGCCGAGTACCTGCTCATCCCGGTGCACCCCTGGCAGTGGTGGAACAAGCTCAGCGTCACCTTCGCCGCCGAGGTGGCCCGCCGGCATCTGGTGTGCCTGGGCGAGGGCGACGACGAGTACCTGGCCCAGCAGTCCATACGGACCTTCTTCAACACCTCCGACCCGCGCCGGCACTATGTGAAGACGGCCCTGTCCGTCCTCAACATGGGCTTCATGCGCGGTCTCTCGGCCGCCTACATGGAGGCGACGCCGGCGATCAACGACTGGCTCGCGAAGCTCGTCGAGAACGATCCCGTGCTGAGGTCCACGGGCCTGTCGATCATCCGGGAGCGGGCGGCCGTCGGCTACCGGCACCTGGAGTACGAGCGGGCCACCGACCGCCACTCGCCCTACCGGAAGATGCTGGCCGCGCTGTGGCGGGAGAGCCCGGTGCCGTCCCTGCGCGAGGGCGAGTCACTGGCCACCATGGCCTCGCTGCTGCACGTCGACGACGCGGGCGCCTCCTTCGCGGGCGCGCTGATCGAACGCTCCGGCCTCCCGCCCGCCGAGTGGCTGCGGCACTACCTGCGGGCCTACCTGACCCCGCTGCTGCACAGCTTCTACGCCTACGACCTGGCGTACATGCCGCACGGCGAGAACGTCATCCTCGTCCTGCGGGACGGGGTGGTGCGGCGGGCGGTCTACAAGGACATCGCCGAGGAGATCGTCGTCATGGACCCCGACGCGGTGCTCCCGCCGGAGGTGGCGCGGATCCGCGTCGAGGTGCCCGAGGACCAGAAGCTGCTGTCGGTCTTCACGGACGTCTTCGACTGCTTCTTCCGGTTCCTCGCGGCGAACCTCGCCGCCGAGGGGACCCTGGCGGAGGACGGCTTCTGGCGCACGGTCGCCGAGGTCGCCCGCGAGTACCAGCGCTCGGTGCCCGAACTGGCCGACCGGTTCGAGCGGTACGACCTGTTCGCCCCCGGGTTCGCGCTGTCCTGCCTCAACCGGCTCCAGCTCCGCGACAACCGGCAGATGGTGGACCTCGCCGATCCGTCCGGTGCGCTGCAGCTCGTGGGGCGGCTGGACAACCCCCTCGCCGGGTTCTGACGCCCCGGCGGACGGACGGGCACCCCGCGGTACGGTCCCGCGGGGTGCCCGTCGTGCTGTGCTCAGCCCGCAGGCCAGGGGACCTGGGGCGACTTGTAGTAGCTCATCCCGAGGGCGTCCCAGCGCGGGGCCTGGGCCGCGAGCCGGACCTTGTAGGCGTCCCAGTCGTGGGTGGCCGCCGGGGACCAGCCCAGCTCGGCCGCGCCGGGCAGGCGCGGGAAGGCCATGTACTCGATGTCGGAGGACTTGGTGAGGGTCTCCGACCACAGCGGCGCCTCGACCCCCCGGACCGCCGAGGCCGGCGCGCCGGGCAGGTAACTTCCCGGGTTCCAGTCGTAGGAGCGCCGCACCTCCACCAGGCCCGCCCACTTGGTGCCCAGCCTCGTGCCCGCGGTGTACTTCATGTCGAGGTAGACCCGGTCGGCCGGGGACAGGATCAGCCCGGTGCCGTCCTGGGCGGCCTTGGCCACCTGGGCCTTCTCCGTCGCGCTGGTCCCCTCCACGCCCCAGTACTGGGCGAGGGCGCCCGGGGCGGGGGTGGCGCCGGTGATCTGGTGCCAGCCGATGACCGTCTTGCCGTACTTGGCGACGACGGGCTGCACGCGGTTCATGAACGTCACGTAGTCGGCGTGGCTGGTGGAGTGCGCCTCGTCGCCGCCGATGTGCAGATAGCGGCCGGGGGTGATGGCGGCCAGTTCGCGGATCACGTCGTCCACGAAGTCGTACGTCACCTGCTTCGGCACGCACAGCGAGCTGAAGCCGACCTGGGTGCCGGTGTACAGCGGGGGCGCGGTGCCGTCGCAGTTGAGCTGCGCGTAGGAGGCGAGGGCCGCGTTGGTGTGGCCGGGCATGTCGATCTCGGGCACGACCTCCAGGTAGCGGGAGGCGGCGTAGCGGACGATGTCCTGGTAGTCGGCCTTGGTGAAGTAGCCGCCCTTGCCGCCGCCGACCTGGGTGGAGCCGCCGTAGGTGGTCAGGCGGGGCCAGGAGTCGACGGCGATGCGCCAGCCCTGGTCGTCGCTGAGGTGCAGGTGCAGGGTGTTGATCTTGTACAGGGCCAGCTCGTCGATGTAGCGCTTGACCTGACCGACGGTGAAGAAGTGCCGGGAGACGTCCAGCATGGCGCTGCGGTAGGCGTAGCGGGGGCGGTCCTCGACGGTGCCGCCGGCGATCCGCCACGGGCCGGGCTGGACGCTCCTGCGCTCGACGGCCGCCGGGAGGAGCTGACGCAGCGTCTGGACGCCGTGGAAGAGGCCGGCGGGGGCGCTCGCGGTGACGGTGACGCCGGTGGGCCCGCTGGTCAGCCGGTAGCCCTCGGCGCCGAACCGGTCCCCGGACAGGCGGAGCCGGATGCCGCCGGCGCCCTGGCCGGTGACCGGCACGCGGTAGCCGGTGGACGGGCGCAGGATGCCGGCGAGGTACTCGCCGATCCGGCGGACCTCGTCCGGGCCGTCCACGCGGACGGCGGTGGCCGGGGTGACCCGGTACGGACGCCCGCCGGGCTGGGCCTGGGCGGGCGCCGGGACCACCCGGGCCAGTGGGGTGGCCGCCGCGGCCGCCGCCGGCGCCGGGGCCGCGCCGACGGCGGTCACGCCCGCCGCCGCGACGAGCAGCAGGGACCCGAGGACGCGGGTCAGCCGGGGAGTCGTGCTGTGGTGCCGTCTCACATGCGCTCCCTTCACGAGTGGTAAAGACCACTCTCCCGCAGATCCGCCGAATCAATCCCCGCCCTGCGGAAATCATCCGCACGGACGGCGGTCGGCTCATCAGTGCGGACGTCCGGCCCCTACTCGGCCCGCCGGGCCCTTACTTGGCGGTGCGGGCCACCGTGAAGTGGTCGATGCGGCTGCCGGTCTCGGCGATGCCGGACACCGTCAGCGTGGTCCGGCGGCCCTTCGCCGCGGGCGTGACGTCCACGCGCAGGAAGGAGTAGTCGAGGTAGCGCACCCGGGACCAGGCGACCGTCTCGTTCCGCTTGCCGTCCTTGGTGTTGACGAAGGAGGCGACCGAGTCCACCTCGTGCTCGTGGCCCTCGTAGGAGTCGGGCGCCGAGAAGGCGTACAGGCTGCGGCCCGCCGCGCCGGCCGTGACGTAGACCACGCCGTCGGTTTCGGGATGCGCGGTGCCGCCGATCGGCAGCTTCTTGGTGACCTGGCCGCCCTTGATGACGTCGGTGCGCTCGTACTGGTGGTTGTGGCCGTTGATGACCAGGTCCACGGTGTACTTCTCGAACAGCGGCACCCACTCCTGGCGGACACCGCCCTCCGAGGCGTGCGCGGTGGAGGTGCAGTAGGCGCAGTGGTGGAAGAAGACGACGACGAAGTCGACGTCCTTCGCGGCGCGGAACCTCTTGAGCTGCGCCTCCAGCCAGGTGGTCTGGGTCCCGCCGGAGATGCCCAGGTTCGCGGGGATCTCGAAGGAGATGTCGTTGGCGTCGAGCGAGATGACGGCGGTGTTGCCGTAGACGAAGGAGTAGACGCCGGGCAGGTTCTCGCGGTCCGGGCCGTTGTCGGGGAGCGTCCAGCGGGCGTCCTCGCCGCCGTAGCCGTTGGGCGAGTACCAGGCCTCCATGTCGTGGTTGCCGTAGGCGGGCATCCACGGGACCTGCTTGGCGACCGACTCGGTCTGGTGCAGGAACTGGTCCCAGGTGCGCGAGTCGAAGCCGGTGTCGCCGGTCTTGCCCTGGCCGGCCGGGTCGCCGTAGGCGATGTCGCCGGCGTGCAGGTGGAAGGCGGGGTTCTGGCCGAGGATCAAAGCGTTGTTGGCCAGGCCGTGGTAGCCGACCCCCTCGTCGCCGAAGGCGGTGAAGGTGAAGGGCGCCTTGTGGGCGGGGGCGGTGGTGAACGTCCCCAGGGTGCCCAGCAGGTGGGGCTCGGCCGGGTCGAAGCCCTCGTGGCCGACGCCGTAGTAGTAGGTCCGGCCCGGACGCAGGTGGGTGAGCTTCGCGTGCAGGTAGTACTGGGTGTGGTCGCCGCTCGCGCCGACGCCGGCCGGGGTGTGGAGGGTGCGGACCTCGGCGTCGATCCGGCGGGAGAGGTCCGTGGGGTGGGCGCCGACGCGGATGAAGGGCTTCTTCACCGCGACCGGGACCTGCCACGAGACGCTGACCTCGGTGCGCGGGTCGTTGCCCCATGCGAGGTGGCGGCCGAAGGGGGCGACCAGCGAGCCGTCGACCCGCTCGGCCGCCGACGCGGTGCGCTGGGTGGGAACCGTGGCCCGGGCGGTGGCGCCCGGCACGAACGCGCCGCCGGTGACGGCGCCGAGGGTGACGGCGCCGCCCCTGATCAGGGTGCGCCGGGAGAACCTGGAGCGCAGGTACTCGTGCTGTTCGGCCATGCTCAGGCGCGCGGCCAGCTTCTCGGGTACGCCCATACGAGGAATGTCCATGACGTCTGAAACTCGTCCTCTTCGGCAACGAGGCGCGGGACGCAGGATGGACAGCCCGCAAACAGAGCGCCATAAGACTTCCAACAGCGCCTCCACCAGCGCCCTGCCCGGAATCGGGCAGGATTCTTGCGAAACTCGCGCTCTTACCTCAGGATCTACCGGGTGCACGAGGAACTTGTCGATCACCTGACGCGGTCCACGCCCCTCAGCAGGGGCGAGGCGCTGCGGGTGGTGCAGGACGTGCTCGCCTTCTTCGACGAGACGACGCAGGACTACGTCCGTCGCCGCCACCGCGAGCTGCAGGCCCAGGGCCTGACGAACACGGCGATCTTCGACCGGATCGAGGCGGACCTGAAATACCGGGCGGTGGCGCCGCCGGAGCTGACGCTCAGGCAGCTGCGCCGCATGGTCTACGGCTGAGACGCCAGACTGAGAGATACCTGTATATGTGCGGAATTGTCGGATACATCGGCAAGCGTGACGTGGCTCCGCTGCTCCTCGAGGGCCTGCAGCGCCTGGAGTACCGCGGCTACGACTCGGCGGGCATCGTCGTCACGTCCCCGAAGACGGCCGGCCTGCGGATGGTCAAGGCCAAGGGCCGGGTGCGCGACCTCGAGGCCAAGGTCCCGGCGCGCTTCAAGGGCACCACCGGCATAGCCCACACCCGCTGGGCCACCCACGGCGCCCCCTCCGACGTGAACGCCCACCCGCACATGTCGGCCGACAGCAAGGTCGCCGTCGTGCACAACGGCATCATCGACAACGCCGCCGACCTGCGCCGCAAGCTGGAGGCGGACGGTGTCGAGTTCCTCTCCGAGACCGACACCGAGGTCCTCACCCACCTCATCGCCCGCTCCACGGCGGAGAAGCTGGAGGACAAGGTCCGCGAGACCCTCCGGCTGGTCGAGGGCACGTACGGCATCGCGGTGATGCACGCCGACTTCAACGACCGCATCGTGGTGGCCCGCAACGGCTCCCCGGTGGTCCTCGGCATCGGCGAGAAGGAGATGTTCGTCGCGTCGGACATCGCCGCCCTGGTCGCCCACACCCGGCAGATCGTCACGCTGGACGACGGCGAGATGGCCACCCTCAAGGCCGACGACTTCCGCACCTACACCACCGAGGGCACCCGTACCAGCGCCGAGCCGACCACCGTGGAGTGGGAGGCGGCGTCGTACGACATGGGCGGCCACGACACGTACATGCACAAGGAGATCCACGAGCAGGCCGACGCCGTGGACCGGGTGCTGCGCGGCCGCATCGACGAGCGGTTCTCCACCGTGCACCTGGGCGGCCTCAACCTGGACGCCCGCGAGGCGCGACGGATCCGCCGCGTGAAGATCCTCGGCTGCGGCACCTCGTACCACGCGGGCATGATCGGCGCCCAGATGATCGAGGAGCTGGCGCGCATCCCCGCCGACGCCGAGCCGGCCTCCGAGTTCCGCTACCGCAACGCGGTCGTGGACCCCGACACGCTGTACGTGGCCGTCTCCCAGTCCGGTGAGACGTACGACGTGCTCGCCGCCGTTCAGGAGCTGAAGCGCAAGGGCGCCCGGGTGCTCGGCGTGGTCAACGTGGTGGGTTCCGCCATCGCCCGCGAGGCCGACGGCGGCATCTACGTGCACGCCGGTCCCGAGGTCTGCGTCGTCTCGACCAAGTGCTTCACCAACACCACGGTCGCCTTCGCCCTGCTCGCCCTGCACCTCGGCCGCACCCGCGACCTCTCGGTGCGCGACGGCAAGCGGATCATCGAGGGCCTGCGCCGGCTGCCGGAGCAGATCACCGAGATCCTCAAGCAGGAGGAGGACATCAGGCAGCTCGCGGAGAGCTACGCCGACGCCCGCTCCATGCTCTTCATCGGCCGCGTCCGGGGCTACCCGGTGGCCCGCGAGGCCTCCCTGAAGCTCAAGGAGGTCTCCTACATCCACGCCGAGGCCTACCCCGCCTCCGAGCTGAAGCACGGCCCGCTGGCGCTGATCGAGCCGGCCCTGCCGACGGTCGCGATCGTCCCCGACGACGACCTGCTGGAGAAGAACCGCGCGGCCCTGGAGGAGATCAAGGCCCGCAGCGGCAAGATCCTCGCGGTGGCCCACCAGGAGCAGGAGAAGGCCGACCGGACCATCGTGGTCCCGAAGAACGAGGACGAGCTGGACCCGATCCTCCTGGGCATCCCGCTCCAGCTCCTCGCGTACCACACGGCGAAGGCCCTGGGCCGGGACATCGACAAGCCGAGGAACCTGGCCAAGTCCGTGACGGTGGAGTAGCCGCCCGGACGCGCGAAGCGGACCCCTGCGTAGCCACCTCGTACGCGGGGGTCCGCTCTCGTGCCGCTGTGCTCGGCCGGCGGCCGTCACCCGCCGGCGCGCGGCACGCCTCGGTGCGATGACCGATGTATGCCCTTCACAAGGGCACAAACACCTCTACGCGCGAGTAGTTTCGCGCTGTGCAAAGGGAATTGACGGGCCGTCGGCAGAAGGAAGCCGTCAGGGGATGACGATGACCGGCCGCCGCGCCCGCTTGGCGAGCCGCCCGGCCACGGAGCCGAAGATCCGGCCCACGATGCCGTGGGTGGTGCCGACCACGATCGCGTCGGCCTCGTACTCGCGTCCCACCTCTTCGAGTTCGTGGCAGATGTCACCGCCGCGCTCGACCAGGATCCAGGGCACCTCGGCCAGGTAGTCCGCGCAGGCCAGTTCGAGACCGAGCACCTCGGTGCGGTGGTCCGGCACGTCGACGAAGACGGGCGGCTCGCAGCCGGCCCACACCGTGGTGGGCAGCCGGTTGGCCACGTGGACGATGATCAGCCCCGAGCCGGAGCGGTGGGCCATGCCGATCGCGTAGGCGAGGGCGCGCTCACTGGACGTCGAGCCGTCGAAGCCGACGACCACACCGTGCAGGAAGGCGGGGTCGCAGGGCGGGCGTGGCTCTGGCACCGCCAGGGGATCGGCCGCCGTGGGATCGGCGACGGGCCGCTTGCGGTCCGCGGGTTCGAAGAATTCGTGACCGGCCATGACTGTCTCGGCGTTGTGATCCTTGTGTGGTGGGAGTGACATCGAGCGGCGGAGCTGTGTCCGGGATTAGTCTTCCCAACCCCATACCCCCAAGGGTACGGCGGCACGCCTCCTCCGCCCATTTCCCGCGCACGCTCCGTAAGCGGGGCCCCCGAATGTCCGTGGGGGTTCCCCGGAGCATGCACGAGCCGCGCCCGTAACGCAATGGTTGCTGCCTCGTACAGGCGGTTTGCACAGCATGAACGGAGCAGCGGCCGGTGACCGACGGACCGGACGGGCGTTGATCTCCGTGAGCCACCGCCCCAGGGAGTACGAGTTGCCCGGACCGAGATCCACCACCGACCCGCGCCCCGCCCCGGACACCACGAGCGACGTGATCCGCTGGGCGGCCTTCAGCTGCGTCCTCGTTCCCGTGGTCCTCCTCTGGTACGGCGCCTCGTTCGCCGGCGCGGCCGGCACCGCCTTCGGGCTCGCCGCCGTCACGGCCGCCTGCCGGGTGCTGTTGCGGCGCTCCGAACGTTGCGCCGCGCAAAGAGGCGGACGTCACACCAGGGGAGAGACACCGGTCGACTGACCGGTTTCCGTACCCTCGAGCGCTTCTTTTCGGCCAACTTCCGGATACCGCCCAAGAGGGGTCCCGACCACCCCCGAACCCCCGTTCCACCTGCACGGAAAGGGTCCGGGCCGGCATCCGCACCCTACGCGGTTTGGCCACTGCGACAAGGCGCACTTCCCTGCACGCCCCACGAGTGCAACGCTTCGTGATCGAATGCTTCACGCCAAGTTGTCATGTCGACAATGTCCGGCGTGTCGAACTGGCCACCGTCAGACCGCGGTAGCCAGTAGATTCGATCTTGACTGTCTTACGGCGGGGGACTCGTGCAGGACCGAGGGGAAACGTGCAGGAGCGACACAACCGAGGAGCCGCGACCACCGAGGGGGGCTTAGCAGGATGAGCCACGACTCCACTGCCGCGCCGGAAGCCGCGGCCCGGAAACTGTCCGGGCGCCGCCGCAAGGAGATCGTCGCGGTGCTGCTGTTCAGCGGCGGCCCCATCTTCGAGAGTTCCATACCTCTATCGGTGTTCGGGATCGACCGCCAGGACGCCGGAGTGCCGCGGTACCGACTACTGGTGTCCGCCGGCGAGGAGGGCCCGCTGCGGACCACAGGGGGCCTGGAACTCACCGCGCCACATGGGCTCGAGGCGATCTCACGCGCCGGGACGGTCGTCGTGCCGGCCTGGCGCTCGATCACCTCGCCGCCACCGGAGGAGGCGCTCGACGCACTGCGCCGGGCCCACGAGGAGGGCGCCCGCATCGTCGGGCTGTGCACGGGCGCGTTCGTCCTCGCGGCGGCCGGCCTGCTGGACGGCCGCCCGGCGACCACCCACTGGATGTACGCGCCGACGCTGGCCAAGCGCTATCCGTCGGTGCACGTGGATCCGAGAGAGCTGTTCGTCGACGACGGCGACGTCCTGACGTCGGCGGGCACGGCGGCCGGGATCGACCTCTGTCTCCACATCGTGCGGACGGACCACGGCAACGAGGCGGCCGGCGCGCTCGCCCGGCGCCTGGTGGTCCCGCCGCGCCGGTCGGGCGGCCAGGAGCGCTACCTCGACAGGTCTTTACCCGAGGAGATCGGCGCCGACCCGCTCGCCGAGGTCGTCGCCTGGGCGCTGGAACACCTCCACGAGCAGTTCGACGTGGAGACCCTGGCGGCACGCGCCTACATGAGCCGCCGTACGTTCGACCGCCGGTTCCGCTCGCTCACCGGCAGCGCGCCGCTGCAGTGGCTGATCACCCAGCGGGTGCTCCAGGCGCAGCGGCTGCTGGAGACGTCGGACTACTCCGTGGACGAGGTGGCGGGCCGTTGCGGCTTCCGCTCCCCCGTCGCGCTGCGCGGGCACTTCCGCCGCCAGCTCGGCTCGTCCCCGGCCGCCTACCGCGCGGCCTACCGGGCCCGCCGGCCGCAGAGCGAGCGGCCCGGTGAGACGGAGATCCCGTTGCAGCCCGGACCGGGCGGACCCGGCCTGGCCGGCCACGGGCCGGTCGGCCACGCGCCGCCGGTGCTGCACCCGGACCGCGAGAGCGGGGTGCCGATGCAGAGCCGCCGGCAGGCGGCGGGCGCGGTGAGCCTGCTGCCGGGGCCGCGCAGCGGGAGCTGAGCGAGAAGCGCGAGGAGAGGGGCGGAGCACGGCTCCGCCCCTCTTTCGCCGTCGCCCTTCTGTGTGCACACCGACAAGGTCGCCGCACGCCCGGTCCGACCCGGGGCGGCGCGCCGTAAGGTGAGACACATGAACGATCGCATGGTGTGGATCGACTGCGAGATGACCGGCCTCTCGCTGTCCGACGACGCGCTCATCGAGGTGGCCGCCCTCGTCACCGACTCCGAGCTGAACGTGCTCGGCGAAGGGGTGGACATCGTCATCCGCCCGCCGGACTCGGCACTGGAGACCATGCCGGAGGTGGTGCGCGAGATGCACACCGCGTCCGGGCTGCTGGAGGAGCTGGCCGGCGGCACCACGCTGGCCGACGCCGAGGCGCAGGTCCTCGCCTACGTCCGCGAGCACGTCAAGGAGCCGGGCAAGGCCCCGCTGTGCGGCAACTCCGTCGGCACCGACCGCGGCTTCCTGCTGCGCGACATGCCGACCCTGGAGAACCACCTCCACTACCGCATCGTCGACGTCTCCTCGATCAAGGAGCTGGCCCGCCGCTGGTATCCCCGGGCCTACTTCAACAGCCCGGAGAAGAACGGTAACCACCGCGCCCTCGCCGACATCCGCGAGTCGATCGCCGAACTGCGCTACTACCGCGAGGCCGTCTTCGTCCCGCAGCCCGGCCCGGACTCCGACACCGCCAGGGCGATCGCCGCCAAGCACGTCCTGCCCGCGCAGTAGGCCCCCGGGGCCGACGCCCCGGCGCCCCGGGGTCCGCTCGGGGCCCGCGCGAAAACCTGTGCGCGAGCACCCCTGCGGACCCTGTAGACTTCTTCTCGGCCGGTCGGGGAGAGCCTCCTCGGACCACCGGTCATGGTGGGTGTAGCTCAGCTGGTAGAGCACCTGGTTGTGGTCCAGGATGCCGCGGGTTCGAGTCCCGTCACTCACCCTGGGTAATCAGCCGGTGACTCCGTCGAAAGACGCGGTCACCGGCTGATTCGTTTTGGCGGCCGTCTCCCGGGACCGGGGCGACCGCCGCGGGCGGGCGACAGCCGTCACCCGCCCGCGAGGGCCGTCACGACGACGCCCGTTCCACCAGTTCGGTGGGCAGCACCGTGTGGCGGGGCTGCGGGTCGCGGACGGGAGCCGGGCGGCGGCCGGCGATCTCGCTGAGGAGCAGGTCGATCATGGCGCGGCCCATCTCCTCGATCGGCTGGCGGACGCTGGTCAGCGGCGGGTCCATGTGCCGGGCGACGGCCGAGTCGTCGTAACCGACCAGGGCCACGTCACCGGGGATGCTCCGGCCGGCCTCGCGCAGCACCTGCCGGGCGCCCGCCGCCATCACGTCGGAGCCCGCGAAGACCGCGTCCAGGTCCGGGTGGCGTCCGAGCAGGGTCGTCATGGCCCGCCGGCCGCCCTCGTCGGTGAAGTCGCCGGGTTCGATCAGCCCCTCGTCCACGGGCAGGCCCGCGTCGCGCAGGGCGTCGCGGTAGCCGTCGACACGGCGCTGGGCGCCGTAGACGTCGAGGCGGCCGGTGATGTGGGCGATCCGGCGGCGGCCCCGGGACATCAGGTGCTCCACCGCGGAGCGGGCGCCGCCGTAGTTGTCCGAGTCCACCGAGGTCAGCGTCTCGGCGGCGGAGCGGGGGCCGCTGATCACCGCGGGGATCTCCAGCTGGGACAGCATGTCCGGCAGGGGGTCGTCGGCGTGCACCGAGACCAGCAGGACGCCGTCGACGCGGTGGGCGGCCAGGTACTGCGCGAGCCGCTGCCGCTCGCGGTCGCTGCCCGCGAAGATGAGCAGCAACTGCATCTCGCTGTCGGAGAGTTCCGCGCCGACGCCGCGCAGCATGTCGGAGAAGTACGGCTCCGAGAAGAAGCGGGTCTCCGGCTCCGGCACCACCAGCGCGATGGCGTCGGTGCGGTTGGCCGCGAGGGCGCGCGCGGCGGTGTTGGGCACGTAGCCGAGTTCCGCGACGGCCGCCTCCACCGCGGCCCGGGTCGCCTCGCTCACCCGGGGCGAGCCGTTGATCACCCGCGAGACCGTGCCTCTGCCGACACCGGCACGGGCGGCGACCTCTTCCAGCGTCGGCCGCCGACTGCTCCGGCTCCGCTCTCCGTTGACTGGCATGGTCTCCGCCTCCCGCTCACATCCGACCGGCCGGGGGATTGTCCGCTACCGTCCGGCCAGGAATGTAACCGGGATCCCACAGCACCCGCTCTCATCATCCCGCGCCCGCGGTCCCCGCGGTGCCGGGCCCCCGGCGGGCGGCCCGGGGGACGCCGCCATGGCGGGCGTCCCCGGGGCCGGGCGGAGGTCACATCCGCGGGCCGGGCTCCGGCAGCGCGTTGCGGCGGATCACGTCGGCGTACCAGTGGGCGCTGGCCTTGGGGATGCGGCGCTGGGTGCCGTAGTCGACGTAGACGGCGCCGAACCGCTTCGAGTAGCCGTAGGACCACTCGAAGTTGTCCAGCAGGGACCACAGGAAGTAGCCCCGGACGTCGACGCCGTCGGCGATGGCGCGCCGGACCGCCTCCAGGTGGCCGCGGAGGTAGGCGATCCGCTGCGGGTCGTTCACCTTCCCCTCGGGCGAGACGTAGTCGTCGAAGGCGGCGCCGTTCTCGGTGACCATCAGCGGCAGCCCGGGGTGCGCCGCCGCCATGCCGGCCAGCAGGGTGTGCAGGCCGTCCGCGTCGATGGCCCAGTTCATGGCCGTCAGCTCGTCGTTGGCGAGGTGGAAGGAGACGTCCTCGGAGCCGGTCCACGGCGAGTGGTCGCTGGCTCCGTGACCGTCGTTCTTGGTCGCGCCCGCGCCGTCGGCGGGCAGCGAGACCACGGTCGGCGAGTAGTAGTTGACGCCGAGCACGTCGATCGAGCGGGAGATCTCGGCGAGGTCGCCGGCGTGCACCAGCTCGTCCCAGTCGACGATGCGGGCGGTGTCCGCGAGGAGGTCCTCCGGGTAGGCGCCGTCGAGGATCGGGCCGGTGAAGATCCGGTTGCCGACCGCGTCGATGCGGCGGGCCGCCTCCGCGTCGCCGGGGGCGTCCGTGAGCGGGCGCACCTGGTGCAGGTTGAGGGTGATGGAGAGCTGCGCGGAGCTGGGCAGGACGGAGCGCAGCGCCCCGACCGCGCGGCCGTGCGCCAGGTTGAGGTGGTGGGCGGCGCGCAGGGTGGCGGCCGGGTCGGTGCGGCCGGGCGCGTGCACGCCGGAGCCGTAGCCGAGGAAGGCCGAGCACCACGGCTCGTTGAGCGTGGTCCACACCCCGACGCGGTCCCCGAGGGCCCGGCCCACGGCCTCGGCGTACTCGGCGAAGCGCTGCGCGGTGTCCCGCTGCGGCCAGCCGCCCGCGTCCTCCAGCTCCTGGGGCAGGTCCCAGTGGTAGAGGGTGGCGACGGGGGTGATGCCGGCCTCGAGCAGCTCGTCGGTGAGCCGGCGGTAGAAGTCCAGGCCGCGTTCGACGGCGGGGCCCCGCCCGGTGGGCTGCACCCGGGACCAGGAGACGGAGAACCGGTACGCCTGCAGGCCGAGGTCCTTCATCAGCGCCACGTCGTCGCGGTACCGGTGGTAGTGGTCGGCGGCGATGTCGCCGGTGTCGCCGTTGCGCACCCTGCCGGGCGTGTGGCTGAAGGTGTCCCAGATGGAGGGCGTGCGTCCGTCCTCGGCGGCCGCGCCCTCGACCTGGTAGGCGGCGGTGGCCGCGCCCCAGACGAAACCGGGCGGGAAGGAGAGGTCCGCGGCCGGCCGGGTCGTCGGCTCGGGTCGTACAGCGGTCATGGTGAGAGCGCTCCCAAAGTGGCGTGTGTAGAGGTCGGTTCGCTTGCCCGGGACGGCTGTGCCGTCAGCCCTTGACGGCGCCCGACATGATGCCCCCGACGATCTGCTTGCCGAAGACCACGAAGACCAGCAGCAGCGGAAGCGTGCTGATCAGCGCGCCGGCCATGACGATGCTCTGGTCGGGGGTGTAGGAGGCGCTGAGCTGGCCGAGCGCCACCTGGATGGTGGGGTTCTGCTGGTTGAGGGCGAGGAAGGGCCAGAAGAAGTCGTTCCACGCCTGCACGAAGGTGAGCATCCCGAGCACCATCATGGCGGGCCGGGCCACGGGCAGGACCACGCTCCACACGATGCGGAAGTTGGTCGCGCCGTCCACCTTGGCCGCCTCGATCAGCTCGTAGGGCAGGGCCTCCAGCAGGTACTGCCGCATGAAGAAGACGCCGAAGGCGCCGACGAGGGTCGGGAAGATCACCGACTCCAGCTTCCCGCCCCACCCGATGTCCGACATCATCATGAACAGCGGGACGACGCTGAGCTGCGGCGGGATGGTCAGCGTGGCGATGACGGCGGTCATCAGGAAGCCGCGGCCGCGGAAGCGCATCTTGGCGAAGGCGTAACCGGCCAGCGTGCAGAAGAACAGGGTCGCCACGGTGATGCAGCCGGCCACGATGACGCTGTTGACGATGGCCTTGCCCAGGTGGGCCTGCTCCCAGGCGGCCTGGAGGTTGCTCCACAGTCTGCCGCCCGGCAGCAGCGGCGGCGGGCTGTCCAGGACCCGCTGCTGGTCGTGCGAGGCGGCCACCAGGGTCCAGTACAGCGGGAAGATCGATCCCAGGCCGACGACGACGAGGGCGACGTAGGTGAAGGGGCCGCCCTTGAGCTGCTGGCCGGCGCCGAGCTTGAGGCGGGCGCGGCCGCCGCTGCCGGGGGCGGACGGGCGGGCCGGGGTGAGGTCGGCCGCGGTCTTGAGGGGACTGGTCGTGGTCATCGAAGTCGCTCCCGTCAGGCCGCGCTCTTGCGCACGAACCGGCCGACGATCCAGTTGATCAGGGCGATCAGCAGCAGCAGGACGAGCATCGCCCAGGCCACGGCGGCGGCCGGACCCAGGTGCCCGAGCTTCCAGCCGTAGTTGAAGAGGTAGATGCTCAGGGTTTCGTACTGGTGCTCGCTGCCGCCGATGGACCCGAGCGTTCCGCCCTGCAGCAGCAGCGGCTCGCCGAACAGCTGCATGGAGCCGATGGTCGAGATGACGATGGTGAACAGGATCGTCGGCCGCAGCGAGGGGATCGTCACCTTGCGGAACTGCTGCCACCGGGAGGCGCCGTCGATCGAGGCGGCCTCGTAGAGATCGGTGGGCACGGCCTGCATGGCCGCGAGGTAGATCAGGGCGTTGTAGCCGGTCCAGCGCCAGATCACGATGACCGAGATGGCGATCTTGGACGTCCACTCGCCGTTGCCCCAGTCGATGTTGTCGATGCCGGCGAAGTGCAGCACCCAGTTGAGGATGCCGCCGTCCGCGCGGAAGACGAGGGCGAAGACCAGCGCCGCGGTCGCCACCGAGGTGGCGTACGGGGTGAGGATGAGGGTGCGCCAGAACGTGCTGGCCCGCAGCTTGTAGTTGAGCAGGTGGGCCAGGCCCAGTGCCACGAGGAGCTGGGGGACGGTCGATATGACGCCGATGACGAAGGTGTTGGCGACGGCGGTCCAGAACTCCGAGTCCTGGAGGATCCGGGAGAAGTTGTCCCAGCCGACCCACTCGGACTGGCCGAGGCTGGTCATCTCGACCCGGTGCAGGGCGATCCAGCCGGTGTAGATCAGCGGGTAGAGCCCGAAGGCGCCGAAGATCAGGAAGAAGGGCGCGATGTAGGCGTAGGGCGACGCCAGGTCGTCGAAGCGCCAGAGCCGGCTGCGCCAGGTGCGGGTGCCGGGCCCGTCGGACACGGTGCCGCCGGGCGGCGGGCTGTACGCGCCCCGGGTGGGGGTTGTTGTTGCCACGGAGGAGTCCTTATCTGCAGGGTTTCGGCCGGATACGGGGCGGGCGCGGCGTCCACCGGACCGCGCGCCGGCCCCCGTCCCGCGCGCCACGGCGGCCGGTACGGTACCGAGCCCCCGGCCTCGCGGCCAGAGCCGGCGTCCCGGATCCGGTCCGCCGGGCCCGGTCCGCCGGGTACGGCTCACGGGCCGGGGGGCCGGGGGTGCGGCCCGCCGGCCGGCGCCGCCGGGGCGCCGCGGCCGGGCCGGTGCCCGGATCCGCCGCCGGGGCGCCGGACGCCGGGCGCCACCGGGCCGGCGGTGCCGCGTCGCCGCCCGTTCACCGGTGGGCCCTCGCGGTCACGGCACCGGCGCGGCGGGGACCCGGCCGGACGCGCGGGCGCGGGGCGGGCGGTCCGAGGGACCTGCCCGCCCCGGCGCGCGTCAGCCGATCGCCTTGTCGATCGTCTCGGTCGCGGCCTTCCATGCGTCGGCGGGCTTGGTGCCCCGCTGCTCCATGTTGTTGATCTGCGTCGAGATCGTGTCCTTGATGACCGCGTCCTTCGGGCCGAGCACCGCCTCGGGGATGGACTTGGCCTCGTCCGCGTAGATCTCGCCGATCGGGGCGTTGTTGAAGTACGGGAGCTTCGCGCTCTTCACGTCGGCCAGGTCGTAGGCGCCCTTGTTGGACGGGAAGACGCCGATCGCCTTGAACACCGCGGCCTGCTGCTCGGGCGCCGTCAGCCACTTGACCAGCTCGGTGGCCTCCTTGACGTGCTTGCCGCCCTGCGGGACCGCGAGGAAGGAGCCGCCCCAGTTGGCCGCGGTGGAGCCGGGCGCGCGGGAGATGTCCCACTTGCCCTTGTAGGCGTCACCGGAGTTGGTGGAGATCTGGCCGGCCATCCACGCCGGGCACGCCACCGTGGCCACGCTGCCCTTGCGCAGCGCCGCCGTCCAGGCGTCGGTGAACTGCGGCAGACCGTGGGTCAGCTTCTTGGACGCGGCCTCGGCGGAGAGGTCCCAGCCCTGCTGCACGGAGGCGCTGTCCTTGTAGACCGGCTTGCCGGAGGTGTCGTAGTACTGCTTGTCCGAGGAGCTGACGACCGCGTTGAACATGGCGCTCGCGGAGTCCATGAAGTAGGTGCCGGACGGCGCCTTCTTCTTGTACTGCTCGCCGAGCTTCAGGTAGTCCTCCCAGCCGCCGGCTATGGCCTTGGCCACGTCCTCGCGGTCGGTGGGCAGGCCCGCCTTCTCGAACAGGTCGCGGCGGTAGCACAGCGACATCGGGCCGATGTCGGTGCCGGCGCCGACCACCTTGCCGTCCTTCGTGGTGGCCTGCTTCTCCTTCCAGGAGACCCAGTTGTTCACGTCGATCGACTTGCTCAGGTCGGCGAACTTGTCCGCCTGGGTGTCGACGACCTCCTTGATACGGCCGACCTCGATACCGGTGACGTCTCCCAGACCGCTGCCCGTGTTCAGCTGCTGAAGGAGCTTGGGGTAGTAGTCCTGCTCGTTGGCGGTGACCTCTTCCTTCACCGTGATCTTCGGGTGGAGCTCGTGGTACTTGGCGAACAGGCCGGCCTCCTTGTAGCCGAACTGCCCGAAGTCGGCCACGGTGAGCGTGATCGAGCCGTCGGACGAGGCGTCCGAGTCGTCGTCGCTGCTGCAGCCCGTCAACAGCAGGGCCGATGCCGTCAGGACCGTGGTGGCCAGGGCCGCCGCTCTGCGACGGCGACCGCCTCCGCCGTCGGTACCGGTGATGCGCATTCCACTACTCCTTGTTCCGGTGGGAAACGGGACCCCAGGAAGCAGACCGCCAAGGGTCGACGGCCCGGACCTGCCCTCTCGATTTCGAGCAGCGACCGGCTCACCGCACAGGACGTGCGATGCAAAGGCGCTGGTCAACGGTGTGTCATGCGAGGTAGAGGGAAAGGTCATCAGTGCTTCATCCGCGCGGGACGGGCCCCGGAGACTTCCCGTGGGACCGCTCCCACGCGGCATGCCGGAAGACTCCTTGCTGCGGGGGCCGGGTGTCAAGACTTGAAAACAGCGTTGTTGCCTGAGCGTGTCCCAGACGTCACGTGAACGTGTCACGAAATCCCCTGCACCACCCTGGACATACGCCCGTCGTCCGATGGATCCACGCTGGTCACAGGGATGATCTTCGTCCGGGTCCGGCGGCCGGCCCGGACGGGGCGGCCGCCGGGGCAACGCGCTGGGACACAATGAAGTGCCCCCCTGCCGCACACCGGAAGGTGAACGATGAGCCACGCCCAGCCGCCCGAAGCACTCGGCGTCCGGCGCCCCACGCTGAACGCCGTGGCCGCTCGGGCCGGTGTCGGCCGTGGCACGGTGTCCCGAGTGCTCAACGGCTCACCCAAGGTGAGCGACCGGTCCCGGGCCGCGGTGGAGAAGGCGATCGCCGAACTCGGCTACGTCCCGAACCGCGCCGCGCGCTCTCTGGCCACGAGCCGTACCGACGCCGTGGCCCTCGTCGTTCCGGAGGCCGAGAGCCGGCTGTTCGCGGAACCGTACTTCTCGGGCATCATCCGGGGCGCCTCCGCCCGGCTCACCCACGCGGGCATGCAGTTGCTGGTGGTGCTCGCGCGCGACGGGAGGAAGCACCGGCGCCTGGCGTCGTACCTGACCGCCCAGCGGGTGGACGGCGTGCTGATGGTGGCGGTCCACCGCGACGACACCCTGCCCGACCTGCTGGACGAGCTGTCGGTGCCCACCGTGCTGGCCGGGCGGCGGGGCGATCCGGAACCGCTCGGCCATGTCCGCGCGGACAACGGCGGCGGCTCCCGCAGCGCGGTGCGGCACCTGCTCGACCGGGGGCGGCGCACCGTCGCCACGATCACCGGGCCCCTGGACATGGACGCGGCCCGGACCCGGCTCGACGGCTACCGCGAGGCGTTGCGGACCGCGGGGGTCGCGGTGGACGAGGAGCTCATCGAGCCGGGCGACTTCACCGAGGAGGGCGGCCGCGCGGCGATGCGCGAGCTGCTGCGCCGGCGCCCGGGGCTCGACGCGGTGTTCGCGGCCTCCGACGTGATGGCCTCCGGGGCGGTGCTCGAACTGCGCGCCGCGGGCCGGCGGATCCCGGACGACGTGGCCGTCGTCGGCTTCGACGACTCCATCGTGGCCCGGCACATCGACCCTCCGCTGACCAGCGTCCGCCAGCCGATGGAGGAGATGGGGCGCGCGATGGCGGACCTGCTGCTGGACGAGATCGCCGGCCGGGCCGGGCGCCGCGAGGTGGTCCTGCCGACCCGGCTGGTCGTACGCGAGTCGGCTTGATCGACGCCGATACGGGGGGATCGGATATCGGGGAGTCGGGCCACGAGCCGGCCTGACCGTCACCGATACGGGAGGGATCGCGCCGCGAGCCGGGAACGGTGCGAGGACCGTAAGCGGAACGGGGCGTGAGCGGTGAAACGGAACCGGTGGCGGGCCGCAGACCAGGGCCGCGCGCCGACACCGGGGCAGGCCGGGCGCACGGGTGAACCGAACCGGCCGCGAGAGGCGGCCGAGCGCGAGAGGCGGCCGAGCGCGAGAGGCGGCCGAGCGCGAGAGGCGGCCGAGCGCGAGAGGCGGCCGAGCGCGAGAGGCGGCCGGGACAGGCGCACGGCCCAAAGCGGGCGCGAGAGACCGGCCGGGGCAGGCGCACGGCATGCACAGGGCCGACCCCGAGCCGTGAGCCGGGCTCGCCGCACGGTACGGACTGGTCCCACCGCGAGCCGAGGCGGACGCGGACCGGGCGCGCGGCGCGGGTTGAGCGCACGCCGTGGAGCGGGCCGGGCGTACCGCGCGCAGTGGGCATCACCCCGAGCCGTGGCCGTGATGGACCCGGGCCGGGCGCACGCCGTAGGCCGGGCCGGGCCGCCGTAATCCGGGACGGGCGCCAGCTGTGAATCCGCGTATCGGACGGGGCGGGGGCTTCCGCATGGGAGCGCTCCCATGCACAATGGGCGCAGCCGATCCGGGGAGT
Organism: Streptomyces sp. NPDC038135; assembly: GCF_055601245.1. Classification (NCBI taxonomy): domain Bacteria; kingdom Bacillati; phylum Actinomycetota; class Actinomycetes; order Kitasatosporales; family Streptomycetaceae; genus Streptomyces; species Streptomyces sp. NPDC038135. Next base: position 207,111 of record NZ_JBVJXS010000002.1, on the reverse strand, counting down.
CCTTCCATGACAGAGCCCTTGCCGCCCGCGACCTTCCCGCCCGCCTTCCTCTGGGGCGCCGCGACGTCCGCGTACCAGATCGAGGGCGCGGTACGGGAGGACGGCCGCACCCCTTCCATCTGGGACACCTTCAGCCACACCCCCGGCCGGACGGCGGGCGGTGACACCGGTGACATCGCCGTCGACCACTACCACCGCTACCGCGAGGACGTGGCGCTGATGGCGGAGCTGGGCCTGACCGCCTACCGCTTCTCCGTCTCCTGGCCCCGGGTGCAGCCGACCGGCCGGGGACCCGCGGTGCAGGTGGGCCTGGACTTCTACCGCCGTCTGGTCGACGAGCTGCTGGAGCACGGCATCAAGCCGGCGATCACCCTCTACCACTGGGACCTGCCCCAGGAACTGGAGGACGCGGGCGGCTGGCCGGAGCGGGACACCGCCCACCGGTTCGCCGAGTACGCGCGGCTGGTCGGCGAGGCGCTCGGCGACCGGGTGGAGCAGTGGATCACCCTGAACGAGCCGTGGTGCAGCGCCTTCCTGGGCTACGGCTCGGGCGTGCACGCCCCCGGTCGCACCGACCCGGCGGCCGCCCTGCGCGCGGCCCATCACCTCAACCTGGCGCACGGCCTGGGCGCGGCCGCGCTGCGTTCGGTGCTGCCGGCCGGCAACCAGATCGCGCTCAGCCTCAACTCCTCGGTGGTGCGCCCGCTCACCCAGAGCCCGGCCGATCTCGCGGCGGCCCGCCGGATCGACAACCTGGCCAACGGCGTCTTCCACGGCCCGGTCCTGCACGGCGCCTACCCGGAGACCCTGTTCGCCGAGACCGCCTCGGTCACCGACTGGTCGTTCGTGCTCGACGGGGACCTGCGCACGATCAGATCGCCGCTCGACGCGCTGGGCCTGAACTACTACACCCCGACCCTGGTCTCCGCGTCGGACGGCCGGGTCGCCGGCCCGCGGGCGGACGGGCACGGCGCCGGTGAGCACTCCCCCTGGCCGGCCGCCGACGACGTGCTGTTCCACCAGACGCCCGGCGAGCGGACCGAGATGGGCTGGACCGTCGACCCGACCGGGCTGCACGAGCTGATCATGCGCTACTCGCGCGAGGCGCCGGGCCTGCCGCTGTACATCACGGAGAACGGCGCGGCCTACGACGACAAGCCCGACGCCGAGGGACGGGTGCACGACCCGGAGCGCATCGCCTATCTGCGCGGCCACCTGGCGGCGGTCCGCCGGGCCGTCGCCGACGGCGCCGACGTGCGCGGCTACTACCTGTGGTCCCTGATGGACAACTTCGAGTGGGCGTACGGCTACGGGAAGCGGTTCGGCGCGGTGTACGTCGACTACCCGACGCTGGAGCGCACCCCGAAGTCGAGCGCCCTCTGGTACGGCGAGGCGGCGCGGACCGGGACGCTGCCGGCGGCGGAGCCGGTGGCCTGAAAGACCGTCCGGTGTCCGGGGGGCCGGACGGCGTGGGCGCGGCGCCCGGATAGGGGGTGCCGCGCCCACGTCATGCCGACGTACCCGGCCGGTGGGCCGGTGTAGCCGCTGCGCCCGGTGCGGCCGGGTCAGTTGAAGGCGCCGAAGGCCTTGGCGAAGGCGAACTTGTCCTGGGTGACGGAGCTGCAGGTCGCGTCGTCGGTGGGCTTGGTGCCGCCGTCGCACTGCTTGTCGCGGGTCGCGGACCACATGGAGAGCCAGCCGAGGCCCTTGGACTTGGCGAAGTTCACGAGCTGGGTGGCGTCGTCGACCTTGAAGACCTCGGCGGAGACGTCGTTGACGCCGATCATCGGGGTGACCGCGACCGTCTTCCAGGCGGCCTGGTCGGACAGCCCCAGCACGCTCTTGACCTGGGCCTGCGTGGCGGTGGCGGCCTGCTCGGCGTAGGTGCCCATGTCGCCGTTGTACGCGGGGCCGTAGTCCATCGCCATGATGTTGACGGTGTTGATCCGCACACCGTTGGACTTGGCGTTGGACAGGAGGTTCACGCCGTCCTGGGTCAGGCCCTCGGGCATCACCGGCAGGGTGAAGGAGACGTCCAGGCCGGGGTGCTGGGCCTGGAGCTTGGCGATGGCCTGGGCGCGGCGGGTGTTGGCCGCGGTGTCGGGCAGCGCGCCGCCCTCGACGTCGAAGTCGACCTTGGTCAGCTTGAAGGCGTCCACGGCCTTGCCGTACGCGGCGGCCAGGGCGTCCGCCGAGGAGCAGGTGGTGGCCAGCTCCGAGCCGGAGGCGCCGCCGAAGGAGACCCGGACGTCACCGCCCTTGGCACGCAGGGAGCCTATCTGCGCGGCCACCGCGTCGCCGGTGAGGTCGGTGACGCCGCCCCACTTGGGGGTGCAGCCGCCGCCGTCGGTGACGAAGGCGAGGTTGAAGTTCTTCACGCCGGTCGCGTCGGCGGCGGCGAGGAGGTCGAAGGCGGGGTAGAGGGACGTGTCCACGTAGGGGGCGAAGCCGGCCGAGGCGGTGGTGCCGGTGCCGGTGCTCTGCGTGGGGGTCGGGGTCGCGCTCTGGCCGGGGGTGGCGCTCTGGCTCGGGGTCGCGCTGGGGGCCGGGGTCTGGGTCTGGGACGGGCGGCCGCTCGGTTCGGGGGTGGCGCCGCCGTCCGCGGAACACTGGGCGTCGTCGACCCGGCAGCCCGTCGGGTCGCCCGTGCCGTCGACCACGAAGCCGACGGTGACCGACTTGCCCGCGGCCAGGCCGTCCGTGTCCCACTTCGCGGGCTTCACGGTGACGTGCTGACCGCTGACGGTGGATTCGCCGTTCCACAGGGAGCTGAGCCTGGCGCCCGCCGGGAGGTCGAACTCCAGCGTCCAGGTCTTCTCCGTCCCGCCGCTGTTGTTGGTGACGACGTACTGCGCGGTGTAGCCCGTCGACCAGTCGCTCGTCCTGGTGTACGCGGCGTTGACCCCCGCGGCGTTCGCCGTACCGGTGAGCACGAGGGCGCCGCCGCCGATCACCGCCGCGGCCACCACGGAGCCGATCGCCTTGTTCCTGCCACTGATCCTGCGCCGGTGCGTGCTCATGCGCGTGCCTGCCTTCGCTGTTCACGGGGGGTGGGGTGCGGCAGCACGCTAGCGAGCCGGAATCGGGCAAACGGGCCTATGGGGACGGCGGTCGCGGTCCTTAGGGTGCGCTTAAGGAAGGGATCGGGGGCGGTTAAAGGTCGAGACCAATCCGTGGTCCGGTGCGGACGGAGCGTCAGCGGGCGGTGGCCGTCCGACGGCGTCCGCGCACGCTCCCCCGGTGCCCCCGACCGGCCGGCTTGCGTCCGTCGAGCTGGAACCAGATGCGCACCTCGGTCCCGCCCAGCACCGAGGAGCCGATGCGCACATCGCCGCCGGTGGCCTCGGCGAGGCGGCGCACGATGTCCAGGCCCAGCCCGGTCGAGCCCGCGCTGCCGGAGCCGCGGCCGCGGGCCATCGCCGCGTCGGGGTCGGGTATGCCGGGGCCCGCGTCGGAGATCAGCACGATCACCGCGTCCTCCGCGTTGTGCACGTCGACCGCGAAGGCGGTGCCCTCGGCGGTGTGCCGGAAGACGTTGCCGAGCAGCGCGTCGAGGGCGGCGGCCAGGTCGGCGCGGGCCACGGGTATGCGCACCGGCCGCTCGACCCCGGCCACCCGCCACTTGCGGCCCTCGTCCTCGGCCAGCGCGGACCAGAACTCCATGCGCTCGCGCACCACTTCGGCCGCGTCGCAGCCGGCGCCCGGCCCGGCGGCCGCCGTCTGCGGCTTGGCCTCCCGTGCGGTGCGGATGATGGTGTCGACCTCGCCCTCCAGTTGGGCGACGGCCGCCCGGGTCTGGTCGGCGGCGGGCCCGGCGCCGAGGGAGGCCGCGTTCAGCCGGAGCACGGTCAGCGGAGTGCGCAGCCGGTGCGACAGGTCGGCCGCCAGCTCGCGCTCGTTGGCGAGCAGTTGGACGACCTGGTCGGCCATGGAGTTGAACGCGACCGCCGCGAGCCGCAGTTCGGTCGGACCGTCCTCCGGCACCCGGGCGCCCAGCTTGCCCTCGCCCAGCTCGTGCGCGCCCTCGACCAGCCGCCTCGCGGGCCGCACCATGCGCACCCCGAGCCGGTCGGCGACCGCGACCGAGCCGACGATCAGCGCGAGTCCGACCGCCGCGAGCACCGCCCAGGCGGTGCCGACCCCGTTGCTCGTCTCGGACTCGGGCACGTAGACCTCGACCACCGCGATTCCGGAGCCGAGCGCGACCGGCTGCAGCAGCGTGGAGCCGCCGGAGACGGAGGTGGTGGAGGCGCGGCCCAGCCTCCGTACGGCCGCGATGTCCTTGTCAGCGGCACGCTGCCGGCCGAGGTCGAGCGCTCCGCGGGCCCCGTCGGCGGGCAGGTGCACGGCCATCCCGGAGTCGTCGCCGGCCGAGGCCACCACCCGTTCCAGCTTGTCCCGGTCGGTGGTGATGGACAGCGCGGGGGCGACCGCGGCGGCCTCCCGCTCGGCGTTGGAGTACGCCCGGTCGCGGGCCATCTCCTTCACGACCAGTCCGAGCGGTACGGCGAAGGCCACCACGACCATGGTGGTGACCGCGAGGCACACCTTGACCAGAGCCCATCTCATCGCGGCGGCTCCCCTCCCCCGGGCGGCTCCAGCTTCACGCCGACACCCCGGAGGGTGTGCAGGTAGCGCGGCCGGGCCGCGGTCTCCCCCAGCTTGCGGCGCAGCCAGGACAGATGGACGTCGATCGTCTGGTCGTCGCCGTAGGACTGCTGCCAGACCTCGGCGAGGAGTTCCCTGCGGGCCACGACGACTCCGGGGCGGCCGGCCAGGAAGGCGAGCAGGTCGAACTCACGGCGGGTCAGGTCCAGTCGCATGCCGTCCAGTTCGGCCTGACGGCGCAGCGGGTCGACGGTGAGCCCGCCGACCCGCAGGACGCTGGAGGGCGGCGCCTCCCCGCCGGTGGCCCGGGCCCGGCGCAGCACGGCCGCCATGCGGGCCGCCAGGTGCTCGACCGAGAACGGCTTGGTCAGGTAGTCGTCCGCCCCCGCGTTGAGCAGGCGGACGATCTCCGCCTCGTCGTCCCGCGCGGTGGCGATGATGACGGGCACGTCGGTGATGCCGCGCAGCATCTTCAGGGCCTCGGAGCCGTCCAGATCGGGCAGTCCGAGGTCCAGGATGACCACGTCGAAACGGAGATGGGCGACCTCGCGCAGCGCCTCCAGCGCCGTACCGACGCTGCGCACGGTGTGGGAGGCGTCGGTCAGGTGCCGGATGAGCGCCGAGCGTACGAACTGGTCGTCCTCGACCACGAGCACACTTGCCATGCGCCGCACCGTACGCCATGCGGCCGATGCCGGTGTCCCGCCTGTGGACAACCGGGGACGCGTGCGCACCGCGGTGCCCCTGGGGCAGTATGGCCCGCGATGCGCAGAGGACTCGTACACGTACTGGCCTGGCTGCTCGCCACGGGCGCGGCGGTCACGCTGTCGTGGTGGGGTGTGCACACGGTCATGGCCGGCACGGCGTACGACCCGCCGCGTGCCCTGCCGATCACGGCGGCCGACACCACCGCCCAGGGCTCGAAGCCGGTGGGTTCGCCGACCGCCCGGCCGCCCCGGTCCCAGAGCCCGTCGGCCGAGCCGCCGACCCCAACGCCCTCCCGGGCCCCGTCGTCCCGCGCCGCCGCCCCCGGCCCCTCCGCCTCCGCGGGCCCCACCGCCGCCGGCCGGGTCAAGGCGTACGACACCGACGGCGGCCGGGCCGTCTTCGACCTGGGCAAGGCCGACGCGACGCTCGTCTCGGCCACCCCGGGCACCGGCTGGTCGATGCAGGTGTGGAAGACGGAGAGCTGGATCCGGGTGGAGTTCGGCCGGGACGCCGACCGGGTGTCGGTGTTCTGCACCTGGCACGACGGCCCGCCCCGCGTCGAAGTCGGCACCTACTGACGGCGCTTCGGCGGCGGGCCGGGCAGGCGGTCAGTGGAAGACGGAGGGCGGCGGGGCCGGGGAGGCCACCGCCGCCTCGTCCGTGACGGGCACGGCGCCGCCGGTGAAGTCGGTGAGCTGCCTGCCGTGTTCGACCCGGGCGGAGTGCGGGTCGGAGGCGGCGCGGCGGGTGAGTTCGGCGAGCGGCAGCGGCAGCGCGGAGGCGGCCAGGACGGCGTTGCCGAAGCGCTTGCCGCGCAGCACGGCCGGGTCCGCGATCAGGGCGAGTTCCGGGAAGCGGGCTGCTGCGGTGGCTATCTGACCGCGCAGGTGGGCGAGCGGCGGGCCGTCGGCGATGTTGGCCGCGTAGACGCCGGAGGGTTTCAGGGCCCGGCGGACCTCGTCCAGGAACTCGGTGGAGGTGAGGTGGGCGGGGGTCCGGGCGCCGCTGAAGACGTCGGCGATGATCAGGTCGGCCCAGCCGTCCGGGACCTTGGCCAGGCCCTCGCGGGCGTCCGCCGACCGCACCCGTATCCGCGCGTTGGGATCCAACGGCAGTTCGCGCCGCACCAGTTGCACGAGGGCCGCGTCCCGCTCGACGACCTGCTGGGTGGAGCGGGGCCGGGTGGCGGCGACGTAGCGGGCGAGCGTGAGGGCGCCACCGCCCAGATGCACGGCGTGCACCGGCCGGCCGGACGGCGCGGCGAGGTCGATGACATGGCCGAGCCGGCGCTGGTACTCGAAGGAGAGGTACGCGGGGTCGTCCAGGTCGACGTGCGACTGGGGCGCCCCGTCGATCAGCAGGGTCCGGGCGCGGGGGCGGTCGGGGTCGGGCACGAGCTGTGCGAGCCCGCCGTCGACGGTCTCCGTGACGGCCTGCGCGTCGGCCGGTCTGCGCCGGTTGTTCCTGGACCTGCCCATCGGTCCATCTTCGCAGGCGCCCCGGACGGCCGCCTCACCGGCAGTTGTCGGCCGCCTCGATCATCCGGGCCGCCTCCCCGAGGGCCCGGCGCAGCACCGCGGGGTCGGTCGCGAGGTCGGCCCCGCCGGGCGGCAGCAGCCAGTCCGAGCCCTCCACCGGCGGCTCGGGGTTGAGCCTGAGCCCGCGTCCGTCGGTCTCCGTGCAGGTGCTGCCCGGCACGTCCCAGCCGGCGGCGGTGCCGGCGGGGACCAGGAAGCCGAGGGTGTCGCAGCCGTCGTCGTGCAGCACGGGGCCCACGGTCTCGGGCGCGCCGCGCCGGAGGATGTCGACGGCCTCCAGCCCCTGCCGGGCCGGCACCGTCACGAGTTCGCAGGTCGCGTCACCCTCCGCCGCGGACGGTGGCGCGCCCGGTGTACAGGGATCGTTGCTCTGGCTGGTCTCCATGCCGGCCTCCACCACGCTGCACGTTTGCGGTCCGTGCAGTCCAACGCGCGACCGCGTCAACGGCTACGGCGCAAGTGCGCCGCAAAGGATGGCAGTTCATGGCAGATCGTGGATGAGATATCCGTTTTGTAGCTAAACACTGCGTGGCGGGTCCGACACAGCGGGTACGTTCGTGCTCGCCGGAACCAGGGTGTCACATGGACAACTCAGCCCGAATCCACCCCGGATCCGGCATGGTTCGACGGTTCGCACGAGAGGACCCGGCCATGGCGTCGTCAACGGAGACCTCGTCACAGTCCGAACGGCCCGCACGGCCGAACCTCGCCTTCCGGCAGTTGCGCGGCCGGCACTCGCCGGCCGAGTTCGCCGCGCTGGTGCGGCGGGCCGCGCGCGAGATCGGCGAGCGGGTGAGCTGTGACGCGCGCTACGTCGGCAGGGTCGAGGCGGGTGAGATCCGCTGCCCCAACTACGCGTACGAACGGGTGTTCCTGCACATGTTCCCCGGCCGCACGCTCACCGACCTCGGCTTCGCGCCGCGCTCGTCCGTCCGCGGGCGCGCGGCGCGGACGGCCACCGGGGCGCCCTTGGCGTTCGCTGTCACTGAGACGCGAGGGGCCCGTGAGCCGTATGACACGCAGGACCCGTACGACCCGCACGAGCCGTACGAGAACGACCCCCTGAACCACGAGGAGAGCGACGTGCTGCGTCGCGCATTCATGACCGGCGGAGGCGCCACCGTGGCCGCCGCCACGCTGGGCCCGCTGGGGCTCACCATCGACGCGACGGCGGCGGCCCGTCCGCAGCGCCGCGTCGGCACCCCCGAGGCGGCCGCCCTGGAAGAGGCCGTCCGCCGCATCCGGCTGCTGGACGACCGGCACGGCGCGGACGGCCTGTACCAGCGCGCGGCCGCACCGCTGCGTGCCGCCTACGCGCTCCTGGACGCCGGCGCGACCCGGCAGACGACCGCCGAGAGACTGCACTCGGGCGCCGGTGAACTGGCCATCTCGGTGGGCTGGCTGGCCCATGACTCCGGCCGCTTCGACGACGCCCGCTCGCACTACGCCGAAGCGCTGGCCACCGCCCGGATGACCGGGGACCCGGCCCTGGAGGCGCACGCCTTCTGCAACACCGCGTTCCTGGCCCGCGACGCCGGCCGCCCCCGGGAGGCGGTACGCGCCGCGCAGGCCGCGCGCCGGGCCGCCGCTCCCCTGGGCTCGCCCCGGCTGCTGTCGCTGCTCGCGCTGCGCGAGGCGGGCGGCTGGGCGGGGCTCGCCGACCGCACCGGCTGCGCGCAGGCGCTGGCCCGGGCGCAGGCCCTCTTCGAGCGGGGCCACTCGGACGCCGACCCCGAGTGGATGAGCTTCTACGGAGAGGCCGAGCTCGAGGGCCTGGAGGCGCAGTGCTGGTCGACGCTCGGCGACTGGCGGCGCGCGTCCCGGCACGCCCGCCGGGCGGCCCACCTGCAGGACCCGCACTTCACCCGCAACATCGCGCTCTACACCGCCGAACTGGCCGACGACCTGGCCCGCGAGGGCCGGCCCGACGAGGCGGCCGCGGCCGGCCTGCGCGTCCTGGACCTGCTGACCCAGGTCCAGTCCTCCCGCATCCAGACCATGCTGGCGGGCACGGCCCGGGTCCTGCTCCCCCACCGCCGTGCCTCGGGTGTCTCCGACTTCCTGGACCGCCATGCCTCGACCCCGAGAGCGGGCCGGGCGTAGGCGAGGCGGCCGGCCCCGGACCGCGGCACGCGCGCGTCCCGGTGACTCAGGTGCCTGGGGTGACCCGGTCCCCGGCAGGGGCGCCGCGCACCGTCACCCCGCCAGATGCCCCGAGTCGTTCCAGCTCTCGATGGCCGGCTCCCCGTAGGCCCACCCCAGCACCGACAGCGAGGTCGGATTGAGCCGTATCCGCCCCGCGAAGGCCAGCGGCAGCCCCAGCCAGCGCGCGCCGATGGACCGCAGGATGTGCCCGTGCGCGAACACCAGCACGTCCCGGTCCGCCGACCGCGCCCACGCCACCACCTCGTCCGCGCGCGCGGTGACCTCGGCGAGGCTCTCCCCCTCGGGCACCCCGTCGCGCCAGATCAGCCACCCGGGCCGGACGGCCTGGATCTCGGCGGGGGTCATGCCCTCGTAGGCGCCGTAGTCCCACTCCATGAGCGCGTCCCAGACGGCCGCGCGCTCACCGAACCCGGCCAGTTCGCACGTCTCACGCGCGCGTACCAGCGGGCTGGTCCGCACCTCGGCGGCCGGCAGCCCGTCCAGCGGGGCGCGGTGCAGCCGCTCGCCGAGCAGCTTGGCCCCGCGCCGCCCCTCCTCCAGCAGCGGTACGTCGGTCCTGCCGGTGTGCTTGCCGGACAGCGACCATTCCGTCTGTCCGTGCCGGGCCAGCAGGATGCGCGGTGCCATGGGAGACCTTTCGGGGACGTGCTGAACGGATCTTGGGCATCTTGAGCGGAAGACGCGGTACTCCCATCATCGCTCAGCCCAGGCAGGGGCAACCCGGCGGGCGATGCCGGCGTCTTTGAGGGCTGAAGCGCCCGCGTGGCCGTGATGCGGACACCGTAAAGTGGCACGGCCGCCGCCGGGGCGCGCCGCAGCAGAAGGGGGAGGGCGATCGGATGCCGCAGACCGACACACCGGGCACCGAGGTGACCCAGCGGGCCCGGCTGCGGTGGTGGACCGAGCTGCCCCTGATCCTGCTGGTCTACGGCTGCTACTCGGCCGGCCGCCTGCTCGCCCGCGGCGACGTCTCCTCCGCCGTCGACCACGGCCTGGCGATCCTGCGCGTCGAGAAGGCCCTGTACCTGAACGCCGAGCACCCGCTCAACCGGCTGTTCACACGCGAGCCGTGGCTCGGCATACCCGCCGACTTCTGGTACGCCTCACTGCACTACGTCGTCACGCCGGCCATCCTCGTCTGGCTGTTCCGGGCCCGTACCGAGCACTACCGGGCGGCCCGGACCTGGCTGATGTCGTCCACGTTCATCGGTCTGATCGGCTTCACCCTGCTGCCCACCTGCCCGCCCCGGCTGCTCTCCCCGGGCTACGGCTTCGTCGACACGATGGCCCACTACAGCTCGTACGGCTGGTGGGGCGGCGAGGCCAGCGCGCCGCGCGGCATGGGCGGCATGACCAACCAGTACGCGGCGATGCCGAGTCTGCACGTCGGCTGGGCCCTGTGGTGCGGGGTCATGCTGTGGCGGTACGGGGGCACGCGCCTCACCAGGATCCTCGCCGTCGCCTACCCCCTGCTGACCGCCGTGGTGGTCATGGGCACCGCCAACCACTACTTCCTCGACGCGGTCGCGGGCGTCGCCGTGATGGGCGTGGGCCTGCTGCTGGCGCCGCGGGTGACGCGGGGCGCGGACCTGCTCCGGGCCCGCCTGGCCGCCCGGGCGCCCCGGCCGACGACGGCCACCGGTTCCCCGGTTGTCAGTGGCGGATGCCAGACTTCCGCGGGTGAGCGAATTCCACGGCAGCGCGAGTCGCAGCCCGCTTCCGCCGCCGAGCCGGACGCCTCCCCCCGCGACGCGGGAGAAGGGGCTCCGGCAGCGGCTCGCTGAGCTGCGCGGTCCCGACGTACCGGCCAAGGCCCTGGACGCGCGCGCCCTCGCGGCGCTGGCCGCGAACCCGGGGTGCCGCAGGCGGGCGATCCTGGACGGCGCCGGGGTGGACAAGGCGGCGCTCGCGGCGAGGCTGGGCGCGCCGTCCGGGTTCGGCCAGTCGCAGTTCGCGCTGACCCGGGGCAACGCGTTCGAGGCGAAGGTGAAGGCCGACGGCGGCGCGGAGCTGCTGCGGCTGGTCCACTCGCGGCTCGACCCGGGCGCCGAACCGCCCGCCGGGGCCTCGGTCCCCGACCTGTCCGCGCACGGCCCCGAGGGGCGCACGGCTCGTACGGCGCTGGCCCTGCGCGAGGCCGTGGTCGCGGGCGGCTGGACGCTGCTGGACCATCCGATGCTGGCGCTGGACGTGGCGGGCTCGCTCGCCTTCCTGGAGCCGGACGCGGTGGTGGTGCACCCGGACGGGAGCTGGACGGTCGTGGAGATCAAGTCCTTCCCGATGCTGGACGGCTCGGCCGACCCGGCGAAGGTCGGCGCCGCCGCCCGGCAGTCGGCGGTGTACGTGCTGGCCCTGGAGGACGTCGCCGCACGGCTCGACCCGGCCCCGGCGGTGCGGCACCGGGTGCTGCTGGTCTGCCCCAGGGACTTCTCCAACCTGCCCACCGCGTCCGCCGTCGACGTGCGCAAGCAGCGCGCGGTCACCGCACGGCAGCTCGCCCGGCTCACCCGCGTCGAGGACATCGCGGGCGCCCTGCCCGAGGGCACCTGCTTCGCTCCGGACCGGCCCGCCGAGGAGCTGACGGCGGCCGTCGAGTCGGTCCCGGCCGCGTACGCGCCGGAGTGCCTGTCCGCCTGCGAACTGGCCTTCCACTGCCGCGGCCGGTCCCGCGCGGACGGCGCCGTGACCAGCCTCGGCCGCCCGCTGCGGGCCGAACTCGGCGGTCTGACCACGGTCGAGGACGTCCTCGCGGCGGCCCGCGGCGAGAGCGGCGACCCGGACGATCCGGCGGTCGCCGCCCTGCGCCGGGCGGCCGCCCTGCGCGCGGAGGCGCTCGCCCAGGCGGCCGGCCGGGAGGTGGCGGCCCCGTGTCGCTGATCGCCACCCTGGCCCGCCTCGAGGCCGTCAGCACCGGCCGCGCCCAGCCGGCGGCGACCGTCCGGCACCGCCGGCTGTCCGACCGCCCCCTGGTGTTCGTGCCGCTCACCACCGCCGGTGAGGCCGGCGCCCCGCTGGGCGCGCTGGTCGGCACCGACCGGGACGCGCCGCGGCTGCTGGTCGTGCCGCAGCCGCGCGACCGCGACCTGCGCTTCGCGTTCCTCGCCGAACTCGCCGATGTGGTCCTGCCGTACCTCGACTCCTACGCGCAGGACGTCGAGGCGGCCGAGCGCACGGAGACCGACCCGGAGACCGGCAAGCGGGTCAAGGTCGAGGTCGAGCTGTGCGCCGACGCGCCCCAGCTCGTCGTGCCCAGCCGGGCGGGCGTGGACTTCGTACGGCTGCTGGGCCGTTCCATGCGGTTCCGGCGTACCGCCGAGCAGGATCCGGAGGCGCCCCACCCGGCGCCGCCCCGGGTCCCGCTGCTCGGCCGCTGGCTGACCCACTACGGGGAGCGGGCCCGGGTGCCCGGCTCGTCCCTGCTCCTGGCGCTCACCGAGGTGCTGGCCCGGCACTGGGCGACCGGTCAGTCCAGCCTGGAGGACCAGCACCTGGGCGCCCTGCTCGCCTGGATCGACCCGCCCGACGGCGGCACCGGCGCGCAGGCCGCCCAGTGGGCCGAGCTGGCCCGGGACGGCGAGGGACAGCTCCGGTGCCCGCCGGCCGGCCCGGCCACCGACCCGGCGTTCGACAACAAGCTGCTGGCCCCGGCCATCGAGCGCTACGACCGGGCGCGGACCGCGCTCGCCGCCGCCGAGGACGCCGTGGAGGCCGACGACCGGCTGGCCGCGCTCGCCGCGGCCGAGCAGCGGGTCCGTGATCTGGTGGAGAGCCGCGTCCGGCCCACCTGGGACTCGGTGTGGCGGGGCCTGGACCTGCTGCGGGCGCTGCCGGAGGGCGCGCACGTCGAGGAGCGGTGGACGCGGGACCGCTGGTCGTTCACCGGCCACCGCGACCGGGTGCTGGCCGGCGAGCCCCCGCAGCCGCGCCGGGACGACGCGGTGACCGCGGCGAACAAACTGGCCACGCGCGAGCGCGAGCAGGCCAGGCTGGAGGCCCAGGAGGCGCTGGACGACCCGCTGGTGATGGCCGGGCGGCGGCTGGCCGGGGAGGCCTTCGCGGGCGAGGTCACCGACGCCGTCATGGCGTACAGCGAGGGCAAGCGGCCCAGCCCGCGCCCGCTGGTGACGGTCCGCACGGACGACCGCCCGCATCTGGCGGAGCGCGCGAAGGTGTACCGCTCGCTGGGCGGCAAGCCGCAGGCGGCCGAGTTCGTCGGCTACGAGGGCGCCCCGGAGGACGGGGTGCTCGTCCTGCGCATCGTGGACAGGATGGGCCGGGGCAAGGAGCCCGAGCCGGGTTCGGTGCCGGAGAAGGGCGACGCGGTCTGCTTCACGCTGTTCGAGCACGAGCAGCGCGGCGGCGCGAAGCTGCCCGACCCTGAGGAGACCCCGTGGACGCACGGCGGGCCGCCGGGCGAGGCGGCGCCCGAGGCGCCCGACACCGTGACCGAGGAGGACGTGCTGTGACGACCGTCGACTTCGACCCCGGAGCCGCGGCGGCACGGGCCACGGAGGCGATCCTGCACGACACCCTGCACGGCGCCGAGCGGGGCGTGGTCGTCGACTCCCCGCCGGGCGCGGGCAAGTCCACCCTGGTGGTCCGCGCGGCCCTCGAACTCGCCGCCGCGGGGCGTCCGCTGATGGTGGTCGCGCAGACCAACGCGCAGGTGGACGACCTGGTGCTGCGGCTCGCCGAGAAGGATCCCGACCTGCCCGTGGGCCGGCTGCACAGCAGCGACGCCGACCCGTACGACAAGGCGCTGGACGACCTGCCGCGGGTTCGCACGTCGGCGAAGGCGGCCGATCTGAACGGCCTGCCGGTCGTCGTCTCCACCGCCGCGAAGTGGGCGCACGTCAAGATGGACGAGCCGTGGCGGCACGCGATCGTCGACGAGGCGTACCAGATGCGGTCGGACTCGCTGCTGGCCGTGGCGGGCCTGTTCGAGCGGGCGCTGTTCGTGGGCGACCCGGGGCAGCTCGACCCGTTCTCGATCGTGGGCGGCGAGCAGTGGGCGGGCCTGTCGTACGACCCGTCGGCCTCGGCGGTCACCACTCTGCTGGCCCACAACCCGCAGCTTCCGCAGCACCGGCTGCCGGTGTCCTGGCGGCTGCCGGCGTCGGCGGCCCCGCTGGTCTCGGCCGCCTTCTACCCGTACACCCCGTTCCGCAGCGGAACCGGCCACGGCGACCGCCGGCTGACGTTCGCGGTCCCCTCCGACGGCTCCGGTCCCGACCGGGTGATCGACGAGGCGGCCGCGTCCGGCTGGGGCCTGCTCGAACTGCCCGCCCGCCACACCCCGCGCACGGACCCGGAGGCCGTACGGGCGGTCGCGGCGGTCGTACGGCGCCTGCTGGACCGGGGCGGCGCCGCCGTCTCCGAACGCTCACCGGACGCGACCCCGCTGACCGCCGGCCGCGTCGCCGTCGGCACGGCCCACCGCGACCAGGCCGCGGCGGTCCGCGCGGCCCTGGCCGACCTCGGCGTGCCGGACGTCACGGTGGACACCGCCAACCGCCTCCAGGGCAGGGAGTACGACGTCACGGTCGTCCTGCATCCGCTGTCCGGCCGCCCCGACGCCACGGCCTTCCACCTGGAGACCGGCCGCCTGTGCGTGCTGGCCTCCCGCCACCGCCACGCCTGCGTCGTGGTGTGCCGCGCGGGCGTCGGCGACCTCCTGGACGACTATCCGTCCACGGAACCGGTGCAGCTGGGCACGCTGGTCAAGTTTCCGGATGGATGGGAGGCGAACCACGCGGTGCTGGCCCATCTGGCCGAACACCGGGTGGAATGGCGCCCGTGACCGCCACGCGGCTCGCCCCGCCCACCCGCCGGACGGAGTCCGGCACGCCGCCGCAGGCGGCCGACCCACACAGCCCGGATGGATGGGAGGCGAACCACGCGGTTCTGGCCCATCTGGCCGAACACCGGGTGGAATGGCGCCCGTGACCGCGCCCTCGCGTGGCGGGCCGGGAACACGGTCCGCTCGGCGGCCCGGGACCGTTCGCCGAGGGCCTCTTGCGGGGGCGCGGGACAATGGACGGTGGGCCGCACGAAGGCGGTGCCGAACCGACCGTACGGAGGAGACGAGACATGGCGGAGCCCACGCCGCGCAGGAACCAACCGCGGCTACGCCCCGCGCCCCTGCTCTTCGAGCCCGCGGAGGCGGCCACCGATCCCGAGCACTTCTTCGACCTGGAGTCGGTCGAGGACCCGCGGGAGCTGCTGGCGCGGGCGACGGAGCTGACCCAGGCGTTCCGCGCGGCGGCCGACCGGGCCATGGAGTTCCAGGCCGTGGCCGCGGCCCAGCTCGCCGACCCGCGCCGGTTCGACCGGCTCACCCCGGCGGACATCGCCGAGCGCGCGGAGTGGACCGAGGACTACGCCAAGAAGATGGTCGAGTTCGGCCGTGATCTGATGCGCGGGGCCGACACCGAGGGCCGGCCGTCCGTCGACCCGATCTGATCAACTCCGTCCGGCATATGCCAGGCGGGCAAGATACTCCCCTCCGCCCTCTCCCGTCCCGGATTTCCGCAACTCAGGAGAACCGCGCACTCACGGCCGGTACATCTGGGAGGCATGAGCAGCACGCCGAACGTCACCTGTGCCACGGCCGACGGAGCCTCCTGGCTCGCCTCGGCGGGAACGTACCCGCGCAGCACGCTCGCCCTCTGGCGTGAGCGTCCGGACGCCCCGCTGGTGCTGCCCTGCGGCACCGTGTTCGACGTGGTGAGCGCCCCCGCGATCTTCGGGCGCCGGATGCTGGACCGGCTGTGGGACGAGGGGCCGGGCTCCGGGCCGGTGGCGGTGTTCCGGGGCCGCATGCTGCTGTTCACCGCTCCTGGCACCGCCCAGCGCCTGCCCTCCCTGCTGACCTGGGAGGAGTGGGGGTCCAACCGCACCGCGGCGGTCCCGCCGCTGCTCTGCCACGGCACCGGGGACGCGGTGACCGTCCCGGCTCTGAGCGGCGGCGACTCCGCCTCCGGCGGGTCCCGCTGGCTGGTGGCGCCGGACACCCGTCATCCCTGGCTGCCGGGCCCCGAGGTACTCCTCTGGGCGGCGGTACGGGCGGCCCGCGCGGCGGTGCGGATATCGATTTTTCCTCCCGCCGACCATGATGCTAATGTCTACGACGTCAGCAGGCGCCGCTAGCTCAGTTGGTTAGAGCAGCTGACTCTTAATCAGCGGGTCCGGGGTTCGAGTCCCTGGCGGCGCACGATGACGATGGCGAGGAGTGTTCGCGTGAAGCGCGAACCACCTCGCCATCTCTGTTTCGCGCCGCTCCACCGCGCATCAGCCGACCAGCCCCGGTGTGATCTTCACCGTCCAGGCCCCGGACGCGGTCCGCTCCTCCACCTCGACCTTCACGCCCTCGCCGGGCACCGTGAAGCTCTCGCCCAGGGCGACGGGGGCGTCGGCCAGGGGCGGGTAGACCGAGTTCTCCCAGCAGGCCTCGGTGCCGGGATGGGCGTCCACCACCTCGATCGGCCCGCCGCCCGACGCCTCACCGCTGCGCACGCGGTACACCAGGACCCCCTGCCGGCAGGCCGCCCGGTCGTTCCCGGCCGGGCCGCGCGCCTCGAACGCGAGCGCGCTGTCCGGGCCGGTGCGCACCACCGCCAGCTTGGTGCCGTGGCCGAGGCCGAACGCCGGCGCGCCCCCGGCGCCCGCCGAGCCGGAGCCGGCGGCCCCGGGACCGGCGGTCAGCGGCTCCAGGGTCAGCCGGGTCGGACCCGTACCCCGTACGCACGCCACCTGGCGCGGGTCCAGCCAGCCCAGCTTCCACTTGTGCCAGGCGAACAGATCAGGGGCGAGTCCGAACTGGCTGCCCATCAGGTCCCAGTCGCCGACGTAGGTGTCCCAGTCGCCCTTCCCGTCGACGGGACGGTGGTAGAGGTCGGGCAGGTCGAAGACGTGCCCGGTCTCGTGGGCCAGTACCAGGCGGTCCGGCGGGTGCTTCTCGAACACGGTGACGACCCGGCGGACGTCGGTGCCGTCGACCCGCATCGGGGTCGCGAGGTTGACCACCTTCGTCGCGTCCGAGTCGACCCCGGGGGCGTCCGGATCGGCGACGAGGTAGACCACGTCGTAGCGGGAGAAGTCCACCTCGCCGTCGGCCGCCGCGAAGGCGTCGCGCAGGTAGGCGGCCCGGTCGGCGGCGCTCCAGTCACGCCTTATGGCGTACGCGGTCGACGGCCGCGGCATGCGCAGCCAGTGCTTCAGCGGGTGCGGGCGCAGGGTGAACCTGCCGTAGGACGCCTGCTCGTAGAAGCGGCTGGTGGCGGGGAAGTGGTCGGCGGCCAGCTCCTCGGGCGTGGTGTCCGGGCGGGCGTCCGGGAAGGACAGGAAGATCATGACGGCGTCGAGGGTGCCGGCCGGCCGGGGATAGGCCGTGTTCCAGGTGTCCAGGCCCTCCGAGTGGTGGGCCTCGGTCCGGTGCAGCGCGCAGGGGGTCGTCGAGAAGGGCTCGGCGACCGACGGGCCGGTCAGGATCGAGGTGGCGGCGAGCGCCGACATCGTGGTGGCCACGGCGGCGGTGCTGCGCAGCTTGGGCACGGAAATGACCTCCGGAGGCGGTTCACGGGGACACCGAATCCAGAGTGTGGGAGTTTCTTGCGATTCGTCCTGTTTGCCTGAACCAGAAGGGTGAGTGCGCCCGTTTGCGCGGCGCGCGCACCGGCGGTCGACACCCCGAAACACTCACGGAACGTCACAACTGGTCGAGGGGCCTAAGAACCCGTCCAGGTGCGGGCAGAAACGATCTGTCAGAACCTGTGGTCTGTCCGGGACACTGACAAGCGGCTGGAAGGCCCGAGAGCCAGCCTCTATGATCGGCACACTTTCCGGCACGGACCGAGATCGAGTGCACTGCGGGAGCGAGCGGTGAGCGGAACGTCCGAAGGGCCGACGCCCGCGGCAGACCTCGACCGGTCAGCCGTCACAGACAGTGATCACACCATCTACCACCGTGTCTTCACGGCCGCCCCGCTGTCCATGGCAGTCGTCGACCCCGAGGGCCTCGTCGTCAGCGCCAACGCCGCCCTCGGCGAACTCCTCGGCACCGATCCCCGCTCGCTGGCCGGGCGGGCCGCCGCCGACCTGATGGACCTGGCCTCGGACACCCGCACCTGGCACGCCTACCGCGAGGTCCTGTGCGGCCGGCAGGCGAAGCTGCGCTGCACCCGCCGGATCAAGCACCCCGAGGGACACTCGGTGTGGGTGCGGGTCACCGTGACCCCGCTGGCGGACGGCGGACCGGGGGCGCTGGTCTCGGCCACCGACATCAGCGCCCGCCGTGAACTGCAGTCCCGCCTGCGGCACTTGGAGATGCACGACCCGGTGACCCGGCTGCCCAACCGCACCCTGTTCTTCGAGCGCCTGACGGCCGCGCTCGAGACGGAGGCCTACGAGCGCGGCGGCACCGGCCGGATCGGCCTGTGCTACCTGGACATCGACGGCTTCAAGGCCGTCAACGACACCCTCGGCCACCGGGTGGGCGACCGGCTGCTCGCGGCGGTCGCCGAACGCCTGACCCGGGTCGCCGACGAGGCCGGCCACGCCCGCGCGGGCACCCCGCTGGTGGCGCGGCTCGGCGGGGACGAATTCGCCCTGCTGGTCGAGGACTCCACCGGCACCGAGCAGGTCGCCGATCTCGCCGAGTCCGCACTGAAGGCGCTGGAGGAGCCGTTCGACCTTGCCGGGCAGCGGCTGTCGCTGACCGCCTCCATCGGCGTCGTCGAGCGGCACGCGGCCGGCACGACCGCGACCGGTCTGATGCAGGCGGCCGACACGACGCTGTACTGGGCGAAGGCGGACGGCAAGGGCCGCTGGACCCTGTTCGACCCCGAGCGCAACGCGCACCGCATGACCCGCCAGGCCCTCTCCTCCACCCTGCGCCCCGCCATCGAACGCGGTGAATTCGCCCTGGAGTACCAGCCGTTGGTGGGCATGGAGGACGGACGGCTCAGCGGCGTCGAGGCGCTGGTCCGCTGGCACCACCCGCAGTTCGGCACGCTGACGCCGAATCGGTTCATCGCACTGGCCGAGGAGGACGGCTCGATCGTGCAGCTCGGCCGCTGGGCCCTGGCCACCGCCTGCCGGCAGGCCCGCCGCTGGCAGCTCGACCACCCGGACGAGCCGCCGATCTTCGTCAGCGTGAACGTGGCCGTGCGCCAGGTGTGGGACTCCGACCTGGTGGCGGACGTGGCGCAGACCCTCGCCGAGACCGGGCTCGACCCGCACCTGCTCCAGCTGGAGCTGACCGAGTCGGCCGTGATGGGCTCGGCCGGCCGGCCGCTGCAGACCCTTCAGGCGCTCAGCGACATGGGCGTGCGCATCGCCATCGACGACTTCGGCACCGGCTACTCCAACCTGGCGTATCTGAGCCGGCTGCCGGTGAAGGTCCTGAAGCTGGACGGCTCCTTCGTGCGCGGCTTCCAGTACGAGGAGGCGGCCACGGGGGCGACGCAGGCGCCGCCCAACCCGGCCGACGAGGTGATCGTGGAGGCGATGATCCAGCTCGCCCACCGGCTCGGCCTGACCGTCACCGCCGAGTGCGTGGAGACCTCGGCCCAGGCCACCCGGCTGCGCCGGATCGGCTGCGACACCGGACAGGGCTGGCTGTACTCCCGTCCGGTGCCGCCGGACCGCATCTCCGAGCTGCTGGGGACGCAGGACTACGCGGTGGGCAAGCCGTAGGCGTCGGCGATCAGTTCGTAGGAGCGCAGCCGCAGGTCGCCGCGGTGGGCGTGCGTGGTGAGCATCAGCTCGTCGGCGCCGGTGCGCTTGTGCAGGTCGTCGAGGCCGGTGCGGACCTCGTCGGCGGTGCCGTGCACGATGTTGCCGGCCCAGGAGGCCACGAAGTCCTCCTCCATCGGACTGAACTCGTAGCTCTCGGCCTCGTCCGGGTCGGGGAAGAGACCGGGCCGGCCGGTGCGCAGCCGGATCATGTTCAGCGCGGTCGCGCGCACCTGCCGGCGGGCCTCCCGCTCGTCGTCGGCGGCGAGCGCGGAGACGCCGATGACGGCGTACGGCCGGTCGAGGAGCTCGGAGGGCCGGAAGGTCTGCCGGTAGAGGTCGAGCGCCGGGATGGTGTTCTGCGCGGAGAAGTGGTGGGCGAAGGCGAAGGGCAGTCCGAGCATTCCGGCGAGGCGGGCGCTGAAGCCGGAGGAGCCCAGCAGCCAGACGGGCGGGCGGTGCGCGGACTGCACGCCGCCGGGGGTGCTGCCCTGCACGGGGCCGGGGATCGCGTGGATCCGCCGGTAGGGGTGGCCGTCGGGGAAGTCGTCGTCCAGGAAGCGGATGAGCTCGGCGAGCTGCTGCGGGAAGTCGTCGGCGCCCTCGTTCAGGCCGTCGGTGCGGCGCAGCGCGGCGGCGGTGGCGCCGTCCGTGCCGGGGGCGCGGCCGAGGCCCAGGTCGACCCGCCCGGGGGCCATCGCCTCCAGCGTGCCGAACTGCTCGGCGATCACCAGGGGCGCGTGGTTGGGCAGCATGACGCCGCCCGAGCCGAGCCGGATGCGGTCGGTGTGGGCGGCGAGGTGGGCGAGGATCACCGCGGGCGAGGAGGAGGCGACGCCGGGCATGGAGTGGTGTTCCGCCACCCAGTACCGGTGGAAGCCGCGGGACTCCGCGAACCGGGACAGCTCCACGCTGGTGCGCAGCGCCTCGGTGGCGGTGCTGCCCGCGCCCACGGTCACCAGGTCCAGTACGGAGAGGGGGACGGGGGCGGTGCCGTGCGTCGTGCCCCGGATCTCGTCTGCCGACACGGTGTGTGCCTCCTGTTTCTGGGCCGTGAGCTGTCCAGCGTGGGCCAACAGGAGGCTGTCCCCGTTTATTCCGGGGCCCCGTCCCGGCCCCGCCCCTTCCCGCCCCCGGTCAGGCCTGGACGATCGGCTCGCGGGTGAACAGTGTGCCCAGCTCGGGGGCGTTCACCCGGCGGTCGGCCAGCCGCAGCGCCTCCCACACGGTCACCTGGTTGGCGGTGAGCACCGGCTTGGACAGGGACTTCTCCAGCAGACCGAGGTGGGCGACCGTGCGCAGCGCGGTGTCCGGCAGCAGCACGGCCTCGGCGTCGGCCACGTCCGCGGCCCGGGCCAGCGTGAGCACCTCCTCCTCGCCCCAGCCGCCCGCCTCGGCCGCCGTGACGATCCCCGACGACCGGGTCGCGACCACCTCCAGTCCCCCGGCCCGCAGGAAGTCCGTGAACAGCGCGGCCACCTCCTCCGGGTAGGTCGTGCCCACGGCCACCCGCCGCACGCCGATCTCGCGGGCCGCGTGCACGAAGGCGAAGGACGTCGAGGAGGCGGGCATCCCTGCCATCATGGCCAGCGACCGCACCTGGTCCTGGGCGCCGTCCCAGCCGTGCACGAAGCTGCCGCTGGTGCAGGCCCACACCACCGTCTCGGCGCCGGACAGCCGCAGCCGCTCCATGCCGTCGGCGAGCCGCTCGGGCGATCCCAGCGCGCGCAGGGCGTCGACGCGGAGGACGTCCTCCGCCATGTCCGTGTGCACCAGGTCCACCCGGATGTCGCTGCCCAGGAGCTGCTCGATGCGCGGGTAGTCGTCCTCTCCGGAGTGGCCCGAGTAGAGGAATCCGAGTGCTGTCATGTCAGCCCTTCTCCGTGTTCCTGTGTCTCTTCCGGCAGTGCGGGCCGGTCACGCGCGGCCTCGTCGAGCGGCGCCTGACAGGTCCCCCATGGCTCGGGTACCCAGTCGGCGCAGCGCCGCCCACATCGTGACCTGGTTGGCCGAGAGCAGGGGGGTGCGAGCACCCCGCGGGCCGTCACCGCGACGCCGTCCGGCCGGGCGGGATCCGGGTTCACCTCGACCGGCACGAGCGGTCCGGGTCGGATGCGGCCGACACCGGTCCGGCGCCCGGCGCCACCGCCGGGGAGACGTCCGCGGCACACCCGCCTCACGCGGGGAGATGAGGGCAACGCTCGGTGGCCACGCCCGTGTTGACGAAGGTGGGCCCTGGTGCGAGCGTGGTCGAACCGCGCATGTCGGACGCTCGGAGCCGCCCCCTATGACGTCGACCCTCCCCACCCTGCTCGTGCTGGACGCCGACCCGCCGCCCCGGCTCGGCCGGCTGACCGGCCGCGCCCGGATCGAGCACACGGACGCGGCCGGCCTCGCGGACCTGCTGCCGGGCGCGGACGTGCTGCTGGTGTGGGACTTCACCTCGCACGCGGTGCGCGGGGCCTGGCCCGGCGAGGGGCCGCGGCCGCGCTGGGTGCACACGGCGAGCGCCGGGGTGGATCATCTGATGTGCCCGGAGCTGGCCGCGTCGGACACCGTGGTGACCAACGCGCGCGGGATCTTCGACCAGCCGGTCGCGGAGTACGTGGCCGCGCTGGTGCTGGCGGTCGCCAAGGACCTGCCGCGCACCCTGGAGCTGCAGCGGGAGCGGACCTGGCGGCACCGGGAGACCCGCCGGGTGGCGGGCACGCGCGCCTGCGTCGTCGGTTCGGGGCCGATCGGCCGGGCGATCGCGCGCACCCTGAAGGCGCTGGACGTGACCACGGCCCTGGTCGGCCGGGTGCCGCGCACCGGCGTGCACGGGCCCGGCGACCTCGACCGGCTGATCGCCCGCGCCGACTGGGTGATCGCCGCCGCGCCGCTGACCGGGCAGACGCGCGGCATGTTCGACGCGCACCGGTTCGGCGTGATGCAGCCCTCGGCGGTCTTCGTGAACGTCGGCCGCGGGCAGCTCGTCGACGAGGACGCCCTCGCGGAGGCGCTGCGCAGGCGCTGGATCGCGGGCGCCGCGCTGGACGTCTTCGCCGCCGAGCCGTTGCCCGGGGACAGTCCGCTGTGGGGTCTTCCCGGACTGGTCGTCTCCCCGCACATGAGCGGCGACACGGTCGGCTGGCGGGACGAACTGGGACTGCAGTTCGTGGAGTTGTACGAGCGGTGGGCGGCGGGCAGGCCGCTGCAGAACGTGGTCGACAAGAAACGCGGATACGTGCCCGGCCACTGACCCGGCGCCGGAGGACGCGAAACGCCACGAGCCGCCGGGAATCCGGGGGGACCGTGGGGTGCTCCGGTGGGGGTTCGGTGGAGGCGAAGGGCAGGACGGGGGCGGAGATCCCGTCGCGCGCGTACGCGGCGCAGTGGGCGTCGTCCGCCAGGGGCGGTGCCTCCCCACACCGCCGCGCAGGTCAGGGGCGCGCGGTCGTCCAGCGGGCGTGACGTGCGGCGCGCGCCCCGCAGGAGCGGCGAGGCGGTGGCGCGTCGTTCGGCCGAAAACCGGGTCGCATGGGACGGATGCGTCTGGGTAGCCGCGCCGCCATGGCTCCACCACTTGGGAAAGACGCGCACATATTCCGGTCAAAACACAGACACAGCAGGCGTTCGTTGCTCACGGGCGTCGCGGCGATCGGCGCGGTGGGCGCGCTCGGCGCCACCGGCTGCACACGAGTGGCCTCGGCGTCGGACGAGAACGGCGGCGAACTGCTCGACCGGTTGCGGGCGCAGGGCGTCGTACGTCTCGGGATCGCCGGCGAGATCCCCTTCGGGTACATCGACCGCAACGGTCATCTCACCGGCGAGGCGCCCGAGCTGGCGAAGGTGATCTTCAAGCGGCTCGGAGTGGACCGGGTGCAGCCGGTGCCGACGGAGTTCGGCTCGCTGATCCCCGGTCTCAACTCCCAGCAGTTCGACGTCGTCGCCGCCGGCATGTACGTCAATCCCGAGCGGTGCGAGCAGGTGATCTTCGCCGACCCGGATTACCAGATGCTGGATTCGTTCATCGTCCGCAAGGGGAACCCGAAGGGGTTGCACTCCTACCGGGACGTGGTGGAGAAGAAGGCGAGGTTCGCCACCGGCACCGGATACGCCGAGATCGCGTACGCGGTGGAGGCCGGTTACAAGGAGAGCGACATCCTGATCGTCCCCGACCAGGTGGCCGGGCTGAACGCCGTGGAGGCCGGGCGGGTCGACGTCTTCGCCGGCACGGCGCTCACCACCCGCGAGGTGGTGAGGAAGTCGAGCAAGGCGGAGGCGACCAAGCCGTTCGCCCCGCTGGTCAAGGGCAAGCCGCACGTCGACGGCGGCGCGTTCGCGTTCCGGCCGACCGAGACGAGGCTGCGCGACGCCTTCAACGCCGAGCTGCGCCAGCTGAAGCGGAGCGGGGAGCTGCTGCGCGTCCTGCGGCCCTTCGGCTTCTCCGAGGCGGAGATGACGGACCTCACCGCGAAGGAGCTGTGCGGCGGATGACCTCAGGCCTCTGGGATCTGGTACTGAAAGGCATATGGGTCACCGTCCAGCTGCTGGTGTTCAGCGCGCTGCTGGCCACCGCGGTGTCCTTCGTCGTCGGCATCGCGCGCACCCACCGGCTGTGGATCGTGCGCTTCCTCGCCGGCTTCTACACCGAGGTGTTCCGCGGTACGTCGGCCCTCGTGATGATCTTCTGGGTGTTCTTCGTGCTGCCCGTCGCCTTCGGCTGGCAGCTCGTCCCCATGTGGGCGGGCACGCTGGCGCTCGGGCTGACGTACGGCGCGTACGGCTCGGAGATCGTGCGCGGCGCGCTGAACGCGGTCGACCCGGCGCAGAAGGAGGGCGGTGTCGCGCTCGGCTTCACGCCCTGGCAGCGACTGCGGCTGATCGTCCTGCCGCAGGCGGTGCCGGAGATGATCCCCTCGTTCTGCAACCTGCTGATCGAGCTGCTCAAGGGCACCGCGCTGGTGTCGGTGATGGGCATGGGCGATCTGACGTTCAGCGCCAACCTGGTGCGGCTCGCGCTGCAGCAGAGCGCGGAGATCTACACGTACGTGCTGCTGATCTACTTCGCGATCGCCTTCGTGCTCACCCGGCTGATGCGCGGTCTCGAGAAGCGGCTGAAGGCCGGGGTCGGCAAGGCCCCGGGGACGGAGTCGGCGGCGCGTGAGCTGAAGCGGGCGCAGACGACCGGTGTCGGCGGGGGTGTCGCATGAAGTGGGACTGGAACGCCGTCGGCGACTTCATGCCGGACTTCTGGCACGGGCTGCTGGTCAGCCTGCAGGCCCTGGCCCTCGGCTCGCTGCTCTCCTTCACCCTGGGCCTGGTGTGGACGCTGCTGATGCGCGCGCCCTCCCGGTGGGTGCGCTGGCCGGTCGGGGTGGTCACGGAGTTCGTGCGCAACACCCCGCTGCTGGTCCAGCTGTTCTTCCTGTTCTACGTGCTGCCCGAGTGGGGCCTCACCTTCTCGGCGCTGGCCACCGGCGTCTTCGCGATCGGGCTGCACTACTCGACGTACACGATGCAGGTCTACCGGGCCGGCATCGAGGCGGTGCCCGTCGGCCAGTGGGAGGCGGCGACGGCGCTGAACCTGCCGCGGCGGCGCACCTGGACCGCGGTGATCCTGCCGCAGGCGATCCGCCGGGTGGTCCCCGCCCTCGGCAACTACGTGATCTCCATGCTGAAGGACACGCCGATGCTGATGGTGATCACCGTGCTGGAGATGCTCGGCCGGGCCCGGCTCTTCTCCCAGCAGCACTTCCAGTTCACCGAGCCGCTCACCGTGATCGGTGTGGCCTTCATCCTCATTTCCTACCTGGCCTCCCTTCTCCTGCGAGCCCTGGAGCGACGTCTTGTCCGCTGACACTCCCCTGACGAAAGAGCCCGACGCGAACGCCGGCCCCCTAACGGCCGGGCGTGAGCTGATCCGGCTGGAGGAGGTCACCAAGCGGTTCGGGACGAACACCGTGCTCGACCGGCTGAACTTCTCCGTCGACCCCGGCAAGCACGTGACGCTGATCGGCCCCTCCGGGTCCGGCAAGACCACGATCCTGCGGCTGCTGATGACCCTCACCAAGCCGGACGAGGGCACCATCACCGTGGACGGGGAGCGCCTGTTCCCGGCCCCGGAGAAGCAGGTCCGCGAGGCCCGCAAGAAGATCGGGATGGTGTTCCAGCAGTTCAACCTGTTCCCGAACATGACCGTGCTGCGCAACCTCACCGAGGCGCCGGTGCAGGTGCTCGGCATGTCCAAGGACGAGGCCGAGGCACGCGCCCGGGAACTGCTGGAGCTGGTGGGGCTCGCCGACAAGTGCGACGCGCGGCCGACCATGCTCTCCGGCGGTCAGCAGCAGCGGGTTGCCATCGCCCGGGCGCTGGCGATGCGGCCGCGGGTGCTGCTGCTGGACGAGGTGACCTCGGCGCTGGACCCGGAGCTGGTCGCGGGCGTGCTCGACCTGCTCCGGGACATCGCCCGCAGCACGGACATCACGATGCTCTGCGTGACCCACGAGATGAACTTCGCCCGGGACATCTCCGACCAGGTGCTCATGTTCGACTCCGGCCGGGTGATCGAGGCGGGGCCGCCGGAGCAGATCTTCGGCGATCCGGAGCAGGAGCGCACCCGGGAATTCCTCAGCGCGGTGCTGTGACCACCCGCCGTGAAAACGGCAACAGCCGAGGTCCCGGCGCTGGGCGATGACCCTGGCATATGCCAGAGGGCCTGAGGCCCAGTTGGGAGGGGCGTGCCGGCGGCAGAATCTCGCCAACACCCTCTCCCCGCCGGGCCTTTGCCCGTTATCGTGGTATCGATCCGACCGACCGGAATCACGGCCACAGAGCGAGCCAGGGGGACACCGTGGCGCTGATGAACGAGCCGACCGCTCCGTACCACTCCGCCCACGACGCGCTGCGCGTACTGGAGACCGTGGCCCGTCACCCCGCCGGCGTCACCGAGGCGGAGCTGTCCCAGCGCACCGCCCTGGACCCCGAGCGGCTGGCCGCGCTGCTGCGCATGCTGCGCCGCGAGGGCTACGTCGAGCAGGTCACCGACGGGGCGTACGTCACCGGCGAGACCCTGCGCCGGCTCACCTCGGCGCACGAGCGCGAGGGCGCCCTGCGCGACAAGCTCCAGCACACCCTGGACCGGCTGCGGGACTCCGTGGGCGCGGCCGTCTACATCAGCCGGTACGTGGACGGCGAGGTCACGGTCACCCAGTACGCCGCCGGCCCAGGCACTCCCGCGGTCAACGAGTGGGTGGACTTCCGCGTCTCCGCCCACGCCACCGCCGTGGGCAAGAGCCTGCTGACCCAGCTCGACCACAACGCCCGCCGCGACCATCTGTCCCGGCACAAGATGGCCCGGCTCACCTCGCGCACCATCACCAGCGACAAGCTGCTGCTCTCCCGGCTGGAGTCGC
Organism: Streptomyces sp. NPDC038135; assembly: GCF_055601245.1. NCBI lineage: Bacteria > Bacillati > Actinomycetota > Actinomycetes > Kitasatosporales > Streptomycetaceae > Streptomyces > Streptomyces sp. NPDC038135. The sequence goes on along the minus strand of NZ_JBVJXS010000002.1, from coordinate 179,960 downwards.
AGCCGGCGACGGTGCCGGTTCTGGACCTCCAGGAGTACGCGATCGGCACGGTCTGCGCCGCCGTCCCGATCACCGCGGGCTCGACCGTCGGGTGCCTGGCGCTCTCGCTCCCGGTGGAGCACGCGCACCGCCTGAAGCAGGCCGCGGACACCCTCAACCGGAACGCGGCGCCGGTGCTGCTGTCCCTGGCGATCTAGCCGCTCCCGGGTGGTCACGAGCACCCCTCAGGACCAGGTAGTATTTTCTTCGTCGCCGGCCGCGGTAAGCGGAAGGCGAGAGTCATGCGCCGCTAGCTCAGTTGGTTAGAGCAGCTGACTCTTAATCAGCGGGTCCGGGGTTCGAGTCCCTGGCGGCGCACAGAAGAAGGGCCCCTCGCCTCGGCGAGGGGCCCTTCGGCGTGCCGGGGCCCGGGCGGTCCGCCACCGGGCCGCACGGGTCACGGCATCAGATCGCCCGCCTCGCTGAACATCATGTGGGCCACGACGATGAAGACCGAGCAGAAGGCGATGCCCACCCCGAGGAACGTCAGCGCGAAGCCGGTGCCGACGGCGAGCCTGCCACGGGCGGGCGGGAGCGCGGTGGCCCGGTGGGGCTGCTCCGCGAGGTAACGCACGGTGACGAAGTCGCCCTCCAGGACGGTCCCGGGGCCGCCCTCCTCCTCGAAGCGCTGCGTGCGGCCGTCGCGGGTGGTGAACTCGTAGACGTGGTGGACGGCCGTCCGCACGGACGTGTCCCCGCCGCCCCCGCTGGTCGTCGTGTACATCCGCAGGCAGCGCGCCTCGGCGGTCAGTCCGTGCTTCCACGTCCTGCTGATCCGCCGGGCGCGGCGCAGCAGCAGGTACGCGGCGAACCCGAAGCCCGCGATCATGAGGCAGGGCACGGCGTAGAAGAGCGGTTCCATCATGAGGTTCCCCCGAGGTCGGCACACCGCCGTCGGTCGAACGGACGGTGTGGCGGGAACCTACCCGGCGGTAGGGCCGGCCGGCCTCAAGGGAACCTCAGTTTCCGTGCTGTACCGCGCCGGTGCTCAGAAGGTGACGTCGGAGCAGGCGTAGAACGCGTTGCCCGTGTCGGCGATGGTCCACACCGCGAGGATGACGTGGTGGCCGCTCAGGCCGGACGGCAGCGTGCCGCTGTGACTGAGCGTGGCCGGCGGGCGCTGGCCGTTGTACGGCACCGTCAGGAACGGGGTGAGGTTGAGGTCCGAGCGGGACAGGGCGTGGCCCTGGTTCCAGCCCGGCTTGGTGACGTAGTACTTGAAGTCCGTCGTGGCGTGCATGGCGGTGAACTGCCAGCGGAACGTGTACGACTGACCGCCGGTCACCCGGGTGGTGGGCCAGGCCGCGCCGGACGGGGTCTTCGGTGCGCTGAGCTGGGCGAACTGGCCGAGGCCGCCGTTGCAGAGCTGGCCGTCGGCGGGTCCGCCGGCCGGGAAGCCCTTGGGGCCCTCGACGCTCTGCGGCTCCCACTGGATGGAGCCGCAGTTCGTCACGGTGCCGTTCTGGCAGAGCTTCTGCCTGCTGATGGGGAGGTCGGTGTAGCCGTGTCCGCTGGCGCCGCCGGTCGAGAGCGCGAAGGCGCCGGCGGTCGCCGCGCCCAGCACGACCGCGGTCAACTTGGTCTTGGTACGCATGCTGCCGCTCCTGGAGAACGTGGGGGATGTTCGCTGAGCCGAGCTGAGCCGTGCAGTAGGTCTAGACCAAGTCACAGATTATTGCCGTGTCTTGAACATGTCCAGACCAATCCCCAGGTCCGTCACACACGCTCCGAGCGCCCTGAGCAGAACGCCACCGTCAGGTCCCGCACGAGCACCTTGCGCTCGTAGTCGTCGAGTTCGACGAGGCCGCGCATGGTCAGCCGGGTCACCGTGTCCTCCACCGAGTCCACGACCGAGTTGAGCATCCCGGCCCGCTCCCGGGCGTCCAGCGCCGCGATCCGGCGCCGGTCCATCGCGGCGGCGACCTCGGGGGCGTACTCCACCCGGACCGGCTGCGCCGAGTAGACCTCCAGGCCGACCGGCGCCGCGTCCGCCACCACCAGCCGGGTCAGCGCCTCCCCGGCCGCCGCCACGCCGCCGCCCGCACCCGCGGGCATCTCCACCGGCACCCGGGCCAGCGCCGCCTCCACGCACTCCCGCAGATAGGTCTCGTGGTCGTCGATGCCGAGTACGGCCCGCGCGGTGTCCCGCACCCGCCACACCACCAGCACCACCACGCGCAGCGCCACCCCGTTGGCGTCCGCCGCCGGCATCACCTCGCTGCGCCAGTGCCGCAGCCGCACGTCCACCCGGCGGCGGCGCAGGAGCGGGTTCACCCAGAGCAGGCCGGTGCGCCGCACCGTGCCGCGGTAGCGGCCGAACAGCCCGAGCAGCCGGGCCTGTCCGGTGCGGCCCCGGGCCAGTCCGCCGAAGCCGAGCACACCGAGCGCCCCGGACCCGGCGAACGCCGCCCACTGAGCCGGACCGAGTCCGGCGCCCCCGTACGGCGGCAGGCGCAGCGCCCCCGAGGCGAGCGGCGGCAGGACACCCGCCCACCACGAGGTGACCAGGCCGCCCACCAGCCCGCCCGCGCCGGCCAGCACCCCGGCCAGACCGGGCAGCACCCGGGCCGGACGCTCCGCCAGCTCCGGGTCGAGTCGCGGCGCCGTCCGGCAGCGGGCCGGCACGGGCCGCCTGAGCCGCGGCTGCTCGCCGGTGCCCTGCCGGCGGGCCACCACCGCCGGCCGCACCGGCACCGACGCCGCCTCCGGTTCGTCGCGGAACAGCAGGTGGACGGGGATCTCGGTGGTCGCCTCGTTCTGGATCAGCCGGGCCGGCCGGGTGGCCGTGCCGCCCGCCGGGCGCCCGCTCTCCGGCTGCTCCTCGGACTCCGACGTGTGTGACGTGGTCGTACTCATGCGTGCTCCAGCCTCCGCGCCAGATGCGTCATGACAGTGAGAAAGGGGGAAGGGGAACGGTCGGGACGGGCCGCGGGGCCGTGCGGGCCGGGACGGGGGGAGCGGCGCCTACGAGAACAGGCGGCGCCAGGTCTCCGGGCCCGGGTAGCCGTCCGCGGCTCCGCCGCGCCAGCCCTGGCCGCGCTGGAAGGCCTCCACGGCCCGCCGGTCAGCGTCGCCCCAGCGCGGACCGGGCCCCGTGGGATAGAAGCGGCCGAACCCCTTCCGCACCAGCCGCTCCCCCAGCTCGGTCACGTGGGCGTTGACCTCGCCCGGGCGGAACCGGGCCCGGCCGGGGTAGCCGGGCACCCCGTGCAAGGCCGGCCCGGACGGGCCCGCCCGGCCGGTGACCGGACGCGGCGCCTTGCCGTCGCTCGCCGCCTGCGAGCCCGCGGTGTCCGCGACGACGCCCTTGTAGCGGTAGGGGACGTACTTGGAGGCGTTGCTCCAGTACGGGTAGGGGGTGGCCTGGGTGCGGGCATGCGGGGGCGTCTGCTCGTAGACCGTGTAGTAGGTGTGCGTGTGGTCCGTCCAGCCGCCGAAGATCACGACGTGGGAGCCGCGCTCGGGGTCGTCCGGGTTGTGGAAGAGCAGGATGTCGCCGGCGAGCAGCTCGTCCTTGGTGATCTTCACGCCGTACTGGTCGAGGCTGCCCGTCCACTCGTTGGAGCCCAGCCCCCACGCCATGGACACATAGCCCGAGCAGTCCTGCCGGTAACCGTCCGTCCAGTAGTCCTCCATGCTGTACGGCACCTTCGCGGCCACCCAGACCTTCGCCCGGTTGATGATCTGGGTCCGGGTGGCGGGGGGCGGGGCGGCCGGAGGCGTGGTGGCCGGGTCGGGCAGGGGCCCGGCCGGGCCGTGCAGCGGCGACTTGACGCCCTGCGGGGTGGCCGGCTCACCGTCCCCGGGGTCGCCGGGGCGGTGCGGGGACTCGGGCGCGGTGAGGGCGGCGGCCGGGGTGAGCGCGCCGAGGGCGGCGGACGCGGCGGCCGCCACGATCACCACTCCCCGGGCCGCCAGGTGGCCGCCGGAGCGCCCGGACAGCGGGCGGGAGCCGGCCCGCCGCGCGTGGACGCAGGACGGGCAGTCGCACTCGCGCCCGGGGGCGACCTCTTCGAACGCCGGAGCGGTCATGCGATCTGCCTCACATTCGGGGTGGATATGTCCGCCTCTGTGCACGATGCCCAGTCTCACAACTGTCGTCACGGTGCGCATGCTGACGGTCCGAATGATGTACATCCCGTATGACCGGCTCCCCCGTGCGCAGCACATGGTCGGGAGCACCCGCGCCGGTCGGGTAGAGTTCTCTCGTCAGCAGGCGCCGCTAGCTCAGTTGGTTAGAGCAGCTGACTCTTAATCAGCGGGTCCGGGGTTCGAGTCCCTGGCGGCGCACGATGACGATGGCGAGGAGTGTTCGCGTGAAGCGCGAACCACCTCGCCATCTCTGTTTCGCGCGGCTCCACCGCGCGTCGTGGGGGCTTCGCCACTCGCACCCCCTGGCCGCGGCGACCGGCGCCTCGGGCCGGAACCGGGCCCTCCCCCCCGATCGGCCGGATACCCTCTCGCCATGGCGGCCCGGGACCTGCAGGAGCGGATCAAGAAGCTCATCGTCGACCGACGACTGCCCCCGGGCGCCCCGCTGCCGACCGAGCCCGAGCTGATGGAGCACCTCGGGGCGAGCCGGAACTCGGTGCGCGAGGCGCTGAAGGCACTGCAGGCGATGGGCATCGTCGAGATCAGGCACGGCTTCGGCACCTATGTGGGCCCGATGTCGCTCGCCCCGATGATCGAGGGGCTCGCCTTCCGCACGGTCGCCGGGCACTACCGGGGCGAGGACTCCCTGCTGCAGCTCCTGGAGCTGCGCGAGGCCGTCGAGACCGGACTGGTGTCCCGGCTGGCCGGGCGGCTGCCCGAGTCCGACCTCGTTGAACTGGACGCCCTCGTCACCCGTATGGAACAGGAGGCCGCCGACGGGGCGGACCTCGCCGAGACCGACCGCGCCTTTCACGCCACCCTCTACCGGGGGCTGGACAACGTGCTGCTGAGCGAGGTGCTGGAGGCGTTCTGGGACGCCTTCCACCGCGTCCGGCGGGATCTGCTGGAGGGGCCGCAGGACCCGCGGGTCACCTGCCGGCAGCACCGGGAGATCCTGGACGCGGTCGGGTCCGGCGACTCCCTGCGGGCGGAGGAGGCCATACGGGACCACTTCGGCCATGTCCGCGCCCGGCTCTCCCCCACCGGCGCACCGGAGCCCCCCGAACACCACCCGCGCCACAATCAACGGGTTTGACCGGTAAACTCCACGTTTCCCGTCTTGCGATCACGCTGGACGGCGTAGAACCCTGGATGCCACGAAGTCGCGTCTTCGCGGCAGTTGGGGGGAAGCAACCGGTTGCCGGCCGGCGGGGAGGGGGCCCTGCTCAGCGAGCGGATGCCGAGGGGGGCATCATGCAACCGGAAGGCCGCGATCCCGTGTCTATAAGGTGTGCAGGACATGGTGACCGCGACCACCACTGTGTCCGCCTGTGACGGCCGAGGGGACCCCGACCGGGCGGTATAAGACCGACGAAACACGCGGTGACTCGCGTGTGGGGGGATGACTCATGACGTCGACGCCGACGGGCGCCGGACAGAGCCACGAACAACACGACGATCCGTCACAGACCACACAGCTGCGTGCGGTGACGCATCGGACCGGCCAGTTCCGCCGAATAAAGAAGAGCCTGCCCAGATACGACTACGAGCACTACAGCCGCCTCTCGGGTCCCCTCACCCAGCCCGACCCGGCGAAGCCCTACCAGGTGCAGTACCGTTCGCTGCTCTCGCAGGAGCCGCACCGTCTGCGGGCCGCGCTCATGCTCGGCGCGGCCCCGGTGCTCTCGCTGGTGCTGCTGTTCTGGCTGCTGCAGCCGGAGCACTGGACCGAACGCGACTACCCGGCCTACGACTTCCTGCCCGCGCTGGACGTCGTGATGCTGGTCGCGATCGGCCTGATCGAGTTCTTCCGCTGCATGAACGTGCTGTCCAACGCGCACGCCACCCTGGTCGCCCGCGACCCGGTCCCGGTGGTGCCGGAGACCGGCACGCGCGTCGCGTTCCTCACCTCCTTCGTGCCCGGCAAGGAGCCGCTGGAGATGGTGACCAAGACGCTGGAGGCGGCCGTGAAGCTCCGTCACCGGGGCCTGATGCACGTCTGGCTGCTCGACGAGGGCGACGACCCGGCCGTCAAGGAGGTCTGCGCCCGGCTCGGCGTCCACCACTTCTCCCGCAAGGGCGTCGCCCGGTGGAACCAGGCCAAGGGCCCGCACCGCGCCAAGACCAAGCACGGCAACTACAACGCCTGGCTGGAGGCGCACGGCGGCGACTACGACTTCTTCGCCTCCGTCGACACCGATCACGTGCCGCTGCCCAACTACCTGGAGCGGATGCTCGGTTACTTCCGCGACCCGGACGTGGGCTTCGTCATCGGCCCGCAGGTCTACGGCAACTACGACACGTTCGTCACCAAGGCCGCCGAGTCGCAGCAGTTCCTCTTCCACGCGCTCATCCAGCGGGCCGGCAACCGGTACGGCGCCCCGATGTTCGTGGGCACCTCGAACGCCGTGCGCATCAGGGCGATCAAGCAGATCGGCGGCCTGTACGACTCGATCACCGAGGACATGGCCACCGGGTTCGAGATGCACCGCGCCAAGAACCCGGCCACCGGCCGCAAGTGGAAGTCCGTGTACACCCCGGACGTGCTCGCGGTCGGCGAGGGCCCCAACGCCTGGACCGACTTCTTCACCCAGCAGATGCGCTGGTCGCGGGGCACCTACGAGACGATCCTCAAGCAGTACTGGAAGGGCTTCTTCACCCTGCCGCCCGGCAAGCTCTTCAACTACACGATGATGATCATCTTCTACCCGATGTCCGCCCTGAACTGGATCCTCGCGGCCCTGAGCTGTGCCCTGTTCCTGGGCCTGGGCGCCTCGGGTGTGAACATCGACCCGACCGTGTGGCTGATGCTCTACGGCAACGCCTCCGCGCTCCAGATCGGCCTGTACATCTGGAACCGCCGGCACAACGTCTCCCCGCACGAACCGGAGGGCTCCGGCGGTGTGGCCGGCATGGTGATGTCGGCGCTGTCCGCGCCGCTGTACGCCAAGGCCCTGATCGACTCTGTGCTGCGCCGCAAGAGCAAGTTCGTGGTCACGCCCAAGGGCGACTCGGCGAGCCCGGACACCTGGTTCGGCACCTTCCGGTACCACTGGTACTTCATCGCGATCTTCGGCGCGTCGATCGCCGCCGGTCTCGTCCTCGGGCACGCCCATCCGGCGATGATCACCTGGGCCTCGTTCGCCCTGCTCATCACCGCGACACCGGTCTTCGTCTGGCGCCACGAGCTGCGGCAGCAGAAGAAGCGGCCCCGGCACGCCGCCGGTGCGCCCGCGCCCGTCCCGGCGTCCGCGCCCGCGCCCGTCCCGGCGTCCGCGCCCGCGCCCGTCCCGGCGGCCGGGCCGCAGGACGCGGTGCCCGCCGGCTACGCGGCCCAGGCGCCGCAGGTCCCGCAGCAGTGGACCGGCCACGCCGGCCCGGCCGCGGGCAACGACCAGACCATGCAGATCGCCCTTGGTGGACTTGGGGGACGTAAGGAATGAAGGACCAGGCCGGCCGCCGCCGTGCTCGCCGACTCGCGATAGGCACGGCGGTGGTAGTCGCGCTGGCCGGGATGAACGGGCCGTGGCTCTACCGCTTCGGAACCGAGCAGTACCACCAGTACAAGATCAACAAGCCGGAGTACAAGGCCTCCAACGGCAAGTGGGACATCGTCGAGTTCCCACCGGAGTACCGGCAGGACACCATCCACGCGGCGCTGCTGCACACCGGCAAGGTGCTGCTGGTCGCGGGGTCGGGCAACAACCAGGACAACTTCGACAGGAAGCAGTTCGACACCCGGATCTGGGACCCGGTGAAGGGCACGATCAAGAAGATCCCCACGCCCACCGACCTGTTCTGCACCGGGCACACCCAGCTCGCCAACGGCAACCTGCTGATCGCGGGCGGCACCAAGCGGTACGAGAAGCTCAAGGGTGACGTCACCAAGGCCGGCGGCCTGATGATCGTCCACAACGAGAACCCGGACAAGCCGATCACGCTGCCCGCGGGCACCCGGTTCACCGGCAGGACCAACGGCAGGACGTTCGTCTCCAAGGACCCGGTGCTGGTGCCCCGCGCGAAGAAGGTGTTCGACCCGCAGACCGGCGCCTTCCTGCGCAACGACCCCGGTCTCGGCCGCATCTACGTCGAGGCGCAGCGCAGCGGCGCCAAGTACGAGACGGGCACCCAGGACAACTACCGGATCCAGGGCCTGAGCGGCGCCGACGCGCGCAACACCTACGGCATCGCGCAGAAGCTCGCGCTGGACAAGAAGGACTTCCAGGGCATCCGCGACGCCTACGAGTTCGACCCGGTCGCCGAGCGGTACATCAAGGTCGACCCGATGAACGAGGCCCGCTGGTACCCGACGCTCACCACCCTGTCCGACGGCAAGGTCCTCAGCGTCTCCGGGCTGGACGACATCGGCCAGCTCGTGCCGGGCAAGAACGAGGTCTTCGACCCGAAGACCAAGAAGTGGACCTACACGAAGAAGCTCCGGCAGTTCCCGACGTACCCGGCGCTGTTCCTGATGCAGAACGGGAAGGTCTTCTACTCGGGCTCCAACGCGGGCTACGGACCGGACAACGTGGGCCGCAAGCCGGGCGTCTGGGACGTGGAGACCAACAAGTTCACCAAGCTGCCGGGGCTCGGCGACGCCGACCTGATGGAGACGTCCGGCACGGTGCTGCTGCCGCCGGCCCAGGACGAGAAGTTCATGGTGGTCGGCGGCGGCGGGGTCGGCGAGTCCAAGCTGTCCAGCAGGAAGACCCGGCTGATCGACCTCAAGGCGAAGAACCCCCGGTTCGTGGACGGACCGGAGCTGGAGAAGGGCACCCGGTACCCGCAGACCTCGATCCTGCCCGACGACACCGTGCTGGTCTCCGGCGGTTCCGAGGACTACCGCGGGCGCGGCGACTCCAACATCCTGCAGGCCCGGATGTACCACCCGGACAGCAACAGCTTCACCGAGGTCGCCGACCCGCTGGTGGGCCGCAACTACCACTCCGGGTCGATCCTGCTGCCGGACGGGCGGGTGATGTTCTTCGGGTCCGACTCGCTGTACGCGGACGCGGCCAACACCCGGCCCGGCAAGTTCGAGCAGCGGATCGAGATCTACACCCCGCCGTACCTGTACCGGGGTTCGCGGCCGTCGCTCGGCGGAGGGCCGCAGACCATCGCCCGGGGCACCTCGGGGACGTTCACCTCGGCGCAGGCCTCCGGCATCAGGAAGGTGCGGCTGATCCGGCCGAGCGCCTCGACCCATGTGACGGACGTGGACCAGCGGTCCATCGCGCTGGACTTCACCACGTCGGGAGACAAGATCACCGTGACCGTGCCGAAGAACCGGAACCTGGTGCAGTCCGGCTGGTACATGCTGTTCGTGGACGACGCCCAGGGGACGCCCAGCAAGGCGCAGTGGGTCAAGGTCCCCTGAGCCGGCCTGCGCCGGGCCCGCTGGGGCACGGCCGGGTTCAGCGGGCCGGAAGCGGCGCCCTCCGCACGGGAGGGCGCCCCTTCCGTGCCTACCGCGCGGCCGACTTGGCCAGCCCGAGGGCGTAACCGGCCCACCACTCGCCCGCCTTGGGACCGCCCTTGCAGGTGCCGTCCGACTCCCCCGGGCGCTTGACCCACAGGTAGGCGTCGACCAGCGGGTCGTCCGTCCTGATCGTCGGGGCCTGCCCCAGCGCCCGGCCGGGCGGGTTGCACCACCGCTGGGCGGGGTCGCCGCCCGTGTAGGGGCCGTTGCCGTTGCGGCTGGTGTCCACGACGAAGTGCTTGCCGCGCACCTTCGCCGAGAGCTGCTTGCCGTAGGCGATGGAGTCCTCGGTGGAGTAGAAGTTGGAGACGTTGACGGCGAACCCGTCGGCCTGGTCGACGCCGGCCTGGCGGAGGGGTTCGAAGATCTGGTCGGGGTGGCCCCAGCCGGCGTTGCCCGCGTCCAGGTAGACCTTGGTGTTCTTCAGCGACTTCAGTCTGGCGACGGCGCCCTTGAGCAGGTCGTAGCGCTCCTCGTGGAACTCGTCCGGGGTGCAGCCGTCGACGAGGTGCAGTACGGCGTCGGGTTCGAGGACGACGGTGGCGGCACGGTCGCCGATGCCCCGGGCCACGCCGTCGATCCAGGCGCGGTAGCCGTCGCCGTCGGCGGCGCCGCCCTGCGAGTACTGGCCGCAGTCGCGGTGCGGGATGTTGTAGAGGACCAGCAGTGCCGTGCGGTCGGCCTTCTCGGCGGCCTCGGTGAAGCCGCGGGCCTCCTGCTCGGGGTTCTCGGAGCCGATCCACTCCCCGGTCGGCTGCTCGGCGATCCGGCGGATCCGCTCGGCCTCGGTCTTCTTGCCGGCCTTCTCGTAGGCGGCGAGCTGGCGGGCCGCGTTGCCGTCCGGGTTCACCCAGTACGGGTCGGCGGACTTGGGCCGCTGGCCGATGTCCGCCTTCGCGTCGTCCGCTCCGTCCCCGCCGGACGAGCAGCCGGCGAGCAGCAGCGCCGCCCCCAGCACCGCCGCGGACGCCCGTACCCGTGCCGCGGTGCGGGCCCCCCTGCTGTCGTGCATGCGATTCCCCCTGGGCGCATCGTTCCGGGTGCCAATCGTGGCACACCGACCGGGCCGGTCACGAGGTCGCTCGGGGGCTGCGGGCGGGGGTTCGGGGGGCGCTCGAACGGGGTGAAAGCGGCCTCGGGGGTGGCGCTCGGGTGGGCTGGGGCCGCTTTCGGGGGTGGCGTCCGCGGGTGCCTGAAGGCGGCTCAGGTGGTCGTTCCGGCGGTCAGGGGCCGGTGCCGGTCAGGTACGCGGAGACGATCACGTTGGCCGTGTAGCTGTGGCTCGCCCGGTCGAAGGTGCCGCCGCAGGTGATCAGCCTGAGTTCGGCGCGGCCCGCCTTCCGGGGGCCGTAGGCCGTCCTCGCGTCGAAGTCGTCGCGGGGCAGGACGCGTACATCGTCGACCGTGAAGCGGGCGACCCGGCCGTCGGCGCGGACCACCCGGACCGTGTCACCGGCCCTGAGCGTGCTGAGCTTGTAGAACACGGCGGGCCGGGTCTCGGTGTCGACGTGCCCGACCAGCAGCGCGGCCCCCGCCGCGCCGGGCTTCGTACCGGAGCCGTACCAGCCGACCACTCCCGGCTGGTCGAACGGGGGCGGCTCGATGGCGCCCCGCGCGTCCAGCCCCCGGGCCACGACCGGTGCGGTGACGGCCAGTTGAGGGATGTCGAGGCGCTGCGGGACCGCGGCCGCGAGCGGCTGGGCCGCCGGCGGCAGCCGGACCGCCTCGGCGCGGCCGATCCCGGCCACGTCGCCCGTCGCGGGCCCCGCCGGGCTCTGCGGCACTCCGGTGACGCCCCGTCCCCACAGCCACAGCCCGAACAGCAGCAGCGTCCAGGCCAGGACGGTGACCAGGCGCCCGGTGGCGGAGCTGTGCCCGTACTCGTCGGACATGTGCCGCTGCCCGCGCTCAGTCCGTGCCCTGGCTCCGGCGGGCCCTGCGCAGCCCGACGGCGGCCGCGGCGATCCCGGCGAGGGCGAGCCCGGTCACCGCCTGGCCGGCGCCGGGGCCGGACCCGTCGGTGGCCACCGTGGCGAAGTGCGCGGTGCCGCCACCACCAGCGGCGACCGGCGCGACGGGCGAGGCGGCCGTCGTGAGCGTGCCGGACGCGTCGTCGGCCTGCACCGTGCCGCCGGTGGCGTCACCCGGCTGCTGCGGCCGGGTCACGCCCGCGCGCCCGATGGTGATCTTGCTGTCCAGCGCCACGTCGGCGCAGGTGACCCGCACGTCGTAGACACCGGGCGCGACCGAGGCGCGCACGCGGGTGTCGCCGCTCAGGACGCCCATGTCGGACGTCAGCCGGGCGTCGGCGACGAAGGCCTTCGAGGCGGCGACGGCCCGCGCCGCGCTGCACCCACGCACCCGCAGGGACACGTCGGTGCCGGGCGCCGGGGAGACCGGGGTCACGGAGACTCCTCGCTCGCCGTCGTTCGCACAGGCGGCCGTGGTGAGGGCGGTGACGGCGAGCAGTCCGGCGCAGAGTGTCCCGGTACAGAGAGTGAGGCGTTGTGAGCCCATCGTGAACCTCCAGACACTGGGAGGCTCCCCCGTACCGCGCGCCTCCGCATCCTCGGGAGGCGCGCGATTACTCCGAACGGGTGGGACTCGGTCGGAGACTCCCTGTTCAGGGCGGTCCCCCGGTCCACGGCCGGGGACCGGCCTCAGACGAGGTCGACCACGTCCGCGATGGAGTCGACGACCTCCGAGGGACGGAAGGGGTAGCGGTCCACGTCGTCCGGCTGCGTGACACCGGTGAGCACCAGGAAGGTCCGCATCCCGGCCTCCAGGCCCGCCAGGACGTCGGTGTCCATCCGGTCGCCGATCATCGCGGAGGTCTCCGAGTGGGCGCCGATCGCGTTGAGCCCGGCGCGCATCATCAGCGGGTTGGGCTTGCCGACGAAGTACGGCTTCTTGCCGGTCGCCGCGGTGATCAGGGCGGCGACCGAGCCGGTGGCGGGCAGGTCGCCCTCGGTGGAGGGGCCCACGTTGTCGGGGTTGGTGGCGATGAACCGCGCACCGTTGTTGATCAGCCGCACGGCCTTGGTCAGGGCCTCGAAGGAGTACGTGCGGGTCTCACCGAGGATCACGAAGTCGGGCTCGTGGTCGGTCAGGATGTAGCCGATGTCGTGCAGCGCGGTGGTCAGACCGGCCTCGCCGATGACGTAGGCGCTGCCGCCGGGCCGCTGGTCGTCCAGGAACTGCGCGGTGGCCAGGGCGGAGGTCCAGATGTTCTCCACCGGCACGTCCAGGCCCATCCGCCGGAGCCGGGCGTGCAGGTCGCGGGCGGTGTAGATGGAGTTGTTGGTGAGCACCAGGAAGGGCCGCCCCGAGTCGCGCAGCTTCTTCAGGAAGGCGTCGGCACCGGGGATCGGGACCCCTTCGTGGATCAGGACGCCGTCCATGTCGGTGAGCCATGACTCTATGGGCTTGCGGTCTGCCATGCGTTTGCGTCTCCTGACATGCGTACGGCCAAGAACGGGGGCGCCGGAACCACGGCGTACCGACGCCACCAGCCTAATCAGGTGCCCGGGATCTTGACCCGGGCACGTCGCAGGTCAGTAAGGCGCGGGGCGGAGCCGCTCTCAGCGGCGCCGGCGGGCCAGCAGGAAGGCGCCGCCGGCGACGACCAGGAGCGAGGTGACGGCGGCGAGCAGCCCGCGGGCGACGCCGATCCCGGTGCGGGCGAGCTCCCGGTCCCGCTCCCCGGCCTGCTGCGCGGCCTCGGTGAAGGGCAGCGAGCTGGTGCCCGGATCGGCGCCGCCGGCCGTGGGCCGGGGCCCGGTCCCGGGGTCCGTCGAGCTGACCGGGGTCGCGGCTCCGGGACTTGCGCTGCCGCCCGGACTCGCCGTACCGCCCGGACTGGGGCTGCCGTCCGGGCCGGCGGTCCCGGTGCCGTCCTCGGGCGTCCGCGTCCCGTCTCCTTCCTCCTCCGGCTCCTGCTTCTGCTCCTGGTCCTCGCCCTGCTCCCGCCCGTTCCCCCCGCCGCTGATCGCGAAGCGGTAGTCGTTGGACTGACCCACCCAGTCGCCGTCCTCGCCCCGGCGCTGGACGACGGCGGCGTTCGCGGTGACCTGGTCGGACACGGCGTCGGAGGTGAGGGAGAGCCTGAGCTTGACGGTGACGGTCCTGCCGGGCGGCACGGTGAAACCGCCGAACCCGTCCGCGTCCAGCACACCGACCAGTTCCTGGGCGTCGGTGCTCTCGAAGCCGACGGGCAGGGTGCGGGCGCCGTCGTAGAACTCCAGCTTGGGCTGGGACGGCTTCAGGGCACGCTTGTCGTCGACGAGCACGACGACGGGGTGGAGGTCGGTGCAGGTCCGGGTGGTGGAGTTGGTGAGGTCGAGGTACCAGGTGCCGAATCCACCGCCCGCCTCGTAGGCGCCGGGCCCGCCGTGGATGCGGGTGGCCAGCGGGAAGGCACGGTCGCCGGACGCCGCACACGTCGCGTCCGCCTGGGCAGCGGCCGACGGAACGGGCCCGAACGCGGCGCCTGCGGCAAGACCCAGGGACAGGGACACGCACGCACACAGTCGCATAAACACATGACCATCCCGGAACCCCCGACCAACCCCGCCCCACCACACCGCACACCCACCGAATTCCCACCGATCAGCGCAAGGCCGGGGGCCGTGGGCCGTGAGTGCGTGCAGCCTTGGGCACTGGGCGCGTGCAGCCCGGGCCACTGGGCGCGTGCAGCCCGAGGCACTGGGCGCGTGCAGCCTTGGGCACTGGGCGCGGGCAGCCCGGGGCGCAGAGCCCGTCCAGCCCCGGACTCCGGCTCCGCTGCGAGCGCCGAGCCCGCCTGACTGCGGGTATGCGTGCCGCTAGGGGCGGCACGGGTGGGCGGTGGCGGTCCCCCCGCCCGAGCGAAGCCGAGAGTTGGGGGAGGCACCCGCAAGCGCGGGCGAGCGAAACCCCCTGGGCCAGTACCGACGCTGAGCAACTGACGAGCACCGGCACGCGAGACACCCACCAGCCGGCACCAACACCGCGCACCCGACAAGCACGGGCAAGCGCATCACCGCCGGCCGAGCACCAGTACCGCGCCCCCGGCAAGCACGGGCAAGCGCATCACCGCCGGCCGAGCACCAGTACCGCGCCCCCGGCAAGCACGGGCAAGCACGTCACCGCCGGCCGAGCACCAACACCGCAGCACCGCCAAGACAAGGCACCGCCAACCACGACACCCCACGCGCCCCCTATCCCCCCGCCCGCCCAAACACCGGCGCCAACAACAACTGCGCAGCCCCCTCGGCGACAACCCGCTCCCCACCCACGACCCGCACCGGCACACACCCCCCACCCCCCTCCCGCCGATCCCGAGCCCGAGCAGCCAGCACCTCCGAGACCCCCGCCACGAACACCTCCGGCGCTCCCGCCACCGTCCGCCCCCCGAGCAGCACCAGATCGATGTCGAGCAGCCCGGCCAGATTCCCCGCCCCCACCCCCAGCACCCGCGCCGCCTCCCGCACGTCGCCGCGCGCCACGGCCCCCAGGCACAGCACCTCGACACACCCCCGGTTCCCGCACTCGCACGGAGGCCCGTCGAGCTGCACGACCTGGTGCCCGAACTCCCCCGCCCCGGTACGCGCCCCCCGGTGCACGTTCCCGCCGATCACCAGCCCCGCCCCCAGCCCCGTACCGAGATGCAGATAGGCGAACGACCCACCACCGCCGCCGTCACCACCGTCAACGCCGTCACCACCAGCCCCCACCCGGCCGCCCCCCGCACCACCGCACACCCCCACCGACAACCCCAGAGCCGCCGCGTTCGTGTCCTTGTCCACCACCACCGGCACCCCCAGCCGCTCCACCAGCGCGTCCCGCAGCGGAAACCCGTCCCACTCCGGAAAGCCGGTGACCCGGTGCAGCACCCCCCGCGCGTGATCGAGCGGCCCGGGAAGCGCCACTCCCACACCGAGCAGCGAGCCGACACCGGAAAGCCCACCCGAGAGGCCATCCGGAAGGCCGCCCGAGAGGCCGCCGGAGGTGTCACCAGATGTGTCACCGGCCCCCAGCACCTCCCCAACCAGCCCCGACACCTCCCCCGCGACCATCCCCAGCACGGCCCGCGCCTCACCCCCGAGATCCAGCGCCGCGGACCGCTCGCCCACGACGGCCCCGTCGAGATCCACCAGCACCGCCCGCAGCTCGTCCCGGTCCAGGTGCACCCCCACCGCGTGCCCGGCCGACGGCACCAGCCGCAGCACGGTGCGCGGCTTGCCCCCGGTGGACGCCCGGCGCCCGGCCTCCGCCGCGAACCCCGCCTCCCGCAGCCGCGCGGTGATCTTGCTGACGGCCTGCGGGGTCAGCCCGGTCCGCTCGGCCAGCTCCAGCCTGCTGATCCCCGCCGCCCCGGCGCCGCGCAGCAGATCCAGCACCAGTGCGGTGTTGTGGGACCGCACCGCGAACAGATTCGCTCCGACCGGCCCGCTCTTCGTCCTGCTCACGCTGCTCACGTTGTCGACGCCGCCCATCCCCCCATTGTCCCCGCCGCTTGCACTTTGGCAACAGCGTTGCGAAAGTAGAAGGCATGACTGCTACCCCCCTCCGCGTCGGCCTGATCGGCTACGGCCTCGCAGGCTCCGTCTTCCACGCCCCGCTGATCGCGGCCACCGAGGGCCTGACCCTGGACACGGTGGTCACCTCGAACCCCGAGCGGCAGGAGCAGGCCCGCGCCGAGTTCCCGGACGTCCGCTGCGTCGGCACCCCCGAGGAACTGTTCGGCCGGGCGGACGAGCTGGACCTGATCGTCATCGCCTCCCCGAACAAGACGCACGTCCCGCTCGCGACCGCCGCCCTGGAAGCGGGTCTGCCGGTGGTCGTGGACAAGCCGGTCGCGGGCACGGCGGCCGAGGCCCGGCAGCTGGCCGCCCTCGCCGAGGAGCGCGGTCTGCTGCTGTCGGTCTTCCAGAACCGCCGCTGGGACAACGACTTCCTGACCTTGCGCGCCCTGCTGGAGAAGGGGGAGCTGGGCGACGTCTGGCGCTTCGAGTCCCGCTTCGAGCGGTGGCGCCCGCGCCCGAAGGGCGGCTGGCGCGAGTCCGGTGACCCGGCGGAGATCGGCGGCCTGCTCTACGACCTCGGCAGCCATGTCGTCGACCAGGCACTGGTCCTCTTCGGCCCGGTCACCGAGGTGTACGCCGAGACGGACATCCGCCGCCCGGGTGCGGAGACCGACGACGACACCTTCATCGCGCTCACCCACGCGAGCGGTGTCCGCTCCCACCTCTACGTCTCCGCGACCACGGCCCAGCTCGGCCCGCGCTTCCGGGTCCTCGGCTCGCAGGCCGGCTTCGTCAAGTACGGCCTGGACCCCCAGGAGGCGGCCCTGCGCGCGGACGAGCGCCCCGGCACCAGCGCCGACTGGGGCACGGAACCCGAGTCGCTGTGGGGCCGGCTCGGCGTTGGGGGTCCCCCCTCTGGGGGAGAGTCCCCGGTGACCGGCGGCGGCCGCCCCGTGCCGACCCTCGCCGGCGACTACCCCGCCTACTACGCGGCCGTCGCCGCGGCCCTCACCGGCGCGGGCCCCAACCCGGTGCCCGCCCTCGAGGCGGCCGCCGCCCTCGACGTACTCGAAGCGGCCCGCCGGTCCGCCCGCGACAAGGTGACGGTGACCCTCTGATGCACAGCCCCAAGATCACCCCGAAGTTCGCCCCGGAGATCACCCCGAGCGTGGAGGAGCTGGAGGGGCAGGAACGCCGCCTGGTCTTCCGGCAGTTCACCTACGACGACGCGTGGACGCTCGGCTCGCTGCTGGTCGAGCTGGCCCGGGACCGCCAGGCCCCGGTCGCCATCGACATCCACCGCGCCGGCCAGCAGCTCTTCCACGCGGCCCTGCCCGGCTCCACTCCCGACAACGACGCCTGGATCCTGCGCAAGCGCCGGGTGGTGGAGCGCTACGGCGCCTCGTCGTACCTGGTAGGCGCCCGTTTCCGGGCCAAGGGCACGACGTTCGAGGAGTCCTCCCGCCTGGACGCCGACGCCTACGCGGCACACGGCGGCGCCTTCCCCATAAACGTCGAGAACGTGGGCGTCATCGGCACGGTGACGGTCTCCGGGCTGCCCCAGCTCCAGGACCACCGGCTCGTCGTGGAGGCGCTGGAGCGGTTCCTCGGCCAATAGCCCGCGGGCGGGATTACCGCGCGGCTCCCTCCGGTTGGGACCGACGTGCACGATGATCACGGCACGCCACCCATCCGGAGGGAAGTGACCCGATGAGCGAGTCGACGAACGACGGGAACACCGCCAAGGAGGCCGTCGGCCGGTACGGCGTCTGGAGCGTGGGACTGCGCTCGGAGGAGCCCGCCCTGCGCGGCGAGATCGCCGAGGCCGCCGCGGAACTGGAGCAGCTCGGGTACGGCGCTGCCTGGCTGGGCGGCAGCAGCTCGGCCCGGCACGCCCTCCCGCTCCTGGCGGCGACGTCCCGGCTGGCCGTCGGCACGAGCATCCAGAGCATCTGGCAGTACGAGGCCGAGGAGAGCGCGGCCGCCTTCGCCGAGGTGGAGTCGGCCCACCCCGGCCGCTTCCTGCTCGGCCTCGGCGTGAGCCACGCCAAGCTCGCCGAGCAGTACCGGCGCCCGTACTCCGCGCTGGTCGCCTACCTCGACGCGCTGGACAAGGCCGGCGTCCCGGCCGGGCGCCGGGTCCTCGCGGCACTCGGCCCGAAGACGCTGGAGCTGTCCCGCGACCGGGCGGCGGGCTCGGTCCCCTACCTCGTCACCCCCGAGCACACCGCCCGGGCCCGCGAGATCCTGGGCGAGCAGCCGCTGCTGGCACCGGAGTTCAAGGTGGTCCTGGAGACGGACCCGGCCACGGCTCGCGCCCTGGCCCGCGAACACCTGGCGATGTACCTGGCGCTGCCCAACTACACCAACAACTTCCAGCGCCTGGGCTTCACCGAGGACGACCTGTCGGCGGGCGGCAGCGACCGCCTGATCGACGCCCTCTACGCCTGGGGCTCCGAAGACCGCATCCGCGACCGGATCACCGCCTTCCACGAGGCAGGCGCCGACCACGTCGCCCTCCAGGTCATCGACGACGGCGACCGGGACTCCCTCCCCCGCGATTCCTGGCGCCGCCTGTCCGACCTACTCCACTGACCAAAGCCCCCCGCGCCCCGCCAGGGGCGCGGGGAACCGCGCGCTCAACCCCAACCCACCCGCAGCCAACCCCACGACCGCAGCACCCCAAAAGGGGCGCGAGGAACCGCGCGCTCAGCCACAACCCACCCGCAGCCAACCCCACGACCGCAGCACCCCAAAAGGGGCGCGGGGAACTGCGCGAACAGCCACAACCCACCCCGCAGCCGAACCCCTTACCGGAGCCGCCCGCACCCCCAGCGGAGCGCCTACGCGTGCTTCAGCTCCTGCCGCTGCCGCCCCAGCCCCTCGACCTCCAGCTCGACCACATCCCCGGCCCGCAGATACGGCTTCGGGTCGGGCCGGCCCATGGCGACCCCGGCCGGCGTACCGGTGTTGATGACGTCCCCGGGATACAGCGTCATGAACTGGCTGACGTACCGCACCACTTCCCCCACCGGGAAGATCTGCTCGGCCGTGGTCCCGTCCTGCTTCAGCTCCCCGTTGACCCACAGCCTCAGCGCGAGCGCCTGCGGGTCGGAGACCTCGTCCGCCGTCACCAGCCAGGGACCCAGCGGGTTGAACGTCTCGCAGTTCTTCCCCTTGTCCCAGGTGCCGCCCCGCTCGATCTGGAACTCCCGCTCGGACACGTCGTGCGCCACCGCGTACCCGGCGACATGCGCGAGCCCCTCCTCGGCCGACTCCAGATAGCGGGCCGTACGCCCGACGACGACGGCCAGCTCCACCTCCCAGTCGGTCTTGCCGGACCCGCGCGGCACCAGCACGGTGTCGTACGGCCCGACGACCGTGTCCGGGGCCTTGAAGAAGATCACGGGCTCGGTGGGCGGCTCGGCGCCGGTCTCCCGGGCGTGGTCGTGGTAGTTGAGCCCGATGCACACGATCTTGCCGATGCGGCCGACGGGAGGCCCGATCCGCAGCCCCGCCGCCTCCAGCGCGGGCAGTTCACCGGCGTCGGCCGCCGCCCGGACGCGACCGAGCGCGCCGTCGTCGGCGAGCAGCGCGCCGTCGATGTCGTCCACGATCCCCGACAGGTCGCGCAGGGTTCCCTGGGCGTCGAGCAGCGCCGGGCGCTCCGCTCCGGCAGTACCGACTCGCAGCAGCTTCATGGTCACCATCTCCCTCGATAGCGGGCGCCCGGCGGATGGGTGCAGCCATCGCAGGACTGGTCGATCCTCCAAGTCGCCTGTCCAGTCCACAAGACCCTGTTCAGGTACTGGACCGTAACCCGGCCCCGCAGCGCGCCCCGGCTTACCGGTACAGCGCGGCCCGCTCCAGCGCGCTCCAGGTCGTGCTGGTGACGACGTACAGCGCCGCCGCGAGCGGTATGACCGCCACGGTGACGAGCGTGAAGAAGGACATGAACGGCATCACCTTGCCGACCGCCGCGAGCCCCGGCACCTGACCGCCGTCCCCCGCGGGCACCGCGACGGGGTTCTTCGCCGCCATCAGCTTGGTGCGCCGGTAGTTGAAGGCGGCGACGGCCGCGACGAGGACGAAGAGAACGACGTAGACGAGCCCGGCCGGTCCGAACAACCCGCCGTCGGCGAGGGCGTCGGCCCAGCGGCCGCCGAGCGGCGCGGCGAGCAGGGAGTGCGTCAGCAGTCCGTTGCTCGCGCCGCCGATCGAGGTGTTGGAGAACAGGTGGTAGAGGAGGAAGAAGGCCGGAAGCTGGAGCAGGCCGGGCAGGCAGCCGGAGAGCGGCGACACCTTCTCCTCGGCGTGCAGCTCCAGTACCGCCTTCTGCAGCCGCTGCGGATCCTTGGCGTGCTTCTCACGCAGCTCCGCGATCCGCGGCTGGAGTTCGGCGCGGGCGCGCTGGCCACGGGCGGCGGCCCGGGACAGGGGGTGCACGAGCAGCCGTACGAGCGCGGTGAACAGGACGATCGCCGCGGCCGCCGCGGAGGCGTGGAAGAGCGGCTGGAGCAGGTCGGCGAGCTGCTCGACGAGGTGCGCGAAGACGGACATGGGGGTGGACATGGGTTGAGCCCTTCGGGACGGGGTGCGTCGGCGCCGGTGTGACCGGAGTGGACAGGACGGCACGACGACCCGCGCGAGGGCACCGGTGAGGACCGGCGGTCTCGTCGGTGAAGGCGAGGAGAGGGGTGCCCTACGCGCGGATCGTCGCGAGGGCGTGTCCGGGCGCCCGGGGCCGGCGGCGTCCCGGGGCGTCGGGGTCGCGCTGGGGCAGGAAGGCCGTACGGCGGGCCCGGTCGCGTATCGCGGTGCGCACCCGGTGGGGCGGGACGGCGGGCGCGCAGCGGGCGGCCAGCAGCGAGCAGGCGGCGAGGGCGGACCCGGCGGCGGCCGTCGCGGCCAGGGCGACGGCGGCGGAGAGGCCGCCGGTGTCGAGGAGCACGGCCTGGAGCACGAGCAGGTGCACCAGCACCAGCAGGAAGGCGGCAGGCGCGAGAGGACGCGCGACGCGGCTGCGGCCGATCACGGCACCCCCCTCTCTCTTCCCCTGCCGGGACCGGTTCCCGGCCCCCTCGTTCCTACAACGCCCGGACTCCCCGCGATGGTTCCACATCCACGGCACAGACCTCCCGGCCGCCGGCCTCCGGGGCTCCGCTCCCCGGGCCGCCGGCGGACCTGCGGGGCGGGCGCCCCCGGGAATAGCCTGGGAGCAGAGCGGCATCGCGAGCGATCGGGCCCTTCCGAAGCGGTCCACGGGTGACGTGGACCGAGGGGGACGCAGAACCGCGGGGGACGTGACGAGGGAGGCGAAAGCCGTGCCCTGGAATCTGAACGGCACGTATCTGGAGAGCTGCAACTGCGACGTGGTGTGCCCCTGCACCACCTCGGGCCTCACCGCACCGGCCGACCACGAGCGCTGCCAGGTGACCTTCGCCTTCCACGTGGACAGCGGGACCGTGGACGGCGTGGACGTCGCCGGCCGCAACGTCGCCGTCTTCATCGACGCGCCCCGGGTCATGGCCGACGGCGGCTGGCAGGTGGCGCTGTACCTGGACGCCTCGGCCGACGACGGCCAGGCGGACGCGCTCGGCAAGGTCTTCTCCGGCCAGGCCGGCGGGCCCATGGCGGCGCTCGCCCCGCTCATCGGCGAGGTCCTCGGGGTGGAGCGCGTCCCCATCGACTACCGCGACGACGGCCGCCGCCACTCCGCGCGGGTGGGCGACGCCATCGACATCGAGATCGAGGACCAGGTCGCACCGCAGTACGGCGAGGACGGTCCGGTCATGGGCCTCACCGGCATGTTCCACCCGGTGAACAGCACGTTGACGATCGCCAGATCCAGCCGCGCTACCGGCGCCGGCGTCCACGGCCGGTCCTGGGACTTCTCCGGCGGCAACGCCCACTCGGCGCCCTTCACGTGGTCGGCGTGACCGGCCGGTCGGTCGCCGTCGGCCGCGGGGCGGCCGCCCCCTCCGCACTGCTGCTGGTCGCGGCGGCCGCCGCCTGGGTGTGGATGGTCGCGCGTTGGGGCGGCACTCCGGCGACGACCGGGACCATGGGGCTGGGCCTGCCCGCCTTCCTGGCCGTGTGGACGCTGATGATGGCGGCCATGATGCTGCCCGCGACGGCGCCCGTCGCCGGGCTGTACGCGCGCACGATCGCCGTTCACCGGGCGCCGCGCATGGTGGTCTTCACCGTCGCCTACCTGCTGGTGTGGGCCGCCGCCGGGCTGCCGGCCTACGGACTGGCGGCCGCCCTGGGCCGGGTGACGAGCCTGCCCGTCGTGGCCGGGACCGCGGTGGCCGCCGCCGTCTTCGCCGTCAACGGCGTGTACCAGCTCACCCCCCTGAAGGACCGCTGCCTGGCGAAGTGCCGCTCGCCGGTCGGGACGATGCTGCGCTACGCCTCCTACCCGGCGCCCTGGCGCGATCCGCGTGCCGGCCTCCACCACGGGGCCTTCTGCCTGGGGTGCTGCTGGTCGCTGATGGTGGTGCTGGCGGCCTTCGGCGTGATGAACCTGTGGGCCATGGTGGTCCTCGCCGCCGTGATCTCCGTGGAGAAACTGGCTCCGGCCGGCCACCTGGTGGCCCGTGCCGTGGGCATCGCCTCGCTCGCACTGGCCGTCGCCGTCTTCTGGGTCCCGGCGCTGGCCCCGGCCCTCACCGGCGGCGGCATGACCGGAATGTGAGGAGCGGGGGCCGCACCCCGGGAAACCACGTACTCCACCTGTGTCACCGGTCGGCAGTACGGTGTCACCCATGCGCCCCGACACGCCTGCCGAGAACGTCGACCACACCGCCGAAGCGGCACGCCTGGAGCGGACCGCCGGCCTGTACCCCGAGGACGCCGAAGCCCTGCTCCTGCGCGCCGCGGCCCATCTGGAACTGTCCGGCGACCGCCCCGCCGCGACGACGCTCTACGACCGCCTGCTGTCCTCCGCCGACGGCCTGGATGACCCCCACCTCGTCCGCGCCCTGAAGGCCTCGAACCTGTGGGAGTACGACCACGAGGCGGAGGCCAGGGCGATCATCGACGGCATCCGCGCGTCCGCGCCCCGCGACCCGGCCCCCTGGGTGATCGTCGCCGAGTCCCTGGAGTCGCACGACGAGCTGGAGGCGGCGGAGCAGACCTTCACGCAGGCGGCCACCCTCCTCCTGCCGGACGGCACGGAGCCCTCGTACGGCACGCACCCCCTCCTCTACGGCCGCCACCGCGTCCGCCGCATGCTGGGCCTGCCCCACGACCACTGGGACACCCTCGCGGACAGCCTCCATACCTCCCCGGTCTCCCTGGACGAACTCCACGACCCGAAGCGGGTCTGGTCCCTGGGCTCGGACAACCCGGCGGAGCTGGCCGCGGAGATCTCCCGCCTCAACGCCGAACTGGGCGCCTACCGGGAGGCCCTCTCCCGCCCGTTCCCGGTGGCGGTCCTGCACTGGCCGGCGGCCGAACTGGCGGAACTGCTCGCGGCCTACGCCGACCTGGCCACCGAGTACCCCTCCCACGACGCCCACCTGGCGACCATAGAGGCCTCCCTCCGCGAACTGGCCTCCTCGGGCACCCCCAACCTGGGCATCGTCACCGGCACGGTCCCGTCCTACGAGGCCTTCGCCGCCTCGGAGAGCTCGAGCCCGTCCGATCCGACCCTCCTCCCCCAGTACGCCACCACCCTCGCGGCCCGCGGCCGAGCCGTCGCCTGGCCCCCGCAGCGGACGGCGCACTGCTGGTGCGGCTCGGGGCGGGCGTACGGCGAGTGCCACGGAACCCCGGACGCCGCGGTAGCCGTCTAGAGAGCTGGTCCCAGCGGAACGAGGCGGAGGGGGCGGACCCGGCCGTGCCCCAACCCTGGCTCGCCCTCTCCCTCCTCTGCGCCGCCCTCTGCACGTCCATCGGCGCCCACGGCGCCCACGCCGCCCTGCGCGCCCGCCGGTCCCTGGGCCGACTCGGCGTGCGGGGCGTCCAGACCCGGGGCGAGGTGGCCAACTCCCCGCGCCGCGTCGGCACGTCCTACCACCCACCCCAGATCCGCTACGAGGCCCCACCTCCGGGCCACACCTCAGCCCCCGCCACCCAGACCTACCGCCAGGTCCCCCTGAACCCCGACGCCCCCAACGCCCTGTACCGCGGCACCCCGGTGACCCTTCGCTACGACCCGGCGGACCCAAGACGCGCGGTGGTGGTCCGCACGGCGAAGTCGTACTCACCCACCGCGAACTTGGTGTGGTGCGCGCTTTTCACGGCCTTCGGGGTCGGGTTGGCGGTTTTCTCCCTCCTGTAGCTGCGGACGCCTGTCAGTGCCTCCTGTTAAAACAGATGCACATTGAAAGTGGTCGAGGGGGGCTAGGTGGCGGAGCCGGGGGAACAGGTGCAGCCGGTCGCCGGCGTGTACGAGCGGCTGATCACCGAGGACGTGAGCAAGGCGCTGGGACAGCTCGAGGCCGAGGGGTGGAAGGCCGTCGACGCGGAGGTCAGCGCGGAGTCGGCGCCCCATGTGCTGGCCCGTCACATCGGTGAGGTGGTCGCCCGCAGGCTCCATCAGCTGCCGCCCGCCCAGCAGGTTCGGTTCGCCAACCAGATCCTCACGTCGCTGAGTACCGCTTCTCCCGAGCTCGGCGAAGCCTCGCCGGTCAGCACGGTCGCAGAAGGCCCGCGGCAGTTGCTCGCCCTGGCGAAGCAGGAGGCACCCGGGGCCTTCGCGATCCGGCCCCTCACCCCGCTCTCGGAGCTCTACAAGAGTGACAACTCCTGGACTTCCGTGCTGCGGCGAGCCGGTCTGACCGAGGAGGCCCCGGCTCCGGGCGAGGCGGCGCTACTCAAGCGGGTCCACGCGTTCCTCCATGTCGACGACCCGGAGCGGGCCGCGGCCTATCTCCGGCTACTCGAGGAAGGCGCTCCTACCTACGAGGATCTGACTCCGGGCGACCAGTCGTACGCCCGCATGCTGTTCTTCAACCTGTGGGACAACGCGGGCGGGTTCACCGGCTTCCAGGAGGGCCTTGAGTCACTGCGCGTTCAGCGGGCGCTCCGCGACGAGCTGCGGCAGGTGCTGTCACATGTCATGGAACAGGCGGACCACTTCCCGATCCCGCTGACCGGCCGGCTCAGCCATGTCCCACTCAGAGTCCACAGCGCGTACAACCGTTCCGAGATCCTCGCCGCCCTCGGAGTGGCCCGCTTCGGCGGGCAGATGCCGCGATCCTTCGCGCAGGGCGTGCAGTGGGTCGATGAGCTGAAGACGGATGCCCTGCTCATCACGCTGGAGAAGAACGAGAAGGACTTCTCACCCACCGTCCGCTACAAGGACTATGCCCTGAGTCCGACGCTCTTCCACTGGGAGTCCCAGAACTCGACGGCGGAGAACTCCCCTACCGGCCTGCGGTACCGGCAGCACAAACAGCGTGGGAGCCACGTCCTGCTGTTCATGCGCCGCTACAGGAACACCGACATAGGTAAGTCTCAGCCGTGGATGCTCCTCGGCCCGGCCACCTACGAGAGCCACACCGGCAGCAAGCCGATGGCGATCACCTGGCGTCTGGATCACCAGCTCCCAGCGGACGTGTGGACCTACTCAGCGATCACCGCGAGCTGAGCGCGTGAGGCGGAGGACCTGACGGTCCGGCCTCACTCTTCGCCCTCTTCGCCTTCCGGCGTAGTGGACGGCGACGGCTCGTTGCTCTGGCCCGGGGGGCTCGGGGTGGCCTGGGGCGGGTGGGCCGTGTTGCCGGGGTGGCGGGTGGAGGGGTCCTGGGGGCGGGCGCCGTTGTTGCCGTGGGTGGTGTGGGGCGTGGGGGCCGCCGGTGAGGACGGGGGCAGGGTCCTGGAGATGGGCTCGGCGTGGGGGGTGGCCGGGGTGGCGGCCTGAGCGCGGGGGCCGGATGTGCCGGACGTGGGCTGGGTGCGCGTCGGTCCGGAGCCGGGCTGGGTGCGGGGGGCGGCCGGTGGGGCGGTGCTGGGCCCGTTGCCGGGAGTCGCCTTCTCGGACGCCGGGCGATCGGGGGTCGTGGCGGTGGAGCTCGCCTCGGCCCGGTCGTCGCTGGTTCCGCTGGTGTCCGGGGAGACGGCGAAGGCCGTGCCCAGGGCCACGGAGATGGCGGCCAGGGCGGTGCCCACCGCCAGGCGGCGGCCGTGCCGGCGGCCGTCCGCGGGCCGCGCGGGGCCCGGTCCGGCCGCGGCGTCCGCGGTGGTCGGGCGGAGCGCTGCCGGCGTTTTCAGACCCTCCGTACGGGCGGGGCGGGTTGCCGTCGGTCGCCGCGTCATCGCGAGGCCCGCGGCAGGGCTGGCCGCGGTACCGGGCGCGTTCAGGGCGGCCAGGGTGCGCGCGCACTGTTCGGCGTCGGGGCGGGCCTCGGGGTCCTTGGCGGTCATGGCGCGGAGCAGGGTCGCCAGGTCCGGGGAGATCCAGGGAGGGAGCTCCGGTGCGCGCAGGAGGCGGGCGACCGCGGCCTCCAGCGCGGTGCCCGGGTATTCCAGTTCCCCTTTGAGGCATTCCAGCAGGACCAGGCCGAGCGCGTAGACGTCGGCGGGCGGTCCGACGTAGCCGCCCTCGACCTGCTCCGGCGCCAGATACGCGGCCGTGCCCGTCAGCACGTCGGGGGCCGTCTGGCGGGTGGCGTCCGTCAGGCGCGCTATGCCGAAGTCGGCCAGGTGGGGGTCGCCGGCCGGGTCGAGCAGGACGTTCGACGGTTTGACGTCGCGGTGCACTATGTCGGCGCGGTGGACGTGGGCGAGCGCCCGGGCGAGGGCGGCGCCGAGGGCCGTCACGCGTCGCTCGGGCAGCGGGCCGCTCTCCAGGAGGCTGTGCAGCGTGGGGCCTTCGACCAGTTGCATGACCAGGTACGTGTGGTTGTCCTCGCGGCCGGAGTCGTAGACCGTGACCAGTCCGGGGTGCTGCAGGCCGGCGAGCAGCACGGCCTCCGCCGTGAGTCGGTCCTCGGTCTGCGGGCCCGGGCCGGGCCGGAACACCTTGACGGCGACGGGCCGTCCGAGGCGCGTGTCCACGCCCTCGTAGACGTCGGCCATGCCTCCCGATCCGATTCTCGCGCCCAGCCGGTAGCGTCCGGCGAGGACGTGCGCGGAGCGCGTTTCCGCTGCGACCGGCGCGGGGGCCGTCGGGACTGCCGTTCGGCTGGCCTTCATCTAAGTCTCCGTTGCTGTCACCTCGTGCCGGGCTCGGCCATGGGCCGTACTCCGAGCCGGGTACCCGAGCCCGTGTCAGGTATCCGGACCAAGTCGCCGGTTCGAGGGGCGTCGGTGCCGTGGCGCGGGGTCCGGTCGGGGAAACGGGGCGTGAAGTACGCCCAGCGGGCGGGCGGTCGGGCGGCCGGGACCGCCGCTACGCTCTCGGTGGATTCTGCGACGAAGAGCCGACACGGGGGTCTGCGATGAGCGCGACTGTCACTGCCGTCAGCAGCAACGGCGAGTACTCCTTCACCAAGCCCAACCGGGAGCGGATCACCCTGCTCGCCGGGCTCGGGGTCGAGGGGGACGTGCATGCGGGGGTGACCGTGAAGCACCGGTCACGTGTAGCCCAGGATCCGACCCGGCCGAACCTCCGGCAGGTGCACCTCATCCATGAGGAACTGTTCGAGGAGGTCGCGGCGAGCGGGTTCCGGGTGGCCGCCGGGGAACTGGGCGAGAACATCACCACCCGGGGGATCGATCTGCTGGGGCTGCCGACGGGGGCGCTGCTCCGGATCGGGGACGAGGCCGTCGTGGAGGTGACCGGGCTGCGCAATCCGTGCCTCCAGATCGACGGCTTCCAACGGGGGCTGCTGAAGCAGGTGGTGGGACACGATGCGGACGGGCGCGTCCGCTACCGGGCCGGGGTGATGGGTGTGGTGAGGGTGGGCGGCGTCGTGCGCGCCGGGGACGCGATCTCCGTGGAGCTGCCCGACGGGCCGCACCGGGAGCTCGAGCGGGTCTGACCGCACGGGGTTCATGTGGTCCGTCCGGTCCATGCGCTCCACGCCGTCCGCTCCGTGCGCTCCACGCGGTCCGTACGGTCGGTTCGGTTCCGGGCGCCGCCGTCGGCCGTCGGCCATCAGCCGTCGGCGGTCGCCGAGGGACGACGGCGGTTCGTGCGGCGCCCGGGAGAGCGGGGTGGAGGACCGGGGCGGCGGCGGCGGGGACTATGCCGTCGCCGCCAGGTCGGCGCGGCCGAACAGCAGGGCGTAGCCCGCCGGGAGTTGGGTCAGGACCCGGGTCGTCAGGGGCTCGCCGACGGTGTCCGCGAGGACGCCGAGGACCGAGGTGACGTCCCAGCGGGCCGTGGCCGGGGTGGCGTCCTCGTCGAGGTGGCTCGCCACGGACTCGACGAACTCGCGCGCGGACAGCGGGGTGTTCGCGGGGATCTGGGAGGCGACCAGGGTGCCCGCCTGCCTGGGCAGGGCCTGGGCGAGGGCGACGCGCTCCTCGCCGGTCACGTGGCCGCCCAGGGCGGTCAGGACGGTGCGGGTGACGTGTTCGGCCTCGGCCGCGGTCGAGTACCGACCGGCCTCGCGCACCGCGTCGACGAGTTCCTCCCAGCGCGCGGTGTCGGCTCCGGCCTCGGGGGCGATCGGGCGCAGCGCCGGGGTCACGGCGGGGGCGATGGGGGCGGGGATGGTCGTTCTCGGCTGCGGGGTCGTCACGGTCATCGGGGTGGATCCTCCTACGGGACACTTCGGGACACCGGGAAGCCCGGTACCCCGTAATGCGGCGTGCATGAGGCGCAATTCAGCCAAAGCGCGGTATGTGGTGGCATGCGGTCCGTGCGACCAGTGCGGCTCGGGGGCCGGCGCCCGGCACGACGGGCGGGTCGACGGCGGCGCTCCGCGGCCCCCGGTCGGGGCCACGGAGCGCGGGGTGATGCGACCGGGGGCGGTCAGCCGGTGATCTGCCTGCGGCCGCTGTCTCCGCCGCTGATCTGGATGCGGCGCGGCTTGGCCTGTTCGGCCACCGGGATGCGCAGGGTCAGGACGCCCGCCTCGTACGAGGCGTCGATGCGCTCGGTGTCGAGGGTCTCGCCGAGGAAGAGCTGACGGGTGAAGGTGCCCGTGGGGCGCTCGGCGACGATCATCTCGGCGCCCTCCGGCGCGGGGCCGCGGCGCTCGGCGCGGACGTTGAGGACGTTGCGTTCGACGTCCAGCTCGATCGTCTCCGGGTCGATGCCGGGGAGGTCGAAGTGGACCAGGAAGTCGTCACCGGAGCGGTAGGCGTCCATCGGCATGGCCGACGGGCGGCCGGCGGCGGCGTTCGCGGGACCGAAGACCTGCTGCGCGAGTCGGTCGAATTCGCGGAACGGGTCCGTACGCATGAGCATCACGGCTCACTCCTCTCACCAGGTGCTGGGTGCGATGCCCTACGCCTTCTTATATAGCTCGGAGCCGGAAAGTTGACAAGCCACGACTCAGCTTGTTGGAGCCGTATGGGCGCGCGCTAGCCTCGGAGCAGGTGGTGAAGCCACCCGAAGCACACCAAGACGTGACGACGTAGATGGAGGCAGCTCATGGCCAGGGTTCCCAGCGCGGTGGTCGCCGCGACCGGACTCGTCGGCGGGTACGGCGTCGCGCGCTGGACCGGGAAGCGGCAGCTCGGCGGGGTCGTGCTGGCCGCCGCGGGGACCGCCGCCGCGCAGCAGTGGCGCAGGCGGGCGGGCGGTAGGGCCGCCGGGGCGCTGACCGCCGGGTACGTGGCCGCGTTCGCCGGATCGCATCCGCTGGCCAAGAAGGTCGGCGCCTGGCCGTCCGTCCTCGGCGTCGCGGGCGCGGTCGCCCTGGCCTCCTGGGCCGTCGCCGACCGACGCGGCTGAGCGGCGCGGCCGAGTCGCGCGTACGACCGACGCGGCTGTGCGACGCGCCGGAGTCGCGGCCGACCGACGCGGCTGAGCGGCGCGGCGGAGTCGCGCGGCCGGCCGACGCGGCTGAGCGGCGCGCCTGAGCCCCAGAGCGCTGGACGGCGTCGACGCCCCACGGTGTCAGGCCGTCGGGCCGTCCACCGCCACCCGCGCACCCGGCGCCACCCGCTCCCCCTCCGCCCGGAACGAACGCCGGTACGCCTGCGGGCTGGTCCCCACCACCCGGCGGAAGCGTTCACGGAAGGCCGTCGGGGAGCCGAAGCCCACCTGCACGGCGATCCGTTCCACCGGATGCGGCGTCGTCTCCAGCAGGTACTGGGCCCGCCGCACCCGCGCCCGGTGCAGCCACTGCAGCGGCGTCGTGCCGGTCTGCTCGCGGAAGCGGCGGTTCAGCGTGCGGCTGCTCATGCGGGCCCGGGCGGCGATCTCGTCCAGGGCGAGATCGCGGTCGCAGTTGTCCTCCAGCCAGGCCAGCAGCGGCTCCAGGGTCGCGCCGGCCGGCGCCGGGGGCAGGTCGTGCACGATGAACTGGGCCTGCCCGCCCTCCCGCTCCAGCGGCATCACCGACATCCGGGCCGCGTGCGCGGCGACCGCCGAGCCGTGGTCCCGGCGGACCATGTGCAGGCACATGTCCAGAGCCGCGGCCGCGCCCGCCGAGGTCAGGAACTGGCCGTTGTCGACGTAGAGGACGTTCGGGTCGACCGTGACCGCCGGGTACCGCTCCGCCAGTTCCCGCGCCGCCCGCCAGTGCGTCGTCGCGCGCAGCCCGTCCAGCAGTCCGGTGGCCGCGAGGACGAACGCGCCCACGCAGATCGACGCCACGCGCGTGCCGTTCGCCGCCGCCGCGCGCACCGCCTCCGCGACGCCCGGCGGAAGCGGCAGCGCTGGATCGGCGACGCCCGGCAGGACGATCGTGTCCGCGTCCGCCATCGCCTCAAGTCCGTACGGCGCCCGCACCGCGAAGACGCCCCCGGCCGCGCTCACCTCCCCCGGCCCCGGTCCGGCTCCCGGGGAGCAGACCCGTACGCGGTAGGCGGGGCGGCCGTCGGGCAGCCGGGCCCAGCCGAAGGTATCGATCGGGACGGAGAGGTCGAACGGGATCACCTGGTCCAGCGCCAGGACGGCCACGGTGTGCATGGCGGGAAAGTAGCCGTACGACGGGTTGCCGCCAAGCTGCGGGGGCGGCAACCGCTCCCCTGCCACCCCCGTGGAAGGCGGCGGCGAGAATCCGTCGGGTACTGGCAATCCGGCCACTGCCGGGTGATCGTTGCGCCGCCTAGCCTCCTGCCGTGACCAAGTTCCTCCTCGCCGTCCACGTCATCGCCGCCATCGTCGCCATCGGGCCCGTCACGGTCGCCGCGAGCATGTTCCCGCCCGCCGCCCGCCGCGCCCTGAGCGCACCGGACGACGACCGGGCCGCGGAGACGCAGGCGCTGCTGCACCGGATCTGCCGGGTGTACGCCGTCGTCGGCGTCGTCGTCCCCGTCTTCGGGTTCGCCACGGCAAGCGGCATGCACGTGCTCGGCAGCGCCTGGCTGATCGCGTCCATCGGCCTCACGGCGCTGGCCGCCGTCGTGCTGGGAGCGCTGGTGCTGCCCGCCCAGGCCGCGCTGGTGGAGGGGGCCGGCAGCCACCGCAGCACCGCTCGGCTGGCCATGTTCACCGGCGTGTTCAACCTGCTGTGGGCGGCCGTGACCGTGCTGATGATCGTGCGGCCCGGCTCCACGACGGGCGCGTGAGGCCGCACCCGCCGTACCGGCACCGCCCCCGTCGCCGTCGACGGCCGTCCGCCGGTACGGCCCACCGAGCCGGACCGGCGCCTTACAGCTCCGCCTGACCCGCGCCCTTCAGCGCGCCCAGGTCGAAGACGTCGCCCATCCTGGCGAAGCCCAGGTCGCTGGGGTGCAGATGATCGCCGGAGTCGTACGCGGGCCGCAGTCGCCGCGCGTCGTACGGGTCCCGCAGGGCCTGGTCGAAGTCGACGACCGAGTCGTAGACCCGGCCGGACCGGATCTCCGCGTTGACCTGCTGCCGCACCGCCTCACGGGCCGGCGTCCAGCCGCGGTGGCCGCGGAACGGCATGAGGGTCGCGCCCACCACCCGGAGCCCGCGGGCGTGCGCCTGGCGGACCAGGGTGCGCAGGCCTTCGGTGATCCTGCCCGGGTCGGCGAGATCCGGGTTGCGGATGATGTCGTTGATGCCGAGGTCGATGACGACGACCTTCACATTGGTCCGGGACAGCGCGTCCCGGCCGAAGCGGCCGAGGCCGCTCTGGTTCTCCGCCGGCCGGCCCAGCCCGTCCGCGAGGACCTGGTTGCCGCTGATGCCCTCGTTGACGACGCCGTAGCGCGGCAGGGCGTCACCGGCCGCCACCGCCGTGTGCAGCCGGCCCGCGAGGACGTCGGTCCAGCGGCGGTTGGCGCCGACCGTGGACGTTATGCCGTCGGTGATCGAGTCGCCGAAGACGACCGCCGTGCCCGTCGCCTCGTTGCTCAGCACGTCAAGGGCCGTCAGATAGCGCCAGTACGGCGTCTGTTCGGTGTACGCGGCGCCCGTCGCGTCCTCCGTGCGGTCGCCCTGGGCGACGTACGACATCTGCTGCGCGTGCGGGTGGTAGGTGACCGGGCCCGACGGGGTCGGCGAGTACGTGGTGACCAGCACGTCAGAGTCGTGCGGGACGACGACGCGCACGGCGTCGCTGAGCACCTGGCCGCCGGCCGGGATCACGACGCTCGCGGCGCCGTTGAACGTCAGCCGCCGCATCGTCGCCGCGTCGGCCTCGGCCGTGTCGTGGCCCACCGCCACCGCCAGGGAGGCGTGCGAGACGGTCAGCGGGGACTGCCCGTAGAGGTTGGACAGCGTGATGCGGGCACTCGTACCCGCGGTGCTCGCGTGCACGACGTTGCGCACCGAACGGCCGGCGAGACCGGTGGTCTCGGTGCCCGGCTCGCCGCCCACGGGCGCCGTGGACCAGGCGCCGACCCAGGTGCCGGTCGACGCGGGAGCGACGGAGGAACCATGACGCGGGCGGCTGCCGGCGAAAGTGCCACTGGGGGTGCCGTCGTCCGCGGCCACCGCGACGTAGACGGCTGCACACACGGCCACGATCAGCGCGACCAGCGCGCTGAGCACGGCATAACCATGACGCTTGGTCATGCTTGCGTTGTTCTCCTCGGGAGATGGGAGCCCGAGGCTCCGATCTTGATGAACCCATGATGCGTCATGGGCTCGGGAGACCTGACAGGACCCTGCCCGAAACCCCCCTACAGACAGACGCCGGGAACTCCTGTTTCGTTCCGGGAGTCGGTCAGGAAGGGACAATTGTGCGCGGGATCACCGCACGCGCCGAGCACGGGTGGAGCTGATGGAACAGACCGAGACACGAACAGCGGACCGGACCACGACGCAGCAGACCGCGTCGCACCGGACCATGAACGCCTTCACCCCCGCCGACGAGGAACGGCGGCGGGGCGTACGGCGCATGAAACTCACCGCGACCGGACTGCTGCTGTTCGTCGCCCTCGTCTACGTGCTCTCCCGGCTCGCCGCACACCAGGGCGCGGGCCCCTGGGCGGGCTACGTGGCCGCCGCCGCCGAGGCCGGCATGGTCGGCGCGCTCGCCGACTGGTTCGCCGTCACCGCCCTCTTCCGGCACCCCCTCGGGCTGCCCATCCCGCACACCGCGATCATCCCCACCAAGAAGGACCAGCTCGGCATCTCCCTCGGCGAGTTCGTCGGCGAGAACTTCCTCTCCCAGGACGTCGTACGGCAGCGGCTGCGCGCCGTCGGCATCGGCAGCCGGCTCGGCGCCTGGCTCGCCCTGCCCGAACACGCCGACCGGGTCACCGCCGAACTCGCCACCGCGCTCCGCGGCGCCCTCACCGTCATGCGCGACCGGGACGTCCAGGCCGTCGTCACCGAGGCCGTCACCCGGCGCGCCGACATCCAGGAGATCGCCCCCGGCCTCGGCAAGATGCTCGAACGGATCGTCGCCGACGGCGGCCACAAACGCGTCGTCGACCTCGTCGTCGCCCGCGCCCACGACTGGCTCGAACTGCACCGCGCCGACGTCATGAGCGCCGTCGAGGGCGGAGCACCCGGCTGGACCCCGCGCTTCGTCGACAAGAAGGTCGGCGACCGCGTCTACAAGGAACTGCTGCGCTTCGTCACCGAGATGCGCGACATGCCCTCCCACCCGGCCCGCGGCGCCCTCGACCGCTTCCTCACCGACTTCGCCTCCGATCTGCAGTCCGACACCGACACCCGCGGCCGGGTGGAACGGCTCAAGGGCGACATCCTCGGCCGCGCCGAGGTGCAGGACCTGATCGCCTCCGCCTGGACCGCCGTGCGCTCCATGGTCGTCGCGGCGGCCGAGGACGAGCGCAGCGAGCTGCGGACGCGGGTACGGGCCGCCCTGCTGTCGCTCGGCAACCGGATGGCGAGCGAGCCCAAGGTGCAGCAGAAGGTCGACCACTGGGTCGAGGGCGCGGCCGTGCACGTCGTCACCACCTACCGCAAGGAGATCACCTCCCTGATCACCGACACCGTCGCCGGCTGGGACGCCGAGCACACCACCCGCAAGATCGAGGCGCACATCGGCCGCGACCTGCAGTTCATCCGCATCAACGGCACCGTCGTCGGCTCGCTGGCCGGCCTGCTCATCTACGTCGTCACCCGCGCCGTGGGCGCCTGAGCCGGGCCCGGCCGGCGCCAGCCGCCGTTCCCGCGCCGGGCCCGCCGCCGAGCGCCCCGGGCCTACTCCGGCGACGCCAGGGCACCCGTACCCCGTCCTTCGGCGTTGAGGGGAGCCCATGAGCACAGCCGCAGCACCGGCACCGCAGAGCGGCCGGACCATCACCACGAACATCCCCGCCCGGCTCGACCGCCTGCCCTGGTCCCGGTGGCACTGGTCGATCGTCATCGGCCTGGGCACCGTATGGATCCTCGACGGCCTCGAGGTCACCGTCGTCGGCAACATCGCCAGCCGCCTGTCCGAACCCGGCAGCGGCCTGAGCATCAGCTCCGGGCAGATCACCGGCGTCGCCGCCGCGCTCTACGTCGCCGGCGCCTGCGTCGGGGCGCTGTTCTGGGGCCGGCTGACCGACCGCTTCGGCCGCAAGAAGCTGTTCATGATCACCCTCGCGGTGTACCTCGCGGCCACCGCGCTCACCGCGGTCTCCACCGAGGCCTGGTGGTTCTTCGTGTTCCGGTTCCTCACCGGCTTCGGCATCGGCGGTGAGTACGCCGCCATCAACAGCGCCATCGACGAACTCATCCCCGCGAAGTACCGGGGCCGCGTCGACCTCATCATCAACGGCAGCTTCTGGCTCGGCGCCGTCGGCGGCTCCCTGCTCTCCATCCTCGCCCTCAACACCGACCTCCTCCCCGCCGACATCGGCTGGCGCCTCACCTTCGCGCTCGGCGCCGTCCTGGCCCTCGTCATCCTGCTGGTCCGCCGGCACGTCCCCGAGAGCCCGCGGTGGCTGCTCATCCACGGCCGCGACCGCGAGGCGGAGGAGATCGTCACCGGCATCGAACGCCAGGTGCAGGACGAGAAGCGCGAACCGCTCGCCCGGCCCGAG
Source organism: Streptomyces sp. NPDC038135 (assembly GCF_055601245.1). Lineage (NCBI taxonomy): Bacteria > Bacillati > Actinomycetota > Actinomycetes > Kitasatosporales > Streptomycetaceae > Streptomyces > Streptomyces sp. NPDC038135. The sequence goes on along the minus strand of NZ_JBVJXS010000002.1, from coordinate 144,419 downwards.
GGCGAACTCGAGATCCACCAGCGCAAGAACGTCACCTTCATGGAGATCGCGCGCACCGTCTTCGGCCAGTACCGCAAGCGCGCCGTCCTCGGCTTCTCCCTCTTCATCGGCCAGGCGTTCCTCTACAACGCCATCACCTTCGGCTTCGGCGCCATCCTCACCAAGTTCTTCGACGTGCCGGCCGACCACACGGGCTACTACTTCGCCGTCATCGCCATCGGCAACTTCTTCGGCCCGCTGCTGCTCGGCCACCTCTTCGACACCGTCGGCCGCCGGGTGATGATCTCCTCGACCTACCTGCTGTCCGGCGTGCTGCTGTTCGGCACCGCCTGGCTCTTCGACCGCGGCTCGCTCAGCGCCGGCACCCTCACCGCCTGCTGGTGCGCGGTGCTCTTCTTCGCCTCCGCCGGCGCCTCCAGCGCCTACCTGACCGTCTCCGAGATCTTCCCGATGGAGACCCGGGCCATGTCCATCGCCTTCTTCTACGCCCTCGGCACCGCCGCCGGCGGCATCAGCGGCCCGCTGCTCTTCGCCGACCTCACCAGCACCGGCAAGGTCGGCGACACCGTCCTGGCCTTCCAGATCGGCGCCGGGCTGATGTGCGCGGCCGGTCTCGTCGCCGCGTTCCTCGCCGTGAACGCCGAACGCCGGTCCCTGGAGGACATCGCCCGCCCGCTGACCGCGGCCGCGGGCAAGGCCAAGGCGGCGGCCCGTCCCGCCCGCGGCCCGCAGGGGCCCTCGGCGCCGCCGGCGGCCAGCAGGCCCTGACGAGCGTTCCGTTCGCGGGCCGGCGTCCGCGACGGAGGAGCCCCCGGAGTCCGGCGCCCTTGCGGCCGGTCGCCGGGGGCTTCGGCCGTCAAGGGATACTGGCCCCCATGACCCGCCTGATCCTCGCCACCCGCAACGCCGGAAAGATCACCGAACTGAGGGCCATCCTCGCCGAAGCAGGCCTCCCCCACGAGCTGATCGGCGCCGACGCCTACCCCGAGATCCCCGACGTCCGGGAGACCGGCGTCACCTTCGCCGAGAACGCCCTGCTCAAGGCCCACGCGCTCGCCCAGGCCACCGGCATCCCCGCCGTCGCCGACGACTCCGGCCTCTGCGTCGACGTCCTGAACGGCGCCCCCGGCATCTTCTCCGCCCGCTGGGCGGGCGCCCACGGCGACGACAAGGCCAACCTGGACCTCCTGCTGGCCCAGATCTCCGACATCGCGGAGGAACACCGGGGCGCGCACTTCGCCTGCGCGGCGGCGCTGGCCCTGCCGGACGGCACCGAGCGGGTGGTCGAGGGACAGCTGAGGGGCACCCTGCGGCACGCCCCGGCCGGCACGAACGGCTTCGGCTACGACCCGATCCTCCAGCCGGACGGCGAGAGCCGCACCTGCGCCGAGCTGAGCGCCGACGAGAAGAACGCGATCAGCCACCGGGGCAAGGCGTTCCGGGCACTGGTGCCGGTGGTGCGGGAGCTGCTGGGCTGACATACGAAACGCCCCTCACCTTCAATCCGAAGGCGAGGGGCGGTGCGGCCGGTGGGATTCGAACCCACACGGGCGTGAACCCACTGGGACCTAAACCCAGCATGACTGCCAGTTCCATCACGGCCGCCTGAGGCGCGGCCTACTTTACTGTGCCGCTCCGTTCACCGTCCGCCCCCGCAGGAGAAGCGGCACGACCGCGGCGGCACGAGCGGGGTCAGATCCCCAGATCCTTGATGATCTTGGCGACGTGGCCCGTGGCGCGGACGTTGTAGAGGGCTCGGTCGACCTTGCCCTGCTCGTCGACGATGATCGTGGAGCGGATGACGCCCATGTACGTCTTGCCGTAGTTCTTCTTCTCGCCGTAGGCGCCGTAGGCCTCGGTGGTCTTCTTGTCGGGGTCGGCGAGCAGCGTGATCTTCAGGGACTCCTTCTCGCGGAACTTGGCCAGCTTCTCCGGCTGGTCCGGGGAGATGCCGATGACGTCGTAGCCGGCGTCGGCCAGGAGGGAGAGGTTGTCCGTGAAGTCGCAGGCCTGCTTGGTGCAGCCGGGGGTCAGCGCCGCGGGGTAGAAGTAGACGATGACCTTGCGGCCCTTGTGGTCCGACAGGGACACCTGGTTGCCGTCGGCGTCGGGGAGGGTGAAGGCGGGGGCCACGTCGCCGGGCTGGAGTCGCTCGCTCATCGGTCCAGCGTAACGGGGGGCGTTGCGGTGCGGCCGTACTGGGAACTGACAGACTGTCCAGGACAGCATCAGGAGACTTCGGAGGCCGTACGGTGGCGGACACGTCGGACACCAGAACCCCGGCAGAGATCGAGGCGGACATCAGGCGCCGCCGCGAAGTGCTGGCCGAGACGCTCGACGAGATCGGGGTGCGGGTGCACCCGAAGACGATCGTCGGGGATGCCAAGGCCAAGGTGGTCGCCAATCTCGATCACACGGTTGGACGGGCGTATGTCCAGGTCAACCGGGTGGTGAGCGACGTCAGGGCACAGTTCGTGGACGAGGAGGGCGCCCCGCGTCTGGAGCGGGTGGTGCCGGTGGCGCTGGTCGCGGTCGGGCTGGTGGGGCTGCTCGCGCTGAGTGTGCGGCGGCGCGGCCGCTGAGCGGCTCGGCGACCCGGGCTCGTACGGGCGTGCAGAAGGCAGGTAGGTTCGGAGCGTGAGCGCCAACAGAAACGTGCAGAGCACCCCCCATCACGACAAGCTGCCCATTCGGATGCTGCATGACCGGGTGCTGGTCAAGCAGGAGACGGGTGAGGGCGAGCGGCGTTCGGGCGGCGGCATCCTGATCCCCGCCACGGCGGCGGTCGGGCGCCGGCTGGCCTGGGCCGAGGTGGTCGCGGTGGGTCAGAACGTGCGGACCGTGGAGACGGGCGACCGGGTGTTGTTCGACCCGGAGGACCGGGCCGAGGTCGAGGTGCGGGGCGTGGCGTACGTGCTGATGCGGGAGCGGGATCTGCACGCGGTGGCCGCCGACCGGTTCGAGGGCGCGGAGGACTCCACGGGCCTGTACCTCTGAGGCGGCCGGGAGTCCCGGAGAGCGACGGCGGAGGGGCCGGTGACCGTGGTCACCGGCCCCTCCGCCGTCGCTTTGCTATGTTCGAGGGAGCCCGACGAGACGCGCCGTACCGGGATGCTGGCAAAGACGACGCACCAGGAATGGGTTCGTCTGCCGGAGGTGTGTCGTCGTGGCGTGGGTTCTGCTGATTGTCGCCGGTCTGCTCGAGGTGGCCTGGTCGGTGGGGATGAAGTACACCGACGGGTTCACCCGGCTCGTGCCGAGTGTGTTCACGGGTGCCGGGATCGTGGCGAGCATGATGCTGCTGTCGTACGCCGCCAGGTCGCTGCCGATCGGTACGGCGTACGGCGTGTGGGTGGGGATCGGGGCGGCCGGGGCGGCGGTGCTCGGCATGGTGGTGCTGGGTGAGCCGGTCACCGCCGCCCGTGTCTTCTTCGTCTGCCTGCTGCTGGTCGCCGTGGTGGGGCTCAAGGCGACCGGCGGTCACTGACGGGCGCTTCTTCCTACGGCTGGCCTGCGGTGGCTCCGCTGTCGGTGCCTCCGCCCGTGTCGACGCCTCCGGTGCCGCCGCCCGGTGTGCCGCCGCCGGTGTCCGTGCCGCCGCCCGTGGTCAGGCCGCCGTTCGTGTCCCCGCCGGTGGTGGTGCCGCCGCCGTCGGTGGTTCCGCCGGTGGTGGTGCCGCCTCCGTCGGTCGTGGCGCCGCCGTCGGTGGCGCCCCCGTCGGTGGTGGGGGTGCTGCCGGTGCCGCCGTCGGTGCTGGGGGTGCTGCCGGTGGTGCCGCCGTCGGTGGTGCTCCCGTCCGTGGTGACGCCGTCGTCCGGGCCGCCGGTGCTCGGGTCGGCGGAGGGGTCGATGGGGGCCTGGGTCTTGTCGGCGCCCGGCTGGAGCTGGAGGTCGAAGTCGCTGACCGGCTTCCCCTTCAGCGCGTCGCGGGTGTACTGGGCCCAGATGGCGGTGGGCGGGCCGCCGCCGTTCATCCGGGGCTGGCCGAGGGCGTAGTACAGGGACTTGTGCGCCGCGGTGACCGGGTCCTGTCCCATGACGGAGACGACGGTGGCGAGTTCGGGGGTGTAGCCCGCGAACCAGGCGGCGGTGTCCTCCTCGGCGGTGCCGGTCTTGCCGGCCGCGGGGCGGCCGGCGGCCTGGGCGGCGACGGCGGTGCCGTTGTCGACGACGCTCTGCAGGATCGAGGTGGTGGTGTCGGCGGCCTCGCGGGTGACGGCCCGCCTGGTCTGCCGCTGGGGCAGGTCGACCTGCTGGGTGCCGTCCTTGGTGACCTTCTCGACCATGGTGTACGTGGCGCGCTGGCCGTGGTTGGCGAGCGTGGCGTAGGCCTCCGCCATGTCGAGGACGCTGGCGGTGGCGGTGCCGAGGGCGATGGACGGGTAGGGCTGGAGGTCCTTGGTGTGCTCGGGGATGCCGAGGTCGACGGCGGTCTGCTTGACCCTGTCGGGGCCGACGTCGACGGCCATCTGCGCGTAGACGGCGTTGACGGAGAGGTCGGTGGCCTTGCGGACGGGGATGTCGCCGTAGGACTTCTCGTCCTCGTTGGCGGGGTTGTAGGCGCCGCCGGGCCAGCCCTGCACGGGGCGCCTGGTGGTGCCGTCGTAGATGGTGTTCGGGGTGATGGGCCGGCCGTCCTGCGTGGTGGAGCTGTTCTGTACGGCCGAGGTGAACACGAAGGGCTTGAAGGTGGAGCCGACCTGGAAGTCGCCCCGGGTCGCGCCGTTGGTGAACTGCTTCACGTAGTCGATGCCGCCGTACATGGCGACGATCTTGCCGGTCTTGGGGTCGACGGAGGCGCCGCCGGCGCGGACGTAGTTGTCGGCCTTGCGGTTCTTCTTGTCGAGCTTGGAGATCAGCTGGTCGTCGACGGCCTTGACGAAGGCGTTCTGCCGGTTCTTCTGGATGGTGGTGGTGATGCGGTAGCCGCCGGCCGCGAGCTGGTCGGCGGTGACGATGTCGTTGCTGATCAGGTACTGCCGCACGGCGTCGACGAGGTAGCCGCGCTGGCCGGACAGGCCGTTGGGCACGGTCTGGTCCTTGGGCGTGGGGAACTTCAGGCCCGCGCGCTCGCCCTTGCCGAGCCAGCCTTCCTTGACCATGCCGTCCAGGACGTAGTTCCAGCGGGCGACGGCGGCGGGCTTGTTCTCGGGGTGCGCGACGACGTCGTACTCGCTGGGGGCGTTGACGAGGGCGGCGAGGTAGGCGGCGCGGGCCGGGTCGAGGTCCGTCGCGTCCTTGCCGTAGTAGGCCTGGGCGGCGGCCTGGATGCCGTAGGCGCTGCGGCCGAAGTAGCTGGTGTTGAGGTAGCCCTCGAGGATCTCGTCCTTGGACTTCTCGCGGTCCAGCTTGATCGAGATGAAGAACTCCTTGGCCTTGCGGGTGACGGTCTGCTCCTGGCCCAGGTAGTAGTTCTTCACGTACTGCTGGGTGATCGTCGAACCGGACTGCTTGCCCTTGCCCAGGGCCGTGTTCCAGCCGGCGCGGAGCATGGCCTTGGGGTCGACCGCGGACTCGGAGTAGAAGTCCCGGTCCTCGGCGGCGAGCACGGCGTGCTGGGCGGCCTTGGAGACCTGGGCGAGGCTGACGTTCTCGCGGTTGACCTTGCTGTCGCGGGTGTCGCGGGCGAGCTGGGAGCCGTCGGAGTAGAGGTAGACGTTGCTCTGCTTGGTGGCCAGGGCGTTGGCGGACGGGATCTGTACGAGCGAGTAGCCGAGGAAGAGCAGGCCGATGATCAGCATGACGCCGATCACGAAGGTGCTGAGCAGCATGCGCCAGGTGGGGACGAGGCGGCGCCAGCCGGTCCGCTTGGGGCGCTTGGGCTTCTTGCCCTTGCCGCCTCCGCCGCCGGTGCCGCCGCTGTCCGCGTTGGCGGTGTCGGCGGTCGTGTTCCCGGCGCCGGCCGCGGCGGTCCCCGCCTTGGCGGCGCCGGCACCGCCCGTCGCGGCCCGGGCGCCCTTGGCCGCGCCGCTTCCGGCGGCGGCCTGAGCCGCTGCTGCGGCGCCGCCGGCCATGGCTGCCCGGGGTCCGTTCTTCGTGCCGCCGCTCTTCGCGCCGGTGGTGGCGTTGCCCGGCCGGGCCGGCTCGGACGTGGTGGGGGCCTTGACGTTGCGGAGGACCTGGGTCGTCTCGGCCGCCTGGGCGTCCCCGGCTTCCTGCGGGCCGCCGGCCGCCTTTCCGCCGTCGCCCTTGCGGGCCGCTTCGGCTCCCTGGGCGGCGGTGGAGGCACGGGACGTGTTGACGCGCCGCAGCACCTGGGTGCTCTCGGCCGCGTCGGCGTCCTGGGCGCCGGGCTCCCGCGGGCCCTTGGCGGACGCGGGTGGCTGCGCTGCCTGGCCGGGCACTGCGGGGCGCCGGCCGGTCGCGGACCGCTCGGCCGCCGGGTTCCCGGTGCCGCCGGACCGCGCGGAGCCCTGCGGCTCGCCCGCCTGACCGGGCACCCCGGGCCGCCGAGGCGCGCCGGAACGCCCGGCCGCCTGCTGATCGGAGCCCGCGGACTTCCCCGAGCCCTGCGACTGCTGCGGCACACCGGAGCCCTGGGCCCCGGCCGACCGCTCGCCGGCCCGCCCCTCGAAGGTCCCGGACTTCCCCGAGCCCTGCGACTGCTGCGGCACACCGGGGCGCTGAGTGCCCTCGGCGCGACCGGCCCCCGGCTCCTTGGAGCCCTCGCCCTTCCCGGGCGCCTGCGGAGGCACCCCGGGACGCCGGGGCCCGGCCGGCCGCTCGGACGTCGGCACCCCGGAGTCGGAAGACATCGCCGTGGGCGTCTGCGGCGACTGCCCCGGCCGGCCGGACTGCCCCGGCGTCTTCGGCTGCCCCGGCGTCTTCGGCTGCCCCGGCGTCTTCGGCTGTCCCGGCTGCTGGGACGCACCGGAGCCCTGGGCCCCGGCCGACCGCTCGCCGGCCGGCCCCTCGGACGCCCCGGACTTCCCGGAGTCCTGCGACTTCCCCGACTGCTGCGGCACACCGGGGCGCTGAGACCCCTCGGCCCGGCCGGCCCCCGGCTCCCGGGAGCCCTCGGGCTTCGCGGGTGCCTGCGGAGGCAGGCCGGGGCGGTCGCTCCGGCTGTCCTCGGGCTGCGCGGGCGTCGGTGACTGTCCCGCCTGCTGGACGGGCAGGCCGTTCTGCGGCCGCCGAGGCGCTCCGGCCCCGGTGCTTGCGTCGCCCGCGCGGCCGGCCCGGCCCATCTGGGCGGCCAGGGCCGCACGGCGGGCCCGGGCGGCCTGGTCCACACCGGTACCCGGCGACGACTGGTCGCCGGAGGCGCCGTCGGCCGGAGCCGCGGACTTCTCCTCCCGGCCACCCCGGGCCGGTCCGGCCCCCGAGCCCTCCCGGCCCTGCCCCTGCGCCTGCCCCTGTTCACGGCCCTGCGCCCGGCCCTCGGCCCGGTCCGGGCCGGGCCGGTCCTTGCCGCCCTCCCGGTCGCGGTCGTGGCCGCCGTCTCCGGGTCGGGTGTCTCCGGTGGCACCGCCGGCGGCCTCACCGGATCGTGCGGGCCCTGCAGTCGGCAGCGGTTGTTCCGGTGCCCCGCCCTTGTTCGGCTGCTGCGGCTGCGGCTCGTCGCTCATGTCGTGCACGGACTCCTGTTTCGCGTCGTACGTTTCCCGTACGCCTCGTACGCCTTCTGCGCCCCCGGATTGAAGACTCTCGCACCTGGCGATCCGTTCCCGGATTCCGGCACGCTTCCGGAACGAAAATGCGTCGCCGGTCGCCGGGCCTCCGGACTAGGCTCCTGCGCTTCGGTGTCGAGCGGTCCGGGAGGTTGACTGACGTGGGCGCTGGACGGTTGTACGCCGCCGTCGCGGCGGGGGGATTCAGACGGTACGCGACGTATCGGGCGGCCACTGCGGCAGGGGTGTTCACGAACACGGCCTTCGGCCTGATCCTCGTCTACACCTACCTGGCGTTGTGGGAGGCGAAACCGCACCTCGGGGGCTACGACCAGGCCCAGGCCGTCACGTTCGTCTGGCTGGGACAGGCGCTGTACGCGACGCTGGCGATCCAGGGTGGCGGCTTCGAGACCGAGTTCATGGAACGCATCCGTACGGGTGAGGTCGCGATCGACCTGTACCGGCCGGCGGACCTGCAAGTGTGGTGGCTGGCGAACGATTTGGGCCGGGCGCTGTTCCAGCTCCTCGGCCGCGGGGTGGTCCCGTTCGCGTTCGGCGCGCTGGTGTTCCCCACGGCGCTGCCCGGCGACGTGGGGACGTGGCTGGCGTTCCTGGTCTCCGTGGCGCTGGCGATGGTCGTCAGCTTCGGTATCCGCTACCTGGTGGCGCTGACGGGGTTCTGGCTGATGGACGGCACGGGGGCGCTGCAGGCGCTGATGGTCACCGGCATCTTCTGCTCGGGCATGACGCTGCCGCTGAACGCCTTCCCCGGGACGCTCGGCGAGGTCGTACGGGCGCTGCCGTGGGCGGCGCAGGTGCAGGTGCCGGCGGACGTGCTGATGGGGACGGCCGATCCGCTGCCGTCGTTCCTGTTCCAGGCGGGGTGGGCGGTGGTGCTGCTGGCGGTGGGACGGCTGGTGCAGACGGCGGCGGCCCGGCGGGTGGTGGTCCAGGGTGGGTGAGTACAGGCAGGGCGAGTACCGGCCGGGTCAGTACCGGGGTGAGTACCGGCCGCTGGCCGAGGGACTGCGCGCCTACCGGCTGATCGCCGGGATGTGGATCCGCTCCACGCTGACCTACCGGGCCTCCTTCGTGATGACTGCGTTCGGCGGGCTGGTGGTGACCGGCCTCGACTTCGTGACGATCATGCTGATGTTCTCCAGGGTCGACGTCCTCGGCGGCTACTCGCTGCCCGAGGTGGCGTTTCTGTACGGGCTGTCGGCGACGTCCTTCGGTCTCGCCGACCTGGCGATCGGTTCGGCCGACCGACTGGGCCGCCGGGTGCGCGACGGCACGCTGGACACCCTGCTGGTGCGGCCCGCGCCGGTGCTGGCGCAGGTCGCCGCGGACCGGTTCGCGCTGCGCCGGGTCGGGCGGATCAGCCAGGGGGCGCTGGTGCTGGGCTACTCGCTGGTCGCGTCGGACATCGCCTGGACGCCGGTCAAGGTGCTGATGGTGCCGGGGATGCTGGTCTGCGGCGGGGTGATCTTCTCCGCGGTGTTCGTGGCGGGGGCGGCCTTCCAGTTCGTGGCGCAGGACGCGTCCGAGGTGCAGCACGCGTTCACGTACGGCGGCCAGACGCTGCTGCAGTACCCGCCGACGGTGTTCGGCAAGGAGCTGGTGCGGGGCGTGACGTTCATGTTCCCGCTGGCCTTCGTCAACTGGGTGCCGGCCGCCTATGTGCTGGGGCGGCCGTACCCGCTGGGCGGGCTGCCGGGGTGGGCGGCCTTCGCGCCGCCGCTGGTGGCGGTGGTGTGCTGCGCGGCGGCGGGGCTGGCGTGGCGGGCGGGGCTTCGGTCGTATCGGAGTACAGGGAGTTAGCGGTGGACGCGTTCATCGAGGTGGACAGGGTCGAGAAGGTCTTCGAGGTGCGCCGGAAGACCGGGTTCATGAAGCGGGAGCGGCGGCAGGTGCGGGCGGTGGACTCGATCTCGTTCACCGTGGCGCGCGGCGAGATGGTCGGTTACATCGGCCCGAACGGCGCCGGGAAGTCGACGACGATCAAGATGCTGACCGGGATCCTCACGCCGAGCGCCGGCCGGCTGCGGGTGGCGGGGATCGATCCGTCGCGGGAGCGGACCCGGCTGGCGCACCGGATCGGCGTGGTGTTCGGGCAGCGGACGACGCTGTGGTGGGACCTGCCGCTGATCGACTCCTACCGGCTGGCGCACCGCATGTACCGCATCCCGGACGGCCGTTACCGGGAGAACCTGGACCGCTGTGTCGAACTGCTGGAGCTGGGCGAGCTGTTGGACGTGCCGGTGCGGCAGCTGTCGCTGGGGCAGCGGATGCGCGGGGACATCGCGGCGGCCCTGCTGCACGATCCCGAGGTGCTGTACCTGGACGAGCCGACGATCGGTCTGGACGTGGTGTCCAAGGCCAAGGTGCGGGGGTTCCTGAAGGAGCTGAACGCCGGGGGCGGTACGACGGTGCTGCTGACGACGCACGACCTGCAGGACATCGAGCAGTTGTGCTCGCGGGTGATGGTGATCGACCACGGACGGCTGATGTACGACGGCGCCCTGGCCGGGCTGCACGAGGCCGGGGAGGGCGAGCGGACGCTGGTGGTGGACCTGGAGCGGGAGTTGCCGCCGATCGAGGCGCCGTCGTGCCGGGTGGTGCGGGTGTCGGGGCCGCGGCAGTGGCTGGCGTTCCCCGCCGGGCAGTCGGCGGCGCCGCTGGTGGCGCACATCGCGGCCGAGTACCCGCTGGTGGACCTGTCGGTGCGGGAGCCGGACATCGAGGCGGTCATCGCGAAGATGTACGCGGAGAAGGCGGTCTCGTAGTCTGCTGCCATGACCGACGACGCAAGTCCGGACCTCCGGGCGTCCGACGCCGACCGTGAGCGGGTCGCCGAGGTCCTGCGGGACGCCCTCGCCGAAGGGCGCCTGGACATGGGGGAGTTCGAGGAGCGGCTGGAGGCGGCGTACAAGGCGCGTACGTACGGTGAGCTGACGCCGATCACCCGCGATCTGCCGGCCGGGGCCGTGGCGGCGCCCGTGCCCGTCTCCTTCTCGAAGGAGCCCGCGGAGCGGGGTGGCTGGGCGGGCCGGATCGTCGGGGGCGAGGGTTCCTCGGCGGGCGGGTTCGCGGTGCTGTCGGGGTTCGAGCGCAGGGGCCGCTGGACGGTGCCGAAGCGGTTCAACTGCCTCGCCTTCATGGGTGGCGGGGAGATCGACCTGCGGGAGGCGAACTTCGCGGACCGCGAGGTCGAGATCAACTGCGTGGCGATCATGGGCGGGGTGCAGGTGATCGTGCCGCCGGGCGTCGAGGTGGTGGTGCGGGGCATCGGCGTGATGGGGGGCTTCGAGCACCCGAGGGACGACGGTCCGCCGGAGCCGGGCGCCCCGCGGGTCGTCGTCGGCGGCTTCGCCTTCTGGGGCGGGGTGGGCGTCGAGCGCAAGGTGACGCGGGCCGAGCGGCAGCGGCTGAAGGAGCAGCGCCGGCAGGAGCGGCTGGAGCGCAGGGAGGCCCGGCACGAACTGCACCGGGCGCGACGCGAGGAGCGCCGGCGGGACTAGGTCCGGTCCGCGAGGTCGCGTCGTTCGCCCGTAAAGGGCGGGCGTCGCGGCGTCCGGGTGCGGCGAGAGGGCGCGCCGGGCGCCGCGACGCAGGCGCGACTTCGCGAACACGGCCCAGGGCCTGTCCGACGGGCCCGCTCCGCCAGGGGCGGCGGCGTGCCGGGCCGGAGTGCCGAGCGCCGCGAGGCAGGCGCGACTTCGCGAACACGGCCCAGGCGCTGCCCGGCGGCCCCGCTCTGCCAAGGGCGGCGCGGCGGCGTGCCGGGCCAGGGGTGCCGAGCGCCGCAACGCAGGCGCGACTTCGCGGAAACGGCCCAGGGCCTGTCCGACGGGCCCGCTCTGCCAGGGGCGGCGTGCCGGCCGGTGCGGCGAGAGTGCGTGCCGGGCGGCGCGGCGGCGTGCCGGGCGCGCTCCCCCGGCCCCGGCGGTCCGCGGCTACGAGGTGCAGACCTTGGTCAGTTCGCCGGCGGCGTCCGTGACGGGGCTGACGTCGGGGGCCGGGTCGCCGTTCCTGATGGCGGTACGGACGTTGCCGACCGCCTTGGAGAGGTCGTCGACGGCCTTGTTGACGTCGGCGTCGTCGGTCTTGTCGCCGATCTTGTCCAGGTTCTTCTCGATGGAGTCGAGGGAGGCGTCGGCCTGCGTGGGGTCGTCGCCGGCGTTCTCCACGGCCTGCTGGAGGTCGGTGACGCTGTCGGCGATGGAGTCGGCGGTCTGCACGCAGTCCAGGGCCTTGTTCACGGCGTCGCAGCCGGTGGTGAGGCCGGCGGTGAGCGCGGCGGTCGCTAGGGCGGCGGCGACGGCGGTGAGCCGGCTTCGGCGTCGGCTGGCGGCCATGGTGTGGTGTCCCTCCCCTGGTACGGCTGGCCGGGCGCACGGTGATGAGCCGCGCGCCCGTACCCATACGGACGCCGGGAAGGATGCGGGGGTTGCCCTCGCGTACCGGCTTTTTTGGCGGTCCCTTTACTTTGCGAGGGTGGCCTCGAGGGCAGCCCGCTGGGCCGCCGCGAGCTGGTCGCAGCCGGCCACGGCGAGGTCGAGCAGGGCGTTGAGCTCGTCGCGGGCGAAGGGCTCGGCCTCGGCGGTGCCCTGGACCTCGACGAAGCGGCCGTCGCCGGTGCAGACGACGTTCATGTCGGTCTCGGCGCGCACGTCCTCCTCGTAGCAGAGGTCGAGCAGGGGCACCCCGCCGACGATGCCGACGGAGACGGCGCTGACGGTCCCGGTGAGCGGCTGCCGGCCGGCCTTGATCAGCTTGCGGCCCTGGGCCCAGGCGACGGCGTCGGCGAGGGCGACGTAGGCGCCGGTGATGGCGGCGGTGCGGGTGCCGCCGTCGGCCTGGAGGACGTCGCAGTCGAGGACGATGGTGTTCTCGCCGAGCGCCTTGTAGTCGATGACGGCGCGCAGGGAGCGGCCGATGAGCCGGGAGATCTCGTGGGTGCGGCCGCCGATCCGGCCCTTGACGGACTCGCGGTCGCCGCGGGTGTTGGTGGCGCGGGGCAGCATGGCGTACTCCGCGGTGACCCAGCCCTCGCCGCTGCCCTTGCGCCAGCGCGGGACGCCTTCGGTGACGGAGGCGGTGCAGAAGACCTTGGTGTCGCCGAAGGAGACGAGGACGGAGCCCTCGGCGTGCTTGCTCCAGCCGCGTTGGATGGTGACCGGGCGGAGCTGTTCGGGCGTGCGGCCGTCGATTCGAGACATGCTCCCGAGCCTAGCCGTACGCGCGGAAGGGGCTCCTCCCGCGTCGGGAAGTGCCCCTTCCAGGTGAACCGGGAGGCTCACATCATGTCTTCGATCTCCGCGGCGATCGGGTCGGCGTCGGTGCCGATGACGACCTGGATGGCGGTGCCCATCTTGACGACGCCGTGGGCGCCCGCGGCCTTCAGGGCGGTGTCGTCGACGAGCGAGGGGTCGGCGACCTCGGTGCGGAGCCGGGTGATGCAGCCCTCGATCTCCTCGATGTTCTCGATGCCGCCGAGGCCGGCGACGATCTTCTCAGCCTTGCTGGCCATGTTGCTTCTCCCTGATCCGAACCGCTTTGTCGCAGTAACCCACAGTTGGCCCATCTTCGCGAGCGGCCGTGCGGTACGTGCCCAATGATGGCGATCACCACAGCGGAACCGTCCGCCGACTGGTCTACACCACCGGAGGGACGGTAGCCAAACCGGCTTGTGCGCCGAGGGGTTCGGCCGCCGGGCCGGGTCCGGGCCGAGGGGATCAGGAAGGACGCCGATGAGCGCCGACAGCGCCGAGAGCACGGCCGGCCCCGGGCGCGTCCGGCTGCACCGGTTCTACCAGGGCCTGCAGAAAATGGGCCGGAGCCTGCAGCTGCCGATCGCGGTGCTGCCGGCCGCGGGCATCCTGATCGGGCTGGCGCAGCCGGGCGTGGTCGGCGAGGGCGGCCTCGGGTGGACCGCGGTCTCGAAGGTGATGCTGGGCGCGGGCGGCGCGCTGCTCGACGGTTCGCTGGGGCTGCCGCTGCTGTTCTGCGTGGGCGTGGCGATCGGCATGGCCAAGAAGGCCGACGGCTCGACGGCGCTCGCGGCGGTGGCGGGCTTCCTCGTCTACTACGGCGTGCTGCACGAGTTCCCGCAGGACTGCCCGGCCGGCTCGAAGCCGATCGAGCACATCGGCTGCCAGGTGGCGGACGGGTCGGTGACGGCCTTCACCTTCCAGAACCCGGGCGTCTTCGGCGGCATCGTCATGGGGCTGCTGGCCGCCTTCTTCTGGGCCCGCTTCCACCGCACCCGGCTGGTGGACTGGCTGGGCTTCTTCAACGGCCGCCGGCTGGTGCCGATCATCATGTCGTTCGTCGCCATCGTCTTCGCCGGCCTGTGCCTGTGGGTGTGGCCGCCGATCGGCAGCGGCCTGGAGAGCTTCGGCCACTGGCTGCGCGACGCGGGACCGTGGGGCGCGGGGCTGTTCGGCGTCGCCAACCGGGCGCTGCTGGTGGTCGGGCTGCACCAGTTCCTGAACGTGCCCCTGTGGTTCCAGTTCGGCAGCTACACCAAGCCGGACGGCACGGTGGTGCACGGCGACATCAACATGTTCCTGTCGGGCGACCCGAACGCGGGGCAGTTGACCTCGGGGTTCTTCCCGATCATGATGTTCGCGCTGCCGGCGGCGGCGCTGGCCATCACGCACTGCGCGCGGCCGGAGCGGCGCAAGGAGGTCGGCGGGCTGATGCTGTCGGTGGCGCTGACGTCGTTCGTGACGGGCATCACCGAGCCGATCGAGTACTCCTTCCTCTTCATCGCGCCGGCGCTGTACGCGGTCCACGCGGTTCTGACGGGGGTCTCGATGGCGGTGACGTGGGCGCTGGGCGTGCACGACGGCTTCGCCTTCTCCGCGGGTCTGATCGACTACGTCATCAACTGGCACCTGGCGACGAAACCGTGGCTGATCATCCCGATCGGCCTGTGCTTCGCGGCGGTGTACTACGCGGTCTTCCGCTTCGCGATCACCAGGTTCGACCTGCGGACACCGGGGCGGGAGCGGGCGGAGGAGATGGAGGACGTCACCAAGGCGTAGCGGCCTCACGGGGGCACGGCGCGTAGCGCGGCGGTGACGGGAATCGCGGGTTCCTTACACCGCCTTCATCGTGCTACAACAGGTCTACACCACTGGGTGGTGTAGACCAGAGACGCCGCCGTCCTCCCTCCCCCACGTTACGGGCGGCGCCATGCCCACATGGAGGAAGTTGTGACCACGGCCAGCGCCGCTCCCGCGGCCGAGAAGAAAAAGGGCGCCGGCACGATGGCTGTGCTGCAGCGCATCGGCCGCAGCCTCATGCTGCCGGTGGCGGTGCTGCCGGCCGCCGCCCTCCTGGTGCGCCTCGGCAACACCGACATGCTGGGACGCCCGTCGTTCCCCACGTTCCTGACGAAGATAGCGGGCTTCATGGCCGCCGGCGGGAACGCGATCCTCGACAACATGGCGCTGCTGTTCGCCGTGGGCATCGCCATCGGCTTCGCCAAGAAGTCGGACGGCTCGACCGCGCTCGCGGCGGTCGTCGGCTACCTGGTCTTCAAGAACGTGCTGGGCACGTTCACCGACAAGAACCTGCCGAAGGTGGCGACGGCCGTCGACGGCAAGGTCGTCATGGTGGACGCGCCGGTGGACGCCAAGGTCCTCGGCGGTGTCGTGATGGGCATCGTGGTGGCCCTGATCTACCAGCGCTTCTACCGCACCAAGCTGCCCGACTGGGCTGGCTTCTTCGGCGGCCGGCGCCTGGTCCCGATCCTGTCGGCCTTCGCGGGTCTGCTGCTCGGCATCGTGTTCGGCTACATCTGGCCGGTCCTCGGCACGGGTCTGCACAACTTCGGTGAGTGGCTGGTGGGGTCGGGCGCCGTCGGCGCCGGCATCTTCGGTGTCGCCAACCGGGCGCTGATCCCGATCGGCATGCACCACCTGCTGAACTCCTTCCCCTGGTTCCAGGCCGGCGACTACCACGGCAAGAGCGGCGACATCGCCCGCTTCCTGGCCGGCGACCCGTCCGCCGGGCAGTTCATGACCGGCTTCTTCCCGATCATGATGTTCGGTCTCCCAGCGGCCTGCCTGGCCATCGTGCACTGCGCCCGCCCGGAGCGCCGCAAGGTCGTCGGCGGCATGATGTTCTCGATCGCGCTGACCTCGTTCGTGACCGGTGTGACCGAGCCGATCGAGTTCACCTTCATGTTCATCGCGCCGGTCCTGTACGCCATCCACGCGGTCCTCACCGGCGTCTCGCTGGCGCTGACCTGGGCGCTGGGCATGAAGGACGGGTTCGGTTTCTCGGCCGGCGTGGTCGACTTCGGCCTCAACCTGGGCATCGCGACCAACCCCTGGGGCCTGGTCCTGGTCGGCCTGTGCTTCGCGGTCGTCTACTACGTGATCTTCCGCTTCGCGATCATCAGGTTCAACCTGCCGACGCCGGGCCGTGAGTCCGACGAGGAGCTGGCGGAGCTGCAGAAGGCGGAGGCCAAGTAGCCCTCCCCCGCACGACGAAGGCCCCCGGAGCCGCTCGGCTCCGGGGGCCTTCGTGTGTGCCGTGGGGTCAGATCTCGTACGTCGTCCCCGGCGCCGCCAGGTCCACCGGGCCGGTGAAGACCTCGCGGGCGTGGGCCGCGTTGAGCTGGGGGTCGGTCCACGGCGGGATGTGGGTGAGGACCAGGCGGCGGGCGTTCGCGCGGGCCGCCGTCTCGCCGGCCTCGCGGCCGTTGAGGTGCAGGTCCGGGATGTCTTCCTTGCCGTACGTGAACGCGGCCTCGCACAGGAACAGGTCCGCGTCCCGGGCCAGCTCGTCCAGCGTCGCCGTGACACCCGTGTCGCCGGAATACGTCAGCACCTTGCCGCCGTGCTCGATCCGGATGCCGTACGCCTCCACGGGGTGCCGCACCCGCTCGGTGTGCACGGTGAACGGGCCGATCTCGAACGTGGACGGCTTGACCGTGTGGAAGTCGAAGACCTCGCTCATGGAGGAGGCCGAGGGCGTGTCGGCGTAGGCCGTGGTCAGGCGGTGCTCGGTGCCCTCGGGACCGTGGACCGGAAGGGGGGCGCAGCGGCCGCCGTCGTAGCGGTAGTAGCGCGCGACGAAGTAGGCGCACATGTCGATGCAGTGGTCGACGTGCAGATGGCTCAGGAAGATCGCGTCGAGGTCGTAGAGACCGCAGTGGCGCTGCAGCTCGCCGAGGGCGCCGTTGCCCATGTCGAGGAGCAGCCGGAAGCCGTCGGCCTCGACGAGGTAGCTCGAGCAGGCCGATTCCGCGGATGGGAACGACCCCGAGCAGCCGACGACGGTGAGCTTCATGAAGCAGAGACCTCCGTTGGCAGAAAGGCGGCGGGCGGGGAGCCGGCACAGCGGGCCGGGGCATGGCGAAGGGGGTCGTGCGGTCCGTCGAGCGTAAGGCGCAAAAGCACGGGTCGCTCCTCCGCCAGGGGCCGTTGTGGGCGAACTCACCTGTGCTGTCACCGGTTCGGCTGGTCCGGGAGCGCACAAGTACAGAGGAGGGCGCGCAATGCCGGGCGCGCGCCGGTAACGTCGTCCTCATGGACACGTCCTGGTGGCTGGCGCTCGCGGCGGTGGTACTGCTCGCCCTGGTCGCCACGCTCGTCGACGGCTGGGGGCGGGGCCGGCGGCCCGGCGGGCGCAGACTGCGGCCGCCCGGACGGCCGGGGACCCGGGGCCGGGCCCCGACCCGTCCGCACCCCGGGGACATCTGGTGGGCGAACGTGCCCTACGAGGACCGGGCGGAGTCCAAGGACCGCCCCTGTCTGGTGCTGGCCGTGCGCGGCAACCGGGCCACGGTCGCGAAGATCACCAGCAAGTACCACGACGAGCGCGCCGGGGTCATCCCGCTGCCGCCCGGCGCGGTCGGCGACGCGCACGGGCGGCCCAGCTTCCTGCAGACCGACGAGCTGCGGGAGGTGCCGGTGGGGGAGTTCAGGCGCCGGGTGGGCGTGGTCGACCCGGTCCTGTGGGACCAGGTCCGGCACCTGGCGGGCTGAGCGGCCGAACGGCTACCGGCGGACCGTCACCGTGACCGCCCACTCCTCGACGCCCTTGCAGGAGACCTGGCCGGAGGCCGTGGGCTCGGGGCACATGGGCCGGGAGGACGTCAGCTTCGTGGTGCCGGCGGCCTTCGCCCGGTAGGCGGCGGTGGCGTCGCCCGGCTGGATGACGAAGCCCGAGTTGATCGCCTCCAGGGCGGGGCCGCTCGCCGAGACCGGCTTCCAGGGGCGGTCCTTGGTGCCGTCGAGGGTGAGCCGCAGTTCGCCGCCCTCGGTCAGGCAGAGGGTGTGGCCGTTGTCGGCGGCCGTCAGCTCGGCGTGGGAGACGCATCCGCCGGAGGACGGTGAGCCGCTCGCCGACGGGGACACCTTGCCGCTGCCGCCCCCGGTGTCGTCCCCGCCGTCCCCGCCGCTCTGCGAGCCGCAGCCCGCGAGGAGCAGCGCGGCTGCCGCGAGGGCGAGGGTCGTGGTTCGACGCATGGGTCCGCCTTTCGTCCGTGGCCGGCCGTCCGGCCGCTGGTACGGATGTGACGTACCACCGGCGCGGACGGATCCCGCTTACGGAGGACGGAATTCCCCGTCAGGTGGACGGACCGTCGCGACGCACGCGCGACTTCGCGGACACGGCCTAGGCCCAGAGCTGGCCGTGCAGGGTCTCGATGGCCTCTTCGGTGGTGGCGGCGGTGTAGACGCCGGTGGAGAGGTACTTCCAGCCGCCGTCGGCCACGACGAAGACGATGTCGGCGCTCTCGCCGGCCCGGACGGCCTTGTTGCCGACGCCGATCGCCGCGTGCAGGGCGGCGCCGGTGGAGACGCCCGCGAAGATGCCCTCCTGCTGGAGCAGTTCCCGGGTGCGGGTGACCGCGTCGGCGGAGCCGACCGAGAAGCGGGTGGTGAGCACGGAGGCGTCGTACAGCTCCGGGACGAAGCCCTCGTCGAGGTTGCGCAGGCCGTAGACCAGGTCGTCGTAGCGCGGTTCGGCGGCGACGATCCGCACGTCCGGCTTGTGCTCGCGCAGGTAGCGGCCGACGCCCATGAGGGTGCCGGTGGTGCCGAGGCCCGCGACGAAGTGGGTGACGGAGGGCAGGTCGGCGAGGATCTCCGGGCCGGTCGTGGCGTAGTGGGCGCCCGCGTTGTCCGGGTTGCCGTACTGGTAGAGCATCACCCAGTCGGGGTGCTCGGCGGAGAGCTCCTTGGCGACGCGCACGGCGGTGTTGGAGCCGCCCGCCGCCGGGGACGAGATGATCTCGGCGCCCCACATGCCGAGCAGGTCCCGGCGCTCCTGCGAGGTGTTCTCCGGCATCACGCACACCATGCGGTAGCCCTTGAGCTTGGCGGCCATGGCGAGGGAGATGCCGGTGTTGCCCGAGGTGGGCTCGAGGATGGTGCAGCCCGGGGTCAGCCGGCCGTCCTTCTCCGCCTGCTCGATCATGTGCAGGGCCGGGCGGTCCTTGACCGAGCCGGTCGGGTTGCGGTCCTCCAGCTTGGCCCAGATGCGGACGTCCTCGGACGGCGACAGCCGCGGCAGGCGCACCAGAGGGGTGTTGCCCACCGCGGCCAGCGGGGAGTCGTAGCGCATGGGGGATCAGACCATCCCGCCGGCCACGGCCGGCAGGATCGTCACGCTGTCGCCGTCGGCCAGCTTGGTGGAGATGCCGTCGAGGAAGCGCACGTCCTCGTCGTTCAGGTAGACGTTCACGAACCGGCGGAGCTGCTCGCCGTCCACGATGCGGGCCTGGATGCCCGGGTGGCGGGACTCGAGGTCGGCGAAGAGTTCGGCGAGAGTGTCCCCGTTGCCCTCCACGGCCTTCTGGCCGTCGGTGTACGTGCGGAGGATGGTCGGGATGCGGACCTCGATGGCCATGGCGTCAGGGCTCCTGTCGGAATGAGTCAGGTCGGTGGGCGCGACAGCGCGGGCGTCTCGTGTACGCGGGGGTGGAGCGCCGTCGGCTCACGGCCGTACGGCGGCAGGACGGTGGTGCGTCAACAGATGGCGCTGGCCAGCCTGCACAGGTCGACGTGCAGCCGCGCCACGAGCAGCATGCCCGGCGTCTTGTCGCTCACGTCTCGGATAACCATGAGGTCATCGTATCGATTCCCGCCCCCGCACCCGGAGTGTCGTCCCACACTTCGGATGGCCGTCGGCCACTTGCTGAGACCTCCGAGATCAGCGGGCCCGCCGGGGCGCCTGCCGGCGCCCGTCGGCACGGCCGTCAGTACGCCTGCACGACCTTGACCTCCTCCTCCGTGACCTCGCCCTCGAGGATGCGGAAGGAGCGGAACTGGAAGTCGCCGAGGCCGTCGGCGTCGGCGGTGGAGACGAGGACGTAGTGGGCGCCGGGCTCGTTGGCGTAGCCGATGTCGGTGCGGGAGGGGTAGGCCTCGGTCGCGGTGTGGGAGTGGTAGATGATCACCGGCTCCTCGTCGCGGTCGTCCATCTCGCGGTAGAGCTTGAGCAGGTCCTGCGAGTCGAACTCGTAGAAGGTGGGCGAGCGGGCCGCGTTCAGCATCGGGATGAAGCGCTCAGGGCGGCCGGCGCCCACCGGGCCCGCGACGACGCCGCACGCCTCGTCGGGGTGGTCCTCGCGGGCGTGGGCCACGATCTGGTCGTACAGGGCCTGGGTGATGGTCAGCATGGGGGTCAGGATAAGCAGAGGGGCCGCTCCGTACCGGGGAGTGGTACGGAGCGGCCCACATGCTGGACGCCCTGAGCGGTGGCCGCCGGGACTGCCACGAGTACTCCCGGCGGCCGGACGTCCTGGGGGAAGGTTTCTGCGGCGGTCAGCCGACCTTCTCGTACGCCTGCTCGTCGCGGTCCGCGATCTGCGGGGCGCGGGACTTCACGACCATCCAGCCGGCGCCCAGCGCGACCGCCCAGCCCGCCATCACGTACAGGCAGACGCGGGAGTCGGCGTCGTACGCGATCAGGCCGGTGACGAAGAGCAGGAACGCGATGGCGATGTACGAGCACACCGCGCCGCCCGGCGCCGGGAAGGAGGACGCGGGCAGCCGGCCCGCGTCGACCGCGCGGCGGTAGAGGACGTGGCTGACCAGGATCATCAGCCAGGTCCAGATGCCGGCCGCGGTGGCGACGGAGGTGACGTAGCCGAAGGCCTTCTCCGGGACGACGTAGTTCAGGACCACGCCGATGCCCATGAACAGCACCGAGACGGTGATGCCGAGCGCGGGGGTCTTGGTGGTCGACAGCTTCGCGAAGACGCGCGGGGCCTCGCCGTTGTCGGCCAGGGTGCGCAGCATGCGGCCGGTGGAGTACATGCCCGAGTTGCACGAGGACAGGGCGGCGGTGAGCACCACGAAGTTGACGATGCCGGCGCCGGCCGGGATGCCGATGACCGCGAACGCCTTCACGAAGGGGCTGACGCCTTCGGCGAACTCGGTCCACTTGACCACGCAGAGGATGACCGTCAGGGCGCCCACGTAGAACAGGGCGATGCGCCACGGCAGGGTGTTGATCGCCTTCGGGAGGGTCTTCTCCGGGTTCTCGGACTCGCCCGCGGTGACGCCGACCAGCTCGACGGCGAGGTAGGCGAACATCACGCCCTGCAGGGTCATCAGCGAGGAGCCGACGCCCTTGGGGAAGAAGCCGTCGAACTGCCAGAGGTTGGCCACGTGCGCGGTGTCACCGGCGGCGCTGAAGCCGAAGGTGAGCACGCCGAGGCCGATCACGATCATGCCGATCAGGGCGGTGACCTTGACCATGGAGAACCAGAACTCGATCTCGCCGAACAGCTTGACCGAGATCAGGTTGGCCACGAAGAGGACCACGAGGAAGACCAGGGCCGTGACCCACTGCGGGACGGCCGGGAACCAGTAGTTGACGTAGATGGCGGCGGCCGTGAGCTCGGCCATGCCGGTGACCACCCACATCAGCCAGTACGTCCAGCCGGTGAAGTAGCCGAAGAACGGGCCGAGGAACTCACGGGAGTACTCGGCGAAGGAGCCGGAGACGGGACGGTAGAGCAGCAGCTCGCCCAGGGCCCGCATGATGAAGAAGATGATCACGCCGGCGAGGGCGTACATGAGGATGAGGCTGGGGCCGGCCTTGGCGATGTTCGCCCCGGCTCCCAGGAACAGGCCGACGCCGATGGCACCGCCGATGGCGATCATCTGGACCTGACGGCTGCCGAGCCCGCGCTCGTACCCCTCTTCGGGGGTTTCGGTGACCCTCTCGGAGGCCATGTGTGGTGCGCCTTTCTCCATGCCGACCCAGGCCTTTCGTCGGCCTCGGATCGGGTTTCGATCCCCCCGGATTGATGGAGCTGGGCAGGGCTCAGGGAGCCCGCCCGTGCCTGGCCGGCGGTTGCCGGCTCGGTGGCGCACCCGGCCGGACATGGGTGGTGTCGGCCGGGCGGTCGTGAAGATTTATCACGGCCGCAATATTGAGCACGAGAGGCGGTTGTGACGCACCACACAGGGAGAAGCGGACAAAGAGCGCTCGAACGCGTGAAATCGGACCGCAGTGGTGACGCGATCGTTATCCGGATTTGAGTGTCCTTTGAGCGAACACCGAATCGGGACGATCAGGGCATCAAGGTCGTCACGAGGGTTTCCTGGAGCCCGCCGAGCCACAGATAGGCCATCACCATCGGCTTGCGCGGGTCCTCGTCCGGCAGCTGGTAGAGCAGCTCGGTGTCGTCCTCGTCGGTGATCTCCAGCCGGGCGCCGATCGCCAGCCGGAGGTCGTTGAGGGCCCCGAGCCACCAGCGCGACTCGTCCGGGGACAGCTTGAGGACCGCCGCGCCCGCGTCCGACGCGTGCAGCGCGTCCAGGGTGCGGATCACCGCCAGCGCGTTTTCCCGCTTGCCGGCGCGCAGGTCGTTCTCGGTGTAGCGGCGGAACTCGGCGGAGTGCGCCTGCCGCTCCTCCGCCTCGGCCGGCGAGGCGGGCTCCCGCTCGGGGTCGCTGTACGCGTCGGGGAAGAGCCTTCTGAGGACCGGGTCGGCGGGCGGCTCGCTCGGCCCGTCGGCGAACAGCTCGGCCAGCGGGTCGGCGGCTTCCTCGGCGGGGCCGGGGCCGATGAGCTCCAGGAGCTGCACGGCCAGCGACCGGATGATGGAGATCTCGACGTCGTCGAGCGCGACGGCAGCGCCGCCACCGGGAATCGGTTCGAAGGTTCCGGGCATGGAGGAGATCGCTACTTCCGGTCCTGCTGGAGGGTGGCCCACAGTCCGTAGCCGTGCATCGCCTGCACGTCGCGCTCCATCTCCTCGCGGCTTCCGCTGGAGACGACCGCCCGGCCCTTGTGGTGGACGTCGAGCATGAGCTTGGTGGCCTTGTCCTTCGGGTAGCCGAAGTAGGACTGGAAGACGTAGGTCACGTAGCTCATGAGGTTGACCGGGTCGTTGTGCACGATCGTGACCCAGGGGACGTCGGGCTCGGGTACGGCGAAGACCTCCTCCGCCGACTCGGTGCGTTCGATCTCTACGGGCGCGGGTGACGTCACACAGCCCATGCTGCCACGCGGGGCAGTATTCGTCACACTGACGAAATGGGGGTACGATCCTCGTCATGCTGCACACACCGGGGGACAACCCCCGGGCCCCCGGCATGTCCTGGGGCGGCCAGGCAGTCACGAGCTGACGGAGGTAGTGGTGGACGTGGCGGACCTTGGGCTGCCGGTGGACGTTCCCTCGACGGCGCTCTTCACGGACCAGTACGAGCTGACCATGCTGCAGGCCGCCCTGAAGGGCGGGACGGCCGAGCGGCGCAGCGTCTTCGAGGTCTTCACCCGGCGGCTGCCCCACGGGCGCCGGTACGGCGTGGTGGCGGGCACCGGACGGGTGCTGGACGCGGTCGAGAACTTCCGTTTCGACGAAGGCGTCCTCGGCTTCCTGCGCGAGCGCGGGATCGTCGACGAGGAGACCCTGAAGTGGCTCGCCGGCTACCGCTTCCGCGGTGACGTGTGGGGCTACCCCGAGGGGGAGGTGTACTTCCCGGGCTCGCCGATCCTGCGGGTCGAGGGCTCCTTCGCCGAGTGCGTGCTGCTGGAGACCGTGATCCTCTCCATCCTCAACCACGACTCGGCGATCGCGGCCGCCGCGTCCCGGATGGCCTCGGCGGCCGGCGACCGGCCGCTGATCGAGATGGGCGCCCGCCGCACCCACGAGCTGGCCGCCGTGGCCGCCTCCCGGGCCGCGTACGTCGGCGGCTTCGCGACCACCTCCGACCTCGCGGCCGGCTTCCGGTACGGCATCCCGACCGTGGGCACCTCCGCGCACGCCTTCACCCTGCTGCACGACCGGGAGCGGGACGCCTTCCAGGCCCAGGTGGAGTCCCTCGGCCGGGGCACCACCCTGCTCGTGGACACCTACGACGTCGCCGAGGCCGTCCGCACGGCGGTGGAGGTGGCCGGTCCCGAGCTGGGCGCGGTGCGCATCGACTCCGGGGACCTGCTGCTGGTCGCGCACCGGGTGCGGCAGCAGCTCGACGAGCTGGGCGCGACCGGCACCAAGATCGTCGTCACCTCCGACCTGGACGAGTACGCCATCGCCTCGCTCGCGGCGGCGCCCGTGGACGCGTACGGCGTCGGCACCCAGCTCGTGACCGGCTCCGGGCACCCCACCTGCTCGATGGTCTACAAGCTGGTCGCGCGGGCCGATTCCGCCGACCCGGCGGCGCCGCTGGTGCCGGTGGCGAAGAAGTCCAGCGGGGGCAAGACCTCCGTCGGCGGCCGCAAGTGGGCGGCGCGCCGGCTGGACCGGGACGGTGTCGCGGAGGCCGAGGTCGTGGGCACCGGGCCGGTCCCCGACGAGCTGGCCGGACGGCAGCTTCTGGTGCGGCTGGTCGAGGCCGGCGAGGTGGTCGCGCGCGAGCCGCTGGACGTGGCCCGCGACCGGCACATCGCGGCGCGCGCCGCCCTGCCGCTGTCCGCGACGCAGCTCTCCCGGGGCGAGCCCGTCCTCCCGACGGAGTACACGCGGGACGTCTCGGGTAGCTAAAGCAGGACGCCACCGCTCCCCCCGTCCGTCGGCCCCCTCCCGCGGGGACCGTGAAATCTCCAGGCTCAGTCAGTCACCCGGACAGTCGAAGGACACCCATCATGCGCCGCGCCTTGATCGTCGTAGACGTGCAGAACGACTTCTGCGAGGGAGGCAGCCTGGCGGTGGCCGGCGGCGCCGACGTGGCCGCCGCCGTCACCGAGCTGATCGGCCAGGCGGGGGGCACCGGGTACCGCCATGTGGTGGCCACCCGCGACCACCACATCGCGCCCGGCGGCCACTTCGCCGACGACCCCGACTTCGTCCGCTCCTGGCCCGCGCACTGCGTCGCGGGGACCGAGGGGGTGGGCTTCCACCCGAACTTCGCGCCGGCCGTCGCCTCGGGGGCGGTGGACGCGGTGTTCGACAAGGGCGCGTACTCGGCGGCCTACAGCGGTTTCGAGGGCGCCGACGAGAACGGCGTCCCGCTGGCCGAGTGGCTGCGCGACCGGCACATCGACGAGGTGGACGTGGTCGGCATAGCCACCGACCACTGCGTACGGGCCACCGCGCTGGACGCGGTCCGCGAGGGCTTCCGCACGCAGATCCTCCTGGACCTGACCGCGGGCGTCGCCCCGGAGACGACGGAGCGGGCCCTGGAGGAGCTGCGCGGGGCCGGGGTGGAGCTCACCGGCAAGCCGGTGGTCGGCGGCTAGGCGGCCGCGCCCGTCCGCCGCCCGGCCGGGGGCTCAGCCGTGCTGGGCCACGGCCGGCGCGCGCAGCAGCGCGCGGATCGGGTGCCACAGCTCGGTGACCGGGACACCGGCGTCCGGCGCCGTGCGCCATATCAGGCCGTCCGGGTGGTGCAGCACCGCCGTGATCTCGTCCGGGGTCGGCGGTGCGGCGTTGCCCCGCAGGTATATCGCCCGCAGGCCGAGGTTGCGGAGCCTGGTCAGGGCCCGGGCGCGGTTCTGGGCGTGCACCAGGACGCGTACCCCGGCGGAGCCGCCGGCCGGGCCGGGGCTGGGCAGGTTGAGTGCCACCACCACGGTGCCGTTCGGCAGTTTGCTGAAGCCTCCTGCGGCCATGCGGTCACATCCCCGTTCCGGTCGGTGTCAATAAGCGAGCCACAGGACGCACCTAAACACGATCGGCGGCGACCCGCCAGGGGGTCACCGCCGATACGCTTTTGACCTGCGGATATATCCGCTACTTCACCGCCGGGCCGACCTCGAGGTCGATCGTCGTGCCGCCGTGGCTCTGCTTGACGATCTTGATCTTGGTGTTGGTGTCAGTGATCTTGACACCGCCGGTCGGGTTGGACGGGTCGTAGTAGGTGCTGGTGTGGTCGTTGAAGACCCGCACGCCCTTCTGCGACTTGATCTTGAGCGCCTTGTCGGCCTTGTGCAGCGTGATGCCGTCCGTGGCGTCCAGGCCGAACGGCGAGTCGTAGGCCTGGATCCGGTTGCGCAGCAGCGTGCCGTCGGACCACTTGAGCGCCTTGTAGTGGGCGTCCACGGGCAGGATCAGACCGGTGCCCGGGTGGCCGTTGACGTTGGTGTTGTTGTCCGCCTGGGAGGTGTCCCACTTCCAGATCAGCAGGCCGTTCTGGTAGGGGTAGTGCTCGACCCAGTCCGGGCGCGACGAGAAGCCGAAGTTGTACGGGCCGACCTGGAGGGTCTTGTCGTACGAGACGTACTGGCGGTTCTCGGCGATGTAGTACTGCTTGTAGTCCTTGGTGAAGGACGCGCCGACGCGGGAGAAGCCGTTGGCGGTCCAAGCGGCGTCCGCGGACTCGGCGTTGTCGGAGAAGACCGGCGCGCCGTCGGCCGTCACCGTGATCTCGTCGGCCGCGAAGCCCTTGAGGGCCACACCGCCGTCGGTCTGGTAGCGGAAGCGGAGCTGGATCTTCTGGCCGGCGTAGGCGTCCAGCGGGTACGACAGCTTCTTGTAGCCGTCGACCGTGCCGGTCAGCGCCGGCTTGTCGGACGCGTCGTGCGGGATGGCCTGGCCGTCCACCGTGCCGTCGATGGCGGTCCAGTTGGCGCCGCCGTCGGTCGACACCTCGGTGTAGAGGAAGTCGTACTCGGACTCGATGTCGTACCAGCCGTCGAGCGTGAGCGCGGCCGACTTCTTGCCCGTGAGGTCCACGGAGCGGGTCAGCGTGTTCTTGAGGTCGTCGCCGCTGCCGCTCCACCACTGGGTGGCGCCCTCGGCCGGGGTGACGATCTCGGTCTTCACGGCCTTGTTCGGCAGCGAGACGACCAGCGCCTGGCGGTACTTGGTGTTGTACTCGGCGACGCCCAGCTTGTGCCAGGACTTGACGCCCGCCTTGGCGGTGTCGTAGTTCAGCCAGCCCAGCTGCAGCTTGTCCCAGGCGTTCATGTCGCCCGGCATGTCGCCGATGGACTCCTTGCCGGTGCCCAGCCAGGAGCCGGAGGACATCAGCGTCCAGAAGCCGGTGGAGTTGTCGCCGCCGGCGGTGTCGTACTCGTCCGGCAGACCGAGGTCGTGGCCGTACTCGTGGGCGAAGACACCGAGGCCGCCGTTCTCCGGCTGGATGGTGTAGTCGCCGACCCAGACACCGGTGTCGCCGACCTGCGTGCCGCCGAGCTTGTTGTCGCTGGGGCCGGTGGCGCCGGCGTCGGTGCCGAAGGCGTACCAGCGGTGCGCCCAGATGGCGTCCGTGCCCTGGGCGCCGCCGCCCGCGGACTCGTCCTCACCGGCGTGCACGAGCTGGAAGTGGTCGACGTAGCCGTCGGGCTCGTTGAAGTTGCCGTCGCCGTCGTAGTCGTAGCGGTCCCACTGGTCGTACTTGGCCAGGTCCGCCTTAATGTCGGCGTCGGACTTGCCCGCCTTCTTCTGGTCGGCGACCCAGGCGTTGAGGCCGTCGCGGACGACGTTCCACACGCTGGAGCAGGTCGTCTGGCCACAGGCGTTGTTGCCGTAACGGGCCTCGTTGTACGGGACCTTGACCCAGTCCGAGACCTCGCCGTCGACCGAGTAGCGGCCCGAGGACTGCTTCTCGTAGTACTTCTTCAGCGACTCCGTCTTCGAGCCGGTGCCGAAGTAGAGGTTCTGGAAGTGCTTCTGGTTGTAGTCCTGCTGCCAGGCCGTCGAGTTGTCCTTCTTGCGGTCCGGCTTGGCGATCGTGTTGTGCATCGGACCGGCGGTGCCCCCGTACTTGGGGTCCGTCTGGTCGCCGAACTCCACCAGGATGGTGAAGATCTTGTCGGTCTTCTCGCGGCCGAGCTCGACGTACTTGCTGTCGCCCTTCTTGCTCTTGAGCTGGACGACCTTCGAGCCGTTGCGGTCCTTGGCCTTCGCCTTGCCCGCGATGATCTGGTTCAGGGCCTCCTGACGCTGGGCGCGCTGCGTCTTGCTCAGCGGGCCGTCCAGGTCGTGGGCCTTCTGCTTCACCGGGGCCGGGTCATGCCGGTTCACGGCTGCCGACGGGGCCTGGGTGCTCGCCTCGGCGACCGCGAAGGTCGCGTAGGTGGCGGAGGCCGTCGCGAGCGCCACGGCTATGGCGGCGGCTCTGAACGTCCAGGGTCTGCTGGTCACTTGAGTTCCTCCCCCGCGCCGCGCACACGGACAGGGGGTTCCCGGTTGATGGAGAGTTCCGTGCGCGCACGTTCAACGCGTGTATCAAGTGACGTCATTTGACTAGAGGTTTAGAAGAAAAAACAGACCTTGACTTGAGCAGGACAAGTGCACTATGCGGAGACGAGGTTCGCTTTACGAACGCCGCACGGTGCGGTCCGGCGGGCGCGCGGACCGTCCACTTCCCGGACCCCATGACTCCGTGCGCCCCCTGTGCACCGGTACCGTGGGTTAGGTCATGCTTACCGGGCGCGTCGCTCGGGCATGCACCGCGAAGAGAGTCGAACGGCACCCCGAATCCCCCGAGATGCTCCGAGGACACGATTGCCATGCCTCGTCCGACCGCCGCACAGCTCGCCTACGGTTCGTGCACCGTGATCCTGTCGACACTCGCCATGCTGCTGCTGTCGCAGGCGAGTTCGGGCCTCGCGATCGCCGTCATCGCCCTGGCAGCGCTCGCCCTCGGGCTGCTCGTCGCGATGACGGTGCCGCTGCCCGGGACGCGCACCGTCGCCACGTCCGCCGAGCCCGCGCGGGAGGCCGAGCGGGTCCCGACCAGGCTCTGAACGGCGCACACGAAAGCGGCGGGTCCGTGGCGACCACGGACCCGCCGCTCCCGTAGGGGGAACCCGCGCGCCTCAGCGGGTGTCGACCTCCACCGTCTTGGCGGCCTTGTCGTGCAGGCCCTGTTTGTACGGCTTGTCGAAGTAGCTCCAGCCGCCGCAGATCACCGTCCAGAAGCAGGCGCAGCAGAAGGCGAACGGCAGCCACAGCACCAGGGCGCGGATCAGCGAGGTCTGCGTGGAGGGCGTCGCGCCGTCGTTGAGGTTGGCCACCCGCATCTTGAGCCACTTCTTGCCGAGGGTCTGCCCCGACCTGGCGATCATGATCGTGTCGTACGCGACGTAGAGGACGGCGGCCACGAGGGACTGCCAGAGGGACCGGCCGACCTCCATCCGGTTGCCGTTCACGTCGTACTGCTGCACCCCGAGGGGCCAGGTCACCAGCCAGACGACGATGCCCACGAGGATCATGTCGATGATGCGGGCGATGGTGCGCCTGCCGTTCTCCGCGAGCGGAGGCATGCCGGCCAGCGGGTCGGCGGGGCCGCCGTACGGACCGCCGCCGTAGGGGCCGCCGGCACCGTAGGGACCGCCGCCCTGGGGCCCGCCGCCGTAGGGGCCGCCCCCGTACGGGCCGCCGGCACCGGGGGGTTCACCACCGCCGTGGGGAGGCGGCTGCTGGCCTCCTGGGGGCGGCGGGGGCTGCCCGCCCTCGCCGGGCGGCGGCTGCCGGTCGGCGTACGGGCTGTCGTACGGCGAGCCCGCCCCCGGTTCCGACGGGGGCCGCTTCCTGAACGGGTCGTCCTCGGGGGGCTCCGCTCCGGAGCCGGGGGGCGGTTCACTGCTCATGTGCCCGAGTGGACCGCGAACGCGCCGGCTCCGCATCCGGCGGGCGGCCGTACGGGTCACGGGGCCCCGGCGGCACGGCCGGCCGGCTCGTCCCCGTCGGACCGTGTTGGTGCGCGTGAGTGCGCGTCAGGCCGCGACGAAGGTGTGGGCCGCCTTGTCGTGCCAGCACTGGCGCCAGGGCCGGTCGAACAGGCACCACAGCACCCCGAGCAGGCCGATGCCGAGCAGGCCCGCAACGCTGTAGACCAGCCAGCGGCGCAGGGCCGCGCCGAACCCCGGCGGTTCGTGCCCCTCGATGTCGCGGACCTCGATCCCGCACAGCTTCTTGCCCAGCGTGCGGCCCCACTTGGCGGTGGGCAGCACCTCGTACAGCACGCCGAAGAGCAGCAGGACGCCGAGGACGATGCCGAGCGCGGTGCCGGTCGTCCCGTCGATCAGCCAGACGGTGACGGTGCGGCCGGACAGCCGCGCCTCGTCGATCTTGTCCTGGATGTGGCCGACCGCCTGGGTGCCGAGCGGGACGGCGGCGGCCGCGGTGACGGCGCCGATGACCAGGTTGTCGATCAGGCGGGCGGCGAACCGCTTGCCGAGGCCGGCCGGGCGGGCCGCGGCCTGCCGGCGGGCCACCGCCTGGAACGGGTCCTCGACCGGCGGCTTCCACGGTGTGACCGGCTGCTCGTCCGCTCCCCCGGCCAGCCGGTGCACCTGCTGCGCCCAGGACGCCTGGCCGCCGCCCGGCCCGGCGGTCAGCGGGGTGCCGGGACCACCGGTCTGCCGGGGCGCCGACTGCTGGGGCACGGCCTGCGCGGACGCGGCCGCCTGGGGCGCGGCCGGCCGGGGAGCGGCCTGCGGGGGCACGGACTGCTGGGGCGCGGCCTGTTGGGGGCCGGCCTGCGGGGGTACGGCGGAGGCCGCCGGAGCCTGCGGCGCCTGCGGGGTCTGGGCGCCCGCCGCGCGCGCTGCGGCGGCCTTCCCGGCGCCGAAGCCGGGGCCCTCGGCCGGGCCCTGGGCGGCGAAGCCCCCGGAAGCCCGGCCGCCGGACGCCGTGGCGGCCGGGCCGAACCCAGGGGTGCCGGAGGCGCCCGGCGTGCCGCCCGCTTCGGGGCCGGAGGCCGCGGGCGCGCCGGACGGCCGGCCCAGGGCCGGGTCCTGCCCCTGTCCCCCCTGGTCCCGGACCGGGCGGAACGTCATGGTGCCGGAGTCCTGGACGGCGGCGGGACCCGGGACCGGACGGCGGAAGAGGAAGGTGCCGCTCGGGTCGGGCTCGTCCTCGGCCGGCGGGATCGACGCCGTGCCGTCGGTCCGGGCGGCGTGCCCGGCCGGCTGGGACGGCCGGTCCGCGGGGACCCTCGGATCGGCTCCCCAGGCGGACGCCTGCCGCCGGCCCGGCTCGTCGGCGGTGGGCCCCGGCAGCGGGTCCTCGTCGAAGAAGTGCGGGCCCGTCTCCTCCACGGCCGGGACCGCCGCCTGGAACCCGGGCGGCGGGTTGAGCGGTTCGCCGTCCCGCGGCGCCGGCCGGCTGGTGCCCGGCACCCAGGAGGCGCCGTTCCAGTACCGGACGTAGCCGGGGATGGACGGGTCCGGGTAGTAGCCCTCGCGGGGCCTGTCGTCACCGGGGGCCGGGGTTGGGGCGCTCATGTCCGTCGTCCCGTATCTGCTCGGGGGTGGTAAGGGGCTCCACATCTATCAGACCGGGGCATGCCGTACCGCCAGTCCCGCCGTACCCACCCCTTTCCGGGCTACGCCGTCCACGGATCCCGCACCCGGCCGGAGAAACTTCCCCGGACCCGCGTAATGATCGTGCCCCTGCCCCCTCTCCCCCGGTGCGGGCCCGTGCCGAGTGGCCCCGGAAGAGAGGAAACACAGGTCATGCAGCAGACCGTGGTGGAACGGGAGCTGGAGATCCAGCTCGTCCTGTCGCCCGAGCGGAGCGTCCCGGTGCCGGCCCGGCTGGGCTACCGGTCCGACGACCCCTACGCCGTGCACCTCACCTTCCACACCACTTCCGAGCAACCCGTCGAGTGGACGTTCGCCCGGGAGCTTCTGGTGGACGGGGTGTTCCGGCCGTGCGGACACGGGGACGTCCGGGTGTGGCCGACGAAGGCCGAGGGCCGCGGCGTCGTCCTGATCGCGCTGAGCTCACCGGACGGCGACGCCCTGCTGGAGCTGCCGGCCACGCCGGTGTCCGCCTGGCTGGAGCGGACGCTGCGGGCGGTGCCGCCGGGAACCGAGGACGGGCGACTCGGCATCGACGACGCGCTCGACGAGCTGCTCGCCCGGTGAGGCCCGGCGGCGGCTCAGAAGAGCTTGCCCGGGTTGAGGATGCCGAGCGGGTCGAAGACGCCCTTCACCGCGCGCTGCATCTCCACGCCGACCGGCCCGATCTCCCGCGCCAGCCACTCCTTCTTGAGCACGCCCACGCCGTGCTCGCCGGTGATGGTGCCGCCGAGTTCCAGGCCGAGCGCCATGATCTCGTCGAAGGACTCGCGGGCCCGCCGGGACTCGTCGACGTCCTGCGCGTCGAAGCAGACGGTGGGGTGGGTGTTGCCGTCGCCGGCGTGCGCGCAGACGCCGATGGTGAGGTCGTACTTCGCGGCGATCCGCTCGACGCCCTCCAGCATCGCGCCCAGCTGCGAGCGGGGCACGCACACGTCGTCGATCATCGTCGTGCCCTTGACCGCCTCCAGCGCGGTCAGCGAGAGCCGCCGGGCCTGGAGCAGGAGTTCGGACTCGGCGGCGTCGCCGGCGGGGACCACCTGGGTGGCGCCGGCCGCCTCGCACAGCGCGCCGAGGGCGGCGAGGTCGGCGGCGGGGTCCGGGGTGTCGAAGGCGGCCAGCAGCAGCGCCTCGGTGGTCTCCGGCAGACCCATGTGGGCGAGGTCGTTGACCGCCTTGACGGTCGTACGGTCCATCAGTTCGAGGAGGGACGGCACGTGGCCGCCCTCCATGATCCGGCAGACGGCGTCGCAGGCGGCGGCCGACGAGGCGAACTCGGCGGCCAGCACGAGCTGCTGGGGCGGCTTCGGCTTCAGTGCCAGCACGGCCCGTACGACGATGCCGAGGGACCCCTCGGAGCCGACGAAGAGGCGGGTCAGGTCGTAGCCCGCCACGCCCTTGGCGGTGCGCCGGCCGGTGGACATCAGCCGGCCGTCGGCGAGGACGACGTCCAGGCCGAGCACGTACTCGGCCGTCACCCCGTACTTCACGCAGCACAGGCCGCCGGACGCCGTGCCGATGTTGCCCCCGATGGTGCACGTCTCCCAGCTCGAGGGATCGGGCGGGTAGTACAGGCCGTGCTTCTCCACCTCGCGGGAGAGCGCCGCGTTGACGACGCCCGGTTCGACGACGGCGATCCGGTCGACCGGGCTGACCTCCAGGATGCGGTCCATCCGGGTCAGCGACAGCACGATGGAGCCGTCGACGGCGTTGGCCCCGCCGGACAGGCCCGTGCGGGCGCCCTGCGGGACCACGGGGACGCGCAGTTCGGTCGCGGTGCGCATGACGTGCTGCACCTCTTCGACGGTGCGCGGCAGCACGACCGCGGCCGGGGCGCCGGAGGGGCAGA
The DNA here is from genome assembly GCF_055601245.1 of Streptomyces sp. NPDC038135. Classification (NCBI taxonomy): domain Bacteria; kingdom Bacillati; phylum Actinomycetota; class Actinomycetes; order Kitasatosporales; family Streptomycetaceae; genus Streptomyces; species Streptomyces sp. NPDC038135. The sequence goes on along the minus strand of NZ_JBVJXS010000002.1, from coordinate 111,281 downwards.
AGCTCGCCATGTCGTTGGCGTAGGAGACCGTGACGTCGGGATCGGTCAGCACGGCCTCGGGCGGCAGGCCGGCCAGCAGCCGGTCGGTGAGGTTGCTCGTCACTTCGTCGCGGGGCGCTTCGATACGGCTCACGATCACAGCGTGACACTCGGGGGCCATCGGTGTGAACCCCGTCCGTGCCGTCCTTGGGCCACCCGGATGTGCCCGGTGCGCTGCCGCACAGTGAGCGGTATGGAGATCCGACCGTACGGCAGCTCCGCCCCCGGAACGTCCCTGGTGGCCGAGCCGCCCCCGCCGCGCCGCACCCGGCGTCTGCTGCGGCGCCTGTTGGTCACCGTGCTGGCGGGCTCGGCCGCCGCGGGCGCGGCGCTGATGCTGCTGCCGCCGGAGCCGGCCCGGCACCGGGCGGCAGCGCCCGCCCCGGGCCCGCGGGCCCAGTCGCCGGCGCTGACGGCCGCCGCGGTCACCTCCGGGGTCCCGGCCGCGCTGCCGGACCTGTCGGCCCTCATCGGGGTGCAGGAGGGCGCGGTGCGGGCCCGGCCCCAGGACGCGCGGGCCTGGGCGGTGCTGGGGGCCGCGTATGTGCAGCGGGGGCGGAGCGCGGCCGACGCGGCGGACTTCCCGAAGGCCGAGCGGGCGCTGCGGACCTCGCTGGAGCTGGCCGGCACTGGCCCGGCCCGGCGGGCGGAGGCGCTGGGCGGCCTGGCCGCGCTGGCGAACGCGCGACGGGACTTCCCGGCGGCGAAGCGGTACGGCGAGCAGGCGCTGAAGCTGACCCCGAAGCGCTGGTCGGCGTATCCGCCGCTGATCGACGCCTACACCGGGCTCGGCGACTACAAGGCGGCCCGGGGTGCGCTGGACAAGCTGCTGGGGCTGCGCACCGGGGCGTCCGACCGGCCGGCGGTGATGGCGCGGGCCTCGGCCGTGTACCGGGACCGGGGCTGGCGCGAGGACTCCGTGGCCCAGCTCACCGACGCGGCGGCGGCCGCCCGCACCCCCGCGGAGCAGGCCGCGTATCTGACCGGGGTGGGGCAGCTCGCCTGGGAGCGGGGCGACCGGGAGGACGCGCTGCGGCATTTCGAGGCGGCCGTACGGCTGGACCCCGGCCGGCGGGCGGCGCTGGCCGGGAAGGGCCGGGCGCTGGCCGCGCTGGGCCGGACCGACGAGGCGGTGGCCGCCTACCGGGCGGCCCTGGACCGGCAGCCGGACGCGGCGGACGCGCTGGAACTGGGCGAGCTGTACGAGTCGCTGGGCCGGTACGAGGACGCCGAGGGGAGTTACGCCCTGCTGCGCCGGCGGGTCGAGCGGTCGGTGGCGGGCGGGGTCGACGAGGAGCTGCTGATCGGGCGGTTCGAGGCGGACCACGGCGACGCCGAGGACGCGGTGGAGCGGCTACGGGAGGAGTGGCGGCGCCAGCCCGGGATCGAGGTGGCCGACGCCCTCGGCTGGGCGCTGCACCGGGCGGGTGAGGACACCGAGGCGCTGACCTACGCCACGGTCGCGACGGACAAGGCGAAGGGCGGCGGGGTGATCAGTGCCCCGTACGCGTACCACCGGGGCGTGATCGAGCGCGAGCTGCAGCTCGACGGGCCGGCCCGGCGGCACCTGGAGGAGGCGCTGCGGATCAACCCGTACTTCTCGCCGCTCGGGGCCGCGGCGGCGCGGGATGCCCTGCGGGGGCTCGGGGAGGTTCCCGACGAGCCCCCGCCGGACGACATGTCCTGAGCGGCGCCGCTACAGGTTGCCCCGCTTCTCCTGCTCGCGCTCGATGGCCTCGAACAGGGCCTTGAAGTTGCCCTTGCCGAAGCCCATCGAGCCGTGCCGCTCGATCAGCTCGAAGAACACGGTCGGCTTGTCCTGGACCGGCTTGGTGAAGATCTGCAGCAGGTAGCCGTCCTCGTCGCGGTCGGCGAGGATCTTCAGCTCGCGCAGGGTGTCCACGGGCACGCGGGTGTCGCCGACCCACTCGCCGAGCGTGTCGTAGTAGGAGTCCGGGGTGTCGAGGAACTGGACGCCGGCCGCGCGCATGGTCCGCACGGTCTGGACGATGTCGTTGGTGTTCAGCGCGATGTGCTGGACACCGGCGCCGCCGTAGAACTCCAGGTACTCGTCGATCTGGGACTTCTTCTTGGCGACCGCGGGCTCGTTGATCGGGAACTTCACCTTGAGGGTGCCGTCCGCGACGACCTTCGACATCAGCGCGCTGTACTCGGTGGCGATGTCGTCGCCCACGAACTCCTTCATGTTCGTGAAGCCCATGACCTTGTTGTAGAACTCGACCCACTCGTTCATCCGGCCGAGTTCGACGTTGCCGACGCAGTGGTCGACGGCCTGGAAGGTGCGCTGGGCGGGCTGCTGGACGATCGGCTCGGCCGCCACGTAACCGGGCAGGTACGGGCCGTCGTAGCCGGTGCGCTCGACCAGCGTGTGGCGGGTCTCGCCGTAGGTGGCGATGGCGGCGAGGACGACGGTGCCGTGCTCGTCCTTCACCTCGTACGGCTCGGTGACCGAGCGGGCGCCGTGCTCGACGGCGTAGGCGTGGGCGGCGCGCGCGTCCGGGACCTCGATGGCCAGGTCGACGACGCCGTCGCCGTGGTCGGCCACGTGCTGGGCGAGGAAGCGGCCCCAGTCGCTGCTCGGCTTGATCACCGAGGTGAGGACGAACCGTGCCGAGCCGTTCTCCAGCACGTAGCTCGCGGTCTCGCGGCTGCCGTTCTCCGGTCCGGAGTAGGCGACCAGCTTCATGCCGAAGGCGCTGGAGTAGTAGTGCGCGGCCTGCTTGGCGTTGCCCACGGCGAAGACGACCGCGTCCATTCCCTTGACCGGGAAGGGGTCGGCCTGCCGTGCGGTGTCGGGAGTGAGGTCTGTGGTCTGCGTCATAGCGGAAGGGTGGACCGGGTCTGCAAGGTGCGCAATAGTTCGCGTATTCACTGGGCATTGTGTTCAGCGCAATGGCCGCGCAGGCGGGCTTTCTGTACAGGATGACCATCCCCGGGAGGTGCTGTGGCTATCGATCGCCTGGACGGGCGGATCATCGTGCTGCTGGCGCGGGAGCCGCGGATCGGCGTGCTGGAGATGTCCCGCCGGCTCGGGGTCGCCCGGGGGACGGTGCAGGCGCGTCTGGACCGTCTTCAGTCGAACGGAGTCATCCGCGGCTTCGGGCCCCAGGTGGATCCGGCGGCCCTCGGCTACCCGGTCACCGCGTTCGCCACGCTGCAGATCCGGCAGGGCCAAGGGGCCGACGTCCGGGCGCACTTGGCGACCGTACCGGAGGTGCTGGAGCTGCTGACCACCACCGGCAGCGGGGACATGCTGTGCCGGCTGGTGGCCCGGTCCAACGCCGATCTCCAGCGGGTGATCGACCGGGTCGTCGGTTTTGATGGCATCGTCCGGGCCTCCACGGCGATCGTCATGGAGAACCCCGTTCCGCTGCGGATCATCCCGCTGGTGGAGCAGGCCGCCGACGGCGAGTGAGCCGGGGGCGGGCGAGCGCGGCTCGGACGGCCGGGAAGGGTCCGACGAACCGGGGTGAGGCGCGTGAGCTTCTGGGAGTACCTGGGCAGCCGGCACCAGCAACTGCTCGCGGACGGCTACCAGCACGCCAGCGCGGTCTTCCAGTGCATGGTCGTGGCGACCGTCCTGGGCGTGCTGATCGGGGTCGCCACCTACCACTCCGAGTGGGCGGGCAACCTGGCGACCACCACCACGGCGACCTTCCTGACCATCCCCTCGCTCGCGATGATCGGCCTGCTCATCCCGATCGTGGGCCTCGGGGTGGCGCCCACCGTGATCGCGCTGACCCTGTACGGGCTGCTGCCGATCGTGCGGAACTGCATCGTGGGCCTGCGCGGGGTCGATCCGGCGCTGGTCGACGCGGCCCGCGGGATCGGCATGTCGCGGGCGGCGCGCCTGCTGCGCGTCGAGCTGCCGCTGGCCTGGCCGCCCATCCTGACCGGCATCCGGGTCGCCACCCAGATGCTGATGGGCATCGCGGCCATCGCCGCCTACGCCTCCGGCCCCGGCCTGGGAAACGAGATCTTCCGCGGGCTGGCCTCGCTGGGCAGCAAGAACGCCCTGAACCAGGTGCTCGCCGGCACGATCGGCATCGTCATCCTCGCCCTGCTGTTCGACGCCGCGTACGTGCTGCTCGGCCGGCTGACCATCCCCAGGGGGATCCGTGGCTGAGACGGCCTCCACACACGGCGCCACGATCGAGCTGGAGAACCTGACCAAGCTCTATCCGGGCAGTCCGCAGCCGGCCGTGGACAACGTCACCATGGAGATCAGGGCCGGCGAGACGGTGATCTTCGTCGGGCCGTCGGGCTGCGGCAAGTCCACGACGCTGAAGATGATCAACCGGCTGATCGAGCCGACCGGCGGGCGCATCCGCATCGACGGCGAGGACGTCACCCGCATCGACCCGGTGCGGCTGCGCCGCAAGGTCGGCTACGCCATCCAGTCCTCGGGCCTGTTCCCGCACATGACGGTCGCGCAGAACATCGCCCTGGTGCCGAAGATGGCCGGCTGGCCGAAGGGGCGCGTGCGCGAGCGGGTCGAGGAGATGCTGGACCTCGTCGGGCTGGACCCGGGCGAGTTCCGCGACCGCTATCCGCGCCAGCTCTCCGGCGGCCAGCAGCAGCGCGTCGGCGTGGCCCGGGCCCTGGCCGCCGATCCCCCGGTGCTGCTGATGGACGAGCCGTTCGGCGCGGTCGACCCGATCACCCGCGACCACCTCCAGGACGAGCTGATCCGGCTCCAGCGCGAGCTGCACAAGACGATCGTCTTCGTCACCCACGACTTCGACGAGGCGATCAAGCTGGGCGACCGGATCGCCGTCCTGCGCGAGCACTCGCACATCGCCCAGTTCGACACCCCGGAGGCCATCCTGACCAACCCGGCCGACGACTTCGTCTCCGGTTTCGTCGGCGCGGGCGCGGCCCTGAAGCGGCTCAACCTGACCCGGGTCCGGGACGTGGAGATGCGGGACTACCCGACGGTGACCGTGGACACCCCGCTGCAGCAGATCTTCGGGCTGCTGCGCGGCAGCGGCACCAACGAGATCCTCCTGCTCGACAAGCGGCGCCGCCCCTACAAGTGGCTGCGGCGCGGCGACCTGATGCGGGCCCGCGGCTCGCTGGCCCGCGCGGGCACGCTGGTGCACGACACGGTGACCCGGGACGCGACCCTGCGGGACGCGCTGGAGGCGGTGCTCACGGACAACGCCGGACGGGTGGCCGTGACCGGGCGGCGCGGGGCGTACATCGGCGTGGTGGACATGGAGACGCTGATGAACTCCGTGCACGAACTGCTGGAGGCCGACCGGCTTGAGGCCATGGCGGCGCAGGCGGACCTGGAGGAGGCCCGCAGCCAGCAGACCCATCTGGAGCAGGAGGGACACGGAGGGGAGCCGAAGGCGTGAGCACCGAGCAGCGGCCCGGGGGCGGGCACGAGGCCGAGGAGCCGCCTTTCCCCGAGGTGGCGGAGCAGGAGGCCCCGCCGCCCCGGCGGCGGCCGCCCGCGCGCCGGCTGACCTGGCAGCGGCTGACCGTCCTGCCCTCGTTCCTGGTCCTGCTGCTGCTGGCGACCTGGCTGTGGTTCCAGCAGGCGGACCTGGACACGATCTCGCGCAACGCCCTCTCGGGCGGCCAGGTCTCCAAGGCGCTGTGGCAGCACGTGCAGCTGACGGTGATCTCGACGTTCTTCGTCCTGATCATCGCGATTCCGCTGGGCATCCTGCTCACCCGCGGGGCGATGCGGAAGGCGACCCCGCTGGCGATGACGATCGCCAACATGGGGCAGGCGACCCCGGCGATCGGCCTGCTCGCGCTGCTGGTGATCGTGCTGGGGACGGGCACGAAGGCGGCTCTGATCGGCATCATCGTCTACGCCGTGCTGCCCGTGCTGGCCAACACCATCGCCGGTCTGAAGGCCAACGATCCGACCCTGCTGGAGGCCGCCCGCGGCATCGGGATGTCGCCGCTCGGCGTCCTCACCCGGGTCGAACTGCCCCTCGCCGTCCCGCTGATCCTCGCCGGTGTCCGCACGGCGCTGGTCCTCAACGTCGGCACGGCGACCCTGGCGACCTTCGGCGGGGGCGGCGGCCTCGGGGTGCTGATCACCACCGGCATCACCACCCAGCGCATGCCGGTGCTGGTGCTCGGCGCCCTCCTCACCATCGCCCTCGCGCTGCTGGTCGACTGGCTGGCGCTGCTGGCGGAGGTCATGCTCCGGCCGCGCGGTCTGGAGGCGGGGACATGAGGCGCCGGGCGCCGCTGCTGCTGGCCGCGCTGCTCGTCGTGCCGTCGGGCTGCGGTCTGACCAGCGGCTCCCCGATGGTCGACGACGTCCGGCCGGGTTCCATCGGGGCCGGCGAGCCGCTGAAGGGCGCCCATCTCACCGTCACCAGCAAGGAGTTCACCGAGCAGCTCATCCTCGGCGCGATCATGGGGATCGCCTTCCAGGCCGCCGGCGCGGACGTCCTGGACCGGACCGGCATCCAGGGCTCCATCGGGTCGCGGGAGGCGGTCAAGAACGGGGACGCGGACGCGCAGTACGAGTACACGGGCACCGGCTGGATCACCTACCTGGGCAACAGCAGGCCCATCCCGGACCCGCGCAAGCAGTGGCAGGCGGTGCGGGACGCGGACCTGAGGAACGGGCTGACCTGGCTGGAGCCGTCGAAGCTCGACAACACCTACGCGCTCGCCATGAACCAGGCCAATTTCAAGAAGTACGGCACGCGGACGCTGTCCGAGGTGGCCGCGCTGTCCGAGCGGGACCCGGGGGCCGTCACGCTGTGCGTGGAGTCGGAGTTCGCCAACCGGGCGGACGGGCTGCCCGGCATGGAGAAGGCGTACGGGATGAGCGTGCCGGCGAAGAACGTCACGCAGATGGACACCGGGATCATCTACACGCAGGTGGAGAAGGGTGCCTGCACCTACGGGGAGGTGTTCACCACCGACGGGCGCATCAAGTCGATGAACCTGGTGGTGATGGCGGACGACAAGAAGTTCTTCCCCAACTACAACGCGACGCCGGTGGTCAACAGCCGGGTGCTGAAGGAGTGGCCGGCCATCGCGAAGGTCATCGAACCGGTCAACGCCCGGCTGGACAACTCGGTGGCGCAGACCCTGAACGCCCGGGTCGACGTCGACGGGCAGGATCCGCACCAGGTGGCACTGGACTGGATGAAGGCGGAGGGCTTCGTGAAGTAGCCGCTCCCCCGGTCCGGCCGCCGCCGGACACGGCCTAGCAGCTCGGGACCTTCCCCTTGCCCTTCTCCAGCGCCACCAGGGAGTCCACCGCGCCCTGGAGCGTGGTCACCGGGACCAGCCGCAGGCCCTTCGGCAGTTCGGACTTCGCGTCGGCGCACTCCGCCTTCGGCACCAGGAAGACGGTGGCCCCGTCCCGCCGGGCGGCCTGGGTCTTCAGGGCCACCCCGCCCACCGCGCCGACCTTGCCGGACGCGTCGATCGTGCCGGTGCCGGCGACGGTGCGTCCGCCCGTGAGGTCACCGCCGCGGCCGTCGCCGTCCAGCGTGTCGATGATCCCGAGGGTGAACAGCAGCCCCGCGCTGGGCCCGCCCACGTCGGCGAGCTTCAGCCGCACCTTGACCTTGTCGGGGCTCAGCCCCAGGTACTTCAGCGCCGCCTGGGTCGCCGCGTCCTGGGACTGCCGCATCTGCTTGGCGTTGTACTTCTCGATCTCCTTGACGCTGTTCCCGCTCGGGTAGACCGCGTCCCGGGGCATCACCGCCCGGTCCGTGCGGAACCAGTTGCCGAGCACGTCCGCGAGCGACACCCGGGTGTCCGGGCCGGTCGCCTCGATGGTCGTCATCCGCAGCTGGCCGCTGGTGTCCCGGGCCGGCGCGCCCGAGACGGTGATCACCTGGGTGCTCCGGTTCTTGCCGAGCACGTCCGCCGTCATCCCGGGCTGCGCCACCGAGAACGGCAGCGGCGCGAACACCGCCGTGGCGAGCAGGGCCACGACGGGCAGGGCGCAGACGGCGACGGCCTGGGTACGCGTGAGACGTGAGAGCACGCAATCAATCTACGTGACCCCTCGGTGGCGGCCCACCACAGCTCAGCGCAGCGCCTCGGCGACCTCGCGGGCCGCGTCCATCACCCGCGGCCCGACCCGCTCCGGCACCGAGTCCGCCAGCATGACCACGCCCACACTGCCCTCGACCCCCGTCACTCCGACGAGGGGCGCCGCGGCCCCGCAGGCGCCGGCCTCCAGCTCGCCGTGGGTCAGGGTGTACCCGGGGTCGGCCGGCGGCGACTGCCGGGCGGAGAGGATGGCCCGGCCCGCGGCCCCCCGGTCCAGCGGATGACGGAAACCGGCCCGGTAGGCCACGTGGTAGTCCGTCCAGGTCGGCTCGACCACCGCGACGGCGAGCGCCTCGGTGCCGTCGACCAGGGTCAGATGCGCCGTCGCCCCGATGTCCTCGGCGAGCGACCGCAGCGCGGGCAGCGCCGCCTCCCGTACCAGCGGATGCACCTGCCGGCCGAGCCGCAGCACCCCGAGCCCGACCCTGGCGCGGCCGCCCAGATCACGCCGTACCAGCGCGTGCTGCTCCAGCGTGGCGAGCAACCGGTACACCACGGTCCGGTTGACGCCCAGTTTGTTGGAAAGCTCGGTGACGGTCAGCCCATGGTCGGTGTCGGCCAGCAGCTTGAGGACACGCAGTCCCCGGTCGAGCGTCTGGGAGGTCTCCGCGGTCACGACGCCCACTCCTTCGGCGGTGAGGTCGGCGGACCCCGGAGCGACGGATGCGACACCGAGTCCCGACGGCGACGCGCTTCAGAGGCCGCCGATCGGCAAGGCGCCCGGCGGCTCCGGGCCATGTCGCTTCACGGCTGCGCTCCGCGGCGGCGCTGCCACGGGGCGTGTGCGTAGCCGGACAGTAGCGAAGCCGGTTCGCTGAGCGGAAGCCTCCGTCCAGAATCCGGTCATGGCCGGATCCGGACTGCCTGCATTCGTCCCCATACGCCCATGCCCCAGGCTTTTACGGCACGCCCGTACCCCAGGTTTTACCGCATGCGCGTGGCCCATTCCTGCACCTTGGCGATCCGCTGGCGCAGCTGCCCCGCCGTCGCCTCGGCGCTGGCCGGCCCGCCGCAGACCCGGCGCAGCTCGGTGTGGATGACGCCGTGCGGCTTGCCGCTCTGGTGGACGTAGGCGCCGACCAGGGTGTTGAGCCGCTTGCGCAGCTCCATCATCTCCTTGTGGCTGACCACCGGCCGGCGCTCGGCGGGCAGTTCCAGCAGGTCGGCCTCGGTGTCCGGCTTCTTGCGGCTGTGCGCGATCTGCCGGGCCTGCCGCTTCTGCAACAGCATCTGCACCTGGTCGGGTTCGAGGAGGCCCGGAATGCCGAGGTAGTCCTGCTCCTCCTCGCTGCCCGGGTGGGCCTGCATGCCGAACTCGGCGCCGTCGTAGAGGACCCGGTCGAAGACGGCCTCGGACTCCAGCGCCTCGAAGGAGAACTGCTCCTGCTCGCCGGTGTCCTCGTCCTGCTCCTTGTTCGCCTCCTCCATCTCCTTCTCGGATTCGGCGTACGGGTCCTCCTCGCCCTCCTTCTTGGGCTTGTCGAGGGCGTGGTCGCGCTCCTTCTCCATCTCGTTGGCGAAGGTCAGCAGGTCCGGGACGGTCGGCAGGAACACGGACGCGGTCTCGCCGCGCCGCCGGGACCGCACGAAACGGCCGACGGCCTGCGCGAAGAACAGCGGGGTCGAGATGGTCGTCGCGTAGACCCCGACTGCGAGCCGGGGCACGTCGACGCCCTCGGACACCATGCGCACCGCGACCATCCAGCGGTCGTCGCTGCCGCTGAAGTCGTCGATCCGCTTCGAGGCGCCGGCGTCGTCGGACAGCACGAGGGTCGCCTTCGTGCCGGTGATCTCCCGGATGAGCTTGGCGTAGGCGCGGGCGGAGTCCTGGTCGGAGGCGATGACCAGGGCGCCGGCGTCCGGGATGCCCTTCCTGACCTCGGTCAGCCGCTGGTCGGCGGCGCGCAGCACGCTGGGCATCCACTCGCCGCGCGGATCGAGGGCGGTGCGCCAGGCCTGGCTGACCGCGTCCTTGGTCATCGGCTCGCCGAGACGGGCGGCGATCTCGTCGCCGGCCTTGGTGCGCCAGCGCATGTTGCCGCTGTAGGAGAGGAAGATGACGGGCCGGACGACGTGGTCGGCGAGGGCGTTGCCGTAGCCGTAGGTGTAGTCGGCGGCGGAGCGGCGGATCCCGTCCTGGCCCTCCTCGTACACGACAAAGGGGATCGGGTTGGTGTCCGAGCGGAACGGCGTACCGGTCAGCGCGAGCCGCCGGGTCGCGGGCTCGAAGGCCTCCAGGCACGCCTCACCCCAGGACTTGGAGTCGCCGGCGTGGTGGATCTCGTCGAGGATCACCAGGGTCTTGCGCTGCTCGACGCGGTTGCGGTGCAGCATGGGGCGGACGCCGACGCCCGCGTAGGTGACGGCGACGCCGTCGTAGTCCTTGCCGAGCGGGCCCGCGCTGTACTCGGGGTCGAGCTTGATCCCGATCCGGGCCGCGGCCTCCGCCCACTGCTTCTTCAGGTGCTCGGTCGGCGCGACCACGGTCACCTGCTGCACGACGTGGTGGTGCAGCAGCCAGGAGGCGAGGGTCAGCGCGAAGGTCGTCTTGCCGGCGCCGGGCGTGGCGACCGCGAGGAAGTCACGCGGCTGCTCCTGGATGTACTTCTCCATCGCCCCCTGCTGCCAGGCACGCAGCTTGCTGGCGGTGCCCCAGGGGGCCCGGCCGGGGAAGGCCGGTGAGAGGTGGTGGGAGGGTGCGGAGGAAGCAGTCATGGGTGCGGGCCCGGAGGGCCCTCCGTTGAGGGTGGCGGCGGGTGACGGGCGGGCGGTAGTCACGGTCTCCGTGGATCAGGGGGTAGGGCGGCTCGGCTACGTATGACAACCGGGCCACCCTACCGGCGCACCGGCGGCGCCGACGCGCCGACGGGGCCGGGCCGCCCCCGGGTGGGACTCACGTCACAGTCGGCGCGGACGGCCGTCCCTTCGTCGTGCCGGTACCGGCGATGCGGCGCGACGGTACCGGCGAGGCGGCACTCCCGGGTTCACGCCTCGTGGAGCCGCCGCGTCACCCACACCCCGGCCAGCGCGACCGCCGCCATCGGCAGGAAGACGGCGGCGAAGGCGGCGGGGTGGGAGCCGCCGGCCGCCGTGGCGGACGTGGCCGCCGCGCTGCCGCCGCCCAGGGCCGCGAAGGCCGCGCCGGCCGCCGCGAGGAGGACGACGTTGGACAGGGCGTCGGAGATCTGGAGCGCGGCGGAGTTGGCGCCGGCCTCCCTGGGCGCGGAGAGCTTGAGCAGCAGCACGCTGGTGGAGGAGACCACCAGCCCCATGCCGAAGCAGCCGAAGGCCCAGGCGACGGCGACGGTCCAGACGGGCACGGAGTGCAGCAGCACGCTCGGCGCGGCGACGATCGCGGCGGCGACCAGCACCATGCCCGCCGTCATCAGCCGCTCCCGGTGCGCCTCCATGCGCGGCCGTGACTGCACCCACGAGCCCAGCGCCCAGGTGAGACCGCCGGCCGCGAGCGAGAACCCGGCCAGCGTCGGTGACAGTCCCCGCTGGGTGACCAGCATCAGCGGGACGAAGGACTCGGCGGCGATGAAGGACCCGGCGGACACCCCGCGCAGCAGCACCACGGAGGGCAGACCGCGCGCGGCGCGGTAGGTGCCGCGCGGCAGCAGTCCGAGGACGGCGGGCAGGAGCAGGGCAGCGCCGGCGAGGCCGGGGACGAGCGAGAGCCAGCGCAGGTCCTGGGCGGCGTACTGCAGGAGGCCAGCGCCGAGGGAGATGGCCAGGGCCAGGCGGATGCGGCGGCGGTCGAAGGAGGCGGCGCCTTCGGCGTCGTCCACGGGGCCGGCCGCCCGGCGGCGTATCTGCGGCAGCGCGAGCGCGAGCGGGAAGACGACCAGGACGGGGATGCCGAGGAAGACCCAGCGCCAGCCGAGGTGCTCGGTCACGGCGCCGGAGGCGAGCGGGCCGACGATGGAGGGCACGACCCACCCGGCGGCGAAGGCCGCCATGATCGCGGGCCGCAGCCGCTCGGGGTAGGCGCGCCCGACGACGACGTACAGCGCCACGATGACCAGACCGCCGCCGAGGCCCTGCACGGCCCGGCCCAGGATGAAGACCCACATGGCCCCGGCGGTCCCGGCGACGACGAGCCCGGCGGCGAAGGCGGCGATCCCCGTGGTCAGCGCGCCGAGCGGACCGCGCCGATCGGACCACTGACCGGCGAACACCATCCCGAACAGGCTGGTCGTGAAGTACCCGGAGAACGCGAACGCGTACAGCGCCAGCCCGTCCAGCTCGCGCGCCGCCACGGGCATCGCGGTGCCGACGGCGGTCGCCTCGAAGGCGATCAGCAGCACGACGGAGACGATTCCGACGCTGAGCGCCCGGTGTTCCCGGCTCAGCACACCACCGCCGTCCTGGTCGACGGCATCACTCACCACAACGGTGTCACGGGACTCGAGGGCACTCATGGTCGACAGAGTAAGGTCCACAGACCGGTTTGACCCCTGTCGGTGGTCCCGCCCTCGCTCCGACCTTGGTCGTAGACCCCGGTCCCGCGCTTCGTGAACGGCGTGTGGCAGTCCCGTTGCACGGCCGCGGTTTCCCTTGAGCGGGCCGCCGGCCCCGCCCTACGTTCTTCTCAGCAACACACGACCGTGTGCCCGAGTGGTTCAGGGAGTCGCCTGCAAAGCGACTTACGCGGGTTCGATTCCCGCCACGGTCTCCAGCTACAGCACCCCGCCCGTCTCGTCCTGGAACTGCTGGGTCCAGTAGTGCCAGGCGGTGTCCGGGAGGGTGGCCGTGGGGTCCACCGCGGTGAGGGTGTGGATCATGGTGGCGGCCAGCTGGTCGTAGGCCTCGGTGCTCAGCTCGTTCGACAGGTGTTCGTCGATGGTGCGCTCGTGGTGCAGGAGCCAGAGCGTGAAGGCCAGGGTGGACACGTCGGTGTTCAGGGGGTGGAGCGTCGCCTCGGGCTCGCTGAAGGTGAGCACCGCGCCCGTTCTGCCGTCGACCACCAGGCTGTTGTCCTCGACGAGGTGGCCGAGGCGGATCAGGTGGCCGGCGTGGGCGGGGAGGGCGTCCAGGGGGTAGTCGTCGCAGCGCTCCGCCGTGAAGTACTCGGTGAGCGTCGGCAGCGGGACGTCGGTGTCGGCGTGGAAGACGACCGCCTCCTCCGGCAGGCCCGTCTCGCGCAGGAAGCGGCGGGTCGGCTCGTGGGTGAGCGTGGCGGGGAAGTCGACCTCCTCGAACCGGGCCACCCGGCCCTGGCCGAACTCCTGCTCCAGCAGGCGGGCCGGGACGTCCAGGGTGAGTCCGGACGTGACGCCCGGTCCGGCGACGAGGGCCAGCGGGCGGATCAGGGCCGCGGCCTTCCAGTAGGGCGGGATCCGGCCGTCCGTGCCCTCCGCGAAGAGAGCGAGCAGGCGGCGCGACGCCTCGGTCACCGTCCTCGGGCCGTACTTGCCCGCCAGGGACGCGAACCGGCCGCGCAGGCCCGCCAGTTCCTCCGTGACCGCGGCGAAGCGCAGCAGGGTGGCCAGCGAGGGCGCGAACGGGCGCGGATCGGACCGGCCGACGAGGTGGGCCGTCGTCAGCTCGCCGGTGTCGCCGTCCAGCAGGATCGACTCGCGCTCCATGCCGGCCGGGTGCAGCAGTTCGCCGATCACCAGGCGGCCGCGCAGTTCCTCCGCGAGGTGGAAGGGGCCGTCGGTGGCGTCGCCGACGGTGCGCAGGCCGTGAGCGCGCAGCGGCGAGAAGGTCAACAGGGCGGTGTCCGCGGGCAGTCCGGCGCCCGTGAGCAGTCCGCGGGTCGGGGCGTGGGTGATGCGACGGCCCAGTTCCGCCTCGGTCAGTGTGATCGCCGCGATACCGGCGTCGGTCGTGCTCATCGCTCCCCCGCGATCGTCCCCGTGCGTGCCTGTGTGCGTGCGGAGTCGTGCGCCGTGCCCGGGCAGGCGCCCCCGACTGCTCAGCACACTACGCCGCACCACTGACAACGGCCTTGCAGCAGGGAGGACGCCGGAAGGGCGGGGTCCGTTGCCCGCGTCTCCCGCGCACGGCCGTCGCCGTGCGCGGGAACGAGGTCACTGGGACGTCACCACGGCCGCCTGCGGGCGGATCGGGAGGCGGTTGACCGGGCGGCCCGTCGCCGCGCGGACGGCGGACGCGATCGCCGCCGGGGACGTCACCACCGGGACCGCGCTGACCGACTTGGCGCCGAAGGGCGCGACCACGTCCCGTTCCTCGACCAGCTTCACGATCCGGATGTCCGGCGCGTCCAGGGCGGTCGGCAGGGCGTACCCGGTGAGGTCGGGGTGGCGGATCAGGCCGCGTGGGGTGCGCAGGTTCTCGGTGAGGGCGATGCCCACGCCCTGCGTGACGCCCGCCTCGATACGGGCCGTGAGCTGGGCGGGGTTGAGGATCCGGCCGACGTCCTGGGCGACCGCCAGCTCCACCACCCGGACCGAGCCGATCTCGATGTCGACGTCCACCACCGCGCGGATCGCGCAGAAGGCGAGGCCGACGAAGGCGTCGCCCTGGCCGGCGGCGTCCAGCGGCTCGGTGGGGTGCGGACGGCACTGGGCGGTGGCCCACAGCTCCTTGCCGTCCATCGCCTCGGTGACGGTGGTCGACAGCACGCCGTCGTAGGAGGTGATCTTGCCGTCGGTGATCTGCAGCAGCTCGGTGGACATGCCGAACTTGTGGGCCAGGGGCTGCAGGAGCTGGGTGCGGACCATCTTGGCCGCCCGCTCCACCGCGCCGCCCGACACCCAGGTGTGGCGGCCGCGGCAGCCCGGGCCGGCCGGGGGCTGGTCGGTGTCGACGGGCGCCACGTGCACCTCGTCGACGCCGAGCGTCTCCTGGACGATCTGGCGGGCGAGGGTGGTGAAGCCCTGGCCCGTCTCCACGGCCCCGCAGAGCACGGTGGCCACGCCGTCGTGCACCTTCACCGTCGCCGTGGAGACCTCGTCGGCGCCCTCGGCGCCGAGCATGTGCACCATGCCCAGGCCGTAGCCGACGCCCCGGCGCACCGCGCCCGGCTCGCCCGCGCCCTCGGGGCCGCCGGGCAGCAGCCACTCCTCCTCGGGGGTGTCCACGGGCAGTTCGGGCAGCGGGAAGTCGCGGACCGCCTGCAGGAGTTCGGCCACCGGGGCCGGGCAGGTCACGGTCTGCCCGATGGGCAGGACGTCACCGGTCGCGAGCGCGTTGCGCAGGCGCACTTCGGCGGGGTCCAGGCCGAGCTTCCGCGCCAGCTTGTCCATCTGCGCCTCGTAGGCGGCGCACACCTGCATCGCGCCCTCGCCGCGCACATGGCCGGAGGGCGGGTTGTTGGTGCGTACGGCCCAGCCCTCGATGAAGGCGTTCGGGACGACGTACGGGCCGCACGCGAAGGAGACGGCGGCGGCGAGGGCCTCGGCGGAGGTGTCCGCGTAGGCGCCCGCGTCGAGCAGGATCTGCGCCTCGACCTTCACCAGTCTGCCGTCGGCGTCCGCGTGGTGGCGGTAGCGCAGCAGGGTGGGGTGGCGGTGGGCGTGGCCGAGGAAGGACTCCTCGCGGGTGGCGGTGAGCTTCACCGGGCAGCCGGTCTTCAGGGCGAGCAGGCCGAGCGGGAGCTGGAAGCCCTGGTCCTCGCGGTCGGCGGTGGCGCCGGGCACCCCGGTGACGACGATCTTCACCCGCTCCGGGGACAGGCCGAAGCAGGCCGCGGCCGTGTTGCGGTCGGTGTGCGGGTCGGTGGACGCCAGGTACAGCTCCACGCCGCCGTCGGGGCGGGGCACGGCGAGGCCGGCCTCGGCCCCGATGGGGGCCGGGTCCGCGCGGCCGATGCGGTACTGGCCCTCGACGACGACCTCGCCGGCCGCCTCCGGGTCGCCGTGGTGCAGCGGGATGTGCCGGATCAGGTTGCCGTCGGGGTGCAGCGGTTCGGCCTCGAAGGCGTGCTCGGGGTCGGTGACCGGGTCGAGCACCTCGTACTCGACGATGACGGCGGCGGCGGCCATCCGCGCGGTGTCGGGGTGGTCGGCGGCGACGGCGGCGATGGGCTCGCCGTGGTGGCGTACGACCTCGGAGGCGAACACCGGGCGGTCCGGCGTCCCCCGGCCGTGGCGGGGGGTGCCGGGGACGTCCTCGTGGGTGACGACGGCGCGCACGCCGGGCATCTCGCGCGCGTGGGTGGTGTCGATGGAGACGATGCGCGCGTGCGCGTGCGGGGAGCGCAGCACGGCGGCCCACAGCAGCCCCTCGGCCCACAGGTCGGCCGCGTAGGGGAAGGTGCCCTCGGTCTTGGCGCGGGCGTCGGCGTGCGGCAGCGAGGCGCCGAGGCCGTGCGGCAGCGGCTCGGGGTCGGCGGCGACCGCCGCCGCGGTGGCGGTCGCGGTGGCGGCTTCGTTGGTCACGCCTGGCCTCCGTCCTGGCCGTACTGCTGGTCGTGCGGTCCCGGCGCGCCGAAGGTGCCGGGGCTGTCGAAGAGGCCCGGTGACTCGAAGGCCGCCGGGTTGACGCCGCCGGCGCCCGGGCCCGCCTGGTGCGGGATGCGTGCCGCGTCGGCGTCCGGTCCCTCGTCGTCGGCCCCGCCGTGCGCCTCGCGCTCGGCGACGACTTCCCTGACGGCGTCCAGGACGCCCCGGTAGCCGGAGCAGCGGCACAGGTTGCCGCACAGGGCCTGGCGGGTCTCCAGCTCGGTCGGCGCGGGGTTGCCCTCCAGCAGGTCGTGCAGGGTCATCGCCATGCCGGGCACGCAGAAGCCGCACTGCACGGCGCCGCACCGGGCGAGCGCCCGCTGCACGTCGGAGGGCCGTCCGTCCTCGGCCAGGCCCTCGACGGTGCGCACCTCGCTGCCGGCCGCGGTGACGGCCGGAACCAGGCAGGAGGCCACCAGGCGGCCGTCGACCTGCACGTTGCAGGCGCCGCACTCGCCCTGCGAGCAGCCGTCCTTGGCCCCGGCGAGGCCGAGCCGCTCGCGCAGGACGTACAGCAGGGACTCGCCGATCCAGGCGTCGGTGACGGGCCGGTCGGCGCCGTTGACCCGCAGGACGTAGGAGGCGAGGGGGTGGTCGTCGTGGGGCGGGAGGGCGGCGGGCTCGTCGCCGGGCGCGTCGTCCTGGTCCGCCGGCCCGGCCGCCGGGTCCTCGTCGGCCGCCGCGTCCTCGGCCGCCCGCGCCCCGTCCGCTGCGGCTTCGGCGGCGGTGTCCTCGGGTGCGCCGGGCTCGTCCGCCGGCGCCTCGGGGGCCTCCGGCTCGCCGGCCGGGGCCGCGGGGTCCGCGGCGGCCTGCGTCGCGGCCGTGTCCGGCGTTTCCAGGCCCTCGTGGGCGGCCTGGCGACCGGCGGGCCCGTCGTGCCGTTCCGGGCCGCCGGCGGGGCCTTCGGGGGCCTGTGCGGCCGGAGTCGGGTCGTAGGGCGGCGCGGGCGCGAACTCGGGCGCCGCGGACGCCTCGGCGGAGCGGGGCGCGGCGTCCTGCTCCGGCTCCCCCCAGGGCTGCCCGGCGGTCTCCGTCGCCCAGGGCGCGGGCGCGCCGCCGGGGAGGGTGGCCGGCGGGGTGCCGCCCCACTGCTCGACCAGCGAGGAGGTGGTGAACTCGCCCGACTCGTCCGGGAGGTCGCCGCCGGCGACCGGGATGGACCACTGCCCGGTGACGTCGTGTCCGGGGGCGGGCGGGGCCGGGGGCTCCTCGAAGGTCCACTGCTGGGTCGCGGCGGGCTGGTAGGTGAACCGGTCGCCGGTGTCCGGCTGCTGGGGCACGGCGTTCGGGTCGGGCCACCGGCCGTCGCCGTCGGGCGCGGGCCACGCGTCCGCCGGGCCGTCGGGGAGCGCCGCCGTTATCCGCGGCGGGACGTAGCCGTGTCCGGGGGCGGCCAGGGGGCTGTCGCCGGACAGCAGGGCGTCGATGCCGCCCTCGGGGAGCTTGACGAAGGCGGTGGCGCCGTCGTCGTAGTCACCCTGGGGCAGCGGGTCCCAGCGGCCGCCGCTCTGCGGAGCGCCCTCTCCGTGCTGGTCGTCGGTCACGACAGCGCCCTCCCCAGTGCTCGTCGGGCCAGTGCGGCGACCGTGCGCCGCAGGTGCAGTACGGCGGGCGGCAGCGGGACCACGGAGCCGTCCGGTTCGGGTACCGGGTCCGGGATGCAGGCCGCGGCGACGTACTCCCCGAAGGCGTGCAGGGCCTCGGGCACGAGGGCGCGGTCGTTGTCCCAGTCGATGAGCTGGGCGACCCACTGCTCGGCGTCCAGGGGGCGCAGCGGCATCGGCGCTATGGCGCCGACGGCGCAGCGAACCCCGCGCCGGGCCGGGTCGAGCACCACGGCCACCGAGGCCAGCGCCCGGCCGGGGCCGGTCCGTCCGGTCGCCTTGAGGAAGACCTGCGGGGCGTGCAGCAGCGGCACGCGCACGAAGCCGATCAGTTCGCCGCCGCGCAGCATCTCCACGCCGGCCAGCAGGTGCGAGACCGGGATCTCCCGGCGGGCGCCGTTCGGGCCGGCGATGATCAGGGTCGCCTCGAGGGCGGCCAGCACCGGCAGCGCGTCGCCGGTGGGCGCGGCCGAGGCGATGTTGCCGCCCAGGGTGCCCGCGTTGCGGATGTGCGGCGGGCCGGCGGCGCGCGCGGCGGCGGCGAGCGCCGGGATCAGGGCCGCGAAGTCGGGGCGGCCCATGCGCGCGTGCGTGAGGCCCGCGCCGAGCAGGGCGTGGCCGTCCTGGTACTGCCAGCCGCGGATCTCGCTGATCCGTCCGAGGCCCACCAGGGCGGCGGGCCTGAGCTGGCCGGAGTTGACGGCGGCCATGAGGTCGGTGCCGCCGGCCACGGGGACGGCGGCGGGCATGGCGGTGAGGGCCGCCACGGCCTCGTCCAGTGTCGTGGGCAGCGTGACGGCCTGCGCCGCCTGCGGTGCGTGCGTGGTCAAACCGGCTGCCCCTTCCCGCTGCCCCACCTGGTCCCACCTGTGTGGCCGTACGGTACGTGCTCACAGGGCGGACGTGGCAACTCTGGCACATCTTCGCAAGGGCCGGACGCGGGGGTCCGCTAGGAGGCATTCGCCCACCTCATCGGCGACATATTCCGTTTTCGCACGGCATCGCCGGTACACGGCGATTGCCGCTGTCCGGTGACTTGGCGGCGTTTTCCGTCGTTCGTTCCACGAGCACACGTTCCACCGGCGGACCGGGCGCGGGGGCCGGCCTACCTAGCGGTTCGGGGGCGTGCCGTCGATCGGGCGGCCGAGGACGCCGGGGCGCCGCTGCCAGGGCCGGGGCCCGGTGGGCGGCCGGTAGCCGACACCGAGGGCGTCAAGTCGCCGGTAGTGGGCGGCCATCCGGTGTTCGAAGTCCGCGAAGTCCCGCTCGGCGGGGGCGGGCAGCCGGCTCCAGGCGACCTCGGCGAGCGCGGCGAGCCGGGGAAAGGCCTGGTAGTCGACGCGTGCGGCGTCCTCCAGCACCTCGGTCCACACGTTGGCCTGGGTGCCGAGCACGTGCCGGGCCTCCTCGGCGGTGAGTTCGGCCGGCACCGGCTCGAACCGGTAGACGTCCTCCAGGGTGCGCACGAAGCCGATCGGCACGGGTTCGTCGTCCCCGGGCGCCTGCCGGTGGTCCAGGTAGACGTACTGCTCCGGGCACATGACGACGTCGTGCCCGGCTCGCGCGGCGGCGACGCCGCCCCCGTAGCCGCGCCAGGAGGACACCGCGGCGCCCGGCGCGAGCCCGCCCTCCAGGATCTCGTCCCAGCCGATGAGGCGGCGTCCGCGCGCGGCGAGCCAGGTGTCGAAGTGGCCGATGAACCAGGACTGCAACTCGTCCTCGCCGGCGAGCCCGAGGTCCGCGATCCGGTTCTTCGCGGCCGCCGACCGGCGCCACTGGTCCTTGCGGCACTCGTCGCCGCCGATGTGCACGAACTCGGCGGGGAACAGTTCCAGCACTTCCTCCAACACCCCTTCGTAGAAACGGAGGGTGGTGTCGGTGGGAGCCAGTACGTTGGCGGAGATTCCCCAGTTGTCCCAGACGGTGAGCGCGGCGGTGTCCACGACGTCGGTGTTGCCGAGTTCCGGATACGCGGCGATGGCGGCCTGCGAGTGGCCCGGTACGTCGATTTCGGGGACGACGGTGATATGCCGTTCGGCGGCGTAGGCGACGATCTCCCGGATGTCGTCCTGGGTGTAGTGGCCCCCGTGCGGCTTCTCCTCCCAGAGCGGTGAGGCGCGGTGGCCGATTTTCGTCCGCGCCCGCCAGGAGCCGATCCCGGTGAGCCTCGGATACCGCCCGATCTCGATCCGCCAGCCCTGGTCGTCCGTCAGATGGAAGTGGAAGACGTTGAGTTTGTGCGCGGCCATCAGGTCCAGGTACCGCAGCACGCCTTCCTTGGGCATGAAGTGCCGGGCGACGTCCAGCATGAGACCGCGCCAGCCGAACCGGGGGGCGTCCTCGACGGTGACGCGGGGCAGGTCCCAGTCCCGGCCCGGACGCAGGGGCGCGCGGCGGAACGCGTCGGGGCCGAGCAGTTGCCGGAAGGTCTGAGCCCCCCAGAAGACGCCGGCGGCGCTGCCACCCTGGATGCGCACCGGAAGACCGTCGGTGACGAGGCGGTAGCCCTCGGGGGGCAGGCCCGGCTCGATGCTCAGCTCGACGCGGTCGTCCCCGCCGTCCGCCTCCGGCAGCGGCAGGCCGGTCGCCGCTCCGACGGTGGCCCGCAGCCACCGTGCGACGCCCTCGGTGCCGGGTCCCGCCCGCAGCCCCGTGCCGGCGCCGATGCTCGTGTGCCCGGCGGCGTTCCGCGAACAGCGCGCCGGAGCCGGGATCAGATCCGCCTTGTCGGTCACATCGGTCCTCGGTGAAGAAAAGCGTTCCTACGGGGGAACCACGCACCGCGGGGCGGCCCGTTCGTCGCCGTACACGGCTTCGAGGAGGCTATGGCGGGGCGAGCACGCCGACAAGAGGTCTGGACCAGTTGGTGGCCGAAAAGCGCGAAAGCCCCCGGGCCCGCGTCCGCGGCGCGTCCCGGGGGCCCGAGGGTCTTCAGGCGGGCGATGGACGGGCGCCTACTTGTCGCCGCCCTTGTCGTCGCCGCCGCTGCCCATGGACTCGTAGATCTCCTTGCACATGGGACACACGGGGTACTTCTTCGGGTCGCGGCCCGGCACCCACACCTTGCCGCACAGCGCCACGACGGGGGTCCCGTCGAGGGCGCTCGCCATGATCTTGTCCTTCTGGACGTAGTGGGCGAAGCGCTCGTGGTCGCCGTCGCCGTGGGACACCTGTGGCGTCGGCTCTACGAGGGTTCCCGTACCAGTCCCGCGCTCGGGCTCGAGAGTGCTCATATCGCCAAGGGTACTGGCGCTCGCCGGCATCAGTTGAGCGACGGGTCGTCGGGATACGTGGCGACCATCGCCAGCTCGTTGCGCTGGCGGCGCAGCACCTCGCGCCAGAGGGTCTCCGGCTCCGGGCAGGACACGTCGCCCGGCTCCGACTCAACGACGTACCAGGCGCCGTCCACCAGCTCGTCCTCGAGCTGGCCCGGGCCCCAGCCGGCGTAACCGGCGAAGATCCGCAGCGAGCCGACGGCCGAGGCGAGCAGCTCGGGCGGGGCCTCCAGGTCGACCAGACCGATCGCGCCGTGCACCCGCCGCCAGCCGAGCGGGGCGCTCTCCCCGTTCGCGCCGCCCGGGATGACCGCGACGCCGAGCGCCGAGTCCAGCGAGACCGGGCCGCCCTGGAAGACCACCCCGGGGTCACCGGCCAGCTCCGCCCAGCCCTCCAGGATGTCGCCCACGCCCACCGGGGTGGGGCGGTTGAGGACGACGCCGAGCGAGCCCTCCTCGTCGTGGTCGAGGAGGAGCACGACCGCACGGTCGAAGTTCGGGTCCGCCAGGGCGGGGGTTGCCACGAGCAGCCGCCCTGTGAGCGAGGACACCTCGGTCATGCCAGACATGATCCCGCATCTTCGCCGACTGTGGGGAGCCGATCGGGGTGCGCGAGTGAACGCAGCTCACGGCGCACGGGGGCGCGCCCGCGCCGGTGACCCCACGTGCCCGGCGGTGAACGGTTCGTGTTGTGACACAGCTATGACGCGGCTGGGCGGTACTTGGGCTTACAGGACGGGGGTAATAGGCGATTACCCTGTCTCTCCGGCCCCTGCGCAAAGTGATCGGCCGGCCCCTGCCCGACTCATCGGAACGCGAGATTCATGACCGTCAACGACGATGTCCTGCTTGTCCACGGCGGAACCCCGCTGGAGGGCGAGATCCGTGTCCGCGGTGCGAAGAACCTCGTGCCGAAGGCCATGGTCGCCGCCCTGCTGGGCAGTGCGCCGAGTCGACTGCGCAACGTTCCGGACATCCGTGACGTGCGTGTCGTGCGCGGCCTGCTGCAGCTGCACGGGGTCACCGTCCGCCCGGGTGAGGAGCCCGGTGAGCTGGTGCTCGACCCGACGCACGTGGAGAGCGCCAACGTCGCTGACATCGATGCCCACGCGGGTTCCAGCCGTATCCCGATCCTGTTCTGCGGCCCGCTGCTGCACCGGCTGGGCCACGCGTTCATCCCGGGCCTCGGCGGCTGCGACATCGGCGGCCGGCCCATCGACTTCCACTTCGACGTGCTGCGGCAGTTCGGCGCGACCATCGAGAAGCGGGCCGACGGGCAGTACCTGGAGGCGCCGCAGCGGCTGCGCGGCACGAAGATCCGGCTGCCGTACCCGTCCGTCGGCGCGACCGAGCAGGTGCTGCTGACCGCGGTGCTGGCCGAGGGCGTCACGGAGCTGTCCAACGCGGCCGTCGAGCCGGAGATCGAGGACCTCATCTGCGTGCTGCAGAAGATGGGCGCGATCATCGCGATGGACACCGACCGCACGATCCGCATCACCGGTGTGGACAAGCTCGGCGGCTACACCCACCGCGCCCTGTCGGACCGCCTGGAGGCCGCCTCCTGGGCGTCGGCGGCGCTGGCGACCAACGGCGACATCTACGTCCGCGGCGCCCAGCAGCGTTCGATGATGACGTTCCTGAACACCTACCGGAAGGTGGGCGGCGCCTTCGAGATCGACGACGAGGGCATCCGCTTCTGGCACCCCGGCGGGCAGCTCAAGTCCATCGCGCTGGAGACGGACGTGCACCCGGGCTTCCAGACCGACTGGCAGCAGCCGCTGGTGGTCGCCCTGACCCAGGCGACGGGCCTGTCGATCGTCCACGAGACGGTGTACGAGTCCCGGCTCGGCTTCACCTCGGCGCTGAACCAGATGGGCGCCCACATCCAGCTCTACCGCGAGTGCCTGGGCGGCTCCGACTGCCGCTTCGGCCAGCGCAACTTCCTGCACTCCGCGGTCGTCTCCGGCCCGACCAAGCTGCAGGGCGCCGACCTGGTCATCCCCGACCTGCGCGGCGGCTTCTCGTACCTCATCGCGGCCCTGGCCGCCGAGGGCACCTCCCGTGTCCACGGCATCGAGCTGATCAACCGCGGCTACGAGAACTTCATGGAGAAGCTCGTGGAACTGGGCGCGAAGGTCGAGCTGCCGGGCAAGGCGCTCGGCTAGACGGCAACCGAAAGGGCGGCCTCCCTCGGAATGAGGGAGGCCGCCCTTTCGGCGTCTTTGGCTGAGGCGCCCCAAGGGGCGCGGGGAACTGCGCGACCAGCCACAGCGAACCCGCGGTCACCCGCGGCGCTGCGTCAGAACGGCGCTCCAGTCACCCGGCGCCACCCGGCGGAGCGGCTTCCGCTTACTTGCCCTTGGCCGCTTCCTTGAGCTTGGAGCCCGCGGAGACCTTGACGCTGTAGCCGGCCGGGATGTTGATGGGCTCGCCGGTCTGCGGGTTGCGCGCGGTACGAGCGGCACGGTGGGTGCGCTCGAAGGTCAGGAAGCCGGGGATGGTGACCTTCTCGTCGCCCTTGGAGACGATGTCGCCGACGACCTCGGCGAACGCGGCCAGCACGGCGTCGGCGTCCTTGCGGGTCACCTCGGCGCGGTCGGCCAGCGCGGCCACCAGCTCACTGCGGTTCATGTTGTTACTCCCGTGTTCTTCTTGCCGTTGAGGCGTGAGGGTGAGATCGATGCCGATGCGCTCGCGCCCAAAGACGCATCCTGCCCCTACCTGCGGCGGTAATGCCAATCCGGCACCCGTAGGAGTCGTGAGAACACCCTAGGGAGTCACACGAGAAGCGCCTGCTCGGCCGTCACCCTAGAGGGCGTCCGCCGGTGGAGGGTTCCGCGACGCGCCGGTGCGGGGGGCTGCCGTGTCCATCCTCACAGCCCCTGCACCATACGGTACGGCGGCTAGGACGCCGCGCCCACCGCCTTGGCGGCCTCGCGCACCGCGCCTGCCACGGCGCCCGCGACCTTGTCGTTGAAAACGCTCGGAATGATGTAGTTGGGGTTCAGCTCGTCCTCGGTCACCACGTCGGCGAGCGCCTTCGCGGCGGCGAGCATCATCTCGGTGTTGACGGTACGCGACTGCGCGTCCAGCAGGCCGCGGAAGACACCCGGGAAGACCAGCACGTTGTTGATCTGGTTCGGGAAGTCCGAGCGGCCGGTGGCCACGACGGCGGCCGTCTGCCGGGCGATCGCGGGGTCGACCTCGGGGTCGGGGTTCGCGAGCGCGAACACGATGGCGCCGTCGGCCATGGCGGCCACGTCGTCGCCGTCGAGGACGTTCGGGGCCGAGACGCCGATGAAGACGTCCGCGCCGCGCACGGCCTCCTTCAGGGTGCCGGTGAGGTTCTCGGGGTTGGTGTTGTCGGCGATCCAGCGCAGCGGCGAGTCGGCCGGGGCGTCCACCAGGTCGTCGCGGTCCGAGTGGACGACACCGCGGATGTCGGCCACCACGGCGTTCTTCGCGCCGGCGGCGATCAGCAGCTTGAGGATGGCGGTACCGGCCGCGCCGGCCCCGGACATCACGATCCGGATGTTCTCGATCGCCTTGCCCGTGCAGCGCAGCGCGTTGGTCAGGGCGGCGAGGACGACGATCGCGGTGCCGTGCTGGTCGTCGTGGAAGACGGGGATGTCGAGGGCCTCGCGCAGCCGGGCCTCGATCTCGAAGCAGCGGGGGGCGGAGATGTCCTCGAGGTTGATGCCGGCGAAACCGGGGGCGATCGCCTTGACGATCTCGACGATGGCGTCGGTGTCCTGGGTGTCCAGGCAGATCGGCCAGGCGTCGATGCCGGCGAAGCGCTTGAAGAGGGCCGCCTTGCCCTCCATCACGGGCAGCGCGGCCTTCGGGCCGATGTTGCCCAGGCCCAGCACGGCGGAGCCGTCCGTCACGACCGCAACGGAGTTGCGCTTGATGGTGAGGCGGCGGGCGTCCTCGGGGTTCTCGGCGATCGCCATGCAGACGCGGGCCACGCCGGGCGTGTAGACCATCGACAGGTCGTCGCGGTTGCGGATGGGGTGCTTGGACGCCATCTCGATCTTGCCGCCGAGGTGCATCAGGAACGTACGGTCGGAGACCTTGCCGAGGGTGACGCCCTCGATGCCCCGGAGCTTGCCCACGATCTCGTCGGCGTGGGCCGTGGAGGTGGCCGCGATGGTGACGTCGATACGGAGCTTCTCGTGGCCGGACGCGGTGACGTCGAGGCCGGTGACCGAGCCTCCGGAGGACTCCACGGCGTTGGTGAGCTGCGAGACTGCGGTTCCGCTCGCGGGCACCTCCAGCCGGATGGTCATCGAGTAGGAGACGCTGGGCGCCGTTGCCATGGCCGACTTCCTCTGCTTTCACCGTGTCGCGTGTAGTGCCGTCCGATCGTCGCACCTACCACCGAGTACGTGGTAGTCGCCCCGGATTGCGGACGTTGTGTTCACGACGGCACGCCCTTTGGAAAACAACTTCCACCATACGAGAGTTGATCGGGCAAATAAAGAGGCCCACGTCACACAGGACGTGGGCCTCTCTCACGTTCATGACACCGACCCGCCATGCTCGCCTCGCGGCAAGTGGTCCCTCTGAGGGACGAAGGTTGGGCCCGGGGGCTTGGATCGGGCCGGTGCCACGTCAAGGCTAACAAACGGATGCCGGACGCCATTCCTGACGCGGGGACTTCTTCGGAATTCAGTCCCTGAGCAGATCCGGCACCCCTGCCGGGTCCGGCTCGTCCCGCTCGCCGGAGACCACGGTGAGCTGCTGGGTCGCCCTGGTCAGCGCGACGTACAGCACCCGCAGGCCGGCCGGCGACTCGTCGGCGATCTCCGCCGGCGAGACGACGACCGTGGCGTCGTACTCCAGCCCCTTGGCCTCCAGGCTGCCGAGCGCCACCACCCGGTCGCCGAGCCCGGCCAGCCAGCGTCGGGCCTCCTCGCGCCGGTTCATGGCCACGACCACCCCGACCGTGCCGTCCACGAGGCCCAGCAGCCGCTCGGACTCCGCGCGGACCGTCCTCTCCAGACCGTCCCGGGCGGGCCCGCCCGACGCGCCGGCCGCCGTCACGAAGCGCGGCTCGACCCCGGTGGACCGTACGGCCGAGGGCGCCTCGGAGCCCGGCATGGCGAGGGCGAGCACCCTGGCGGCCAGCTCGGCGATCTCGGCGGGGTTGCGGTAGTTGACGGTGAGCTGGAAGCGGCGCCGGGGGCGGGTGCCGAGGGCCTCGTCGCGGGCCTCGGCCGCCTCGTCCGGGTCGGACCAGGAGGACTGGGCCGGGTCGCCGACGACCGTCCAGGTGGCGTGCCGGCCGCGGCGGCCGACCATCCGCCACTGCATCGGCGTGAGGTCCTGGGCCTCGTCCACGATGACGTGCGCGTACTCGGTGCGCTCCTGGGCGAGGCGCTCGGCGCGCTCGCGCTGGGTCTCCTCGCGCACCGGCATCAGCTCCTCCAGGCCGGTGAGCTGGTCCAGCGGGTCCAGCTCGCGCTTCCTGCGCGGCCGGGCCGGGGCTCCGAGGATCGCCTGCAGCTCGTCCAGCATGGCGGTGTCGTGCACCGAGAAGCCCTCCCGGCGCAGCGAGCGGGCGACCTTGCGGACCTCGCCGGGGTTGAGGATCCGGCGGGCCCAGCGGCCGAGCCGCTTCTCGTCCGCCATGGCGTCGAGCACCCCCTTCGGGGTCAGCTCGGGCCACCAGGCGTCCAGGAAGGCGATGAACGGGTCCTCGCCGGACACGTCCTCGTCGAAGGAGGAGCGCAGTTCGGCGGCCAGCTCCGGGTCGCTGTGCCGGCCGGCCGCGCCGGACCTGGCCCACAGGGCGTCCAGGAGCAGCTTGCGGGCGCGCGGGCGCAGCAGGTTGACGGGGGCGGTGCCGCCGAGGGCGGTACGGCGGATGTGCGTCAGTTCGCCGGCTTCGAGTTCGAGGCGGCGCCCGAAGGCGACGACCCGGAGCCGCTCCGGAGAATCGTTCAGCTCCAGGGCGCCGCGGGCGGCCTTCCGCAGCACCTTCAGCATCCGGTACGAGCCCTTGGCGCGGGCCACCGACGGGGAGTCGTACAGCGTGGCCTCGACCCCGTCGACGAGCGAGCCGATGGCGCGGATCGCGACCTGGCCCTCCTCGCCGAGCGAGGGCAGCACGCCCTCGGTGTAGGCCACCAGCAGCGGGGTCGGCGAGACGATCAGGATGCCGCCCGCGTAGCGTCTGCGGTCCTGGTAGAGCAGATACGCCGCGCGGTGCAGGGCGACCGCGGTCTTGCCGGTGCCCGGGCCGCCCTCGACGTAGGTGACGGAGGCGGCGGGGGCGCGGATGACCAGGTCCTGCTCGGCCTGGATGGAGGAGACGATGTCCCGCATGGTGTGGCTGCGGGCCTGGCCGAGGGCGGCCATCAGGGCGCCGTCGCCGATGACGGGCAGCTCCCGCCCGTCGAGGAACGCCCGCAGCTCGGGGCGCATCAGGTCGTCCTCGACCCCGAGGACCCGGCGGCCCTTGGAGCGGATGACCCGGCGGCGCACGACCCGGCCGGGGTCCCTGGGGGTGGACCGGTAGAAGGGGGCGGCGGCCGGGGCCCGCCAGTCGATGACCAGCGGGGCGTAGTCCGCGTCGAGCACGCCGATCCGCCCGATGTGCAGGGTCTCGGCGACGTCGGCGGTGTTGTCGGGCCGGACCGCGCCCTCGGCGGGCTCGACCGCGGTGTAGGCGCCGTCGGGGCCCTTCTTGCCGTCCTTGCCGGGCAGCAGGTCGATCCGCCCGAAGAGGAAGTCCTCGAACTCGTTGTTGAGTCGGTTCAGATGGATGCCGGCCCGGAAGACCTGGGCGTCCCGCTCGGCCAGTGCGCCCGGCGTGCCGACCTGGCCGCGCTGGGCGGCGTCGTTCATCAGGAACTCGGCCTCGTGGATCTTCTCCTCGAGGCGCCGGTACACCCGGTCCAGATGTTCCTGCTCGACGCTGATCTCTCGGTCACGCACGGAGTCCTGTGCGCCGTGTACCGAGCCGACCGCGGACTGCTGAACCTGAGCGGCCACCGGGCCCCCTTCTGACGTGCTGGGCAGCCGTCAACCGTACGCGAAGGGGACCCGGCAAAGCTACGTGACTACGCATCCACCTGCACGAGCTTCTTGCCGTCGAAGGTGGTCACCTCGAAGTGGTCGATCTCGTCGGGCTTCAGGGCGGTGCCGCCGCCGATGTACAGCGGCTTGCGGGACTCCGGGGTCTTGGCGTCCGGGATGCCGTAGCCCCACTTGGGGACGGACCAGGAACCCAGGGTCTGGCGGTCGCCGTTGTTGCCGACGGCAACCAACGAGCACTTGAGCGGCCCCTTCACGCCCTTGAGCTCCAGGACGGCCGAGGTGCCCCAGTCCTTCTCGCCCATGGCGACGGTCGCGCTGGCGCCGGTCGTGCTGTCGCTCCCGCTGACCTTGTCCGGAAGCTGCTGGAACGTGGTCTGGGCGGTGGCCGCGAGCGGCGTGGCCGTCTGCCCCGAGTCGCCGCCCGCGTTCACCGCCATGACGGCCACCGGGCCGCCGATGACCAGCGCGGCGGCGGCCGCCACCAGGTAGAAGCCCTTGCGCCGCTTTCGCGCACGGCGTTCGGAGACCTCGTCGACCAGCTTCTCCACCAGCCGCGGGCTCGGCCTGGCGGACAGCGACTCGCCGATCGCCGGGGTGCTGCCGGAACCCGGCAGATCGGCCAGCGCGGCCAGCATCGGCTCCATCCCGGCCAGCTCGTCCAGTTGCTGGGCGCACCACTCGCACGTGGCGAGATGCGCCTCGAAAGCGGTCGCCTCGGCGTCGTCGAGCAGACCGAGGGCGTAGGCGCCCACGGTCTCGTGCTCGCTCGGCACCGAAGATCCCTCGCTGGGGCTCATGGGTCCAGAAATACCCGGACCACCCGGGCCGAATCCTTGCATTCCTCGGAATCCACCGCTCATCACGCCGTCACCCCCCGCTCCTCCAGTGCCAGCTTCATCGACCGCAGGGCGTAGAACACCCGGGAGCGCACCGTGCCGCTCGGGATGCCCAGCGTCTGGGCCGCCTCATTGACCGTACGTCCCTTGAAGTACGTCTCGACGAGGACCTCCCGGTGCGCCGGGGTCAGGTCGTCGAGCGCGTCGGACAGCGTCATCAGCCACAGCGCCTTGTCGATCTCGTCCTCCGCGGGGATGACCTCCAGCGGCGACGGATCGACCTCCTGCGGCCGGGCCTGCCGGCTGCGGTGGCCGTCGATGACGATGCGGCGCGCGACCGTCACCAGCCAGGGGCGTACCGAACCGGTCGCCCGATTGAGCTGACCGGCGTTCTTCCAGGCACGGATGAGCGTCTCCTGCACGACGTCCTCGGCGCGCTGCCGGTCTCCGGCGACCAGCCTGAGGACGTACGCGAGCAGAGGTCCGGCGTGCTCGCGGTACAGCGCACGCATCAGCTCCTCATCAGGTTCCGAGGGCTGTGAGGACATGCGATGTCGGGCCCTCGATCCACGTTCATTGGCCACGGCCGCATCCTTGCGCACGCCCACCTCCGGTGTCCGGGGGTTCCCCCAGTCGGTCGCTCGCCCACCCGTACGGACAGGGGCGGCCCACCGTTCAAACGGAAGTGACAGTTTTCCTGGGAGTGACGTCACGACCGGGACATGCGCACACATTCCCACCGCGCGGTGTCCACATTTCCGACACATCGCCGGGGCGGTCCGCGCTGCCCGTGCGCAGGGACCGGCAAACCGGCTGTTACGCAGATCACTTGACCCGCGCCAGGGGAGTTTCCTCGGTTATCCGGCGGAAGGGTTGTAACGGGCGGTCAGGCCCGGGCGAGCGCCGCCCGTCGCCGGTGCCGGGCCACCCGCTCCCGGTTGCCGCAGACCTCGCTCGAGCACCAGCGCCGCCGGCGTCCGCGGGACGTGTCCAGGTACACCAGGGGGCAGTTGTCGCCCTCGCACTCGCGGACCGCGGCCCGCGCCACGGGGTCGGTGAGCAGCTCCACGGCGTCCCGCGCCAGGAGCGCCAGCAGCGCCGCGCACTCGGGCGCCCGGGCCAGTTCGCGCTCCAGGACGCCGTCCGCGCGGCGCACCGCGCACGGGACCGGGAGCGCGGCGCGGGCGGCCTCGTTGAGCCGGCCGAGCGCGCCGTCGTACGGCCGGGGGTCCGCGGCCGCGGTGCCGCGCAGCAACTGCTCGACGTCCGCGCGCAGTTCCCGGAACCGCTGCGGCCAGGAGGCGTCGGCGTGCTCCAGCGGGGTGCCGGGCGGCACCAGTGCGGCACCGTGGATCCAGACCCGCAACGACCGGACGGAGTCCAGCCGTTCGGCCGGATACGCGGTCGCGAGGAGGTCCAGGCAGATCCGACCGGCGTCGAACCGCGGCTCGTTCGGGGCCGGGGCCGTACTCAGCGTCATGTGCCTGCCACCGCCTAGGACAGGGGAACAGTTGCGTCGCTCCCCTTCACAGTGCCCGTGCCGCCCGGCGCGCGGAACCCTTCGGACGGTCTTCGCGGCGGCTTCCCCGGCGGAACCGGGTCCCGCCCCGCCTCAGTCGTCCGCGTACTTGGCGTCCGCGGCCGGGTCGAGCGCCAGCCGGTAGCCCCGCTTGACCACCGTCTGGATCAGCTTCGGGGCGCCGAGGGCCGTGCGCAGCCGGGCCATCGCCGTCTCCACCGCGTGCTCGTCGCGTCCCGCGCCCGGCAGCGCCCGCAGCAGTTCGGCGCGGGCCACCACCCAGCCCGGCCGCCGTGCCAGCGCCCGCAGCAGCGACATGCCCGCCGGCGGCACGGGCTTCAGCTCCCCGTCCACCAGCACCGCGTGCCCCCGGATCTCCACCCGGCGCCCGGCGACGGGCAAGGCCCGGGCGCGCGCGGGCAGTTCCTGGCACAGCAGCTGCACGAGCGGCCCGAGCCGGAACCGCTCCGGCTGCACCGTGTCCACGCCCCGCGCCTGCAACGGCAGCGCGGTCACCGGCCCCACGCAGGCGGGCAGGACGTCATGGCCGAGCGCGGCCAGCACCTCGTCGAGCAGCCCGCGCTCCTCGGCCCGCGCCAGCAGGGACGCGGCGGCGGGCGCGCTGGTGAAGGTGAGCGCGTCCACCGCGCGCGCGGCGACGGCGTCCAGCAGCCGGTCGACGGGTCCGATGTCCTCCGGCGGCATCCACCGGTACACCGGCACCGGGACGACCTCCGCTCCCCCGGCCCGCAGCGCCTCCACGAACCCCGGCAGCGGCTCCCCGTGCAACTGCACGGCGATCCGGCGCCCGTCGACGCCCTCCTCCAGGAGCCGGTCCAGCACCTCGGCCATGGACTCGCTCGTCGGCGACCACGACTCGGTCAGCCCCGCCGCCCGCACCGCGCCCTTCACCTTGGGCCCGCGGGCCAGCAGTTCGACGCCTCGCAGGCGCTCCAGCAGCGGCTGCCCGAGCCCCCATCCGTCGGCGGCCTCGATCCAGCCCCGGAAGCCGATCGCGGTGGTGGCCACCACGACGTCCGGCGCCTGGTCGATGAGCTCCTTGGTGGAGGCGAGCAGTTCGCCGTCGTCGGCGAGCGGCACGATGCGCAGGGCGGGCGC
The DNA here is from genome assembly GCF_055601245.1 of Streptomyces sp. NPDC038135. Classification (NCBI taxonomy): domain Bacteria; kingdom Bacillati; phylum Actinomycetota; class Actinomycetes; order Kitasatosporales; family Streptomycetaceae; genus Streptomyces; species Streptomyces sp. NPDC038135. Next base: position 79,361 of record NZ_JBVJXS010000002.1, on the reverse strand, counting down.
GTGCAGCACGACGGCGCCGCGCCGCTGGAGCAGCGCGCCCAGCTCCTCGGCCCGGCGCGCGGCGGTGACGCCGACGGTGAACCCGGCGAGGGGTCCGTGTTCGGGGTGCTGCTGTTCGTCGTCCATGGCTCTCCTAGCTGACCCGCATGCCGAACGAGCCTGTCAACGGCGCGTGACAGGCTCGGTTCGGCTCGATGTCCGCGGTGTTACGTCACACCTCGGCGTAGCTGAGCTGCGGCTTCGTCTCGGCGGCGGTGGTGGGTACGGCCCGGATGGCCGGACCGCGAAGGTATACGGCCCAGGTCACCGCGAAGCAGGCGCCGTAGAAGACGAGGAAGGCGACGAAGGCGCCGGTGCCGGAGCCGTAGGACAGGAAGGACTGGCGGAAGGCCAGGTTGATGCCGACCCCGCCGAGCGCGCCGACGGCCCCGATGAGCCCCATGGCGGCCCCGGACAGCCGCCGCCCGTGGGCGGCCGCCGCCTCCCCCGTGAGTCCCCCGGCCAGGGCCTTGGCCTGGAAGATGCCGGGGATCATCTTGTACGTCGACCCGTTGCCGAGCCCGCTGAGCACGAAGAGCACCACGAAGACCGGCACGAACAGCGCCAGCGACTTCGCCATGCTCGCCACGACGAGGACGGCGGTGGCGGCGGCCATGCCGACGTAGTTCCACAGGGTGATCCGCGCCCCGCCGTACCGGTCGGCAAGCCATCCGCCGACGGGCCTGATCAGGGAGCCGAGCAGCGGGCCGATGAAGGTGAGGTACGCGGCCTGCAACGGGGTGCGCCCGAACTGGTTGGTCAGCACCTGCCCGAAGGCGAAGCTGTAGCCGATGAACGAGCCGAAGGTGCCGACGTAGAGGAAGGCCATGATCCAGGTGTGGCCGTCCCTCGCCGCATCCCTGGCGGCGCCGGTGTCGTTCTTCACCGCGGCGAGGTTGTCCATGAAGAGCGCGGCGAGGACGGCGGCGACCACGATCAGCGGGATGTAGATCCCGAGCAGCACCCGCGGCCCGCCGCTCGCCCCGATGATCGCGAGGGCGATCAGCTGGATGACCGGCACGCCGATGTTCCCGCCCCCGGCGTTCAGCCCGAGCGCCCACCCCTTGCGGCGCAGCGGGAAGAAGGCGTTGATGTTGGTCATCGAGGAGGCGAAGTTGCCGCCGCCGATGCCGGCCAGCAGTCCGACCAGCAGGAAGGTGGAGAAGGAGGTCCCCGGCTCCATCACCGCGAACGCGGCGACCGTCGGGACGAGCAGCAGGCTCGCCGAGACGATCGTCCAGTTGCGCCCGCCGAAGACGGCGACGGCGAACGTGTACGGCACCCGCACGACCGCGCCGACCAGCGTGACCACGGAGGTCAGCAGGAACTTGTCGGCGGGGGTGAGTCCGTACTCGGGCCCCATGAAGAGCACGAGCACGGACCACAGGGTCCAGACCGAGAACCCGATGTGCTCGGACAGCACGGAGAACCACAGGTTCCGCCGGGCGACCCGCTCCCCGGTCGCCCTCCAGAACCCCTCGTCCTCGGGATCCCAGTGCTCGATCCAGCGACCGCTGCGACGGATTGGGTCCGGACCTGTCATGACGCCTCCACGGTGCTCCGGGACTCGGTGGTTCGCGGTGATGAGTCCCGACGGTAGGGAGGGCGCGTTTCCTGGCTGTGGCTGTGGGTGACCGGTAGGGAACTTCGCTCTCACTCACCGCGCGGGCGGGCCGTGAGGGCCGGTCCGGCGGAAACCCGTCAGCCCCGGTGCGCCCCGGCGCGGAGCCCGCGGTTCCTCGGCGCCGAGCCGTCCGGCCACAGCCGTGGTGCGCGCTTGGCCGCGATGTCCTCCATCCAGCCGAACCAGACGACGCAGCTCGCGATGAACATCCAGGTGATCGCCAGCACCGGCCAGGGGCTCTCCAGCAGCCAGGAGAAGTGCAGGTACATCACGTCGAACTGCCAGAGCTGGTCCCACAGGGTGGCGGCGACGAGGATGCAGAGGTTGTGCCAGAGGTAGATCGTCACCGCTCTGGAGTTGAGCAGGGTGATCAGCCGGTCGAAGGGGCGCAGCCAGCGGGGCCAGTCCGTCCACGAGGGGCTCACGTGCAGGAGCAGCAGCACGGTGGCGAAGGACCACAGGGACTGCGCGAACGGGATGTCGTCCAGGTCGTGCCCCTCCCTGAAGCCGTGCGTCAGGGCGTACCAGAGGCCCAGGACCGCGATGGCCGGGGCGACGGACGGGACGACGTAGCGGGGCATGCGCCGGAGCACGCCCTCCTGGTGCGCCATGCCCAGGATCCAGCAGGCGCCGAAGGTGCTGAAGTCCGTGAGGGCGGAGGGGATGCGCTCGCCGGGCAGGTTGAGGTAGCCGAACTCGAAGGCCGCGGAGAGCGCGATCGGCGACAGGACCGTCGCCCAGGGCAGCGCCCGCAGCGCCTTCAGCAGGAACGGGGACAGCAGGACGAACCAGAGGTAGGCGCGGATGTACCAGAGCGGGCCCGCGAGTTCGCCTCCCCAGTCCTCGCCGAGGACGCCGTGGATGCCGCGCAGGCCCTCGGCGTAGGGCGGGTCGCTCAGCGGCAGGATCCAGAAGCCGAGGTGCAGCCACCACCAGCCGGGGTGTCCGTCGTCGCCCGGGCTCCAGCCCTGCAGCACCATGCCGGTCACGCCGAGGGCGCCGAGCAGCCACAGGGGCGGCAGGAGGCGGCGCAGGCGGCTCCGGACGACCTGCGCCGCCGGGCGCTTGAGCGAGCGGGCCATGAGATTGCCGGCCAGGGCGAACATCACGCCCATGGACGGGAACACCACCGGCAGCCAGGCCCAGCCCATCAGGTGGTAGAAGACCACCCGGAAGAGCGCGACGGCGCGCAGCAGGTCGAAGTACCGGTCGCGCGCCGGGGCCCGGCGCTGCTCGGGCTCGGCGGGCCGGGTCGGCTCGTCCGTGCCGGACGGGAGGGTGGGTACGGTCACTGCTGGGGCTTCCTGGGTCGTCGTCGGGAAGGGCGCCGACGGGGCGAGCGGAGGGGCCGGACGGGGCGGCCGTGCGGCGAAGGGCCCGTGGGGAGCCCCGAGCGGCTCCGCGCCCTGCCGCGGGACGGAGCCGAAGGGCGGCGTCGTCATCAGGCCGGCCTCCCGTCCATCGCCCGCCGGTCGGGGACGGACGCGGTCGGCGGGGCCGACACACCGCCGTTGCGCCGCAGCTTCTGCCAGCGCAGGCGGCCGCCGGTGAGCGCGGTGATCCAGGACTGCAGCAGCACGACGTACATGAGCTGGCGGTAGAGGATCTGCTGCAGGGGCAGCGAGATCAGCGGCGTCAGCGGTTCCCGGTCAAGGGCGAAGGCGTAGGCCGCGCAGGCGGCCTGTACGGCGAGCACGCCCAGCCATGCCACGACCGTCTTCTCGGTGGGCCCGAAGACCAGGCCGTAGACGAGGAAGATGTCGATGAGCGGGGCCAGGAGCGGGGCCACGACCATGAACAGGGACACGAGCGGCAGGCCGACCCGGCCGAAGCGCCCGGAGGGACCGCGTTCGACGACGGCACGGCGGTGCTTCCAGATCGCCTGCATGGTGCCGTACGACCAGCGGTAGCGCTGGGACCACAACTGCTGGACGGACTCCGGGGCCTCGGTCCAGGCCCGGGCCTTCTCGGCGTACACCACGCGCCAGCCGTCGCGGTGCATCGCCATGGTGATGTCGGTGTCCTCGGCGAGGGTGTCGTCGCTCATGCCGCCGACCCGTTCCAGGGCCGAGCGGCGGAAGGCCCCGACCGCGCCCGGGATGGTCGGCATGCAGCGCAGGACGTCGTACATCCGGCGGTCGAGGTTGAAGCCCATCACGTACTCGATGTGCTGCCAGGCGCCGATGAGGGTGTCCTTGTTGCCGACCTTGGCGTTGCCGGCGACGGCGCCGACCCGGGGGTCGGCGAAGGGCTGCACCAGTTCGCGGACCGTGGCCGGCTCGAAGACGGTGTCGCCGTCCATCATCACGATCAGGTCGTACCGGGCGTTCGCCATACCGCGGTTGAGGGCGGCGGGCTTGCCCGCGTTGAGCTGGCGGATCACCCGTACGTTGGGCAGTCCCAGCCCTTCGACGATGCGGGCCGTGCCGTCGGTGGAGCCGTCGTCGATGACGAGGACCTCGATGGGGTGCTCGCTGCGCATCAGCGAACGGACCGTGTTCTCGATGCACTTGGCCTCGTTGTAGGCCGGCACCAGCACCGACACGGGTTCCGTGACGGGCCGCGGGCCCCAGCGGAATCCGCGCCGGCGGGTGCGGCGGGCGTGCACCGCGGACAGCAGCAGCATCCCGCCGAAGCGGGCGAGTACCAGGGTGCCGATGACCGCGAGGCACACGACCAGCGCGCCGGTGGCCCGCTCCGACGCCTGCACCAGGAAGATCCAGGCCTTGCCCTTCCAGAGGTCGAGGCCCGTGACCGGGGTGCCGGCGCTCGGCGCGTCCAGTGCCTCGGTGAGGTTCTGGAACCGGTAGCCGCGCTCCTGCAGCCGGGGCAGGAACTCGTCCAGCGCCTGGACCGTCTGGTGGCGGTCGCCGCCGGAGTCGTGCATCAGGACGATCGCGCCCTTGCCGCCCTCGGGCGTCGCCCGGCGGACGATCTCGTCCACGCCGGGCCTGCGCCAGTCCTCGCTGTCGGTGTCGTTGAGGACGGTCAGGTAGCCCCGGCCGCCGATGTACTCGGTCACCGGCCAGGACCTGTCGTCCATGGCGTCGGCGAACGAGGAGTACGGCGGCCGGAACAGGGAGCTGCGGATGCCGGCCGCTCCGGCCAGCGCGAGCTGGCCCTGGGAGAGTTCCCAGTCGACGCGCCGCTCGGAGTGGTACGACAGGTCGGGGTGGTTGAAGGTGTGCAGGCCGACCTCGTGCCCCTCGTCGACCATGCGCTTGACCAGGTCCGGGTAGCGGGAGGTCATGGTGCCGGTGACGAAGAAGACGGCGTGCGCGCGGTGCTTCTTGAGGGTGTCGAGGACCTTCGGCGTCCAGGTGGGGTCCGGGCCGTCGTCGAAGGTGAGGACGATGCGGTGGTCCGGCACCCGCAGGCTGCCGGTGCGGCCGCCACGGGTGTCGATGACCGGACCGCCCTCGAGGACCGCTTCGGGCACCTTGTCGTTGGCCGCCTCGGGCCGCACGCGGAAGTCCGCGAGGATCTCGTTGTGCACGTACCCGCGCAGCATGAGCATCGCGAGCGTGGCGACCAGGACCAGGACGGACAGCAGATAGCGCAGCGGGAGCCATCTGCGCCTGGCGGGCGGGGAGGGACGGGGACTGGAAAGTGACGGCATGGGGCGGCTTCGCTGATCAGAGGCGCGGACGCGGGGCGGTCGGGCCGGCGGCGCCCTGGGCCTCGGGGCCCGTGCCGCCGGCGGGGGAGAGTGACGGGGCGGGGGACGCGCCGGTGCTCGACGCGGACGGGTCCGGGGAGGAGCCGGCCGGGGTCGCCGGGGCGGTGGACGGGTTCCTGGTGCCGCCGACCACGCTGGAGCCGGCGGGCGTGCCGGCCGTCGGCGCCGCGTCGGCGGACGTGTGCGAGGCGCCCGGGGCGGAGCTCGGCGCCGGACCGGAGCCCGGTACGGCGCCGGCGCGCCCGGTCGGGGACGCGACGGGTGCGGCCGCGGAGCCGCTGCTCTCCGGCGTCGGCTCCGCCGAGACGCTGGGCAGCGGCGGGGTGTCCACCTGGCCGGCGGGCGCGTTCTCGTCCTGGCCGGGCACCGGGACCCAGGGCGCGTCCGAGCTGCCCGAGAACAGCGTCACCACGATGACCACGGCGTACACGGCGCAGGCCAGGCCGACGATCACGCCGAGGCGGCGGAAGGTACGGCTGCGGCGGCCGGACGCGTCGACGAAGACGGGGCCGTCGGCGTTCTCGCGGCCGGCGCCGTGCGCGGCGCCCGCGGCCGGGTCCAGCCGGCCGTCGCCGAGCTGGACGGCGTTCATCTGGACCGTGACCTCGTGCGGGTCGTGCGTGGGGTCGTGGGCGGCCGGCTGGGCGGGGATGGCGGGCAGGGGCTCGCCCCAGGGGTCGCGGAGGGGCTCGGCGGCGCCGGCTCCGGGGTGGCCGCCGGCCCGCACCCGGCGCAGCACGGTGGTCTGCTCGGGGTCCGTGGCGGGGGCCGCGGCGCGGCCCGGGGCCCGGCGGAAGTCCGCGGCTCTGCGGTCGTTGCGGGGCCGTGGGATCACGGCCGTCCCGTCGGCCTCGGTCCGGGCGGCTCGACCGCCCCGGGATATTCCGGCCGCCGGGAGGGACCCGGTGCCGGGGACGTCACCGGTCTCCGGGAACACCTGCGGGTGACTTTCCGCCACCCGGCGTTGCACGGGCGCGGACGGCACTTCGGGCTGGACCGGTTGGGCGTCTTCTCGCCACTCTTTCACGTGCGCACATCCCCCCCACGGGACAGTTCCGGGTGCGCATCGACACCGAGCACCCGTCGTTCGAACCAGGCCCCCACCCAGCCCGAGCGCCCCCTTTACCACACCGTGCTCGGGCCCCGAATGTAGCGCATGCGCAGGTGCCGTGTTCGCCATGTGCCGCCTAACGGGCGCTCATCACATCATCATCCACGGCTGGAATCCATCGGTCGACCGGCCGTCGCAGCCACCCTTCGGCTTCCGCGATCTCGCTCGCGGCCCTGCGGAGCGCCGTCAGCCCGGGGTGGACCAGCCCCTTGCGCCAGACCAGGGACACGGGTGAGAGCGGGACCGGGTCGACGAGCGGCCGCAGCACCGAACGGGGCATGGCCGGAAAGTCCACCACGGCCAGGATCGCGTTGCGGGTCTTGGCCATGATCCGCTCGAACTCCTCGTCGCCCACCGGCAGCGGATGGGGTGGTGCGAGCCGGATATCGCGTCCCTCGAAGAGGTGAAGCGCGAGGTCGGTCCACTCCCGGGTGCGCGGGTTGCCCGCTCCGGCGTACACCGTCTCCCCGGCCAGCGCCGCCAGCGGGACCTCCCGCAGGGCGGCCAGCGGGTGGTCGTCGGGCAGGACGACGGCCATCGGCTCGTAGCGCACCGGTTGCTGTTCCAGCCCGGACCGCAGCGCCGGGTCCAGGCCCGCGAAACGCCCGAAGGAGACGTCCAGCCGGCCCGCGAGCACCTCGGCCGCCGCTCCCGTCAGACCGCTCTCGTAGCGGGCCATCAGCTCGCAGTCGGGGGCGAGTTCCCGGGCCCGGTGCAGCACCCGGCGGCCGGTGAGCAGGCCGGCGGAGTTGAGGTCGACCAGCAGCGGCCGGGCCTGGCCGAAGGCGGCGAGCAGGTCGTCCTGGGCGGCCAGTACCCGCCGGGCGTGCGGCAGCAGCCGCTCGCCGTCCGCGGTGAGCGTCACCTGCCGGGTGGTCCGCACGAACAGCTCGGCGTCCAACTCGCGCTCCAGCCGCCGCACATCACGGCTCAGCGCCTGCTGGGCCACGTACAGGCGGGCCGCGGCCCGGGTGAAGTGCAGCTCCTCGGCGACGGCGACGAAGGCGCGCAGCAGGCGCGGTTCTATGGCGGCGGGAGCGGGCATGGCGGCGAATCTACCGCCCCGATTCACAACGCGTGTGCGTGAGTCGGCGCCGAGAAGGTGTTGGACCGCGTGATCCACCGCGGGCCACCGTTGAGCCATGCCGCCACAGACCACCGAGGACAGCCGGATACCGGACAAGCAGTGCGAGGAGCGCGGGACGGGGCGGCCCCGCGGATACCGGGGGCTCTTCTCCCGCCCCGGCACGCTCGCCTTCACCGCGGGCAACCTCGTCGCACGGCTGCCGATGGGCATGTTCAGCGTGAGCGCGGTCGTGATGATCGCCGGGGCCCGGGGCTCCTACGCGCTCGCCGGCGCCGTCACCGCCGTCGGTCTGGCGGCGACCGGGGTGGCCGGGCCGTGGATCGCGCGGCTCGTCGACCGGCACGGGCAGGCCCGGGTCGCCGTGCCGGCCACCCTCACGGCGGTGCTGGGCAGCCTCGCCCTGCTGCTGTGCGTGCGCTTCGGCGCCCCGGACTGGACCCTGTTCGCCGCCTACGCCGCCACCGCCGCCACCCCCAACATCGGCGGTCTGTCCCGCGCCCGCTGGGCCCACCTGCTGCGCGACGAGCCCGCGGCCCTGCACACCGCCAACTCCTTCGAGCAGGCCGCCGACGAGCTGTGCTTCATGCTGGGCCCGGTGCTGGCCGCCTTCCTGACCGGCACGTTCTTCCCGGAGGCGGGCACGCTCGCCGGGACCGTGCTGCTGCTGGCCGGCGTGCTGCTGTTCACCGCGCAGCGGGCGACCGAGCCGCCGCCGCTGGCCCGGTCCAAGGCCCGGTCCCCGTTGCGCAGCCCGGGCATTCCGGCGCTGCTGGCCTGCTTCGTGGCGACCGGCTCGGTGTTCGGCTCGATGGAGGTCGTCACGATCGCCTACGCCGACGCCCAGGGGCACCGGGCGGCGGCGGGCCTGGTCCTCGCGCTGCAGGCGGCGGGCTCGTGCGCGGCCGGTCTGCTGTACGGGGCCCTGAAGCCCGCCGGTCTCGGCCTGCCCCGCTGCCTGCTCGCGATGGCCGCCCTGATGACCCTGCCCTGGCTGGCCGCCGCCACCACCGGTTCCCTCGTCGCCCTGGCGGGCGCGCTGCTGGTGGCGGGCATGGCGACGGCGCCGACGATGGTGACCGCGATGACCCTGGTGCAGTCCCGCACCCCGGCCGACCGGCTCAACGAGGGCATGAGCCTCGTCGTCACCGGCCTGCTCACCGGCATCGCCTGCGGTTCGGCGGCCGGCGGCTGGGCGGCCGAGCACGGCTCGCCGGCCACGGGTTTCGCTGTGCCGGCGCTCGCGGCGGCCGTGGCTCTGGTGATCGGCGCGTCGCGGCTCCGGACGGGGGCGGCCGGGCGGCCGGCGGCCCGGTAGGCGGGCGCTCACCGGGCGGGGGCCCGCTCCGGCTGGTTCGATGGTCGGGGCGACGGTGAGGGCGGAGGTGCTGATGCGTGGCCGGCTGGCTGTCCCCGGAGAACGTCACGGAGGTGACCCGGGTGCTGGACCTGAGCGGGGTGTTCGCCAACGGGACACTCGGCGGGGTGCTGGCCCGGAGCCGCCGGCTGGACCTCTTCGGCTTCCTGGTCATCGGCATCGTCTCCGGTCTCGGCGGCGGCATCCTGCGCGACACCCTCCTGCAGCACGGGACGCCCGTCGCCCTGACGGACTACACCTATCTGACCGTCGCCACCGCCGGGACGCTGCTGGCGTTCCTGGCCGACCTGAGCCGTCACACCTCCGGCTGGACCTTCAACCTGCTCGACGCGCTGGCGCTCAGCGTCTGGGCGATCGCCGGGGCGCAGAAGACCCTCTCCGTCGGCCTCGGCTGGCTGCCCGCCGTGCTGCTGGGCACGATCACAGCGGTCGGCGGCGGCGCCATCCGGGACCTGCTGCTGGCACACACCCCCTCCATCTTCGGCGGCAATCCCCTGTACGCGACCGTCGCCGTGCTGGTGAGCGGGGTGACGGTGCTCTGCAGCCGGCTCGGCGTGCCCACCGTCGGCATCGCGGCCGGGCTCCTGCTGGGCGTCTCGCTGCGGATGGTCGCGCTGGTCCGGGGCTGGCACCTGCCGGGCAGCCGCGACTGGCGGCCCAGGTCGTCCCGCGGCCGCGGCTCGTGACCCGGACGGGGGACTCACCGGGGGGGACCACCCGCCGAGGAACGAGGAGCACCGCACAGTCATGAGCCTCAGGGATCGCGTGGACGAGGTCGTAGCCGGGCTCGGTGACATCCGGCCCGAGCTGGAGGGCTTCTACGAGGACCTGCACACCCACCCGGAGCTGGGCCACCAGGAGCACCGGACCGCGACCCGGGTGGCGGAGCGCCTGGGGAGCTGCGGCTACCGGGTGCAGGACGGGATCGGCGGCACCGGCGTGGTCGGCGTGCTGGCCAACGGGGACGGGCCGACGGTGCTGCTGCGCGCCGACATGGACGCGCTGCCGGTCCGCGAGGAGACCGGCCTGCCGTACGCCAGCAAGGCCGTCGGCAAGGACGCGGCGGGCCGCGAGGTGCCGGTGGCCCATGCCTGCGGTCACGACATGCACGTCACCTGTCTGCTGGGCGCGGCCCGGCTGCTGGCCTCCGCCCGGGGGGCGTGGCGGGGGACGCTGGTGGCCCTGTTCCAGCCGGCCGAGGAGCCCGGTGACGGCGCCGACCGGATGCTCGCCGACGGACTCACCGATCTCGTGCCGCGGCCGGACGTGGCGTTCGCCCAGCATGTGCTGCCCTATCCGGCCGGGCGGGTCGGCACCCGCGCCGGTTCCTTCCTGTCCGCGGCGGACAACATCCGCGTCACCGTGCACGGCAGGGGTGCGCACGGCTCGGCGCCGCAGGCCGCGATCGACCCGGTGGTGATGGCGTCGATGATCGTCGTGCGGCTCCAGACGATCGTCTCGCGCGAGCTGGCCGCCACCTGGCCCGCGGTGCTCACGGTGGGCTCGGTGCAGGCGGGCACGAGCGGCAACGTGATCCCGGAGTCAGCGGAACTGCTGCTGAACGCGCGCACCTACGACGAGGGGACCCGGACGGCCGTCCTGGCCGCGGTGCGGCGGATCGTGACGGCCGAGTGCGCCGCCTCCGGAGCGACCCGCGAACCGGAGATCGAGGAGGGCACCCGCTTCCCGCCGACCGTCAACGACGCGGCGGTGACCCGGGAGGTGGCGGCCGCCTTCGAGGAGGTCTTCGGGGACCGGGCGGGCACGGTGGAACTGCAGAGCGCGAGCGAGGACTTCAGCCGCATCCCGGACGCGTTCGGCGTCCCGTACACCTACTGGGCGCTCGGCTGCGTCGACCCCGACGTCTACGAGACCGCCCGGCGGCGCGGCACGGTGGCGCAGGACATCCCGGTCAACCACAGCTCCCGGTTCGCGCCGGTCCTCCAGCCGACCCTGGACACCGGCGTCCTGGCCCTGGTCACGGCCTCGCTCTCGCGGCTCGCCCGGCGGACCGCATGACAAAGGCCCCGTCGCTCCGGAGCGACGGGGCCTTGCCCACATGGGATGAGGGGGTCCGGGGGTCATGCCCCCGGAGATCCCGACGGGACGGACTGGGCTCGCGTTCGCTGCGAGCACGGTCCACCACCGTCTCGTGGAGATGGCGGGAATCGAACCCGCGTCCAACGGTGCGGAACCAGGGCTTCTCCGTGTGCAGTTCGCTTCGCTTTTCTCGGCCCCGGCGATCACGCGAACAAGTCGCCGACGGGCCCAGTCACTGTTTGGTTTCCCTCTTCACCCCGTGACCGGGATCAAGGTTTAGTTCCCTAGTCGATGCCAGGATCCGGGACGGGAACAAGCCCGGGCTGACACTCCCTTGAGAGCTTCGCTAGCTGCTAATTAGGCAGCGAGGGCGAAGTGGGAGGAATCGCGCTTAGTGTTGGCGATTATTGTTTTCGGCCTGTGGTTTACGAGATCATGGCCGCTTCCTCGACACGCTTCCCCTGCTTCGACATCCGCTGTCGAAACCGATCATCCCCATGTTGTTTTTTCAAACCCCTCCGAGGAGGGCCCTCCGGAGAGGGGGCTCGCACCCTCTGTGGGGTGCGCTGCCATCGTACGTGACCAACGCGGTCCGGTGCCAGCCTATTCCCGCCGGTCGCGCCCGTCCGGTGACTAGGCCCGCTGCTTGCGCCGCACGGCCGACATCGCGCGGTCCGCCTCGCGCCGGTCCTGCTTCTCGCGCAGGGTCTGGCGCTTGTCGTACTCCTTCTTGCCCTTCGCCAGCGCGATCTCGACCTTGGCGCGGCCGTCCTTGAAGTACAGGGCGAGGGGCACGATCGTGTGACCCGTCTCCTGGGACTTCGCCTCCAGCTTGTCGATCTCGTCGCGGTGCAGCAGCAGCTTCCGCTTGCGCCGGGCGCTGTGGTTGGTCCAGGTGCCCTGGCTGTACTCGGGGACGTGCACGTTGTGCAGCCACGCTTCGTGACCGTCCAGTTGCACGAACCCGTCGACCAGCGAGGCCCGCCCCTGGCGCAGTGACTTCACCTCGGTGCCCATCAGCACGAGACCGGCCTCGTACGTGTCGAGGATGAGGTAGTCGTGCCGCGCCTTCTTGTTCTGCGCGATCAGCTTGCGCCCTTTTTCCTTAGCCATAGTGCGCCCATTTTCGCACCACGGAGGGGGTGCGGGGGAAGCGCATTAACAGGGCGCTACGAGGGGTCGCCCAGACCGCCCAGGACCGTCTCGGCGCGGCGCAGCGCCTGCGGCCCCGCGTCCAGGTCGGGGGTGATGCCCCGGCCGTCGACCGCGCGGCCGGACGGGGTGCGGTAGTGGCCCACGGTCAGCTCGGCCACCGAGCCGTCGGGCAGCTCGGTGGGCATCTGGACGGAGCCCTTGCCGAAGGTGCGGGTGCCGATCACGACCGCGCGGCCGCGGTCCTGCAGCGCGCCGGTGAGCATCTCGGCCGCGCTCATCGTGCCGCCGTCGACCAGGGTGACCAGGGGCCGGCCGGTGTCGCCGCCGGAGTCGGCGTGCAGGGCGCGCTGGGCGCCGTCGACGTCGTAGGTGGCGACCAGGCCGCCGTCGAGGAAGGCGGAGGCGGTCTCCACGGACTCGGTGACCAGACCGCCGGAGTTCCCTCGCAGGTCCAGGACGATGCCGGCGCCGGACGGGGCGCGGCGCACCGCGGCGCGCACGGAGTCGCCGGAGCCCTTGGTGAAGGCGGCGACCTTGATGACGGTGATCCTGTGGGGCAGCCTGTGGACGGTCACCGGGTCCGTGGACAGCCTGGCCCGGCGCAGGGTCTCGGTCCACGCGCGCGTGCCGCGCTGGAGGCCGAGCGTCACGGTCGTGCCCGCGGCCGCGTCCTCGGCGTCGCCGCGGAGTAACGAGACCACCTCCGTGACCGGCCGTCCGGCCACGTCCGTGCCGTCGACGCTGCGCAGCCGGTCGCCCGTGCGGATCCCGGCGTCGGCCGCGGGCGAGCCGGGCTGCACCCGGGACACCTCGATCCGGCCGTCCGGCTCGGCCCGCGCGAACAGCCCGGTGCCGGTGTACTCGCCGTCCAGGGCCTCCCGGAACTCCTGGTACTCGCCCTCGGAGTAGACGGCTCCCCAGCGGTCCCCGCTGCGGCTGACGGCCCGTTCGGCGGCCTCCATGGGCGACTTGCCGTCGGCCATCGCCTTGGCGGCGGCCCGCCGCACGGCCTCGTGGCGGGTGGCCGAAGGCGCCGGCGCGGAAGCGGACTTGGGGCCGGAGCGGGCGCCCTGGCCGGCGTCCGGGAAGGAGCCGGTTGCGGCGCCGGCGACCAGGGCGCAGGCGAAGACCAATGTCAGGGCGGCCCCACGGCCGGTGCGGCGGGGCTGACAGAACGGGTCACGGCCTGACATGGCGGTGAGTCTAGGACAACGGCGAAGGGCCGTACGGACGGACGCCCGTACGACCCTCTTGGGATGCGTCACACCTTCAGGTACTTGCGCAACGCGAAGAACGCCGCCAGAGCGGGCATCAGCACACTGGTGGCGAGGATCAGCGGCAGCTTGGTCAACACCGCGTCCCAGCCGACGAAGTTGATCAGCGTGAGCTTGTTGGACAGGGCCATGCCGTGGTCGATCGTGAAGTACCGCCCCACGACCAGGAAGACGCAGGCGAGTCCGCCGCCGATGAGTCCGGCGACCGCGGCCTCCATGATGAACGGCGCCTGGATGTAGAAGCCCGAGGCGCCGACGAGGCGCATGATCCCGGTCTCACGCCGACGGCTGAACGCGGACACCCGCACGGTGTTGACGATCAGCAGCAGCGCGACGAGCAGCATCAGCGCCATCACGCCGAGCGCGGCCCGGTTCATCAGGTTCAGCAACTGGAAGAGGTTGTCCAGGATGCCCTTCTGGTCCTGCACCGACTGCACACCGTCGCGCCCGTTGAACGCGGTCGCGATCACCTGGTACTTCTGCGGGTCCTTGAGCTTGATGCGGTACGACTCCTGCATCTGGTCCGGCGTCAGCGAGCCGGCCAGCGGGGAGTTGCCGAACTGCTCCTTGTAGTGCTTGTACGCCTGGTCCTGCGACTCGTAGGTCACCTTCTCGACGATGGCCATCTTGCCGAGGTCGGTGCGGATCTGCTTCTTCTGGTCCTCGGTGACCGCGCCCTTGGCGCAGTTGACGTCCGACTGCGCGTCGCTCTTGTTGCACAGGAAGATCGAGACGTTGACCTTGTCGTACCAGTAGCCCTTCATGGTGCTCACCTGGTCGCTCATGAGCAGAGAGCCGCCGAACAGGGCCAGGGACAGGGCGACGGAGACGATGACGGCGAAGGTCATCGTCAGGTTGCGGCGGAGACCGACACCGATCTCCGACAGGACGAACTGGGCGCGCATGGCGTCGGATCAAGCCTTTCCGTGGACGTGACTGAGGCGGCGGGTCAGTGCTGGTAGCCGTAGACGCCGCGGGCCTGGTCGCGGACGAGGCGGCCCTTCTCCAGCTCGATGACGCGCTTGCGCATCTGGTCCACGATGTTCTGGTCGTGCGTCGCCATGATGACGGTGGTGCCCGTCCGGTTGATGCGGTCGAGCAGCTTCATGATGCCGACGGAGGTCTGCGGGTCGAGGTTGCCGGTGGGCTCGTCCGCGATCAGCAGCTTGGGCCGGTTGACGAAGGCCCGCGCGATGGCCACGCGCTGCTGCTCACCACCGGACAGCTCGCCCGGCATCCGGTCCTCCTTGCCGCCGAGCCCGACGAGGTCGAGCACCTGCGGCACGGACTTGCGGATCTCGCCGCGCGACTTGCCGATGACCTCCTGCGCGAAGGCCACGTTCTCGGCGACGGTCTTGTTGGGCAGCAGGCGGAAGTCCTGGAACACCGTCCCGAGCTGGCGGCGCATCTGCGGCACCTTCCAGTTGGAGAGGCGCGCGAGGTCCTTGCCCAGGACGTGCACCTGGCCGTGGCTGCACCGCTCCTCGCGCAGCACCAGCCGCAGGAAGGTCGACTTGCCGGAGCCGGAGGACCCCACGAGGAAGACGAACTCGCCCTTCTCGACCTCCAGGGAGACATCCCTGAGGGCGGGGCGGGTCTGCTTGGGGTAGACCTTGGAGACGTTGTCGAATCGGATCACGGATGCACCACGGGTCGCCGGGGGTAGATGAGCGTGACCATACGCGAACCGGGAGTGCGAGCGCAGGGCCCGGTCGCGGTTGGTTGCGGCTTGTGCGTTTTTGTACAGGCGGGATTCGCGCTTCTCCCGGAGCCCGCGCTCTTTGCGGGGGAACCTGGCACAGTGGAGGGGGAACGTTCTGGTTCCCGTGCGCGTTGTACGGGTGATGGCCGGCGCGAGGAGGGCGAGCGCATGACGTACGACCGGTTGGTGTGCGCGAACTGCGCGTCGCCTGTGAGCGAGGGCCGGTGCCCGGTGTGCCGTGCCAACCGCCAGCGACTGCAGCAGGAGGGCTTCCTCGCGGGGATCAACCCCATGGCGCTGATCGCGCTGCTCGCGGTGCTGATCGCCGCGGTGGCGCTGCTGGCCCACCAGACCGCGTAGGAAGTACCGCAAAGACGGCCGAAGGGCCCGGAGCGAGGCTCCGGGCCCTTCGTGGTGCGTGTCGCGTGCTCAGCGTCGCCGTGCGGCTACGCTCAGGCGGCGGCGCCGCCCCGGCCGTTCACGAGCCGCGGCAGGAAGCGGAAGCCGATGCCGCCGGCGATCATCGTCGCGGCGCCGACCAGCAGGAACGCGGTCTGTCCTGCACCGGTCTCGGCGAGCTGCTTGTCGCCGCCCTGGGCGGTGGTGTCCGAGCCCGTGTCGGTGAGGGCGGAGGAACCCTCCTCCTGGGCGGCGTTGTCGTTGCCGCCGCCCTGGGGGGCGTCGCCGCCGGTGGTGGAGCCGCCGCCGTTGCCACCGGTGGAGCTGCCGCCGCCGGTGCCGTTGCCGCCACCGTTGCCGTTGCCACCGGAGTTGCCGTTGCCACCGGAGTTGCCGTGGCCGCCACCGTTGCCGTTGCCGCCCGAGTTGCCGTTGCCGCCGGTGCTGTCATCGCCACCGGTCGTGGTGGTACCGCCGTCCGTCGTGGTACCACCGGTCGTGGTCGTACCGCCGTCCGTCGTGGTACCACCGGTCGTGGTCGTACCGCCGTCCGTGGTGCCACCGATGGTGACAGTGCCACCGATGGTGGTGCCGCCGTCCGTGGTGCCACCATTGGTGCCGGTGCCACCGTCGCCGCCTTCGGTCACACCGACGTTGGCGCCGCCATCGGCAGTCCCGCCATCAGCCGTACCGCCATCGGCGGTGCCTCCGTCGGCCGTGCCACCGTCGGCCTCACCCTCCGTGCTCACGCCCAGCGTGATCGGCCCCGCCTGGACACCGAGGTCCAGGGCCGAGGCGGCGCCCGCTGCGGTGAGCGAGGCGCCGGCCGCGATCACGGCGCCGGCGGCTATCCGCGCGACCCGGATCCGCGTCTTCTTCGTCATGTGTTTGCTACCCCCAGTAGCTGTCGTCAATGAGGCGGCGCGTGGGGCTTGCCGTGATCGACGGAGGCAGCCGTGACGAGATCTGCGTCAATTCCCCCGGTTCACATGCGCCCCAGAGATACGCATGCCACGCTTCACCCTTCCGAGTTTTCAAAGCATCGTCAAGGCCGTTGCGGGCGCGATGTCCGATGGGGCGGCGTTTGCCGTGACTTGGAACCCGTGAGTGTGATGTAAAACCCAGACATAAGACAACTGCCGCCTCCAGGGCGGCAGTTGCCATGTCGACAAAGTTACTTCTCCTGCTGCTTGCGCCAGCGAATACCGGCCTCCAGGAACCCGTCGATCTCGCCGTTGAACACGGCCTCCGGGTTGCCCACCTCGTACTCGGTGCGCAGGTCCTTGACCATCTGGTACGGGTGCAGCACGTAGGAGCGCATCTGGTTGCCCCAGGAGTTGCCGCCGTCGCCCTTGAGGGCGTCCATCTTGGCCTGCTCCTCCTGCCGGCGCCTCTCCAGCAGCTTGGCCTGGAGGACGTTCATCGCGGTCGCCTTGTTCTGGATCTGCGACCGCTCGTTCTGACAGGAGACGACGATGCCGGTGGGGATGTGGGTCAGGCGCACCGCGGAGTCCGTGGTGTTCACGCCCTGGCCGCCGGGACCGGACGAGCGGTAGACGTCCACCCGCAGCTCGGACTCGTCGATCTCGATGTGGTCGGTCTGCTCGACCACGGGGAGGATCTCCACGCCCGCGAAGGAGGTCTGGCGGCGGCCCTGGTTGTCGTAGGGCGAGATGCGCACCAGGCGGTGGGTGCCCTGCTCGACGGAGAGGGTGCCGTAGGCGTACGGCGCCTGCACGGCGAAGGTGGTGGACTTGATGCCCGCCTCCTCCGCGTACGACGTCTCGTAGACCTCGGTCTTGTAGCCGCGCTGCTCGGCCCAGCGCAGGTACATGCGCTGGAGCTTCTCGGCGAAGTCGGCGGCGTCGACGCCACCGGCCTCGGCGCGGATGTTGACGAGCGCCTCACGGGCGTCGTACTCACCGCTGAGCAGCGTCCGGACCTCCATCTCGTCCAGCGCCTTGCGGACGAGGACCAGCTCGGCCTCGGCCTCGGCGCGGGTGTCCGGGTCGTCCTCCTCCTCGGCCATCTCGAAGAGGACGGCGAGATCGTCGATCCGGCCGCGCAGCCCCTCCGCCTTCCTGACCTCGGCCTGGAGGTGGGAGAGCTTGCTGGTGATCTTCTGCGCCTCGTCCGGGTTGTCCCACAGGGACGGCGCGGCCGCCTGCTCCTCGAGCACGGCGATGTCTGCCCTCATCCTGTCGAGGTCCAGGACGGCCTCGATCGACTCCATGGTCGAGGAGAGGGACTTCAGCTCTTCGGATACATCGACGACTGCCACGCATCCAGCGTAACGGCTCCGCCGAGCGGCCAGAGCAGGACGGCCCGGCCGAACCTGTGGGCGACCGGCGCCGCCCCCGCCCGGCCGGAAGTCACGGCGTCGAGGTGCTGTGGGTGCCCGCCGGGGGTTCGTCGTCGCCCGACGTCGCCGCCCAGGCCCCCACGCCGACGGCCGCGGCCAGCACCACCCCGGCCACGCCCAGCGTGATCCGGCGCCGGCGCAGCGCGGCCCGGTGCCGGGCCGAGCCCGGCCGGGGCGCTCCCGGCGCGCGCGGGACCCGCGCCGTGCCGTGGGCCCCGCCCGCCAGCTCGTCGGGCGCCGGCACCCGCATCGAGGTGTGGGTGTCCCGGTTGGAGTCGGGGCGGACGCCCTGCACCAGGGACACCGCGCCCCGCCGCCGCACCGGCTCGCCCGCGCCCGGGTCCTGGGCCGTCTGGTCCTCGGTCTCGTCGGCGGAGTCCGCGTCCGGCTCGTCCACGTCCAGCGGGGGCATGCCGGCCAGCAGGGGGAGCTGCTCCCGCAGCCGTGCCGCCAGCTCCGAGGCGCGCAGCCGGGAGGCGGGCGCCTTGGCCAGGCACTGCACGAGCAGCGCCCACAGCTCCTCGGGGATGCCGGGCAGCGGTACGACGGTCTCGGTGACGTGCCGGCGCAGCACCGCGCCGGGGTGGCCGCCGCCGAACGGCGTGAAGCCGGCGAGGAGTTCGTAGAGGACCGTGGCCAGCGCGTAGATGTCCACGGCGGCGCGCGGGGGCAGGCCCTCGACGATCTCCGGGGCCAGGTAGTCCGGGGTGCCGATGATCTTCGTGGCGCGGGTCCGCTTCGGGGAGTCGATCAGCTTGGCCACGCCGAAGTCGGTGAGCAGCGCCGGGTGGGCCCCGCCGGGGCCGAGCGGGCCCTGCATGTCGAGCAGGATGTTCTCCGGCTTCACGTCCCGGTGGACGACCCCGGCCGCGTGGGCGGCCGCGAGCCCGTCGGCGACGTCCGCGACGATCGCCACGGCCGACTCCGGCGCGAGCCGCCGCTCGCGCTCCAGGCGGGTGCGCAGGTCGGTGCCGCGCACCAGGTCCATGACCAGGGCCAGGTCGTTGCCGTCGACCACCAGGTCGCGTACGGAGACGATGTGCGGGTGCTCCAGGCCGAGCAGCGCGGTGCGCTCCTGCACGAAGCGCCCGACGAGTTCCTGGTCGGACGCCAGGTCCTCACGCAGCAGCTTGATCGCGACGGGCCCCTCCGGTCCCTCGCCCAGCCACACCGTGCCGGCGCTGCCCCGCCCCAGGATCTGGTTGGCGGTGTACCGGCTGCCGATCTTCCGTGCCAAGACTGCTCCTACCGACGCGTGTTGTCGCCCCTGCGTCACTCCGGGGGACGACCCCCGGGCCCCCGGCCGACAGACCGGGACCCCCGGGCGACAAAACTACGCGTCGAGCGAGCCAACCTTCACCGCCGAGGCGGAAATCACCCGCCGGATGTCGACAAATTCCCAAACTCGCGTTCAGTTGCCGCCGCCGGAGGAGCTGTCGAGCTGCTTGATCCAGTCGCCCACCTGCCCGGCCCAGTCGCTGAGCTGGGACCAGTAGCCCCTGCCCTGGCCGACCCAGGTGTGCAGCGGGGTCAGCTCCCAGACCAGCCAGCTCGCGACGACCAGGATGACGATCGTGAACAGGCAGCCCTTGAGGCAGCCGAGTCCGGGGATCTTCATCGGGTTGGCGCTGCGCTGCCGCGGCGCCCGGGGCTCGCGCGCGGGGCGCTGCGGCTCGGGGGCGGGGGGCGCGTAACGCTGGGGCTGCCGCTGCGGCTGCCGCTGCGGGGCGTACTGCTGGGGCTGGTCCGGGTAGCCGTATCCGGCGTGCGGCTGCTGCCGGCCGCGCTGCTGCGGCTGCTGCGGGCGCCCCTGCTGGGGCTGGCGCGGCTGCTGCTGAGGCCGGGCGACCTGGCGCTGGGGGCGGCGGCGCAGCGGGTCCTCGTCGGGGCCGAGGTACTGGACCTGCGTCTGCTCGTTGCGGTCCCGGGCGGCGCGGAACTGGTTCTGCCAGGGGTGCGGCTGGTCGGGCTGCTGTCCCTGCGGGCCGGTGTTCGGCAGCACCGCCGTGGGGTCCGCGGCGCCGGTGTTCGGCAGTACGGCGGTGGGGTCGGCGGCGCCGGCCGGACCGCCGGTGTGGGGCAGGACGCTGGTCGCGGAGTTGGGGTCGTACCCGCCCTGGGGCGCGTTCGTCGGCAGTACCTGGGTGGGGTCGGCGGCGCCGGGCACCCCGGGGACGGCGGCCGGGGCCGGGTCGGGGGCGAGCAGGGCGCCCACGCCCTCGGCGGCGGCGATCTGGGCGGCGTTCGCGTGCACGCCGACGCCCTCGGCGACGACCCGCAGCCCGCGCGCGAGGTTCTCGGCGCTGGGCCGCTCGTCGGGGTTCTTGCGCAGGCAGCGCTCTATGACCGTCCACAGCGGGTCCGGGACGGTGGAGGGGCGGCGCGGCTCGGCGCTCAGGTGCTGGTGCAGCACTTCGAGGGCACTGCCGCCGGAGAACGGCGGACGGCCGGTGACCAGCTCGTACAGCAGGATGCCGGCGCCGTACACGTCGACGGCCGAGGTCTGCGGGCGGCCCTCGGCGGACTCCGGCGCGACGTACGCGGGCGTGCCGACGAACTCGTGGGTGCGGGTCAGGCCCGGGGAGTCGGCGAGGCGGGCGATGCCGAAGTCGGTCAGCATCGGGTGCATGCGGCCCTCGTACTGCTGGAGCAGCACGTTGGCGGGCTTCAGGTCGCGGTGGACGACGCCGTCGGCGTGGCTCGCGGCGAGGGCGTCGGCGATCTGCGCGGTCATCAGCGCGGCGGCGACGGGCGTGAAGGGGCCGTTCTCGCGCAGGTAGCGGTGCAGGTCGGGGCCGTCGACGAGGTCCATGACCAGGGCCAGCAGATCGCCCTCGACGACCAGGTCGCGCACCCGCACGATGTTCGGGTGGGTGAGCCGGAGCAGGACGGACCGCTCGCGCAGGAAGCGCATCACGATGTCCGGGTCGCTCGCCAGCTCCTCCTTGAGGACCTTGATCGCGACCGTCTCGCCCGGCTGGCCGGGCACGGCCGCCTCGGCACCCGCCGTCTCGCGCTGGCGGGCACGCCAGACGGTGCCCGTGGCGCCGCGTCCGAGCGGCTCCTCGAGCAGGTACTTGCTGCCGACTGGCCGCACGTCACGCGCTCCCTGCTGCTTGCTTGCCGGTGTTCTGGTGTTCCGGCCCACTGTAGTGCCGGTCCACTGGGCACTACGTAAGCGTTCCCGACGATGTTCGCCGGTCCGCCCGGACCCCGCCTGTCGGGGTCCGGCCCAGGGCTCCTGGTTCCAAGGGAAGACGCTCGCCTCCGCTTCCTGGTTGCCGGGCGCCGCACGTGACCGATCTCAACTGATCATCGGCGCACCACTGGTCAGGCACTTTTGGGGGCAGAGCTGACCAATCAAGATCACTTGGTACCGGGTCGTGGGCACGTTGTCAGTGACAGGTGCGAGGATGCGTGCAGTACTGGCCGACGTGCTCGTGCGGGGGGTGGGGTAGTCCGCGCCCGGGCAGAAGGGACCGCTGACGGCGATGCAGATCCGGCTGACCGTCGTAGATCCGCTGGGCCCGTCCCCGCAGCGGGGCCGCGCCGTGAGCCGCGACGTGCTGGTGACGGCGCCCGCGGGCACGGATCTGGCCGCGGTGGCGTCGGGACTGGCGGCGGCGGTCGCCGGTGAGGGCGGCGCGGGCCGGGACACCGGCGGCGCCCCCGTGGTGCTGTACGCGGGCGCGGAGCGGCTGGACGCGCGCCGCCGCGTCCTGGGCGAGCCCCCGCTGGTCGACGGCGCCGTGCTGTCCCTGGGCGCCCCGGCGGCCCCCGAGCCGCATCCCGAACTGGACGACGCCCCGACCCAGTTGCACGTGGTCGCCGGGCCGGACGCGGGCGGGGTCCATCTGCTGCACGGCGGCCGGATCACCGTCGGCCGCTCCGCCGACGCCGACGTCCCGCTGGACGACCCGGACGTCTCCCGGCTGCACTGCGCGGTCACGGTCGGCGCCGACGGCCGGGTCTCGGTCACCGACCTCGGCTCCACGAACGGCACCACCCTGGGCGGCACGCGCGTGGGCGAGCGCCCGGTGCGGTTCCCCGCGGGCGCGCTGCTGCGGATCGGCGAGTCCGCCCTGCGCGTTACGCCGTCCGGGGGACCCGGGGCGCGCACGGCGACGGTGCCGGACGGGGAGGGGTGCCTGCGGGTGCTCCCGGGCGGCCCGGAGGAGCACGCGCGCGTGGAGCCGCCGGCCGCCGCGGGCGGCCCGGACCCGGACGGGCCCACCCGGCACGCGTACGGCACGGCGGACCACGCCGTCGGCCACGACCACACCCGGGTCGAGCCCCTGGTGCCCGGGCAGGCGGAGGCGCCGAGCGCGGAGCGCCTGGACGCTCCGTACGGCGCGGGCGGCGACACGCACGCCGGACCGCACGGCGTCGGCCTGCCCGGCGGTCCGGAGTTCCCCGAGGACGCCGGCCACGGCACCCGTAAGGGCACGCCCCTGCGGGGCACCGACGTGCCGCCGGGAGTGCGGCGGCGCGGCGGGCTCGGCGCCTGGGCGCGCCGGCTGGCGGGCGGGCGCGGCGAGCAGCCGGCCGGCCCGCCGGAGGAGTACGGCGCGGCGGGCGGCGGGACCGCCGCCGCGCACACCGGCGCCCCTCAGCGGCCCGAGACCTGGCCGGACCCGGCCGCGCTGCTGCTGACCGCGCTGGGCCCGGGCCCCCGGCTGTGGGAGCGGGGCCCCGGGCACCCGGAGGCGCTGACCGTGCGGCTCGGCACGGCGGACCGGGGCGCGCCGGACGGCTCGGGCGTGCTGCCCGCCGTGCCGGTGACCGCCGCGCTGCGCGAGGCGGGCGCGCTGGGCCTGGCCGGGCCGCGCCCGCGGCTGTCCGGGCTGGCCCGGGCGGTGCTGGCCCAGCTCGCCGCGCTGCACTCCCCCGACCTGCTGGAGATCGTGCTGATCAGCGCGGACCGCGCCCGCCCGGTGGAGGAGCGCACGGCCGAGTGGTCCTGGCTCGGCTGGCTGCCGCACGTCCGCCCCGGCCACGGGCAGGACTGCCGGCTGCTGCTCGCCCACGACCGCGAGCAGGCCGCGGCCCGCACGGAGGAACTGCTGCGCCGGGTCGAGGAGTACGCGGCGACGGGCCGCGGCACGGCCCAGCCGGCCCCGCCCCGGACGGCTTCGGCTTCGGCTTCGACTTCGCCCGAGCACGGCGTCCCCGG
Source organism: Streptomyces sp. NPDC038135 (assembly GCF_055601245.1). Classification (NCBI taxonomy): domain Bacteria; kingdom Bacillati; phylum Actinomycetota; class Actinomycetes; order Kitasatosporales; family Streptomycetaceae; genus Streptomyces; species Streptomyces sp. NPDC038135. The sequence continues at coordinate 56,341 of NZ_JBVJXS010000002.1, read as the reverse complement.
GAGCGGCGGCATCGCGCACCCCGGCGCCGCCTCCGTACCGGGTCAGCGGCGGCACGACGCCCACCCGGGCCCGGGCCACCACCCCGGCCCGGACCCGGCCCTCCCCGCCGGACCGGCCTCCGCCACCGGCACGGTGCTCGGCACGGCGGCCGCCTTCACCGCACCGGCGGGCGGCGCCCGACCGGACACGGCCGGCGACGCCACCCCGGTCCCGCCGCCGGCCGCCACCGGACCCGCGGACGCCCCGACGGCCGCCCGCCGCCCCTCGTGGGCCAGGGAGGACGCCGGCCCGGCGGGAACCGGCGGCTTCCCGGGGCCGTACACGGTCGTGGTCGTGGACGGGGACCCCGGAGGCGCGGCCCTGCGGGAGTCCCTGGCGCGGCTGGCCGTGGCCGGGCCGCGGGCCGGGATCCACGTGGTGTGCCTCGCCGAGACCGAGCCCGCCTCCGCCGCCTCCCCCGTCACCCGGACCTACGAGACCGCCTGCGAGGCCACGCCCACCTTCCGGCACTGCGGGGCCGTCGCCCTGCTCGGCGGTGACGTCGCCGGCGCCCTCCATCTGATGCGGGTCGCGCCCACCGGTCCGGTCGGCCCGGGCACCCTCGCCACCGTCGACGCCGTCTCCCCCGCCTGGGCCGAGCGGTTCGCGCGGGCGCTGGCTCCGCTGCGGCCGGACGGCCCGCTCGCCGAGCCGCACGCGCGCGTGGCCGTACCGCTGCCGACGTCCGCGCGGCTGCTGGACGAACTGGGTCTGGCCCGGGCCACCCCGGCCTCGCTGATGGCCCGCTGGGCGGACGCGGCCGACGACACGGCGTCCCCGGCCGGCCGGGCCAGGGCGGTGCTGGGCGCCGGGCCGCACGGACCGCTCACCGTCGACCTGGTCGCCGACGGGCCGCATCTGCTGATCGAGGGGCCGGCCGGCAGCGGCCGTACCGAGCTGCTGCGGACGGTGGCCGCCTCGCTCGCCGCCGCCGAACGGCCCGACCGGCTGGGCATGGTGCTGATCGACGGCCGGGACGGCGTCGGCACCGGCGCGGGGCGCGGCGAAGGACTGCGCGTCTGCACCGACATACCCCATGTGACGACCCACCTCATCGCCAACGACCCCGTGCGCATGCGGGAGTTCGCGCAGTCGCTGACTGCGGAGCTGAAGCGGCGTGCGGAGCTGCTGGGCCTGGCGGACTTCGCCCAGTGGCACACCGGGCGCGAGATGCCGGGCCGGATCGTCGCGCAGCGCGGGCCGAACGGCCGCACCGCCGCCGCCGGTTCCGGCACGGCGGACGCGGCCGGGGACATAGAGACGCCGCCCAGTTCCACGCTGCGGCTGCGGCCCGGCGCCGCCGCGCGGCAGCGCGCCGAGGCCGCGCCGCCGCTGCCCCGGCTTGTGGTGGTCGTCGACGACCTCGACGCGCTGGTGTCCCCCGCGCTCGGCTCGCCGGGCCGGCCGGCCGCCGGCTCGGTGCTGCGTGCGCTGGAGGCGGTGGCCCGGGAGGGCGAGCGGCTCGGGGTGCACCTGGTGGCGACGGCCGGCACGGGCGGCCGCACGGCGGAGACGGAACCGGCCAGGAGGGCCACCCTGCGCATCACGCTGGACGCGCCGGCCGCCGGACGCACGGGCTCCGCCGCGGCCGAGCGCGCCGGCGAGCCCGGCGGGGAGCCGGCGCCGGGGCGGGGCCGGCTGACGTACCCGGACGGACGGGCGGTCGGCTTCCAGGGCGGCCGGGTCACCGGCCGTATCCCGCGCACCGCGACCCAGCGGCCCACGGTGGTGCCGCTGGAGTGGCAGCGCATGGGCGATCCGCCGGCCCGCCGGCCGGTGCGGGAACTGGGCAACGGCCCGACCGACCTGGCCCTGCTGGCCAGCGCGGTGCAGCGGGCGGCCCGCGAGGTCGCCGCGGCGGAGGTGCCCTCGCTGCTCTGACGGACCGCCCCGGGGCGGCCGCGCATACCCCGTTGATCACGAGCCGGTCACGATGGACCGCTGGACGGCGCAGGCGCTCTTGCCGCCCCCGTCCGGCCCGGCGTAGACCGGACCGGACGGGACAGAGTTCTGACGTTCAACGGAGAACGACGAACGGGGAAGTGATGCGCAGCAACAGCGGCACCATCCGGACACACAGGGCCGTCACCACACTCGCCGCACTGGTCGCGGGAGCCCTCGCGCTGTCCGCCTGCTCCGGCGGCGACAGCGACAAGAAGGGCGACGGCGACACGGGCGGCGGAGCCACCGGCTCCACCCTCACCCTGCCGAAGCTGAACGGCGAGAAGCTCGAGGTCGCCGCCGTCTGGACCGGCACCGAACAGGCGAACTTCAAGAAGGTCCTCGCGGAGTTCGAGAAGCGCACCGGCGCGAAGGTGACGTTCGTGCCCGCCCAGGACCCGATCATCAACTTCCTGGGTTCCAAGATCGCGGGTGGTCAGCCGCCGGACGTGGCGCTGCTGCCGCAGCCGGGCGCGATCAAGCAGGCCGTGCAGAAGGGCTGGGCGAAGCCGCTCGGCGCGGACGCGCTCAAGGAGCTGCGGAAGAACTACTCGCAGGGCTGGCAGGACATCGGCAAGGTCGACGGCAAGAGCTACGGCGTCTACTACAAGGCCGCCAACAAGTCGCTGATCTGGTACAACGCCAAGGCCTTCGAGAACGCGGGCGCCAAGGAGCCCAAGAACTGGCAGGACCTGCTGACCACCGCGCAGGCGGTGTACGACTCCGGGGTCACCCCGTTCTCGGTCGGCGGCGCCGACGGCTGGACGCTGACGGACTGGTTCGAGAACGTCTACCTCTCCCAGGCCGGCCCGGAGAAGTACGACCAGCTCGCCCAGCACAAGATCAAGTGGACCGACCCGTCGGTGAAGCAGGCGCTCACCACGCTCGCCCAGATCTGGGGCAAGAAGGACTACGTGGCGGGCGGCGCGGACGGCGCGCTGCAGACCGAGTTCCCGGCCTCCGTCACGCAGACCTTCACCGGCGGCGACCAGCCGAAGGCCGCCATGGTCTACGAGGGCGACTTCGCGCAGGTCAACATCGGCGACACCAAGGCGAAGGTGGGCACGGACGCGAAGGTGTTCCCGTTCCCCGCCGTGGGCTCCACCGCGCCGGTGGTCTCCGGCGGTGACGCGGCCGTCGTGCTGAAGGACTCCAAGGCGGCGCAGGCCCTGGCCACCTTCCTGGCCTCCCCGGACGCGGCGACCATCCAGGCCAAGCTCGGCGGCTACCTCTCGCCGAACAAGAACGTGGCGGAGTCGGCGTACCCGAACGAGGTGCAGCGCACCATCGCCAAGGCGCTGATCGCCTCCGGCGACGACTTCCGCTTCGACATGTCCGACCAGGCCCCGCAGGCGTTCGGCGGCACCCCCGGCAAGGGCGAGTGGAAGGACCTGCAGGACTTCCTGAAGAACCCGAAGGACGTGGCGGGCACCCAGGCACAGCTCGAGAAGGACGCGGCGGCCGCGTACGGGAACGGGAGCTGATCCGGCCATGGCGTCGGCAGCGGCGGCCGGGGCCCCACCGGGCCCGGCCGCGCCCAAGAGCCGCAAGAGCGTGACCGGCACCCGCAGGGCCGTGGCAGCGCTGTTCCTGCTGCCCGCCCTGGTGCTGCTCGGCGCGCTCGTGGTCTACCCGATCGGGTACTCGGTCGTCCGCAGCTTCTACAACGCCTCCGGCGACGGCTTCGCCGGGTTCGACAACTACAAGGCGCTGTTCACGGACGACGGCATCCGCACGGCCCTGAAGAACAACATCATCTGGGTGGTGTTCGCGCCGACGGTCTCCACCGCGCTCGGTCTGATCTTCGCGGTGCTGACCGAACGGATCCGCTGGGGAACGGCGTTCAAGCTGGTCGTCTTCATGCCGATGGCGATCTCGATGCTGGCGGCCGGGATCATCTTCCGGCTGGTGTACGACCAGGACCCGGACAAGGGCGTCGCCAACGCGGTGTGGGTGGGCGTGCACGACACCTTCGCCCAGTCGTCGGCGTTCCCGAAGGCGCACCCGGGCCGTGACTCGCCGCTGAAGGCGGACGCGGGCGGGTTCGTCACCTCGGCCCCCGTGCGCGCCGGGCAGCCGGTCACGCTCCCGCTCGTCGGGGTGGCGCCGGACCAGATGCCGGACGGCGCGAAGAAGGCCGCGGCCGCCGGGGCCGAGCCGGGGAAGGTCACCGGCACCGCCTGGCAGGACTTCACGCGCGGCAAGGGCGTCGGCAGGCTGGGCTCGCCGGACCCGTCCGAACTGGGCTACGCGGGGATGCGGATCGAGGCGGTGAAGGACGGCAAGGTGGTGGCCTCCACCGAGGCGGCCGGTGACGGCACCTTCACACTGCCCGCGGCGGCCGACGGGGCGCTGCTGCGGCTGCCGGCGAGCAACTTCAAGGAGCCGTACAACGGCGTCGACTGGCTCGGCCCGGCGCTGGTCACCCCGGCGGTCATCGGGTCGTACGTGTGGATGTGGGCGGGCTTCGCGATGGTGCTGATCGCGGCGGGGCTCGCGGGCGTGCCCCGGGAGCTGCTGGAGGCGGCGCGCGTGGACGGCGCCAACGAGTGGCAGGTGTTCCGCAAGGTCACCGTGCCGCTGCTCGCGCCGGTCCTCGCGGTGGTCGTGGTCACGCTGATGATCAACGTGCTGAAGGTCTTCGACCTCGTCTACATCATCGCCCCCGGTTCCTCCCAGGACGACGCCAACGTGCTGGCCCTGGAGCTGTACCGCAAGGGCTTCGCGGAGGGCCAGCCCGGCATCGCCAGCGCGATCGCGGTGTTCCTGCTGCTGCTGGTGATCCCGGTGATGCTGTTCAACATCCGCCGGCTGAGGCGGGAGGTGCGGCGATGAGGACGCGTGCGCCTCGGCACGGCCGGGGGTCCGGGGGTCGTCCCCCGGGAGGGCACAGCGACATCCGCCGGCTGAGGCGGGAGGTGCGGGGATGACGGCGACTGCCGGAAGGATCGGGAAGGTGACACCCACCGACACGGCCGTGCGGGCCCGGCAGTCGTGGGCCGCGCGGATCACCGGGCGGCTCAGCGGCGGACTGGTCCGCTTCTTCCTGCTCCTCGTGGGCCTGTTCTGGCTGGTGCCGACCATCGGTCTGCTCATCTCCTCGCTGCGCGCGCCGGAGGACATGAGCGCGAGCGGCTGGTGGCAGGTATTCGCCAAGCCGTCCCAGCTGACCCTCGACAGCTACCAGAAGCTGCTGGAGAACGGCGACATCACCAACTCCCTGGTGAACACCGTGCTGATCACGGTCCCGGCGACGATCCTGGTCGTGGTGATCGGCTCGCTCGCGGGCTACGCCTTCGCGTGGATGGAGTTCCCCGGCCGGGACTGGTGGTTCCTCGGCGTGGTCAGCCTGCTGGTGGTCCCGGTGCAGGTGGCGCTGATCCCGATCGCGGAACTGTTCGGGAAGATCGGGCTGTTCGGGACCATCCTCGGGGTGATCCTGTTCCACGTCGGCTTCGGCCTGCCGTTCGCGGTGTTCCTGCTGCGCAACTTCTTCGCGGAGATCCCCAGGGAGCTCCTGGAGGCGGCCCGGCTGGACGGCGCCGGTGAACTGCGGCTGTTCACACGGGTGGTGATGCCGCTCGGCGGCCCCGCGATCGCGAGCCTCGGCATCTTCCAGTTCCTGTGGGTGTGGAACGACATGCTGGTCGCCCTGGTGTTCACCAAGTCCGGCTCGCAGCCGATCACGGTCGCCCTGCAGACGCAGGTACGGCAGTTCGGCAACAACATCGACGTGCTGGCGCCCGGCGCGTTCATCTCGATGGTGATCCCGCTGGCGGTGTTCTTCGCGTTCCAGCGGCAGTTCGTGTCCGGAGTGATGGCGGGCGCGGTCAAGTAGTCACCGACAGCACGGTTTTCCTGGGGCGGGCCCGCCGGGGCCCGCCCCTCGGCGTGCGGCCGGTGCGTGCGTTCGCGGTGTCCCCCGAACGCCGTACACGCCGTAACCAATTCACTCCATCGGCCGTTCCCGGGCCAGACGCCCGTGCCGACCGACCCATGGATGTCCCGTGCCCAGGTTCACTGTGATTGTCCCCGCGTACCAGGTCCAGGCGTACCTCTCCGAGTGCCTGGACTCGGTGCTCTCCCAGTCGTACCCCGATCTCGAACTGATCGTCGTGGACGACTGCTCGCCGGACGCCTGCGGCGCGATCGCCGACGAGTACGCGGCCCGCGACGCCCGCGTGCGGGTCGTGCACCTGGCGGAGAACCAGGGCCTGGGCCGCGCCCGCAACGCCGGCATGGCCGGGGCGACGGGCGACTACCTGCTCTTCCTCGACAGCGACGACACCCTCACCCCGGGCGCGCTGCGGGCGATCGCCGACCGGATCGAGGAGACCGGCGACCCGGACCTCCTGGTCTTCGACTACGCGCGCACCTTCTGGACGGGCGAGGCGGTGCGCAACCAGGTGGCCGCCCAGCTGACCGAGCGGGGCCCGGCGCCGTTCCGCCTCGAGGACCGTCCGGGGTTGCTGCGGGTGCTGATGGTCGCCTGGAACAAGGCGTACCGGCGGGAGTTCGTCGAGGAGCGGGGCCTGTCGTTCCCGCCCGGCTACTACGAGGACACTCCCTGGACCTTCCCGGCCCTGATGGCGGCGGAGTCGATCGCCACCCTGGACCGGGTGTGCGTGCACTACCGGCAGCGCCGGCAGGGCAACATCCTGGGCACCACCAGCCGCAGGCACTTCGACGTCTTCGAGCAGTACGACCGGGTGTTCGCCCACGTCGACCGGCATCCGGAACTGGACCGCTGGCGTGCGGAGTTGTTCGGCCGGATGATCGACCACTACGTCACGGTCCTCTCCCGCCGGGACCGGCTGCCGCGCGGCAGCCGCGCCGAGTTCCTGCGCCGCGCCCGGGCCCACTACCGCCGTTACCGCGTCCCCGGCGCCGCGGTGCCGGCCCGCTCCCGGCTGCGGCACGCCCTGGTCCGCTTCGGCCTGCACCGCACCTTCCGCGCCCTGCGCCTGGCCGCCGCCCTCCGGCGCCGCTCGCTGACGCACGCGCGCAGGCTCACCCGCGCCCTCCGGGCCGGTGCGCTCCGGCTGCACTACCGGGTCCAGCTCCGCCTGCCGCTGCGCGCCGACCGCGCGGTGTTCGCCGCCCAGGAGGGGCCCGGCGGCGGGCCGGGCGCGCTGGAGGAGGCGTTCCGCACGCACGCCCCGCACATCCGCACGGCCTGGGTCGCCCGCCCCGAGCACCGGCACGCGGTTCCGCCGGGTGCGGGCCGGCTGCTCCCGGGCACGGCCGGCTACTGGACGGCGCTGGCCCGCTCCAAGTACCTGGTGCACGACGCCCACTTCGGCCCCAGACTGCGCAAGCGCCCGGGCCAGGTCTTCGTCCAGACCGAGCAGGGCACCCCGCTCGGCCACCGGGGCCTGGATCTGCAGGAGCGCCCGGCGGCCGCCCGGGGCACCGACTTCGAGGAGCTGCTGCGGGGCGTCGACCAGTGGGACCACGTACTGTCCGGCAACCGGCACACCACCCTGACCTGGGAGCGGGTGTACCCGGGCCGCTACACCACGCTGGAGTACGGCTCCCCGCGCAACGACGTCCTCCAGCGGGCCACCTCCGCGGACGTCACCCGGCTGCGCGAGTCGCTGGGCGTCCCGGAGGGCGCGGTCGCCGTCCTGTACGCGCCCGCGCACCGCGACCACCTCCGCACCCAGCGTCCGCTGCTCGACCTGGAGCTGATCCAGCGCCGGCTCGGTCCGCGCTTCGTCGTCCTCGACCGCTCCCCCGCCCCGCACGCCGGCTCCCCGGTGGCGGACGGCCGGATCATCGACGTCTCCGGGCACCCGGACGTGGCGTCCCTGTGCCTGGCCTCGGACGCGCTGCTCACCGACTACTCGTCGCTGATGTTCGACTACGCCTGCCTCGACCGGCCGATCGTCGTGCACACCGGGGACTGGGACACCTACGCGGCGACCAGGGGCGTCTACTTCGACCTGCGCGCCTTCCCGCCGGGCGCGGTCGCCGCCGGCGAGGACGAGCTGATCGACGTCTTCGCCACCGGCCGGTGGCGGGACTCCGGCTCCGGCCGGCTGCGGGCGGCCTTCCGGGAGCGGTTCTGCCCGTACGACGACGGGCACGCCGCCGAACGGGTCGTACGGCGGATCGTGCTGGGCCAGACGGAGGGGCTGCCGGCGTTCGTCCCGCTCGCCGAACGCAGGCCGGCGCCGTCGGCCGCGGCGGCGCCGCCGCGTTCCCCGCTCGTCACCGTGCCGCAACCTTCCGGCCCGCACCCCGTCACCGAGAGCCGCTGAACAGCGTTGGTCATTCCGGGAGTTCCCATGCCCCTCGGCACGACGCGGCCCACTCCCGTCCGGCCGTCCACCTGGCGTCCCGCCGGACGGCCGAGTCGCGTCGGCGGGCAGACGCGTGTCGGTAAGCCAACGAAAAGAGCAGAATGCCCCGCTTCAGCATCATCGTCCCGTCCCACGGGGTCGCCGGCCGGCTGTCCCAGGCGCTGGACTCGGTCCTCGGCCAGTCCTTCGGCGACCTCGAGCTGATCCCGGTCTGCGACGCACCGGACTCCCCGGCCGCCGCGGTGGCCGCGGCGCACGCCGAGCGGGACTCGCGGGTGAACCCGGTCCACTCGCCGCCGTCGGCCGGTCTGAGCGGGGCGCGGAACACCGGGCTGCGGGCGGCGGGCGGCGCGTACGTGCTGTTCCTCGACGGCGACGACCTGCTGCTGCCGGGTGCGCTGGCGGCCCTCGACGCGCGGCTGACCGAGACCGCGGGCGTCGACGTGATGTACACGGAGCACGAGCGGACGCCCTGGTGGGAGGGCGAGCCGGCCAACCCGGCCGCGCCGCTGCTCGCGAAGGCGCCGAAGGGTGCCTTCCCCCCGGACCGGTGCCCGGAGCTGACCGGCGTGCGGCTGCCGGTGTGGGGCACCGCCTACCGCCGGGCCTTCCTCACCGAGCACGAACTGCTCTTCCCCGAAGGCCACTTCACCGACCTCGGCTGGAGCGGGCTGACCGGCATCGCCGCCGGGCGGATCGCGGTGCTGCGCCGGGCCGTCGTACGGCACCGGTCGCGCCGCCAGGGCAGCCGGCTCAACCTGCCCGGGCCGCACCAGCACACGCTGCTGGACCAGGTGGAACTGGTGCTGACCCGGGCCGCCGTGGCGGGGCTGTCCGCCGAGCGGGCGCGGCCCCTGTTCGACCAGCTCTTCGCGCACGTGCTGAAGACGGCGTCGCGCCCGGAGCGGCTGCCCTCCGGGCACCGCGCCTTCTTCCGCCGGGCCGGGCGGCTCCACCGGACGCACCGGCCGGCCGGGCACCGCAGGCCCGCGGGCAGCCTGGGGGTGCAGCACCGGCTGCTGGCGGCGGGCGCGTACACCGCGTTCCGGGCGCTGCGGGGCGCCAACCGGGTGGCTTCCCGGGCCGCCGAGCGGCTGCCGCGCCCGCGCATGGTGCGCACCCGGCTGCGCTACGCACGCGACCTGCGCCGGCCCCTCGACCCCCGGCTCGCGGTGTTCTGCGCCTACTGGGGGCGGGGATACGCCTGCAACCCGGCCGCCGTCCACGCCAAGGCCCGGGAGCTCGCCCCGCACATCCGCTCGGTGTTCCTGGTCGAGGCGGACCACGTCCATGCGATGCCGGAGGGCGTCGACCACGCGGTGATCGGCTCCCGCCGCTACTGGGAGGTGCTGGCCCGGGCCACGTACCTGGTCAACAACGCCAACTTCGCGGAGGGCGTGGTGAAGCGGCCGGGCAGCGTGCACCTGCAGACCCAGCACGGCACCCCGCTGAAGACGATGGGGGTCGACCAGTCGACGTACCCGGTGGTGGCGGCGCGGTCCGGCAGCTACACCAAGCTGCTGGGCCGGGTGGACCGCTGGGACTTCAACCTGTCCTCCAACAGCCACTCCACCCAGATGTGGGAGCGCGCCTTCCCCGGCTCGTACGAGCACCTGGAGTACGGCTATCCGCGCAACGACGTCTACTACACGGCGACCGCCGACGACGTCGCCCGCGTCCGCCGGGAGCTGGGCGTGCCCGAGGGCGCGACGGCCGTGCTGTACGCGCCGACCCACCGCGACCACCACACCGGGTTCGAACCCGGCCTGGACCTGGAGGCGTTCTGCGAGGCGGCCGGCGAGGACGTCGTCGTCCTGCTGCGCGCCCACTACTTCTACGACGTGGGGCGCCCGGCGGGCTCCGGACGGGTCATCGACGTCACCGCGCACCGCTCCTCGGAGGACGTGTGCCTGGCGGCGGACGCACTGGTCACGGACTACTCGTCGATCATGTTCGACTACGCCAACCTGGACCGGCCGATCGTGGTGTACGCCGACGACTGGGAGGTCTACCGGGAGACGCGGGGCGTCTACTTCGACCTGCCGGCCGGGCCGCCGGGGCCGGTCGCCCGGACCCCCGGCGAGCTGGCCCGGATCTTCCGCGACGGCTCCTGGGCGGGCCCGGAGTCCACGGCGCTGCGGAGCGCGTTCCGTGAGCGGTTCTGCCAGTTCGACGACGGGCGGGCCGCCGAACGCGTCGTACGGCGGGTGCTGCTCGGGGAGCCGCCGGAGGCGATCGCACCGGTGACGCCGCTCGCCGAGCGCGTCCCCGCCCCCGCCGCCGCGACCCTCGTGAGGAGCTGACCCGTGCCCCGCTTCAGTCTCATCGTCCCCTGTTTCAAGGTGCAGGGCTTCCTGCGCGAGTGCCTGGACTCGGTGCTGGAGCAGTCCTTCGGCGACTTCGAGGTGATCGCCGTGGACGACCGCTCCCCGGACGGCTGCGGCGCGATCCTGGACGAGTACGCGGCCCGCGACCCGCGGGTGAGGGTGCTGCACCTGCCGGAGAACGCCGGTCTGGGCCGGGCCCGCAACGCGGGACTGCCGCACGCCACCGGCGACTACCTGTTCTTCCTGGACAGCGACGACACGCTGACTCCGGGCGCGCTGGGCGCCATGGCCGACCGGCTGGCGGAGGCCGACGACCCGGACGTGCTGGTCTTCGACTACGCGCGCACCTACTGGTGGGGCGGCACCCGGCGCAACGCCCTGGCGCACGTGCTGGCCGAGGCCGGCGCGGAGGAGTTCACGGCCGCCGGCCGGCCGGAGATCCTGGACCTGCTGATGGTGGTGTGGAACAAGGTCTACCGGCGCGGCTTCGTCGAGGAGAACGGCTTCGAGTTCCCGCCCGGGTACTACGAGGACACCCCCTGGACCTTTCCGGTGATGCTCAGCGCCCGGCGGATCGCCGCGCTGGACCGGATCTGCCTGAACTACCGGCAGCGCAGGCAGGGCAACATCCTGTCCACCACCAGCCGCAAGCACTTCGACATCCACGACCAGTACGAGCGGGTCTTCGCCTTCGTGGACGGGCGCCCCGAGCTGGCGGCCTGGCGGCCGTATTTGCACCGCAAGATGGGCGAGCACTGCCTGGACGTCCTCGCCAAGCCGGACCGGCTGCCCCCGGCGGACCGGGCCGAGTTCTTCCGGCGCACGGCGGAGATGTTCCGCCGGTACCGGCCCGAGGGCGCCCTCGTGGACGGTGAGGTCGCGGTGCTGGAGGGCGGCTACGCGCGGTACCTGCTGAAGCGGCAGGCGGGTCGGGCCGGGCGGGAGGCCGTGCGGCGGGCGGCGCCGGCCCGGCGGGCCGTCGGGGCCCGGGCCCGGCGCGGCTGGGCGCGGCTGCACGCGCACCGGCCGCTGGACGAGAACCTGGTGGTGTACTCGGCGTCCTCGCACCGGGGTGTGCTGGGCGACCCGGCCGCCGTCTACCGCAAGGCGCTGGAGATCGCCCCGGGGCTGCGCGGGGTGTGGGTGGTGCGCGACGAGGAGGCCGCCGCGCGGCTGCCGGCCGGCGTCGAGCACGTGCTCGTGGACTCGCGGCGCTGTCTGGAGATCACCGCGCGCGCCAGGTTCTTCGTCAACGACGTCAACTGGCCCGGCGCGCTGGTCAAACGGCCCGGCAGCGTGCACATCCACACCCACCAGGGCACCCCGCTGAAGTACATGGGGGCCGATCTGCTGGACAAGCCCGGCGCCCGGCTGGGCTTCGACGTGCCGCAGATGCTGCGCCGGGCCGACCGCTGGGACTACAGCCTGGTCGCCAACCGGCATTCGGAGCTGGTCTGGGAGCGGGCCTACCCCTGCCACTTCACCTCGGTGCGCACCGGCAGCCCGCGCAACGACGTGCTGGCCGGCGCGGCCGAGGGGGCGGGCGCCGGCTTCCGGCAGCGGCACGGCATCCCGGCGGACCACACGGTCGTGCTGTACGCGCCGACCCGCCGGGACTACCGGCGCGGCGGGCACGTGGACCGGATCGACCTGGCCCGGTTCGCGGCGGACCTCGGCGAGGGCAGCACCCTCGTGGTCCGGCTGCACCCGACGCTGGCGGCCGGTCCGGCGCGCGGCATGGGCCTGACCGAGCTGGCCCGGCGCGGGGTGCTGGTCGACGCGACGGACGAGCCGCACGTCGAGGAGGTGATGCTCGCCTCGGACGCGCTGGTCACGGACTACTCCGCGATCATGTTCGACTACGCCGTCCTGGACCGGCCGATCGTGGTGCACGCCGACGACTGGGCCGCGTTCACCGCGAGCCGGGGCGCGTACTTCGACGTCACGGCGCAGGCGCCGGGCCATGTGTCCCGCTCCGAGCGGGAACTGGCCCGGCTGTTCACGTCCGGTGCGTGGCGGGACGAGGAGGCGCGGCGGCTGCGGGCGGACTTCCGCGCCCGGTTCTGCGAGTTCGACGACGGGCGGGCCGCCGAGCGGGTGGTGCGGACGCTGCTGCTCGGCGAGAGCATGCCGGCCGGGCCGGGGTCCGTGCGGATCCCCGGCCAGGCGGTCGGCGGCCCACTGCCGGCCCCTGAGACGAGGCCGGCCGGCCGCCGGTGACGGGTCCGGCTACTCGATGACGAGGTCGACCTCGATGTTGCCGCGGGTGGCGTTGGAGTAGGGGCAGACCTGGTGGGCGGTCTCGACCAGCTTGCGGCCGGTCGCCTCGTCCACGCTCTCGGGCAGCTCCACGCGCAGCGTCACCTTCAGGCCGAAGCCCTCGCCCTGCTTGCCGATGCCGACCTCGGCGGTCACCGCGGCGTCGGTGACGTCGACCTTCGCCTGGCGGCCGACGAGGCCGAGGGCGCTGCCGAAGCAGGCGGCGTAACCGGCGGCGAAGAGCTGCTCCGGGTTGGTGCCCTGGCCGTCGCCGCCCAGCTCCACCGGCGGGGCCAGCTTGACGTCGATCTTGCCGTCGGAGGAGACGGCACGGCCGTCGCGGCCGTGGGTGGCGGTGGCGACAGCGGTGTAGAGCGCGTCCATGAAGACCATCCCTCTGGAAGTCGGTTGCGTTCCGGCGGCTCCGGTCGGGGCCGCCTCACGGCTGTAAGTAGAGCACACAATTAAATTGTGCACAACTGAATGGCGGGAGAGAGCTACCCTGGAGCCATGAGCGCCTCGCCGACCCCGTCGACCCCGCCGGCCACCGAAGCCGCCCCGGACTCCGAGTGGCTGCGGCTGGACCGCCAGATCTGCTTCTCCCTGCACGCGGCCTCCCGCGCCTTCAACGGCGTGTACCGCGTGATCCTCAAGGACCTCGGGCTCACCTACCCCCAGTACCTGGTGCTGCTCGTGCTGTGGGAGCACGGCGATCTGCCGGTGAAGAAGCTCGGGGAGCACCTGCGGCTCGACTCCGGGACCCTGTCGCCGCTGGTCAAGCGGCTCGAGGCGGCCGGACTCGTCACGCGTGAGCGCAGCGCGCGGGACGAGCGCTCGGTGTCGGTACGGCTGACCGGGCAGGGCGCGGCGCTGCGTGAGCGGGCCCTGGAGGTGCCGCGCCGCATCGCGACGGCCACGGGCTTCGACCTGGCGGAGATCGCCGAGCTGCGCGAGCGCCTTGACCGGCTCACCGGCGCGCTGGACGCGGCGGTGCCGGCGGAGGCTCCGGGGCCCCGCTGAGGCCGGGACGGGCCCGGCGGACGTAGAGCCGTACGGCCACCTCGTCCCGCACGGACTCCTCGGCCACCGCGAAATCCCGGGCCAGCAGGGCGGCCTTGGTCCGTTCGACCGGGCTGCCCGGCGTCCACCGCCCGGCCAGCAGGCCCCGGTCGGCGACCGCCCAGACGCGCTCCAGCCGGGCCATCCGGCGCCGCAGGTCCGGTGGTCCGGCCTCCCGCCCGTAGAGGGTCCCGGACCCGGCGGCCGGTTCCGCCAGCGCCAGGTCCCGTGCGCCGCGGAAGGCCGCCGGGTAGGCCAGGGCCGCGTTCCGCGTCCGCGCCGGCAGGAACAGCACCGGGTCCCCCGGGCGCAGCTTCCGGTCGGCGGCCCGGGCGACGGCGGCGAGGTCGTCGGGGCGGCGGGCCGGGTCGCGGTCGGCGCGGAGCAGCGGGAGCTGGTGGGTGAGGGCCAGGAGGACGGCGACGGCGCCGGCCAGGGCGGCGAGCGGGGTGCGGGTGCGGAGCGGCAGCAGCCGATCGGCACCGGCGGCCACCAGCAGCGGCGCCCCCGACAGGGCGTAGAGCACGTACCGGTCGACGTACAGCGGCGACACCTGCGACACCAGCATCAGCACGGCCGGCGGCACTACGGCCAGCGGCGCGGCGATCCCCGCGCACGTCGGCTCCCCCCGCCGCCCGGCCAGCGCCAGGAGCCCCACCAGCGCCAGACCCAGGCACACCCAGAACACCCCGTCCGTCGGCCCGAGGAAGGTGCGCAGCAGCCCCCGCGCCGTCGCCCGCGTCGGCGTGCGCAGCCACGCCACCTGCGCCGACTGGGTCCGGGACACGAGCACCAGCGGCAGCAGCCCGAGCCCGGCCGCCGCCGCCGCGCACCCCCAGCCCCGCCACACCCGCGGCGCCACCCGGGTCAGCGCCAGCGACAGCGCGTGGGCCGGGAGCAGCAGCACCGCGAACTCGTGCAGCCAGCAGGTCAGGGCGACGACCGCGCCGTACGCCCACCAGGTGCCGCCGCGCACCGCCCGCACGAGCAGCAGGGTCGCGCCCGTGGCCCCGGCCGCGACCAGCGCGTACGAGCGGCCCTCCTGGGCGTAGTGACCGGCCATCGGCGAGACGGCGTACAGCAGCCCCGCCCAGAGCCCGACGCGCGGGCGCGCGAGCCGGGCGCCGAGCGCGGCGACCAGGCCGGCGGTCAGCGCCGCCGCGCACACCGACGGCAGCCTGAGGACGACCTCGCCGGGGTGCACGGCCAGGACGGTGTGCATGAGGAGGTAGTACAGGCCGTGCACCGCGTCCACGTCGTGCAGCAACCGCCAGATCTGCGGCACCGTACGGCGGGCCACCTGGAAGGTGACGGCCTCGTCGCGCCACATCCCGCCCCGGTCGAGCCGCCAGCAGCCGACCGCGAGCATCACCAGCGCCGGCACGCCGACGGCGGCGGCCCGCCGGACGCGTCCCGGCACCCGGGCGGGCCCGGCCACGGGGACGGCGGCCGCCGCTTGCGTCTCGCCGTGCGGCTGCGGTTTCAGAGGAGACCCGAGGTTGACCACGGCCCGATCTTTTGCGATTAGCCAATCTTTGCCGGGGAATGACGGCGTATCGGCACAGATACACCATACGCCCGGATTAGGCTCGCGCGTGATGAACCGTCTCCGTGTCACCCCCGGCCCGGTCCTCGCCCTCTCCGCCGTCTGGCTCGTCACCCGCGCCCTGATGTCGTGGCTGCTCACGCACGACAGTTCGCCTCTGCTGGGCGGGGGCGCGGTGCCGCGCGAGGTGTGGCGGCTGTACTTCCACTGGTACGGCGTGCTGTCGCACGGCGCCTTCCCGGCCCATGACAGCACCTGGCAGTACCCGCCGGGCGCGGGCGTGGTGCTGCTGGCGCCGGGTGCGCTGCCGTGGCTCACGTACTTCCAGTCGTTCGTGGCGCTGGCGTTGGCCGCGGACGCGCTCGTCGCGGCGGCGCTGGTCCGGGCCGGGGCTCGGCCCGGCGGGAGCCTGCTCGGCGCGGCCCTGTGGACCTGCGGTCTGCCGCTGCTGCTGCACATCCCGCTGGCCCGGTACGACGTGCAGGTGACCGCGCTCGCCGTGGCCGCCCTGCTGGCGTCGGGGCGCTCCCCGCGCGCGGGCGGCGTCCTCGCGGCGCTGGGGGCGCTGGTGAAGGTGTGGCCGGCGCTGGTGCTGCTGGGCACGCCCCGGGGTGACGCGACCCGCCGGGCGTGGGGCTGGGCGGCGGCCGGCGGAGGTCTGGGCCTCGCCCTCCTCGCCGTCTCGTTCAGCCGTCCGCTGGCGTTCCTGCGGGAGCAGGGCGGCCGGGGCGTGCAGATCGAGTCGCTCGGCGGCACCGCGCTCAACCTGGCGCGCCATGCCGGCTGGCCCGGCCGGCCCCGCTACCAGTACGGCGCGATCGAGCTGGTCGGCCCGTACGTGCACGCCGTGGCCACCCTCTCCCTCGGGCTCACGGCGGCCGCGTTCGGGCTGCTGGTGCTGTGGCGGCTGCGGGCCCGGCACTGGAGTCCGGCCACCCCGTACGACGCCGCGCTCGCCGCGGTGCTGCTGTTCACCGTCACCAGCCGGGTCATCAGCCCGCAGTACCTGATCTGGCTGCTGGGCCTGGCCGCCGTGTGCCTGACGTCCCGGCACACCAGCCAGCGGCCGGTGGCCGTGCTGCTGCTCGCGGCGAGCGCGCTCAGCTCGCTGGCCTACCCGATGCTCTACCGCGAGGTCGTGGGCGGCACCTGGACCGGCTGTCTGCTGATGCTGGCCCGCAACGCGCTGCTGGCGGCGGCCGCGGTGCTGTCCTTCGTCCGGCTGTGGCGCTCGGCGAGGCCGCCGGCCGGAGAGCAGGCTCCCCCGACGCGGCTCCGCCCGGACTCCGACCGTCTCCCGGATCCAGCACTGAGCGGCCTGTAATGGGGTAATACAGACTTTCCTACGTTTCCGGCCCGTGGACCCCATGAGTACAGAACCGCACGACCCGCATCCGGCACCCCAGGTCGGTGTCGTCGTCATCGGCTACGACGACGCCGCGCACGTCGCCGACGCCGTACGCTCGGCGCTCGCCCAGGGACCGTCCGTCGGCGAGGTGGTCGCCGTGGACGACTGCTCGACGGACGGCAGCGCCGAGCTGCTGGAACGGCTGGCCGCCGGGGAGCCCCGGCTGCGGGTGGTGCGCCGGGGCGTGAACAGCGGCGGCTGCGGCACCCCGCGCAACACCGGGATCGAGGCGGTGACGATGCCGTACGTGATGTTCCTCGACAGCGACGACGTGCTGCCGCCCGGCGCGGTGGACGCGCTGCTGACGGCCGCCACCGAGGCGCGCGCCGAGGTCGCGGGCGGCCTCTGCGTGCGCCGGGAGCTGCCTTCCGGGCGCGAACAGCCGTGGCAGGCGGCGCTCTACACGGCGCCCGCCGTCCTCGCGCGCCCCTCCCAGCGCCCCCGGCTCGTCCACGACACCCTGTGCGTCAACAAGCTTTACCGGACCGGCTTCCTGCGCGAGCACGGCATCCGCTTCCCCGAAGGCCGCTTCCTCTACGAGGACTTCGTCTTCACCGCGCGCGTGCTGGCCGCCGCGCCGCGCGTCGCGCTCGTGCCGGACCGCGTGTACGTGTGGCACGTGCGCCGGTCGGCCGAGCGGCTCTCGCTCTCCCTGGACCGCGAGGACATCGGCAACTGGCAGGCGCGCACGCAGGCGTGCGCGCTGGCGTACGACATCCTGCTGAGCGCCGGGCAGAAGGTGCTGGCGCGGGCCGCGCGGGCCAAGTTCCTCGACCACGAGCTGCGCATGTACGCGCGCGAACTGGGCTTGCGCGACGCGCACTACCGGCGCGCGTGGTGGGCGCACACCCGTGAGTACCTGGCGCGCTACGACGCCGCCGACTGGGAGCTGAACCCGGCGGCCCCGGGGCGGCTGCTGGGCCGGGTCGTCCTGGAGTCGCCCGAGCCGCGCGACCTGCCACGCCTCAGGGAACTCGCCGCCCGCCCCGCCCGGTTGCTGCCGCCCTACGCCCGCACCGCCGACGGCACACCCGTCTGGTCACCCGAGCTGCCCCAGGTCACCCTCGCGCCCCTGCTCACCCGGCCCACCGGCGTCCTCCCCCTCGCGCTGGACGCGGAACTGCGCCCGCGCGCGCGGGACAGCCGGCTCCGCCTGCGGCTGCACGAGCTGTACGGACGGCTGGCCGCGGCCGGACCGCGGGAGCTGGACGTGGAGTGGCGGTCCCGGCAGGACGGGCGGCCCGCCCAGCGCGTCACGACGGCCCTCGCGCCCGCCGGAGCGGAGGGCTGGTCGGCCGAGGCGCCCGTCGACCTGGCCGCGCTCGGAGCGGGCACCTGGGACCTGCGCCTGACGGTGCGGTTCGCGGACGGCACGGCACGCGACCTCACCGCGCACGCCCTCGCGGGCGCCGGGCGGCTGCGCCGCCGTGTCGTCCCGAGCGCCCGGCACGGCCTGCTGCTGGTCCAGCCGTACGCCACGCACTCCGGCGCTCTGGCACTGCGCGTGGCGGCCGGGACACACGGAGTCGTCACAGTGGCCCGCGACCGGCTGCGCCGCCTGCTTCACTGACGTCCAGCAGTCAACAGCCGCCGGCCGCCACCGGCCGGCCACTGACGAGGGGACGGTCGCTATGACCTGGCTGATCACCGGCGGCGCCGGTTACATCGGGGCGCACGTCGTCCGCGCGATGGCCGAGGCGGGCGAGCGGACGGTGGTCTACGACGACCTGTCCACCGGCGCGGCGGCGCGCGTGCCGGACGGGGTGCCCCTGGTGCGGGGCTCGGTCCTGGACACCGCGGCCCTGGCCCGTACGCTCGCCGCGCACGAGATCACCGGCGTCGTCCACCTGGCGGCCAAGAAGCAGGTGGGCGAGTCGATGGAGCAGCCGCTGCGGTACTACCGGGAGAACGTGGAGGGTCTGCGCGTCCTGCTGGAGGCCGCGGTGGCGGCCGAGGTCACGTCCTTCGTGTTCTCCTCGTCCGCCGCGGTGTACGGCACGCCGGACGTGGACCCGGTCACCGAGGAAACCCCCTGCCGCCCGCTCTCCCCCTACGGCGAGACCAAGCTCGCCGGCGAGTGGCTGGTCCGCGCGACGGGCCGGGCGACCGGACTCGCGACCGCGTCCCTGCGCTACTTCAACGTCGCGGGCGCGGCCGCCCCCGAGCTGGCCGACACGAGCGTCTCCAACCTCGTCCCCATGATCTTCGAGAAGCTCACCGCGGGCGCGCCGCCCTGGATCTTCGGCGACGACTACCCGACCCCCGACGGCACCTGCGTCCGCGACTACATCCACGTGGCCGACCTGGCCGAGGCCCATGTGACGGTCGCCCGCGCCCTGCAGTCCGATCCGGGCCGCGACCTGACCCTCAACATCGGCCGCGGCGAGGGCGTGTCGGTGCGCGAGATGATCGACCGGGTCAACGCGGTCACCGGCTACGACCGGCCCCCGACCGTCACCGCCCGCCGCCCCGGCGACCCCGCCCGCGTGGTGGGGTCGGCCGACCGCATCGGCACCGAACTGGGCTGGCGGGCCAAGCGCGACGTCCAGGACATGATCGCCTCGGCCTGGGAGGGCTGGACGCATCTGCACCCGGAGGCGGCGCGCTCCTAGGGCGCCCCCGGAGCGGGCCGCCGGGCCCGCAGGCCTCCGGGTCCGCCGGCCTCCGGGTCCGCCGGCCTCCGGACCCGGTCACAGCGCGGTAAGGGCCGCCGCGGTGGCGCGGGCCAGGTCGTCCAGGTAGTTCTTCGGGAGCTTGGGGGAACGGATCACCACCGAGCGCCAGTAGAGGGGCCCGGAGATCAGGTCGAGGGCGAGGTCGGTGTCCACTCCGGACCGCACCTCGCCGCGCTGCTCCGCCGCGGCCACGATCCTGCTGGCCACCGAGTCCTGGCCGTCCCGCACCGCCTTCTGCAGCGCCTCGGCGATCTCCGGACTGCGGGCCGCCTCCGCCTGGAGGTCGGGGATGATCTGCGAGGCGACGGGGTGGCGCAGGGCGCGGGACGTGATGCCGTAGAGCAGGCGGAGGTCGCCCTCCAGCGAGCCGGTGTCCGGGACCGGGAGCCCCAGCACGGCCAGCGCGGAGACCACGTCCAGCACCAGGTGCAGCTTGGAACGCCACCGGCGGTACACCGCCGTCTTGCCGACGCCGGCCCGCCGCGCGATCCCCTCGATGGACATCCTGGCGTACCCGACGGCCGCCAGCTCCTCGAAGACGGCCGCCCGGATGGCCTCGGTCACGTCCTCCCGGAGCACGGCGGCCCCCGCTGGGGCCCGGCGGCGCGGACGCTTCGGGGTCTCGTCGGCGTTCGTCGTCATACGGACCAGCATAGGGCGTTACGACGAAACGGTTGCGTTCCGACGTTCGATGGTTCTACTCTCACGTTGCGACGATACGGTCCCGTCCCGACGTAAGAGAACGTGAAGAGAAGCGTAAGGAAACGCCGGACGACGGACGGGGACCGCTCAGGCCCGGCGAACGCCGGACGCACCCCCCTCCCCCGAGCGAAAGCAGCGGATGTGAGTCAGGTCCTCCACACACCGCCCCCCACCCAGGTCCCGGCCGAGGACGACCTCGCGGCGCTGGCCGCCCGGCACGGTCTGACGGTCAGCGGCGCCCGCCCCTCCCTGCCGGCGTACGTCCGGCAGCTCTGGGCTCGCCGCCACTTCATCACCGCCTTCGCCACCGCCAAGCTCACCGCCCAGTACAGCCAGGCGAAGCTCGGCCAGGTCTGGCAGGTCATGACCCCACTGCTGAACGCGGCGGTCTACTACTTCATCTTCGGCGTGCTGCTCGGCACCAAGCACAACGTCCCCGACTACGTGCCGTTCCTGGTCACGGGCGTGTTCATCTGGACGTTCACGCAGAGCTCGATCATGGCGGGCACCCGGGCCATCGCCGGCAACCTCGGCCTGGTCCGCGCCCTGCACTTCCCGCGCGCCGCGCTGCCGATCTCCTTCGCGCTCCAGCAGCTCCAGCAGCTGCTGTTCTCGATGGCCGCGCTGGTCGTCATCCTGCTCTGCTTCGGCGTCCCGGTCGCCGCCTCCTGGGTGCTGGCGATCCCCGCCCTGGTGCTCCAGTTCACGTTCAACGCCGGCGTGTCGATGGTCATGGCCCGCATGGGCGCCAAGACCCCCGACATCGCGCAGCTCATGCCGTTCGTGCTGCGGACCTGGATGTACGTGTCCGGCGTGATGTGGAGCATCGACAAGATCGACAAGAACGACCACCTGCCGCACATCGTCAAGCTGCTGCTGGAGCTGAACCCGGCGGCCGTCTACATCGACCTGATGCGGTTCGCGCTGATCGACAGCTTCCACACCCTGCCCCCGCACGTGTGGGCGGTCGCGACGGGCTGGGCCCTGCTCGCCGGGGTCGGCGGCTTCATCTACTTCTGGAAGGCTGAGGAGACCTACGGCCGTGGCTGAGCAGACCGGGACCACCAGCGAGCAGATCCCCACCGTCGTCGCCGACCGGGTCGACATCGTCTACCGGGTCAACGGCACCGGTGCGGGGCGCGGCACCGCCACTGCGGCCCTCAACCGCATGTTGCGGCGCCAGCAGGCCGAGAAGGCGGCGGGCGTGCGCAAGGTGCACGCCGTCAAGAAGGTGTCGTTCGTCGCCTACAAGGGTGAGGCCATCGGCCTCATCGGCACCAACGGCTCGGGCAAGTCGACGCTGCTGAAGGCGGTCGCCGGCCTGCTGCCCGTGGAGAACGGGCACATCTACACCGACGGCCAGCCCTCGCTCCTCGGCGTCAACGCGGCGCTGATGAACGACCTCACCGGCGAGCGCAACGTCCACCTCGGCGGCCTGGCCATGGGCATGTCCCGCGAGGAGGTCAAGCAGCGCTACGAGGAGATCGTCGAGTTCTCCGGGATCAACGAGAAGGGCGACTTCATCACCCTGCCGATGCGCACGTACTCCTCCGGCATGGCGGCCCGGCTGCGCTTCTCCATCGCCGCCGCCAAGGACCACGACGTCCTGCTGATCGACGAAGCCCTGGCCACCGGCGACCGCTCCTTCCAGAAGCGCTCCGAGGCCCGCATCCGCGAGCTGCGCAAGCACGCGGGCACGGTCTTCCTGGTCAGCCACAACAACAAGTCGATCCGGGACACCTGCGAGCGGGTGCTGTGGCTCGAACGCGGTGAGCTGCGCATGGACGGGGCGACGGACGACGTACTGAAGGAGTACGAGGCCTTCACCGGCGACAAGAGCGACAAGCCGGCCCGCAGGCCGGCGAAGAAGGCGGCCCCCAAGGCGCCCGCGACCACGCCGTAACGCCGAAACCCCGGCCCCGGACGCTCGTTCTCCCAGTGGGGCCGCGCTCGCGGACGCCCTTACCTCGGGCGTGGTTATCCTTTTCATACCGCTAGTGACAGTATGTTATGAAAGGTGCCCACCAGAGACGGCGAGCGCAAGGAGCCTCCGCGATGCCACACCTCAGCGTCATCGTCCACGGGCCGAACACCCAAGGACACCTGACCGAGCTGCTGGCCGCGCTGGAGACCCGCCCGCTCCCGGACATCGAGGTGATCGTCGCCGCCGTCGGCGACTGGGCCCGGGAGACGGCCGAGGAGCACGCCCCGGAGACGATCGTGGTGCCGCTGCCGGAGGGCACCGGCGACGGCGCGGCCCGGGCCGCGGGAGCGGCCCGGGCGTCCGGCCGCTGGCTGCACTTCGTGCACGCCAAGGACGGTCTGCCCGCCGGGGCGTCCCGGACGGTCGCCGAGCGCGCCGCGGAGCTGGACGACACGGTCGACGTGCTCCTCTTCGACCACGTCACCACCACCTGGCGGACCGCGGCGGCCCCGTCCTCCGGCGGCCGTCACCTCGCCGCCGCCGGCCGCGCCGCCCTGGCCCTGGACGACGCGGCCGACCTGCTGCGCCTCGCCCCGCTGCTCGGCACCCGCGCCCTGCGCGCCGAGTTCTGGCGGGCGCACGAGGACCTGCTCACCACCGACGACGAGCCGTACGCGGCCTACGCGGCCCTGCTGCGCGCCGGCCGCGTCGCCTGCCTGAACCAGGTGGCGTACGACGACCGCCGGCTGCGCCCCGAGAGCCTGCCGCCCCTCGCCCCCGAGGACCGGTACGCGCTCGTCGACCGCTACGAGTCCCTGCTCCCGCTCACCCGGGACCGCCGCGCGGCCCGCGCGGTGCTGTACGACCTGATGGTCCGCGACCTGCTGCGCACCTTCGCCCGGGAGGACCTGCCCGATGCGGTGGCCCGCGAGTTCTTCCGCCGGGCCTCGCTGGCCGCGGTCCGCTGGCGCCCCGAGAACCACCACCGCCCGGCCGGCCTGGAAGGCGTCCGGCACACCCTGCTGGAGGACGGCGCCTACACCAGGTACCGCGCCTTCCAGGCCGCCAACCGCACCCGGCGCGCCGCCCGGAAGGCGGTACGCGAGCGCAAGCGGCAACTGGGCGCGAAGGTCCGCGACCAGCAGTACCGCAGGGCGCTGAGCCGCCCGGTGGACCCCGGACTCGCCGTGTTCGCGGCCTACTGGGAGCGCGGGGTCGCCTGCAACCCGGCCGCGATCGCGGCCCGGCTCGGCGAACTCGCCCCGCACATCCGCCGGGTGTGGGTGGTGAGCAAGGAGAACGCGGCCCTGCTGCCCCCCGGCACCGACCACGTGATCCCCGGCACCCGCCGCTACTGGGAGACGCTGGCCACCGCCAAGTACCTGACGAACAACGTCAACTTCCCCAACGCGGTCGTCAAGCGCCCCGAGGCGGTCCACCTCCAGACCCACCACGGCACCCCGCTCAAGCGCATGGGCCTGGACCAGCGCGATCACCCGGCCGCCGCCAAGGGCCTGGACTTCGCCGCCCTGCTGGCCCGCGTCGACAAGTGGGACTACAGCGTCAGCGCCAACAGCCACTCCACCCGGATGTGGGAGCGCGCGTACCCGGCCCGCTACACCTCGCTGGACCACGGCTATCCGCGCAACGACGTCTTCTACACGAGCGGCGCCGCCGAGGTCCGCGCCGCCCGTGAGCGGCTGGGCATCGCCCCCGGCGCGAGAGCCGTCCTCTACGCCCCCACGCACCGCGACTACGAGGCCGGCTTCACCCCGAGGCTCGACCTCGCCGCGCTGGCCGACCGGCTCGGCGGTGACACGGTCCTGCTGGTGCGCGCCCACTACTTCTACGGCGGCGCGGCCTCCCCGCTCACCGGTCTGCGCCGGTCCGGCCGGATCATCGACGTCTCCTCCTACGACCCGGTCGAGGAGCTGTGCCTGGCCGCCGACGCGCTGGTCACGGACTACTCGTCGATCATGTTCGACTACGCCAACCTGGACCGGCCGATCGTGATCCACGCCGACGACTGGGAGACGTACCGCACCACCCGGGGCGTCTACTTCGACCTGATGGCCGACCACCCGGGCCAGGTCGCCCGCACCCAGGAGGAGCTGACCGAGATCCTCACGTCGGGCGCCTGGCGCGACGAGAGCGCGGCGAAGGCGCGGGCCGCCTTCCGGCGCCGGTTCTGCGAGTACGACGACGGACGCGCCGCCGAACGGGTCGTACGACGCGTCTTCCTCGGCGAACCCGAGGAGGCGCTGCCCCCGGTGATCCCGCTGGAGAGACGCACCCCCGCCCCGAGCCCCGAGGAGGCCGGCGCATGACGCTCCCCGACGTCACGGTCACCGTCATCGTCTACAACGACGCGGCCCGCCTCCCCCGCGCGGTCGCCTCGCTGCGCGCCCAGACCCACGCCAACATCGAGATCGTCATCAGCGACGACCACTCCACCGACGACACGCCCGCCGTGGCACGGGAGCTGGCCGCGCGCGACCACCGCATCCGCTACCTCCGCCTGCCGGAGAACAGCGGCGGCTGCAGCGCACCGCGCAACCGGGCCATCGAGATCGCCCGGGCGCCGTACCTGATGTTCCTGGACAGCGACGACGAACTCCCGCCCCGCGCCGTCGAGTCGCTGCTCGCCGCGCACCGCGAACGCGAGGTGGACTTCGCCATGGGCGCGGTGCGGCGGGTCCGGGTGGACAACGGGCGCCGCTCGACCTGGATGCCGCACCTGGTCGCCGAGCGCCGCACGCTGGACGGCATCGAGGCCGACCCGCGGCTGCTGTTCGAGCACCTGTCGACGAGCAAGATGTACGCGCGGGCGTTCCTTGACCGCCACGAACTCCGCTTCCCCGAGGGCATCCACTACGAGGACCAGCTCTTCTCGGCGCAGGCCTACTGCCTGGCGAAGGCGTTCACGATCATCCCGGACCCGGTGTACGTCTGGTACATCGAGCCGTTCGCCGAGCAGGCGGCGGCGTCCATCTCCAACCAGCGGCACAAGATCTCCAACGTCCGCGACCGGGTGCACGTACAGCGCCTGATCGACGACTTCCTGGTCGAGAGCGGGCACGCGGTGCTCCGCGAGGACAAGGACTTCAAGTTCCTCAAGCACGACTTCCGGATGTACGCGGGCGACCTGCCGTACCGGGACGACGCGTGGCTCGGGGAGTTCGCGCAGATCATGAACCCGTACCTGGACACGCTCGCGGACGGCGCCTTCGTCCGGCTGCCCCGCGCGGAGCGGGTGGTGCTCGAACTGCTGCGCGACGGGCGCCTGTCCGACGTACGGCTGGCGGCGCGCGGCCTCGGCCACAACGTGGCCCCGCGGCACGTCACCGCCGGCCCGTCCGGCGCCGCCTACTGGGGCGACACGCTCCCCGCGACCGACCGGGGCCGCCGTGAACTGGACATCTCCGACCTGGAACTGGACACCAAGCCGTTCACCAGCGCCCAGTTCCGCCACGAGATCACCGAGCTCACCCGGGGCCCGGGCGCCTGTATCGACCTGACCATCCGCACGTTCGACCCCGGCCTGCGGCTCCCGGTGGGGCCGCAGCGCGCGAGCCTGGTGCTGAGCCCCGGCCGGCGCCGTCTGACCGTCCCGTTCCGGCTGGACCCGGTGCGGCCGGGCGTCTTCGAGGGCCGGGTCCGACTGGACCTGGCGGCGGCACCGCTGCCCGTGCAGGGCTTCGACGGAGTGCGCCACCCGCTGCTCCGCCTGTCACAGCAGGGCCTGGCCAACTCGGGCCTGCTGCTGGCCCCGCTGGACTTCCCCTCGGCGCGGGCCCGGGTCGATCACCGCGCGGGCCTCACGGCCCACGAACTCACCATCGAACCCGAGGGCCGCAACCCCGGCCGCCTGCAGATCCGCTGGAGCCCCCGCTCCCTGACGGCCCACGTGGTCCGCCCCCTGACCCGGAAACTCGCCCACCCCAAACTCCGAAACGCAGCCCGCCTGGCCGCCAGCCTCCTGAAGTAACGCCCCACAGCCACGCCCGCCCTGGCTAGCCCAAGGGCGGGCAGGCGCGCGCACAACTGCAGGCGGCGAGCCGCCCAGCCGCAGACACCGGCCGCCCCTAGCCGCGGGCACGCACGCCCACCCAACCGCAGACACCGGGCCCGCCCAACCGCGGGCACGCGCGCCCGCCCAGCCACAGGGCTCCTAGCTGCGGGCACGCGTGCCGCTGGGGGCGGCACGGGTGGGCGGTGGGGGTCCCCCGCTCGAGCGAAGTCGAGAGTGGGGGAGGCACCCGGCGAGCGCGGGCAAGCGAAACGCCCCCGGCTCGCACCAACACCGTTCACCCGGAAACACCGCTCACCTCCCCCCCGGCCGGCAACACCCTCACCGCACCACCTCGTACAGCACCTGCCCCCCAGGCCCCCCAGCCACCCGCCGCAACCACGGCTCCGCATCCCCCCGCCCCCCGACCACCCACCGCACCCCGTACTCCCGCAACACACCCCGCCGCACAGCCGCAGCCCCGGAGCCCTCCGAGCCCCCGGAGCCCTCGGAGAAGTACCGCCGCTCCGCAGCCTCCCGAGCCCCCGCCGACGGCAGGAATACGTCGGGATACCCAGGCGCCACCGTGTACGCCCCGTACGCCGGAATCTGCCGCGAGGCCATCGTCCGCGCCATCACCACGTCCCCGTACCTCACCCACGGCGTGATCCAGTGGTACCCGGCCCAAGGCGTCCGGTACTTCGCCGCGACGGGCCCCGGCAGCGCGTCCCGCCCCGTCACGTAGCCGACCGTCCCCACCTGCGTCCACGCGCCCACCAGCAGCGCTGCGCCCAGCAGGCAGGCCCAGCCGGCCCGCACCGCCCGCCTCCCCGCCGACACGGCCTCCAGCGCGGCCGCGAGCTGCGCCGGGATCAGCGCGGCGGGCAGCGCCCGGCCCCACGAGTAGTGCCCGGTCAGCCCGCCCGCGGTGAACACCAGCATGCCGAGCAGGAAGAACAGCACCAGCGGATCCCGGCGGTCCCGCCGCCACCGCGCCCCCAGGGCCGCCACCCCGAGCAGCACCAGCCCGAACCGCCCGGCCAGATGCCCGTACAGCGACCGGTGGATCGCCTCGAGGTCGGCGCCCGCGGCGAACAGCGCGAAGAAGTCGTAGTACGGCCACACCCACAGCAGCACCAGGCCGAGGGCGGCCGCGGCGCCGAGCCGGGGCCACTCGGCGCGGCCCGGCCGCGCGGCGACCACCGTGGCCAGCGCCCCGAGGGAGGCCACGACCCCGGTGAACTGGTGGCACAGCAGGATCAGCGCCCAGAGCGCGCCCAGGCCCAGCCACCCGCCCCAGCCGGCCCCGGCGCGCAGCGCCCGGGTGAGCCACGCCCAGAAGTGGAACGAGAGCCCGAGGGCCAGGACGCTGGGGTACGCCACCGTCAGCGCGAGGGAGTTGAGGCCGAGGAAGCCGCTCCAGTTGAACAGCAGCGGGCCCCACAGCAGGACCAGGCTCAGAAACGCCAGGGCGGGCGCCGCGCGGTGGGCGCTGAGGGTGCGGACGTAGCGCCACACGCCTGTGGCCAGCAGCCCCAGCCCCACGAGCGCGCCGACCCGCAGCACGTGGAACACCGGCAGCCCGGTCACCCGGGCGAGACAGCCCAGCAGGAGCATCCAGGGCGAGTAGTACGGGCTCGTCGTGTCGGCGTCGACCAGCGGGTTGCCCGGGTGCAGCAGGCTGTGCCGCAGGCGCTGCACGGTCGCCGCGTGCATGCCGAGATCGCCCGCCCAGGGCAGGCGGACGATCACCAGGAGCATCAGGACCAGCACGAGCGCCGCGGCGACCGAGGGCAGTGCCCGCCCGGCCCGGGCGGCGCCGGGCGGGCAGGGGCGCATCCCGCGCGACCACTGCCGGGCGGTTCTCGGTGAGGTCGCTGTCACAGGCCAGACCCTATCGGAAATGTCCTGAAAGCCCGGAATCAGACTATTCGCCCTAATGGGCAGGGACGAAGGCGCCCCGGGCCTGGACCGGCCCGGGGCGCCTTCCACAGCCGTACGGCTGACGCCGTGGCTACGAGTGCGAGCGCAGCAGCGTCCGCATGGTCCGCATCGCCACCGACAGGTTGGCGAGGTCGAACTCGTCGGAACCGCGGATCTCCACCAGGGTGGTGCGCGCACGGGAGAGCAGCGCGGCGTTCTTCTGCTCCCACAGGTCGAAGCGCTGCTCCGGCGTGGAGGTGCCGTTGCCGACGGCCAGGACGTCGGCGGTCAGCGCGGCGTGTGCGGCGTACAGGTCCTCGCGGATCGCCGCGCGGGCCATGGACTGCCAGCGGTCGTTGCGCGGCAGCTCGATGATGCGGTCCATGAGCTGGGTGATGCCGAGCCGGTCGGCGAGGTCGTAGTACACCTCGGCGACGTCCAGCGGCTCCTTGCCCATGCGGTCGGCCACCGAGACGATGTCGAGCGCCGGGAAGGCGGAGGAGAACCCGGCCACGCGGGTGGCCAGCTCGTCCGGGACCCCGGCGGCGGACAGCTCGTCGAAGACGTGCTGGTACCACTCCTGGTCCGCGCCGCGCACCAGCTTCGGCAGCTGCTGCCAGACCTGCTCGACCCGCTCGGCGAAGAACTCCACCGTCTCTGCGAGCTGCAGCGGCTGCGGCCGGTTGTTGAGCAGCCAGCGGGTGCCGCGCTCGACCAGACGGCGCGAGTGCAGCCGGATGCGGGTCTGGACGGCCGCCTCGACCTTGTTGTCCAGCTCCTCCACCGCGTCCCACACCGGCGCCGAGCAGAAGATCGCGCGGGCCGCGGTCTGGGCGCGGACGATCTCCTCCAGCGAGGCTCCGGTCTCCTCGCGCAGCCGGTGCAGGTACGTCGTACCGCCCGTGTTGACCGTGTCGTTGACCAGCACGGTCGTGGTGATCTCGCGGTGCAGTGGGTGGCTTTCGATGCCCTCGGGGAACCGCTCGCGCAGCGCCGCCGGGAAGTAGGCGTGCAGCAGGGTGCGCAGGTACGGGTCGTCCGGCAGCGAGGTGTGCAGCAGCTCCTCGGCGACCGTGATCTTCGTGTACGCCAGCAGCACGGCCGTCTCCGGGCCGGTCAGGCCCTGGCCCTGGGTGAGGCGCTCACGGATCTGGCGGTCGGTGGGCAGGAACTCCAGCGCCCGGTCGAGGTGGCCCTCGCGGACCATGTGGCGGATGAACCGCTGCTGCGCGTGCAGCATGTCCTTGGACTGGGCGAGTGCGTTGGCGATCGCCGTGTTCTGCGCGTAGTTGTTGCGCAGCACCAGGCTGCCGACCTCGTCGGTCATCTCGGCGAGCAGCTTGTTGCGCTGCTTGACGGTCATGTCGCCGTCCGTGACCAGCCCGTTGAGCAGGATCTTGATGTTCACCTCGTGGTCGGAGGTGTCCACGCCGGCGCTGTTGTCGATCGCGTCGGTGTTGATCCGGCCGCCGTGCAGCGCGAACTCGATGCGGCCGAGCTGGGTCAGGCCCAGGTTGCCGCCCTCGCCGACGACCTTGACCCGCAGGTCGCTGCCGTCGACGCGGATGGCGTCGTTGGCCTTGTCGCCGACGTCGGCGTTCGACTCGGCCGACGACTTCACGTACGTGCCGATGCCGCCGTTCCACAGCAGGTCGACCGGGCTGTGCAGGATGGCCTTCATCAGGTCGGCCGGCGTCATCTTGGAGACCTTCTCCTCGATGCCCAGGGCCTGGCGGATGTGCGCGTTGAGCGTGATCGCCTTCGCGGTGCGCGGGAAGATCCCGCCGCCCGCCGACAGCAGCGCGGTGTCGTAGTCGGCCCAGCTCGAGCGGGGCAGCTCGAACAGGCGCCGGCGCTCGGCGTAGGAGGTGGCCGCGTCCGGGTTCGGGTCGATGAAGATGTGCCGGTGGTCGAAGGCGGCGACCAGGCGGATGTGCTCGGAGAGCAGCATGCCGTTGCCGAAGACGTCACCGGACATGTCGCCGATGCCGACGACCGTGAAGTCCTCGCTCTGCGTGTCCACGCCCAGCTCGCGGAAGTGCCGCTTCACGGACTCCCAGGCGCCGCGCGCGGTGATGCCCATGCCCTTGTGGTCGTAACCGGCCGAGCCGCCGGAGGCGAAGGCGTCGCCGAGCCAGAAGTGGTACTTCTCGGCGACCTCGTTGGCGATGTCCGAGAAGGTCGCCGTGCCCTTGTCGGCCGCGACCACCAGGTAGGTGTCGTCGCCGTCGTGCCGTACGACGTCGCGCGGCGGGACGACCTCGCCGGCCACCATGTTGTCGGTGATGTCGAGCAGCGCCGAGATGAACGTCTTGTAGCTCGCGATGCCCTCGGCCAGCCACGCGTCCCGGTCCACGCTCGGGTCCGGGAGCTGCTTGGCGACGAAGCCGCCCTTGGCGCCGACCGGCACGATGACGGTGTTCTTCACCATCTGCGCCTTGACCAGGCCGAGGATCTCGGTGCGGAAGTCCTCACGGCGGTCGGACCAGCGCAGGCCGCCTCGGGCGACCTTGCCGAAGCGCAGGTGCACGCCCTCCACCCGCGGCGAGTACACCCAGATCTCGTACGCCGGGCGCGGCGCGGGCAGGTCGGGGATGGCCTGCGGGTCGAACTTCATGGAGACGTAGTCGTGCGGCTCGCCGCTCTGCGCCTCCTGGAAGAAGTTCGTGCGCAGCGTGGCCTTGATGACGGTCAGGAAGGAGCGCAGGATGCGGTCCTCGTCGAGGCTCGCCACCTGGTCCAGCGCCGCGTCCAGCTCCTCCAGCAGGGCGTCGGTGATCTCCGAGCCGGCCTTCTGCCGGTCCGGCGACATCCGCGCCTCGAACAGGGAGACGAGCAGCCGGGTGGTGTGGACGTTGTCGCGGAGGGTGTCCTCCATGTAGTCCTGGCTGAAGGTGGAGCCGGCCTGCCGCAGGTACTTGGCGTACGCGCGCAGCACCATGGCCTGCCGCCAGGTCAGCCCGGCGCTCAGCACGAGGGCGTTGAAGCCGTCGTTCTCCGCCTTGCCGGTCCAGGTGGCGGCGAAGGCCTCCTGGACGCGCTCACGGGCGTCGTCTCCGAAGTGGTCGGTGCCGGCCGGCGACTTGGGCATGCGCAGGCCGAAGTCGTAGATCCAGGCGGTGGTGCGGTCCGCGCAGCGCAGCTCGTACGGGCGCTCGTCCACGACCTCCACGCCGAGCCGCTGGAGCACCGGCAGCACCGCGGACAGGGAGACCGAGTCGCCCCTGCGGTAGATCTTGAAGCGGCGCTCGTCGGGGGCGGCGCCGACCGGCTCGTACAGGCTGAGGGAGAAGTTGTGGCCCTTCTCCTCGCTGAGCCGCTCCAGGTGGACCAGGTCGGCGACGGCCGCGCGCGGGCTGTGGTCGGCCTTGTAGCCCTCGGTGAAGGCGTTGTTGTAGCGGCGCAGCAGCTCGGCGGCGCGCTCCTCGCCCAGCTCGGCGTTGAGCGCCTCGGCGAACGCGTCGGCCCAGGAGCGGGCGGCCTCGACCAGCCGCGCCTCGATGCGCTCCTTGTCCGCGTCCGAGAGCTGGGGCAGCTCGGTGCCCGCCGGGACCCGGACGACGAAGTGCAGCCGGGACAGGATCGACTCGGTGTTCCAGGCGGTGAAGTCGACGCTGATGCCGCCGAGCTCCTCCTTCAGGATGTCGATGATCCGCAGCCGGACGCCGGTGGTGTAGCGGTCGCGCGGGAGGTAGACGAGGGCCGAGTAGTAGCGGCCGTACTCGTCCTGCCGCAGGTACAGCCGCAGCCGACGGCGCTCCTGCAGGTACAGCACGCTCGTCGCGATGGCCTGCAGCTCGGCGACCGGGGTCTGGAACAGCTCGTCGCGCGGGTAGGTCTCCAGGATCTGGAGCAGGTCGCGGCCGTCGTGGCTCTCCGGCGAGAAGCCGGCCCGCTGCAGGACCTCGTCGACCTTGCGCCGGATGACCGGGACCCGGCGGACCGACTCGGTGTAGGCGGCGGAGGAGAACAGGCCGAGGAAGCGGCGCTCGCCGACGACGTTGCCGTCCGCGTCGAACTTCTTGACGCCGATGTAGTCCAGGTACGACGGCCGGTGCACGGTGGCGCGGCTGTTGGCCTTGGTCAGGACGAGCAGCTTGTGCTCGCGGGCCTTGGCGCGGGCGTCGGCGGGCAGCCGCTCGAAGGAGGGGCTGACGGGGTGCTGGTCGTCCGCTGAGTGGTGCGGGTCCGCGCGCAGTATGCCCAGACCGGTGCCGGGCACGGCGGCCAGGCAGTCGTCGCCGCGCAGCTCGTACTCGCGGAAGCCGAGGAACGTGAAGTGGTCGGAGGAGAGCCAGCGCAGCAGCTCGCGGGCCTCCTCGGCCTCGGCGGCGGGCAGGTCGCCCGGCAGCGGCTCGCTCTCCAGGCCGTCGGCGATGCGGGCGGCCGCGTCGCGCATCTTCTCCCAGTCCTCGACGGCCTCCCGGACGTCGGACAGGACGCGCAGCAGGTCGGCGGTGATCTGCTTCAGGTCGGAGCGGTCGGTCTCCCGGTCGATCTCGACGTGGATCCAGGACTCGATGTGCGCGTCGTGCGGGAGGTCGCCGGTGGGCGAGGTCGGCAGGACCTCGATCAGCTTGCCGGTGACGTCGCGCCGGACGACGAACTGCGGGTGGATGACGACGTGGATGCCGCGGCCCTGCCGGGTCAGCTCGTTGGTGACCGAGTCGACGAGGAAGGGCATGTCGTCGGTGACGACCTCCACGACGGTGTGGCTGCAGGTCCAGCCGTTCTCTTCCACGGTCGGGGTGTGCACCCGGACGTTGGCGGTGCCCTGCGGCCGGTTCTCGGCGAGCCGGTAGTGCGAGACCGCGGCGCCGAAGACGTCGACCGGGTCGCGGTCCGACAGGTCTTCCGGGGCGGTGTGCAGGTAGTAGCGCTGGAGGAACGCGTGCCCGGCCTCGCTGTCGGGGATGCCGGCCGCGCCCTCGCCCGTCGCCGTCGTCCCGGTCGGTAGGTGCCCCCCGACCGGGCTGTTCTCAGCTACCCGGGCCGCCCGTTCGAGCAGCTCGGCCTTGGCTTCGTCCAGCTTGGTCTGCATTGTCCTCTGGCTCCTGTCGCGCGCCGTTGCGTGACGTAGAAGGAAATACGGTCTCTTTCCCTCCGGCTCGACGCCACGGCCCGGGGTGTCCGGTCCGATCCGACGCTATGCCGCGAGGTGAGAAGAGCGGGGGGTATTCGGCCATTTTCGACACGCCCGCCGGGTGTGACGCCGCTCTCGGCGCCGCCGGCTCGTGGGCCGTGCTCGGCATCCCGGGGGCTTCGGCGCCCCCGGCCCGCCCGCGAAGACCAGCGACCGCCGCCCGGTCACGGAGGTGCTCCGTGCAACCCGGGCGCGGGGCAGGGGCAACGTCGCCCCCGCGAGCTATCGCGCTGATCACGCCACAAGGCTATCGCTCCTTACCCGGGGGTCGTCATGAGCCGTATGTGTACAAAACCGGGGGGTGAAGTTTGACGTTCTGCACAGGGGTGGGCCGGGGACAGGTGACGTATCCGGCGGCCGGGCGTGGCGCCGCGCCGGCGCGGGACCGGCGGGCCGGGCGCACCGGGTCGCGTCGCGGTCCGGCGGGCCGCACCCTGAAAGCGACGGGCCCTCTTGGCAAGCGCGCCGGGTACGGGCACCTTGCCCAGGACAGCGCCCGTCCCCGCGCAGGGGGGCCGTGCCCGCCCAGGAGGCCGACATGCCCGCGAAGATCCTCATCATCACCGGCGACGCAGCGGAGTCCCTCGAGGTCCTCTACCCCTACCAGCGTCTGCGCGAGGAAGGCTACGACGTCCACGTCGCGGCCCCGACCCGCAAGACGCTCCGCTTCGTCGTCCACGACTTCGAGCCCGGCTTCGACACCTACACCGAGAAACCCGGCTACACCTGGCCCGCCGACCTCGCCTTCGCCGAGGTCGACCCCGGTGAGTACGCGGCCCTCGTCATCCCCGGCGGCCGCGCTCCCGAGTATCTGCGCAACGATCCCGAGCTGCGCAAGATCCTCAAGGCGTTCTTCGACGCGGACAAGCCGGTCGCGCAGATCTGCCACGGCCCGCTGCTCACCGCCGCCGTCGACAGCCTCAGCGGCCGCAGGGTCACCGCCTATCCCGCACTGGAACTCGACATGCAGGCCGCCGGGGCCCACTTCGAGGACGCCGAGACGGTGGTCGACGGCACCCTGGTCTCGGCCCGCGCCTGGCCGGACCACCCGGCCTGGATGCGGGAGTTCATCACGGTGCTGCGGTCCAAGGCCCCGGTGACGTGACGACCGTCCCGCCGTAGCGCGGGGGCGCCGCCGGCTCCGCTCACGCCGCTATTCGCTGCGCCTCCGCGACCGCCTCGGCCAGCGTGTCCACCACCGGGGCCCCGGCCTCCTCGAGGCTGGCCCTGCTGTGCGACCCGCCGGTGTACAGCACCGCCCGCGCCCCCACGTGCCGTGCGGCCACCGCGTCGTCCGCCGCGTCGCCGATCACCACGGTCCGCGTGGCCCGCACCCCGGTCAGCGCCTCCAGGTGCCGCACCATGTGCTCGGCCTTGCTGCCTCCGGACGGCCCCGTGCGCCCGTCCACCCGCAGGAAGTGCGCCTCGATGCCGAGGCCGCGCACCAGCGGCACCAGCTCCTCGTGGCCGTACATGCTCAGCAGCGACTGGCTGTTCCCCTCGGACCGCCAGCCGGCGAGGAGCTCGGCCGCCCCCTCGGTGAGACCGCACCGCACCCGGTGCTCCGTGTAGTACCGGTGGAAGACGCCGTCCATCAGCTCCCACTCGGCGTCCGTGGGCAACCGCCCGAGCAGCCGCTCGTAGAACCGCGGCACCGGTACGCAGTACAGCGCCCGGTACTGCTCAAGCGTGATCGGCGCCAGCCCCAGCTCGGCGAAGGCCGCGTTCGTCGCCCCGATGATCGCGTCATTGTCGTGGAAGAGGGTTCCGTTCCAGTCCCAGACGATGTGCGCGCCTGCGTGCATCCCCATGTCCAAGACCGTACCCGCACCCACTGACAATGAGGACCCACCGGCCATCAAGGACGGTCCGGGTACGGGCAGCCTTTCTCAGGCCCGGTCCACCAGGTTGGGGATCTCCTGGGTGGCGTACCAGAGCAGCTCGTGGTCCTCGGCCCCGTCCACGACGAACTGCGCGTCGTCGTCCCCGCCGTCGGCCGCCTCCAGCGCCGCCGCGGCGGCCGTCACGTCCTCCTCCGCGTCACCGGCGTCGACGTGCACCGCGGCCGCCTTGGCGAGCGGCACCGCGCCGCTCACCGTCACCTCGCCGAGCGAGGCCTGGTCGAGCGCACGGTCCGGGTCCGCCGAGACCGCGCCGTCGGCCACGTCGACCGCGACCACGACCCGGCGCCGCGCGGCACCGGAGTCCCGCGCCAGCAGTCGCAGCGAGGCCAGCGCGGCCCGGCTGAGCGCCGCGTACTCCAGCTCCTCGATGTCGTCCGAGACGTACCACTCGCGCAGCCCGGGCGTGACGCCGTACGCGACGAAGGGGCCGCTCCCCAGCTCACCGGTCTTGTGCGCCTCGGCGAGACCGGGGAGGGTCAGGGGGACGTAGACGCGCATGGCTGGCCGCACTTTCCTGGTCGTCCGACGGGCCTTCAGGATACGTGCGCCCGTCCCCTTTCGAGTCCCCGCCCACACCCCCGGCGGCGTCCACCCGGCGCCTCGCACCTCACCCGGTGGCACCGCCCGTCCACCGGCTTCCCGGGGGTCCGCATCACCCGGATAAGTGAACCTGCGCGGCCCTCGCCACGCCCCCGGCGTTCCTTGCGATGCCGGCCTCCGCCCCCGTACAAGATCCCCACCAGCGAGTTACCGCCCGGTACGTTCCGGGCCCGCAGAACGGGGACACCCATGAACAAGGTCATGAGCCGCGGCACCGCTCAGCCCCGGCCGCGTCACCGCCCTCCGACCCGGCACGACTCCCGTCGCCCGGGCGGCGCGCCGCCCCGCAACCCGGTCCGCGGCCGGGCCGCCACAGCGCCCGTGACGGCCGTGGCGCAACCCCGCCCCACCGACGTCTTCGCCGACCGCCTGCTGGCCGTTCTCAGCGGCCAGCGGCCCGTCCACTGGATGCTCCGGCACACCGTGGGACGCGCCTACGACGAGCTCGCCCGGCTGGCCGAACGGGGACCGCTGCGCACCCGCGGCACCCGTCCCGTCGTCCGCGACATCGGCTACTACGTCCCCCGCGCCGGCGCCCTGGAGGTCTTCGCCCGCATCGCCGCCGGCGACCACCTGCGCGCCATGGCCTTCCGCCTGGAACAGGGCCCGGACCACCGCTGGCGCTGCACAGCAGTGGAACTCGGCCCCAGGCCCCGCGCCTAGCCCCCGAGCCGCGTAGCTGCGGGCATGCGTGCCGCACCCCGCAGGCGCGCCACAAAGAACAAGGGGCCAGGCTCCCGAAAGGAACCTGGCCCCAAGTCACCAGCTGAAGCCCCGCAGGGACCCCCTACTTCTTACGACGCCGCCCGCCCTTGGCCTGCCGACGCCGCTCCGCCCGCGTAAGACCGTCGGACTCGGAGCGAACCGGCTCGTCGTCCTCGAGGTCCCGCTCCAGGATGCCGCCCTCACCGTCCACGGTCGGCGCGGAGAAGTGCAGCTCCCGCCGCTGCGGCACGTCCAGCCCCTTGGCCCGGATCTCCGGACGCGCGCCCGCCTGAGCCGGCACGTGGTCCTGGACACCCTCGGCGACCGGCGCGGCCTCCTCGACCGGCACCTCCTCGACCTGCTGCTCGACCTGGACCTCCAGGTTGAACAGGTAGCCGACGGACTCCTCCTTGATGCCCTCCATCATGGCGGTGAACATGTCGAAGCCCTCGCGCTGGTACTCGACCAGCGGGTCCTTCTGCGCCATCGCGCGCAGGCCGATGCCCTCCTGGAGGTAGTCCATCTCGTAGAGGTGCTCGCGCCACTTGCGGTCCAGGACCGACAGCACGACCCGCCGCTCCAGCTCACGCATGATCTCGGAGCCGAGCTGCGTCTCACGGGAGGCGTACTGCTCGTGGATGTCGTCCTTGATGGACTCGGAGATGAACTCGGCGGTCAGACCGGCCCGGTCACCGGCCGCGTCCTCCAGCTCCTCGACGGTGATCTTCACCGGGTAGAGCTGCTTGAAGGCGCCCCACAGCCGGTCCAGGTCCCAGTCCTCGGGGAAGCCCTCGGCGGTCTCCGCGCCGACGTACGCGTCGATCGTGTCGTCCATGAAGTGCTGGATCTGCTCCTGCAGGTCCTCGCCCTCCAGGACGCGGCGGCGCTCGCCGTAGATGACCTCGCGCTGCCGGTTGAGCACCTCGTCGTACTTCAGGACGTTCTTACGGGTCTCGAAGTTCTGCTGCTCGACCTGCGACTGCGCGGACGCGATCGCCCGCGTGACCATCTTGTTCTCGATCGGCACGTCGTCCGGCACGTTCGCCATCGACATCACGCGCTCGACCATCTGGGCCTTGAACAGGCGCATCAGGTCGTCGCCGAGGGAGAGGTAGAAGCGGGACTCGCCGGGGTCGCCCTGACGGCCGGAACGACCGCGCAGCTGGTTGTCGATACGGCGCGACTCGTGCCGCTCCGTGCCCAGCACGTACAGCCCGCCGAGCTCCTCGACCTCTTCCTTCTCGGCCCGGACCGCCTGCTCGGCCTTCTCCAGGGCGGCGGGCAGCGCGTGCGCCCACTCCTCGATGTGCTCCTCGGGGTCGAGGCCGCGCTGCCGCAGCTCCGCCTCGGCGAGGTCCTCGGGGTTGCCGCCGAGCTTGATGTCGGTACCACGGCCGGCCATGTTGGTGGCCACCGTCACGGCGCCCCTGCGGCCGGCCTGTGCGACGATCGACGCCTCACGCTCGTGGTGCTTGGCGTTCAGCACCTCGTGCTGGATGCCGCGCTTGCTGAGCTGCTGGGACAGGTACTCCGACTTCTCGACGGACGTCGTGCCGACGAGGATCGGCTGGCCCTTCTCGTGCTTCTCGGCGATGTCGTCGACGACCGCCTCGAACTTGGCCACCTCGGTGCGGTAGATCAGGTCGGACTGGTCCTTGCGGACCATCGGCTTGTTGGTCGGGATCGGGACGACGCCGAGCTTGTAGATCTGGTGGAACTCGGCGGCCTCGGTCATCGCCGTACCGGTCATGCCGGAGAGCTTGTTGTAGAGGCGGAAGAAGTTCTGCAGGGTGATCGTGGCGAGCGTCTGGTTCTCGTCCTTGATGTCCACCCCTTCCTTCGCCTCGATCGCCTGGTGCATGCCCTCGTTGTAGCGGCGGCCGGCGAGGATACGGCCGGTGTGCTCGTCGACGATCATGACCTCGCCGTCGATGACGACGTAGTCCTTGTCCTTCTTGAACAGTTCCTTGGCCTTGATGGCGTTGTTCAGGTAGCCCACGAGCGGGGTGTTCACCGACTCGTAGAGGTTGTCGATGCCCAGCCAGTCCTCGACCTTGCTGACACCGGACTCGTGGATGGCGACCGTGCGCTTCTTCTCGTCGACGTCGTAGTCGCCGGTCTCCTCCATGCCCTTGAGCGGGTTGCCGGCCTCGCCGCGCTTGAGGCGGAGGACGAGCTTGGCGAAGTCGCCGTACCACTTGGTGGCCTGATCGGCCGGGCCGGAGATGATCAGCGGCGTACGGGCCTCGTCGACGAGGATGGAGTCGACCTCGTCGACGATGGCGAAGTTGTGGCCGCGCTGGACGAGCTCGTCCTGGGACCACGCCATGTTGTCGCGCAGGTAGTCGAAGCCGAACTCGTTGTTCGTGCCGTAGGTGATGTCGCACGCGTACTGCTCGCGACGCTGGGCCGGCGTCATGTTGGCGAGGATGCAGCCGACCTCGAGGCCGAGGAACTTGTGGACGCGACCCATCATCTCGGAGTCGCGCTCGGCCAGGTAGTCGTTGACGGTGATGAGGTGCACGCCGTCGCCGGACAGGGCGTTCAGGTAGGCGGGCAGCGTGCCGACGAGGGTCTTGCCCTCACCGGTCTTCATCTCCGCCACGTAGCCGAGGTGGAGCGCGGCGCCGCCCATCAGCTGCACGTCGTAGTGCCGCTGGCCGAGGACGCGCTTGGCCGCCTCGCGGACGGTGGCGAACGCCTCCGGGAGGAGGTCGTCCAGGCTCTCACCATCGGCGTACCGCTGCTTGTACTCCTCGGTGAGGCCACGCAGCTCGGCGTCGGAGAGGTCGACGAAGTCCTCTTCGATGGAGTTGACCTGGTCCGCGATGCGGTGCAGCTTGCGCAGGATCTTGCCTTCGCCTGCACGCATGATCTTCGAGAGGACGGACACGGGGGCTGGTCTCCTTGCCGGTCGGGCCTGGGACGGTCGGGTTTCCTTCTGACGTACTGAGCAACGGCCATCGTATGCGAGGACCCGGCTGCGCCGGGAGGCCTGGCGGCGCGACTGCTGCTTCACCATGGACAACGGGCGGCCATCACGGATAGTGCCGCACCGCGTCAGGGATTTGCGCGAAATGTGACCGTCCGCTCACGCACGGCCGAACAGCTGGCGCGTCGGGTGCCGTCCGCCCAGAATCGGCCGATGGAACCCGTCACGCTCACCACCGACCGTCTCCTGCTGCGCACTGTCGGTCCCGACGACACCGAGGCGGTGTACCGGGCCGCCCAGGATCCGGACATGCAGCGCTGGATCTCCCAGTTCCCGTCGCCCTATCTGCGTGAGCACGCCGAGGGTTTCACCGGCCGGATGGTGCCCGACGGCTGGGCCTGCGACTCGATGTACACCTTCGGCCTCTTCCTTCCCGGCGGGGAGCTGGCGGGGATGCTGGCCATCACGATGCGCGCGCTGGGCGTCGGCGAGGTCGGCTTCTGGGCCGTCCGGGAGCACCGCGGCCGCGGATACGTCACGGAGGCCACGCTCGCCGCCGCCCGCTGGGCCTTCACCGCTCTGTGCGTCGACCGCCTGGAGTGGCGCGCGGAGGTCGGCAACGCGGCCTCGCGCGCGGTGGCCGAGCGCGCCGGTTTCACCGTCGAGGGCACCCTGCGCTCGGGCGTCAACAACAAGGGGGTGCGGCGCGACTGCTGGGTGGGGTCCCTGCTCCCCTCGGACCTGGGCCTGCCGTCGACGGCTCCCTACCTGCCCGCGCGCGGCTGACCGCACCTTGGCGAAACCGCAGCTCGCGCCCCGTTGTCAGTGGCGGCCTCTATCGTCCGCAGCATGACGACCCTGCCGCGCCCCACCACCACCCTCACCGCGGACGACGCCCGCCGCATCGCCCTGCGGGCCCAGGGCTTCCTCGGCGCGCCCGACCGGCGGGCCGGAGTCCGGGGCGTGCTCCGCCGTCTCGGCGCGGTCCAGCTCGACACCATCTCGGTGCTCGCCCGTTCCCACGAGCTGATCCCGTACGCGCGCCTGGGCGCGGTCGGCCGCGGGACCGTCGAGACCGCCTACTGGAAGACATCCGCGGCGGGCAAGGCCGCGGCCCCCCACGCCTTCGAGTACTGGTCGCACGCCGCGTGCATCCTCCCGGTCGAGGAGTGGCCGCACTTCGCGTTCCGCCGGCGCGCCTACCGCAACCGCCCGCACTGGAACCACCAGTTGCCCGACGGGGTGTACGACCAGGTCGTCAAGCAGCTGCGCGCGGAGGGCCCGCTCACGGCCACGGACCTGGGCGGCGCGAAGCGGACGAGCGACTGGTGGGACTGGTCCGGCACCAAGGTCGCGGTCGAACGCGCCCTGATGTACGGCGAGGTGGTGTGTGTGGAGCGCCGCGGCTGGAAGCGGGTCTACGACCTGGCCGAACGGGCGATCCCGGCCGCGTTGTTGCACGACGAGCTGGACGACGCCGAGTGCGTGCGCCGTCTGGTCCGGCTGGCCGGTGAGGCCCTGGGCGTCGGCACGCGCGCGGACATCGCCGACTACCACCGTCTCAAGGGCGAGCAGGTCGACGCGGTGATCGCCGACTCGGGTCTGGTGCCGGTCGAGGTGGCGGGCTGGTCCAAGCCGGCCTGGGCGGATCCGGCCGCTCTCGCCGCGCCGCCGCGCGGCCGGCACCGCACCACCCTGCTCTCCCCGTTCGACTCGCTGATCTGGGAGCGGGCGCGCACGGAGCGGATCTTCGGCTTCACCCACCGGCTCGAGGCCTACGTACCCAAGCCGAAGCGGATCCACGGCTACTTCGCGATGCCGGTGCTGGCGGGCGGCCGGCTGGTCGGCCGCGTCGACCCGGCCCGTGAGGGCCGCACGCTGGTGGCCCGGCAGGTCACGCTGGACGGGGCGAAGGCGGTCCCGGCGGTGGCCGAGGCGCTGGTCGAGGCGGCGAGCTGGGTGGACTGCACGGACGTCCGGGTGGAGCGCGTGGAGGCGCCCGAGCTGCGTGAGCCCCTCAGCAGGGAGCTCGCCGTTCTGCTCGGCTGAGGCCGTCTAGCGGATTTCGAGGATCTTCTCCCGCATCGCGTAGACCACCGCTTCCATCCGGGAGTGCAGCTGCAGCTTCTCCAGGATGTTGCGCACGTGGTTCTTCACGGTGTTCTCGGAGATGAACAGTTCCTTGGCGATGTCGCGGTTGTTCATCCCGGTGGCGACGAGCTTGAGGACCTCCAGCTCGCGATCGGTCAGCCGGGGCGCCGGCACCAGCCGGCGCTCGTCGGTGCGCTGGATCATCGACTTGAACTCGGTGAGGAGCTTGGAGGCCATGGACGGGCTGATCTGCGACTGCCCGTCGGCCACCGCGCGGATGGCGGTGGCCACCTCGTCCGTCGAGATCTCCTTGAGGAGGTATCCGGTCGCGCCCGCCTTGATCGCGTCGTAGAGGTCGGCCTCCTCGTCGCTGATCGTCAGCATGATGATCTTCGCGCTGGGGGCGACCTCCTTGATGGAGGTGCAGGCCTCGATCCCGCCGCGTTTGGGCATCCGCACGTCCATCAGCACGATGTCGGGCAGCAGGTCCGCGGCCTTGTCCACGGCCTCGGCGCCGTCGCCCGCCTCGCCGACGACCTGGATGTCCTCCTCGGCCGCGAGCACGATCTCCAGGCCGCGGCGGAACAGGGCGTGGTCGTCGACCACCAGGACCCTGATCGGTTCCTTGCGCGGAGCGTCCGTGTCCTGGTCCGTTCCGACGAGACCGTCATGGGCGTCGGCGCCCCGCATCGGTCCGAAGGTGTCCGCCATCGTTCCTCCCCCTGAAGGCTGTGGCCTGTGGTCCTGTGCCATCGCCAACCCAAGGCAACGGCCCACCGGTTGGGCCGGTGCGGCCATGATTCCATGCCCGGACGTCACCGAGGTGACGAGCGGGGCGCCCAGTGGGCGCACACCGGTGCCCCTGGGGGCGCACGCGCGCTTCCAGGGGCACCGGCTCAGCTTGTGCCGGGTGGATCAGCCACCCAGCGTGCCGCCCGCCGCGGGCGGTTGCGCCTCAGCGACCATCGGGTCGGTGCTGAGGTGGATGACGCCGTAGTCGTAGGCGTGCCGCCGGTAGACGACACTCGGCTCCTTCGTCTCGGAGTCGACGAACAAGTAGAAGTCGTGGCCGACCAGTTCCATCTCGTAGAGGGCCTGGTCGAGGCTCATCGGGGAGGCGACGTGGGTCTTCTCGCGGACGACGAGGGGGCCTTCGCCCTTGACCTCGAGCGAGCCGATCCTCTTCGTCGGCACTCCTTCCGTGTCTTCCT
Source organism: Streptomyces sp. NPDC038135 (assembly GCF_055601245.1). NCBI lineage: Bacteria > Bacillati > Actinomycetota > Actinomycetes > Kitasatosporales > Streptomycetaceae > Streptomyces > Streptomyces sp. NPDC038135. Next base: position 13,637 of record NZ_JBVJXS010000002.1, on the reverse strand, counting down.
CGTGGACGGGCATGCCGTTGCCGTTGAGCGTCGCCGCGCCGGGGACGTGGTCGGCGACCTCGGCCGCCGGGATCCGGCGTGCGCCACGGCGCGAGAACCGCTTGTCGTGCTGCTTGCGCAGCCTCGCGTCCAGTTTCTCCGCCGCCAGATCGAGTGCCGCATACGGGTCACTGGCCGCTGCCTCCGCCCGGATCACCGGACCGCGGGAGCGGAGGGTGATCTCCACTCGGTCGCAACGGTCGGCCTGACGAGGGTTGGGCTCCTTGGACACCTCGACGTCGAGGCTGATCACCTTGCCATCGAGCTTCTGGATCTTCTCCAGCTTCAGCTTCTCGGCCACGTGCTTGCGGAACCGCTCGGGCACCTCGGTCTTGCGGCCCTTGACGACGATGTCCACGCAGAACTCCGTTCCCGGATCGCTCCGCTCCATCGGCGGAGCATCTCCCTTTTGCACCAGATCCCGGTGAGCACCGGAACCTCGGACTCGGTGACGTCCACCTCCTCCTCCCCCATGGGCGAGATCTCCACCCCACCGGCGCGGGTCAATACGGAAAACCCGCTGCACGGCATTCCGATTGAAGAGGTGTGGCCTGCGCCTTTCCTCACAACCGAACATATCTCGCCCGGACGGATGTCGTCACCCTCTACTGCGGCGTACCTCCGTTCAGGTGAATTAACCCCGTTACTACCTGCAACGATGCAGCTTCGCGGTCAGTTCCGGCTTATTTCGAAAGAATCCCGAGGGGCGGCGATCACGGCCGCGCGGAGCGTCTCTCCGACGGCGTTCCAGGCCGTATTTTCCGGTGCATCATGCACCCACCGCTCCTTCTCCGATCGAGCTCCGATCCGTCGTTCCTCCCTACCTTCCCGGGTTGCGGCCGCGTACACAGCGGTTGCGCCATCGCGGTGGATTACGGCCACCTCCCGCAGGGCCCGCGCCGCCTCCGCGAGGCTCGCACCGGTCGTGACCAGGTCGTCGACGAGCACCACCCGGCCTCCCACCAGCAGCCGGGCCCCGCCCGGGGTCACCTCCAGCGCGCCCGCGAGGTTCGCCAGGCGCCGGCGCGCGTCGAGCCCCGCCTGGTCCGCCACCGCACGCCGCTGCCGCAGCACGGCGGCCACCCGTGCCGGTGTCCCGGTGCGCCGCAGCTCCCCGGCCGCCGCGAACGCCGTCCGCCGCACCGGATCGTGTCCGCGTGCCCGCACGGCCCGGCGGGCGGAGGGCACGGGCACCAGCAGCACGGTCGCCGGCCCGCCCACCGGCGGCCCGGCGCCGCGACCGGCCGGTCCGAGACCCACGCGCACGGCTCCCGCCAGGGCGGCGCCCAGCACCCCCGCGAGCGCGAGCGCGCCCCGCTCCTTGTGGGCGAGGAGCAGCTCCCGCACCGCTCCCCCGTAGGGAGCCGCCGCGTGCACCACCGGCAGCCCGGGCGGCTCGGGCAGCGGCCGCACCCGGCGTGGCGGGGTCGCCCCCAGGAGGCTTCGGCAGCGCGGGCACAGCGCCGTACGAGGTGCCCCGCAGCCCGCGCAGTCGGTCGGCAGCACCAGGTCGGTGAGGTCCCGCCACCACCCCCGCATGGGCACAACTGTGCCGAGGTCCGGGACCGCCCGCCACCCCTGTGGACAACGCCCTGTGGACAACCCGGGACGGCCCGCGTCAGCCCGGGTAGACCGGTGCCGTCCCGTCCTTGTCCACCTTCTGCCACTGCGCGCCCGACGGCAGCCGCACGACCCCGTCGTCCTCCGAGTACGCGACCAGCGGCGCTCGCTCGTCCTCGGACGCGGCGATCGCCATCACGCCGGACAGGGCCGCGGGCGCGGGACCGTCCAGGGTGGAGCCGTCGACCTGCACGTACCGCATCTGGTGCACACCGCCCTGTTCGAGGCCGACGGCGACCAGCCGGCTGTCCCCCGCCCAGGCCATGGCGGTGATCTGCTCCAGATCGGGTGCGGCGGAACGCAGTTCGACGACCGCGGGGCTCTCCCCGGACTCCTCGTCGCGCGCGATCCGGCCGATGAGCAGCGACTGCTTGCCGTCCTTCTCCACGACCAGCGCGACCCGCGCCCCGTCGGCCGCCACCCGCACGTCCCTGATGCGTCCGGGCAGGTCGGGGACGGTGACCCGGACCGGTTTGCCGACGCCCTGCTCCACCACGTACAGCTTGGGATCGCGCGGGTCGCGGTCGGCCACCCACAGGTCGCCGCCGGCGTCCCAGCTCGGCGTGGTGAGCCGGTCGTCCGCGTTCAGCGCCTGGCTGCTGACCACCGGGCCGCCGAGCGAACCGTCCGGCTCCAGCGAGGTCACGTACAGGTTCCTGCCGTCGGCGCCGATCCCGGCGACGGTGCGCTCGTCCCGCGAGACGGCCACCGACCGCAGCTGCCGCTCGCCCCGGCCCAGCGGGCCCGGCACCGGGACGGCACTGGTCCCGGTACCGAGGGTGGGCAGCCGCACCAGCCGGTGCTTGCCGTCGAGGAAGTAGAGGTTGTCGGGGCGCTGCGCCGAGGCGTGCCAGGCGGCGGACTCCGCGTCCCCCTCCCGCAGGTCGCACAGCCGGTGTCCGCCCGGGCCCTGCAGCTCGACCGCGTCCAGCGTCGGCGTCAGGTTCCGCAGCGTGAAGAGCAGCTGGGTCGCCATCTCCGTGCACCGGGCGGACCCGACCTTGGAGGCCCTGGCGTTCAGCGGCACCGTCAGCCTGTTCTGGTCGTCCGGCGCGAGCCCCGACACGCCCTTCCGCAGGTCCGTACCGGTCGGGAAGCTGGACCTGACGACCGGCCTGAGCCAGGTGCTGGGACCAGTCAGCAGCGACCGGACCACCTGGGTCATCGGGTCCACCTTGCTGCGGACGAACACCGGGTCGGCGACCGCGACCGGCTGCCCGGTCGTCCTGACCGTCGTGGAAGAGGCGAAGTAGTACTTGTTGACGGACGTGTAGTTGCGCTGGAAGTCCGTCTTGCCCATGACGACGCCCTGGGGCAAGGAGTCGATGCGCCACTCCCCGCTCTTGGCGTCCTTGATGAGGTGCACCCGGTTGCGGTAGGCCCCGTCGGCGGGCGCGTAGGCCTGCTCTCCGTCAACGGTGGCGACCCGGGTGCCCGCGAGGACGTAGGTGAGCGTGTCCCCTGCCTCCCGGCCGGCCGGCTGGTGGTCGGCCACCACGCTCGGCCCGTTCGCCAGGACCGTGGCCGACTGCTCCGGCCGCCAGGTGCGCGCGGCGTCGGTCGTCAGGTACTTGCGCGCGGTGTCGTACTCCGGGTCGTCGCTGGTCAGCGCCTCGAGGAAGCCCTGCATGATCTCGCTGGGCTCGGCGTTCTCGGCGGGCGGCATGGCGAACACGCGCACGCCCGTGTCCTGCCGCGGCGTGGACTCGACGTCCCGCAGATCCCCGCTGTCGGGCATCGACGCGCATCCGGACAGCAGAACGGCCCCGCAGACTGCGTAGGCCACCGCGCGTCCCGGCCGGTGCCGGGCGCCCCCCTCGCGGTCATCGCCCACGAAATGCCTCCCCTGGCTCGGTCGCGTCCTCGGGCCCGGCCTGTTCCGGACGGCCCGCGTCTGGGTCTGCCGCCTGCCGCGGATCCCGCCTGTCCTCGGTACGCGGTGGCCCGGCCGGCCGGGGCACCACGCGCGCGCCGTTGCCGTTGCCGGGCAGCGCGCTCGGGTCGACTGCGGGCGTCGCCGTGGCGAGCCCCGAGGCGCGCGCGGGCAGCGGCGGTACCCGGCCGCCGCCGCCCGGCTGCACCGGCACGGTCGCCCGCTTCTCCTCGCTCCCGCGGGTCAGGCCCGCGTCGTCGAGTCCGCGGTTGCGCCGCGAGTCCTTGGGCTCCAGCGGTATCGGCGAGCCCCGCAGGGGTTCGTCCGCGGTGCGCGGCAGGGTCAGCCGGAACTGGGAGCCGCCGCCCGGCTCGCCCCAGGCCTGGAGCCAGCCGCCGTGCAGTCGGGCGTCCTCCAGGGCGATCGACAGGCCGAGGCCGGTACCGCCGGTGGTACGCGCGCGTGCCGGGTCGGCCCGCCAGAAGCGGCTGAAGACCCGGGTCGCCTCTCCGGGCTTGAGACCCACGCCGTAGTCGCGCACCGCGACGGCGACGGCCCCGCCCGCGGCGGCGAGCCGGACGACGACGTCCTTGCCCTCGCCGTGCTCGACGGCGTTGACGACGAGGTTGCGCAGGACGCGCTCCACCCGCCGGGCGTCGGCCTCCGCGACGACGGGCTGCTGGTCGCCGGCCACGCGGATGCGGGTGCCCTTGCGCTCGGCGAGCGGCTCGGCTCCGCCGACCACCCGGCGCACCACTTCCCGCAGGTCCACCGGCTCGGCCTCCAGCGCCGCAGCGCCCGCGTCGAAACGGCTGATCTCCAGCAGGTCCGCGAGCAGCGACTCGAACCGGTCGAGCTGGTCGGCGAGCAGTTCGGCCGACCGGGCGGTCACCGGGTCGAAGTCCTCGCGCGCCTCGTGGATGACGTCGGCGGCCATCCGCACGGTCGTCAGCGGGGTGCGCAGCTCGTGCGAGACGTCGGAGACGAACCGCCGCTGCATCCGCGACAGGTCCTCCATCTGCTGGATCTTCACCTGCAGGTTCTGCGCCATCTTGTTGAAGGCCTCGCCCAGACGGGCGATGTCGTCCTCGCCGGTGACCTTCATCCGCTCCTGCAGCCGCCCGGCGGACAGCCGTTCCGCGATCCCGGCCGCCATACGCACCGGCGTGACGACCTGCCGCACCACCAGCCAGGCGATCGCTCCGAGGAGTACGACGACGAAGAGGCCCGCGGTCGCGAGCGTGCCCTTGACCAGGCTCAGGGACTTCTCCTCCTGCGTGAGCGGGAAGAGGTAGTACAGCTCGTAGGGGTGGCCGTTGGGGTCGTTGACCTGCTTGCCGATGACCAGCGCCGGCTGGGAGTCCTTGGCGTTGGAGTAGACGATCCGGGTGTAGCTCTGGGCGGCCGTCGTACTGCTGTTGACGCGGTCGCGCAGGTCGGCGGGCACGCTGGAGGACGGGTTGACGTTCCCGGAGCCGCGCGGACTGCGACCGCCCCCGCTGTCGTCGCCCACGGGCAGCGTCACGACGTCGAACGCGCCGGCTCCGCCGCTGGACAGCGATTCGACGAGGTCGCTCATCCACTGGATGACGTTCTGCGACTGCCGTCCGTCGGTGGTGTCGGCGTCGTCACCGGACGCCGGGGCCGTGCCGGCGCCGCCGACGGCCTCGTCGGCCTTCTGCTTGGCCACCGCGAAGCCGCCGGTGGCCTGGCTCTGCGACGCCTTGACCTTCGCGTCGAGCAGACCATTGCGCACCTGCCCGATGACGACGAAGCCCAGCAGCAGAACGACGCCCAGCGACATCAGCAGGGTCGTGGCGACGACCCTGAGCTGGATGTTGCGCCGCCACAGCCGCATGACGGGCAGCAGCGGACGCCGGACCCAGCGCATGAACAGACGGAGGACCGGACTGCCCTGGACCCCGCCCTGCAGCAGCCCGCCCTCGAAGAGGCGTCCCCAGCGCGAACCCGCCGTCTTCCGGCCGACAGGCCGCTCCGGACGGGTCCCGGACCGGCCGGGGGCCGAAGCGGCACTGTCACCGGACATGTCAGCTCGGTCCTGCCTTGTATCCGACACCACGGACGGTCACCACGATCTCCGGCCGCTCCGGGTCCTTCTCGACCTTGGAGCGCAGCCGCTGGACGTGCACGTTGACGAGCCGCGTGTCCGCGGCGTGCCGGTAGCCCCACACCTGCTCGAGCAGCACCTCGCGGGTGAACACCTGCCACGGCTTGCGGGCGAGCGCGACCAGCAGATCGAACTCGAGCGGGGTCAGCGCGATCGACTGCCCGTCGCGCTTCACCGAGTGCCCGGCCACGTCGATCACCAGGTCACCGATGGTGAGCTGCTCCGGCGCCGGCTCCTCCGACCTCCGCAGCCGCGCCCGGATACGGGCCACCAGCTCCTTCGGCTTGAACGGCTTCACGATGTAGTCGTCAGCGCCGGACTCCAGGCCCACGACGACGTCGACGGTGTCGCTCTTGGCCGTGAGCATCACGATCGGCACCCCGGACTCCGCCCGGATCAGGCGGCACACCTCGATGCCGTCCCGGCCGGGCAGCATCAGGTCCAGCAGCACCAGATCGGGCTTGGACTCCCGGAAAGCGGCCAGCGCCTTGTCGCCGTCGGCTACGAAAGACGGCTCAAAACCTTCACCACGCAGCACGATCCCGAGCATCTCGGCCAGTGCGCTGTCGTCGTCGACGACAAGGACTCGTCCCTTCATAAACGACATCATCCCATTCTTGTAACGACGACAGAGGCGCAGGTGAGGGAGCTCACTGCCCCGTGACGATAGTCGTACCCGACCGTCACTGTCTGCCCCGGCGCCGCCGTTCCCGCGGCCGGACCCGCCGATCGGGCCGCGGTCGGCGTCCGGCCCCCGGTCGGGGGCGGGGCGGATCCGGCATGGTGGTCCCGGCCGGTACCGGCCCCCTGCCCCGCGCCTCACGGCAGGGCGGAGGGGGCCGCCACTCAGGTCGCTCCGTCGCTCAGCCGGACGTCACCTGGCGCGACCGCGCGCACAGTTCAGCGAGCGACCCGGCCGTCACGGGTGAGACCACGCCTTCCTCGGTGACGATCGCCGTCACCAGCTCCGGCGGCGTCACGTCGAACGCCGGGTTGTACGCCTGGGTCCCCAGGGGCGCCACCGCGATGCCGCCACCGGCTCCCGCCACCGGCATCTGCGGGGCCAGGATGTCGGTCACCTCGTACCCGGGGCGCTGCTCGACCTCGATGGACGCCCCGTCCGCAGTGCCGGGATCCACCGTCGTCACCGGCGCCACCACGATGAAGGGCACATGGTGGTACCGGGCGAGCACTGCGAGCGGATAGCTCCCCACCTTGTTCGCCACCGAACCGTCGGCCGCGATCCGGTCCGCGCCGACCAGCACCGCGTCCACCTCACCCGCCGCGAACAGCGACCCGGCCGCGTTGTCGGTGAGCAGGGTGTACGCCATCCCGCGCCGCGCCGCCTCGTACGCCGTCAGGCGCGCGCCCTGCAGCAGCGGACGCGTCTCGTCCACCCACAGCCTGCGCAGCCGCCCCTCCCGGTGAGCGGCGAGGGCCACCGCGAACGCCGTCCCCTCCCCGCCCGAGACCAGCGACCCGGTGTTGCAGTGGGTCAGGATGCGGTGCCCGCCGCCGGGCAGCAGCTCGTCCAGCAACGCGAGCCCGTGCACCGCCATCCGCCCGCTGGCCTCGGCGTCCTCCTGGTGCAGGCGGCGTGCCGTGGCCAGCGCCGCCATCGCCGCCGCCGTCGGGTCGCCGGTGGTGGCGAGCGCCTCGCGATGGGCGGACGCCGCCCTGTGCACCCCGAGGGACAGGTTCACGGCGGTGGGCCGGGCGCTCTCGAGCGCCGCCGCGGCCTCCTCGACGCCGAAGCCCCGCGCGGCGGCGAGCGCGACGCCGTACGCCCCGGCGATCCCGAGCAGCGGTGCCCCGCGCACGGCCAGCGAGCGGATCGCCTCCACCAGCGCCGGTGCGTCCGTGCACACCAGCTCGACCTCCTCGGCCGGCAGCCTCGTCTGGTCGAGGAGGACCACCACGGGGCCTTCCGGCGGTTCCTCCCATCGGATCGCAGGTATCTCGGCCGGCCGCTTGTCCTCGCCGGATTGCGCGTACTGATCAGCCATGCGGTCAGTCTGCCCCGGAACCGGCGGACAATTGAAGGAGTCCAGCGCCTACCGCGGCCGGTCGTCCGACCACCACCCCATGGCACGATGTCTGCCAACCTGCCGCCGCGTCCGCGGACGGGCACCGTGAAGGAGCTTCGATGACTGACACTCCGGGCTGGGCCTCGCCCGGATCCGCCCCGTCGCCCGACGGGCGGGAACCCGGCGCGTCCGGCCCCGCCGAGCCCGCCGACCGCCCTGGCCCCGCCGAGCCCGCCGCACAGCCGGGCCCGGACACGCAGGCGCCGGGCGCGAAGTGGTCCAACGAGCAGCCCCCGCCCGGCCAGTGGTCCGCGCCCACGGGCGCACCGAGTCCCGGCCAGGCTCCGCCGCCACCGCCGCCGCCCGGCATGGGCTGGGGCGGCGGCCCCGGGGGAGGCCGGTACGGCGGCCCGCCCGGCGGTTACGGCGCTCCCGGCGGCTACGGCGCGGCCTGGGGCGGCGGCTGGGGCGGGCCCCCGCCCGCGGCCAAGCCCGGCGTGATCCCGCTGCGCCCGCTCGGCGTCGGCGAGATCCTCGACGGCGCCGTCTCCACCATGCGCACCCACTGGCGCACGGTTCTCGGCATCTCGCTGACGGTCGCGGTGGTCACCCAGCTCGGCCTGATCCTGCTGCAGGGCCTCCTGCTGAACGACAGCGCGACCGCCGACGCCCTCAGCGACCCCAGCGCCTCCGGAAGCGAGATACTCCGGGCGCTCGGCACGCTCATGACCGGCACCTTCGTCGTCGCCGTGATCTCCGTCATCGGCTCCATCGTCGCGACCGCCCTGCTGACGACCGTCACCAGCCGCGCCGTTCTCGGCAGGCCGGTCACCACCGGCGAGGCCTGGCGGGACGCCCGTTCCCAGGTGCCCAAGCTGTTCGGCCTCCTCATCCTGCTCGGCCTCATCTCCGCCGGCGTGATGTTCGGCGGCGCTCTGCCCGGCATCATCGTCCTCGCCCTCGGCGGGAACGAGGGAGCCGGCATCGCCCTGCTGATCCTCGGCATGCTGGCCGCGCTCGTCGTCGCGATCTGGCTGACCGTCCGCTTCTCCCTCGCCTCGCCCGCACTGATGCTGGAGCGGCAGGGCATCGTGAAGTCGATGAGCCGCTCCGCGAAGCTGGTCCGCGGCTCGTGGTGGCGCGTGCTGGGCATCCAGATGCTGGCCGGGCTCATCGCCAACATCGTCTCGTCGCTCGTCGTCATCCCCTTCGCCCTCATCGCCGGCGCCACCGCAGGCGGGGGCATGGCCACGTTCTTCACCACCGGCGCCCAGAACGCCGGCTGGACCTTCCTGATCATCAGCGGCATCGGCTCGGTGATCGGCGCCATGATCACGCTGCCGATCACCGCCGGCGTCACCGTGCTGCTGTACATCGACCAGCGCATCCGCCGCGAGGCCCTCGACATCGAGCTGGCCCGCGCCGCCGGTGTCCAGGGAGACGGCCCCGCCACCCCTGCCCCCGGCCCCGTACCGGGGAGCTGATGCGGTGAACCTGACGGGGGGAGTTCTCACGGCGGTACCGGCGCTGCCGGGCGCCGCCGGATCGGCCGTACGCGGCCTGCTGGGCGTCACAGCCCGCGCCGGCGTCCTGACGGCCGGCGGTTCGGGCGACGAGCCGCCGGTCACCATCCCGCGCGACCCGGCGCGGGAAGCGGCGCGCCGCGAACTGTCCAAGCGGATGTACCACGAGAACGATCCCGGGCTGGTCCAGCGGGCCCTGAACGCCTTCTGGGACTGGGCCGGCCACCTGCTGGACACCGCGGCGTCCGCGACGCCCGGCGGGGCGCTCGGCCTCGTCGTGGTGGTCGTGGTCGTCGTGGCCGTCCTGGCCGCCCTCTGGTGGCGCCTGGGCACCCCGCGCCGCACCCCCGTCTCCGCCGCCGCCCTGTTCGACGACCGCCCCCGCAGCGCCGCCGAACACCGGGCGGCCGGCGAGGCGCACGCCGCCCAGGGCCACTGGAGCCAGGCCGTCCAGGAACGCATGCGGGCCATCGTCCGCTCCCTGGAGGAGCGGGCCCTGCTCGACGTGCGCCCCGGCCGCACCGCGGACGAGGCCGCCGCCGAGGCCGGCCGCACCCTCCCCGCGCACTCCGACCGGCTGCGCTCCGCCGCCCGGGAGTTCGACGACGTCACGTACGGCGGCCGCCGTTCCGACGAGCAGGCGTACCGGCGCATCGCCGAACTCGACCGCGACCTGGAACGCAACAGGCCCGACCTGACGAAGAGCGCCACCGGCACGGCCCACGGCGCCCGCCAGGGGGTCGCCGAATGAGTACCGGGACCTCGCTGCCGGCCACCTCGGCATCGCCCACCGCCCGCCACGTCTGGACCCGCTCGCGAGGCATCGCACTCGCCGTACTGCTGGTCCTGGTCGCGGCCGTGGCGATCGCCGCCGTCCGCTCCCAGACCCGCCACGGCGCGCTCGACCCGCGCTCGGCCGACCCCTACGGCAGCCGGGCGGTCGCCGAACTCCTCGCCGACCGGGGCGTCTCCACGCGCGTCGTCACCACACTCGGCGCGGCACGCGCCGCGGCCGGACCGAACACCACGCTCCTGGTCGCCGTACCCGACCTGCTGACCCACCGGCAACAGACCCGGCTGCACTCCGCCACCGCGGCCTCCGGCGGACGCACCGTCCTCGTCGCGGCCGGCGGCTGGTCCGTCGAACGGCTCGTGCCCGGGGTCACCGCGGACCCCGCCACCAGCACGGACTCGACGCTCGCACCCGGCTGCGCCCTTCCCGAAGCCCGGCGCGCGGGCAGCGCCGACACCGGCGGCATCCGCTACACCACCACCCACCTGGGCGCCGACTCCTGCTACCCCAGCGAACGCCTCGCCACCCTGCTCCGCGTCCCGGCGAAATCCGGAAGCGGCGACACCGTGGTGCTCGGCGCGCCCGACATCCTCTACAACAAGCGCCTCGACGAGCAGGGCAACGCCTCGCTCGCCCTCCAGCTCCTCGGTTCCCGTCCCCATCTGGTCTGGTACCTCCCCTCGCTCTCCGACGGCTCGGCCGCCGACTCCGGCGACCAGAAGACGTTTCTCGACCTGCTTCCGTCCGGCTGGCTCTGGGGCACCCTGCAGCTGTTCGTCGCCGCCGTGCTCGCCGCGTTCTGGCGGGCACGCCGGTTCGGGCCGCTCGTGCCCGAGAACCTCCCCGTCGCCATCCGCGCCTCCGAGACCGCCGAAGGCCGCGCCCGCCTCTACCGGAAGGCCGACGCCCGCGACCGCGCGGCCGCGGCGCTCCGCGCGGCCACCCGCACGCGTCTCGCCCCGCTCGTAGGCGTCCCCGCCGCCCAGGCGCACGCACCTGAAGCCCTGCTCCCCGCCCTGTCCGCCCAACTCCACGGCGACGGGAAGAACCTGCACCCCCTGCTGTTCGGACCGCCCCCCGGCGACGACACGGCCCTCATCGCACTCACCGACCAACTCGACGCCCTCGAAAGAGAGGTTCGCCGTTCATGATGGACCCGACCACTGACAACGCCGGGACCACCGGGGACCCGGACGCGGCCCGAGCCTCCCTCGAAGCCCTGCGCGCCGAGATCGCCAAAGCCGTGGTCGGCCAGGACCCCGCCGTGACCGGCCTCGTCGTCGCCCTCCTGTGCCGCGGACACGTTCTGCTGGAAGGAGTCCCCGGGGTCGCCAAGACGTTGCTCGTCCGCGCACTCGCGTCCGCGCTGGAACTCGACACGAAGCGGGTCCAGTTCACCCCCGACCTGATGCCGAGCGACGTCACCGGCTCCCTGGTCTACGACACGCGGAGCGCCGAGTTCTCCTTCCAGCCCGGCCCGGTCTTCACGAACCTGCTGCTCGCGGACGAGATCAACCGCACCCCTCCCAAGACCCAGTCCTCCCTCCTGGAAGCCATGGAGGAACGCCAGGTGACGGTGGACGGCACACCACGCCCGCTCCCCGACCCGTTCCTCGTCGCCGCGACCCAGAACCCGGTGGAGTACGAGGGCACCTACCCCCTCCCCGAGGCCCAGCTCGACCGCTTCCTGCTCAAGCTGACCATCCCGTTGCCCTCGCGCCAGGACGAGATCGACGTCCTGACCCGCCACGCCGCCGGCTTCAACCCGCGCGACCTGCGCGCCGCCGGCGTACGCCCGGTCGCCGGCCCGGCCGCCCTGGAGGCGGCCCGCGCCGCGGTCGCCAAGACGAGCATCTCCCCCGAGATCACCGCCTACGTGGTCGACATCTGCCGCGCCACCCGCGAGTCGCCCTCCCTCACCCTCGGCGTCTCCCCGCGCGGCGCGACCGCCCTATTGGCGACCTCACGCGCCTGGGCCTGGCTGACCGGCCGCGACTACGTCACCCCCGACGACGTCAAGGCCCTCGCCCTGCCCACCCTGCGCCACCGGATCCAGCTCCGGCCCGAGGCCGAGATGGAGGGCGTGGCCACCGACTCCGTCATCAACGCCATCCTCGCCCACGTCCCGGTCCCCCGCTGATGGCCGTCACCGGACGCGCCGCCCTCCTGGCGGCCCTCGGCTCGATCCCCGTCGGCATCCTGGAGCCGGGCTGGACCGGCATCATCGCCGTCAACGGCTCCGTCGCCCTGGCCTGCGCCTGCGACTTCGCCCTGGCGGCTCCGGTACGACGGCTCGGCCTGTCCCGCTCCGGCGACACCTCCGCACGCCTCGGCGAGACCGCCGACGTCACTCTCACCGTCACCAACCCGACCAGCCGCCCCTTGCGGGCGCGCCTGAGGGACGCATGGCCCCCCAGCAGCTGGCAGCCCGGGACCGAGGGCGAGGGCTCACGGCACCGCGTCACCGTGCCGGCCGGCGAACGCCGCCGCGTCACGACCCGACTGCGCCCCACCCGGCGCGGCGACCGCCAGGCAGACCGCGTCACGATCCGCTCCTACGGCCCGCTCGGTCTCTTCTCCCGCCAGGGCACGCACAAGGTTCCCTGGACGGTGCGGGTCCTGCCTCCGTTCACCAGCCGCAAGCACCTGCCGTCCAAGCTCGCCCGACTGCGCGAGCTCGACGGTCGCACCAGCGTGCTGACCCGGGGCGAGGGCACCGAGTTCGACAGCCTGCGGGAGTACGTCCCCGGTGACGACACCCGCTCGATCGACTGGCGCGCCACCGCCCGGCAGTCCGCGGTCGCGGTGCGCACCTGGCGCCCCGAGCGCGACCGTCACATCCTCCTGGTCCTCGACACCGGCCGCACCTCCGCCGGCCGCGTGGGTGACGTCCCCCGTCTGGACGCCTCGATGGACGCGGCACTGCTTCTGGCGGCGCTCGCCTCCCGAGCCGGCGACCGCGTCCAACTCCTGGCCTACGACCGCCGAGTACGGGCCCGGGTCCAGGGCCGCGCCGCCGGCGACGTCCTGCCGTCCTTGGTCAACGCGCTGGCCACGCTGGAACCGGAACTCGTGGAAACGGATGCGCGCGGCCTGACGGCGACCGCTCTGCGTACGGCCCCGCGCCGCTCCCTGATCGTGCTGCTCACGACGCTCGACCCGGCTCCTGTGGAACAGGGCCTGCTGCCGGTGCTTCCGCAACTCACCCAGCGGCATACGGTTCTGGTGGCCTCAGTGGCCGATCCCCATATCGCGCGAATGGCGCAGGCCCGAGGGAACGCGGAGGCCGTGTACGAGGCCGCTGCCGGGGCGCAGGCGCAGGCCGAACGGCAGCGCACGGCTGAGCAGTTGCGTCGGCACGGCGTGACCGTAGTGGACGAGACGCCCGACGAACTGGCTCCGGCATTGGCGGACGCCTATCTGGCTCTTAAGGCGGCCGGCCGTCTCTGACCCTCGCATCTCTTCGGTCCCCTCGGGGACCTGAAAAGGTCCGGAACGCAGAAAACCCCCGCATCTTTCGATGCGGGGGTTTTCCCAATAATTGTTCGGCGGCGTCCTACTCTCCCACAGGGTCCCCCCTGCAGTACCATCGGCGCTGTGAGGCTTAGCTTCCGGGTTCGGAATGTAACCGGGC
>NZ_JBVJXS010000001.1:355000-928523 GCF_055601245.1 Streptomyces sp. NPDC038135 | reverse complement strand
GGTTGATAGGCCGGATCTGGAAGCCAGGTAACTGGTGGAGGTGACCGGTACTAATAGGCCGAGGGCTTGTCCTCAGTTGCTCGCGTCCACTGTGTTGGTTCTGAAACCACGAACAGCCCCACGTTGCCACACGTGGTTCGGTTGTCAGTTTCATAGTGTTTCGGTGGTCATAGCGTGAGGGAAACGCCCGGTTACATTCCGAACCCGGAAGCTAAGCCTCACAGCGCCGATGGTACTGCAGGGGGGACCCTGTGGGAGAGTAGGACGCCGCCGAACAATTATTGGGAAAACCCCCGCATCGAAAGATGCGGGGGTTTTCTGCGTTCCGGGTCCTTTAGGGTCTGGGTATGCGCTACGACCTCGTCATCTTCGACAACGACGGTGTTCTCGTCGACAGTGAGCCGATCTCCAACCGGATTCTGGCCGCCCATCTGACGGAGCTGGGGCACCCGACGACGTACGAGGACTCCATGCGCGACTACATGGGGTCCGCGATGCACCGGATCCACGATCTGGTCCTGGAGCGGACGGGGCAGCGGCTCCCGGACGACTTCGACGACGTCTTCCACGCCCGTGTGTTCGCCGCGTTCGAGCGGGAGTTGCAGCCCGTCGCCGGCGTAGACGGAGTGCTGGAGAAGCTGGCCGCGGACGGGGTGCCCTACTGCGTGGCGTCGTCCGGGAGCCACGAGCGGATCAGGGTGGGGCACCGGACGACCGGGCTCGACCGCTGGTTCACGCGGGACAGGATCTTCAGCTCCCAGGACGTCGGCCGGGGCAAGCCGGCCCCCGACCTCTTCCTGTACGCGGCCGAGCGGATGGGCGCCGCACCCGGGCGCTGCCTGGTGGTGGAGGACTCCCCGCTGGGCGTCCAGGCGGCCGTGGCGGCCGGGATGGACGTGTACGGGTTCACCGCGATGACCCCGCCGGCGAGGCTCACGGGCGCGAACCAACTCTTCTCCACCATGGGCGAGTTGGCCGACCTGCTGGTATGACCGGCGGCACCCGGCGGTGACTGACATTTGTCATGGGGACCACCGGACGATCGTTCCTACCGCCGGACCCCGCCCGGCGGCGAACCTTGGAGCATGACGAAGACCACGGGGAACCAGGACCGGACCGAGAACCCGAGCCGCGGGCAGCGCACGGGCAGACTGCGGACCTTCAAGCCGCTGCTGGTGGACGTGGCGCTGCCGATCGGCTCGTACTACCTCCTCAAGGAGGCCTTCGGGATGAGCACCTTCGGGGCGCTCGCCTGGAGCAGCGTGGTGCCGGCGGTGCGGACGGTGTGGGGCGTGGTCAGGGAGCGCACGGCCAACGCGTTCGCCCTCCTCACCCTGGTGGTGAACGTCGTGAGCCTGGTGGCCGGCTTCGTGTCCGGCGATCCCCGGCTGATGCTCGCCAAGGACGGTGCGGTCAGCAGCACTCTGGCGATCGGCATCCTGGTCTCGGTCGCGCTCGGCAAGCCGGCCATGACCGCGGGGATGAAGCCCTTCCTCGTCAAGGGCGACGCCGGCCGTGAGGCCGCCTGGGAACGGCTCGCCTCGGGCGCGGCTGCCGGTTCGGACGCCTTCCGGCGCAAGGAGCGGGCCTTCTCGCTGGTGTGGGGGACGGCCCTGCTGCTCGAGTGCGTCGCCCGGGTCGTCGGCGCCTACACCCTCCCGGTCGACACGATGGTCTGGCTCGGCACGGTCGTCATCGCGGTGGTGCTGACGGCGGCGTTCGTGGTCGGCGGTGGCCTCGCGGCCGAGCCGATGGCGCGGCTGCTCACCGCCGAGGCGAACGCCGGCAAGGCCGGCCGGCTCCCCGAAGTGGCCGTCGCCGCCTGATCCGCCGGACGGCGAAGGTGAGGGAAACTCACCTTTGGCTGGATCTACCCACAGGTAGCCCGGGGCCCTACGCTCGCCGCCATGACTGATGTGCTGCGGCGCGGCAGGGCCTCGCTGGCGTTCAGCTTCTTCGCGCAGGGCGTCGCGTTCGCGCTGCTGGTGACGCGCATCCCGGCCATCCAGGACCGCTACGGGATATCCGACGCGCTGCTTCCGGTCTTCCTGGCCGCCGTCCCGATCCTCGCCGGGGCCGGCAGTGTGACGACCGAGCAGCTCGTGAAGCGGATCCGGCCCAGCCGGCTGCTGCGCTGGTCGCAGCCGGTGGTGCTGCTGGCCCTGGTCGGCGTCGGAGCCGGTGACGGGCTGGCCGGACTCGGCGTGGCCCTGGCGGTGTTCGGTCTCTCCGTCGGCGCGCTGGACGCCTCGATGAACATGCTCGGGGTGAGCCTGCAGCGGACGTACGGGCGCAGCATCATGCTGAGCTTCCACGCGGTGTACAGCCTGGGCGGGATCGTCGGCGCCTCGCTGGCCTGGGCCGGGGCGCACTGGCATCTCGCGCTGTGGGTGTCGTACCTGCCGGTGGTGGCCGTGCTGCTGCCGGGGGCGCTGGTGGGCAGCCGGTGGTACGTCGACGGGGTGGCGGAGCCGGTGGCCGACCGGCCGGCCGGGCAGGGCGGGGGTCTCGTCTTCAAGCTGCTGCTGCCGCTGTGCCTGGTGATGACGTTCGCGTACATCGGGGACTCGACCGTCTCCAACTGGAGCGCGAAGTACCTGAAGGACGTGCTGGGCAGTTCGGAGCAGCTGGCGACCGTGCCGTACAACGTGTACATGGTGACCACGCTGGTCGGCCGGTCCATCGGGGACTTCGGGGTGCGGCGGTTCGGCGCGGCCGCGGTGGTGCGGCTCGGGGCGCTGGTGGCGGCCGCCGGGTTCGCGGTGGTGTCCGTGGCGCCGGACGCGTGGCTGGGGATGCTCGGGTTCACCCTGCTGGGGCTGGGGCTCTGCGTCCTGGTGCCGCAGACGTTCGCGGCGGCGGGCCGGCTGTTCCCGGACGCCTCGGACGCGGCGATCGCGCGGCTCAACATCTTCAACTACGTGGGTTTCCTCGTCGGTTCGCCGCTGGTGGGTGCGCTCGGGGACGCCTGGAGCTACCGCGGGGCCATGCTCGTGCCGATGGTGTTGGTGCTGGTGACGCTCGTGTACGCCAGGTCGTTCGCGGCTCAACCGGACCGATACGGTGGCGGGCATGAGCGGCCGCGCACAGCTGATGTGGGACGAGGCAGTAACGGGCTATGACTTCGGCCCGGACCATCCGATGGATCCGGTCCGGCTGGAGCTGACCCGGAGGCTGGTGGGCGCCTTCGGGCTCGACCGGGAGCTGCGGGTCGTCGCGGCGAAACCGGCCGGTGAGTCGACGCTGCGGCTGGTGCACCGCCCGGACTACATCGACGCCGTGAAGGCCGCTTCCGCCGACCCGCGCTCGGCCCGCGGGGCGTACGGCCTCGGCACGGAGGACGATCCCGCGTTCGCCGGGATGCACGAGGTGTCCGCGCTGATCGCCGGGCAGTCGGTGGGCGCGGCGGAGGCGGTGTGGCGCGGGGACGCGCTGCACGCGGTGAACTTCACCGGCGGGCTGCACCACGCGATGCCGGGCGGCGCCTCGGGGTTCTGCATCTACAACGACGCGGCGCTGGCCATCGCGCGGCTGCTGGAGCTGGGCGTCGAGCGGGTCGCCTACGTGGACGTCGACGTGCACCACGGGGACGGGGTGCAGGCGGCGTTCTGGGAGGACCCGCGGGTGCTGACGGTCTCGCTGCACGAGCATCCCCGTACGTTGTTCCCGCAGACCGGGTGGCCGCAGGAGACCGGCGCGGGCGAGGGCGAGGGCACCGCGGTGAACGTGGCCCTGCCGGCCGGGACCGGGGACGCGGGATGGGTGCGGGCGTTCCACGCGGTGGTGCCCGAACTGCTCGCCGGGTTCCGGCCCCAGGTGCTGGTCTCGCAGCACGGCGCGGACACGCACTTCGAGGATCCGCTGGCGCATCTCGCGGTGTCGCTGGACGCCCAGCGGGCGGTGCAGGTGGCGTGCCACGAGCTGGCGCACGAGTACGCGGACGGCAGGTGGGTCGCGCTGGGGGGCGGTGGCTACGCGGTGGTCGAGGTGGTGCCGCGGTCGTGGACGCACCTGGTGGGGATCGCGGCGGGCCGTGAGGTCGATCCGGCGGCGGAGATTCCCGAGGAGTGGCGGCAGGAGGTGTTCGCGCGGACCCGGCAGCCGGCGCCGCGGCGGATGACCGACGGGCGGTGGCCGGTGTCGTTCGCCTCCTGGGAGGAGGGCTACGACCCCGCCGATCGCCTGGACCAGGCCGTCCTCGCCACCCGCCGCTCGGCGTTCCCGCTGCGCGGGCTGCTGCCCTGAGCGCCGGGGCGCCCACTGGGCCAACCGTGCGGTGTTCGCCCGTTCCGCCACCGGGCCGCCGCCCGGTGCGTCAGCATCGCAAGCGTGTGGACCGCCGAGGGCCTTCGTGCGCATCTGCTGGCCGCCCGGCTGGCCGGTGAGATCGGGACGTCCCGTGAGGCCAGTCTCCGCCGGTACCGGCTGTTCGCGGCCCGGGACCCGCGGGCGCTGATCGGAATCGACCCCGAGTCGCCGTGGGGGCAGCGGGAGTTGCTCGCCCTGATGGCGGCCAGGTGCGGGGTTTCGGCCGATCCCCGGTGCACCTCCGGCCCGGACGTGATCGATCCGGAACGGACGCTGGCGGCGCTGGACGCGTTCGCGGAGCGGATCCGGAGGGTGGCCGGGCGGGGCGCGCCGGTGCTGCTGGGCACCGGGCATCCGCATCGGCTGCTCGGGTTCTACGGCGGCTTGGCGGACGCGCTGTCGGCGGCGGGATGTGAGGTGCTCACCTCCGCGCAGGGTCGCTGTGTCGACATATTGACCCGGTTCGGTCTACGCACGTACCGAGTCGACTACGTCCGCGGGGTTGCCCTGGTGCGGGAACCGGACGGCGGGCGCCCCGGTTGTGAGCCGGGTGCGCACTGCCACTCGCCGCTCCCGGTTCGGGTGGTCCTGGCCGCCGCCGCCGAGGCCGGCGGACCGCTGCCGGAGCTGGTGATCGGCGACCACGGCTGGGTCTGCGGTGCTGGTCAGCTGGGGTTCGAGGCCATCGGACTGGCCGACACCGACGATCCGGCGCTGTTCGTGGGGGAGGCGGAGGGAGTCGTGTCCGTCGTCGTTCCGGTTGACGACGGCATGCCGTCTGGTCACTATCTGCCGCTGGCCCGCTACGTACTCAATCGAGCCCGTCTGTCACAGTAGGCCGCCGATGGGTGCACCTCTTCCCCACTCGCATCACCCGCCCCTACATTGGGGAGTGAGCACGCAACGACGAAGAGTCACCGGAAGGGGAAGCCGGTGGCCGTCGAGTGCGGAAGGTTCAGGTGTGTCATGGCTGCAGCTGGCGAGAGGCCTCTGAACGAGGTCCAGTTCCTTACCGTGGCGGAGGTCGCCTCGGTGATGCGAGTGTCGAAGATGACCGTGTACCGGCTGGTGCACAGCGGTCATCTGCCCGCGATCCGGGTGGGGCGGTCCTTCCGCGTCCCCGAGCAAGCGGTACACGAGTACCTCCGCGAGAGTTATGTGGGGGTGGAGACGGCCTGACGGCGCTCGGGAAGACCCCGGGCAACCCCTCGATTACGGGCTCGGCGCTCGACCGGGTAGGCTGACCCCTCGTAGGTCGTGTGGGCCCATGGCGCCCAAACAACCGAGTGATGAGAAGTGAGCGAGGGTAGTCGTGGGCTCTGTTATCAAGAAGCGGCGCAAGCGGATGGCCAAGAAGAAGCACCGCAAGCTGCTCAAGCGCACGCGCGTTCAGCGCCGCAACAAGAAGTAAGCGGCGCCGCGAGAGCGTGTTCTGTGGCCCCCCACCTGAAAAAGGCGGGGGGCCACAGTCGTGTCCGGACCCGGGCGCCCGCCGGCCTTCGGCGGGGTCGGCATGTTCCGACTGGGGAAATTCCGTCACTTCACGCATCGGGTGGCCATCACAGCGCAACATCAACCCGCTAAGTTTGCCGACACGGGGAACGCGGCAGGGGCCAGGTCCCGTACGAGGTCGGGAAGGGAAGGCGCTGATCTTGGGCAAGGTCGTGCTCGTCACCGGAGTGGCCCGGCAGCTCGGCGGCCGGTTCGTACGGCGGATCCTGCGGGACCCGGACGTGGACCGGGTGATCGCCGTGGACGCGGTGCCGCCGGCGCATCATCTGGGCGGAGCCGACTTCGTCCAGGCCGACATCCGGCAGCCCGGCATCGCCCGGGTGCTCGCCGAGACGGGCGCCGACACGGTCGTCCACCTGGACGTGACCGGTACCGCGCTGGGCGGCGGCAGCCGGGCCACGGTCAAGGAGACCAACGTCATCGGCACCATGCAGTTGCTCGGCGCCTGCCAGAAGTCGCCGAGCGTGCGCCGGCTGGTGGTGAAGTCCAGCACCAACGTCTACGGGTCCGCGCCGCGCGACCCCGCCGTGTTCACCGAGACGACCCCGGCCAAGTCGCTGCCCAGCGGCGGGTTCGCGAAGGACACGGTGGAGGTCGAGGGGTACGTCCGCGGGTTCGCGCGGCGGCGGCCGGACGTCGCCGTGTGCGTGCTGCGCTTCGCCAACATCCTCGGGCCGGCCGCCGACACCCCGCTCGCGGCGTACTTCGCGCTGCCGGTGCTGCCGACCGTGTTCGGCTACGACCCGCGGCTGCAGTTCGTGCACGAGGACGACGTCGTCGAGGTGCTGCGGCTGGCCTCCCACGAGCCGCGCCGGGGCACGCTGAACAGCGGCACCTTCAACATCGCGGGGGACGGCGTGCTGCTGCTCTCGCAGTGCTCGCGGCGGCTCGGGCGGCCCACGGTCCCGTTGCTGCTGCCCGCCGTCACGTGGGCCGGTTCGCTGGTGCGTACGCTGGGAATGACGGACTTCTCGCCCGAACAGATCAGGCTGCTCACCCACGGCCGGGTGGTGGCCACCGACCAGATGCGCGAGACGCTGGGCTTCCGGCCCAAGTACACGACGGCGGAGACGTTCGCGGACTTCGCGAGCGGCCAGGGCCCCGGCCTGCTGCCGCCGGAGGCCCTCGCGGGGGCCGTGGACCGGGTCGCCGCGCTCGCCGCGAAGAGCGGCGGGCACCTCCCGACGCAGAGCGCCAACTGAGGAGCGCAGCAACGATGGCGGACGCCAAGGTCATTCCGTTCGACGACGACCGGTCCCGCGGGAGCGCCGCCCAGCGGCCGTCGCGGCGCCGCGGCGCGGGGAACCGGCGCGGGGCGGCCGGGGAGGCCGGGCCGGTTCGTGAGGTCCAGCCCCTGCCCGCCAGTGCGGCCGGGCAGGATGATGTCCCGGTGACCGCAGAGGAAGGGCCGCCCGCCGCGCCGCACGACGACGGCGGTCTCGAGCGGCGCATCGCGAGCGGTCTGTCGTTCCTGCGCCGCCGGCTCACCGGGGACTACGAGGTCGACGACTTCGGCTACGACGAGGAGCTGACCGACCAGGTCCTGATGTCGCTGCTGCGGCCGGTGTACGAGAAGTACTTCCGGGTCGAGGTGAAGGGCGTCGAGAACATCCCGGCCGACGGCGGGGCGCTGATCGTCGCGAACCACTCCGGGACGCTGCCGCTGGACGGCCTGATGATGCAGGTCGCCGTGCACGACCACCACCCGGCCGACCGGCATCTGCGGCTCCTCGCGGCCGACCTGGTGTTCGTGCTGCCGGTGGTCAACGAGCTCGCCCGCAAGCTGGGCCACACCCTGGCCTGCGCGGAGGACGCCGAACGGCTGCTGGCGCAGGGCGAACTGGTCGGCGTCATGCCGGAGGGCTTCAAGGGCATCGGCAAGCCGTTCAGCGAGCGCTACAAGCTCCAGCGGTTCGGCCGCGGCGGTTTCGTCTCCACGGCTCTGCGGCAGGGAGTGCCGATCATCCCGTGCTCGGTCGTCGGCGCCGAGGAGATCTACCCGATGCTCGGCAACGCCAAGACCCTGGCGCGGCTGCTGGGCTTCCCGTACTTCCCGCTGACGCCGACCTTCCCGTGGCTCGGGCCGCTCGGGGCGATTC
Organism: Streptomyces sp. NPDC038135; assembly: GCF_055601245.1. Lineage (NCBI taxonomy): Bacteria > Bacillati > Actinomycetota > Actinomycetes > Kitasatosporales > Streptomycetaceae > Streptomyces > Streptomyces sp. NPDC038135. The sequence goes on along the minus strand of NZ_JBVJXS010000001.1, from coordinate 920,604 downwards.
CGCTGCCCACCAAGTGGACCATCCAGTTCGGCGAGCCGATCCCCACGGACGGCTATCCGCCGGAGGCGGCCGACGACCCGATGCTGATGTTCAACCTGACCGACCAGGTCCGCGAACAGATCCAGCACACGCTCTACAAGCTGCTGGTGCAGCGGCGGTCGGTGTTCTTCTGACGGCTGCTCCGCCGGCCGTGCGACGGTACGGCGACGGGGGCGCCCCTGCTCGGAAAGGGGCGCCCCCGTCGCCGTCGTACCGCGCTAGTCCGCGTTCTGGCCGTCGATGCCCAGGCCGGGCAGCAGGCCCGGGAGGAGCGGCGGAAGGGTGACGTCCGGCGCGCTCGTCGGGGACTTGCTGGGGGTCGGGGAACCACCGTCGCCGCCGATCTTCGGCGGGTCGAGCAGACCGCCCGTGCTGCCCCCGATCAGGCTGTCGTCGCTGTCGCGGGTGGCCGATCCGGTCGGGCTGCCGGAGCCGGTGCGCCCGGTGGACGGCGTGCCGCCGGTGCTGGGCGCCGTCGGACGGTGGCTGCGGGAGGAGCCGGTGGACGCCTCGCCGGAGCCCTGCCGTTTGCCGTCGCCCGTCGAAGCGGGCGGCTGCGGCAGCAGGGACTGCAGCGGGGCGACCTCTTCGTCTATGGCGTCGAAGACCGACGACACCTGCTGTTTGACGTCGCCCAGCTGCACGGGCAGCTTGTCGCTCAGCGCGCTCCAGGCGTCCCGGTGGGACTCGGAGAAGCTGGAGAGCGCCTGGATGGGCCCGAGGGAGTCCGGGTCCCGCTCGTAGGCCTCGTGCAGCAGGCGGTGGCCCTCGGTGACGTCGTGCCGCATCCCGGACAGGGTGCGGCGGATCTCACCGATGGACTCGTGGTCGAGCTGCTGTCCGCCACGGGCGCGCTCCATCAGCCGGCGGGCCTCGCTCAGCCGGGTGGAGGCCTGGTCGAGGTACGTCTGGCCGCGCTGGTCCTCGCCGTCGCTCAGGTAGTTGAGCCTGAAGTCCTCGATGCCGCGCTTGAGGCCGTACAGCGAGTCGCCGGGCAAGGCGTCGGAACTCGCGGCGGCGACTCCGCCGAAGGCCCCGGCGGCCACGCCGACGCTCAGTCCGCCGGCCGCGAGCCCCTTGGTCAGTCTGGAGCGCGGCCGGAGCTTGCCCAGCGGGCTCGCCCGGTGTGCGCCGCGCCCGCGGGAGCGCTGTTCGGGTACGGCTGTGTCCGCCGCCCCGCCCTCCTGGAGCATGGCCTCCATCGCGGCCACCAGCTGGGCGCGCTGGACGACCTTGACCTCGGGGTCGAGCTGCGGCCTGGGCAGTGCGCCGAGGTCAGCGGCCAGGGCCAGGAGCTCGCCCCGCTCGGACTGTTCCTCGGCGGTCGGCGGCGGTCCCGCCGCCGCTGTGGACTGCTCGGCCGCCATGTCCCGGTCGGACTGCTCCTCCAGGGCCTGGGCGAAGGCGTTCGCCCGCCGGTGCGCCGATACGTTCGCGATCACTGGCGGCACCTCCTCTCGTCATCACGGTCGACTCCCCAGGGGGTCCTGAGGGTTGCACGCCCACGACCTCTTCCACACGATCGAGCGATGGAGTCGGCCGGGACGTGACCACAGGGAGCCTGTATCCCGCACAACGAGCGGTCCGGCACTTGGGTTACGGACGGCGGATGATCGGGTCGGAAAGTCAACGGGCCGCGACCGGGTGTGAGTTGGCGGTGGCTGAGTGTCGCCGGCGTCAGCGGGCGTCGTCCGGCAGGAGCCGGGCGAGCGTCCGCACGGCGCGGTACTGGAGGGTCTTGATGGCGCCTTCGTTCTTGCCCATCACACGGGCGGTCTCGGCCACCGAGAGACCCTGCAGGAAGCGCAGGGTCACGCACTCCTGCTGCTGGGGGTTGAGCCGGCGCACGGCGTCCAGCAGCGCCGCGTTGGAGAGGGACTCCAGGACGGAGTCCTCCGGGGAGCGCTCGACCTCGTTGGCGTCCAGCATCTCGCCGGTGGTGACCTCGAGCCGGAACCGGCTGGACTTGAAGTGGTCCGCCACCAGGTTCCGGGCGATCGTCACCAGCCAGGCGCCGAAGTCGCGGCCCTGCCAGGTGAACGTGCCGATCCTGCGGAGCGCCCGCAGAAAGGTCTCGCTCGTCAGGTCCTCGGCGGTCGCCTTGCCGCCCACCCGGTAGTAGATGTAGCGGTACACGGTGTCGCTGTACTGGTCGTAGAGGCGGCCGAAGGCCTCGGCCTCACCGGCCTGGGCGCGCTCCACGAGGTCCATCATCCGGGCGCTGTCGCTGTCCGCGGCCGGTCGGCGGGCGGTGGCCGCGCCGGTGGCGCGGCCGCGTCTGCCGACCGCGGCGCTGCCCTCGGCCAGTGCGTAGCACGGGCCCAGGGGGGCGGCGGTGGCGAAGGCGGGGACGGCGTACGCGGTGGGGACGGCGCCGCGCAGCGTCTCTTTGACCGCCGCGACCGTCGCGCGCAGCGTAGCCAGGCCCGAGGCGTCAACCCCGACGTGTGGGTACACGGGACTCCCAGAGGCAGAGCTTGCATCACGTGCAGTGCGGAACCGTTCACCCGTCGTAGCGACGGAGGGGTACCGGATTGCGTCTGAGGAGAATAACGCTTCGTACAGGCACTGCTACACCGAGTTGCTCAAATCACCGATTGCGTCGCTTCTGTTGCCAATTGGCGGCTCATCAGGCGTCGCTAGTTGACCGGTTGTTGATCGGAAAAGGGCGTATTTCGGCGAAGTGCGGGGCGTGTTGGGGGCGGGGCGGCATAATCCGGGGTTCTCCGCACCGCCCAGGCGTGTCGCGGCCGGCGAGCGCTAGCGCCGGCGCCGGCTCAGGGCGATGGCCGCCGCGGTGCCGCCGGCGACCGCGCCGACGCCCGCCGCCGCCGGGATGCCGACCTTCGCGGCCTTGCGCCCGGTGCGGTAGTCCCGCAGCCGCCAGTCCTGCTCGCGGGCGTGCCTGCGCAGCTTGGCGTCCGGGTTGATGGCGTACGGGTGCCCCACCAGCGACAGCATCGGGATGTCGTTGTGGCTGTCGCTGTAGGCGGCGCAGCGGTTAAGGTCCAGGCCCTCCGCCGCGGCCAGGGCCCGTACCGCCTCCGCCTTGGCCGGCCCGTGCAGGGGTTCGCCCACCAGCGCGCCGGTGTAGACGCCGCCGACCGACTCCGCGACGGTGCCCAGTGCGCCGGTCAGGCCGAGCCGGCGGGCGATGACCTGGGCGATCTCCACGGGGGCCGCGGTGACCAGCCACACCTTCTGGCCCGCGTCCAGGTGCGCCTGGGCCAGGGCCCGGGTGCCCGGCCAGATGCGGTCGGCCATGTACTCGTCGTAGATCTCCTCGCCGATGGTCTCCAGCTCGGCGACCCGGTGGCCCTTGACGATGGAGAGCGCCGAGTCGCGTGCCTCCTGCATGTGCTCGGGGTCCTCGACGCCGGCCAGCCGGAACCACGCCTGCTGCCAGGCGAACCGGGCCAGGTCGCGGGTCTCGAAGAACTTCCGCTTGTACAGGCCGCGCCCGAAGTGGAACAGCGCGGCGCCCTGCATCACGGTGTTGTCGAGGTCGAAGAAGGCGGCGGCCCTGTCGTCGCCGAGGACCGGGAACTCCGGTTCCCGCTCGGCTGCCTGCGGGATCTCCCGCGAGGACTTCCGGGCGGCCTCCGCCGAAGCCTCGCCTGCCAACACGCTCCGCGCCGTGGCGGAGCGCCTACGGGGAGTGAGCCATCCGAGAGCGGCCATGGCGTGAGCATAGCCAGTCCGCTCCGTGGTTCCGGAGCCGCGCGGTTCGAAGGGTGTGAACTCTCCACGACGGCGCCGTTAAGGAGGCGGGAGAATGGCCGGCATGAGTCCCCTCTTCCGGCGTAAGGCCGATCCCAGCGAACGGTCGGTCACGCTCATCCGCAAGCCCGGCTGCCATCTGTGCGACGACGCGCAGGCCGTGATCGAGAAGGTCTGCGGGGAACTCGGCGTGCCCTGGGAGCAGCAGGACATCACCCAGGACCAGCGGCTGCACGACCAGTACTGGGAGCAGATCCCGGTGGTCCTGGTCGACGGCAGCCAGCACACCTTCTGGCGGGTGGACGAGGCCCGGCTGCGCAGGGAGCTGACCGGCGGCTGACCGGCGGCCGGCCCGGAAACTGACCGACCAGTACAACGAAACCCCGGAGGTCGCTTAGGATCGTTGGAGTTTTTGTCTCGGGGGCGGGATTCACGAGGAGCGTTGACGTTTTGCCCCCACGAAAGACATGCGTGACCCCGGTCACGTTGGCCGGGCAAATCGGACACAATCTTTGTGCACGCGTTCACAAAGGCATAGCCTGCTGTGGACGGGGCGGTCCGGGAACGTATGACCGCCTGCAGCCCCGCTCTACCCGCAGGAGCACCGTGGCAACTGGCCGAACTCACCGACCGGCGACCCGCAGCCGAGGGATTCCCGAGGCCACCGTCGCCCGGCTTCCGCTGTACCTCCGCGCGCTGACCGCACTGTCGGAGCGCTCGGTCCCCACGGTCTCCTCCGAGGAGCTGGCCGCGGCGGCGGGGGTCAACTCCGCGAAGCTGCGCAAGGACTTCTCGTACCTGGGTTCCTACGGAACGCGCGGTGTCGGCTACGACGTGGAGTATCTCGTCTACCAGATCTCCCGTGAACTGGGCCTGACCCAGGACTGGCCGGTTGTGATCGTCGGTATCGGCAACCTCGGCGCCGCCCTGGCCAACTACGGCGGGTTCGCCTCCCGTGGTTTCCGGGTGGCCGCGCTGATCGACGCCGACCCGGCGATGGCCGGAAAGCCGGTGGCCGGCATCCCCGTGCAGCACACCGACGAGCTCGAGAAGATCATCAAGGACAACGGCGTCTCGATCGGCGTGATCGCGACCCCCGCCGGCGCCGCCCAGCAGGTCTGCGACCGGCTCGTGGCCGCCGGTGTCACCTCGATCCTGAACTTCGCGCCGACCGTGCTGACCGTCCCGGACGGGGTCGACGTGCGCAAGGTCGACCTCTCCATCGAGCTGCAGATCCTCGCCTTCCACGAGCAGCGCAAGGCCGGTGAGGAGACCGCCGCCGGGGACGGCGCGCTGCCCGCCGCCACCACCCGTGGCGCCTCCGGCGACCAGGGACCCGACGGGGACGTGCCCGCCGTGATGCCGGCATGAGCCTCCTCGTCGTCGGGCTGAGCCACCGCAGTGCCCCGGTCAGCGTGCTGGAGCGGGCCGCGCTGAGCGCGGACGCCCGGGCCAAGCTGGTCCAGGACACGGTCGCCGCCGAGCCGGCCACCGAGGCCGCGGTGCTCGCCACCTGCAACCGCATCGAGCTGTACGCCGACGTCGACAAGTTCCACGCCGGTGTGGCCGAGCTGTCCACGCTGCTCGCCCAGCACAGCGGTGTCGGGCTCGAGGAGCTGACCCCGTACCTCTACGTGCACTACGAGGACCGGGCCGTCCACCACCTGTTCTCGGTGGCCTGCGGCCTGGACTCGATGGTCGTCGGCGAGGGGCAGATCCTCGGCCAGATAAAGGACTCCCTGGCCCGCGCCCAGGAGCTGCACACCGCCGGCAAGCTGCTGAACGACCTGTTCCAGCAGTCCCTGCGGGTCGGCAAGCGCGCCCACTCCGAGACCGGCATCGACCGGGCCGGCCAGTCGCTGGTCACCTTCGGCCTCGAACAGCTGGCCGCGGGCGGCGCCGTCGAGGAATGGGCCGCGGGACGCAGGGCGCTGGTCATCGGCGCCGGGTCGATGTCCTCGCTGGCCGCCGCCACGCTGGCCCGCGCCGGCGTCGGCGAGATCGTCGTCGCCAACCGCACCTTCGAGCGCGCCGAGCGCCTCGCCCGGATACTCACCGAGGGCGACGACACCGCGGTGTCCGCCCGCGCGGTGCGGATGGACGCCGTGCCGGGCGAGCTGACACGTGCCGACGTCGTCGTCTCCTGCACCGGGGCGACGGGCCTGGTGCTGACGGCGGACTCGGTCGCGCAGGCGGTCGAGGGCCGGGTCGTGGGCGGGACCGTCGACCCCGTGGCCGACGCCGCCGCCCGTCCGGCCGCGCGGACCGCTCCGGCGGCCGCCGCCTCCGGCACGGCCGCCGCCGAGGAGAACTGCCCGCTGGACCTGGCCGCCGTGCAGGGCTCGACCGGCTTCTCCGTGCACGGCGAGGCCGCCGTCGCCGGACTGGACGCGGCCACCCTGGAGCAGCACGGGGCCTGGGTCGCGGGCGGCACCGTGGACCGCCGGGACACCGCCCGGCGCAGCCCCGAGGCCGACGCCGAGCTGATCACCGCGCTCGCCGCGACCGCCGCCACCGTCGGCCGCATCCCCGAGCTCCGCAGGCCCGAACCGGTCGCCGTGATCCCGCGCCCGGCCCCGGCCCTGTTCCTCCTCGACCTCGCCATGCCCCGTGACATCGACGCGGCCGTGCACCGGCTGGCCGGGGTGCGCCTGGTGGACATCGAGTCCCTCGCCGAGGCCTCGGCCGACGCGCCGATGGCGGCCGACGTGGACCAGGTCCGGCGTATCGTCTCGGACGAGGTCGCGGCCTTCGGCGCGGCCCAGCGGGCGGCGCACATCACGCCTACCGTGGTCGCGCTGCGCACCATGGCCGCCGATGTCGTCGCCGGTGAGATCGCGCGGCTCGACGGCCGCCTGCCCGACCTGGACGAACGCCAGCGCGGCGAGATCCGGCAGGCCGTGCACCGGGTCGTCGACAAGCTGTTGCACGCGCCGACCGTCCGGGTCAAGCAGCTCGCGGCCGAGCCCGGCGGCGCCGGGTACGCGGACGCGCTGCGCACCCTGTTCGACCTCGACCCCGAGACGGTGGCCGCCGTCTCCCGGGCCGGGGACAGCACAGACAAGAAGGACCGACCGGCATGACAGAGAAGGCTTTGAGGCTGGGGACGCGGCGCAGCAAGCTCGCCATGGCCCAGTCCGGGCAGGTTGCGGACGCCGTCCGCCGGGTGACCGGGCGTCCCGTCGAGCTGGTCGAGATCACCACGCACGGCGACGTCTCCCGCGAGCACCTCACGCAGATCGGCGGCACCGGCGTGTTCGTCACGGCGCTGCGCGACGCCCTGGTCGGCGGCGAGGTGGACTTCGCGGTTCATTCGCTCAAGGACCTGCCGACCACGCAGCCCGGGGAACTGGCCCTGGCCGCCGTACCGGTGCGCGAGGACCCCCGTGACGTGATCGTCGCCCGGGACGCGCTGAAGTTCACCGACCTGCCGCGCGGCGCCCGCATCGGCACCGGGGCGCCGCGCCGCATGGCGCAGCTCAACGCGTACGCCCGCGCCCACGGACTGGACATAGAGACGGTCCCGATACGCGGCAACGTCGACACCCGGATCGGTTTCGTGCGGGACGGTGAGCTGGACGCGGTCGTCCTGGCCGCCGCCGGACTGAACCGCATCGGCCGGATCGACGAGGTGACCGACTTCCTGTCGGTCGACACGGTTCTGCCCGCCCCCGGCCAGGGGGCCCTGGCGATCGAGTGCACCGCGGACGCCGCGGACCTCGTCGCCGCACTCGGCGAGCTCGACGACCCGCTCACCCGGGCCGCCGTGACCGCCGAACGGTCCCTGCTCGCCGCCCTGGAGGCCGGTTGCAGCGCACCCGTGGGTGCGTTGGCCGACCTCGTGGCCGACGGGCAGATTGTCAAGGAAATGCGCCTGCGGGGCGTCGTCGGCACGACCGACGGCACCCGCATGGTGCAGCTGTCCACCACCGGTCCCGTGCCCCGAACGCACGACCAGGCGATGGCACTCGGACGCGAACTCGCGACCGAGATGCTGAACCAGGGCGCGGCCGGTCTGATGGGGGAGCGAGCACATTGAGCCCCACCACCCTTCCCACCGGCCTTGAACACGGGCACGTCACCTTCCTGGGTGCCGGACCCGGGGATCCGGGGCTGCTGACTCTGCGCGCCGTGGAGGCGCTGTCGAACGCGGATGTCCTGATCGCCGAGCACGACGTGCTCGATGTGATCCGGACGCACGCCCGGCAGGGCGTGTCCGTCGTGCCGATGGACGCGGACTCCTCGGTGTCACCGCCGGGCACGGGCGCGCCGCAGCTCACGGTCGTTGACGGCGCGTCAACACCCGCTGCGGTCCCGACTCCTGCCCGGGATGCCGCTCATCTTGTCATGGAGGCCACGCGGGGCGGCAGGCGGGTCGTCCGTGCGGTTGCCGGGGACCCGGGACTTGATACGTACGCGGCCGAGGAAATGCTCGCCTGCGCCGCCGCCGGTGTGCCCTTCGAGGTCGTACCGGGTGTGGCGGCCGCCGTCGGCGTCCCCGCGTACGCCGGTGTGCCGCTGCGCGACCCGCACGGCGCGGACGTCCGGTTCGTGGACGCCCGTACCGCCTCCGACCGCTGCTGGACGGAGGTGGGCGCCTCCGACGGCACGGTGGTGGTCTCCACGACGCTGGACTCGGTGGCCGCCGCGGCCGGCGAACTGGTGTCCTCGGGCCGCAAGCCGGACACCCCGCTGACCGTCACCGTCGCCGGCACGACGACCCGGCAGCGCACCTGGACGGCGACGCTCGGCACCATCGCGCAGACGCTGAAGCAGGCGAAGGTCCTGCCGTCCCCGGACGGCGGCCGGCCCGTGATAGCCGTGGTCGGCGAGCGAAGCGCGGCCGCCCAGCGCGACCAGCTGTCGTGGTTCGAGTCCAAGCCCCTGTTCGGCTGGAAGGTGCTCGTGCCGCGCACGAAGGAGCAGGCGGCTTCGCTCTCCGACCAGTTGCGGTCCTACGGCGCGGTGCCGCACGAGGTCCCCACGATCGCGGTGGAGCCCCCGCGCACCCCGCAGCAGATGGAACGCGCGGTCAAGGGCCTGGTCACCGGCCGGTACGAGTGGATCGCCTTCACGTCCGTCAACGCGGTCAAGGCGGTGCGCGAGAAGTTCGAGGAGTACGGCCTCGACGCCCGTGCCTTCGCGGGCATCAAGGTCGCCGCGGTGGGCGAGCAGACGGCCAGGGCGCTGATCGCCTTCGGTGTGAAGCCCGACCTGGTGCCGAGCGGTGAGCAGTCGGCGGCCGGCCTCCTGGAGGACTGGCCCCCGTACGACCCGGTCTTCGACCCGATCGACCGCGTCTTCCTGCCCCGGGCCGACATCGCCACCGAGACCCTGGTGGCCGGTCTGATCGAGCTGGGCTGGGAGGTCGACGACGTCACGGCCTACCGGACCGTGCGCGCCTCGCCGCCTCCGGCGGAGACCCGCGAGGCCATCAAGGGCGGTGGCTTCGACGCGGTGCTGTTCACGTCGTCCTCGACCGTCCGGAACCTGGTGGGCATCGCCGGCAAGCCGCACAACGTCACGGTGATCGCCTGCATCGGTCCGGCGACGGCGAAGACGGCCGAGGAACACGGTCTGCGCGTCGACGTGATGGCCCCCGAGCCCTCGGTCCACAAGCTGGCCGAGGCGCTGGCCGACTTCGGCATGAAGCGCCGGACGGCCGCCCTGGAGTCCGGCGACCCGGTGACCCGCCCGAGCGAGCGGCGCCCGGGGGCGCGCAGGCGTCGTTCGACGACGTGAGCGCGCGGAGACGATGAGGTGACGGGACGTGCCCTGCGGGCGCGTCCCGTCGCTGCGTGACGGCCCCTGCCTGGTGCGTTGTGTGCATGCCATGATCGGGTGCATGAGCGAGCACGCTGGATACGCGGGGATCGTCTACTGGCGGCGGAGTCTGTGGAACGGCGCGCGGTGCGTGCCCGTCGTCCTGAGCCTGACCCCGGAGGAACTGCGGGCTCAGGACCGGGACGGGCAGGTCGTCTTCCGGGGCGATCCCCGGAAGGTCGACGGGCGGCTGACCCGGCTCGGCACTCTGGTGGTCAACGTCGAGGGGAAGCGCTACGCGCTCGTCGGGCGGGGCAGTGACCTGTCGCCCGCGCCGACGTCCGGGCAGCACGCGGCCGTGAGCGGCTACCGGCCCCCGTCGGACGTGTCCGCCGGCGCGTTCGACCAGATCATGAACGGCGGCGCCATGGCGCGGATGCGCGGCTGGCACTCCTGGCTCGGCGCGGCCGGGGCGCGGCTGCGCTGACCGGCGCGTGGGGAATTCGGCCGATTCCGGCGTCCGCCGCATCCGGCAGCGGCCGAACGGGCGAATCACCGGTGGGTTCCCCGTTCTGTGACCTTCCCCGAGGCGGGACGGGGAGCCCGCCCGGCGCCGTCGTCCACGAGTCGCCCTCACCTTCAACGCTCGGGATAATCGGGTGAGTTGGTGATCGGCGGCTGTTAGGGTGCGCCGATGCCATCGATCAAGCAGTTCCAGGTCACCTTCGACTGTGCGGAACCCGAGCGCGTCGCCCGCTTCTGGTGCGAGGTGCTGGGGTACGTACTTCCACCGCCCCCGGAAGGGTTCGCCACCTGGGACGACTACGGCCGCTCGCTGCCGCCGGAGGAGCAGGGCTCGTGGGCCGCCTGCGTCGATCCCTCGGGTGCGGGCCCTCGGCTGTACTTCCAGCGCGTCCCCGAGGGCAAGGTCGCCAAGAACCGGGTGCATCTCGACGTGCGGGCGGGCACGGGACTCGTGGGGGACGAGCGGCTCGCCACGCTCCAGGCCGAGTGCGCACGGCTGGTCGCGCTCGGCGCGGTCTGCGTGCGGGTGCTGGTCGCCGACGAGCACAACGAGTCGTGCATCGTGATGCAGGACGTCGAGGGCAACGAGTTCTGTCTCGACTGAGCGCCCGGGCCGGCGGCCGGCGCCGACGGGCCGTCGGCAAAGGTGGTCCCAAGGCGGGCGTAGCGTAGAAGGCATGACGAAGTACGGATCTTTTCCCGGTACGCGTCCCCGGCGACTGCGGACCTCGCCCGTCATGCGGCGCATGGTCGCCGAGACGCGACTGCACCCCGCCGACTTCATCCTGCCGGCCTTCATCCGTGAGGGCGTCGGCGAGCCGGTGCCGATCTCGGCCATGCCGGGCGTCGTCCAGCACACCCGCGACAGCCTGAGGAAGGCCGCGGTGGAGGCGGCGGAGGCCGGGGTCTCCGGGATCATGCTGTTCGGGGTGCCGGAGGACGGCAAGAAGGACGCCCAGGGCACGGTCGGCACCGACCCGGACGGGATCCTCCAGGTCGCGCTGCGCGACGTACGGGCCGAGGTGGGCGACGATCTGCTCGTCATGTCCGACCTGTGCCTGGACGAGTTCACCGACCACGGCCACTGCGGGGTGCTGGACGCCGAGGGGCGGGTCGACAACGACGCCACGCTCGAGCGGTACGCCGAGATGGCCCAGGTGCAGGCCGACGCGGGCGCCCACGTCGTCGCGCCCAGCGGGATGATGGACGGGCAGATCGGTGTCGTCCGGGACGCGCTCGACCAGATCGGCCGCGAGGACGTCGCCATCCTCGCCTACACCGCCAAGTACTCCTCCGCCTTCTACGGCCCCTTCCGCGAGGCCGTCGCCTCCTCGCTCCAGGGCGACCGCAAGACGTACCAGCAGGATCCCGCCAACTGGCGCGAGTCCCTGCGGGAGCTGGAACTGGACCTCGCCGAGGGCGCCGACATGGTGATGGTCAAGCCGGCCGGACCGTACCTCGACATCCTCGCCCGGGTCGCCGACGCCGTGGACGTGCCCGTGGCCGCCTACCAGATCTCCGGCGAGTACTCGATGATCGAGGCCGCCGCCGAGAAGGGCTGGGTCGACCGGGACCGTGCCGTCCTCGAGACGCTGACCGGCATCAAGCGGGCCGGGGCGCGGACCATCCTCACCTACTGGGCGACCGAAGTGGCGCGAAAGCTGCGCTGACGGACACGGTTGGAGATCGTTCCGGTACCGAAACGGCGGCGGCCCGGCTGCGGTGTGCTGTCGTTTCGGCAACGGAACGAGTGCGATTTCGCGAACGTCCGGTGATGGTTCCGCGGGCAGCCCGTGATCATGGGTGTTTCTGTCCTGAAAACGATGTTTGAAGCCCGTCCGGACGCACGGTTCGACTGTGTATGACGCGCTCCTGCCAACCCCTTAATGTCTGCGCCTGGCCTGATCCACTCCGGGATGGGCTGAACGTCGATCCCTGGGGGGATGTCATGAGCTGGTTCCTCGCCGCTCTCAAGAAGTACGCCGTCTTCAGCGGCCGCGCGCGCCGCAAGGAGTTCTGGCTGTTCTCGCTGTTCGCGTACCTCATCTACATCGTGCTGGGCGGCATCGGCGCCGCGACCAAGACGCCGGCCCTGATCGCCGTCGCCGGCGTCGTCGTCCTCGCGCTCCTGCTGCCCGCCTGGGGTGTCACGGTGCGCCGCCTGCACGACACGGGCCGTTCCGGCTGGTGGATCCTCTTCGGTGTCATCCCGCTCGCCGGCCCCATCACCCTGCTGGTCTTCTACTGCCTGGACAGCGAGGCCGGCGACAACAAGTACGGCCCGAACCCGAAGGCGGCCCCGGCGCTCGTCTGACGCCCGGCCCGCGGCACCCGTGCCGCGCCCTTCGGCACACGCCGTCCCGAGGCCGCCCGGCCAGCGTCGTCCGGGCGGCCTCGGGCATGTACGGGCGCGCTCACCGGTGAGCGGCGCCGGGGCTCAGTCCCACCAGAAGGTCCAGATCTGCTCGTCGACGAGCTTCTCGGCGTAGGCGCGCAGGCCGCCCGGCTCGCCCTGGGCGACGTTGTCCGGGCAGAAGGCGCAGTGCTCCGCCGCCAGGGCCTCGGCGTCGGCCAGGGTGCTCGGCGGGGCGGCCACCGACACCACCAGGACGTCGAAGCCGAGGGCCACCACGCGTATGCCGAAGCGGTCCTCCCACGAGCGCAGGACCGCGCACAGCCGCGCCACGTCGTTCTCGTGGTTGAGCGGTCCGGTCCAGCCGATCGCGGCCGGGATGTCGGCGGAGCGACGGGACGGGACGAGGGCCAGGCGCGCGTCCTTCAGCCACGTCGCCCCGGCCAGGGAGTCGGCCACCCGCGCCGCCCGCGTCCCGGGGTCGGCGGTGAGCGCGCCGGCCGGCGCGAGGCCCGGCCACGCGGCCCCGAACGGCTCGAGCGGCTCGGCCGGTTCCCCGTCGGACCCGGCCTCGGCGCCGGGTTCGTCCTCGGCCCCTTCGTCGCCCCAGTACTCCGCGAGGACCTCCTCCGGGTCGTGGTCCCCGGGGTAGGACATCTCACCGGGCAGCAACTCCCAGTTCTCCGGGCCGCCCTGGGATCCGCCCAGCTCCACGAGGACCGGCAGCAGCCCGGCCCGGGCGGCGGGCGCGCCCAGGGCGGCCCAGGTGCCGGGCGCGGCCTGCTTGTCCGCGTGCCACAGCAGGGGCTCGTGCCAGGGGCCGTCGTCCGTCGCGTCGACGAGCCTGCCGGGCGGGAGCCGCAGACCGAGGGAACGTCCGCTGGGGTCGGTCGCCAGAGAGGGCAGCGGGTTGGGAAGAGTCGCCATGCCGGTGACTGTAAGGGCCGCCACTGACAACGCCGTTGGCGGCCGGGCCGCCACCCGCGCGGTCAGAACCAGTGCAGGCAGTGCGGGGTGCGGTCGGAGCGGAAGAGGGTGTCGGCGAGGGCGGCCGCGTCCGGACGGTGGGCTTGGACGTGGCCGGCGCGCACCAGTGTGCTCGGGGCGGTGCCGCCGAGGTAGACGGAGCCCAGGTCGCGCACGTCCAGGGACAGGTCGGGCGCCCGGTCCGTCGGGACGCACTCGGCCCTGCCGTCCCGGACGGTGAGCAGATGGCGGGCGTGCTCGCCGAGGAACGGGTCCTCGACGTCGAGGACGAGCTCGCCGTCCGCGAACCAGCCGCGCGCGGTCAGCGCGCGCGGGACGTCCAGCAGCCGCACCCAGAGCCAGTCCGTGTCGCCGCTCACCTCGCCGGCGCGGAAGTCCGCGAACCGCCAGCGCAGCGGATGTCCGGGCGGGACGTGCTTGAACACGACCTGGGAGACCAGGTCGTGTCCGAGTGCGAACCGGGCCAGCGCCGTGAAGGCGGCGTCGTCGCCGGCGACGGTCTCGTCGACCGTCAGGGTGCCGGCGTCCAGCGAGTAGCTCGCGTACCCGTCCGGGACGCCGTCGGCGTCCCGGTGGACGGCCACATGGCGCGGCGCCGGCGAGATCGGGGGCTGCCCCGCGCGCAGGGCCCACCACCGGTGCGGCCGGGACAGCGCGCCGGGCTGGGCGCGGCGGTACCGGTCGTAGACCTCTTCCAGGATCTCGCCGCACTCGGCCCGGCGCAGCACCTCGATGGAGCCGCCGTCCGAGCCGTCCGCCGGCGCCCGGTCCCCGCCGCGCGCTCGGGGCACGGCGAGGGCGGCCCGGTGGCGCGGCACCGTCAGCCGCGTCGTGTAGGTCGCCGGTCCGTAGCCGTACCTGCCGTAGATCGGAGCCTCGGAGGCCAGCAGCACGGAGAGGAACTCCCCGCGGGCGCGCAGTTCGCCGAGCTGATGCCGCATCATCGCGCTGAGCACGCCCTGACGCCGGTGCGAGGGCAGCACGCCGACGGCGGTCACCCCGGCGGCCGGGACGAGGGTCTCACCGGGCAGGGTGAGCTCGAAGGAGTAGGCGCCGGCGGTGCCGACGGGCCGCCCGTCCGCCGTCACGGCGAGCACGCAACGGTCCGTCTCGAGCGCCGACCACCAGAGTCCGCCGCCCTCGACCGGGGTCTCCGGGAAGCGCCCGAAGGCGGAGTGGACCGTGTCGACGAAGACGTCGAGATCCCTGTCGGTCGTGGGACGTATCTCCATCGCTGCCGCTGCCTCCTCGGGACACCGGCACCACGGCTCGTGGTGCCCGGACACAGTGGAGCGCCCACCTCCGGCCTGGGCAAACGAATTACGGCTCCGGCGGGAGGGGGTCACGGCACGCTAAACCGGAAAACTCCTGGGGTGCGAGTTCCCGCTCTGCCGGGGCGTCTCCCTCGCTACCGTGTCCTCAGCAAGACGGGGGCGGACTTCTGGGGGGACGAGATGGCCGACGAGCCGTTACTCGCGCGTGTGCACTTCGGGCGTGAGGACGCCGAGCGGGACGTGCAGGACGGGCTGCTCCTGCGCGGCGGCTTCCTGCCCAACGCGGCGTACCGGGCCGCCGTCGACGGGCGGAAGATGCTGATCATCGGCCGCAAGGGATCGGGCAAGAGCGCCATCTGCATGCAGCTCATGGCGGACGGGGGTGAGGACGACTATCCGGGGAAGGCGCTGGTCACCCCGGACGAGACCGCGGGGGAGGAGATCCGGCGGTTCGAGCTCGCGGGGCTGCCGGGCGACTCGGCCAAGGCGCTGATCTGGCGGTACGTGTTCGCCGTGCACGCGGCACGGCATCTGGTGGCCCACGCCAAGGACGCGCACGGCTACAAGCCGGAGTCCGTGAGGACGCTCGCCAAGTTCCTGAAGCAGAACGGCGAACTGGAGGGCAACCGGCTGGCGCAGTGGGTGACGGGGCTGCGGACCTCCCTGTCCCTGGAGGCGTTCGGCGTCAAGGCGGGCCTGGACCTCGGGAGGGCGTCGTCGGAAGGCGCGCTGGCCGCACGGCAGTTGGAGCTCGTCGAGCGGGGCGTGGCCGAGGCCTTCACCGACCTCGACTGCGCCACCGAGCACAAGCCGCTGCTCCTCATGGTCGACCAGCTGGAACGCGTGTGGTCGGCCGAGCGGGACAGCAACTCGATGGTGATCGGGCTGCTGCTGGCGGCCACCCACGCGTCGGGCCTGTACGGACTGTCCGTACGGCTCCTGCTGTTCCTGCGCGCGGACATCTACGACTCCCTGTCGTTCGGCGAGGGGGACAAGATCCACGGGGACGAGCTGCGGATCACCTGGTCGCAGACGGCCCTGCGGGACCTCGCGCTGGCACGCGCGCGGGCGTCCGCGGGCGGCCGGCTCACCGCCGAGCAGCTGTGGACCGAGGTCTTCCCGGCGTCCGTGGGGAACGAGGAGACGGGCGCCTACCTGTTCCGCCGCTGTCTGCCCCGGCCGCGCGACGCCATCCAGTTCCTGAACCTCTGTCAGGAGACGGCCTGGCTGACCCACGGCCGCGACCGGATCACCCCGGAGGACGTCCGCCAGGCGGAGCTGCAGTTCTCGGCGTGGAAACTCAAGGACCTGTCCCTGGAGTACCTGGTCGGGCACCCCTTCCTCAAGCACCTGTTCCCGCTCTTCCAGAACGCCGGCTACCTGGTCTCCCGCGCGGCGCTGCAGAGCCGCTTCGAGGCGGCCGAGAAGTCCCTGCACCGGCTGTTCCCCGCCTACGCCGACGCGCTGACCCTGAGCGGCGTCATCGACGTCCTCTACGACGTGGGCTTCCTCGGCGTGCGGCGCGGCAACGACGTCGTCTTCGCCGGAGGCAACGACCTCCCCGTGCAGCCGCACGAGACCGAGTTCCACATCCACCCCTGCTTCCGGGCGGCGCTGGGCGCGACGAGCGCGATCGACCTGCGCCGGTACGAGCCCGGCGTGGCGGGGGACCGCCTGGTGCAGGGCAACGTCTTCGGCTTCCAGTCGGTGACGGTCAGCTTCCAGAACCGGGACACCCGGCTGCTCGGCGAGGTCGCCCGTTCCTGCCACTCGATCATCGCCCAGGCCGAACGGGCCGTCGCGCTCACCCCGGACGCCCGGGACGAGATAGTCGGCGCGATCAACCGCGTCCTGGACGACACCGACGGCGGCATCCCGCGGTTCGCCGGAAACCTCGACTTGGACGACCGGCTGTTCTACACGGCGCACTACTTCGACTCGCTCGCCGCCCAGCTCACGGCCAGCGGCCTCGCCGACGGCGCGAGCGGCGCGGCGGAGGTCGTGCGCCGCCTGGAGGACGAGGCGCGGCGGCTGCGCCGGCTGGCGGGCGGCTCGTACGGCACGTCCGGCGACGCCGAGCGCTGAGGGGGAGGCACGGGTGCAGGGCGCGGTCCTCGACGAGCGCTTCAGAATCGGAGAGCTGCTCGGCTACGGCGCCGTGGGCGAGGTGTGGGCCGCGCAGGACGAGCGGCTGCAGCGCGAGGTGGCGGTGAAGCTCGTCAACGGCATGTTCGGGGCGGGGGAGGCCGAACGGCAGGCCAGGTTCCGGCGTGAGGTGCGGCTCGCCGCGCGGCTCTCCCATCCCAACATCGTCACCGTCCACGACTGGGGGGACGGGACGGTGGGCGGCCGCCACGTCTTCTACCTGGTGATGGAGCGCGTCCAGGGGCAGTCGCTGCAACGGCGGTTGCAGACGTCCCCGGGGACGACGCCGTGGCGGACGGCCGCGGGCTGGGCCGTGCA
The DNA here is from genome assembly GCF_055601245.1 of Streptomyces sp. NPDC038135. Taxonomy (NCBI): domain Bacteria; kingdom Bacillati; phylum Actinomycetota; class Actinomycetes; order Kitasatosporales; family Streptomycetaceae; genus Streptomyces; species Streptomyces sp. NPDC038135. The sequence continues at coordinate 903,480 of NZ_JBVJXS010000001.1, read as the reverse complement.
GATCGCGCAGGCGCTGGTGGCCGCGCACGCGCACGGCGTCATCCACCGGGACATCAAGCCCGCCAACGTCCTGTTGACCCCCGAGGGCGCCGCCAAGGTCCTCGACTTCGGAGTCGCCAAGTTCGTTGGCGAGGCGATGAGCGTGCACTACCTCACCGCGACCGGCACCCCGCTCGGCTCACCGCCGTACATGTCGCCCGAACAGGCCGAGGGCGTACGGGAACTGGACCACCGCAGCGACCTGTACTCGCTCGGGTGCCTGCTGTACCACGCGGTGACCGGCCGGCCGCCGTTCGTCAGCGAGAGCCAGATCGCCGTGCTCCGCATGCAGCTGGACGACGTCCCGGTACCGCCGGACGCTCTCGTCGAAGGCCTGCCCGGGGCGTTGAACGATCTCATCGTCGGTCTGCTGGCGAAGAGCCCCGCCGATCGCCCCGGGGACGCCGCCGCGGTCGCCGACGCCCTGGTCACCCTGCTCATAGACGGCCCGCTGCCGTCCGGCGGCGACACACCGGACCTCGCGGGTCTGGGCCCGGCCGGCTCGGCCGCCGGGCGGCTGATCGACAAGGTGTGGGAGATGCGGCTGCGGGCGGAGGCGGACTGCGCGGCCCTGCGCAAGGTGGCCCGCCAGGAGGCCGCCCGGGAGGCCGAGCTGATCCGGTCCCGCGCGGAGAGCGACGCCGCGCTGATCCAGGCACAGGCCCAGTACGAGGCGCACCGGCTGCGCGAGGAGGCCCGCGAGGAGGCGGAGCGGATCCTGGCCGAGACGAGGGAGGAGGCGGTGCAGGGCAACGGCGCCGTACGCGAGCGACGGCCCGGCGAGCGGGTGCTGCCGCGCTTCGACGAGGAGCCGTACGGATACGAGCCCGCCGAGGTGGCACAGCGGCTCAAGGCCGCGCTGGCCGGTCTCGACCGGATGTGGGACCGCATGGCGGTCCTGGTGCAGCGGATCCGGGAGATCACCGAGCTGCTCGACGAGGGCCGGGACCTCGACGTCCGCTGGCGGCGCGTCTCGGAACTGGCCGTCAGGGCGGCGGAGCAGGCCAGGCAGCGCAGCTACCACATGCCCCGCGGACGCGGCCCGGAGTTCTCCGCGCTGTTCCCCGCCGCCGCGCAGTACGGCCACAACCGGGCCCAGGTGAACGAGTACTTCGACATGCTCCAGGGCCAGCAGGCGGCGTGGCGGAAGGTGCTCACGACCCTGGAGAAGACCGTCGACGACGGCGAACGGCTGCTGCACGGGGACGGCCCGCCCCCGAAGTGAGGACGGGCCGTCACGGCGCGGGCGCCGCCGTCAGAGCTTCTCGGGCGTCCTGATGCCCAGCAGGGCCATGCCCTGGTGCAGGGTGCGGGCCGTCACGTCGCACAGGAAGAGGCGGTTCTCCACCAGCTGCGGCGTCTCGGCCTTCAGCACGGGGCACTTGTCGTAGAACGACGTGTAGTGCGAGGCGAGCTGGTACAGGTACGCGGCCAGCTTGTGCGGGGCGTACTCCGCGGCCGCCTCCCGCACCGTCTCCGCGAACGCGTCCACGTGCAGGCCCAGCGCGCGCTCGGCCTCCGCCAGCTCCAGCCCGGGGTGCGCGGCCGGGCGGACCTCGCCGGCCTTGCGCAGGATGGACTGGATACGGGCGTACGCGTACTGCAGGTACACGCTGGTGTCGCCGTTGAGCGAGACCATCTGGTCCAGGTCGAACTTGTAGTCCCGGATCGCCGACGTCGACAGGTCCGCGTACTTCACCGCGCCGATGCCCACCTGGGCGCCGCGCTCGGCGATCTCCCGCTCGGACAGGTCCTGGGCCTTCTCGCGGACCACGGCCGACGCGCGCTCGATCGCCTCGTCCAGCAGGTCGACCAGGCGGACCGTCTCGCCCTCACGCGTCTTGAACGGCTTGCCGTCCTTGCCGAGGACCGTGCCGAACGCGAGCTGCTGCGCCTTGACGTCCTCGTTCAGCCAGCCGGCCCGGCGGGCGGTCTCGAAGACCATCCGGAAGTGCAGCGCCTGACGGGCGTCGACGACGTACAGCAGCGTGTTCGCCTTCAGGTTGAACACGCGGTCGCGGATCGCGGAGAGGTCGGTCGCCGCGTAGCCGTAGCCGCCGTCCGACTTCTGGACGATCAGCGGGACCGGGTTGCCGTCCGGGCCCTTGACGTCGTCGAAGAAGACGCACAGCGCGCCCTCGGACCGCACCGCGACGCCGGACTCCTCCAGGAGCCGGCAGGTCTCGGCGAGCATGTCGTTGTAACCGGACTCGCCGACGATGTCGGCATCCCGGATCTCCATGTCCAGCTTCTCGAAGACGGAGAAGAAGTAGATCTTCGACTCGTCCACGAACTTCTGCCACATGGCGAGGGTCTTCGGGTCGCCCGCCTGCAGGTCGACCACCCGGCGCCGGGCCCGCGTCTTGAACTCCTCGTCGGAGTCGAACAGCCTGCGCGCGGCCTTGTAGAGGCGGTCGAGGTTCGACATCGCCTGCTCGCCGGTCACCTGGGCGTCCTTGTGGTCCAGCTCGTGCGGGTGCTCGTCCAGGTACTGGATGAGCATGCCGAACTGGGTGCCCCAGTCGCCGATGTGGTGGCGCCGCACCACGTTCTCGCCGGTGAACTCCAGGAGCTGGACGACCGAGTCGCCGATCACCGCGGAGCGCAGGTGGCCGACGTGCATCTCCTTCGCCACGTTCGGCTGGGCGTAGTCGATCACCGTCGTGCCGGGGTTCGCGGCGTGCGGCACGCCGAGGCGGCCGGTGTCGTCCGCGTACCGCGCGGCCAGGTTCGCCACGATCGCCCGGTCGGAGACCGTGATGTTCAGGAAGCCGGGTCCGGAGACCTCGATGTCCTCGATCACGTCGCCCGAGTCGACCCCGGCGACGACCCGGGTCGCCAGCTCCCGCGGGTTGGACCCGGCCTTCTTGGCGAGCGCCAGGATCCCGTTGGCCTGGAAGTCCGCCCGGTCGCTTCGTCGCAGCAGCGGGTCCGCGCCGGCGGCCTCCGGCAGGGTGGCCGAGAGGGCGGACGCGAGGCGCTGCTGGACGGAATCGCTGAGGGACGTGACCGAGGCCATAGGAAGGGGTGCCGTTCTCCTCGTGGGGATGGATAGACCCGGCCAGTATCCCATGGGGCACAAAGGCGTTTTCCCGGCCGCCGGGCGGTCTGGGAGAATGGGAAGGTCACCCCGTTCAAGAAGCGTTCAGAAAGAAGGACGTGCCGATCGTGGCTCAGAGCACCGAGACCGCCGACTGGGTCTCCCGTTTCGCGGATGACGTCATCGAGGAGTCGGAGCGACGGGCCCCCGGCAAACCGGTGGTCGTCGCGTCCGGTCTTTCCCCGTCCGGCCCGATCCACCTCGGCAACCTGCGCGAGGTCATGACCCCGCACCTGGTCGCCGACGAGATCCGCCGCCGCGGCCGGCAGGTCCGGCACCTGATCTCCTGGGACGACTACGACCGGTACCGCAAGGTCCCGGAGGGCATCGCGGGCGTCGACAAGTCCTGGGCCGAGCACATCGGCAAGCCGCTCACCTCGGTGCCGGCGCCGAAGGGATCGGCGTACCCGAACTGGGCGGAGCACTTCAAGGCCGCGATGATCGCCTCGCTGGCCGAGCTGGGCGTGGAGTTCGACGGGATCAGCCAGACGGAGCAGTACACCTCCGGTGTCTACCGCGAGCAGATCCTGCACGCCATGAAGCACCGGGGCGACATCGACGCGATCCTCGCCCAGTACCGGACGAAGAAGGCCCCGGCCAAGAAGCAGCAGCAGAAGCCGGTGGACGAGGCCGAGCTGGAGGCCGAGGAGGGCTCGGGCGCCGCCGCCGAGGACGACGGCAGCTCCGGCGCCGCCGGCTACTTCCCGTACAAGCCGTACTGCGGCAACTGCGGGAAGGACCTGACGACCGTCACCTCCTACGACGACGACACCACCGAGCTGGCGTACACCTGCACCGCCTGCGGCTTCACCGAGACGGTCCGGCTGAGCGAGTTCAACCGCGGCAAGCTGGTCTGGAAGGTCGACTGGCCGATGCGCTGGGCGTACGAGGGCGTGGTCTTCGAGCCGAGCGGCGTCGACCACTCCTCCCCGGGGTCCAGCTTCCAGGTGGGCGGGCAGATCGTCGGGATCTTCGGCGGCAAGCAGCCCATCGGCCCGATGTACGCCTTCGTCGGCATCTCCGGCATGGCGAAGATGTCGTCCTCGCGCGGTGGCGTGCCCACCCCGGGCGACGCGCTGAAGATCATGGAGCCGCAGCTCCTGCGCTGGCTGTACGCCCGGCGCCGGCCGAACCAGTCCTTCAAGATCGCCTTCGACCAGGAGATCCAGCGGCTCTACGACGAGTGGGACAAGCTCGCGGGCAAGGTCGCCGACGGCTCCGCGCTCCCGGGCGACGTCGCCGCGTACACGCGGGCCGTGGGCACGGCCGCCGCCGAGCTGCCGCGGACCGCGCGTCCGCTGCCGTACCGCACGCTCGCGTCCGTCGCCGACATCACCGCCGGCCACGAGGACCAGGCGCTGCGCATCCTCAGCGAGCTGGACCCCGAGCAGCCGCTCGGCTCGCTCGACGAGGCGCGGCCCCGGTACGACAAGGCGGAGGCGTGGATCAACACCCACGTCCCCGCCGACCAGCGCACCATCGTCCGCGACGAGCCCGACGCCGAGCTGCTCAAGTCCCTCGACGAGGCCTCCCAGCAGTCGGTGCGGCTGCTGCTCGACGGGCTCGCCGAGCACTGGTCGCTGGACGGGCTGACGCACCTCGTCTACGGCGTCCCCAAGGTCCAGGCCGGATTCGCGGCCGACGCCACGCCCAAGGAGCTGCCGCCGGAGATCAAGACGGCCCAGCGGTCGTTCTTCGCCCTGCTGTACCACCTGCTGGTCGGCCGGGACACCGGGCCGCGGCTGCCCACCCTGCTGCTCGCCGTGGGCCAGGAGCGGGTGCGGGCCCTGCTCGGGGAGTAGGGCGCGCGAGCGCACACGAAAGAGGGGCCCTCGTGACCGAGGGCCCCTCTTTCGTGTCTCCTCACGCGTGCGATCGCGTGCGACCGCCTGCGTCCTCGTGCGCCGCCGCTAGGCGATGTGGTCCTCCTCCATCTCCGCCGTGTGGCGCTGCTGGAAGCGTTCCGCGAGCTCCTTCAGGGTGCTGGGGCTCAGCGTGTTGCCGTACGTCGCCTCGATGTTGTCACCGAGCACGCGGGGCGTCGGGTAGCTGCCGTCGATCGACTGGCGGAAGACCTGGTAGTACGCGTCCTCGTCCGGCTCCGGGGGGCCGCCGCCCTCGCCCAGCTCGCGGGTGCGGTTGGGACCCACCGGAATCGGGAAGCTGCCGGTCTCCTCGGGGGAGGGCTGCTGGAACTGCTCCACCGGCTGCTCGTCGTACCAGCCCTCGTACTCCTCCTCCGGGACGTACTGGGGGTCCGGGACGGGGTTGTACGCCGGGTCGTAGCCGCCGTGGTAGTCCACCTCGCGCGGAGTGTGGAACCAGGGGCTCTCCTCGTCCACGGGCGGCTCGGCGCCCCGCTGCCCGGCGGGCGCCGCCTGCTGCGGGACCACCGCCTGCTGCGGGACGGGCGCCGTCGCGGCGGCCGGGCCGCCCGCGGCCGCCGTGGCCCCGGGAGCGGTCAGCTGCGGCTGCGGCTGCGGAGCCGGCGGCAGCAGCAGCGGTTCGATGCCCGCCGCCGCCAGGCCCGCCGGGGCCGTCTCCGCGAGGGGGACGCCGTAACGGGCCAGCCGCAGCGGCATCAGGGACTCGACCGGGGCCTTGCGGCGCCAGGCCCGGCCGAAGCGGGAACGCAGCCGCGCCTGGTAGACCAGGCGCTCCTGCTCCAGCTTGATCACCTGGTCGTAGGAGCGCAGCTCCCACAGCTTCATTCGGCGCCACAGCAGGAACGTGGGCAGCGGGGAGAGCAGCCAGCGCGTGATGCGGACGCCCTCCATGTGCTTGTCCGCCGTGATGTCCGCGATCCGGCCGATGGCGTGCCGGGCCGCCTCCACGGCGACCACGAACAGCACCGGGATCACCGCGTGCATGCCCGTGCCCAGCGGGTCCGGCCAGGCGGCGGCGCCGTTGAACGCGATCGTCGCCGCCGTCAGCAGCCACGCCGTCTGGCGCAGCAGCGGGAAGGGGATGCGGATCCAGGTCAGCAGCAGGTCCAGGGCGAGCAGGACGCAGATGCCCGCGTCGATGCCGATCGGGAACACGTAGGAGAAGTTCCCGAAGCCCTTCTTGAGGGCCAGTTCACGGACTGCCGCGTAGGAACCGGCGAAGCCGATGCCGGCGATGATCAGCGCGCCGGAGACGACCACGCCGATGAGTATGCGGTGCATCCGAGTCAGCTGCATTGGCGCGGCCACTCGTCATCCCCTCCCATTGCGTGTTGTTGCGCGCAACAGAGTGGCACACGTGTGCGGCGCACGTGACCCGGGTCAGTCCTTCTTCGCGGCCGACTTGGACGGAGAAGCGCTGGATGAGGGCGACTTGGACGCCTGCTTCGACGGGGACTTCGAGGCGGACCCGGACGGGGACGCGCTCCCGCCCGCCGACGCGCCGGAACCGGAACCCCCGTTGTTGGCCGACGAGACGGACGCGACCGCCTCCTTGACGGCCTTCTGCGCGTCCTTCGCCAGGTCGTCCGCGCTCGGCGTCTTCTCGCCCGCCAGACCGGCGCCGTTGTAGTCGAGCGTGACGACGACGTTCTCGACCCGGGCGACCACCGTCTGCTGCTTGAAGGTGCCTTCCTTCTTCTTCAGGTCGTAGCGCACCAGCGTCGCCTCGGCGCCCGTCCCGGAGACCGGCTCCGTCCTGGTGTTCTTCGCACCGGAGACGCTCTTGGCGTCCTCCACCTGGTGCGTGAGGTAGGCGTGGGCCTGGTCGTCGCCGGAGCCGCGGGCGGCGTCGGAGTCGAACCGCAGCATCGAGACGTTCAGCCAGCGGAACTGCGAGCCCTTGACCCCGTTGTTGTCCAGGCTGTTCCACGAGCAGGAGGAGCGGGTGGCGGTGTCGTCGCTGCTGCCCTCCTTGCCCGCCTTGGCGCCCTTCGGCACCAGATCGGTCAGCGTCTTCTTCGACAGCACCGAGCACGCCTCGGGCAGCTTGCGGTACGCGGCGGCCCGCACGGTCGGGGACGCGCTCGCGGACGGCTTCGCCGAACCGCTGCCCGCGGTCGGCCGCGCGCTCTCGCCGCCCTTGTCCGCGGAATCGCCGGAGTCGGAGGAGCAGGCGGCGGTGATCAGCACCGCGGGAACGGCCGCCGCGCAGACAAGGGCGCGGCGCAGACGCTTGGCTCGCTGGTCATGGGCACGGTCGTTTCGCTGAGCTGCTCGCTGCATGGTTCCTTCACTCGTGACACTCGGTGTTCGTGCGGGTTCCTGCGGGGCCCCACGGTACGCGGTGAGACAGCTGTGCGGATTCCCTTCACGCGCTTTGCGGGGGACGCCGCGGCAGCCCGCGGAAGCCGTCATCCGCCCAGCGCGTCGGCCAGTTGAGAAGCCAGTTTCCGGGCCCTGTCCTGCAGTTCCCTGCTGTCGGGAACCGCTCCCGTCGCCATCGGCTGCTCCTCGTACTCGATGGTGACGACGACGTTGGACGTGCGGAACACCACAGTCACGGTCCGCTGTTCGGCCGTCGAGCCGGAGGTGGCGAGCTGGTCGTCCAGATACGCCTCGTCACCGAGATCGGCCAGCACCCGGGGCTGCAGTTCGGCCGACGGGGCGCCGGCGGCGCCGGCGGAGGACTCCGTGGCGGAGCCGGACGGGGACTGCGAGGCGGACGGGGAGGCGTCGTCGTCCGCGCTCGCCGTGGGGGTGGGGGTGGCGGAGGCGGGGGCGCTCGGCTCGGGCAGGTCGGCGGCCGTCTCCTGTTCCAGGAACAGCTTCTGCGCCTGGTCGTCGTCGCTGACCGCGTTGTCGTACGACACCACGCGCTCGAAGTCGACCGCGAGCCGGTCGGTGGCGGCGCCGGACGACGCCTTCCAACGGCAGCCCACCCTGCGGTCGGTGTTGTAGGTGAGCGCCGCCTCGCCCTGGTAGGCCTTCTCCCGCTGGTCCGGGTCGGTGATCTGCCCGATGCCCGGCAGCATCGTGTCGAGGGCGTCGTGGTCCACCGCCCCGCAGGCCTCGGGAAGGCTGCGGTACTTGCCGGGCTGGGCGGCGGGCGTGGCCGTGCCGGCGGTGCCCGGGTTGGCGTTGTCGGTGGGGCCCTCGTCCCCGGAACCGCTCGTGCAGCCGGCCAGCAGCGCCACGAGGAGGGCGGCGGTGCCGGTCACATACGCCTTCCGCTGCACGGTCGGGCTCCTCTCGACGGTCTTCGCTCGCTGGGTGATCCGCTGGACGGTCCGGGGTCCCCGCTGGTTAATCGCTTGCCGCCGCGGGGCGCTCCCTGGAGACAATGTGTACCGCACGCACTGCCGTGAACGACGGTCCCCTGTCCCTTTTCATAGACCTTGTCGCCGCTTTTGCGTTTTGCTGCTCCTAAGCCTTTTGTTGTTGTTTCCGGGGGAATGAGGAACTCATGTCGTACGTCGAGATGCCGGGCGCGAAGGTGCCGATCCGGATGTGGACCGACCCCGCGACGGTGGAGGACGTGGCCCTGCGCCAGCTCCAGAACGTCGCCACCCTGCCGTGGATCAAGGGCCTGGCCGTGATGCCGGACGTCCACTACGGCAAGGGCGCGACCGTCGGCTCGGTCATCGCGATGCGGGGCGCGGTCTGCCCGGCCGCGGTGGGCGTGGACATCGGGTGCGGCATGTCGGCCGTACGGACCTCCCTGACCGCGAACGACCTGCCGGGCGACCTGTCCCGCCTGCGCTCGAAGATCGAGCAGGCGATTCCGGTGGGACGGGGCATGCACGACGAGCCGGTGGAGCCGGGGGACTTCCATGGACTTGCCACCGCGGGCTGGGACGAGTTCTGGGGACGGTTCGAAGGGATCGCGGAGGCGGTGCGCTTCCGGCAGGAGCGAGCGGTCAAGCAGATGGGAACGCTTGGCGGAGGCAACCACTATGTCGAACTTCTGCTCGATTCGGACGGTGTCGTCTGGCTGACGCTCCACTCCGGCTCCCGCAACATCGGCAAGGAACTCGCCGAGCACCACATCGGCGTGGCCCAGCGGCTGTCGCACAACCAGGGCCTGGTCGACCGGGACCTCGCCGTCTTCGTCTCGGACACCCCGCAGATGGCGGCGTACCGCAACGACCTGTTCTGGGCGCAGGAGTACGCGAAGTACAACCGCACGCTGATGATGGCGCTCCTGAAGGACGTGGTCCGCAGGGAGTTCAAGAAGGCGAAGCCGGTCTTCGAGCCGGAGATCTCCTGCCACCACAACTACGTGGCGGAGGAGCGGTACGAGGGCATGGACCTGCTGGTCACCCGCAAGGGAGCGATCCGGGCCGGCTCCGGCGAGTACGGGATCATCCCGGGATCGATGGGCACCAGTTCGTACATCGTTGAAGGCCTCGGCAACGAGCAGGCCTTCAACTCCGCCTCGCACGGGGCCGGCAGGCGTATGAGCCGCAATGCCGCCAAGCGGCATTTCACCTTGGGGGATCTGGAGGCGCAGACGAAGGGCGTGGAGTGCCGTAAGGATTCCGGCGTGCTGGACGAGATTCCGGGTGCCTACAAGAACATCGACCAGGTGATGGAGCAGCAGCGCGACCTTGTCCGAGTCGTCGCGAAGCTCAAGCAGTTCCTGTGCGTGAAGGGCTGACACGAGAGCCGCCCCCGGCGGATGCCGGGGGCGTTCACAGGGCTCACTGATCGATCGGTCCGGAGGCTCGGCCTGTGCGGAGGCGCCAGAGGCGGAGGCCGCAACTCCTGGACGTCCTGCCGAGTACCTCGGCGGCCGTCCTGGGGTCGCCGAGTTCCAGCAGAAGCCGGTCCTCGCGCTCGGTCCAGCGACGCCGTGTAGCCGCCCTCCTCATGTCTGCGGGACGCGCCCAGGCCGCGAGCGCTCCGGCGGCTGTGCGTTTGCGCTCCAGGGCTGGGCAGTCGGGGTAGTAGAGGTCGGCGGCCAGGCGCTGAGCGGCCTCCATCGTGTACAGAATGTTGTAGATGCCGTCGCGAGTGTTGCGTTTGAGGCTGCGCTCGGCCCCGGTGACGTCCCTGCCGTGGTCGCGAATGAAGGACGCTACGGCACTGCTGGCTGTGGCCAGCGAAACGAACGGAAGTCCCTTGCTCGTAAAGCCGACTGAGCCGTCTGCGTCGATCAGGCCGCGTAGATAGTCACGGTGGGAGAACTTGCCCCTCGGGGGAGCGATCGTCCTCGACTTGCGCCCATACGGCAGGCCCAGTTCGTTGATGGTGGTTCTGGCTTCCAGGGAACAGACCGTCCAGACCACCGAGGTGTGAGTAGCGGCGAAGTTGGTGGAACGGGTCCGTTCGGAGATGTTGCTGTAGTACGGCGTGAGCTTTTGGAACCCGCGGAGCAGGCCGACATCCCGAACGCAGAGTTCAACGGTCAGTCTGCCCTTTTGCCCGAGGCCTTGGGACAGATGTCCGTCCGCCTGCAAGAACCCGAACATGTGGGCATATTCGGGTGTCGTCAGATCCATAAACCCCTGCATGCTGGGCTTCAACTCGGCCACGGCCCCCCGACTTCCGTCCCGCTCGGACTCTTGGTTGCGCTGCATCCCTGACGAGCGCCCCGTGATTGATCGTGCGGCGCGAGCCTAGATCGGATGTTCGTGGGGCGATCGGGGGAGCGAGCCGATTCCCCCGAGCGAGTGAGTGTGCACCTTCGTCCGGGGCAGCACCTCGCCCCCTGTTCGAAAGGGCCGCCCGGATATCGACACGGCCACTGACGCCCGCTCAGGAGCGGTGTCGGGCCAGTGCTCCGCCGCCGGTGGCGATGCTGCCTACCGGGGTGGGGGCGGGGAACGGGGCTGTGTCCTGGTGGCAGGTGGTGCCGGGTGGGGGGAGGGTGCCGTCGATCAGGTAGCGGCTCTCGTATCGGGCGACGCATGCGCTGGGGTTGATCAGCGCGGTGTGGCCGTAGCCGTCGAGGGTGAGCAGCCGGGCGTCGGCCAGTTCGCCGGCCAGGGCGCGCGCGCCCGCGTAGGGGGTGGCGGGGTCGTGGCGGGTGCCGACCAGCAGCAGCGGGGCCGTCGGGCGGTTCCAGGGGCCGCTGTAGCGGTCGGCCGCGACGGCGGGCCAGGCGAAGCAGCCGACGGCGGCCCAGGTCCAGACGCGTCCGGCGTCGCCCGCCCGGGCGGCCGCCTGCTCCTCCAGCGCGGGATAGGCGCCGGGGGTGCGCGGGTTGGGGCTCTCGCCGCAGAGCACCGCGGCGGCCTGCTCGTCGCCGAGGTACGGATCGGGGTGCGGGACCGGCGGCGCGGCCGGGCGCTGTGCCTGCTCCGGGGCGCGGCCCTGCCAGAGGCGCTGGAGGGCGCGGGCGACGTCGGTCCATCCGGGGTCGACGACGTAGAGGCCGCTCACCACCTGCGCGGCGGTGCGGCCGTAGGTCCAGTCGCCCACGGGGTGCGTGCGCAGCCGACGCATCAGTTCGTCGAACTTCTCCCGGGTGGCCCGGGCGTCGCCCGCCGAGAAGGCGCAGCGGGCGGTGGTGGTGCTGCCGCACAGGGTGAGGAACCGTTCCAGCACCTCCGCCGCGCTGCGGTCCGAACCGAGCCGCAGGAACGTCGTGAGCGGGGCGTCGCCGAGGGCGCCGTCCGCGTACGCCCGTGCGTCCACGTTGCTGTCGAGGGTCATGGCGCGGACCCTGCCGGGGAAGAGGTTGGCGTAGGTGGCGCCCAGGAACGTGCCGTAGGAGATGCCGAAGTAGGTCAGCCGCGGGTCGCCCACCGCCTGCCGCAGCAGGTCCAGGTCACGGGCGGAGTCGGCGGTGGACACGTGGCGCAGCAGTTCGGGGTCGCGGCGCTCGCAGCGCCGGGCCAGGTCGCGGTAGGCGGCGAAGGTGTCCGCCTGCTGCTTCGCGCCCACCGGGATGCCGGCCGGTTTGGTCCCCGTCCACGCGGTGGCCTCCTGAGGGGTGGCGAAGCAGTCGACGGCGGTGCTGCTGCCGATGCCGCGCGGGTCCCAGCTCACGATGTCGAACCGCTCCCGCACCTCGCGCGGGAAGAACGGGTAGAGCTGCGGCATCTGCACGGTGCCGGGGCCGCCGGGTCCGCCCGGGTTGAAGAACAGGGTGCCGACGCGCCGGCCGGGGCCGGTGGCCCGGTGCCGGACGACGGCCAGGCCGACGGTGCGGCCGCCGGGGTCGTCGTGGTCCAGCGGCACCGTCGCGGTCGCGCAGTCGAACGGGCCGCCCGGGACGCAGGGGCGCCAGTCCAGGCGCGGTACGGGCGCCGTGGGGGCCGGCGGTCCGCCCGCCGTCGCGTGGTCCGTTCCGGTCAGGATGGTCGAACAGGCCATCATCACCGCGACGGCCGCGGTCCAGCACCCGCGCCCCGATATGACCCCGGCCTTGCCCATGCCGTTCTCCCTTCGCGGCCGGGCGTCCGGTGCCGCCCACGCGGCGGACTCCGGGCGCCGGCGGCCGTCCGGACCACGACATCGCGGGGCACGGGTGTGGGCCAGCCGGACGCGTCCGAATGGCGGAACCCGGAGCGGTGAGGATAGGGAGGCGCGGGCTACTTCGCGTGGCGCACGGCGTAGATCATGACGAACGCCACGAAGTGGATGCCGAAGAGGAAGTAGGCGAGGAAGTACCAGACCTGGCGTTCGTTCCTCGTCTCCTCGGCCAGCCGGCGCTTCTCCAGCGAGTCCTGGTCGGGCATCACGACTCCCGGTGCACCTTGGTGTTGGAGGCCTGGGCGCGCGGGCGCAGCACGAGGAGGTCGACGTTGACGTGGCTGGGGCGGGTGACCGCCCAGGCGATCGTCTCCGCCACGTCGTCGGCGGTGAGGGGTTCGGCCACGCCCTCGTAGACCTTCGCGGCCCGGTCGGCGTCGCCGCCGAAGCGGGTCAGGGCGAACTCCTCCGTCTTCACCATGCCGGGCGCGATCTCCACGACGCGGACCGGCTTGCCGACGATCTCCAGGCGGAGGGTCTCGGCGAGGACGTGGGCGCCGTGCTTGGCGGCGACGTAGCCCGCGCCGCCCTCGTAGGTGCCGTGGCCGGCGGTGGAGGAGACGACGACCACCACTCCGTCGCCGCTCGCCTCCAGCCTGGGCAGCAGCGCCTGGGTGACGTTGAGGGTGCCGATGACGTTGGTCTCGTACATCGTGCGCCAGTCGGCCGGGTCGCCGCTGGCCACCGGGTCGGCGCCGAGGGCGCCGCCGGCGTTGTTGACCAGCACGCCGATCGTCCGGAAGGCCGAGGCGAACTCGTCGACGGCCGCGCGGTCGGTGACGTCGAGCTGGTAGGCGGCCGCCGAGTGGCCGGCCGTGTTCAGCTCCTCGGCCAGCGCCTCGATGCGGTCCTTGCGCCGGGCGGTGAGGACGACGCGGTAGCCGGCCCGGGCGAGCTGCCGGGCCGTGGCGGCGCCGATGCCGCTGCTCGCACCGGTGACGACGGCGATGCGGGAGGCGGCGGACGGGGCTGCGGTGGCCATGGGCTGCTCCTGGGACTGCGTCGGGTCGGTTCGGTCCAGCCTAAGTGAGCCCTCAGGCGCCGTTCCGGGGCGCCCACATGATGACCGCCATGCCGGCCAGGCAGATCAGGGCGCCGGCGATGTCCCAGCGGTCGGGGCGGTAGCCGTCGGCGACGACGCCCCACAGCAGGGAGCCGGCCACGAAGATCCCGCCGTAGGCGGCGAGGATGCGGCCGAAGTGGGCGTCGGGCTGGAAGGTGGCGACGAACCCGTAGGCGCCGAGGGCGAGGACCCCGCCGGTGATCCAGAGCCAGCCGCGGTGTTCGCGGACCCCCTGCCAGACCAGCCAGGCGCCGCCGATCTCGAAGAGGGCGGCGACGACGAAGAGGGCGGCGGAGCGGAGGACCGGCATGCGGGCAGCTTCGCACGCGGGCGCGGTGTCACCTGTTGGAGGGCGCCTGCCGGACGGATTGGCGTGGCATACATCCGTACGGCGGACACGGACGGCGAGCGCGAGGTGGGACGGCATGCGGACGAGGTCGTGGGTGCTGGGTGCGTGCGGCGCCCTGCTGGTGGCCGGGGGCGGGGCCGGGCCGGCCGGGGCGGTTCCGGTGCCCGAGGCCGATCTGGCGCTGCACGGGAGCGCGGTCATGACCGGGGACCGGGTGGAGGTCGCCCTCACCCCGCGCAACGACGGGCCCGCCGCGGCGCCCGACGCGAGCGTGCTGCTGCGCTGGTCGGTGCCGCTGGCGGAGGTACAGCGGCTGCCCCAGGGGTGTGCGCGAACGGACGAGCGGACGGTGGTGTGCGGGATCGGCGCGCTGGCGCCGGACGCGGTGGGGGAGCGGCTCACGGTGGCGGTGCTGCTCAAGGAGCACCCGACCGAGGTGACGCTGGAGGTGGACACCGCCTGGCTCGGCGGCGCCGTCGACCGGGACCGCACGAACGACCGGCTGAAGGTGCTGGTCCTCGACACCGGGGACGCGTACGCCTTCTGATCCAGGGGACGCGTACGCCCTCTGATCCCGGGGAGGCGTACGCCTTGTGACGCCCGGGGACGCGTACGCCCTCCGGCACTGGGGGGCGTCCGTCCTTCGGCGTCGGCGAGGCGTTCGCCCGCCGGGCGTCCGGGGCCGTGGTCGTACGATCACTGCACGACGCGGACGAAGGGGAGTGCGGCATGGCCGGGAAGGGGACGGGGCGGTCCGGGCTGCTGGCGGAGCTGTCCGTGGTGTCCCGGCGGTACATGGCGTCCTACGCCCTGTTCAACCAGGCCGTGGCCGACCGGATCGGGCTGCACCCGACCGATCTGCAGTGCCTGAACCTGCTCACGCTCGAGGAGGCGCCGGTCACCACGGGCCGGGTGGCGGAGCTGACCGGGCTGACCACGGGGTCGGCGACGCGGCTGGTGGACCGCCTGGAGCGGGCGGGCTACGTCGTGCGGCGGCGGGACGAGGTGGACCGGCGGCGGGTCCTGGTGGCGACCGTGCCGGAGCGGATCGCCGAGTTCGGGCGGCTGTGGGACTCACTAGCCGGTGACTGGTTCTCCCTCTTCGACGAGCTGGACGACACCGAGCTCGCGGTGATCGTGCGGCACATGGAGCGCACCGTGGACTTCGGCCGTGAGCAGGTCGCCCGGCTGCGCGCGCGGCGCGGCTGAGCCGGCCGGGCGGCCGCGGGGGCGGGGGAATAGCGGCGGGTCGGGGACGGTTCCAGGGCTATAGTTGAACGGTCAACAACCTGGAGGGTGGCCATGCAGTTCGGGATCTTCACCGTCGGCGACGTCACGCCGGACCCCACCACGGGGCGGACGCCGACCGAGCGCGAGCGGATCAAGGCCATGGTCGCCATCGCGCTCAAGGCCGAGGAGGTCGGCCTCGACGTCTTCGCCACCGGCGAGCACCACAACCCGCCCTTCGTGCCGTCGTCCCCGACGACGATGCTCGGCTACATAGCCGCGCGGACCGAGCGGCTCGTCCTCTCCACCTCCACCACCCTGATCACCACCAACGACCCGGTGAAGATCGCGGAGGACTTCGCGATGCTCCAGCACCTGGCCGACGGGCGCGTGGACCTGATGATGGGGCGCGGCAACACCGGACCGGTGTACCCGTGGTTCGGCAAGGACATCCGGCAGGGCATCGACCTCGCCATCGAGAACTACGCCCTGCTGCACCGGCTCTGGCGCCAGGACGTCGTCGACTGGGAGGGCAAGTTCCGCACCCCGCTGCAGGGCTTCACCTCCACGCCGCGGCCCCTGGACGGCGTGGCGCCGTTCGTCTGGCACGGCTCGATCCGCTCGCCTGAGATCGCCGAGCAGGCGGCCTACTACGGCGACGGCTTCTTCCACAACAACATCTTCTGGCCCGCGGACCACACCAAGCGGATGGTCGAGCTGTACCGCAAGCGGTACGCCCACTACGGGCACGGCACCCCCGAGCAGGCGATCGTCGGCCTCGGCGGCCAGGTGTTCATGCGCCGCAACTCGCAGGAGGCGGTGCGGGAGTTCCGGCCGTACTTCGACAACGCGCCGGTGTACGGGCACGGCCCGTCGCTGGAGGACTTCACCGAGCAGACCCCGCTGACGGTGGGCTCGCCGCAGCAGGTGATCGAGAAGACGCTGTCGTTCCGCGAGTACGCCGGTGACTACCAGCGCCAGCTCTTCCTGATGGACCACGCGGGACTGCCGCTGAAGACGGTCCTGGAGCAGCTCGACATGCTGGGCGAGGAGGTCGTGCCCGTGCTGCGCGAGGAGTTCGCGAAGGGGCGCCCGGCGGACGTGCCCGAGGCGCCGACCCACCAGTCCCTGCTGACCGCGAAGGAGGCGGCAACGGTATGAGCGATCACCTGAAGCTCGTCGTCGTGTCGGCGGGACTGGGCGTGCCCTCCTCCACCCGGCTGCTGGCCGACCGGCTGGCCGCCGCGGTGGACCGGCGGAGGCCGGTGGACGTCCAGGTCGTCGAGGTGCGGGACCTCGCGGTCGAGATCGCGCACAACTTCACCAACGGGTTCGCCGGCAAGGCCCTGGCCGCCGCCCAGGAGGCGGTGGCGGGGGCCGACGGGCTGATCGTCGTCACGCCGGTGTTCAGCGCCTCGTACAGCGGGCTGTTCAAGTCCTTCTTCGACGTGCTGGACAAGGACGCGCTGACCGGCAAGCCGGTGCTGATCGCCGCCACCGGGGGCACCGGCCGGCACTCCCTGGTGCTGGAGCACGCGCTGCGGCCGCTGTTCGCGTACCTGCGGGCCGTGGTGGCGCCCACCGGCGTCTACGCCGCCTCGGAGGACTGGGGGGCCGAGGGGCTGGCCGAGCGGATCGAGCGGGCGGCGGGGGAGCTGGCCGGGCTCATGGCGGGCCTGTCCGCCGCCGGGACGGCGTCCGTGGCCGCGCCGCGGGTCGTGCCGTTCGAGGAACAGCTCGCGCGGCTCGGCGCCGCCGGCGCCTGACGCGGCCCGCCGCTGTGACGGTGAGAGCGCGGTAAAAAGGGTGATCGTCGGCCTGCGGGCCCGGCGGAACCGCCCGGGGCCTTGGCAGACTGGGGACGTGCCCCAGACTGTGCTGCTCGCCGAAGACGACCGTGCCATCCGTCATGCCCTCGAGCGTGCCCTGACGCTCGAGGGCTACGAGGTGACGGCCGTCGCCGACGGGGTCGAGGCGCTGGCCCAGGCGCACCGGACCCCGCCGGACGTCCTGGTGCTGGACGTGATGATGCCGGGCATCGACGGGCTCCAGGTCTGCCGGGTGCTGCGGGCCGAGGGCGACAGCACCCCGATCCTCATGCTCACCGCCCTGGTGGAGACCGCCGACCGCATCGCCGGCCTGGACGCCGGCGCCGACGACTACGTGGTGAAGCCCTTCGACGTGGAGGAGGTCTTCGCCCGGCTGCGGGCGCTGCTGCGCCGCACCAGCCCGGTGCCGGCGGGCGGGGCCGGCGCGCCGCCCGCCGGTGACGGCGGCCGGGACGCGCAGGCCTCCGACCGGCAGGTGGGCGCCGCGAACATCCGGATGGACCTGCAGGCCCGCCGCGCCTGGCGGGGCGGCCGCGAGCTGGAGCTGACCCGCACCGAGTTCGAGCTGCTGGAACTGCTGGTCCGCAACGCCGGGATCGTGCTCGACCACTCCACGATCTACGACCGGATCTGGGGCTACGACTTCGGCCCCGGCTCCAAGAACCTCGCCGTCTACGTCGGCTACCTGCGCCGCAAGCTGGACGAGCCCGGCGCCCCGCAGCTGATCCACACCGTGCGGGGCGTGGGTTACGTGCTGCGGGAGGACTAGTGGGGCGCGGCCGGCGGCCCGGCGCCGGGCCCCGGCCCCGGCTGGTCTCCCTGCGGACCACCTTCGCGGTGTCCTTCGCGGCCGTCACCGCCGCCGTGACCATCCTCGTCGGCATCCTGTCCTACAGCTCCGCCGCCCGGCTGGTCCGGGTCGACCAGCAGTCGGTGTTCACGCAGGTGGTGTCCGACGTGCGGGACGAGGTGCGGCAGCACGAGATGGTCCCCGAGGACTTCTCCTCCTCCCGGCCCGGCCACGACCTGGTCCGGCCGGCCCGCACCGATGTGCAGGTGCTGGGCGCGCGGGGCGAGATCGTCGACCACGGCAGCCCGGTGCTGCCGGTCACCGCCCGGGACCGGACCGTGTCCGGGGCGCGGACGGCCGGCCGGGTGGTCGAGCACAAGGACGTCCGGGTCGGCGAGGACCTGTTCCGCATCGCCACGGTCTCGCTCGGCGACGGCAAGGGCGCGGTGCAGGTCGCCCAGGAGTTCAGCGACACCGAGGACCTGCTGCGGGCGCTGCAGCAGCGGACGCTGATCCTGATGTCGGCGGTCGTGGTCGCCGCGGGCCTGTTCGGCTGGTGGCTGGCCCGCCGGATCACCCGGCGCCTGATCATCCTCACCTCCGCCGCCGAGGACGTGGCCCGCACCCGCCGGCTGGGCATCCAGGTGCCCGTGACCGGACTGGACGAGGTGGGCCGGCTCGGCCGCGCCTTCGACCGCATGCTGGGCCGCCTCGCCCAGTCCGAGGAGGACCAGCGGCGGCTGGTCCAGGACGCGGGGCACGAGCTGCGGACGCCGCTCACCTCGCTGCGCACGAACATCTCGCTGCTGCGCAGGATCGACGAGCTGCCGCCCGACAGCCGGGAGGAGCTGGTCGCCGACCTCACCCAGGAGGCCCGGGAGCTGACCGACCTGGTCAACGAGCTGGTGGACCTCGCGGCCGGGCAGTCCGACAGCGAGCCGCCGCAGCAGGTGGACCTCGCCGACATCGCCGAGGACGTGCTGGGGCTGGCCAAGCGCCGTACCGGCCGGGAGATCGTGCTGCGCGCGAGCGGTGACACGCGCACCGACGGGCGGCCCGGGATGCTCCAGCGGGCGCTGTCCAACCTGGTCGAGAACGCGGCCAAGTTCGACCGGGGCGGCCAGGAGCCGATCGAGATCGCCGTGACCGGTCCGGCGCGCCCGGGAACGGTCCGGGTCGAGGTGCTCGACCGGGGGCCCGGCATCGCCGAGGGCGACCTCATCCGCATCTTCGACCGCTTCTACCGGGCCGCCGACGCGCGCTCCCTGCCGGGCTCGGGCCTGGGCCTGTCCATCGTCCGCGAGGTCGCCATGGCCCACGGCGGGGCGCCCTTCGCCTACCGGCGGGAGGGCGGCGGAGCGGTCATCGGGTTCACCGTCGGGGGCGGGATCGTGGCCGACGGGAGCGCCTGAGGCGCCCTGGGCGCGGGGGACGCCGGTCGCGCACGGCGCGCGAGTGCGTGTGCCCGCGTGAGGTGACCGGGGTGGTCCGGGCGTCGGTGCCCACCGCGCTGCGGGCGGCGGGGATGCGGTGAGCGCGGCGTACGCCCGGCCCGCTGCCGGGGGCGCGCGATAGGTTGCCGGCCATGCCCCGACTCCCGTACGCGGCCTGGCCGCCCGCTCCGATCAGGACCGAGCGGCTCGTGCTCCGCACGCCCGAGGCCCGGGACCGTCCGGCGTTCGTCGAGCTGTTCGCGTCGCCGGAGGTGGGCGCCTTCACCGGCGGCGCGCAGCCGCGTGACGAGCTGGAACGCCGGATGCCCGAGACGCCCCAGCGGCGCCCCGGCCGCTTCGTGGTCGAGCTCGACGGAGCGATGATCGGCATGGTCGAGCTCAAACCGCACGACGCGGCAGGTTCGGCCCACGCCCGTCCGGACGTCGGGGAGACCGAGATGGGCTACCTGTTCCTGCCGCGGGCCTGGGGACGCGGGTACGCCGCCGAGGCGTGCGCGGCGGCGCTCGGCTGGTTCGCCGGCGTGCTTCCCGGCACGCCGGTGGTGGTCGCCACCCAGACCGCCAACGACCGCTCGATGCGCCTCGCGGCGAGGCTCGGGTTCACCGAGGTGCAGCGGTTCGAGGAGTGGGGGGCCGAGCAGTGGCTGGGCGTGTGGTCCCCGGACGTGGGGCCGGCCGGCGCTACGACCGGCCCCTGAGCACCGGCAGGGTCAGGAAGCCCTCCGCGCGGGCGCTGGCCAGGCCGATACGGGGGATGTCGCTGCTCTTGGCGAACAGCAGGAAGCGGGGTTCCCACAGCGGGCGGTACTTGGCGTTGGCGCGGTAGAGGGACTCGATCTGCCACCAGCGGGAGAAGAAGGTGAGGACCGAGCGCCACAGGCGCAGCACCGGTCCGGCGCCGAGGCGAGAGCCGCGTTCGAAGACCGAGCGGAACATGGCGAAGTTCAGGGACACCCGCTGGACGCCCGACTCCTCGGCGCGCAGCAGCAGTTCCACCACCATGAACTCCATCAGGCCGTTCTCGCAGCCGCGGTCCCGGCGCATCAGGTCCAGCGACAGGCCGTGCTCGCCCCAGGGGACGAAGCTGAGCAGCGCCCGGGGGACGCCGTCCGCGTCCCGGCACTCCAGCATCACGCAGCGGCCGTCGCCGGGGTCGCCGAGCCGGCCCAGGGCCATGGAGAAGCCGCGCTCGGTGGCGCCGTCGCGCCAGTGGTCGGCGCGGTCGACGAGGAGGGCCATCTCGTCCTCGGGGATGTCCTCGTGGCGGCGGACGCGGACGGTGTAACCGGCCCGGCGGACCCGCTTGTGGGCCTGGCGGACCGCCCGCATGGCGCGGCCCTCCAGGGTGAAGTCGGCCAGCTCGACGATCGCCTCGTCACCCAGTTCGAGGGCGTCCATGCCGTGCCGCGAGTAGACGGTGCCGGCGTCCTCGCTGGCGCCCATGACGGCCGGCGTCCAGGCGTGCCGGCGGGCCTCGGCGAGCCAGGCGTCGATGGCGCCGGGCCAGGCCTCGGGGTCGCCGATGGGGTCGCCGGAGGCGAGGCTGACCCCGCCGACGACGCGGTAGGTGACGGCCGCCTTGCCGCTCGGCGAGAAGATGGCCGCCTTGTCCCGGCGCAGCGCGAAGTAGCCGAGGGAGTCGCGCTCGCCGTGGCCGGCGAGCAGTGCGCGCAGCCGCCGCTCGTCCTCCTCGCCGAGCAGGCACGCCCCGCGCGGGGCGCGGAAGCAGGCGTAGAGGACGAGGAGGAAGGTCGCCGCCATCAGCACGTTGACGGTCATGTCCGCCCAGCGGGGGGCGTCCACGGTGTCCACGCGGTCGGCGAGCGGGCCGACGCTGATGCCGCGCAGCAGGGTGTAGGAGATCTCCTCCTTGAGGGTGGCGCCGGGGATCCGGTTCGTCTCGCGCACCAGCAGCGTGCCCAGCGTGGCGCTGACCAGGGCGCCGCCGGCGCCGACGGCGAGGGCGAGGCGCGGGTTGGAGCGGTCGCCGATGGCGTCGAACTCGCGCCGGCCGAGCAGCAGGGCGGCCACGAACAGGCCGGTCAGGGCGGCGGAGAGCCAGTTGAAGAGGTGCTCGCGGTAGGGGGCGCGGGTGAGCGCGAGGACGTAGAGGCCGAAGAGCGGTCCGGCCAGGAGCAGGTTGAAGACCCAGGCGGCTCGTTTGCGGCGGCGCATCACCACGGCGAGGAAGAGGGCGAGGAACGCTGAGACCAGGCCGGCGGTGGCCAGGTAGGGCGTGAAGAACGACCCGACGTTGTGCTCGTGCACCTCCTCGCGGAAGGGCAGGGAGAGCACCGCGAGGATGTTGAGCGCGGCCTGCAGCCGCAGGTACCAGACGGTGGCCGCCGCCGCGCGCCTGCGCAGCAGGCCGTCGCCGGCCGGCGGGGTGGGCGCGCCGGGGCGGGGCGCGTACTGGGCGGGAGCCGGTGGGGAGACCAGGCTCGGCTGTCGTGCGGGCATGGTGACGGGCACCTTGGGGGAGGGGACGGGGCGAGCCCGACCCTACAGCTCGTAGGGTAACGCGAGTGCAAAGGTGCGCACATGCGGTGCACAGGTTCTCATCCGGACTTGTCTACCCCGCGCCGGGCCACCGCCAGCGTCCAGGCCAGGTTGCCCACCGCGGCCCCGGCCGCCACCGCGGCGACGATCACCCCGCCGGTGGCCAGGCCGTCGCTGAACAGGTGCGGACGCCGGTCGAGGCTGTGCAGGCCGAAACCGCACAGCTCGTAGACGCCGACGGCGGCGACCACGAGGCTGACGACCAGCACCGTCAGCGTCGGGGCGAGTCGGTGTACGGCGATCCGCGCGGCCGGGACCGGCTCCGTGTGTGTGTCCCGCATGGTGTCCCCCCGATGAACAGACGTGTGACCGTGGACGCTCGGGCATCCACGATATGGCCGGGAACGCCGCCACCGTCGCACCAGGCGTGCCGGCCCCGTCCCGTCGGTGCGGGTCCGGGCGGGGTGCGGGCGGTGTCAGTAGCGCACCGCCGCGTTGACGGTCGCGTGCACGTCGCCGGTCAGCTTGCGGTGGCTCTGCGCGGTGGCGTCGCCGGTGGCGCCGGCCGCCACGTCCTTGACCGTCACCACGGTGACGTCCAGCAGATTGCCGTGCGCGTCGGCGAAGTTGACCTGGACGGCGAAGGACTTGGCCGAGGACGCCGTGTTCCTGGCGCTCACCTTGACGGTGGCCTTGCCGTCGCTTCCCGTCGCCGTGGTGCCGAGCGTGACGTCGTCCTTCGCCTTCACCCCGTTCTTGACCCCGTCGAGTTTCTGCTTGGCCTCCGCCGAGGCCGAGGCCAGCGCGTCGCCGCCCTTGGAGGCGAGCGAGGAGGCCGCCGAGGCCGCCTTGCTGGCGGCGCCGGACGTGTCGCCGCCGGTGTCGGAGCAGCCCGCCGCCGCGGCCGCGACGGCCCCGGCGAGGACCAGGCCCGCCGCTCCCCTTGTCCATCTGCCGGTCATGGCCGCCTCCAGAGGATTCCCGAAACGGGCTGTCCTCCCAGTGAAGGGGCCGTCGTCGCGGACTGCATCCCGAACGGGGCCCCGAGGCCCGTGGCGCGGCGACGTTGGGAGTGCGGGGCCTGCGGGCGGATGCTGCAATGGCTGGAGGGAGGGGGCGCTGCCGGGCACGGGTCCGTGAGCGCGACATCCCCGGCCGACACGGGAGGAACGGTGCCGTGACGCCGCCGCCGGACACGTCCGCCGCCCCCGCCGCCGGCACCCAGCCGGAAGAGGCCGACCGGCTGCGCGAGTTGCTGCGTTCCCGCCCGTACCAGAAGGCGCTGGTGCTGTCGGCCGCCGTCGGCGTCCCGGTCTCGCTGGCCGCCTTCTTCTTCCTCGCCGGACTCCACGAACTCGAACACCTGCTGTGGGCCGAGCTGCCCGCCGGGTTCGGCTGGAGCGTCCCCCCGTGGTGGTGGCCGCTGCCCCTGCTGACGGTCGCCGGACTGGTCGTCGGCCTCGTCGTCACTCGTCTGCCGGGCGCCGGCGGACACATCCCCGCCGGCGGCCTGCACACGGCGGGGATGGCACCGGCCGCCCTTCCCGGGGTGATCCTCGCGGCCGCGGCGAGCCTGCCGCTCGGCGCCACCCTCGGCCCCGAGGCCCCGCTGATCGCGCTCGGCGGCGGCCTCGCGCTGTGGTTCCGGAACCTGGCCCGGGCCCCGGGCACCCCGCAGAGCACGGCCCTGCTCGGCGCGGCCGGCGCCGCCGCCGCCCTGGCCACGATCTTCGGCAACCCGCTGATCGCCGCCGTCATCCTGATCGAGGTGGCCGGGGTGGGCGGCCCGCAGCTCTTCGCGGTCATGCTGCCCGCGCTGCTCTCCAGCGGGATCGGGTCGCTGGTGTTCACCGGTTTCGGCCGCTGGACCGGCTTCGCCACCGGCTCCCTCTCGGTGAAGGTGGGCGTCCCCTTCCCCCGGCTCGACGCGGGGGACGTGATCTGGTCGGTGCTGATGGCCGTCGCCGTGGCCGTCGCCGTCCACCTGACGCTGTCCACCGGCCGGCGGGCCGCGGTCTTCGTCGCAGCGGGCCGGCCGGTCGTCCACACCACGCTGTGCGCCCTCGCCGCCGGCGTGTGCGCCGCCGTGTACGCGCTGACCGTGCACCGGTCCCCGGGCGACGTGGCCTCGTCCGGTCAGGCCGTCCTGGCCCGGCTGGCCGCCGACCCGTACGCCTGGGGCGCCGGCGCCCTGGTCGCCGTGCTGCTGTGCAAGGGCCTCGCCTACGCGCTGTGCCTGGGCAGCCTGCGCGGCGGGCCCATCTTCCCCTCGCTGTTCCTCGGCGCGGCGGCGGGCGTCCTGCTCGCCCCGCTGCCCGGCCTCGGCGTCGTGCCCGGCATGGCGGCGGGCATGGCGGCCGCGTCGGCGGCCGCGCTGCGGCTGCCGGTCAGCAGCGTGCTCCTGGTCGTCCTGGTGCTCGGCAGCGCCGCGATGATCCCCGTGGTGATCCTCGCCGCCGTCGTCGCCTTCGTGACCGTCGAGCTGCTGCCGCCCGGCCGCCCCGTGCCTCCGGTGGGCAGGCCGGCCGGTCCGCCCGCCGCCCGGCCCGCCGCCACCTGGGACGACGGCGCGGAGCACGGCGCCGGGCCGAAGCGGAGGACCACGCGATGACCTCGGAGGAACCGGCCGCCCCCGCGCCCCCGGCGACCCCGGGCACCCTGACCGACGAGGCCTTCCGGGACCTGTACCGCTCCCTGCGGCAGCAGGCCGCGGAGGCGGCGGGGCGGGGCCGGGGCGCGCTGGACCGGCTCACCCCCGAGCGGGTGGCGGCGGCCGCCGCCGGGGTGCGGTCCGGACGCACCGTGTCGCTGGCCGCGCCCGTCGAGACCGCGACCGCCCCGGACAGCCCCGAGCCCGCCACCCACCGGATGACCGCGCCGGGCCGGCGGGAGCGCGACGAACCCGGACTGCACTTCGCCCGCGACCGGTTCGCCATGAACGTGCACGGCGACGTCGACAGCCACCTCGACGCGCTGTGCCACGTGATCTTCGACGGGGAGCTGTACGGCGGCGTCCCGGCGAGCACCGTGACTCCGGACGGCGCCGGGGCGCTCACCCTGGACCTGGTGCGCGACGGCCTGGTCGGCCGCGGTGTCCTGCTGGACATCCCGCGCCTGCGCGGCGTGCCGTGGCTGGAGCCGGGCGAACAGGTCACGGCCGAGGACCTGGCCGCGGCCGAGGCCGCCCAGGCGGTGCGGGCCGGGCCGGGCGACGTGCTGCTGGTCCGGGTCGGTCACCGGCTGCGCCGCCGCGACCTCGGCGCCTGGGACGTGACCCGGGCCAGGGCGGGACTGCACCCGCGGGCCATGAGCTTCCTGGCCGAGCGGCAGGTGTCCGTCCTGGGCTCGGACGGCAACAGCGACGCGGCGCCCAGCGCGGTGGCCTCGGTCCCCTTCCCCGTGCACGTCCTCGCCGTCAACGCCATGGGGCTGCACCTGCTCGACTGGCTCGACCTGGAGGAACTGGCCACGGCGTGCGAGGAGAGGGGCCGCCGGGACTTCCTGTGCGTGGTCGCCCCGCTCCGGCTCCCCGCGGCCACCGGTTCACCGGTGAACCCGATCGCCGTGCTCTGACCGGACGGCCGGCGCGCGTCCGCTCCGGGTGCCGCCTTCCCTCCTGGCGCGTACGTTCGAAGAGGCGGAGCCCGCAACGGCCGCGGACCGGAAGACGAGGACGGTGGTTGCCGTGGACGGCCAGAACTCCTACGACGTCATCGTCATCGGCACCGGTGCCGGCGGCGGCACGATCGCCCACCGGCTCGCCCCCTCGGGCAAACGCGTGCTGATCCTCGAACGCGGCGACTACCTGCGGCGCGAGCGCGACAACTGGGACTCCACGGCCGTCTTCGTCAAGGCCAAGTACCGGGCCCCGGAGTTCTGGCTCGACCGGCACGGCGACGAGTTCCCGCCCGAGGTCAACTACTACGTCGGCGGCAACACCAAGTTCTACGGCGCCGCCCTGTTCCGGCTGCGCACGGAGGACTTCGGCGAGCTGCGCCACCACGACGGCGTCTCGCCCGCCTGGCCCCTCGGTTACGACGACCTGGAGCCGTACTACACCCAGGCCGAGCACCTCTATCTGGTGCACGGCCGGCACGGCGAGGACCCCTTCGAAGGGCCGAGCAGCGCCCAGTACGCCTACCCGCCGGTCGAACACGAGCCGCGCATCGAGCAGTTGAGCCACGATCTGGAGAAGCAGGGGCTGCACCCCTTCCACCTGCCGATCGGGGTGAACCTCACCCAGGACGAGTACGGCCGCGCCACGCACGGCAGCGCCTGCATCCGCTGCGACCGGGTGGACGGCTTCCCCTGCCTGGTGCGCGGCAAGTCCGACGCCCAGGTGATCTGTGTTGAGCCGGCCCTCGCCCATCCCAACGTCGCGATGGTCACCAACGCCCGGGTGACCAGGCTCGAGACGAGCCCCGACGGGCGCAGCGTCACCACCGTCGTCGCCCGGCTGCCCGGCGAGGAGGAGGCCCGGTTCTCGGCCGACGTGGTGGTCGTGGCCTGCGGGGCCGTCAACTCCGCCGCCCTGCTGCTCGCCTCGGCGAACGACCGGCACCCGCGCGGCCTGGCGAACAGCTCGGACGTGGTCGGCCGGTACTACATGCGCCACAACAACCTGGCCCTGATGGCGATCTCCAAGGAGCCCAACGACACCCGGTTCCAGAAGACCCTCGCGCTGCACGACTGGTACCTGGGCGCGGACGACTTCGAGTTCCCGCTGGGCGGGATCCAGATGCTCGGCAAGTCGGACGCCGAGCAGATCCACGGTCAGGCCCCGCGCTGGGCCGGGGCGGTGTCCCCGGACATGCCCTTCGAGGTGCTGGCCCACCACGCCGTCGACTTCTGGCTGTGCGGCGAGGACCTCCCGCAGCCGGACAACCGGGTCACCCTGGAGAGCGACGGCCAAATCCGGCTCACCCTCGACGAGTCCAACAACGTGGCCGGCCTGAAGCACCTGCGGCACAAGCTGCAGCACATGCTCGGCCGGCTCGGTATGCACGAGCACAAGCTGCTGTCCCGCAGCATCTACCTGCACAAGGGCATGCCGATCGGGGCCACCGCCCACCAGGCGGGCACGGTGCGCTTCGGCACCGACCCGGCGTCCTCGGCGCTGGACCTGAACTGCAGGGCCCACGACCTGGACAACCTGTACGTCGTCGACACGAGCTTCTTCCCGAGCATCGGCGCCGTCAACCCGTCCCTGACGGCCATGGCGAACGCCCTCCGGGTGGGCGACCACCTGCTGGAGCGGCTGGGCTGACCTACCCGAACCCGCCGGCCGAGTCGGGCGTCCGACCGGGCGAAGATCCTCGGCCGCGCAGCGCAACGCGGTCCGTCCCGGCGTGCCGGCCGGGCGCACCGGTGCTTGGCTGACGGGGAATCCCCGGGCTCACGGCCCGGCCGGTCCGGGCACGCAGGCAAGGAGCAGGGCATCGTGAGTTCCACCGAGGGCGCACCGCGGGGTGTGATCCCCGCACATCTGCTGAAGGGCCAGAAGGCGCTGGTCACCGGCGCGAACTCCGGGATCGGCAGGGCGACGGCCGTCGCCATGGGCCGGGCCGGGGCCGACGTCGTGGTGAACTACGTGGCCGGCCGCGAGGAGGCCGAGCAGGTGGTGGAGGAGATCACCGCCTTCGGGGTCAAGGCCGCCGCGTACGAGGCGGACGTCTCCAAGGAGGACCAGGTCGTCGCCATGGTCGACCGGATGGTCCAGGAGTTCGGCACGATCGACATCCTGGTCGCCAACGCGGGCCTGCAACGGGACGCCCACCTCACCGACATGACCCTCGCCCAGTGGCAGAAGGTCCTCGACGTCAACCTCACCGGGCAGTTCCTCTGCGCCCGCGAGGCGACCAGGGAGTTCCTGCGCCGCGGTGTGGTCCCCGAGGTGTCCCGGGCGGCCGGGAAGATCATCTGCATGAGCTCCGTGCACCAGCTCATCCCCTGGTCCGGGCACGTGAACTACGCCTCCTCCAAGGGCGGCGTGCAGATGATGATGGCGACCCTCGCGCAGGAGCTGGCCCCGAATAAGATCCGGGTGAACGCGGTCGCCCCGGGCGCCATCAAGACCCCCATCAACCGCGGCGCCTGGGAGACCCCGGAGGCCGAGCAGGACCTCCTGCGGCTGATCCCCTACAACCGGGTCGGCGACCCCGAGGACATCGCCAACGCCGTCGTGGGCCTCGCCTCCGACCTCATGGACTACGTCGTCGGGACCACGCTGTACGTCGACGGCGGTATGACCCTGTTCCCGGGCTTCGCCACCGGCGGCTGACCCGCACCACCCGCGTCGGCTTCCGGAAAGGCGCGCATGCACACGGTCCTGTCCCTGGCGGACGTGCCCCCGCAGACCCTCCCGGCCCGCTCGATGATGGCCTTCACGCTGGCCTCCCACATCATCCTGGTGCCGCTGGGCGTCGCACTCCCGCTGATCACGCTCATCATGCACGGCTACGGGCTGCGCCGGAACGACGAGACCGCGCTGCTGCTGGCCCGGCGCTGGTCGGCCGTCATGGCCGTCCAGTTCGCCATCGGCGTCGTCACCGGCACCGTGCTGTCCTTCGAGTTCGGGCTGCTCTGGCCGGGCATGCTCGGCCGGTGGGGCGACGTCTTCGGCATCGGGTTCGGCGTCGAGGCCTGGGCCTTCTTCCTGGAGGCCGTGCTCATCGCCGTCTACCTGTACGGCTGGCGCAGGCTGCCCTCCCGCACCCACTTCCTGCTCGGGCTGCCGCTGCCCTTCGTGGCCCTGCTCGGCGCCTTCGGCATCCTGGCCGCCAACTCCTGGATGAACACCCCGCGCGGCTTCACCCTCGACGCGGCCGGCGACCCCGTGGACGTGAGCGTCTGGAAGGCCGTCTTCACGCCCATGTTCGGGCCGCAGTACTGGCACTTCGTCGTCGCGATGTTCGTGACGGCCGGCTACGTGGTGGCCGGCGTCTACGCGACCGGCTGGCTGCGCGGCCGCCGGGACCGCTACCACCGGCTCGGCTTCACGATCCCCTTCACGGTCGCCGCCGTCTTCACGCCGGTGCAGTTCGTGCTCGGCGACTCCATCGCCCGGCAGGTCTTCCACAAGCAGCCGGTGAAGTTCGCCGCCATGGAGATCGTCTGGAACACCGACACGCACCAGGCGGAGTACCTCTACGGCCGGCTGCGCCCCGACGGCAGCGTCGCCGGCGGCATCCGCATCCCCCAGCTCGACTCGATCCTCGCCGGCTTCCGGCCGGACACGAAGGTCACCGGTCTCACCTCGGTGCCGGCCGCCGACCGGCCGACCCCCGCCGAGGCGACCATCGCCCACTTCGCCTTCGACACCATGGTCTTCATCGGCTCGCTGCTGATCCTGCTCGCCCTCTGGTACGCCCTCGTGTGGCTGCGCCGCCGCCGGCTGCCGGCCTCCCCGTGGTTCTACCGGGTCGCCGCGTGCGCCGGCGTGGCCTCCGTGGTCGCCGTCGAGTGCGGCTGGATCACCACGGAGGTGGGCCGCCAGCCGTGGATCGTGTACCAGAACATGCGCGTCGCCGAGGCGGTGACGTCGACCCGCGCCGGCGCCCTGTGGCTGATGTTCGCCCTGGTGATCGTCGTGTACGTCTTCGTCTTCGGATCGTTCCTGGTGGTCCTGCTGAAGATGCGCTCCCGCTGGCGGAAGCCGGACACCGCCGGCGGACCGCCGCCCCCGACGCCGGAGACCGACACGCCGTACGGGCCGCGCTCCGCCGGGAGGTTCCTGTGATCGCCGGGGTCATCGCCGTCGTCCTGCTGCTCGCCGTGGCGGCCTACGCCTGCGGCGGCGGCACCGACTACGGCGCCGGGTTCTGGGACCTGACGGCGGGCGGAGCCGAGCGCGGCGAGCGTCCGCGGCGGCTGATCGACCACGCGATGGCCCCCGTCTGGGAGGTCAACAACGTCTGGCTGATCTTCGTGCTGGTCATCATGTGGACGGGGTTCCCCGCCTTCTTCCAGCGGGTGTTCGTCTCGATGTGGCTGCCGCTGGCGCTGGCCGCCCTGGGGACCGTGCTGCGCGGCGCCGGTTTCGCCCTGCGCAAGCCGGTCCGCAGGCTGGCCGGACGGCGCCTGTACGGGGCCATGTTCGCCGTCGCCTCGCTCCTGACGCCGTTCTTCCTCGGCGCCGCCGCCGGGGGCGTCGCCTCGGGCCGGGTGACCTCGACGACCACCGCGTCGACGGACGCCTGGGCCAACCCCACCTCGCTGCTGTTCGGGCTGCTCGCCATCGCGGCCACGGCGTCGCTCGGCGCCGTCTTCCTCGCCGCCGACGCCCGGCGCTTCGCCGCGCCGGACCTGGACGGCTACTTCCGGCGGCGGGCCCTGGGCGCGCTGGCCGCCCTCGCCGTGCTCGCCGTGATCACCCTCGTCGTCACGCACGGGGACGCCCCGCACGTGTGGCACGGGCTCACGCACGGCGTCGGGCTCTTCTTCGTCGTCGTCGCGGCGGTGTGCACCGCGGCCACCGGCCTTCTGCTGACCCGCCCGTCCGGGGCCTGGTCGCGGGTGACCGCGGTCGCCGCGGTCGCCTCGGCCGTGCTCGCCTGGGGCATGGCGCAACGTCCCTACCTCGTACCGACCTCGCTGACCGTCGCCGAGGGCGCGGGCGCACACACCACGCTGCGCTGGCTGGGCCTCGTCATCCTCGTCGCCCTGGTGCTCGTGGTCCCCGCGGTCGCCCTGCTGTACTGGCTGGACACCCACGGCGAGCTGGAGGGCCTCACCGAGGCGGACCTGCGGAGCGCCGGCACCGGTGACGAGGCCTGATCCGGTGGCCGGTTCGCGGCCGGGGGCGCGGGCCGGGTGAGCGAGGACGACATCCTGCTGGGCTTCGGGCTGACCGTGGCCCTGGCCGTCGGATGCCAGATCCTCGCGAGCCGGCTGCGGATCCCGGCCCTGATCCTGCTGCTGCCCGCCGGGTTCGCCGCCGGCGCCCTCACCGACGACGTCCGCCCCGACCTGCTGCTGGGCCCGGCGTTCTCCCCGCTCGTGTCCCTGTCCGTGGCGATCATTCTGTACGACGCCGGGCTGGGCCTCGACCTGCGCCATCTCAAGGGCGCCACCCGCTCCGTCGTCGTCCGCCTGATGGTGCTCGGCGTGGCGCTCACCTGGGGGACCGTGGTGGGCACGGCGCCCGCCCTGTTCGGGGTGCCGGTGGCCGTGGCCAGCATGATCGGGGTCATCCTCGTGGTGTCCGGGCCGACCGTCGTGGGGCCCCTGCTGGAGCACGTCCGGCCCTCGGACGGGGTGCGCCGCGTCCTGATGTGGGAGGGCTCGCTGATCGACCCCGTCGGCGGCATCCTCGGCGCGGTCGTCTTCCACTCCATCGTCTCCGGCGGGCTGCGCAGCGGGCACTTCCGCTTCGGAGCGTTCTTCGCGGGCATCACCCTCGGACTCGTCGGCGGGGCGGTCGGCGCCGCGCTGCTCTGGTTCGCCCTCCGGCGGCTCCGGCTGGGCGAGACGCTGGGCACCCTGGCCCAGCTCGCCACCGTCGTCGCGGTGGCCGCGGGCTGCGACATGGCCTACGACGACACCGGCCTCATCGCCGCGATCGTCATCGGGCTGACCGTCGCGAACCTGCCCGGACTCGACATGCCCGCACGCCGGCCGTTCTTCGAGACGCTCGTGCAGCTCATCATCGGCCTGCTGTTCGTCTCCATCTCGGCCACCGTGACGCCGAAGTCCGTCGTCCCGGTGCTGCTGCCCACGCTCGGGCTGGTCGCCCTGCTCGTGCTCGTGGTCAGGCCGCTGGTCGCCCTGCTGTCCACCGTCCGCACGCGGCTCCGGGCGGGCGAGCGGGCCTTCGTCGGCTGGATGGCGCCGCGCGGCATCGTGGCCGCGTCCACCGCCACCACCTTCTCCGCCTCGCTCACGGCCGCGGGACTGCGCGGCGCCGGCAAGATCCTCCCCGTCACCTTCCTGGTGATCGTGGGAACCGTCCTGGTCTACGCGGTCACGGCGAAGCCCTTCGCCCGCGGGCTCGGCGTCAGCCGTCCGGCGCGGGCCCGCCCGCTGCTGGTGGGCGGCGATCCGTGGGTCGTCGACCTCGCCCGGGCGCTGCGCGCCGCCGGCGCCGACGTGCTGATGTGGGCGGGCGGCGCCGACGAGCGCGAGCGGATCGAGGCGGCGGGGCTCGAACTGGTCGCCGGGGAGCTGATGGCCACGGCCACCGACCCGCGGGCCCGGCTGGAGGGCATCACCTCGGTCTACCTGCTCACGGCCGACGACGACTTCAACGCCCTCGCCGCCATCGTCATGGAGGACAGCGTCGACGGCCCGGTCCACCGGCTCGGGCCGCCGCCCGGCGGCGAGGGCGTGGTCGCCCCCTACACGGCCGGCCGCACCCTCTTCGGCGGACGGCTGGTCCGGCACACCGTCGCCGACCGCCACGAGCGGGGCGCCCGCTTCCACGTCCAGCCGGCGTCCGCGCCCCGGCCGCCCGGGTCCGACGCCCTGTTCGTCGTGCGGCGCGGCGGCGCACTGGAACCCGTCACCGGGGCGGCGCCGCTCGCCGGCACGGCGCCGGACGACACCCTCGTGCTGCTCGGCCCCGTGCCGCCGGCGGGCTGAACCCGGGCCCGGCTAGCGGGGCGTCAGGGCGTCGTTCAGGGTGAGCGCCGCGTCGATGAGCGCGAGATGGGTGAACGCCTGCGGGAAGTTTCCCAGTTGACGGCCCGTCGGATCGATCTCTTCCGAGTACAGGCCCAGGTGGTTGGCGTACCCCATCATCTTCTCGAACACCAGCCGGGCCCGGGTGGTGCGTCCGGCCCGCGCCAGCGCGTCGACGTACATGAAGGTGCACAGCGAGAAGGTGCCCTCCGAACCGCGCAGGCCGTCCGGCGAGGCCTCGGGGTTGTAGCGGTAGACCAGGCTGTCGCTGACCAGTTCCTGCTCCATCGCGTCGAGCGCCGACGTCCACAGCGGGTCCTCGGGGGTGATGAACCCGACCGTCGACATGCGCAGCAGCGAGGAGTCGAGCACGTCGCTGCCGTAGTGCTGCACGAAGGCCCGGCGCTTCCCGCTCCACCCCCGGCTCATGACCTGCTCGTAGATCGCGTCGCGTTCGCTGCTCCAGCGGGCGGTCGGGCCCGGCCGGCCGTGCGACTCGGCGAGCCGCAGCGCGCGGTCGAACGCCACCCACGACATGACCCGGCCGTAGGTGAAGTTCTGGCGTCCGCCCCGGGTCTCCCACAGGCCCTCTCCGGCCTGGTCCCAGTGGTCGACCAGCCACTCGAGGTTGGTCAGCAGCGAGGTCCAGCCCTGGTGCCCCAGCCTGATCCCGTGCCGGTGCGCGAAATAGATGCTGTCCAGCGCCTCGCCGTAGATGTCGAGCTGGAGCTGGGTCGCGGCGCCGTTGCCGATCCGCACCGGGGCGGAGCCGGCGTAGCCCTCCCAGTGCTCCAGCAGTTCCTCCTTCAGGTCGGAGGACCCGTCGACCCGGTACATGATGTTGAGCGGACCCGAGTCCCCGTCGCTGCCCGCCCGTTCCCGCACCCGGTCGCCCAGCCAGTTGATGAACGCCCTCGCCTCCTCGGTGAACCCCAGCCCCAGCAGGGCGTACACGGAGAAGGAGGCGTCACGGATCCAGGTGAACCGGTAGTCCCAGTTGCGCTCGCCGCCCAGTTGCTCGGGGAGCGCCGCCGTCGGGGCGGCCACCAGGGCGCCGCTCGGGGCGTACGTCATGAGCTTCAGGGTGATCGCCGAGCGTTCCACCGTCTCCCGCCAGCGCCCCGAGTACTGGGACTGGCCGAGCCAGGTGCGCCAGTACCTGATGGTCTCGTCGAACAGCTCCTGGTACTGCGCGAGCCGGAGCTGCCGGGGCGGTCCGTCTGCGGCCGACTCCAGCATCAGACCGCGCTGCTGGCCCGCCGCCAGGCTGAGCGTGAAGTGCAGGTCGTTCCCCCGGTCCGTGAGGACGTCCACGAGCCGCTCGTCCTCCGGCTCGCGGATGGGGTGCACGGTGAGCACCGCGCCGTTCTCCGCCGCGAACAGGGCGCCGTGCTCGGTGATGTGCAGCCGGTGCGCCGTCCGGCCGTAGTCGAACCGGGGCGCGATCTCGACGTCGAACGTCATGGCGCCGCGTACGCAGCGCACCAGGCGGACCAGCCGGTGGCAGTCGGTGGCCGCCCTTCCGGTCACCGGCATGAAGTCCAGGACCTCGCCCGCGCCCGCCTCGGTCATGAAGCGGGTCACCAGGACCGCCGTGTCGGGGAGGTAGAGCTGCTTGGTCGCGTACATCGCGTGCGTCGGCCGCACCGTGCAGTGGCCGCCCCTGTCCTTGTCCAGCAGGGCGCCGAAGACGCTGGGCGAGTCGAACCGGGGGAGGCAGAGCCAGTCGACCGTTCCGTCCGTGGTGACCAGGGCCGCCGTCTGCAGATCGCCGAGCAGGCCGTGGTTCTCGATCAGGGGGTAGTCGTCCATCGGGGCACCCCTTCCGGCAAGCGATTCACCCGAACGGCCCCCCTCGGTCAGCCTAGGACGGACCGTCCGCGCCCGCGCTCCGGCCGGCGGGCCGCGCGGTGCGGAGGCGCGCGTCAGCGGTCCGGCCCGCACACGGAACGCAGCGCGGCCCGCACGACCTGGTCCGTGTCCCGGGACGCGTCGATGGTGACGCCCTGCTCGTCGGGGTGCAGCGGATCGAGGGTGGCGTACTGGCTGTCGAGCAGCGCCGGCGGCATGAAGTGCCCCTTGCGGTGCGCGATACGGTCCGCGGCGACCGCTCGGTCGAGCGCCAGGTACACGAACCACAGGTCCGCTCCGGTGCGGCGGAACTGGTCGCGGTACGCGCGCTTGAGCGCGGAACAGGAGGCGACGCCCCCCTGCCCGCCGGACGCGGTGCGGATCCACTCCGTGAGCGCCGCCAGCCAGGGCCGCCGGTCGGCGTCGTCGAGGGGGTGTCCCGACGCCATCTTGGCGCGGTTGGCGGCCGGGTGGAGGTCGTCGCCCTCCAGGAACGGAACGCCGAGCCGCTGCGCGAGCCGTGCTCCGACGGTGGACTTCCCGGACGCGGACACGCCCATCACGACCACCACCCGCGATCCCCGGTCCGGTCCGGCCAACGGGGCCTCCTCGGGGGCGCGGTGCGGAACTGCCGGTACGTCACCACTATCGCCCGGCGCAGGACGGACTGCCCGCGTGCAGGGCCCTGCACGGCCGCCCAGCGGCCGGGGCCGCCGCACTCGCCAGGCGGGTCCGCCCGCTGTGGCGGATAGTGGTGGTGGGGCGGGACCACCTTCCAGCCGGCTCTCCGTACACGCTCTCCGTACACACAGGAGGACCGATGCGTGTTTCACGTCCGCTGGCCGCGCTCGCCTGCGTCGCGACGGCCGGGGTGGGACTGGCCGCCTGCCAGGACCAGGCGTCCGGCACGATCACCGGGCACAACGGCGTCAGACCGGTGCAGTCCTTCACCAACCCGTCGATCGAGGGGTGCCACCGCTTCAGGGCGGACGTCACCCGCGTCGACAACTTCACCCAGAACAGCATCCTGCTGTTCAAGACGCCCGACTGCACCGCGCCGAAGGGCAAGGAGAGCATCTACCTGAACATGCAGGGCTCGGACGTGGTGGTCAGGGCCACCGGTCCGTGGCGCAGCTTCTCCTTCGCCCCCGAGTGACCCCGGGCGGCCCCGGGGCGCCGCGCTCACACGTCCCGTATCCCCTCGTCGTCCCGGAGCCTGCGCCAGATGTGGGTGCGGTGCAGCACGTACAGGGCGCCGCCCAGGACCGCCGCCTGCAGGGCCACGGCGAGCAGCCAGAACACGGCCCGGCTCTCCATCTCGTCCGTGAGGTAGCTGAAGTTCATCCCGAAGTAGCCGGTCAGGAACGTCAGCGGCAGGAAGATCGTGGAGACGATGGCCAGCCGGTTGATCACCCCGTTCTGCTCGCCCGAGACCAGCGAGGAGTAGCTGGCGAAGGCGCGGCGGGTGGCCTCCTGCAGGGACTGGATGTCGGTGAGCACCAGCCGGCCGGTGTGCTGGAACTCCCGGGCGAGGCGCTGGCGCTCCTCGGGGAAGTCCCGGTTGAGCATCCTGCGCATGATCAGCTCGTCCGTCGCCTGGAGGTAGGGCAGCAGGTAGTGGTGCAGGAGCGCGGCGCGCCGCCGCAGCCGCGCCAGGCGGTAGACCTGGTCGGGACGCCGGCGGTCGAACATCTCGTCCTCGAGGTCCTCCACCACCAGCAGGTCCGCCACCGCGGCCCGCCGGAACGTGTCCAGGGCCTCCTGCAGCAGCAGGAACAGCAGGGCCACGGTGTCGGGCGGGTTCTCCTCGGCGAGCCGGGAGAGGAGGGCCTCCAGCGTCCGGGCCGGCCCCCGGTGCAGGGTGACCAGGTGCCGCTCCGTCGCCATGACGTGGACGTGGATGACCCGGCCGCCCTGGACGACGGGGACCACGAAGCCGGCCCGGTCGCCGAGGAACTGGGCCCGCACCGGCTCCTCCGCCCTGCCGAACCAGGGCGGGCACTCGGACTCCAGGCCGAGCGCGCCGACGATCCCGGCCTCGTCGGGCTCCGGCTCGCCCGCGAGCTGGACGTCGACCAGCAGGAAGGAGGAGGCGGCCAGCAGTTCCCGTGCCTCCGCCGGGCCCGTACGCGTGGTGGCCCCTCCGGGCATCGACACCACCGATACGATCATCTGTCCTCACCGTGATCCCGGTTCCGTAGGTCCCACGGTGCGCACACTCGCCCGCCGCCGGCCGCGGACACACGCGGGTGCGGCGGCGGATACCCCGTACGGATGAGCGGGAAGGGCCCTCCGTCCGGCCGGACCGGGGCTAGCCGGCCTGCGGCCGGGCCAGGCCGTGGTCGTAGGCGAAGATCACCGCCTGGACGCGGTCCCGGGCGCCGATCTTGGACAGGACGCGGCCGACGTGCGTCTTCACCGTGGACTCCGAGAGCACGAACCGCGTGGCGATCTCGCTGTTGGTCCAGCCCTTGCCGATGGCGACCAGGATCTCGCGTTCGCGGTCGGTGAGGGCGCTCAGGCGCGGGTCCCCGCCGGAGCCCTCGCCGCCGGCCGGCACGAGACGGGCGAACTCGTGCAGCAGGCGGCGGGTGAGCGCGGGCGCGATCACCGCGTCTCCGGCGGCCACGGCGCGGATGCCCGAGAGGAGTTCCTCGGGACGGGCGTCCTTGAGCAGGAAGCCGCTGGCCCCGGCGCGCAGGGCCGCGTGGACGTACTCGTCGAGGTCGAAGGTGGTCAGGACGAGGACCCGGGAACGGCCGCCCGCGGCGACGATACGGCGGGTGGCCTCGATGCCGTCCATGCCCGGCATCCGCACGTCCATCAGGACGACGTCGGGGCGCAGTTCGGCGGCCTTGCGCACGGCCTCGGTCCCGTGCGCGGCCTCGCCGACCACCTCCGTCCCGGGCACGGAGTCCAGCAGTATCCGGAAGCCGTACCGCTGGAGCGGCTGGTCGTCCACGACGAGCACGGTGGTCACCCGGCGGCACCGCCCTGGGGAGCGAGGTCGAGGGCGGCGCGCACCGTCCACCCCGGGCCGAGGGGGCCGGCGCTGACGTGTCCGCCGTAGAGAGCGGCTCGTTCCCGCATGCCCACCAGTCCGTGTCCCTCCTCGTTCGCCGTGCCGGGACGGCCGGCCGGGACGGGCGGGCCGGAGTCCTGGACGGCGATCGTCAGCCGCGCGTCCTCCACGACGATCGCCAGGTTCGCGCGGGCGCCGGCCCCGGCGTGCTTCAGGGTGTTCGTGAGGGCCTCCTGCACGATGCGGTAGACCGTGAGCTGCACCCCGCTGTCCAGGGCGTCGACGTCACCGGCCGTACGGTAGACGACCTCCAGGCCCGCGGCGCGCACCCCCTCGCACAGCGCGTCGATGTCCGCGAGGCCCGGCTGCGGGCTCAGCTCCGGCCCGGCGCGCGGGCCGTCGCCCTCGCGCAGCACGCCGAGCACCCGGCGCAGCTCGCTCAGGGCCTGCCGGCCGGTGTCACCGATCAGGCGCAGGGCCTCCTCGCCCCGCTCCGGGCAGGCGGCGGTGGCGTAGGCGCCGGCGTCGGCGAGGGTGATGATGACGGACAGGTTGTGGCCGACGATGTCGTGCATCTCGCGGGCCACCCGGGCCCGTTCGGCCGCGACGGCCAGCCTGCCGCGCTGGTCGCGTTCGGTCTCCAGCCGGGCCGCGCGGTCCCGCAGCCCGGCCAGCTGGGCCCGCCGGATGCGGATCATCAGGCCGAGCGCGAGGGCCGCGGTGGCCGTGCTGAGCAGGAAGAAGAGCGCGTCCGAGACCGGCACCGCCGCCGAGACCCGCGCCGCGACCAGGCCCAGCGCACCCGCCAGGACCGCGCAGGCCCAGGGCAGCTGCCGCAGCCGCCCGTGCAGGGCCAGGCTGTACAGGGCCACGAACAGCGCGACGTCCGCGCGGAGCGCGGCGCCGAGCGACCACTGGAGGACGAACACGACCGTGACGGCGCCGAAGGCGACGGCGGGCGCCCGGCGCCGCCACAGCAGCGGCAGCACCAGACCGGCCTGCACGGCCGCCATGCCCGCCAGAGGCAGCCGGGTGAACGCCACGCGGAAACGGCGCGGCCCGTCGCCGTCCCCGCCGATCGCGTGCAGCAGGTCCGGCAGGCAGAACACCGAGAGCACCAGGCACACGACGGCGGCGTCCAGCACCCACGGACGGGCCCGGTCGGCGTGCCGGAGCCGCTGGCCGGCCCGGCCGAGCCGGGCGACCAGCGGACCCATCGCGCCGAGGTCCTCGGCGGTCGCGGAGGTCATCGGCCCATCATGCGGCCGGCCGCCGCTCACACGTCGCTGCGCAACAGCCGGTACGCCGCTCCGGCCAGCGCCAGCACCGTCCAGCCGAGGAAGACCAGGAGTCCGGCACCCGGCGACAGGGTGGCCGAGTCGCGCGTCAGGGCGAAGAGCGACTGGCCCGCGTGGCTCGGCAGGTAGGGGCTGATGTCGCCCTGCCACGAACTCGGCAGCAGGGAGACCAGTCCGGGTACGAGCATGAGGGCGGCCACGAGTACCGAGATGCCGCCCGCCACCGACCGCAGCAGCGCGCCCAGTGCGGTGCCGATCACGCCGACCAGGCCGAGGTAGAGCCCGGCCCCCAGCAGGGCGCGTACGACTCCGGCGTGGCCGAGGCCCATGGCGACGGGCGTCCCGGCGACGATCCGGCTGCCGGCCAGGAAGGCGGCGAACGCGCCGGCGGTCGCGACCACCAGTGCGACCAGCCCGTACACCGCCGCCTTGGACCACAGCACGGGCAGCCGGCGCGGCACCGCGGCCATGGTCGAGCGGATCATCCCGGTGGAGTATTCGCCCGCCGTGACCAGCACGCCGAGCACACCGAGGGCCAGCTGGGCGAAGTTCGTGCCGAACAGCGACAGGCTCACGGCCGTCGCGTTCGCGAAGTCGCGCTCGGGGGGCCGGCCCGAGCCGAGCCCCGACTTGTAGTGGCTCGCGGCGATGACGCCGAAGGCGACGAGGAACAGCAGGCCCAGGCCGAGGGTGATCCAGGTGGAGCGCAGCGACCAGAGCTTGGCCCACTCGGAGGACAGCACGCGCCGGCCGGTCACCCGGTAGGCGGGGCGGCTCTCGGCGGCCGGCGCGGTCCCGGGGGTCTCAGGGGTCTCGGGGGTCTCGGATGTCGCGGTGAGGGTGCTCATGCCACGCTCCCGGAGGTCTCGGCGCCCGTCGTG
Organism: Streptomyces sp. NPDC038135; assembly: GCF_055601245.1. NCBI lineage: Bacteria > Bacillati > Actinomycetota > Actinomycetes > Kitasatosporales > Streptomycetaceae > Streptomyces > Streptomyces sp. NPDC038135. The sequence goes on along the minus strand of NZ_JBVJXS010000001.1, from coordinate 864,096 downwards.
CCGCCGTGGTACTCCACGGCGTCCCGGGTCAGTTCCATGAACGCCTCCTCCAGCGACACCGCCTTCGAGGTCAGCTCGAACAGGGCGATCCCGTGCTCGGCGGCCTTCAGGCCGATCTCGCGTGCGGACACCCCGGTCACCTGCAGTTCCTCGGAGCCGATGCGGCCGGTGATCTCCACACCGGGACCGGCCAGCACGTCCCGCAGCCGCGCGGGGTCGGCCGTCGCGACCCGCACGCTGTCGCCGCCCGCCGCGCGGACCAGCTCCCGCACGGTGGTGTCGGCCAGCAGCCGGCCCCGGCCGACGACGATCAGATGGTCCGCCACCAGCGACACCTCGCTCATCAGGTGCGAGGAGACGAAGACCGTGCGCCCCTCGGCGGCGAGGGAGGTGAGCAGGTTCCGGATCCAGCGCACCCCCTCGGGGTCCAGGCCGTTGACGGGCTCGTCCAGCATCACCGTCTGCGGGTCGCCCAGCAGCGCGGCGGCGATGCCCAGGCGCTGGCCCATGCCGAGGGAGAAGGCGCCGGCGCGCTTCGTCGCGACGCTGCCGATACCGGCCAGTTCGACGACCTCGTCGACCCGGCGGCGCGGAATGCCGTGGGTGAGCGCGAGGGCCCTGAGGTGGCCGCGGGCCGAGCGCCCCGGGTGCACCGACTTCGCCTCCAGCAGCGCGCCGACCTCCTGCAGCGGCGCCCGGTGGCGGGCGTAGCGCCGCCCGTTCACCGTGACGGAGCCGCTGGTCGGCGCGTCGAGCCCGACGACCATGCGCATCGTCGTGGACTTGCCCGCGCCGTTGGGCCCCAGGAAACCGGTCACCGTCCCCGGTCGTACCGTGAAGCCCAGACCGTCGACGGCGGTCTTCTCCCCGTACCTCTTGGTGAGCTGCTCTGCCTCGATCATGCGCGTACTCCCTCGTCCGGGGACCGCGGCGCCGGGCCGGCCCGCGCCTCCTCCGCAACGCTAGGGCCGGAATGTCCGGATTCGGTGGTACCGCGGACCGAAGCCCGCGGGGCGGGTGGTACCGCGGTACTACGCCCCGGCGCCGTACGCGCGGCCGTCCGGGGGAGGGCGGGGCGGCATCCGGTCAGGTGGCGGGAGGGGAGCCGGGCGCCGAGCCGGTCCCCGGCCCAGGGGACGAGAACCACTCCGCACGTGCAGTGCCAGTGGTGGACGGGATCCGGGCGGGCCTCAGTGCGGGCGCGCCGGGTCTTCCGCCGGCTCCGCGGGCGGTTCCGCCCGGCGGGTGAGGGACGAGGCCGCCGGCACGTGGGCGGCCACGCACAGGCACGTCCCCAGCCAGCCGGCGGCGAACAGCCAGCCGCCCAGGACGTCGGTGAACCAGTGCACGCCGAGGTAGCAGCGGGTCAGCCCCACCAGCAGACCCCAGCAGGCGAGGGCGATCCGCAGTGCGGTGCCGCCGTGCGGGGCGCGCAGGGTCAGCGCGACGATCAGTATCCCGGCGGTGAGGGCGGCCGTGGTGGTGTGCCCGGAGGGGAACGCCCAGCCGCTCGCGTGCGTCGCCCAGTCCCCGTGCGGCGGGCGCGGCCGGTGGACCAGCTCCATCGCGCCGTACCGCAGCGCCTGCCCCGTACCGAGGCAGGCGAGGCAGAGCGCGGCCGCGAGCAGCCGCTGCCGCGTGTTGCGTCCCGCCACGGCGCCGGCCACGGCCGCCAGGACGTAGGGAACCACCCCCGTACCGGTGCTGGTCACGCCCCGTGCCACCGCCACGGCCACGCCGGGGCGGTGGCCGGCCGCCCAGCCGAGGAAGCCGTGGTCCAGCCAGAGCGGTGAACCGCCCCGGCCGGTGACGACCATGGTCAGCACGGCGAACGCCGCCCACGCGCCGAGACCGGCGCTGCCGGCCAGCTCGGCGGTGTCCTTCCGGTTCACGAGGCCGACAGCAGCGGACGGAGCGGGGCCGCCGAGGTCAGCAGGTGGGCCAGCGCGGCGGACCGGCGCCGGACCAGGGACATCGCGGCGAGCGCGACGAGCCCGCCCACCACCATTCCGGTCACGACGTCATGGGGGTAGTGCACGCCGATCCAGACCCGGGAGGCCGCCATGGCGACCGCCGCACCGCAGGCGACCGCGCCCAGCCGCCGCGAGACGAACAGCAGCGCCACCGCGGCGGCCGCCGCGATCGCCGCGTGGTTGCTGGGGAACGACCAGTCGCCGTGCGCCGGGCACGCCTCCAGGGTCGTCACCCGCAGGCTCTGGCAGGGCCGGTCCTCGCGCACGGCGAGCTTGAGCACGGCGTTGACGCCGTACGCCAGGACCACCACCGCCGGCACGGCCAGCGCGGTCACCGCCGCGGCCGCCCCGGACCCCCGGGCCCGCCACCAGCCGAGGGCCATGAGCAGGGCGAACACCGCGAGCCCGTAGTCCGACCACACCGCCACCGCGGAGTCCAGCCAGGCCGGCGCGTGCTGGGCGAGCACCGTCACGTCCCGGTAGGCGGAGCCGTCGATCGGCGCCCCGTCGAATGCCAGGATCATCCCCGGACCGCCTTCTCCTCGGCGCGCCCGCGGCGGCCCCGGTACAGCTCGGCGGCGAGCGGGAGCAGCGACACCACGACGATCAGCGCGACCAGCGGGAGCAGATAGCGGTCCACGTTCGGGATCGAGGAGCCCAGCGCGTAGCCCGCCAGGGTCAGGCCGAGGCTCCACACCAGGCCGCCGGCCACCTGCCACACGGTGAACGCCCGGACCGGCACCTCCAGCGCCCCGGCCAGCGGGTTCAGCACCGTCCGCACCACCGGCACGAACCTCGCCAGGAAGATCGCCTTGGCGTGGCCGTAGCGCGCGAGCAGGTGCTCCGCTCGCTCCGCGCCCTCGCGCAGCCGCGCCGAGCGGCTGCGCGCCAGCAGGGCGCCGCCGGCCCGGCGTCCGATCAGATAACCGAACTGGGCGCCGGCCAGCGCGCCGATCGCCGCCGCGGCCAGCAGCGGACCGAGCGACAGATGCACGCCGTGCCGGCCGGTGCCGGTGCACAGCAGGCCGGCCGTGAACAGCAGGGAGTCGCCCGGCAGGAAGAACCCGATCAGCAGGCCCGTCTCGGCGAACATCACGACACCCACCCCGAGCACGCCGAAGGCGGCCAGCAGCGACTGGGCGTCGAGCGGGTTCACCGCGAGCTGCGACGACAGAACCACGGACGTGGTCATCGGCATGAGTCCTCTCCGGGCGCACGGCACCCCAGCCGTCTACATTTCCGTAGACCGTCTACGTTACTGTAGACGATGATCGAGGGCGGACCGTTCCCGTACGAGCGGTCAGGATGCGTTCAGGCGTCCGATGGCACGGTCGTCGGCCATGACCCACGAGACGTCCAAGACATCCCCGCCGCCAGCGGCCGCGGGCCCCGCCGCCCCGGCGCGGCACCGGCCGGGCCGGAACAAGGTGCCCGAGGTAACCGCCTACTTCTGGATCATCAAGGTGCTGTGCACGACGGTCGGAGAGACCGCGGCCGACCTGCTGAACGAGAAGGCCGGCCTGGGCCTGACCGGTGTGTCGCTGCTGATGAGCGCACTGCTCGCCGTGGTCCTGGTGGCGCAGTTCCGCACCGCGGCCTACCGGGCCGGCGTGTACTGGCCCGCGGTGGCCCTGATCAGCGTCGTCGGCACGCTGATCAGCGACAACCTCACCGACCACATGGGCGTGCCGCTGGAGACGAGCACGACGGTGTTCGCCGTCGTCCTCGCGATCGTGTTCGCCGTCTGGTACCGGCGTGAGCGGACGCTGTCCATCCACAGCATCGACAGCACCGGCCGCGAGTCCTTCTACTGGCTCGCGGTCCTGTTCACCTTCGCCCTCGGCACCGCGGCGGGGGACCTGGTCTCCGAGCGCATGGACCTCGGGTACTGGCTGTCCGGCGTCCTGTTCGCGGCGGCCATCGCCGCCGTGGCCGTCGCGCGCTTCGCGCTGGGCCTGGACGCGGTGTGGAGCTTCTGGATCGCCTACGTCCTCACCCGCCCCCTCGGCGCCTCGGTCGGCGACTACCTCTCCCAGCCCACCGCGGACGGCGGCCTGGGCGTGGGCACCGTGATCACCAGCGCGCTGTTCCTGGCGGTCATCCTCGGCCTGGTCGTGTACCTGGGCGTGACGCGCAAGGACGTCACCGAGCCCGGCCCGGCCGCCCGGCACACGGCCTGAGCTGCCGCGCGGCACGCGTTCAGGATGCGTTCAGGCACTTCGTGCCACGGTCGGGGAGCACGGTCGCCGCCGGCGGCCGGCTCGATCTCACACAGGGCGCTCGTCCCGTTCCCCGGGGGCGAGCGCCCTGTCGTTTCGACCGGAAGGGAGAACCGCATTGGAGCAACCGGAGGTCCTCACCGACCTCGACGTGGCGAGCGCGTCGAACACGACCAAGTCGGTGATGAAGAAGCTGCCCGAGGTCACCCTGGCGTTCTGGATCATGAAGATCGCCGCGACGACCCTGGGCGAGACGGCGGGCGACCTCTTCGCGCAGACCCTGAAGCTGGGCTACTTCCTCACGACGATCGCGCTGTTCCTGGTCTTCGTGGTGACGCTGGTGGTCCAGCTCCGGTCCAGCCGCTACAACCCGTTCTTCTACTGGACGGTGATCCTGTCGACCAGCATGGCCGGCACCACGATGTCCGACTTCATGAACCGCGACGCCGGCGCCGAGTACCTCTCGGCCGACACGACCAGGCTCGGCTGGGGCCCTCAGGGGCTCGGTCTGGGCTATCCCGCCGGGGCCGCCGTCCTGATCTCCGTCCTGCTGGCGGTCTTCGCCGTCTGGAAGCTGAGCGGGATGACGTTCCGGATCCGCGACATCGTCACCTTCAGGGGCGAGGCCCTGTTCTGGTCGGCGATCCTGGTGTCGAACACCCTGGGCACCTCCATGGGCGACTTCCTCTCCGACAGCTCCGGCCTCGGCTACGCCGGTGGCGCCCTGCTCGTCACCGGGCTGCTCGGCGTGCTCCTGGCGCTGACGAAGGCGCCCGCGGTGCCGAACGTCCTGCTGTTCTGGATCGCCTTCGTGCTCACCCGCCCACTGGGCGCCACCGCGGGCGACTTCCTCACCAAGCCGGTCGCCAAGGGCGGCCTCGACCTGGGTACGGCGGGCTCCTCCGCCGTCCTCCTCGCCGTGCTGTTCGCCCTGATGGCGTACGCCCAGGTGCGGGAGCGCCGGTCCGCCGCCGGGCCCGAGAAGGAGGAGGGGGAGCGGGAGCCGGTCAGCCGGCGGGCAGGCTGACCGTGAACCTGGCCCCGGGCGCGTGCCCGGGGTCGTGGGACACCTCGCCGCCGACGGCGCGGGCCAGCCGCCGCGCGAGCGGCAGCCCCAGGCCCGCGCCGTCGTGCCCGTCGCCGGGATCGGCGCGCCGGCCGGGCCGGAACAGCTCCTCACCGAACGCCTCCGGCACACCGGGGCCGTCGTCGACGACGTCGATCCGCACGGCGCCGGGGACGCGCCACGCGGACACGGTCACCTGCGAGCGGGCGTAGCGGGCGGCGTTGGCGAGCAGCGGGCTGAGGATGCGTTCGAGGAGGGCGGGGGCGACTCCCGCCTCCGGCACCGGTGTTCGCGTCTCCAGCGCCGTCCTCACCCGGTCCGGTGCGTCCAGGCGCCGCAGCAGCCCGTCCAGGACGGACACCACGTCGGTGGTCCCGGGGGCGGCCGCGGGGCTCAGGGCGTTCTCGCGGGCGTCGTCCAGGAGCGTGTCGCAGATGGTGCGCATGGACCGGGCGGCCTCGGCGATCACCTCCTGGGCGGCGGCGGTCTCGGCGGCCGTGCGGGGACGGGCCCGCCACCAGTCGAGTTCCATGACGATCCGGGTGAGCGGAGTGCGCAGTTCGTGCGACAGCTCTCCGGTGAGCTGCCGTTCGTGGCGCAGGACGGTGCGTATGCGGTCCAGGAGCGCGTCCAGCGAGGCGCCCAGGCGGGCGAGTTCGGCCGGGTGGTCCGCGGCGCCGAAGCGCTCGTCCGAGCCGACGGCGCTCCACTGCGCGGCCTGGTCGGTCATCGTCCGCACCGGGCGCAGCGCCCGGCCGACGGACAGGCGGGTGAGCACGTAGGTGCAGCCGAGCATCACGACGTCCAGGACGACCGACCCCACCAGCAGGGTGCCGGCCGAACCGCGGTACGGGGCCAGGTCCAGGGCGGTCACGACGGTGGCGGTGACCCGGCGGCCGGGGACGGGCCGGGCGCACAGCCGGGCGGGCCCGCGGCCGGGGACGCGTACGGTCGCGCAGGCGTCCTCCCGCCGCGCCGCCAGCCGGCCGGCGGCCCGCGCCGGCGGACTGCCGGGTGTGGCGGACGGCGGTCCCTCGAGCAGGCGCGTTCCGGCGTAGATCCACACGTTCGCGTCGAGGAGGCGGTCGTCGGCGGTCTCCAGGACCCGCACCCGGGGCCCGTCGGTGTCGACGGTCGTGGCCACCGCCGCCGCCCGGTTGCGCAGTTCGTCGTCCGCCTGGTGCTGCAGGTGCCGGTCCATCACGGCGTTGAACACCACGGTCAGGACGGTCATCAGCAGGGCGGCGGTGGTCAGCGCCACCAGGGAGAGGCGGCCGCGCAGGGTGCGCGGGGCGAGGCGCCGCAGGGCGCGAGGGGCGCCGTTCACGACAGCCGGTGCCCGATCCCGCGCGCCGTGTCGACCGTCAGCCCGCTGCCGGCCTCGCGCAGCTTGCGGCGCAGCCGGCTCAGGTACTGGTCCAGGGTGTTGTCGCTGACCTGCGCGCCCTCGGGCCAGCCGGCCCGCGTCAGGGCGCGGCGCCGGACGAGGGTCCCGTCCGCGGCGACGAGCGTGGCGAGCAGCCGGAACTCGGTGGGGGAGAGCGGGACGCGGGCGCCGTGGACGGTCATGCTGTGGTCCACCGCGTCCAGGACCAGGTCACCGGTCCCGCACACCGGCGTGGCGGCCGTCCGTCTGAGTACGGCTCTCAGCCTCGCGGCGAGTTCGGCTATGTGGAAGGGCTTGGGCAGGTAGTCGTCGCCTCCGGCGGAGAAGCCGGACAGGCGGTCGGTGAGCCGGTGCCGGGCGGTCAGGAAGATCACGGGCGCGAGGAAGCCGTTGGCGCGCATGGCCTGGCAGACGTCCCGGCCGTCCGAGTCGGGCAGGCCGACGTCGAGCACGGCCGCCGAGATGCCGGCCGTGGCCAGCCGCAGGGCGGTGGCGCCGTCGGCCGCCGGGACGGGGTCGAAGTCCTCGTCGTGCAGCCCCCGGCGCAGCACGTCCCGCAGCGCGTGATCGTCCTCGACCACCAGGATCCTGGGGCGCATGGCTCTCCGCCGCCTCTCGAAGACTCATGGGGAAGGCAGCGGAGCGCACCGGCGCCCGGCGGCGAGCGCCCGGGCCGAGGGTTCCGACTGCCGCCGTGCCGCGCCCGGAGGCCGGGACCGACTGACTACAGGAACGTAGACCATCCATCGGACTGTAGACGAACCAGGCCCGAGAAGTGTTCCCGGGCCGCGGGCGAGGCGAAAAGGTCACCCGTGCTCGCACGGTCGGGCCGGCCCGCCGCCACGTCGTCGCACCGAAGCCCCGTCAGGCCGAACGCGCCTGCCGGGTCGACTCCAGCACCGAGGTCAGGAAGCGGCGCACCGTCTCAAGCTCGCCCGGATCGAGGCCCTCCGAGGCCGCCACCACCTCACCGATCACCGGCCCGAAGAAGGTCCACCCGAGCCCGGTGGCCTTCTCCTCCACCTGCAGCAGCACGCGGCGCCGGTCGGCCGTGTCCCGGGTGCGCCGGACCAGTCCGAGCCGCTCCAGGCGATCCACCAGGGCGGTGGTCCCGGCCGAGTTCAGGCGCAGCTGCCCGCCGAGCCATCCGGGCGTGGCGCGGGTGCCGGCCCGTGCCGCGTCCAGCAGGTGGATCAATGCGCGCACGTCGGTGGGGTGCAGTCCGTGGCGCGCGGCGAACTCGGCGCCCAGGAGGTCGAACTCCACGGTCACCGCCCGCAGCAGGTGGACCAGTTCCATCACCGGTTTCCGATCGTCCATGACACTCCCTCACTCCCCGGCATATTATCTCGCTGACCGAGATTATCGTTGAGCGAGAGGAATGCCCGTGTCTCCGTCGGCTTTCGACTTTGCCTACGACGAACTCCTCGCCCGCTGGCCCGAGTCCACCGAGGAGCGGGACGTCGCCACGCCGTACGGGCGCACCCGGGTCCATGTGTACGGCCCGGTGGACGGCAGCCCGCTGGTGCTGCTGCCGGGCGGCTCCGCCACCGGCCTGGTCTGGTTCGCCAACGCACCCATCCTCGGCGAGCGTTACCGGGTCCACGCGGTCGACCTGATGGGCGACGCCGGCCGCACCGAACGCCACGGCACACCGTTGCGTAACGCCGGCGATCTGACGGCCTGGCTGGGCGCGCTGCTGGACGGCCTCGGGCTCGCCCGCACCCACCTGTGCGGTCACTCCTACGGCGCCTGGCAGGCCGTGAGGTACGCACTGCACGCACCGCAGCGGATCGACCGTCTCGCCCTCGTCGACCCCACCCAGGTCTTCGCCGGTTTCCGCCCCGGCTACCTGCTGCGCGCGCTGCCCACTCTGATCCGCCCGAGCGAGGCCCGGGCCCGCGCCTTCCTCGCCTGGGAGACGGCGGGTCTCCACCCGGACCAGACCTGGCAGCGCCTCCACGCGCTGGCCACCACCTTCCCCGGCCGCAAGCTCATCGGCGGCGGCCGCCTCCCGGCCGCCGATCTCGGCATGCCGGTGCTGGTCCTGCTCGCGGAGCGCAGCCGCGCCCACCGTGCCGCCGAGGTGGCCGGCAAGGCCCGCCGGGCCCTGGCCCGGGGCGAGGTGGCGCTGCTGCCCGGCGCCACCCACCACTCCCTGCCGCTCACCGAGCCGAAGGAACTGAACGACCGGCTGATGGAGTTCCTGGGGTGACGGCGCCGGAAGTCACGGCGCCGGGGGCAGGGGGCCGCGCCGGGCGAGGCGTTCCGCGCCGCCTCGACGCGGCCCGGTCGCGGACCCGGCGCCGGTCGCCGGCGTCACCCGCGCGCCTCCCACGATGGTGCGGCGCCTTCCGTCACCCCGGCCCACGGCCGCAGCTTCTCCGGGTTGCGGACCGCCCAGATCCGGGTGACGCGCCCGTCGCGGACCTCGAACGAGGCGACGGTCATGACGGCGCCGGCGCGCTGGGCCACCAGGCCCGGCACGCCGCTGACCGACCGCTCCAGGAGTTCGAGCCCCGGAGCCCTGTCGGCCATGGCGACCATGTACCGGGCGATGCGCGCGCCGCCCTCGACCGGGCGCAGGGCGGCGCCGGCCACACCGCCGCCGTCGGCGGTCATCACGGCGGCCGGGTCGAGGAGCCCGACGAGGGCAGCGACGTCCTTGGCCCGCCATGCCTCTTTGACGCGCCGCACCACGTCGGCCCGGCCGCTCGCCGTCACCTCGGCGCGTGCGGCCCGCAACCGCCGCCGGGCGGACGCCGCCAGCTGTTTGCAGGCGGCGGGGGACCGGCCGAGCACGTCGGCGATCTCGGCGAACGGGTACCGGAAGACGTCGTGCAGGACGAACGCCACCCGCTCGGCCGGCGTCATCGACTCCAGGACGACGAGGAACGCCGTGGCCACCGACTCGTCCAGGACGATCTGGTCGGCGGGGTCCGCGGGTCCAAAGGCGCCGGCGCCGCCCGCACGGTCCCACTCGGTGCGGTCGGGCAGCGGCTCGGGCAGCCACGCGCCGACGTAGCGTTCACGGCGGGCCCGCGCCGAGCCGAGCAGGTCCAGGCAGATGCGGCCGGTCACCGTCGTCAGCCAGGCGCCGGGGGACAGGATCTCCTCCCGCCGGCTCGGCGGCAGCTGGAACCAGCGCGCGTAGGCGTCCTGCACGGCGTCCTCGGCCTCGGTCACCGACCCGAGCAACCGGTAGGCCACGTTGATCAGTTGGCCGTGCTCGGCGGCTATGCCGGCCGTGCCGTTCTCGGCAGTCCCCATGTATTCGGCTCCCCCGCCTTACCTTTCGCAGGCCCGCGTCGTCGGACCGGTGAACCCATTGTCGATTCGCTGCCCGCGGGCGGAAAAGGGGACTGTGACATGGCCACTCAGGTGACGGCGGACGTACCGCGCGGCTCCTCGTTCCTGCGGATCGCGATCGCCCTGCAGACCCTGACCATCCTCCTCCAGGCGGTCTCCGCCGGACTGCTGCTGACCGCCTCCTACGGAGAGACGCTGCACAGCGTCGGAGCCCGTGTGATGTACGCGGCGTCGATGCTGTACGTGCTCGCGGCGGTGCTGGCGTGGAAGCCGGGCGGCGGCTCGCCCCGGCCGGTCTGGCACGCGTCGGGTTTCCTCGTACTCGCCTCGGTCCAGGTCGTGCTGGGCATAGCGCACGTGCCGTCCGTCCACCTCCCCCTGGGCGTCCTGATGTTCGGTCTGAGCGTGCTGGCGCTGGCCCGGCGCTGAGGCCGGGTGCGGAACCCGCGGGACCGGCCGGGGCGCGTACGCGTACCGGAGGCGAGCCGGGCCCTCGGCCGGGCGCCGGGCCCTCGGCCGGGCGCCGGACCCGCGGGACGTCAGCCGTCGGTCAACCGCCGGACGGCCTTGAGCGTCTCGCCGGCTCCGTCCTCGGCGGCCAGGTGCCGCGCCGCTTCCGCTGCGGCTCGGCTGTACGTCTGCCGCCTCACCACTCGGCCGAGTGACTCGGCGAGCCGTTCGGCGGTGAGGGACCGGAAGGGGATCGGCTCGGTGGCCGCGCCGAGGGTGGCGAGCCGCGCCGCCCAGAACGGCTGGTCCGCCGTCACCGGCACGGTGACCGCGGGCACTCCGGCGCGCAACGCGGCGGCCGAGGTGCCGGCCCCGCCGTGGTGCACCACCGCGGCCAGCCGCGGGAACAGCAGGGCGTGCGGCACGTCCCCGACGGTGAGCACGTCGTCCCCGTCGGCGGCGAATGACGAAGGCGGGGCCCGAGAGCCCCGCCCGGGCGGGAGGGAACGAGGGTCAGGGCCAGACCAGGCAGTACGGCTGGTGCCCCGCCTCGTGCAGCCGGTGCGAGAAGTCCTGCCACTCGTGCAGCAGCTGGTAGACGTTGAACGCGTCCCGGGGGCCGCCGCGGTCCGGGACCGTCGACCAGATGAACGCCGCCGCGCCCACCGCCTCCTCGCCGATGCCGCGGAGCGGGTCGACGACCGTCATGGGGAGCTTGACGACGGCGTAGTCGGGGTGCAGGACGACCAGCTCGAGCGGCGGCACCTTGTGCAGGGGGACGCCCTCGATGCCGGTCAGCACCATGGCGGCCATCGTCTCCGGCTTGATCTTGGTGAACATGCCGTTCATGCCCAGCTCGTCGCCGCCGAGTTCCTCGGGACGCATCGAGATGGGGACGCGGGCCGCGGTCGCGCCGTCCGGCGCGCCGAAGTATTTGTACGTCACCCCCACCCGACCACCATTTCTGCTTCCCGCCCGCGACCGGTCGATCCGCCGGTCGTTCAGCTCGGGCTCACCCGGAACATCCTGTGTCTGACGTGCGTCGGCCTGACGTGCCTCGGTCGTTTCCTCCACCTCGCGCCGGTGCCTTCCCCGCCGGGCGCGCCGAGGACCCAGGTCGTCAGTCCCCTCGCCCAGTCCGCCACCGCGATGCATATCTCCACCCGACTGCTTTTCTAGGACGCGTGGCCCCCGCCGCGCAACCCGATCATCGTGTCAGTGACCTCCCCCACGGCCGCCCGCCGAAACGTGCGGCGAAACACCAGTCCGCGGGTTCAACCCGGTCACTGATCACTACGTGCCGTATGAGCTCTGTGTATCAGCTCTCAGTCTCGCAGATGGCGCGGCCGTGACCCGGAGGTCGGCGGCCCGATCCCCCGGCAGCGGCCTACCCTGAGGTGGTCACCACCCGAACCGGAGTCCGAGAGGCCGGAGAAGCCGCACGTCATGAGTGCCATGAGCGAACTGCCCTATCCCTACGAAGCGCCCGTGTCGCAGGCGCTCTTCGACCGTGCGTCGGCCGTCACGCCGGGCGGCGTGAACTCCCCGGTGCGCGCCTTCCGCGCCGTGGGCGGCACGCCCCGGTTCATGGTCTCCGGCAAGGGGCCGTACCTGACCGACGCCGACGGGCGGGAGTACGTCGACCTGGTGTGCTCCTGGGGGCCGATGATCCTCGGCCACTCGCACCCCGAGGTGATCGCCGCCGTGCAGGAGGCCGTCGCCCGCGGCACGTCCTTCGGCACCCCGGGCGAGGGCGAGGTCGCCCTCGCCGAGGAGATCGTCGCGCGGGTGGAGCCGGTGGAGGAGGTGCGGCTGGTCAGCAGCGGCACCGAGGCGACCATGTCGGCGATCCGGCTCGCCCGGGGCTTCACCCAGCGGTCCAAGGTCATCAAGTTCGCCGGCTGCTACCACGGCCACGTGGACTCCCTGCTGGCCGCCGCCGGGTCCGGCGTCGCCACCTTCGCGCTGCCCGACACGCCCGGTGTCACGGGCGCCCAGGCCGGCGACACGATCGTGCTGCCGTACAACGACCTGGAGGCCGTGCAGGAGGCCTTCCACCGGCACCCGGGCGAGATCGCCTGTGTCATCACCGAGGCCTCGCCGGGCAACATGGGCGTCGTCCCGCCGGCGCCCGGCTTCAACCAGGGCCTCAGGGACGCGTGCCGCAGGCACGGCGCCCTCTACATCTCCGACGAGGTGATGACCGGCTTCCGGACCAGCCGCGCCGGGTGGTACGGCGTCGACGGGGTCAAGCCCGACCTGATGACCTTCGGCAAGGTCATGGGCGGCGGCTTCCCCGCCGCCGCGTTCGGCGGCCGGGCCGACGTCATGGCCCACCTCGCGCCCGCCGGGCCCGTCTACCAGGCCGGCACCCTCTCCGGCAATCCCGTCGCCACCGCCGCCGGTCTCGCCCAGCTCCGGCTGCTCGACGACGCGGCGTACGAGACGGTCGACGCGGTCTCCGCGCAGATCCAGGCCCTGGTCACCGAGGCGCTGAGCAAGGAGGGCGTCGCGCACCGGCTGCAGACCGCCTCCAACATGTTCTCCGTGTTCTTCACCGACCGGCAGGTGCGGGACTACGAGGACGCCAAGCGGCAGGAGTCGTTCCGCTTCACCGCCTTCTTCCACTCGCTGCTGTCGAACGGCGTCTACCTGCCGCCGTCGTCCTTCGAGTCCTGGTTCGTGTCCACGGCCCACGACGAGCGGGCCATCCAGAAGATCGCCGACGCCCTCCCGGCGGCGGCCCGAGCGGCCGCGGAGGCCAGGGCAGCATGAGCAGCAACGGCAGCGAGAAGGACATCACCGTCGTCCACGTCATGCGGCACGGCGAGGTCGAGAACCCGGACGGCATCCTCTACGGACGGCTGCCCGGCTACCACCTGTCCGAGCTGGGCCGGAAGATGGCCGACCGGGTCGCCGAGCACCTCTCCGCCCGGGACATCACGCACGTCTGCGCCTCACCGCTGGAGCGCGCGCAGGAGACCGCCACCCCGATCGCCAAGGCGCACGGACTCGACCTGGCCACCGACGAGCGGCTCATCGAGGCCGGCAACGTCTTCCAGGGCAAGACCTTCGGGGTCGGGGACGGCGCGCTGCGCAACCCCGACAACTGGAAGCACCTCGTCAACCCGTTCCGGCCGTCCTGGGGTGAGCCGTACATCGACCAGGTCGTGCGCATGATGGGCGCGCTGCAGACGGCCAAGGACCGGGCCCGCGGGCACGAGGCGGTGCTGGTCAGCCACCAGCTCCCGATCTGGATCGTGCGGTCGTACGTGGAGAAGCGGCGGCTGTGGCACGACCCGCGCAAGCGGCAGTGCACGCTGGCGTCGCTGACGAGCTTCACCTTCCAGGGCGACCGGATCGTCTCCGTCGGCTACTCCGAGCCCGCCATCGACCTGGTCCCGGTCCACCTGCGGGCCGGCGCCAAGCCCCAGAAGGGCAAGGGGACGGCGCAGGGCAAGGCCTTCGGAGCCTGATCCGCCCTTTTGCCGGGCCTGTTACGAAAAGCACAAAGAAGTATCGGAACCTCCCCGATCGTCGCGCCCTCTGACTGGGTGACCACCAGCAGGCGTGACGAATCGGGGATCTCCATGCGTACCTTCTCCCGCACCGACCGGATGCTCTCCCGCAGGGGAGCGCTGGGCCTCGGCGCGGGCGCGGCGGCCGCCGCCTCGCTGGCCGGCTGCGGAACCCTCAGGTCCTCGGACGAGAGCGGGCGCCCGTCCGGTTCCGGCCACGCGGACGGCGGGAAGGGCGGCCCGGGCAAGGGCGGGAGCACGGCGCGTCCGGCCCGGCCCATCGGAGACGGCTCCACCTCGTTCACCGGCCGCCAGCCGCACCAGCCCGCGAAGCCCGAGCCGCTGGAGCCGGGCCAGACCCCTCCGCAGTTCGTGATCTTCTCCTGGGACGGCGCCGGCGAGGTCGGCAACGGCCTCTTCCCGCGCTTCCTCGACCTCGCCAAGGAGCACGGCGCGAGCATGACCTTCTTCCTCTCGGGGCTGTACCTGCTGCCCGAGTCGAAGAAGCGGCTCTACGAGCCCCCGAACAACCCGCGCGGCGCCTCCGACATCGGCTACCTCAGCGACCCCCACGTCAGGTCCACCCTGGCCAACGTGCGCCGGGCCTGGCTCGAGGGGCACGAGATCGGCACCCACTTCAACGGGCACTTCTGCGCCGGCTCCGGCTCGGTGGGCAACTGGACCCCGCAGCAGTGGCACAGCGAGATACGGCAGGCCAAGGCCTTCGTGAAGGAGTGGCGGACCAACACCGGCTGGACCGACCTGCCGCCGCTGCCGTTCGACTACGACAAGGAGCTGGTCGGCGGCCGCACCCCCTGTCTGCTCGGCCAGAACAACCTGCTGCCCGCCGCCCGCGAGCTGGGCTGGCGCTACGACGCCTCCTCGCCGGGCGGCCGCCAGGTGTGGCCGCTGAAGCGCATGGGGATCTGGGACCTGCCGCTCCAGCAGATACCTTTCCCCGGACGTTCCTTCGAGGTGCTGTCCATGGACTACAACATGCTGGCGAACCAGTCCGTCAACTCGACCAACGCGCCCGCCTACCGCCACCCGGCCTGGCGGACCCAGTCCGCCCAGGCCTACATCCAGGGGTTCCGGCGGGCGTACGAGACGAACCGGGCGCCCCTCTTCATCGGCAACCACTTCGAGCAGTGGAACGGCGGCATCTACATGGACGCCGTCGAGCAGGCCTTCAAGCACATCGCCCGCGAGAAGGAGAAGGGCGGGGACGTGCGCCTGGTCTCGTTCCGGCAGTTCGTGGACTGGATGGACGTGCAGAAGCCCGAGGTGCTCGCCCGGCTGCGCACCCTCGAGGTGGGGCAGCGGCCGGCCGGGGGCTGGAGGGGGTTCCTGCGCGACGGCAGGTCGGCGGCGGGGAGCGCCGCGTGAGCAGTTGTCCGTAATGTCCCGTGTAAATAGCCCCTGAAATGGGGTTTTCCGCCCGCCAGGGGGGTGCGCGAGATCCTCGGAACAGGCATGCGAAACTTTTCACATGAGTACCCGTAGCCGCGCCGTCCTGCTCAGCGCCATGGCCGCCGCCGCGGCCCTGACCCTGTCCGCGTGCGGCAACGGCGGCACCTCCGGCGGAGGCGGCAACACCAACTTCGTCACCGGCAACAACGGCATCGACACCGCGGCCCAGGGCGAGCGGGCCGCCGCGCCCGACCTGTCCGGCACGACCATCGACGGCAAGAGCCTCGACATCGCCGACTACAAGGGCAAGGTCGTCGTCGTCAACGTCTGGGGCTCCTGGTGCGGACCCTGCCGGGAGGAGGCCCAGTACTTCGCGAAGGTCTCCAAGGCGTACCAGGACAAGGGCGTGCAGTTCGTCGGCATCAACACCCGGGACACCAGCACCACCCCCGCGCTCGCCTTCGAGCAGGAGCACGGGATCACCTACCCGAGCCTGTACGACCCGACGGGCAAGCTGATGCTCCGCTTCAAGAAGGGCACGCTCAACCCGCAGCTCATCCCGTCCACGCTCGTCATCGACAAGGACGGGAAGGTCGCCGCGCGGGCGCTGGAGGCGCTCGACGACACGGCGCTGCTGAAGATGCTCAAGCCGGTCCTCGCGGAGAAGTGACGTGAGCGACTTCCTGACCCTCGCAGCGGTGACCAGCCGGAACGGGACCGTCCTCAACGGCGCCCTGCTGGTGGCCCTGCCCGTCGCGGTGCTCGGCGGCCTCGTCTCGTTCTTCTCCCCGTGCGTGCTGCCGCTCGTCCCCGGCTACCTGTCCTACGTGACCGGCGTCACCGGCGCCGACCTGCAGGAGGCCCGGCGGGGCCGGATGGCGGCGGGCGCCGCGTTGTTCGTGCTCGGCTTCACGGCCGTGTTCGTCTCCGGAGGGGCGCTGTTCGGCTTCTTCGGGGCCACGCTGCAGGAGTACAAGGGCACGCTGTCCAAGGTGCTCGGCGTGCTCATGATCCTGCTGGGCGTGTTCTTCATGGGGCTGATGCCCTGGCTCACCCAGCGTGAGTTCCGCTTCCACCGGCGGCCCGCCACGGGCCTGGTGGGCGCGCCCGTGCTCGGCGCCCTGTTCGGCATCGGCTGGACGCCCTGCATCGGCCCCACCCTCGCCTCCGTCGTCGCCCTGTCGTCCCAGCAGGCGAGCGCCGGCCGCGGCGCCGTGCTGACCGTCGCCTACTGCCTGGGCCTCGGTGTGCCCTTCGTGCTCACGGCGGTCGCCTTCCGCAAGGCGCTCGGCGCCTTCGGCTGGGTCAAGCGCCACTATGTCTGGGTGATGCGCGCCGGCGGCACGATGATGATCGTGACCGGTGTGCTGCTGCTGACCGGGGCCTGGGACCACCTGGTGAACGAGATGCAGAGCTGGTCCGACGGCTTCACTGTGGGGATCTGATCGATGAGCACAACCGAAACCGACAAGGGCCGCGAGCAGGAGGAGCTGGGAGCGGCCGGCTCGCAGCTCTCCACCGCCCCGCGGGAGGAGCCCGCCGGCCTGCCGGGCCTCGGCGTGATCGGCTGGGTCCGCTGGTTCTGGCGGCAGCTCACCTCCATGCGGGTGGCGCTGCTGCTGCTCCTGCTGCTCTCGCTCGGCGCGATCCCCGGCTCGCTGATCCCGCAGACCGGCGCCGACGCCACCAAGGTCGACGACTTCCGCGCGGCCCACACGACGCTCGCGCCGGTCTACGACAAGCTCGGCCTCTTCCACGTCTACAGCTCGGTGTGGTTCTCCGCGATCTACATCCTGCTGTTCGTCTCCCTCATCGGCTGCATCGTCCCGCGCACCTGGCAGTTCGTCGGCCAGCTCCGCGGCCGTCCGCCGGGCGCCCCGAGGCGTCTGGACCGGCTGCCCGCCTACACCACCTGGCGCACCGACGCGGAGCCCGAGCGGGTCCGCGAGGCCGCGCTCGCGCTCGTGCGCAAGCGCCGCTTCCGGGCCCATGTCGCCGGTGACGCCGTCGCCGCGGAGAAGGGCTACGTGCGCGAGCTGGGCAACCTGGTCTTCCATGTCGCGCTGATCGTGCTGCTGGTCGCCTTCGCGTCCGGCCAGATGTACAAGTCGGACGGCACCAAGCTGATGGTCGAGGGCGACGGTTTCTCCAACGCCCTGCCGATGTACGACGACTTCAAGTCCGGCAGCATGTTCACCACGGACGAGCTGTCGCCGTTCAGCTTCAGCCTGAAGGACTTCAAGGGCACCTACGAGCTGACCGGACCCAACCGCGGCACCCCGCGCACCTTCCAGGCGAAGGTCGCCTACAGCGAGGGGGCGGACGGCGCGGAGCGCTCCACGATCGTCAAGGTCAACGAGCCGCTGAAGATCGGCGAGGCCAAGGTCTACCTGGTCAGCCACGGCTACGCGCCCGTCATCACCGTCCGCGACGGCAAGGGCAAGGTCGTCTACCAGGACGCCGTGCCGCTGCTGCCGCTCGACGGCAACGTCACCTCGCAGGGTGTGATCAAGGTGATGGACGGCTACCGCGACGCCCAGGGCAAGAAGGACCAGCTCGGCGTCCGGGCGTTCTTCCTGCCGACCTACGGCGGCGGCGCCTCGGTGCTCTCGCAGTTCCCGGCGCTGCTGAACCCCGTGCTGAACCTGGAGCCGTACCACGGCGACCTCGGCGTCAACTCGGGCATCCCGCAGAGCGTGTACCAGCTCGACAAGACCCACATGAAGGGCTTCAAGGACGCCAAGGGGCAGCAGCTCAGGGGCAACCTCAAGCCGGGGCAGACCCTGAAGCTCCCGGACGGCGCCGGCTCGATCACGCTCGAGAAGGACGTCAAGGAGTGGGCCGGCTTCGAGATCGTCCAGGAGCCGGGCGGCGGCTGGGCGCTCGTCGGAGCGCTCGGCGCGATCTTCGGCCTGGCCGCCTCCCTGTTCATCCAGCGCCGCCGCGTCTGGGTGCGCGCGGTGCGCGGCGCCGACGGCGTCACCGTGGTGGAGATGGCCGGCCTCGGCCGCAGCGAGTCCGCCAAGGTGCCCGAGGAACTGGGCGACCTCGCCGCGATCCTCTACGACCAGGCGCCGGGGGCACCCGACCCCGACGACGAACCCACCCCATCCCCCGCTGGACCTGCCGAAGGGGCCGAGAAGTGACTCCCGCCGCAACCGAGCTCGCCGCCGCGACCAACGAACACCTGGCGAGCATCAGCAACACGCTGATCTACTCGTCCATGGCCGTCTACACGCTGGCCTTCTTCGCCTACATCGCCGAGTGGCTGTTCGGCAGCCGCAGCAAGGTCGGCCGTACGGCCGCCGCGCTGACCGCCGGCGCCGAGCGCCGGGCGGCCGCGCCCGCCGTCACCGTCAAGGGCGCCGGGGGGACCGCCGTACTGGAGCGGCCGAAGGTCGTCGTGCGCTCCGCCGCGGGCTCGCGGGACGTGCCGGACGGGCCCGGTGCGCACGGCGGCGACGAGCAGGGCGACATGTACGGCCGGATCGCCGTCTCGCTCACCGTGCTCGCCTTCCTCGTGGAGCTCGCCGGCGTCGTCGCCCGCGCGGCCTCCGTGGAGCGGGCGCCGTGGGGCAACATGTACGAGTTCAACATCACCTTCTCCACGGTCGCCGTCGGCGTGTACCTCGCGCTGCTCGCGCTGCGGAAGAACGTGCGCTGGCTCGGCCTGTTCCTGATCACCACGGTCCTGCTCGACCTCGGTCTGGCCGTGACCGTGCTGTACACCGCCAGCGACCAGCTCGTCCCGGCGCTGCACTCGTACTGGCTGTACATCCACGTCTCCACCGCGATCTTCTGCGGCGCGGTGTTCTACGTCGGCGCGGTCGCCACGATCCTCTACCTGTTCAAGGACTCCTACGAGAACAAGCTGGAGTCCGGCGGCAAGCCCGGCGGCTTCGCGCGCTCGGTGCTGGAGCGGCTGCCCGCCTCGGCCTCCCTGGACAAGTTCGCCTACCGCGTCAACGCCGCCGTCTTCCCGCTGTGGACGTTCACGATCATCGCGGGCGCGATCTGGGCGGGCGACGCCTGGGGCCGCTACTGGAACTGGGACCCGAAGGAGACCTGGTCCTTCATCACCTGGATCGCCTACGCCTGCTACCTGCACGCGCGGGCCACGGCCGGCTGGAAGGGCCGCAAGGCCGCCTACCTGGCGCTGATCGCGTTCGGCTGCTGGCTGTTCAACTATTACGGCGTCAACATCTTCGTCACCGGCAAGCACTCGTACGCGGGCGTGTGACCGCCCCTTCGGTGACACTGGTGCCATGACCGGTTCCATCGAGCAGGGCACCAGCCAGACGCACGGGAACACGCACATACTCCACTTCCTGGTGCGGCTCCCGAGGACCATGGAAGAGGTCTGGACGGCGGTGGCGACACCCGCGGGACTCGCGGGCTGGTTCACCGCCGTGGACGTCCTCGAGCCCAGACTCGACGGCGAGGTCGCCTTCCGCGACCTGGGCGCCGGGCGGGTCACCGCGTGGGACGTGGACCGGGTCGCCGAGTACGCAGTGGCGGGCGGCCGGATGCGGTTCCACCTGGAGCGTGAGCGGCAGGGCGGGTGCGCGCTGCGCTTCACCCACGAGTTCCAGGGCGAGGGCGAGTCGGAGACGGCCTGGCGCACCAGGTTCGAGCGCCTCATCGACAACCTGGGGGCCCCGCCCCCGCCGCCCGGCCCGGAGCAGGAGGCGTCGGAGCCCCTTCCCGGGCAGTTCACCTGACACCGCCGAGCCCTCGGACCGGCGCCCGGCGCTGCCCCCGCACCCCGGTGACCTGCGACCATCGGCGGCGCCGATGGCCCCATCGGCAGGACGCCCCAGCGGCTCGTGGACCGGGCCCGGCGCCGTCCGTAGCGTCCTCGCCATGACCTCAGAGCGCATGGGCACGGCCCAGCTGACCACCGCGATGATGCTGTCCGGCACCCTCGGCGTGTTCGTCGTCGAGTCCGGCGCCCCGCCCTTCGACGTCGTCTTCTTCCGCGTCCTGTTCGGCGCCCTGGCCCTCGGCGGCTACGTGGCTGCCCGGGGCTGGCTGCGCGACCACGGCTTCACCCCGCGCACCCTCGGCCTCGCGGTCCTCGGCGGGGTGTTCATCGTCTTCAACTGGGTGCTGCTCTTCCAGTCGTACGAGAACACGTCCATCTCGGTGGCCACCGTGGTCTACCACACGCAGCCGTTCTACGTGGTGCTGCTCGGCGCCCTGCTGTTCCGCGAGCGGCTCACCGCCGCCCGGGTCGGCTGGATCGGCGTCGCCTTCGCCGGCCTCGTCCTCGTCTCCGGGGTGAGCCCCGCCGACTTCACCGGCGGCGGCGCGTACCTCACCGGCGTCGGCCAGGCCCTGCTCGCGGCCCTGCTGTACGGGTTGTCCACCCTGGTCACCAAGCGGATCACCGGCGTGCGCCCGCACCTGATCGCCCTCGTCCAGGTCCTGGTGGGCATCCCCCTGCTGCTCCCCTTCGCGGACTTCGGCGCGATGCGGGGCGCCGGCTGGGACTGGGGCTGGCTGGCCGGCCTCGGGCTGCTGCACACCGGAGTGATGTACGTCCTCATGTACGCCGCCTACGCCAAGCTGCCCACCGCCAAGATCGCGGTGCTCGCGTTCGTCTACCCGGCCGTCGCGATGGTCATGGACTGGGCGGTGTACGGCCACCACATCGGACCGGTCCAGGCCCTCGGCGTCCCGCTCATCGTCATCGCGAGCCTCAAGGTCACCCTTGCTCGGAAACCAGCCGCCGCGCCTGCTCCACGAACAGCCGGGCGTGCGCCGGAAGCCGCTTCCCGGACCGCCACGCCAGCTGCGTGCGAAGCGTGAACGGCGGCTCCCAGGCCAGCCGTACCAGAGCGCCGGCCGCGAGTTCGGCGGCGACCGTCACCTCGGGCAGCAGCGCCGTCCCGAGGCCGGCGGCCGCCGCGCGCTTGGTGGCCTCGATCGTGCCGAACTCCATGAACTCCACCGGCCCCAGCGCCGCCAGCTCCCGCTCGAACAGGTCCCGGTAGGCGCAGCCCGGTTCGGTGGCCAGCAGGGGCAGGCCGGTGAGGTCGGCGGTCGCGACGGGCTTCCCGGCCAGCGCGTGCCCCGGCGCCGCCACCAGGGCCAGCGGCTCCACCGCCAGCACCGTGCTCTCCAGGCCCGGGTGCTCGGTCTCCGCCTCCATCAGGAACCCGACGTCGTACGTGCCCTGGCGCAGCGCCTGCCGGGTCTCGTCGCCGATGGTGGTGCGCAGCGCGAGCCGCACCGCGGGGTGGCGGTGGTGGAAGAACTCCAGCAGCGGGGGCAGCCGGTAGGAGGTCAGGGACTCCATGGTGCCGACGGTGAGGGTGCCGGCCGGCTCCTCGGCGCCGGTGACCGCGGCCCGTGCCTCCTCGGCCAGCTCGATGATCCGCCGGGCGTAGGGCAGCAGTCGCTCGCCCGCCTCGGTGAGCCGGACCCGGCCGCCGAGCCGGTCGAACAGCTCGGCGCCCAGCGAGGACTCCAGGGCCCGGATCTGACTGGTCACGCTGGACTGCGCGTACGACAGCTCGGCCGCGGCCCGGGTGAAGCTCAGGACCGTGGCGACCCTCTCGAAGGTGACGAGCAGCCTCAGTTCCACCGGGTCAGTCGTTCCCGGGGTCGTCCCGTTCGAGGGACTTCAGGAACTCGGGGTTGTCGTCCGGGGCGACCCAGCCCGAGTCCGGACGCCGCTCGGCGGGCGTGCCGCTGTTGGCCGCGGCAGGCTGCCGGACCCTGCCGGTGATCAGCCAGGCCACCGGGCCCACCAGCACCCAGCCGAAGAGCAGGACGATGAGCAGCCACACGCCCTTCGGCAGGTGGCGCACCTCTTCCTCGGGGGTGTTCAGGCAGTCCACGAAGGCGTAGATCCACAGCGCCAGCACCAGCAGGACGGGCAGATACCTGAGCATGACGAGCGATCTCCCGACGGTGTGGGACGGCCCCGGTGACAGGTCCAGGTTATCGGGTGACCGATACTGAGAGGCATGGCTTACGACGATCTTCGCTCCCTGCTCAGGGCGCTGGAGCGCGAGGGAGACCTCAAGCGCATCAAGGCCGAGGTCGACCCGTACCTGGAGGTCGGGGAGATCGTCGACCGGGTCCAGAAGGCGGGCGGCCCCGCGCTGCTGTTCGAGAACGTGAAGGGCTCCGCGATGCCCCTCGCGATGAACGTCTTCGGCACCGACCGGCGGCTGCTGAAGGCGCTGGGGCTGAAGTCGTACGGCGACATCTCCGACAAGATCGGCGGGCTGCTGCGGCCCGAGCTGCCGCACGGGTTCGTCGGCGTGCGCGAGGCGTTCGGCAAGCTCGGCGCGATGGCGCACGTGCCGCCGAAGAAGGTGAAGCCCGACCACGCGCCGGTGCAGGAGGTCGTGCTGCGCGGCGACCAGGTCGACCTCGACCGGCTCCCGGCGCTGTTCACCTGGCCGCAGGACGGCGGGTCCTTCTTCAACCTGGGCCTGACGCACACCAAGGACCCCGAGACCGGTGTCCGCAACCTCGGCCTGTACCGCCTGCAGCGGCACGACAGGCGGACCATCGGCATGCACTGGCAGATCCACAAGGACAGCCGGAATCACTACCAGGTGGCGGCCCGGCGCGGCGAACGGCTCCCCGTCGCCATCGCGTTCGGCTGCCCGCCCGCCGTCACCTACGCCTCCACCGCCCCGCTGCCCGGCGACATCGACGAGTACCTGTTCGCCGGGTTCGTCGCGGGCAAGCGGATCGAGATGGTCGACTGCAAGACGGTCCCGCTCCAGGTCCCCGCCAACGCCGAGGTGGTGCTGGAGGGCTGGCTGGAGCCCGGCGAGATGCTGCCGGAGGGCCCGTTCGGCGACCACACCGGCTTCTACACCCCGCAGGAGCCGTTCCCGGCGCTGACCATCGACTGCGTGACGATGCGCAAGCGGCCGCTGCTGCAGTCGATCGTGGTCGGCAGGCCGCCCACCGAGGACGGCCCCCTCGGCCGCGCCACCGAGCGCTTCTTCCTGCCGCTGCTGAAGATCATCGTCCCCGACATCGTGGACTACCACCTGCCCGAGGCCGGCGGCTTCCACAACTGCGCGATCGTCTCGATCGACAAGAAGTACCCCAAGCACGCGCAGAAGGTGATGCACGCGGTCTGGGGGGCGCACATGATGTCCCTGACCAAGCTGATCGTGGTCGTGGACGCGGACTGCGACGTGCACGACCTGCACGAGGTCGCCTGGCGCGCCCTCGGCAACACGGACTACGCCCGCGACCTCACGGTCGTCGAAGGTCCCGTCGACCACCTGGACCACGCCTCCTACCAGCAGTTCTGGGGCGGCAAGGCGGGCATCGACGCGACGCGGAAGTGGCCCGAGGAGGGCTACACGCGCGACGGCGGATGGCCGGAGATGGTCCTGTCGGACCCGGATACGGCGGCCATGGTGGACCGCCGCTGGAAGGAGTACGGCCTGTGAGCAGCGCCTCCGCGGCACTACCGCGGCCGGGACGCACCAAGGCGTTCCTGCGCCTGGTGATGATCGAGCACTCGGTCTTCGCGCTCCCGTTCGCCTACATCGCGGCCCTCACCGCGATGTTCCAGCTCGACCGGAACGTCCACTGGGTCCGGCTCCTGCTCGTCACGGTCTGCATGGTGGGCCTGCGCACGTTCGCGATGGCGGTCAACCGGATCATCGACCGCGAGATCGACGCCCGCAACCCGCGCACCGCCCAGCGCGAGCTGGTCACCGGCGCGATGTCGGTGCGGCACGCCTGGACCGGCGCCCTGGTGGCGCTCGTGGTCTTCCTGGGCGCCGCGGCCCTGCTGAACCCGCTCTGCCTGGCGCTGGCGCCCATCGCGGTGATCCCGATGGTGGTCTACCCGTACGGCAAGCGGTTCACGAACTTCCCGCAGGCCATCCTGGGCCTGGCCCAGGCGATGGGCCCGGTCGGCGGCTGGCTGGCGATCACCGGCGAGTGGTCCTGGAACGCGGTGATCCTCGGTCTCGCCGTGGGCGTCTGGATCGGCGGCTTCGACCTGATCTACGCCTGCCAGGACGTCGAGACCGACCGCCGGATCGGCGTCAGGTCGGTCCCGGCCCGGTTCGGCGTCCCGGCCGCCGTGTGGGGCGCCCGCGCCTGCCACACCGTCACCACGGCCCTGTTCGTCTGGTACGCCCTCGCCACCCACGCCGGCGCGTTCTTCTGGCTGGGCCTGGTCGTCGTGGCGGGCGCCTTCGGTTACGAGCACACCATCGTCCGCCCGCACGACCTGTCCCGCGTGAACAGGGCGTTCTTCAGCGTCAACGGCTTCATCGGCATCGCCCTCTTCGTGTGCGCGCTGCTGGACCTGGTGGTGCGCGGGCTGACGGTCTGAGCGGGGGCGTCGCCGCGGTCGGGCCGACCCGTCCTGAACACGGTTCGGTCCGCCGGTACGCTCAAGGTGTGAACGCAGGAGAAACGCAGCGCGCGCCTTGGATCGTGGGGGTGTCCGGAGCTTCCGGGACGCCGTATGCGGCAGCCGTGCTGCGGGCGCTGCTGGACGCCGGCGAGGCGGTCGACCTGGTGGTCAGCCGGGCCTCGCGGCTGACGCTGCTGGACGAGACGGGGATCTCGTTCCGGGACGCGCACTGGCGGGAGGACCTGGCGGAATGGCTGGGCCGGGGGGCCGACGGCAAGCCCGGGACGTTCCGGCCGGACATCACCGGGGTGCGGTACTGGGGCGCGGCGGACCTCGCTGCCGGACCGTCCTCGGGGTCGTACCCGGCGCGCGGGATGCTGATCGTCCCGGCGTCCACCGCCTGTGTCGCCGGTGTCGCCCTCGGCCTCTCCAAGGACCTGCTGCAGCGCGCCGCGAGCGTCACACTGAAGGAGCGCCGGCCGCTCGTCGTGGCCGTACGGGAGACCCCCCTGAACGGCCAGACCCTGCGGCACCTGGTCGCGCTGGACGACGCCGGCGCGAGCGTGGTGCCGGCCTCGCCCGCCTTCTACGCGGGCGCCACCCACATCCAGGACCTGGTGGACTTCGTCGCCGGGCGGGTGCTGGACGCGGCGGGCGTCGGGCACGGCCTGTACCGGCGCTGGAAGGGCGAACTGGGCGGCGGCGCAGCGGGCCGCTAGCGGGGCAAGTCGCAGTACCTCTCATCACTTCGGGAACTCTTCAGCGGAAGGCTTCGATCGCATGGACGCGGTGGACAGGCAGCTCATCCAGGCCCTGAGGGAGAACGGCCGGGCCTCCTACGCGGAGCTGGGGCGCCTCGTCGGCCTGTCGGGACCCAGCGTCACCGACCGCATCAACCGGCTGGAGGCGGCCGGTGTCATCACCGGGTACCGCGCCACCGTCGACTCGGCCTCCCTCGGCCTCGGCGTGATCGCCCTGATCGGCATCTCCCTGTCCGACGCCGCCGACCACGAGGACGTGGCACAGCGGCTGCGGGACCTGCCGGAGATCGAGGACTGCTGGTTCATCGCCGGCGACGACTCGTTCATGCTCAAGGTGCGCTCGACGGACGTGGACGGCCTGGAGCGGACGATCCGGCGGCTGAGCGGCACCAAGGGCGTCTCCCGGACCCGTACCACGGTCGTGCTGTCCACGAAGTGGGAGAACCGGGTCGGGGAGCTGCCCGAAGAGGTCTAGGGATACCGTTGGTCGGGCTGTCGGAGAAAGGTGTAGGCATGGACGTCGGGCTCAAGCGCGAGCTGGAGGAGAAGGTGAGGGCGGGCGTCCGCCTGTCCCGCGAGGACGGCATCGCGCTGTACGAGTCGGACGACCTGGCCTGGCTGGGCGGACTCGCGCACGAGGTACGCACCCGCAAGAACGGTGACGTGGTCCACTTCAACGTCAACCGGCACCTCAACATGACCAACGTGTGCACGGCCTCCTGCGCCTACTGCTCCTTCCAGCGCAAGCCGGGGGAGAAGGACGCGTACACGATGCGCATCGAGGAGGCCGTCAAGCTCGCCAAGGCGATGGAGTCGGAGAACCTCACCGAGCTGCACATCGTCAACGGCCTGCACCCGAACCTGCCGTGGCGGTACTACCCGCGTTCGCTGCGCGAGCTGAAGGCCGCGCTGCCGGACGTGTCGCTGAAGGCCTTCACGGCGACGGAGATCCACCACTTCGAGACCATCTCCGGGCTGAGCGCCTCCGAGATCCTCGACGAGCTGATCGACGCGGGCCTTGAGTCCCTCACCGGCGGCGGCGCGGAGATCTTCGACTGGGAGGTCCGGCAGCACATCGTGGACCACCGCACCCACTGGGAGGACTGGTCCCGCATCCACCGGCTGGCGCACGAGAAGGGCCTGAAGACCCCGTGCACCATGCTCTACGGGCACATCGAGGAGCCCCGGCACCGCGTCGACCACGTGCTGCGGCTGCGTGAACTGCAGGACGAGACCGGCGGGTTCCAGGTCTTCATCCCCCTGCGCTACCAGCACGACTTTGTGGACATGAAGGACGGCAAGGTCCGCAACCGGCTCCAGGCGCGCACCCAGATGGCGACCGGCGCCGAGGCGCTGAAGACGTTCGCCGTCTCCCGGCTGCTGTTCGACAACGTCCCGCACGTGAAGGTCTTCTGGGT
The DNA here is from genome assembly GCF_055601245.1 of Streptomyces sp. NPDC038135. Taxonomy (NCBI): domain Bacteria; kingdom Bacillati; phylum Actinomycetota; class Actinomycetes; order Kitasatosporales; family Streptomycetaceae; genus Streptomyces; species Streptomyces sp. NPDC038135. The sequence continues at coordinate 837,230 of NZ_JBVJXS010000001.1, read as the reverse complement.
GATGCACGGCGTGCAGACCGCCCAGCTCGCCCTCCAGCACGGCGCCGACGACATGGACGGCTCGGTGGTCGAGTACAAGATCACCCACGACGCCGACAACTACGGCACCCCGAACAAGCTGACCCGCGAGGACCTGCTGGACCTCATCCGGGACGCCGGCTTCCGTCCGGTGGAGCGCAACACCCGCTACGAGATCATCCGCGAGTACGACGGCCCGGACCCGCTGCGCCGGGAGACCCCGCAGGCGATGCGGGTCTGAGGGTCCGAGCCGCCTGCGGCCACCGGGGTACCCGGGGGTCGTGAGTCCAAGCGGAAACGGCCCCGAGGAGCGGTACACCGCCGCCCCCTTCGTCCCGGAGGGGGCCGGCCTGGACGCGCTGCGCCGGGCCGCGGCCGGCTGCCGGGGCTGCCCCCTGCACCGGGACGCCACCCAGACCGTCTTCGGGGCCGGCCGTGCCGACGCCCGGGTGATGCTCGTCGGCGAGCAGCCGGGCGACCAGGAGGACCGGCAGGGCAGGCCGTTCGTCGGGCCCGCGGGCCGGCTGCTGGACCGGGCGCTGGCGGAGGCCGGCCTCGACCCGGCGGACGCCTACGTCACCAACGCCGTCAAGCACTTCAAGTTCACCCGGGCCGAACCGCGCAAGCGGCGGATCCACAAGGCGCCGACCCTCCGGGAGGCGACGGCGTGCGGGCCCTGGCTCGCGGCCGAGCTGGCCCTCGTGGAGCCGGAGCTGATCGTGGTGCTCGGCGCCACGGCCGGGAAGGCGCTGCTCGGGTCGTCGTTCCGGGTGGGCGAGGTGCGCGGCACCGTGCTGGAGCGGGAGATCCACGGGCGGCCGGAACGGCTGGTGCCGACGGTGCACCCGTCGTCCGTGCTGCGGGCGCGGGACGAGGACCGCGACGCGGCGTACGAGGGCCTGGTGGCGGATCTGAACGTCGCCGCACACGCTCTCGGGTAATGGATACACTCCCCGCATGCCCCTTACCTTCACGCTCGATCCGGCGATCACTCCTGACCTCCACGAGGGCGTCCTCGCGCTGTGGACGGACGTGACCAACGCGGGCGGCGCCGTCGGCTTCGTGGCCCCGGTGACCCGGGAGGACATACGCCCGGCGCTGGTCAAGCAGCTCGCGGCGCTGGCCGGCGGCGGCATGCGGCTGCTCGTCGGGCACGACGAGGCGGGCCGGGTGGCCGCCACCGCCTTCGTCTCCTTCAACACCCACCGGCTGCAGACGCACTGGGTCTGGCTGTACACGGTCATGGTCCATCCCGCTCACCAGGGCAAAGGGTGGGGCCGCGAGCTGATGGCGGCCGCCGAGGACGCGGTCCGCGGCTTCGGCGGCATCGACGCGATCCGGCTCGGCTGCCGGGGCGGCCTCGGCCTGGAGCGCTTCTACGCCTCCTGCGGGTACAAGGAGGTGGGCCGGGTGCCCGGCGCCATCCGCGTCGCCCCCGGCGACCACCGCGACGACGTCACCATGCTGCTCCCGCTGACCTGAGGCCCCGGACCCCCCGCGAAGATCGGCCGCCCGGCGTGCTTCACTGGACGATGCCCCTCGTGGGATTTCGGACCGTACGACACGGAAGAGTGGATTGAGATGCTCCGCTACACGCTGATGCGCCTCGGCATCTTCGCCGGCTGCCTCGTGGTCGTCTGGGGAGCCGTCTACTCCGGCATCTTCCCGCGCGGCTTCGGCGACTCCAACTTCCTGTGGGTGCTGCTGCTCGCGCTGGTGCTGTCGGCGCCGATCAGCTGGGTGGTGCTGCGGCGGGAGCGGGAGCGCGCCTCGGTCCGCATCGTGAACCGGGTGGACCGGATGAAGGCCAACCTGGACTCCAACCGCAGCCAGGAGGACGACGCGGTGGACGACGCCGCCCGGGCGCGGAGCCAGGCCTCCTGACATCCCGGCCGTCCGATACGCGCCGTCCGCCCCGGCGGCGCAACTAGGCTTCTCCCCATGGGTGCCGTGAAGACCAAGCGGATGCCGCGTGCGGTGCGGGAGCAGCAGATGCTCGACGCCGCCGTACGGATCTTCGGCCGGCGCGGGTACATGGCCGCGTCGATGGACGAGATCGCCGAACTGGCGGGCGTGTCCAAGCCGTTGGTGTACCTCTACCTGAACTCCAAGGAAGACCTCTTCACGGCGTGCATCCGCCGCGAGGCCCGGGCCCTGTCGGAGGCGGTGCGCACCGGCGTGCGCGGTGACCTGCCCGCCGACCGCCAGCTCTGGGACGGGCTCCGGGCGTTCTTCGCGCACACCGCCGAGCACCCCGACGGCTGGGCCGTGCTGCACCTCCAGGCGCGTACCCACGGCGAGCTGTTCGCCGCCGAGGTCACCGCGATGCGCGAGGAGATCGTCGCGTTCGTGACCCGGCTGATCGCCGTCGCGGCCCGCGAGGCCCACCGTGATCCGGACCTCGCCGAGCGCGAGGTCGCCGGGCTCGCCGAGGCCCTCGTCGGCGCCGCCGAGTCGCTCGCCGCCTGGGCGAACGCCACCCCGGGCACCACGGCACGGCAGGCGGCGGCCACCCTGATGAACTTCGCCTGGGCGGGCCTGGGCAACCTGATGCAGGGCCGGCCCTGGAGCCCGCCGCGCTTCGAGGACTGAGGTCCCCGTCCGGACGGCGGACGCTACGGCGTCAGCGCCCGCACCTCGCCGGTCAGGTGCGGCCGGTCCCCGGCCCCGCGCAGCTCGAAGCGGCCGGCGCCGTCCGTGCCGTAGGCCACCGTTCCCGGCAGCGGCACGGGCGCCCGGAACCGGGCCTCGACACGGGCGGCCTCGGGCGCGCCGTGGACGGCCAGGCAGCGGGCCACCGTCCACATCCCGTGCGCGATGGGGCGCGGGAAGCCGAAGAGGCGGGCGGTCAGCGGGTGCAGATGGATGGGGTTGCGGTCCCCGGAGGCGGCCGCGTACCGGCGGCCGAGGTCGTCGGGGAGCCGCCACTCGGCCGCCACCGGGAGCGGTGGCCGCCGGTCCTCGTCGGGCCCCGGCGCCGCGCCGGACCCGGCGTCCGTCCGGTGCCGGGCGAGGTAGGTGCTCCGCGACTCCCACACGGCTTCCCCGCCGGCCCGCAGCTCGGTGACCACCGTGGCCTCGGTGCCGCGCCGGTGCGGGGCGAGACCGGCGACGTGCACGGCGAGTTCGTACTCCCCGGTGGCCGGCAGGCCGGCGCGGCGGACGATCCCGATCGAGGTGTGCACCAGGCCGAGCAGCGGCAGCGGGAAGTCCCGCCCGCTCATCAGGCGCATGGCCAGCGGGAAGCCGAGGACGTGCGGATAGGTGACGGGCAGCGCGTCCGCGTCGTCGGCGCCGGGGGCGAAGCCGCAGACCCGCTCGTAGGCGGCCAGCCGGGCGAGGTCCACGCGCACACCGGGCAGGACCAGCCGGTCGCGCGGGAACTCCGCGCCCGGGGAGGGGCGCTTGAAGGGCGAGCGCAGGGCCCCGCGGGCCAGCAGCGGGGCGAGCGCGGGGGCGGAGGTCAGGGTGACGGCGGTCAACTCAGGCTCCCAGCAGGCTCTGGCCGCACACGCGGACGACCTGGCCGTTGACCGCGCCGGAGGCGGGGTGGGCGAGCCAGGCGGTGGTCTCGGCGACGTCGGCCGGCAGGCCGCCTTGCGCGAGGGAGTTCATCCGGCGGCCGGCCTCCCGGATGAACAGCGGGATCGCGGCCGTCATCCGGGTCTCGACGAACCCGGGCGCGACCGCGTTCACGGTCACCCCGTGCTCCGCGAGTGCGCGCGGCGCGAGGGACCGTACGAGGCCCACGACGCCCGCCTTGCTCGCGCCGTAGTTGGTCTGCCCGGCGTTGCCCGCGAGTCCGGCGATGGAGGCGGTGGCCACGATCCGTCCGCCGGAGCGCAGCGCGCCCTTGGCGAGCAGGGCGTCGGTGGTGCGCAGCACGCTGCCCAGGTTCACCTCCAGCACCGGACTCCAGCGGTCCGCGGGCATGTTGACCAGCCGGCGGTCCCGGGTGATCCCCGCGTTGTGGATCAGGGCGTCCAGTCCGTCGGGCAGGGCGCCGGCGATGCGCTCGCCCGCGTCCTCCGCGGTGATGTCGAGGGCGAGGGCGGTGCCGCCGAGCCGCTCGGCGACCCGGCGGGCGTCCGCCTCGGCGGCGGGCACGTCGAGCACGACGACATGGGCGCCGTCCCGGGCCAGCGTCTCGGCGACGGCCTCGCCGATCCCGCGTGCGGCGCCGGTGACCAGCGCGGTCCGGCCGGCGAGCGGCTTCGCCCAGTCGGCCGGTGCGGCGGCCGGTCCGGCGCCGACCTCGACCACCTGGCCGCTGACGTAGGCCGACTTCGGCGAGAGCAGGAAGCGCAGGGTGGACTCGGCGGCGGCCGCGTCGGTCAGCCGGACCAGGTTGACGGTCCTGCCCCGGCCGATCTCCTTGCCGAGCGAGCGGGTGAATCCCTCCAGGGCCTGCTGGGCGGCGGCCTGGTGGTGGTCGGCGGGGTCGAGCGGGGCGCCGAGCACCAGGACCCGGCCGCTCGGCGCGACGGACCGCACGACGGGATGCAGGGCCGCGTGCACCTCGGCGAGCGCCCCGACGTCCCGTACGCCGGTGGCGTCCAGGACGACGGCGGCCGGGTCCCGGTCGCCCGGGGCGAGACCGGCGCGGGCCAGCACGGGGGCCAGGTCCAGGGCGGAGGCGTCGGCCGTCAGATGCAGCAACGGGCCGTCCAGCGCCGGGTGTTCGGCAGACCAGCGGCGCAGCTCGGCCGGCTGGGGCAGGCCCAGGCGCCGGGTGAGGAACCGGCCCGGCGCCGTGCCGGTGAAGCTCAGGTAGCGGTCGGCCATGTCCAACTCCCGTGCTGACTCGGTCCCAATTGCTTACTCTGAAGTAAGGTTACCGGAGGTAAGCCTATGTCACGGCTGAGGAGCAGGTCGAGATGAGTCCCCTCGCAACCCCGTCCGAGCGCCCCCGGGTGCGGCGCGTCGCGGTGATCGGCGGCACCCGCCTGCCGTTCGCCCGCTCCGACGGGCCGTACGCCACCGCCTCCAACCAGCACATGCTGACCGCGGCCCTCGACGGGCTGGCCGAGCGCCACGGCCTCGACGGGCCGGGCGTCGTGGGCGAGTTCGTGGCCGGCGCGGTCCTCAAGCACAGCCGGGACTTCAACCTCGCCCGCGAGACCGTGCTCGGCTCCCGGCTGGACCCGCGCACCCCCGCCTACGACATCCAGCAGGCCTGCGGCACCGGGCTGCAGGCCGTCATCGCCGCCGCCAACAAGATCGCCCTCGGCCAGACCGAGTCCGCGGTCGCGGGCGGCGCCGACACCGCGAGTGACGCGCCCCTCGGCGTCAACGACCGGCTGCGCCGCATCCTGCTGGAGGCCCGCCGGGCGCGGACCACGGGCGGCCGGCTGAAGGCCCTCACCGGCATCCGGCCCGGGCACCTGGTCCCGGACATCCCGCGCAACGCCGATTCGCGCACCGGGCTTTCGATGGGCGAGCACGCGGCGGTGACCGCCCGCGCCTGGGGCATCAGCCGCGAGGCGCAGGACGAACTGGCCGCCACCAGCCACCGGCGGCTGGCGGCGGCGTACGACCGGGGCTTCTTCGACGACCTGGTCGTCCCCTTCCGCGGCCTGGACCGCGACCAGAACCTGCGTCCCGAATCCACCCCGGAGAAACTGGCCGCCCTGAAGCCGGTGTTCGGCCTGAAGGACCCCGGTCCCACCATGACCGCCGGCAACTCGACCCCGCTCACCGACGGCGCGGCTCTCGTCCTGCTGGCGAGCGAGGAGTGGGCCGAGGCGCGCGGCCTGGAGCCCCTCGCCTTCCTCACCGCGTACGAGACGGCCGCCGTCGACTTCGCGCACGGCGACGTGGCGGGCGGCGAGGACGGCCTGCTGATGGCCCCGGCGTACGCGGTGCCGCGCCTGCTGGAGCGCACCGGCCTCGGCCTGGACGACTTCGACCTGATCGAGGTGCACGAGGCCTTCGCCTCCCAGGTGCTGGCCACGCTCGCCGCCTGGGAGAAGCGGGGGCTGCCGGAGGTGGACCGGGCCCGGCTGAATGTGGCCGGGTCGTCGCTGGCCACCGGGCACCCGTTCGCGGCGACCGGGGCGCGGATCGTCGCCACCCTGGCGAAGCTGCTCGCCGAGCGGGACGCGCCCGGCAGGGGCCTGATCTCCGTGTGCGCGGCCGGCGGCCAGGGTGTGACCGCGATCCTGGAACGCCCTTGAAAACACCGGCCGGTGGGCCGGGACGGCGCGTGTGAGCCAACGAACATGAACGACTCTCACATGATCTCCGAGGATGCACACCCCCGTTCCCGGACCATCCCGGAACCCGCACAAGCCCCCCACAGCCGAGTCGTACGATCACCAGCCTGACCGCCGGTAACCCCTTACCGCGGGACAGCGCCGGTGAACGCCTCGCCGCCCGAGGCACGTACGTCAGGCAGCAAGCAGTTCTCCGCTGCACGCCCGAGGAGCCGCCCCGTGTCCACCCCCCACCCGAGCGCCCCGGTCTCCTCCGGCGTCCACGTCCAGGCCACCGACTACGACGGCCTGCCGGTCCTGGTGGAACCCGAGACCCGGCGACTGGACGGCGCGGTACGGGAGGCGTACGTCCCGCCGTTCGCACCGCCGGTGACGCACGGCTCGCTCGCCGACCTGCCGTTCGACAACGCCGAGGCCGCCCCCGACGCCGTCGTGCTCAGCCGCAGGGCCGACGACGACCGCTGGACGGACGTGACGGCGGCGCGCTTCGCCGCACAGGTGCTCGCGGTGGCCAAGGGCATGATCGCGTCGGGCCTCACGCCGGGCGACCGGATCGCCGTGATGGCCCGGACCCGGTACGAGTGGACGCTGCTGGACTTCGCCGCCTGGGCGGCCGGCCTGGTCACGGTCCCCGTCTACCCCACGTCCTCCGTCTTCCAGACCCGGTGGATCCTGCACGACTCCGGCGCGGTCGCGCTGGTCACGGAGACCGGCGCCCAGGCCGCCGCGATGGGCCCCGAACTGGAGCGGCTGCCGGACCTGGGGCACCTGTGGGTGATGGAGCAGGGCCACGTGGACCGGCTGGCGGAGCTGGGCGCCGAGGTGCCGGACGGCGAAGTGGCCGTACGCCGCGGCATGCTGGGCCCCGACACCCTCGCCACGCTCATCTACACCTCCGGCACCACCGGCCGACCCAAGGGCTGCGCCCTCTCGCACGGCAACTTCTTCGCCGAGGTCGACAACGCCGTCCAGCTCCTCCACCCGGTCTTCCGGACGGCGTCGGCCGAGGAGGCGTCGGTGCTGCTGTTCCTGCCGATGTCCCACGTCTTCGGGCGGATGGTGGCGATCGCCTGCGTCCGCGCCCGGGTCCGGCTCGGGCACGCGCCGAGCCTCAAGGCCGAGGACCTGCTGCCCGACCTCGCCGCCTTCCGGCCGACCTGCCTGCTGACCATCCCGTACATGCTGGAGAAGATCTTCAACTCCGCGCGGGCCAAAGCGGAGGAGGGCGGCCGGGCGGGCGCCTTCGACCGGGCGACCACGGTGGCCGTGCGGTACGGCGAGGCGCTCGAGGCCCGGCAGACCGGAGCGGGCGGCGGCCCCAACCGGGCGCTGCGCACCACCCGTTCCTTCTACGACCCGCTGGTGTACCGGCGCATCCGCAACGCCATGGGCGGCAGGGTCAAGTACGTCATCTGCGGCGGCTCACCGCTCGGCCGGCGCCTGGCCGCGTTCTACGCCGGCGCCGGGATCGAGGTCTTCGAGGGGTACGGCCTGACGGAGACCGCCGGCGCCTCCACGGTCACCCCGCCGCTCAAGCCCCGGCTGGGCACGGTCGGCTGGCCGCTGCCCGGTACCCGGGTGCGGATCGCGGCGGACGGGGAGATCCTGCTCTCCGGCGACCATGTGCTGCGCGGCTACTGGGACCCCCAGGCCGGCGGAGTCGTCCCCGCCACCCGGGACGGCTGGCTGCCCACCGGCGACATCGGCGAGCTGGACGACGAGGGCTACCTGACCATCACCGGCCGCAAGAAGGAACTGCTGATCACGGCAGGCGGCAAGTCGGTGGCCCCGGCGCCACTGGAGAACTGGCTGCGCCAGCACCCGCTGATCTCGCAGGTCATGCTCGTCGGCGACGGGCGGCCGTACGTCGCCGCCCTCATCACCCTCGACCCCGACGGCATCACCCACTGGCGCCTGATGAACGGCAGACATCCGGTGCCGCCGGAGCTCCTGGTCGGCGACGCCGAGCTGGAGGCCGTCCTGCAGCGGGCCCTGGACGAGGCCAACAAGCTCGTCTCCCGACCCGAGTCGATCCGCCGGTTCGCCGTGCTGCCCGTGGACTTCACCGAGGAGGCGGGACACCTGACGCCCTCGATGAAGCTGCGCAGGGAACGGATCATGCGGGACTTCGCCCAGGAGGTAGAAGGCCTCTACGCACGCTGAGACGCCGGGCGCGAGAGGGCGGAGCAGCCGGGCGGAGGCGCGGGCCGGCCGCCCCGGCCTTGCCGTGAAACCGCCCTCGGCGAATGCCCGGGAACCGGTAGCGTACAAGTGGGTCCAGTGGTGTCCACGGTCCGTCACCCCCCTCGCAGGAGCACTCGTTCCGGGCACGCGCACCACCCCGGGAACCAGCCGGGACCGGATCGGTATCGGCCGCTCGTAGCCTGCCTTTCCACCCCCCGCCTACTCCGTCCCCCGAGCAGAGGCATGAAAGAACACAACGACGTCCGCCGGATCTTCCTGCTGAACCCGGACCCGCGCCTCGTCCGCCAGGCCGCGCGCGCGGGAGTCCAAGTGCGCTCCATACGGGCCGACGCCACGGACGAGGCGGCCCTGCGCGCACCCCTGGCCGAAGCCGCCGAGGCGGGGCTGTGCGTCAACCCCGCCCGTGCCCTCGTGGCGCTGTCCGACCCGGCCGCGGTGCAGCGCCTCGTCCGCGACAACCGGCTCTCGCCCGGCGGTACCGAGGTGGCCCCCGGCGACCTGCGGCTGACCGTGGAGACGCTGAGCGTGCACGGCATGCACCAGGCCGTCGCGATCGTCGCCCGCACGCCCTACGGCCTGCTCCACCCCGCGCCGCTCACGGCCGACACCGCCGCCGAGGTGCGCGCGGTGGTGACCGCGCTGCTGGACCTGACCGGATACCAGTTCGGCCCGGCCCACTCCAGCGTCGCCCTCACCCCGCGCGGCCCGGTGATCACCGGCTGCCGGGCGGGCCTCGGCGACGACCCGGTGCCCGAACTGGTCAAGGCGGCCGGCGGGTTGGACCTGGCCGCCGGCGCGGTGGAGGTGCTGGCCGGGCGGCTGATCGACACGGTGCGGCCGAACTGCTTCGCCGCCGCCGCGCTGATCGGCCCGCCGTGGCGGCTGGCGGAGGCGGAGGTGGGCGTACTGCCGGACGTCCGCCACGTCTCACCGCCCGAGGCGCCGCACCCCGGCCACCTCGTGGTCGGCGCCGACTCACCCGAGGTGGCGGCGGCGAGGGTGGCCTCCCTGCGGGCGCTGGTCGTCGGTGACGACACCGGGCCGGGAACGGACCGGTAACGATCCGGTAGCCGGGCCGCGCACTGTTGATACGTCGCCGGAAGAAGGACGACGACGCCAGCGACATCAACGGGAGGCGGAGTCAGGATGCTGAAGTTCTCGATCCTCGGGGCCCTGCAGATCCGTACCGTGTCCGGCCCCGCGGAGATCTCCGGCGACCTGCAGCGCACCCTGGTGCAGGCCCTGCTGATCAGCGAGGGCCAGCCGGTTTCCGGGGAGAGCCTGGTCGAGGAGATGTGGGGGGACGCCGTACCGGACAACCAGGCCAACGCCCTGCAGGCGCACATCAGCCGGCTGCGCCGCAAGCTGCGCGGCCTGGAGCCGGGCCGGGCGGGGTCCAGGGTGACCATCCACCCCTCGGGCTACCGGCTCGTCGTGGGGGACGGCGAACTGGACGCCGCCGAGTTCGTCGGCGCGGTACGGCACGCCGAGTCGTCCCGCGGGGGCGACCCGGCGTACATCGCCCGGCTGCTCGGCGACGCGCTCGCGCTCTGGCGCGGCCCGGTGTTCGGCGGGTTCGCCTGCGGGACCCTGTGCCAGCTCGCGGGCGCCCGGTACGAGGAGTACCGGATGCGCGCCATGGAACTGCGCTTCGACGCGGAGCTGCGGCTCGGCCGGCACGCGGCGGTCCTCGCCGAGCTGACCGACGCGCACACCAACCACCCGCTGCGGGAGCGGTTCTGCGAGCAGCTCATGATCGCCCTGTACTGCTCGGGCCGTCAGGCCGACGCCCTCGACGTCTTCCGCCGCATGCGCCGCCACCTCGACCTCGAACTCGGCATCCAGCCGTCGCCCGCCCTGCGCCAGGTCGAGAGCGCCATCCTGTGCCACGACCCGGCGTTGGCCGGCGATACGCGGTCCGTTCTCCCACAGCTTGCCTGAAGATGGTCTTTCTTTTGGCGCAGACCAAGGGTTAACCCTTGTAACGTGAAGTCGTCTTCCGGCGCGACAGGTTCGGGGTACAACCTAGGATTGTCCCGAACATCCGGGGGCTAGCAGGACGACGGGGCGGGGGGGACGGGTTACGTGGAGTCGGCGGCTTCCGGTCTGCCTGTCGTGCGCTTCAACATCCTCGGCTCGCTGGAAGGGTGGCACGGGGACCGGCGGCTGAGACTCGGCAGTCCCACCCAGGAACGGGTGCTGGTCACGCTGTTACTGGAGCCGGGGCGCATGGTGCCGATGCCCCGGCTGGTGACCGCCGCCTGGGACGACGAGCCGCCGCAGACCGCCGGTCACCAGATCCGCAAGGCCGTCGCCGCGCTGCGCACCCGCATCCCCGGCGGCTCCTCCCTGATCGTCACCGACGGCGCCGGATACCGGGCCGTGCTCGAGGAGGAGCAGCTCGACCTGCACGAGTTCGGCCGGCGCGCGCGCGAGGCGCGGCAGGCGGTGGCCGCCGGGCGGCCCGCCGAGGCGGTCGGTCATCTGCGGGCCTGCCTGGACCTGTGGCGCGGCCCGGTCATGGCGGGCGCGGGCGGCCCGGTGATCTCCGCGGCCTCCGCCGCCCTGGAGGAGCGGCACATGGCGGTCGCCGAGCAGTACTTCGAGCTGCAGCTCGAACTCGGCGAGTCCGGCGACCTGGTGGGACCGCTGCGCGAGCTTGTCACCGCGCACCCGCTCCGGGAGACCCTGCGCGGCCGGCTGATGCTCGCCCTGTACCGGGCCGGCCGGCAGGCGGAGGCGCTGGAGGAGTTCGGCCGGATGCGCGAACTGCTCGTGGAGGAACTGGGCATCGACCCGGGCGCCGAACTGACCCGGCTGTACGAGGCGATCCTGCGCGACAGCCCCGAAGTGGCGCCCCGGGTGCCCCAGTCGGTGGCCGACCGCGCCGCCCTGCTCGTGCCGGCCCCGCCCGCCCGGCCCTCCGGGTCCGAGCCGGCGCCCTGCACCCTGCCCTACGACCTGCCGGACTTCACCGGCCGGGACGCGGAGCTGGCCCGGCTGCTGAAGGTGGGCCGGGCGTCGGCCGCCGAGCGCGCCCGGATCGTCGGCGTGGACGGCATGGGAGGCAGCGGCAAGACCGCGCTCGCGGTGCACGCCGCCCACCAGCTCGCCGCCGACTACCCCGACGGCCAGCTCTTCGTCGACCTGCGCGGATTCAGCCCCGGCGAGAAGGCCCAGGAGCCGGGCGCCGTGCTGCACTCGCTGCTGCGCAACCTGGGTGTGGCGGACGACCGCATTCCCGACGACCTGGAGAGACGCACCGCCCTGTGGCGAAGCGTTTCCGCGCAGCGCAAGCTGCTCCTCCTGCTGGACAACGCCGCCGACGCCGCACAGATCCGGCCACTGCTGCCCGCCTCCGAGGACTCCCTGGCGATCCTCACCGGCCGGGTGCGCATGCTCGACCTGGACGCCGCCGAATGGCTCTCCCTCGGACAGCTCTCCGCCGACGACAGCACCACCCTGCTCAACCGGATGCTCGGCGACGACCGCACCGCCGCCGAGCCCGACGCCGTGGCCCTGCTGGCCGACCTGTGCGGCGGCCTGCCCCTCGCCCTGCGCATCACCACCGCCCGGCTGCGCAACCGGCCCCGCTGGACCGTCCGGTACCTGGTCGACCGGCTCGCCGACGAGACCCGGCGGCTGCGCGAGCTGAGCGCCGGGGAGCGCAGCGTCGAGGCCACGCTCCGGCTGTCGTACCAGGCGATGGAGGAGGACCAGCGCGTCGCGTTCCGGCTGCTCGGACTGCATCCGGGCAGCACCATCGACGTCCACTCCGCCGCCGCGCTGCTCGGCACCGGCGTCCACGACGCCGAGGACGCCCTCGAACTGCTCCTCGACGCGCACCTGCTGGAGCAGCACGAGGCGGGTCTCTACGGCTTCCACGACCTGGTGCGCACGTACGCGATGAGCGTGCGGGAGGCCGAGGACGACGAGGAGGCCGCGGTCGAGCGGCTGGTGTCGTACTACACGCTCGCCACCGACGTGGCCTGCGAGACGCTCTTCCCGGGCCGCAGCCGCTACGGCGACCCGCCCGCCTCCGGCGGCCCCGAACTGCCCCGGCTGGACGGTGACGACGGGGCGCTGCGCTGGTTCGACCGCGAGTACGACGCACTGCTCGCGGTCGCGACCCAGGCGGGCACGCGCGGGCTGCACCGCTACGCGGCGCTGCTCGCCCGCAACCTGCTCTTCTACCTCGATCTGCGCGGTGACTACGAGGAGTTCCGGGTGGTCGGCCGCATCGGCGTCGGCGCCTGCCGGCAGCTCGACGATCCGGCGCTGCTCAGCATCAGCCTGGGCAACCTGGCCGTGGGCCACTGGTGGCTCGGCGACTTCCAGGACGGCATCACCACCGCCCAGGAGGCCCTGGAGCTGGCCTCCGCCGACGACCGCCGGGGCGAGGCGATGTGCATCGACGTCCTCGGCCTGCTGCACGGGGCGCTCGGCAACTTCGACGAGGCCCGCACCTGGCTCGTCCAGGGCATCGCCCTGCACCAGGAGCTGGGCTCGGCCCGGATGGAGGCGCAGGCCCTGGACAACCTCAGCACGGTGGAGACCTGGTCGGGCCACTACGCCGAGGGCGCCCGGTACGCGGCCCGGGCCACCGAGCTGAACCGCAGCCTCGGCGACCGCAGCAACGAGATCGCCTCGCTCACCTGGCTGGCCCTGGCCCACCTCGGCACCGACGAGGACGAACGCGCCCGCGCCTGTCTCGCCCAGGCGCTCGAACTGTGCGACGAGTCCCGCAAGCCGGCCAACGTGGCCGTGGTCCTCGCCCACTGGGCGCAGGTCTGCCAGCGGCTCGGCGAGGTGCGCTCGGCCGCCGAACACGCCGAGCGGGCCCTGGAACTGGTCTCCGCCGAGGGCACGGCGCTGCGCCAGGCGTCCGTGGTCAACGTCGTCGCACTCGTTCACCTGCGGCGCGGCGCGCCCGAGCGGGCGATGGAACTGCACCGCCACGCCTACGAACTGGCGTCCCGCCTCGGCTACCGCATCGAGATGGCCCGCGCCCTGCTCGGCCTCGCGGAAGCCGCCCGGGAACTCGGCGACGACTCCACGGCCCACACCCACCAGCAGGCGGCGGAGGCCCTCTTCGACGCGATGGGCGTGACCCGGGAGGGCCGCCGCCTCTAGCCCGGCCCGACCGCCCTGTGCCGCCCCACGGACACGGCGCCCGGCGTCCCGGCCGCCGCCTGACCGCCGACGCGGTGTCCGGCGGCCCCCGCACGGCGGACCGGACCGACCCGGTCGACGAACCTCTGGCCCGGCGGCCGATCAGGCCTACGGCCGGCGAGCGGATCGGAGTGCCGACGGCCGTGCCGGGGGCCGTGCCTGGCCGGATGGTCGGAACCCGGCGTTCATGCGAAACGGCACCGGCGGGGTGGGGCCCGGCCGATGCCGTTGGTGTGGGGGCGCCGGGGTGGCGCGGTGGGGTCAGCCCCGGGTGAAGCCGGGGCCGTGTCCGTTGGCCAGGGCCGGGGCGTCCGCCTGGTGGCCCGCGAAGCCGGCCACGTGCACCAGGGCGTTCTGCACACCGGTCGCCGGAACGGCCGCGGCGGTACCGAGTGCGAGGACACCGGCGCCGGTGAGCGCGGCCAGAACCGTCTTCGTACGAAGTGCGATGGTGGTGCGCATGTCGTGACTCCCCCTGGGTATACGGATCGGGATGCGGCCGCCGTTCTCTCCCTGGCGACGCAACCGATGCTGGGGGGAGCCGATCCCCATGCCGTCCCCAGCGGTTACCGGCACAGGTCGCGCTCCCGGTACTCCCGGTTTCAACCGCTCACGGGGCTCCCAAGTCACCCTCGAACATGCGTTGTGACCTGCTCGGACTTCCAGGCCGGTCAGCGTCCCGACGGGGGATCGTCTCGGCCAGGTGGCGAGGAGGGCCGGACCCGGCGGCCGGCCGGCGAGCGAGTCCCTGAAGCGGCCGGCACAGGCGGCGGCGAGGGCGTCGGTCGTCATGGCCCGGAATCGTGACCGGTACCGCCGACGGTCCAGGGGATACCGGTCACACGACCTGTTTCCCGTTCGGCGTCACGCGTCCGTGCACCGCACACGAAGGCCGGCGCAACGGGAATTCACCCGGAATTCACCGCGGCGCCGGCCAGGAAAAGGCAGGAGCCCCGTCGCCATACGGCGTGGGGCTCCTTGGGTACTGCACTCAGGTTCTGCGATCAGGCAGTGATCAGACGGGGGTGACGTTCTCCGCCTGCGGACCCTTCGGGCCCTGCGTCACGTCGAAGGAGACCTGCTGGTTCTCCTCGAGCGAACGGAAGCCCTGGGCGTTGATCGCGGAGTAGTGAACGAAGACGTCGGGGCCGCCGCCCTCCTGGGCGATGAAGCCAAAGCCCTTTTCGGCGTTGAACCACTTAACGGTTCCGGTAGCCATAAGCCCTCCTTGGGCCCAAAAGGGTTGCCCTGCTCCAGAACCTGCACGTGCGAAACGGTGCTGCACAACTGCATTCGTCTGAAAACGACGAGAGCCCGCGGTCACATGCTCCGCAGGCTCTGTACTGCAAGGGAAACCAAACTGCAACTTGCGGCGAGCCTAGCACGCGGGCAGCCGGAAGCAATAGAGGCCAAGATCACTTCACCCGAATGTTTGAACGGCCACTCGGGTGGGTTGACGGTGGGGCCGGTCTCAGCACCGTACCGCAAGGGGTCTAGTCTCGCGATGTGGACAATTCTCGCACCCGGCCGCGCGTCGGCCACATCCAGTTCCTGAACTGCCTGCCCCTGTACTGGGGGCTCGCGAGAACCGGCACGCTCCTCGATTTCCAGCTGACGAAGGACACGCCGGAAAAGCTCAGCGAGCAGCTCGTGCGCGGCGACCTCGACATCGGTCCGGTCACCCTCGTGGAGTTCCTGCGCAACGCCGACGATCTCGTGGCCTTCCCGGACATCGCCGTCGGCTGCGACGGCCCGGTGATGTCCTGCGTGATCGTCTCGCAGGTCCCGCTCGACCGGCTGGACGGCGCCCGGGTCGCCCTCGGTTCGACCTCGCGCACGTCGGTCAGGCTGGCCCAGCTCCTGCTGGCGGAACGCTTCGGCGTCCAGCCGGACTACTACACCTGTCCGCCCGACCTCAGCCTGATGATGCAGGAGGCGGACGCCGCCGTCCTGATCGGCGACGCCGCCCTGCGCGCCAACCTCATCGACGGCCCCCGCTTCGGCCTGGAGGTGCACGACCTGGGCGCGCTGTGGAAGGAGTGGACCGGGCTGCCGTTCGTCTTCGCGGTCTGGGCGGCCCGCCGCGACTACGCCGAGCGCGAGCCGTTCATCACCCGCAAGGTCCACGAGGCCTTCCTCGCCTCCCGCAACCTCTCGCTGGAGGAGGTCGGCAAGGTCGCCGAGCAGGCCGCCCGCTGGGAGTCCTTCGACGAGGCCACCCTCGAGCAGTACTTCACCACCCTCGACTTCAGCTTCGGCGCACCGCAGCTGAAGGCCGTCGCCGAGTTCGCCGGCCGGGTCGGCCCGACGACCGGCTTCCCGGCGGACGTGAAGGTGGATCTGCTTCAGCCGTGATCGCCGCGGCACTACGCTGCCGCAGTAGAGGCGTTACGGGGGAGAGGTGCGCGCCATGCAGCCGCTCGGAGCCGACGAACCGGCCGCCGTCGGGCCCTACCGGCTGCTCGGCCGGCTGGGCTCCGGCGGCATGGGCCGGGTCTACCTGGGCCGCAGCGCGGGCGGCCGCACGGTCGCCGTGAAGATCGTGCATCCGCACTACGCGCTGGACGAGCAGTTCCGCGCCCGCTTCCGGCGGGAGGTCGAGGCCGCCCGCCGGGTCGGCGGCGCCTGGACCGCGCCCGTCCTGGACGCGGACCCGGAGGCAGCCGTGCCCTGGGTCGCCACCGCCTACGCGGCGGGCCCGTCCCTCGCCGCGGCCGTCACGGACGGCGGCCCGCTGCCCGCGCGGACCGTGCGGGCCCTGGGTGCGGGCCTGGCCGAGGCGCTCACCGCCGTGCACGAACTGGGCCTGGTGCACCGGGACGTGAAGCCCTCCAACGTGCTGCTCACCCTGGACGGCCCGCTGCTCATCGACTTCGGCATCGCCCGCGCCACGGACGGCACCGCGTCCCTCACCTCGACCGGAGTCTCCGTCGGCTCGCCCGGCTACATGTCCCCCGAGCAGATCCTCGGCAAGGGCGTCACCGGAGCGGCCGACGTCTTCTCCCTGGGCGCGGTGCTGGCCTACGCGGCGACCGGTGAGCCCCCGTTCCCGGGTGACTCCTCGGCCGCGCTGCTGTACAAGGTCGTCCATGAGGAACCGGAACTGGGCGGTCTCACCGGCGAGTTGCGCGACGCGGCGGCCGCCTGCCTGGCCAAGGACCCGGTGGCCCGCCCGGCCCCGGCGGAGCTGGCCCGCCGGCTCGCCCCCGAGGGCACCGCCCGCCTGGTCGCCGGCGGCTGGCTGCCGGGCACGCTGGTGGAGCAGGTCAGCCGGAGCGCCGTGAGCCTGCTCAACCTGGAGACGGCCGAGACCGCGCCGTCCGGCCCGGTGAACTTCAGCAGCCCCTCGGTGGGCGGCACTTCGGACGCCGTGCCCCGCACCGACGAGCCGGGCCGGACCGGGCGGCCCGAAGAGGCGCCGCCCGCGGGGGTGTTCGGGCCGGCTCCGCCGATGACCCCGCCTCCGCCGACCGGCGCCCCGGACGGCTCCGCCGCGCGGCCGGGCGGCGGGGACGGGGAACCGTCGTCCGCCGGGGCCGGGCCGCAGGACGGGCGGCCGGCGCCCGGCAGGGTCACCGTGAGCGTGGCGGCGACGTCAACGCCGGGCGACAAGGGGCGCGGACGCCTGGTGAGCTGCACCGTCGCGCTGGCCGTGGCGGGCGTCGCGGCCGCGGCGGTGGGACTCGGGGCGCTGCTCAAGCCGTGGGCCGGCGGCGGCGAAGACACGGCGGGCAGCGCACCGCGGCCGTCCCGCTCGGCCGGCGCCTCGGCCACCGGGGCGCCCGACGCGAGCGGCGGCACACCGGGCGCGATCCCGGCCCGCTACCTCGGCACCTGGGAAGGCCAGGCCAGCGGACTCGGCGGCAGCCTGCCCATGGGCACCTTCCGGCTCACCGTGCACAAGGCGGCGTTGGGGGAGGAGCTGGGCCGGCTGCGGCAGACCGACCAGCTCGGCGGAGTCTGCGTCGACATCCTCACCCTGAAGCAGGTGACGCCGTCCCGGATCGTGGCGACCTCGACCGGGGCGAAGTCCAACCACGCCGGCTGCGACCCGGCGCCGCACCCGGTGGAGCTGACGCCGGTCGGCGACGACCTTCGTTACTCCGGGCAGAGCGCGGCCGAGGGCGATCCGGTGGCCCGGTTGTCGAAGGCCGGCTGAGGCGAACGGGACCGCGCGGAAAGGGGAGAGCGGATGGACGCCGCAGGGGTGAGCACACAGGCGCTGGTCCTCGCCGCCGGGCTGTGGGGCGCGGCGGCCGGATCGCTGCTGCCCAGAGCCGCCTACCGCTTCGCGGTCCCGGCCGGAGAGCCGTGGCGGGAGCGGTGCGGGCGGGGGCACCCGGTCCGCGGCTGGCTCGGGCCGGCGCGGTGCGGGTGGTGCGCGGCCGGAGCGGTGCCGGAACCGGGGGCGACGCGGCCGCCGGTGGAGGTGCCCGCACCGACGGCGGCGGCGCCGGGCGCCGGGGAGCCGACGGAGGCTCAGGAGACGGCGCGGGCACCGTACTCGCCGTCCGCCGCGCTCCTCGCCGTCACCACCGCCCTCGCCTGCGCCGCCCTCGCCGCCGCCACCGGTACCCGGCCCGAGCTGGGCGTCTGGCTGCTGCTCGCGCCGGTGTGGGTGCTGCTGGCCGCCGTGGACGTACGGGTGCGGCGGCTGCCCGACCCGCTGACCCTGCCGCTCGCGGCCGCCGGGCTCGGCCTGCTCGCCCTCGCGGCCCTGCTGCCGGAGCACGCCGGCGACTGGTCCACGGCGCTGTACGGCGCGCTCGCGCTCGGCGGCGGCTACCTCGTGCTGTTCCTGGTCAACCCGTCCGGCATGGGCTTCGGCGACGTGAAGCTCGCGCTCGGCATGGGCGCGGTGCTCGGCTGGTACGGCTGGCCGGCCCTGCTGCTCGGCGCCTTCGCCGGATTCCTGCTCGGCGCGCTCTACGGCGGCGCGCTCGTCCTCGCCCGGCGGGCGGGCCGCGGGACGGCCATCCCCTTCGGGCCGTTCCTCATCGCCGGCGCCTTCGCCGGGCTGCTGATCGGCGCCTACGCGGCCTGACAGCGGACGGCCGAAGTGCCTGGCGTAGGCTGGTCCGGTCTGTCCACAACCCTTGACGAAAGGGACGCCCGGTGTCCGAGAAGGCCGACCTCCAGCCCGTCCTCGACCGTGCCGCCGCCGGTGGGCGGATCACCCCCGAAGAGGCGCTGGTCCTCTACCGCGACGCTCCGCTGCACGCGCTGGGCGCCGCCGCCGACGCCGTGCGCCGCCGCAAGTACGCGGGCATCGAGCACATCGCCACGTACATCATCGAGCGCAACATCAACTACACGAACGTGTGCGTCACGGCGTGCCGGTTCTGCGCCTTCTACGCGGCCCCCAAGGACGCCGACAAGGGCTGGACCCGCGACCTCGACGACATCCTGCGCCGCTGCGCGGAGACCGTGGAGCTGGGCGGCACCCAGATCATGTTCCAGGGCGGCCACCACCCGGACTACGGCGTCGAGTACTACGAGAAGCACTTCAAGGCCATCAAGGACGCCTTCCCCCAGCTCGTGATCCACTCGCTGGGCGCCTCCGAGGTCGAGCACATGGCCCGGATCAGCGGTGTCCCGGTGGAAGAGGCCATCACCCGGATCCACGCGGCGGGCCTGGACTCCTTCGCCGGCGCCGGCGCCGAACTCCTGCCCGAGCGGCCGCGCAAGGCGATCGCCCCGCTGAAGGAGAGCGGCGAGCGCTGGCTGGAGATCATGGAGATCGCGCACGGGCTGGGCGTGGAGTCGACGTCCACCATGCTCATGGGCACCGGCGAGACCAACGCCGAGCGCATCGAGCACCTGCGCATGATCCGTGACGTGCAGGACCGCACGGGCGGCTTCCGGGCCTTCATCCCGTACACCTACCAGCCCGAGAACAACCACCTGAAGGGCCGCACCCAGGCCACCCTCTTCGAGTACCTGCGGATGATCGCCATCGCCCGCCTCTTCCTGGACAACGTCCAGCACATCCAGGGCTCTTGGCTGACCACCGGCAAGGAGGTCGGCCAGCTCTCCCTGCACTACGGCGCGGACGACCTCGGCTCGATCATGCTGGAGGAGAACGTGGTCTCCTCCGCCGGCGCCAAGCACCGCTCGAACCGGCTCGAGATCATCGACCTCATCCGCAAGGCGGGCCGCGTCCCGGCCCAGCGCGCCACGACGTACGAGCACCTCGTCGTGCACGACGACCCGGCGAACGACCCGGTCGACGACCGCGTGGTCTCCCACATCTCCTCCACGGCGATCGACGGCGGCACGGCCCACCCGGAACTGAAGCTGCTGGCGTCCAACTGACGCCGCCGTGCTGACCCTTCACCTCGCCGAGCGGTCCCCGCAGGCCGCGGTCCTGGTCGACGGGGCGTCCGTCGCCGCCGTCGGCCCCTACGAGGACCTGGCCGCCGCCGAGCCCCGGGCGAGGGTCCGGCGCTGGCCCGGCATCCTCACCCCGGGGCTGCTGAACCCGTACGGCCCGGAGCTGCTGGAGGCGACCTACCACCCCGACCCGCGCGAGGCGGACGAGTTCGGCACCGAGCCCATCGCCGGAGCGCGGGCGCGGGAGATCCTCCGCGCCGACCCCGCGCGCCTCGGCGCGAGCGCGCGGCGCGGGGTGCAGCGGATGCTGGCGCACGGCACCGTCGCGGTGGCCGGGGAGCTGCGGTCGAGGGCCGCGGCCGACGCGGTGCGCCGGGCCGGACTCGCGGTGGGCCGGCGGCCGGACCGCCTCCCGGGCCCGGCGGCGCTGTCCCCGGTCCCGCTGATCCTGCTGCCGGCGCTGGCCCCGGGCGGACCCGCCCGGTTCGCCGTGTTCGACGTCGCGGACCGCGCCGAACTGGTCCGGCGCGGCGCCGGGACCTGCGTGGCGACCGTGATCGGCGGCCGGCTGGTGTACCGCGGCCGCTGACCGGCCTCAGCCGGAGAACCGCTTCCCGAACGCCCCGGACTCCGGTCCACCCCGGTGCAGTCGGCCGCCGCGCCGTCCGAGGCGGAGCCGTCCGCGCACCGCCGGTCGCTGATCGACCGGCTCTGGGAGGTGCCCGCCGTCGAGCGGTACCTGCCGCTCGACGGCCAGTGGTTCGTGTCCGGCGTCGGCTGGGTCCTCATCGCAGTGTTCGTGCTCTCGTGCGGCCGGCTGGAGGACGTGGCCGCGAAGAAGAAGCCGCGACCGGTCCCGGGAGGGCGTGCTGCAACAATGGGCGGGTGACCCGCGCCTCTCTGAACAAGCAGCCGCACGAAGTCGCCTCGATGTTCGACGACGTGGCGGAACGGTACGACCTGACGAACGACGTACTGTCGCTCGGCCAGGACCGGCGCTGGCGCAAGGAGGTGGCGAAGGCGGTCGACGCGCGCCCGGCGCAGAAGGTCCTCGACCTCGCGGCCGGCACGGCGACGTCCTCGCTGCCCTTCGCGCGCACCGGCGCCTACGTCGTCCCGTGCGACTTCTCCCTCGGGATGCTCCAGGTCGGCAAGAAGAAGCACACCTGGCTGCCGTTCACGGCAGGCGACGCGACCAGGCTGCCGTTCAAGGACGACACCTTCGACGCCGTGACGATCTCCTTCGGCCTGCGCAACGTGCAGGACACGGACGCGGCGCTGCGGGAGATGCACCGGGTGACCCGGCCCGGCGGACGCGTGGTGATCTGCGAGTTCTCGCACCCCACCTGGGCGCCCTTCCGGACCGTCTACACCGAGTACCTGATGCGCGCGCTGCCGCCGGTCGCCCGGTCGGTCTCCTCCAACCCGGACGCCTACGTCTACCTCGCCGAGTCCATCCGCGCCTGGCCCGACCAGCGCGGCCTCGCCGAGCGGCTGGGCAAGGCGGGCTGGTCGAGGGTGGCCTGGCGCAACCTCACCGGCGGTGTGGTCGCGCTGCACCGGGGCTTCAAGGAGGGCTGAGCCCGGCCGGCGGGCGGCGGCCGCCGCTCACCGGTCGATCATCGCGAAGGGGTCGCCGGCCTCGCCCAGTTCGCGCCGCATCCCGCCCGTGGGCGGCCGCGGGATGCGTGGCTCGCGCACGCCTCCGCCGCCCTCGCCGTCACCGAAGTCGAACCACACGTACACCACGGAGTCCGGTGGCACCTCGGCGCCGGGCTGCGGATACTGGCGTACGACGTAGTCGACGACCGTGTGCGCGAAGTCCGGGCGGTCCGGCGCGTTGAGGAACAGCCCTCGGGCCCGGGCCGTCTCGCGCGCGTCCATGGCCATCA
Organism: Streptomyces sp. NPDC038135; assembly: GCF_055601245.1. Lineage (NCBI taxonomy): Bacteria > Bacillati > Actinomycetota > Actinomycetes > Kitasatosporales > Streptomycetaceae > Streptomyces > Streptomyces sp. NPDC038135. Next base: position 815,395 of record NZ_JBVJXS010000001.1, on the reverse strand, counting down.
GGCCGACCAGACGGGGAACGCGCGCTTCGGGTGTTTTGGGTGTTATGAGCACAGATGTCACCCCCAGCGGTACTGGAAGGGTAACGCGGGCTCGGGCCGCCCGGAAGCGACATGTGTCTTTCTGTGACAGTTGGTGACTCTCAGTCACAGATCCAGTCGGTAGCAGTGCCCCTGACGGGCCGAGGCCGGCGTCGTGAACGTCTCCGCGAGCCGCATGCCCAGGCGCCGGGTGACCGCGATGGACCGTTCGTTGCGCGCGTCGACCATCGCCACCACCCCGCCCACCCCGGCCGCCCGCAGCCGGTCCAGCGTCTCCTCGGCGGCGGCCGTGGCGTACCCGCGCCCCCAGTGCGCCCGGCCCAGCCGCCAGCCGATCTCGATCTCGCCCGCCGGCCCCCACGCGTGCGGCCACGGCTGGGCACCGGTGAAGCCCACGACGCCGCCCTCGTCGTCCAGCACCGACCACAGGCAGAACCCCCGCTCCGCGTCGTGCCGGCGCTGGCGCGCGGTCAGCTCCTCGTACACCGACACCTCGGCCGCCCGGCCGCCGTGGAACTCCATGACCTCCGGGTCGTCGAAGACCCGGTGCCAGGAGAACGCGTCCTCGTCGGTGGGCACACGCAGCCGTACAGCGGGGAGAGCTCGGTTCACGGGGCAGCCCTTCAGCCGGGTGATCAGTACTGCTGAATAGACTGCCCATGTCCAGTGCCGGTCGGCACGCAGATTTCGAACTTGGGGAGATCCCGCCGTGACAGTCGTGACTGAGCCCCTCTCCGAGAACACCGCCGATGTGATCGTCGTCGGCGCGGGGCCGGCCGGCTCCACCACCGCGTACCACCTCGCCAAGGCCGGGCTCGACGTCCTCCTGCTGGAGAAGACCGAGTTCCCGCGCGAGAAGGTCTGCGGCGACGGCCTCACCCCGCGCGCGGTCAAGCAGCTCGTGGCGATGGGCATCGACGTCTCCGAGGAGGCCGGCTGGCTGCGCAACAAGGGCCTGCGCATCATCGGCGGCGGCAGCCGTCTCCAGCTCGACTGGCCCGACCTCGCCTCGTTCCCGGACTACGGCCTCGTCCGCAAGCGCGACGACTTCGACGAGCAGCTCGCCCGCAACGCCCAGAAGGCCGGCGCCCGCCTCTTCGAGCGCTGCAACGTCTCCGGGCCGGTCGTCGACGACCGCACCGGCCGCATCACCGGCGTGACCGCCAAGCTCGGCGAGGAGAAGCGCGAGGTCACCTTCCGCGCGCCGCTCGTCGTCGCCGCCGACGGCAACTCCACCCGCCTGTCCCTCGCGATGGGCCTGCACCGCCGCGAGGACCGCCCGATGGGCGTCGCGGTGCGCACCTACTTCACCTCCCCCCGCCACGACGACGACTACCTGGAGTCCTGGCTGGAGCTGTGGGACCGGCGCGGCGCCCAGGAGCGCCTGCTGCCCGGCTACGGCTGGGTCTTCGGCATGGGCGACGGCACCTCCAACGTCGGCCTCGGCGTGCTGAACACCTCCGCCTCCTTCAAGGAGCTGGACTGGCGCGAGGTCCTCAAGGCCTGGTGCGCGTCCATGCCCGAGGACTGGGGCTACACCCCCGAGAACATGACCGGCCCGATCCGCGGCGCCGCGCTGCCCATGGCCTTCAACCGCCAGCCGCACTACACGAAGGGCCTGCTGCTCGTCGGCGACGCGGGCGGCCTGGTGAACCCCTTCAACGGCGAGGGCATCGCCTACGCCATGGAGTCCGGCCAGATCGCCGCCGACGTCGTCGTCCAGGCCCACGCGCGCGCGACGCCCGCCCAGCGCGAGATCGCCCTGCAGCGCTACCCGCGCGTCCTCAAGGACACCTACGGCGGCTACTACAGCCTGGGCCGCGCCTTCGTGAAGCTGATCGGCAATCCGAAGGTCATGCAGATCGCCGCCCAGCGCGGTCTGACCCACCCCGTCCTGATGAAGTTCACCCTGAAGCTGCTGGCGAACCTCACCGACCCGACGGGCGGCGACGCGATGGACCGCATCATCAACGGCCTGAGCAGGGTCGCGCCGAAGGCGTGAGGGACCGCGCCCCGGCCGCGACCGGGGCGCGTGCGCGGGCGCGCAGACAGCGGCGGCCCGGCGGACATGGTCATCGTCCGCCGGGCCGCCGTCCGTCGTGGTGGGCCTTCCTCAGGACGGACGCGAGGGCCGCTGCCCCCGAGCGGCTGCGGCCCTCGCGTCCCTGAAGGCGTGTGAGGCGCTCAGAGCACCCGGACCGCGCCGGTGGGCGGGTCGTACGACAGCGGCTTCTCCTGGACGCCGCTGGAGGGGTTCTGGGCACCGACGAACATACCGTCGCCGACGTACACCGCCACGTGGTACGCGCTGCCCGCGCTGCCCCAGTAGAGGATGTCGCCGGGCTGGAGGTTGCTCAGCGACACCTGGGTGCCGGCCGTCGACTGGTCCTGGGAGACGCGCGGCAGGCTGATGCCGACCTGCTTGAAGGCCGTCTGCACCAGGCCGGAGCAGTCGTACGCGGACGGGCCGGTGGCGCCGGAGACGTAGGCCTTGCCGACCTGGGCCTTCACGAAGGAGACGATCGCCGCCGCAGAACCGGTGGCGGTGGACGTGCTCGTGCTCGTGCCGGTGGAGACGCCGGTGCTCGCCGTGGTGGACAGCGTCGTGCGCTCGGCGCTGCGCGCGGCACGCGCGGCGGCGGCCTTGCGGGCGGCCTCCTGAGCCTTCTTCTTGGCCTCCGCGGCCTTCTGCTTGGCCTCCGCGAGGTCCGACTTGGCCTGCTTCGCGGCGTTCGCGGCGGCCGCGTCGCGCTCGGCCTGCAGTTCGTAGTTGGCCGCGGCCTGCTGGGTGGCGTCCGCGGACTGGGCGACCTGAGCGGCCAGGTCGGCCGTCAGCGTGGGCAGTTCGAGGGTCTGCGTCACCGGCTCGGCAGCGTTCGCCGATCCGGACGCCCCGGCTACTGCCAGGGTGCTGAGGACGCCACCGGCGACTCCGGCCCGCATCGCGAGGGTCGACGCGCTGCGGCGGGGCTTCCGGTGGCTGCGTATGTGAGCGGTGTGGGACATGGGAACAACCGGTACCAGGGGCTCCTTCATATCTTCAAGAAACGTGTGGTGCGCCACAGTTGCTCAATGGCGGCCTCAAAAGCCCGGCGCGTCACTCTTTATTGACGCCGTAACGGACATTGCGGACGCCCGTGATCAAGCCCTTGATCACGGTCTTTGATCATTACGTCCGAATTGCCCCGCGCTTACCACTCGTTCGGGTCGTTGGCCAAGCCCCGTTCTCAGACACCTCTCATCAATGTGGCGGAGGTCACGGAACGGTTAACCGGAGGGCGACGTCCCGCGCGTGCGGGAGGTGATGCCGGGGTGAGGGGGAGGCGGACGGCCGTTCGTGAACGCGTGCACGTGCCCGGGCCGCGTCCACACCTCGCCCCGTGCCTCCCTCCGACGTGTGAACGCGTTCCTCTATCAGGGGGCCGCGTCCAGAGCCAATTTGCATGCAGCGGAACTCTCTTGATATTGAGACGACCCCTCCCACCTGCGGTGACGAGCGAAAATGTCACTTCTGGTGATCAGCTGGACGCTTCGCGTACGAAGATCACTCATCATCCGGCTTCATGATCCTTCGTCAGGTGGTGGAGATCACAAAGGTTGTGGAATACCCCGTGTCGCAGATCACAGAGCGGCAGGCATAAGATGCGAGGCAGTTGGGCTTGTGACCTGCTTCACATGTTCTCGATCTTCGCCGGGACGAGCGGGGTTCGTGGGACCGGTGGGGCGGACGTGAGTCCGGTGCAACCGCCAGCAGTCAGTGCCGACTGAGAGGAGCGAGGAGCGGTGAACGCGTATGCGCCCATCCTCGTACTGGGAGCCCTCGGGGCAGGCTTTGCGATCTTCTCCGTGGTCATGGCCACGCTGATCGGTCCGAAGCGGTACAACCGCGCCAAGCTCGAGGCCTACGAGTGCGGCATCGAGCCGACCCCCACGCCGGCCGGCGGCGGGCGCTTCCCCATCAAGTACTACCTGACGGCGATGCTCTTCATCGTCTTCGACATCGAGATCGTCTTCCTCTACCCCTGGGCCGTCACCTTCGACGCCCTGGGGATCTTCGGGCTCGTGGAGATGCTGCTCTTCGTGCTCACCGTCTTCGTCGCGTACGCGTACGTATGGCGGCGCGGCGGCCTGGAATGGGACTGAGGGGCCTTTAACGACATGGGACTCGAAGAAAAACTGCCGAGCGGCTTCCTGCTGACCACCGTGGAGCAGGCCGCGGGCTGGGTGCGCAAGGCGTCCGTCTTCCCGGCCACCTTCGGCCTCGCCTGCTGCGCCATCGAGATGATGACCACCGGCGCGGGACGCTACGACCTCGCGCGCTTCGGCATGGAGGTCTTCCGCGGCTCGCCGCGCCAGGCGGACCTGATGATCGTCGCCGGCCGGGTCAGCCAGAAGATGGCGCCGGTCCTGAGGCAGGTCTACGACCAGATGCCCAATCCCAAGTGGGTGATCTCCATGGGCGTCTGCGCCTCCTCGGGCGGCATGTTCAACAACTACGCGATCGTCCAGGGCGTCGACCACATCGTCCCGGTCGACATCTACCTCCCCGGCTGCCCGCCGCGGCCCGAGATGCTGATGGACGCGATCCTCAAGCTGCATCAGAAGATCCAGTCCTCCAAGCTCGGCGTGAACGCCGAGGAAGCGGCCCGCGAGGCGGAGGAGGCGGCGCTCAAGGCCCTGCCCACGATCGAGATGAAGGGGCTGCTGCGGTGAGCGACGCGAACGGCACCAACGGCGCGGGCGGGTCCTCGGACGGGGTGAACCCCGAGAAGGACCTCGCCGCCTCCAACCTCCCCGGCCAGCGCGGCCAGGGCGGCGAGGAGATCCGCGTCCAGCGCGGCATGTTCGGCGCCGACAACGGCGGCGACACCTCCGGCTACGGCGGCCTGGTCCGCTCGGTCCGGCTCCCGGGGCCGGCGAACCGGCCCTACGGCGGCTGGTTCGACGAGGTGGCCGACGAGCTCGAGGGCGCCCTCGAGGAGCAGGGGCTCCTCCCGGAGAACGCCATCGAGAAGACGGTCGTGGACCGCGGCGAACTGACCTTCCACATCGAACGCGAGCACCTGGTCCGCGTCGCCCGCACCCTGCGCGACGACCCCGCCCTGCGGTTCGAGCTGTGCACCGGCGTCAGCGGCGTCCACTACCCGCACGACAAGGGCCGCGAGCTGCACGCCGTCTACCACCTGCGCTCGATCACCCACAACCGGCTGATCCGCCTCGAGGTGAGCGCCCCGGACAGCGAGCCGCGCATCCCGTCCCTGGTCTCCGTGTACCCGACCAACGACTGGCACGAGCGCGAGACCTGGGACTTCTTCGGGATCGTCTTCGACGGTCACCCGGCCCTGACCCGGATCATGATGCCGGACGACTGGCAGGGCCACCCGCAGCGCAAGGACTACCCCCTCGGCGGCATCGCCGTCGAGTACAAGGGCGCCCAGATCCCGGCTCCGGACCAGCGGAGGTCGTACTCGTGAGCACTCCCAACCCGTCGCCCGGGACCACCTCCTCGATGGCATCGGCCCGCGAGACCACCGAGGGCGCCGTCTACACGGTCACCGGTGGCGACTGGGACGAGGTCGTCCAGTCCGCGGCCCGCGCCGACGACGAGCGCATCGTCGTCAACATGGGTCCCCAGCACCCGTCCACCCACGGGGTGCTCCGCCTGATCCTGGAGATCGAGGGCGAGACGGTCACCGAGGCCCGCTGCGGCATCGGCTACCTGCACACCGGCATCGAGAAGAACCTCGAGTACCGGACCTGGACGCAGGGCACCACGTTCGTGACGCGCATGGACTACCTGACGTCCTTCTTCAACGAGACCGCCTACTGCCTCGCCGTCGAGAAGCTCCTCGGCATCGAGGACGAGATCACCGAGCGCGCCAAGATCATCCGGGTTCTCCTGATGGAGCTGAACCGGCTCTCCTCCCACCTGGTGTGCATCGCCACCGGCGGCATGGAGCTGGGCGCCACCACGATCATGATCTACGGATTCCGCGATCGTGAAATGATTCTCGACATCTACGAGCTCATCACGGGCCTGCGGATGAACCACGCGTACATCCGCCCCGGCGGACTCGCCCAGGACCTGCCGCCCGGCGCGGTGGACCAGATCCGCGAGTTCGTGAAGAAGATGAAGAAGAACCTCCCGGAGTACGACAAGCTCGCCACCGGGAACCCCATCTTCAAGGCCCGGATGCAGAACGTCGGCTACCTCGACCTGGCCGGCTGCATGGCCCTCGGCGCCACCGGCCCGATCCTGCGCTCCACCGGCCTGCCGCACGACCTGCGCAAGACGCAGCCCTACTGCGACTACGAGACGTACGACTTCGAGGTCCCGACCGCCGACTCCTGCGACTCCTACGGGCGCTTCCTGATCCGCCTGGAGGAGATGCGCCAGTCCCTCGGCATCGTCGAGCAGTGCCTGGACCGGCTCCAGCCCGGCCCGGTGATGGTCGCCGACAAGAAGATCGCCTGGCCCGCCCAGCTCGCCCTGGGACCGGACGGACTCGGCAACTCCCTCGACCACATCAAGAAGATCATGGGCACCTCCATGGAGGCCCTGATCCACCACTTCAAGCTGGTCACCGAGGGCTTCCGCGTACCGCCGGGACAGGCGTACGCGGCGGTCGAATCGCCCAAGGGCGAACTCGGGGTCCACGCCGTCTCCGACGGCGGCACCCGCCCCTTCCGGGTCCACTTCCGCGACCCGTCCTTCACCAACCTGCAGGCCATGGCGGCGATGTGCGAGGGCGGCCAGGTCGCCGACGTCATCGTCGCCGTCGCGTCCATCGACCCCGTGATGGGAGGCGTCGACCGGTGACCACCAGTTCTTCGGAGCGGGGCGTCAGCCTGGGCATGCCCCAACTGCCCGCCCCCGCTTACCCGGACGACGTCCGGTCCCGGCTGGAGACGGACGCGCGCGAGGTGATCGCGCGCTACCCCGACTCCCGGTCGGCCCTGCTGCCGCTGCTCCACCTCGTGCAGTCGGAGGAGGGGCACGTCACCCGCACCGGCATGCAGTTCTGCGCGGACATGCTGGACCTGACCACGGCCGAGGTCACCGCCGTCGCCACCTTCTACACCATGTACCGGCGGAGGCCCTCCGGCGACTACCAGGTGGGCGTCTGCACCAACACCCTGTGCGCGGTGATGGGCGGCGACGCGATCTTCGAGACCCTCCAGGAGCACCTGGGCGTCGGCAACGGCGAGACCACCGACGACGGCAAGGTCACGCTGGAGCACATCGAGTGCAACGCGGCCTGCGACTTCGCCCCGGTCGTGATGGTCAATTGGGAGTTCTTCGACAACCAGACCCCCGGCAGCGCCAAGCGCCTCGTCGACGACCTGCGCGAGGGACGGCCCGTCCAGCCCACGCGCGGGGCGCGCCTGTGCACCTTCAGGGAGACCGCGCGCATCCTGGCCGGCTTCCCCGACGAGCGGCCCGGGGCCGTCGAGGAGGGCGGCAGTGCGGGACCCGCCTCGCTGGTGGGCCTGCGCCTGGCCAGGGGAGAGACCGCACCCGCGCGCGTGGTCCATCCGCGCGACGGGGGTCCGCACGACGAACCGCAGGACCGGGCGCACCGGCCGTCGACGGCCGAGCACCTCAGTTCGCACGACGCGCCGCAGCAGACGTCGGCCTCCGACCCGGCCCACCCGGCAGGGCCCGCAGCCGAGGAGGGGGAGTGATGACCGTGGTACCCGACCTCAAGGACACGAGTCCGGAGAAGCTGCTCGCACCCGTGCTGTCGGCCTTCTGGGACGAGGACCGGTCCTGGTCGCTGGACGTCTACCGGAGGCACGAGGGGTACGAGGGGCTCCGCAAGGCGCTCGCCATGTCGCCGGACGACCTGATCGCGTACGTCAAGGAGTCCGGCCTGCGCGGCCGCGGCGGCGCGGGATTCCCGACCGGAATGAAGTGGCAGTTCATTCCGCAGGGCGATGGCAAACCGCACTACCTCGTCGTCAACGCCGACGAGTCGGAGCCGGGGACCTGCAAGGACATCCCGCTCCTCTTCGCGAACCCGCACAGCCTCATCGAGGGCATCGTGATCGCGTGCTACGCCATCCGGTCCTCGCACGCCTTCATCTATCTGCGGGGTGAGGTCGTCCCCGTCCTGCGGCGGCTGCACGAGGCCGTGCGCGAGGCCTACGCGGCGGGCTACCTCGGCGAGGACATCCTGGGCAGCGGACTCGACCTCGACCTCACCGTGCACGCCGGCGCCGGCGCGTACATCTGCGGTGAGGAGACCGCACTGCTCGACTCGCTCGAAGGCCGCCGTGGCCAACCGCGGCTGCGTCCCCCTTTCCCGGCCGTCGAAGGGCTCTACGCCTGCCCGACCGTCGTGAACAACGTCGAGTCGATCGCGTCGGTTCCCGCCATCCTGAAGAACGGCAAGGACTGGTTCAGGTCGATGGGCAGCGAGAAGTCGCCCGGCTTCACGCTCTACTCGCTCAGCGGCCACGTCGCGAGCCCCGGCCAGTACGAGGCGCCGCTCGGCGTCACGCTCCGCCAGCTCCTCGACATGAGCGGCGGGATGCGGCCCGGCCACCGGCTGAAGTTCTGGACCCCGGGCGGCTCCTCGACCCCGATGTTCACCGACGAGCACCTCGACGTCCCGCTCGACTACGAAGGGGTCGGCGCCGCGGGTTCCATGCTCGGCACCAAGGCCCTGCAGTGCTTCGACGAGACGACCTGCGTGGTGCGCGCGGTGACCCGCTGGACCGAGTTCTACGCCCACGAGTCCTGCGGCAAGTGCACCCCCTGCCGTGAAGGAACGTACTGGCTGGTGCAGTTGATGCGGGACATCGAGGCCGGCAAGGGCGCGATGTCCGACCTCGACAAGCTCGCCGACATCGCCGACAACATCAACGGCAAGTCCTTCTGCGCCCTCGGCGACGGCGCCGCATCCCCGATCTTCTCCTCGCTGAAGTACTTCCGCGAGGAGTACGAGCAGCACATCACGGGCCGGGGCTGCCCCTTCGACCCGGCCAAGTCGACTGCCTGGGCGGACCGCCCGGAGGTGAACGCATGACCGTGACCACCAGTGCTCCCTCCGGAGGGGGAGAGGCGGCGGTCCCGCCGGAGGACCTCGTCACGCTGACGATCGACGGCGTCGAGATCAGCGTGCCCAAGGGCACCCTGGTCATCCGGGCCGCCGAGCAGCTCGGCATCGAGATCCCGCGGTTCTGCGACCACCCCCTGCTGGACCCGGCCGGCGCCTGCCGCCAGTGCATCGTCGAGGTCGAGGGCCAGCGCAAGCCCATGGCGTCCTGCACCATCACCTGCACCGACGGCATGGTGGTGAAGACCCAGCTCACCTCGCCGGTCGCCGAGAAGGCCCAGCACGGCGTGATGGAGCTGCTGCTCATCAACCACCCGCTGGACTGCCCGGTCTGCGACAAGGGCGGCGAGTGCCCGCTGCAGAACCAGGCCATGTCGCACGGCAACGCGGAGTCCCGCTTCGAGGGCCGCAAGCGGACCTACGAGAAGCCCGTGCCGATCTCCACGCAGGTGCTCCTCGACCGCGAGCGGTGCGTGCTGTGCGCCCGCTGCACCCGCTTCTCCAACCAGGTCGCGGGCGACCCGATGATCGAGCTGATCGAGCGGGGCGCGCTGCAGCAGGTCGGCACCGGTGAGGGCGACCCGTTCGAGTCGTACTTCTCCGGCAACACCATCCAGATCTGCCCGGTGGGCGCGCTCACCTCGGCCGCCTACCGCTTCCGCTCCCGGCCCTTCGACCTCATCTCCTCGCCGTCGGTGTGCGAGCACTGCTCGGGCGGCTGCGCGACGCGCACCGACCACCGGCGCGGCAAGGTCATGCGGCGGCTCGCCGCCGACGACCCCGAGGTCAACGAGGAGTGGATCTGCGACAAGGGACGCTTCGCGTTCCGGTACGCGCAGACGAAGGACCGCCTCGACGTCCCGCTGGTGCGCAACGCCGAGGGCGTCCTGGAGCCCACCTCCTGGCCGGAGGCGCTGGAGGCGGCGGCGCGCGGGCTGACCGCCGCCCGTTCCCGGGCCGGTGTCCTCACCGGCGGCCGGCTGACCGTCGAGGACGCCTACGCCTACAGCAAGTTCGCACGGGTGGCGCTCGACACGAACGACATCGACTTCCGCGCGCGCGTGCACAGCGGCGAGGAGGCCGACTTCCTCGCCGCCCGGGTGGCGGGCCGCGGCCGCGACCTCGACGGCACCGGCGTCACCTACACCGCGCTGGAGCAGGCGCCCGCCGTCCTGCTCGCCGGGTTCGAGTCGGAGGAGGAGGCGCCCGGCGTCTTCCTGCGGCTGCGCAAGGCCTGGCGCAAGCGCAAGCAGCGGGTGTTCTCGCTCGCCACGCACGCGACGCGCGGCCTGGAGAAGGCGGGCGGCACGCTGCTGCCGGCCGCCCCCGGCACCGAGACCGAGTGGCTGGACGCCCTCGCGAGCGGCGTCGGCCTCGAGGAGCCCGGTACACGGGCCGCCGAGGCGCTGCGCGCCGAGGGCGCGGTGATCGTCGTGGGGGAGAGGCTCGCCTCGGTCGCGGGCGGCCTCACCGCCGCCGTGCGCGCCGCGGCCGCCACCGGCGCCCGGCTCGTGTGGATCCCCCGGCGAGCGGGCGAACGCGGCGCGGTCGAGGCCGGCGCGCTGCCGACGCTGCTGCCGGGCGGCCGCCCGGCGACCGACCCGCGCGCGCGGGACGAGGTCGCCGCCGTCTGGGGGCTGGCCGAACTCCCCGCCCGGCACGGCCGGGACGCCCACCAGATCATCGAGGCGGCCGCCACCGGCGAACTGGCCGCGCTCGTCGTCGCCGGCGTGGAGGTCGCCGACCTGCCCGACCCGGCACGCGCGCGTGAGGCGCTCGGCAACGTCGGCTTCCTGGTGTCGCTGGAACTGCGGCCCAGCGAGGTCACCGGCCTCGCCGACGTGGTCCTGCCGGTCGCGGCGGTCGCCGAGAAGGCGGGCACCTTCCTGAACTGGGAGGGCAGGGTGCGCTTCTTCGAGGCCGCGCTCAAGCCCGACCAGATGACCCGCCGTCTCGCCCCCACCGACGGGCGGGTGCTGCAGATGCTCGCCGACGCCATGGACGTCCACCTGGGCCTGCCGGACCTGCGCACCACCCGTGCGGAGATCGACCGGCTCGGCCCCTGGGACGGCCCGCGGGCCACCGATCCCCTGGAGACCGGGGGCGTCCTGCCCCGGCCGGCCGTCGGCGAGGCCGTGCTCGCCGGGCACCGGCTGCTGCTCGACCAGGGCGTCCTGCAGGAGGGCGACGAGGCGCTCGCCGGAACCCGGCACGCCGCACGCGCGCGCCTGTCGGCGGCGACGGCGGCCGAGGCCGGGGTCGAGGACGGCGGCCTGCTGGCCGTCACCGGCACCGCGGGCACCGTCGAACTCCCGCTCCGCATCACCGAGATGCCCGACCGGGTGGTGTGGCTGCCGCTGAACTCCGCCGGTGCGGGCGTCGCCTCCGACACCGGTGCGCAGCCCGGCTCCCTCGTCCGTATCGGCCCGGCGGCACGCGCCGAACAGGCCCCCAAGGAGGTGGAGGCATGAGCCCGTACCTCGCGGCTGAAGACCTCTCGATGTTCGGCCGGGACCCCTGGTGGCTGGTCGTCGTCAAGGCCGTCTTCTGCTTCGCGTTCCTGATGGTGACCGTGCTGTTCTCCATCGTCTGGGAGCGCAAGGTCGTCGCCTGGATGCAGCTCCGCATCGGCCCGAACCGGCACGGCCCCTGGGGCATGCTCCAGTCGCTCGCCGACGGCATCAAGCTGATGCTCAAGGAAGACGTCATCGTCAAGCGCGCGGACAAGGTGGTGTACGTCCTCGCACCGATCGTCGCGGCCATCCCGGCCTTCATGGCGATCGCGGTGATCCCCTTCGGCCCCGCCGACGACGAGATCTCGATCTTCGGCACGCGGACCGCGATGCAGCTCACCGACCTGCCGATCGCGATGCTCTACATCCTCGCGGTCGCCTCGGTCGGCATCTACGGCATCGTCCTGGCGGGCTGGAGCTCCGGCTCCACCTACCCGCTGCTCGGCGGCCTGCGCTCCTGCGCCCAGATGATCTCCTACGAGATCGCCATGGGCGCCGCGTTCGCCTCCGTGTTCCTCTACTCGGGATCGATGTCGACGTCGACCATCGTCGAGCAGCAGCACGACCGCTGGTACATCCTGCTGCTGCCGGTCTCCTTCATCCTCTACATCGTCACGATGGTCGGCGAGACGAACCGCGCCCCCTTCGACATGCCGGAGTCGGAGGGCGACCTGGTCGGCGGCTTCAACACCGAGTACTCGTCCATCAAGTTCGCGATGTTCATGCTCGCCGAGTACGTGAACATGGTGACGGTGTCGGCCGTCTCGACCACCCTGTTCCTCGGCGGCTGGCGCGCCCCCTGGCCGATCAGCGGCTTCTGGGAGGGCGCGAACCACGGCTGGTGGCCGCTGCTCTGGTTCGTCGTCAAGGTCCAGCTGCTGCTGTTCTTCTTCATCTGGCTGCGCGGCACCCTCCCCCGGGTCCGCTACGACCAGCTCATGAAGCTCGGCTGGAAGGTCCTCATCCCGGTCTCGGTGACCTGGCTGATGCTCGTCGCGACCGTGCGGGCGCTGCGCAACGAGAACTACGACTTCGCCGACATCGCCCTCTACGTCGGCGGCGGCGTCCTCGCCCTGCTGCTGCTCTCCTTCGTCGCGGACATGTTCCGCGAGAAGGCGAGGCCGGACGAGCAGGCCGCCGGCCCGCAGCCCGGATTCGACCCGATGGCGGGCGGATTCCCCGTGCCGCCACTGCCCGGTCAGGAACTGCCGCCGACGCCGAGGCGCCGCCCGCGCCGCGAGCGGGAGCTGATTGTCAGTGGCGGACCGGACACTGTCAGTGACGGATCTTCGGATGGAAAGGAGGCGTCCGATGGCTGAGGAGCCGACGGAGTCCGGGCAGATCAAGCCCGGCTTCCAGAACCCCGTGGCCGGCTTCGGCGTGACCTTCAAGGCCATGTTCAAGAAGCGGCTCACCGAGCAGTACCCCGAGCAGCAGAAGACCACGGCTCCGCGGTTCCACGGACGGCACCAGCTCAACCGCCATCCGGACGGCCTGGAGAAGTGCGTCGGCTGCGAGCTGTGCGCCTGGGCCTGTCCCGCCGACGCCATCTACGTGGAGGGCGCCGACAACACCGACGAGGAGCGCTACTCGCCGGGTGAGCGGTACGGCCGCGTCTACCAGATCAACTACGCCCGCTGCATCCTGTGCGGGCTGTGCATCGAGGCGTGCCCCACGCGCGCGCTGACGATGACCAACGAGTTCGAACTGGCCGACTCCAGCCGCGCCAACCTCATCTACACCAAGGAGCAGCTCCTCGCCGGGCTCGAGGACGGCATGGTCGACACGCCGCACGCGATCTTCCCGGGGACGGACGAACAGGACTACTACCGCGGCCTGGTGACAGAGGCCGCGCCGGGCACGGTGCGGCAGCCCGCCGTCTCCAAGGGCGAGGTGGTGCAGGAGGGCGACAGCACCTTCGGCGAGACCGAACCGGCGTCGGAGAAGGTGATCGGCCGATGAGCGCGCTGCAGCTTGCCGCCTACACCACCTCCACCGGTGAGGCCTTCCAGTTCTGGGTCCTCGGCACGTTCGCGGTGATCGGCGCCCTGTGCACCGTGCTCATGAGGAAGGCCGTGCACAGCGCCCTCTGCCTCGCCGGGACCATGATCATCCTGGCGGTGTTCTACCTCGCCAACGGCGCCTACTTCCTGGGCATCGTGCAGATCGTCGTCTACACCGGCGCGATCATGATGCTGTTCCTGTTCGTGGTGATGCTCGTCGGCGTGACGGCCGCGGACTCGCTGAAGGAGACCATCAAGGGCCAGCGCTGGCTGGCCCTTCTGTGCGGCGTCGGCTTCGGGATCCTGCTGTTCGCCGGCATCGGCAACGCCTCCCTGACGGTGTTCAACGGCACCGGCCGGGCGAACGCGAACGGCAACGTGGAGGGCCTCGCGGCCCTCATCTTCACCAAGTACGTCTTCGCCTTCGAGATCACCGGCGCACTGCTGATCACGGCCGCCGTCGGCGCGATGGTGCTCACCCACCGGGAGCGCACCGAGCGCGCCAGGACCCAGCGCGAGCTGGCCGAGCAGCGCGTCCGGGAAGGCCGGCACGTCCCGCCGCTGCCCGCCCCGGGTGTCTACGCCCGGCACAACGCCGTGGACATCGCGGGTCTGCTGCCCGACGGCACGCCCTCCGAGCTGACCGTCAGCAAGACGCTGCGCGAACGCGGCCAGATCCGGGACGTGTCGGCGGAGGCGCTCAACGACCTGCGCGCCCTGGAGCAGCGCGCCGCGGAGCGACTGGAGCGCACCGGGATCGAGCCGGCGACGTTCAAGCGGCCCGAGGAGGCGTCGAAGTGAACCCCGTCAACTACCTCTACCTCGCGGCGCTGCTGTTCACCATCGGCGCGACCGGGGTGCTGATCCGGCGCAACGCGATCGTCGTGTTCATGTGCGTCGAGCTGATGCTCAACGCCTGCAACCTCGCGTTCGTCGTCTTCTCCCGGATGCACGGCAACCTCGACGGCCAGATCATCGCCTTCTTCACGATGGTCGTCGCCGCCGCGGAGGTCGTGGTGGGCCTCGCGATCATCGTGTCGCTGTTCCGTACCCGCCACTCGGCCTCGGTCGACGACGCCAGCCTGATGAAGCTGTAAGGGGTCGGAAGAATCGTGGACAACCTGATCGCGCTGCTCATCGCGGCGCCCCTGCTCGGAGCGGCCGTGCTCCTGGTCGGCGGCCGGCGGCTGGACGCCGTGGGCCACTGGATCGGCACGCTCCTGTCGGCCACCTCCTTCGTGCTCGGCCTGGTCCTCTTCGCCGGCCTGCTCGGCAAGGGGGCCGAGAACCGCACCCTGACCCAGCACCTGTGGACGTGGATCTCGGTCGGCGACTTCCAGGCGGACGTCACCTTCCGCCTGGACCAGCTGTCGATGACGTTCGTGCTGCTGATCACGGGCGTCGGCTCGCTGATCCACCTCTACTCGGTCGGGTACATGGAGCACGACGAGCGGCGCCGCCGCTTCTTCGGCTACCTGAACCTGTTCCTCGCGGCGATGCTGCTGCTGGTCCTCGCCGACAACTACCTGCTGCTGTATGTCGGCTGGGAGGGCGTCGGCCTCGCCTCGTACCTGCTCATCGGCTTCTGGCAGCACAAGCCCAGCGCCGCGACGGCCGCGAAGAAGGCCTTCCTGGTCAACCGGGTCGGCGACATGGGCCTGTCGATCGCGATCATGCTGATGTTCACCACCTTCGGCAGCTTCGCCTTCGGCCCGGTCCTCAGCCACACCGGCGACACCTCCGAGGGCAGGCTCACCGCGATCGGCCTGATGCTGCTGCTCGCCGCGTGCGGCAAGTCGGCCCAGGTCCCGCTGCAGTCCTGGCTCGGGGACGCGATGGAGGGCCCGACCCCGGTCTCGGCCCTGATCCACGCCGCGACGATGGTGACGGCGGGCGTCTACCTGATCGTCCGGTCCGGCGCCATCTTCAACGCGGCGCCCGACGCCCAGCTCGCCGTCACCGTGGTCGGCGCCGTCACGCTCCTCTTCGGTGCGATCGTCGGTTGCGCCAAGGACGACATCAAGAAGGCGCTGGCCGGCTCGACCATGTCGCAGATCGGCTACATGGTGCTGGCGGCGGGCCTCGGCCCCATCGGCTACGTCTTCGCGATCATGCACCTGGTCACCCACGGCTTCTTCAAGGCCGGGCTGTTCCTGGGCGCCGGTTCGGTCATGCACGGCATGAACGACGAGGTCGACATGCGCAAGTACGGCGGCCTGCGCAAGTACATGCCGGTCACCTTCGTCACCTTCGGCCTCGGCTACCTGGCGATCATCGGCTTCCCGTTCCTGTCCGGCTTCTACTCCAAGGACGCGATCATCGAGGCGGCCTTCGCCAAGGGCGGCACCCAGGGCTGGATCCTCGGCGGCGTGGCCCTGCTCGGCGCGGCGATCACCGCCTTCTACATGACGCGCGTGATGCTGATGACGTTCTTCGGCGAGGAGCGGTGGCGGCACCAGCCCACCCGGTCCCCCGAGGCGCCCAGCGCGGAGCCCGCGGCCGAGCACCACGGCGAGCACGCCGAGCCGCACCCGCACGAGTCCCCGAAGATCATGACGATCCCCATGGTCGTGCTGGCCTTCGGCTCGGTCTTCGCCGGCTTCTTCTTCCACCTCGGCGACCGCTTCCTCAACTGGCTGGAGCCGGTCACCGGCCACAGCGAGGGCCACTCGCCGGTCAGTGCCGCGACGGTCACCGGTGCGACCCTGGTCTGCCTGGTCGTCGGCGTCGGCATCGCCTGGGCGCAGTACGGCCGCAAGCCCGTCCCGGCGGTCGCCCCGCGCGGCTCGCTGCTCACCCGGGCCGCCCGGCGCGACCTGCTGCAGGACGACTTCAACCACGTCGTCCTGGTGCGCGGCGGCGAACACCTCACGCGCTCCCTGGTGTACGTCGACCACACCCTGGTCGACGGCGTCGTCAACGGCACGGCGGCCGGCTTCGGCGGCCTGTCCGCACGGCTGCGCCGGGTCCAGAACGGCTTCGCCCGCTCCTACGCGGTCTCGATGTTCGGCGGCGCGGCACTCCTGGTCGCCGCGACCCTGCTGATGAGGGCGGTCTGATACCGATGTCCTTTCCCCTGCTGACAGCGACGGCGGCGCTCCCGGCCCTCGGGGCGGTCGCCACGGCCGCCGTGCCGGCCGCGAAGCGCACCGCCGCGAAATGGCTGGCGCTGGTCGTCTCGCTCGCCACACTCGCCCTGGCGATCACCGTCCTGGTCCGCTTCGACCCCGGCGGCGACCGCTACCAGCTCACCGAGTCCCACGCCTGGATCGCGGACTTCGGGGTCAGGTACGAGCTGGGCGTGGACGGCATCGCGGTGGCGCTGCTCGCCCTGACCGCCCTGCTGATCCCGTTCATCATCCTGGCCGGCTGGCACGACGCCGATCCGCTGGAGACCGGCAGCCGCCGCTGGCGGCCCACCCAGGGCTTCTTCGCGCTGATCCTCGCCGTCGAGGCGATGGTGGTCATCTCCTTCGAGGCCACCGACGTCTTCCTCTTCTACATCTTCTTCGAAGCCATGCTCATCCCGATGTACTTCCTCATCGGCGGCTTCGGGGACCGTGCCCACGAGCACGGTGAGGAGGCGGCCTCCACCCAGCGTTCGTACGCGGCCGTGAAGTTCCTGCTCTACAACCTGGTCGGCGGTCTGATCATGCTGGCCGCGGTGATCGGCCTCTACGTGGTCGCCGGGAACTTCAGCCTCCAGGAGATCGTGCAGGCCCGGGCCAACGGCTCGCTGCACATGGCGACCAGCACCGAACGCTGGCTGTTCCTCGGCTTCTTCTTCGCCTTCGCGGTGAAGGCGCCGCTGTGGCCGCTGCACACCTGGCTGCCCAACGCCATGCAGGAGTCCACCGCCCCCGTCGCCGTGCTCATCACCGCGGTCGTCGACAAGGTGGGCACCTTCGCGATGCTCCGCTTCTGCCTCCAGCTCTTCCCGGAGGCCAGCAAGTGGGCGACGCCCGTCATCCTCGTACTGGCGCTCATCAGCATCGTCTACGGCGCGCTGCTCGCCGTCGGCCAGCGGGACATCAAGCGCCTGGTGGCCTACGCGTCGATCTCGCACTTCGGCTTCATCGTGATGGGCATCTTCGCGATGACCAGCCAGGGCCAGTCCGGGGCCACGCTCTACATGGTCAACCACGGCATCTCCACGGCCGCGCTGATGCTGGTCGCCGGGTTCCTGATCTCCCGGCGCGGCTCCCGGCTCATCGCGGACTACGGGGGTGTGCAGAAGGTCGCCCCGGTGCTCGCCGGCACCTTCCTGATCGGCGGTCTCGCCACCCTCTCGCTGCCCGGCCTCGCGCCGTTCGTGAGCGAGTTCCTGGTCCTGGTCGGCACATTCACGCGCTATCCGGTGATCGGCGTCATCGCCACCTTCGGCATCGTCCTCGCCGCGCTCTACACCCTCGTCCTGTACCAGCGGACGATGACGGGCCCGGTGAAGCCCGCGGTGTCGGCCATGCCCGACCTGCGCGCACGTGAACTGCTGGTCGTCGCCCCGCTGATCGTGCTGCTGATCTTCCTCGGCGTCTACCCGAAGCCCGTCACGGACATCGTCAACCCGGCGGTCAAACAGACCATGTCGGACGTACACAAGACCGACCCCAAGCCCGAGGTGGAGGCGGCCAAGTGAGCGCAACAGCCGTCCACAGCCTGTGGACAACCGCGGCCGACCCGATCTCGAAGATCGACACGCCGAAGATCGAATACGCCCAGCTCTCGCCGACCCTGATCGTGGTCGGTGCGGCCCTGGTCGGGGTGCTCGTCGAGGCGTTCGTCCCGCGCAGGTCCCGTTACTACGCGCAGGTGTTCGTGTCCGTCGTGGCGCTGTGCGCCGCGTTCGCCGCGGTCGTCGCGCTCGCGTCGAACGGGTACGGCACCACGAAGGCGCACATCGCGGCGATGGGGGCGATCGCGGTCGACGGACCGGCCCTGTTCCTGCAGGGCACGATCCTGCTGGCCGGCCTGGTCGGCCTGTTCACCTTCGCCGAGCGGCGCCTGGACCCGGAGGCGCACGGCAACCGGGTGGACTCCTTCGCCGCGCAGGCCGCGTCCGTGCCCGGCAGCGACAGCGAGAAGGCCGCGGTCCGGGCCGGGTTCACCACCACCGAGGTCTTCCCGCTGCTGCTCTTCGCGATCGCGGGCATGCTGGTCTTCCCCTCGGCCAACGACCTGCTGACGCTGTTCGTGGCCCTGGAGGTCTTCTCCCTGCCGCTGTACCTGCTGTGCGCGCTGGCCCGCCGCAAGCGGCTGATGTCGCAGGAGGCCGCGGTCAAGTACTTCCTGCTCGGCGCGTTCGCCTCCGCGTTCACCCTGTTCGGCATCGCCCTGCTGTACGGCTACGCGGGCTCGGTGTCCTACGGGCGCATCACCCAGGTCGTCGACGGCACGGTCACCGACGTCGACCCGGCGCTGGCCGGCACCATGGGCAACGACGCGCTGCTGCTGATCGGCAGCGCCATGATCGTGATGGGTCTGCTGTTCAAGGTGGGCGCCGTCCCGTTCCACATGTGGACGCCCGACGTCTACCAGGGCGCACCCACCCCGGTGACCGGGTTCATGGCAGCGGCGACGAAGGTCGCGGCGTTCGGCGCGCTGCTGCGCCTGCTGTACGTCGTCCTGCCGGGCCTGCGCTGGGACTGGCGGCCGGTCATGTGGGCGGTGGCCGTCATCACCATGCTGGGCGGCGCGATCGTCGCGATCACGCAGACCGACATCAAGCGGCTGCTGGCGTACTCGTCCATCGCGCACGCCGGATTCATCCTCGCCGGTGTCATCGCGACCTCGAAGGACGGCGTGTCGTCCGTGCTGTTCTACCTGGCCGGGTACTCGTTCGTGACGATCGGCGCCTTCGCGGTGGTGACCCTGGTGCGCGACGCCGGGGGCGAGGCCACCCACCTGTCCAAGTGGGCCGGGCTCGGCCGCCGCTCCCCGCTGGTGGCCGCCGTGTTCGCGGTGTTCCTGCTGGCCTTCGCGGGCATCCCGCTGACCTCTGGTTTCGCCGGTAAGTTCGCCGTGTTCAAGGCGGCGGCGGACGGCGGCGCGGCCCCGCTGGTCGTGATCGGTGTGATCTCCTCGGCGATCGCCGCGTTCTTCTACATCCGGGTGATCGTGCTGATGTTCTTCAGCGAGCCCAGGCCCGAGGGACCGACCGTGGCCGTTCCGTCGCCGCTGACCATGACGGCGATCGGGGTGGGCGTGGCGGTCACGCTGGTGCTCGGTGTGGCGCCCCAGTACTTCCTGGACCTGGCGAACCAGGCGAGCGTGTTCGTGCGCTGACCCGGCCCGCGGCCGTCGTCCGGGGCCCGGTCCTCCCAAGGAGGGCCGGGCCCCGGTGTGTGCGGCGGCACAGCCGGACGGCGAGGCCGCCTGTGGAAAACTCCGGGGCTGTCGGTGCGGCCGCCTATCGTGGACGCAGTGGTCGAAGGACCGCGCACGGGGGACAGGACACGGACCAGGCGATGGGCGCGACGGGCGGGATCAGGGAGATGCCACACATGACCGAGGGGCCGGGCACGGCCGACAGCGAGGCGCTGGCCACACTGCACCGGGTCTTCGGGTACGAGGCCTTCCGGGGCGAGCAGGAAGCGGTCATCGAGCATGTGGTCGCGGGCGGCGACGCCGTCGTGCTCATGCCGACCGGCGGCGGCAAGTCGCTGTGCTACCAGATCCCGTCCCTGGTCAGACCGGGTACGGGCGTGGTCGTGTCGCCACTGATCGCGCTGATGCAGGACCAGGTGGACGCCCTGCGCGCGCTCGGCGTGCGCGCGGGCTTCATCAACTCCACCCAGGACTTCGACGAGCGGCGCGTGGTCGAGGCCGAGTTCCTCGCGGGCGAGCTGGACCTGCTGTACCTGGCCCCGGAGCGGCTGCGCGTGGCGGCCACGCTCGACCTGCTCTCCCGCGGCAAGATCTCGGTCTTCGCGATCGACGAGGCGCACTGCGTCTCGCAGTGGGGCCACGACTTCCGCCCCGACTACCTGTCCCTGTCCCTGCTCGGCGAGCGCTGGCCGGACGTCCCGCGGATCGCCCTCACCGCCACGGCCACCCACGCCACGCACCAGGAGATCACCCAGCGGCTGGGCATGCCGGAGGCCCGCCACTTCGTGGCCAGCTTCGACCGGCCCAACATCCAGTACCGGATCGTGTCCAAGGCCGACCCCAGGAAGCAGCTCCTCGCCTTCCTGCGGGAGGAGCACCCCGGCGACGCCGGCATCGTCTACTGCCTCTCCCGCAACTCGGTCGAGCGCACCGCCGAGTTCCTGAGCGCCAACGGCATCGAGGCGGTCCCGTACCACGCGGGCCTGGACGCGGGCACGCGCGCGGCCCACCAGTCCCGGTTCCTGCGTGAGGAGGGCCTGGTCGTGGTCGCCACCATCGCCTTCGGCATGGGCATCGACAAGCCGGACGTGCGCTTCGTCGCCCACCTCGACCTGCCCAAGTCCGTCGAGGGCTACTACCAGGAGACGGGGCGCGCGGGCCGTGACGGACTGCCCTCCACCGCCTGGATGGCCTACGGCCTCAACGACGTCATCCAGCAGCGCAAGCTGATCCAGTCCGGCGAGGGCGACGAGGCGTTCCGCCGCCGGGCCGCCGCCCACCTCGACGCGATGCTCGCCCTGTGCGAGACCGCCCAGTGCCGGCGCGGCCAGCTCCTGGCCTACTTCGGGCAGGAGCCCGCCGAAGCGGGATGCGGGAACTGCGACACCTGCCTCACCCCGCCGGAGACCTGGGACGGCACGGTGGCCGCGCAGAAGGTGCTCTCCACGGTGGTGCGGCTGCAGCGGGAGCGCGGGCAGAAGTTCGGCGCCGTGCAGATCGTGGACATCCTGCTCGGCAAGAGAACCGGCAAGGTCATCCAGTTCGACCACGACCAGCTCTCCGTCTTCGGCATCGGCGAGGACCTCGGCGACGGCGAATGGCGGGGCGTCATCCGGCAGCTCCTCGCCCAGGGACTGCTCGCGGTGGAAGGGGAGTACGGCACGCTCGTGCTCACCGAGGCGAGCGGGTCCGTGCTGCGCCGCGAGCGGGACGTGCCGCTGCGCAAGGAGCCGAAGAGGCCGGCCGCCTCGCGCGCGGGTTCCTCCCGGGGCGAGCGCAAGGCCAAGGCCGCCGCGGCCGAGCTGCCGGACGAACTCGTCCCCGCCTTCGAGGCCCTGCGGGCCTGGCGCGCCGAGCAGGCCCGGGAGCAGGGCGTCCCGGCGTACGTCATCTTCCACGACGCCACCCTGCGGGAGATCGTCACCAGCCGGCCCGGCTCGGTGCGGGAGCTGGGCACGGTGGGCGGCGTCGGCGAGAAGAAGCTGGCGACCTACGGCGAGGGCGTGCTGGAGGTGCTGAACTCCCTGGCCGGGTCCGGCCAGGGCGGCGCTCCGGCGGGCGGTGCCCCGGCGACGGGCGGCGCCCGGTCCGCCGCCGCTGAGCCTCCGGAGGAGGACGACTGGGCCGAGCACGCGCAGGAGCCGGAACCCGACGACTGGATGTGAGAGAGCGGCCGCCGGGACCGTCGGGACAGCGCCGTCAGGACAGCGCCGTCAGCCCCGGGGCGAAGGTGATCAGCAGGGGCAGCAGCGGCACCAGCGCGGCCACCGTGGTGGTCAGCGCCCGGTGCCGGCGCAGCAGCCGCGGCGGCGGCTCCAGCAGGCGGTCCACGCGCTCGCCGAGCAGCCGGTGGCTGGAGGCGCAGGACAGGACGCCGCGGTGCTGGTTCAGCTCGATCAGGGCGAGGGCGGTGGTGAGGTGGCCGCAGCGGCGGGAGGCGGTGTCGTCGGCGGCCAGCTCGACCAGGCGGTGCGTCTGGTCGCAGAAGTGGGCGAAGAGCGGGACGCCCGGGAAGCCCGTGGCCAGCGCGGTGGACAGGTGGAGCAGCCAGTCGTGGTGGGCGCGGGCGTGGCCGCGCTCATGGGTCAGGACCGCGTCGAGCTGCCGGCCGGTGAGACGGCGCAGCGCCCCGGTGGTGACGACGAGCTGCGGCGGGTGCCCGGGCATCCACCAGGCGTCCGGGTACTCGTCCTCCAGCACCAGCATCGGCCCGCGTGCCGCCGGCAGCCCCGCGGGCAGATCGGGCGCGCGTTCCCGCAGGTGCGCCCGGGCCTGGCCGCGGCGCCTGCGGACCTCGGCGAGTTCCCGGGCGAGCATCGCCGTCGTCCAGGCGGCCCCGCAGGCCAGCAGCAGGGTGAGGGCCGCGGCCCACACCGGTGCCGCGGACAGGTCGTACGCGGCCGTGACGGCGGGCGGCGCCGGGGCGAACACATGGTCGCGGACGGTGTGGAAGACGGCCGCCGCGCCCAGGACCAGCGCGGTCAGGCAGCACAGCAGGACGGTGGCGACCAGGCACTGCCACACCCACAGGGCGACCACGGGTTCCCGTTCGGTCCAGTCGGCCCGGGTCAGCGCGCGCGGTGCCGGTACGGCGGCCGTCAGGGCGACGACGCTCAGCAGGAGCAGGCAGACCGTCATGCCGGGGCTCCGGTTCGTGGTCGGAGAGATGCGGGTGTCGGGTGGTGCCGGGGACGTGCCGGAGGCGCGTCGGGTGATGCCGTGTCCCCGCCAGTATGACGGGGACACGGGGCCCGAGTCAGGTGTCCGGCGGGGATCGCGCCCGTCAGGGGGACCTCGCCCCGCCTTTCCGGACAGCCGGTCCCGCCGTCACCCGCCGGGCGGCGCCTCAGCCCGACACGATCCGCCCGCCGACCTCCCCCAGTCCGACCCGGCCGCCGTCCGGTCCCGGCGCCCAGGCAGACAGGGTCACCACGTCCCCGTCCTCCAGGAAGGCGCGCTTGCCGTCCGGGAGTTCGAGGGGGTCGCGGCCGTTCCAGGTCAGCTCGAGCAGCGAGCCGCGCTGGCTCTCCGCCTGGCCGCTCACCGTGCCCGAGCCGTACAGGTCGCCGGTGCGCAGCGAGGCGCCGTTCACCGTCATGTGGGCGAGCTGCTGGGCGGCGGTCCAGTACATGGTGGAGAACGGCGGCTCGGACACCGTGTGACCGTTGATCGCGACGGAGATCCGCAGGTCGTAGCCGCCGGGCTCGACGCCGGGAGCGGTGTCGTCCAGGTAGGGCAGCAGGGGGTGGGTGCGCTCGGGAGGCGTCACGCGGGCGTGCTCCAGCGCCTCCAGCGGAGTGATCCACGCCGACACCGAGGTGGCGAAGGACTTGCCGAGGAAGGGGCCGAGCGGGACGTACTCCCAGGCCTGGATGTCCCGCGCCGACCAGTCGTTGAGCAGGCACAGACCGAAGACGTGCTCCTGGAAGTCGCCGAGCGCGACGGGCGTGCCCAGCTCGGAGGGCACGCCGACCACGAAGCCGACCTCGGCCTCGATGTCCAGCCGTACCGAGGGCCCGAAGACCGGTGCCGGGTCGCCGGGGCCCTTGCGCTGTCCGGACGGCCGGACGACGTCCGTGCCGGAGACGACCACCGTGCCGGAGCGGCCGTGGTAACCGATCGGCAGGTGCTTCCAGTTGGGGGTCAGGGAGTCCTCCGCGTCCGGGCGGAAGATCTGGCCGACGTTCCGGGCGTGGTTCTCCGAGGCGTAGAAGTCGACGTAGTCCGCGACCTCGAAGGGCAGGTGGAGCGTCACCGACGACAGGGGGTGGAACAGCGGCTCGATCGTCGACCGGTGCGAGGGAACCGTCACCCACGCCGTCAGCGCGCGCCGCACGTCCGACCACGCTGTGCGGCCGGCCGCCAGCAGCGGGTTGAGGGTGGCCTGCGCGAGCAGGGACACGTACGGCGAACCGAGGGCGGCGGCCGCGGCGCCCGCGTCGAGGACGTGGTCACCGAGCCGGACGCCGACCCTGCGCTCCGTGCTGCCGGAGGGTGAGAACACACCGTAGGGAAGGTTGTGCGGGCCGAAGGGGTCGCCCTCGGGGACGTCGAAGGGGGGCATGGGGTGCTGCCTCACTCTCATCCGGGCCATGCATGGCGATGCGTTCCATGTGATCGCGCCACACGTTACGGCCGGGACAGGTGTCTTGGGCAGTGCCACAGGGGGTGTCCGCCCGGCACGGCCGGTATCGGTCCGGCCCGGTGAAGCACCTGGCTGCGGCCCACGGCCGACCCGGGAAACGCCTCCCGCGGGCCCCAAGTCCCGCGGGAACCTGGTGAGTCGGCGGGCCGTGCGGTCCGTATTCTCTGATCATGGCCGCACCTCCCGCATACGCCCTGATCGCCACCGACCTGGACGGCACGCTGCTGCGCGGTGACGACACCGTCTCCGAACGGTCGCTCGCCGCGCTGGAGCGGGTGGCGCGGGCCGGTGCCCGGCACCTGGTGGTGACGGGCCGGCCGGCCCCCCGGGTGCGGCCGCTCCTGGCCGCGCTCGGCTGCACGGGGCTCGCGGTGTGCGGGCAGGGGGCGCAGGTCTACGACGCCGGCACCGAACGCCTGCTGTGGTCGGTGCGGCTGGACCGGGAACTGGCCGAGACCGCGCTCGGCAAGATCGAGGCCGAGGTGGGGCAGGTCTTCGCGGCCGTCGACCAGGACGGCGTGGACGGCCTCACGCTGATCGAACCGGGTTACCTGATGCCCCACCCGACCCTGCCCGCGGTGCGGGTCGACCGGCGCGACGACCTGTGGCGCGAGCCCATCAGCAAGGTGCTGCTGCGCCATCACACGCTGTCGGACGACGAGTTGGCGGCGACCGCGCGGGCGGCGGTGGGGTCGCTGGCCACGGTCACCATGTCCGGGCCGGGCACGGTGGAGCTCCAGCCGTGCGGCGTCACCAAGGCGACCGGGCTCGCGCTGGCCGCCGGCCGTCTCGGGATCCCCGCCGAACGGGCCCTGGCCTTCGGCGACATGCCCAACGACATCCCCATGTTCGCCTGGGCGGGCCGCGGGGTCGCCATGGCGAACGCCCACCCCGAACTCAAGGCGGTCGCGGACGAGGTCACGGCGTCGAACGAGGACGACGGCGTCGCCGTCGTCCTCGAAGGACTGTTCCCGGCCGGCTGACCGGGACGCGGGCAGCGGCCCGCGGCGGGCGCCGGTCAGGTGGCGCCGCGCCGCGGTGCCGGTCAGTAGGCGCCGTTGACGTTGTCGATCGACCCGTAGCGGGCGGCCGCGTAGTTGCAGGCGGCGGTGATGTTCGCGACCGGGTCGTAGGGGTCGAACGCCGTTCCGGCCACGTGGTAGGTGTTGAAGGTCGGGTCGATCACCTGGAGCAGGCCCTTGGACGGGATGCCCTTGGCCGCGTTGGAGTCCCACAGGTTGATGGCGCGCGGGTTGCCCGAGGACTCGCGCATGATGTTGCGGTGGATGCCGTTGTAGGTGCCCGGGATGTGCTTCTCCGCCATGATCGCGAGGGACTCGCGGATCCAGCCGTCGAGGTTGTTCGGGTACCCGGCGAGGGTGGTGCCGGCCGAGCCGGCGGAGTCGGCCGCGAAGGCGCTGGTGGCGCCGACGACCGGAAGGGCGAGCACGGCGGCGCCGGTGCCGAGGACCGCGAGCTTGCGGGCGAGGCGGTTCGTGCGGACGCGGCGGGGCTGAGCGGCTGCAGGCATGGCCAAGTTCCTCTCCGTCGCCTGCGAGGTGAGCTGTCGGGTTCGGGCGGGGAGGTGCCCGGCCGTGCCGCCCGAGGCGGCACGGCTTCACCCCTTGCCGTTCCGGTGACGACACGTGTCGTCCGGTCCGGCGAACTTACCTGGGTCCCCCGCTCCTGCCGTACGAATGAGTTCGTCGATGGGTGGTGCCGGGCGGCGGCAGGATTCGGCGTTCCGCTCGACTGGCCGGGAACGTATGCGAGAGCACATGTCCGGAACAAGTGTCGGATTCACGTAAAGACCAAGTTGACCTTGTTCTGTTCCGTTTTGGGTACTTGATCCTTTGCGACTGCCAATGCTCAACTCGCTGATGTGGCGCGGAAAAACGGGTGGTGGCCGGGCGTGGCGGGCCGGCCGGGGCGCGTGACCCAATTCACGAAATAGCAAAGTATTCCAAATCAGACATGGGGGATTTGGGCTCGAGGGCAGGCGAGTGGGGAACGCTCCGCGGGATGCCTTGTGGCCGATTTCCTGCGCGTCACGAAAGGCGTATTAATGCGCCTAATGTCCGTATTATCGGGTGGTCGGCACTGCGCCGATCATGGTCCGATGCCGTCCGTGCCGGACCGGTGGCCGCCCTCGGTGATCGAAACAGGACCGGATACGCTGACTTGAGTGAGGGCAGCGACCTATCGACAAACCGCGTAATCGCCAGCAGACACCAGCAGACAGGAGACCCCTCGTGACCGTCGTCGGGCCGTTCGGGCTGAGCGTGCGGGACCAGGCTCTGGAAGCCGATGTCCAGGCCGGATTGACGGCTGTCGAGGAAGGCTTGCTCGAGGCCACCAAGAGCGAGGTCCCGTTCATCACGGAGGCCGCGCAGCACCTCGTCCGGGCCGGCGGGAAGCGGTTCCGGCCGCTCCTCGTGATGCTCGCGGCGCAGTTCGGGGACCCGTACGCCCCCGGTGTGGTGCCGTCGGCCGTGGTCGTGGAGCTGACCCACCTGGCCACGCTGTACCACGACGACGTCATGGACGAGGCGTCCGTGCGGCGCGGGGTGGACAGCGCCAACACGCGCTGGGGCAACTCCGTCGCCGTCCTGACCGGTGACTTCCTCTTCGCCCGCGCCTCCCAGATCCTCGCCGACCTCGGACCCGAGGCGGTCCGGGTCCAGGCCCTCGCGTTCGAGCGGCTGGTCACCGGGCAGATCCTGGAGACCGCGGGCCCCTCGGACGGCCGCGACCCGGTCGACCACTACCTGGACGTGCTGGGCGGCAAGACCGGCTCCCTGGTGGCGGTCTCCTGCCGGTTCGGCGCGATGATGTCCGGCGCCGACGAGACGGTCGTCGACGTGCTCACCCAGTACGGCGAGCGGCTCGGGGTCGCCTTCCAGCTCGCCGACGACGTCCTGGACATCGCCTCCGACTCGCACGAGTCCGGCAAGACCCCGGGGACCGACCTGCGCGAGGGCATCCCGACGCTGCCCGTGCTCCGGTTGCGCGAGCGCGCCGCCCGGCTGGGCCTGCCCGAGGACGTCGCGCTGTGCGAGCTGCTCGACTCCGACCTCGGGGACGACGCCCGGCTCGAGGAGGCGCTGACCGCGCTGCGCGCGCACCCCGCGCTGGAGCAGGCGCGCCGCGACACCGTGCGCTACGCCGAGGAGGCGCGCGCCGCGCTGGCCCCGCTGCCGGAGTGCGACTCCAAGGCGGCGCTGCTCGAACTGTGCGACGCGGTGGTGCACCGGGCCGGCTGAGGCCCCTGACGCCGGCCGAGGGCGGTATCTCCCGCGTGACCCCTACGGGTCGGGGGAGGCGCCGCCCTCCGGTGTCATACCCCAGGCGTACACGGAGTTGGTGCCATGGTCTGACGCTTCCTCACGGCCGATTTGGTCATATGGAAACCACGGAAATCACCACTCCTCACCGATTCGGGTGAGAATGGCGGCTCAGGTGGACCAGTGTGGGGCAGCCGCCGCCGACGACGGAGGTAAGGCACAGATGGCACCGTACGAATCCGACGACGCAACGGGCGCCGAGCGCGACGAGGACCTGCCCACCGGACGCCGCAAGGCCGCCCGGTACGTGGTCCCGGTCGCGGTGGTGGGGGTCGCGGCGGCCACGATCGGGCTGGTCCCGGCGCTCGCCGACTCCGGTGACCCCGACCTGCCGAAGATCACCGCACAGCAGCTCATCGACAAGATCGCCAAGTCGGACGTGCAGCAGCTCTCCGGCACGGTGAAGGTCAGCACCGACCTCGGCCTGCCTGACCTCGGCGGTCTGGAGAGCGGCCTGATGTCCGGGGCGGCGGGCGGCGGCGACGGCTCCTCCGCGGACCCGCAGTCCAAGCTGACCGAGCTGGTCTCCGGCACCCACACGCTGCGCGTGGCCGCCGACGGGCCGGACCGGCAGAAGCTGTCGCTGCTGGAGAGCGGCTCCGAGTACAGCGTCGTCCACGACGGCAAGGACGTCTGGGGCTACGACAGCAAGAGCAACGAGGTCTACCACTCGGCCGCCGCCGAGTCCGGTGGGCGGCACCGGGCCGAGCAGCCGCCGGCCACGCCGAAGAACTTCGCCGACGAGGCCCTGAAGGCGGTCGACGACACCACGTCCGTGACCGTCGACGGCACCGCGCAGGTCGCCGGACGCGACGCCTACAAGCTGCTGATCAAGCCCAGGCAGTCCGGCACCACGGTCGGCGCCGTCAGCATCGCCGTGGACGCGAAGACCGGCATGCCGCTGAAGTTCACGCTCACCCCGAGGAGCGGCGGCGCCGCCGTGCTCGACGCGGGCTTCACCCAGGTCTCCTTCGGCAAGCCGGCCGCCTCCACCTTCGACTTCACCCCGCCCAAGGGCGCGAAGGTCACCGAGGGGAAGGAAAGCGGCAAGGGCCGGGCGCCGGAGCACGCCCCCCAGGGCGGCGAGCACCTCGCCAAGGGCCTGAACGGCGCCACCGTGCTCGGCAAGGGCTGGACGTCGGTCGCCACCTTCGACACCGGCGGCAAGGGCGGCGCGCCGTCCGGCGACCAGGGCGGTGCGCTCGGCGGCTTCCTCGGCTCGCTCGGCGACCAGGTCTCCGGCGAGTTCGGCAAGGGCACGGTGTTCTCCACCCGCCTGGTCAACGCCCTGATCACCGACGACGGCAAGGTGTACGCCGGTGCGGTGACCAAGGACGCCCTGGTGAAGGCGGCGAACACGGGGAAGTGATCCTTCCCGGGGCACGTGCGGGCAGCGGACAGGGAGACCGAGGGGGAGCCGATGGACGAACCGTCCGCCGCGGGGCGTGACCGGGAGGACGCGCCGGAGCACGTCATCGCCACGCGCGGCCTCACCAAGCGCTACCGCGGCGGACAGCTCGCCGTCGACGGTCTCGACCTGACCGTCCCGGCGGGCAGCGTCTTCGGCTTCCTCGGCCCGAACGGCTCCGGCAAGACCACCACCATCCGCATGCTGATGGGCCTGATCGAGCCGACCTCGGGTACGGCCCGCGTCCTGGGCCGGCCCATGCCCCGGTCCGCCCGCGCCGTCCTGCCCCGGGTCGGCGCCCTGATCGAGGGCCCGGCCCTGTACGGCTTCCTCTCCGGCCGGGACAACCTGCTTCGCTACGACGCCGCCGACCCGACCGCCGATCCGCGCACCCGGCGCGCCCGCGTCGCGGCCGCCCTGGACCGGGTGGGCCTGACGGCCGCGGCGGGCAAGAAGGCGAGGGCGTACTCGCTCGGCATGAAGCAGCGCCTGGGCCTGGCCTCCGCCCTGCTCCAGCCGCGCGGACTGCTCGTGCTGGACGAGCCCACCAACGGGCTCGACCCGCAGGGCATGCGGGAGATCCGCGCCCTGGTGAAGGAACTGGCGTCCGACGGCACGACCGTGTTCCTGTCCTCCCACCTCCTCGACGAGATCGAGCAGGTGTGCACGCACGCGGCGGTGATGGCGCGGGGCCGGCTGATCACCCAGGGCGCCGTCGCCGACCTGGCCGCCGGGGCGCGCGGCCGGCTGGCGGTGAGCACCCCGGACCCGGCCGAGGCGGCCCGGGTGCTGAAGGAGCAGGGCGTCGCGGACGTCGTCGCCGACGGTGACCGGGTGACCGGGGAGCCGCCCGAGCGGGACCTCGCGGAGCTGAACGCGGCCCTGGTCGCCGCGGGCGTCCGGGTGCGGGGCTTCACCCTCGAACGGGCCTCCCTGGAGGACGCGTTCGTGGCACTGACCGGGGAGGGCTTCGATGTCGCGGGCTGAGGCGGTCGGGGCGCCGGCCGGGCGCCGGCCGGGCCCGCTGTGGACGTTCGGACTGCTGCGCAGCGAACTGGTCACCACCCTGCGCCGCTGGCGCACGCTCGCGCTGCTCGCGGTGCTGGCGGCGGTGCCGGTGCTGGTCGGGATCGCGGTGCGGATCGAGACGCGGGGCGGCCCGGGGGCGGACGGCGGCAGCGGCGGGCCGGCGTTCATGGCCCAGATCACCAACAACGGCCTGTTCCTGGTGTTCACGGCGCTGGCCGCGACCCTGCCCTTCTTCCTACCGATGGCGGTCGGCGTGGTCGCGGGCGACTCGATCGCCGGTGAGGCCGGCGCCGGCACCCTGCGCTATCTGCTGGTCGCCCCGGCCGGCCGCACCCGCCTGCTGCTCGTCAAGTACGCGACCGTCATGGCCTTCTGCCTGCTCGCCACCCTGGTCGTGGCCGTGTCCGCGCTGGCCGTCGGCGGGCTGCTGTTCCCGCTCGGCGACCTCACGACCATCTCCGGCACGAGCATCACCTTCACCGAGGGCCTCGGCCGGGCGCTGCTGATCGCGCTGGTCGTCGCCGCCTCACTGGTCGGCGTCGCGGCGCTCGGACTGTTCGTGTCCACCCTGACCAACAGCGGCATCGCGGCGATGGCGACCACCGTGGGCCTGCTCATCACCGTGCAGATCCTCGACCAGATACCCCAGTTGCACGCGCTGCGGCCGTACTTCTTCTCCCACTACTGGCTGTCCTTCGCCGACCTGATGCGCGACCCCGTGTACTGGGACGACCTGGTGCGGAACCTCGGGCTCCAGGCGCTGTACGCGGCCGTGTTCGGCTCGGCGGCCTGGGCGCGGTTCACGACGAAGGACATCAGCGTCTAGGCCGGCTCAGGCCTCCTGGTACGGGAAGCGGGCGAGCGGCGCCTCCCGCGCGAAGAACGACTTCGCGCGCGTGAGCGCGTCGGCGTCCCCCGCCATGTCCCCGGGCGCGCTGCCGCTGCCGAGCAGCACACCGCCGAAGCGCATCCCCAGGTAGGCGGCCGAGTTGCGGAGCGTGCCGACGAGCGGGTCGGCGACCGACGGCTCCCGGTCCGCCCGGGCCGAGACGCCCCACAGGGTGCGTCCGGCCATCGTCGCCTTGAAGTCGATGCCCGGAGTGCGCAGCCAGCCCGACCAGTGGTCCAGGTACCGCTTGGTCTGGCCGGAGACCGAGTACCAGTACAGCGGTGAGGCGATCACCAGGTCCGTGGCCGCGAGCGTGGCGTCCAGCAGCAGACCGGCCGGGCTGTCGGCGGGCGGCCGTACGTGGTCGGTGTCGTGCCGCAGGTCCGTGAAGTCGGGCAGCGGGTGGTCGATGAGGCGGATCCAGTGCTGCTCGACGTCGGCGGGGAGCTGTTCGGCGGCCGCGCGGGCCAGCAGCTCGGTGTTGCCGTCGGGCCGGGCACTGCCCAGGACGAAGAGGAAGCGGCGACTCATGGGTCCCCCGTAGTGGTTGATGTCGGACCGCGAATAAAGGCGTGTGCATTTTATGCACACGCAAGCACTCTCTTTCAAGAGCCTTGCCGCGACACCGGTCTCCGGCCTCCGGGCTGCGGCTGGTGCGAGGCTGTGACGTCGTGGTGACGCGGGCGGCCGGGCCGACCGGACACACTGGTCGGCAGGACGCGTACGGACCGGATCGGCGCCGGGGGAGTGAGGAAACCGATGTCTCGACTCAGCTTCGAGAAGAAGCGGGCACAGCAGCCCGTGGCACACCCGGCGGCGGTGGCCGTCCGGGTGTCGGGCACGGGCAGTGCCTCGGTGGGCGGGACGGCGGTCGTGGCGGGGCCGGGCGAGGAGATCCAGCAGGCCGTGCTGAACCACCTCCAGCGCCTCGCCATCAGCCTCGGCGCCCCGATACGCGCCACGATCCACGACGACCGCGCCGGCTGCGTGGTCCCCCTGGAGGTCTCGGCGGACGGCTCCAGCAGGGTGGCGGGAGACCCGGTACGGGTCGACCCGGGGGCGGGGTCCGACGGACCGGGGGCGGGGTCCGACGGACCGGGGGCGGGGTCCGACGGACCGGGTGCGGGGTCCGACGGACCGGGTGCGGTGGCGTCCGGTGCGGCGGTGGCGGGCCCCGTCGCGGTGGTCGCCGGTCCGGCGCCGGCGGGGCGGTTCGGGCCGCCGCCGGTCATGGACGCCGTGCCCGGTGCGAGGACCGCCGACGGCGTCCGGACGCAGGGTCCCGTACCCGCGTACGGACCCCGGATCATGCCCCCGGCGCCCGCACAGAGCCCCGAGCCCGTCGCCTCCGCACCCGCGCCGAGCCCCGAGCCGGTCGCCCCGGTGCTCGCATGGCGTCCTCAGGAATCCCCCGTCCGGGTGACCTCCGTGGCCCCCGCGCCCGCCCCCGACGCGCCCCTGCACGACCCCGAGCCCGCCCTGGCCGCGTCCGCGACCCCCACGCCCGCCCGCGGCTTCGACGCCGTGGCGGAAGAGGTGCTCGGGGACACCCCCGTGACGGAGACCGCGGAGGGCGCCGAACTGCTCACCGAGCCGATGGCGCGGATCAACGAGGCCGTCCGGGACGGCCGTATCGAGGCGGCGGCGCAGCTCGCCGACCGCACGGTCGCCGAGGCCTCCGCGGTACTGGGCCCCCGCCACCCCGAGGTGCTGCACCTGGGCGAACTGACCGCTTACATCGCCTACCTGGCGGGCGACCCGGTGCGCTCCTTCCACCTCTCCCTGGACCTCGCCCGGCTGCGCCGGCAGGCGTGCGACGCGGAGGCCGCCTACGGCAACGTGCGCAGCGCGGCCACCGCCTGGCGCGCGGTGCGCGACCCCGAGGAGGGGCTGCGGCTGGGCCGCGACCTCCTCGGCCTGTGGACGGACCTCACCACGGAGCCCGGACCCGCGGCCGGCGACCCGGAGCCGCTGGAGTCGGCGCGCTCGCGCATGGTCCGCCTGACCGCCCGCGCGGCCGGGGCGGCGCGCGCGTAGCCGGCCGGCGCCGCGGGGCCGGCGCCGGCTACGCGACGCAGAACTCGTTGTCCTCCGGGTCGGCCATCAGCGTCCACTCGCCTGCGGGATCCTTCACCTCGCGCAGCACGCGCGCGCCCAGGGTCTCCAGCCGGGCCACCTCCTCCGCGCGGCGCCCGTCACCGGGATGGACGTCGATGTGCAGGCGGTTCTTGACCGTCTTCGCCTCCGGGACGCGCTGGAAGAGCAGCCGCCGGCCCTGCCCGATGCCGGTGTCCGGGTCGTAGGGGTCCTCGGGGTGCCGTACGGCGATCAGGTCCCGGAAGGCGGGCCGGCCGTGGTACTCGACGGTGGCCTCGCCGGTCAGCGCGCCGTAGGACAGCAGCCGTTCGACGAGCGCGCTGTTGTCCTCGGCCTCGTAGTGCAGCGCGGCGGCCCAGAAGTCGGCCTGCGCGTGCGGGTCCGCCGCGTCGATGACGAGCTTCCAGTGCAGCGGGGGCGGTGCGGATGGGGATGCGGGCGTGTCTGTGGACATGCTCACCACTTATAGCGGCCCGCGGCGCCCCGCACCGGCGATCGGCGTCAGCCGACGCGGCGGACGTCCGCCTGAGCGGGCTCGGCTGCCTGAGCGGGCCCGGCTGCCTGAGCGGGCTCGGCTGCCTGAGGGGACTCGGCTGCCTCGACGAGCGGCGACACGGCGACCACCCGGGGCTTCCGCACGGCGTGCAGGGCGTCCCAGGTGAGCAGGCCCAGCGCCAGCCACACCAGCGCGAATCCGGCCCAGCGCTCCGGCGGCATCGCCTCGTGGAAGTAGAGGATGCCGAGCAGGAACTGGAAGACCGGGGCCAGGTACTGCAGCAGTCCCAGCGTGGACAGCGGCACCCGGATCGCCGCCGCGCCGAAGCAGACCAGCGGCAGCGCGGTCACGACACCGGTCGAGGCGAGCAGCAGGGAGTGTCCGGCGCCCTCACCGGCGAAGGTGGACCCGCCGTGCGCGCCGAGCCAGATCAGGTAGCCGACCGCGGGCACGAACTGGACCGTGGTCTCGGCGGCCAGCGACTCGACGCCGCCGAGGCCGACCTTCTTCTTCACCAGCCCGTAGGTGGCGAACGAGAACGCCAGGCAGAGGGAGATCCACGGCGGGCGGCCGTAGCCGACGGTCAGCACGACGACGGCGGCGAAGCCGACCCCGACCGCGGCCCACTGCGCGCGCCGCAGCCGCTCCTTGAGGAGCAGCACGCCCATCGCGATGGTCACCAGCGGGTTGATGAAGTAGCCGAGGGACGCCTCGACCACATGGCCGGAGTTCACGGCCCATATGTAGACGCCCCAGTTGACGGTGATGACGGCCGCCGCCACCACCACGAGCGCCAGCCGCCGCGGCTGGCGCAGCAGTTCGCCGGCCCAGGCCCAGCGCCGTACGAAGAGCAGGGCGGCACCGACGAAGACGAGGGACCACGCCATGCGGTGGGCCAGGATCTCCATGGCTCCGGCGGGCTTCAGCAGCGGCCAGAACAGCGGGACCAGGCCCCACATCCCGTACGCGGCGAAGCCGTTCACCAGGCCTGTCCGGTGCTCGCCTCTGGACGTCCCGGCCATGGGCCCCTCCTTCTCGCCTCAGCCATGTGTGCGAGGAAGAAGGTAGCGCCGACCGGGCCCGTCTGTCATGTCCGTATCGCCATACGGTCATGACAGGCGGGCCGTCGGTTCGCGCGGGGCTCTGTGCGGCCGGCTCAGCCCTTGAGCGCGGCGGCGACGGCGTCGGCCAGCGGGGTGGCCGGGCGGCCCGCCAGGCGGGAGAGGTCGCCGGTGGAGACGACCAGTTCGCCCTTCTCGATCGACGCGTCCACGCCGGCCAGCACCGCGGCCAGCGGCCCGGGCAGCCCGGCGCCGGTCAGGATGGACTCCAGCGTCTCGACCGGGACCGGGGTGTAGGCGATCTCCCGGCCGGTCTGCCGGCTCAGCTCGGCCGCGTACTCGGCGAAGCTCCACGCCTCGTCGCCGCCCAGCTCGTACGTCGAGTTCTCGTGGCCCTCGCCGGTCAGCACCGCGACCGCGGCGGCCGCGTAGTCGGCGCGGGAGGCCGAGGAGACCCGGCCGTCGCCGGCGGCCTGGACGACGGCGCCGTGCTCCAGCACCGGGGCCAGGTTCTCGGTGTAGTTCTCGTGGTACCAGCCGTTGCGCAGCAGGCTGTAGGGCAGGCCGGAGGCGAGCAGTGCCGCCTCGGTGGCGCGGTGGTCGTCGGCGAGCGCGGCCGTGAGGGTGCCCGGGGCGCTGGTGTACGCCAGCAGCGCGACGCCGGCGGCCTTGGCGGCGTCGATGACGACCTGGTGCTGCCCGGCCCGGCCCTTGTCGAACTCGTTGCCGGAGATCAGCAGGACCTTGTCGCCGGCCCGGAACAGGCCGTCGAAGGTCTCGGGTGCGTTGTAGTCGGCCACGGCGAGCCGGACTCCGCGGGCGGCGAGGCCGGCGGCCTTCGCCTCGTCGCGCACGACGGCGGTGATCTCCGCGGCGGGGACCTTGTCCAGCAGCTGCTCCACGACGTGGCGGCCGAGGTGTCCGGTGGCTCCGGTGACGACGATGCTCATGATGTGCGCTCTCCCTGTGGGTGCTTCCGTCGGTGACTCCGTGTCTCTGTCGCTAACCCTAGGGGTGGCGCTAACTCAGCGAAAGTACCCACTTTGAAGTAAGGTACTGGCATGGCAGTAAGTGACAAGGCGAGCGCAGCGGCAGCGGAGGCCCAGTGCCCGTACCGCCTCGTGCTGGAGCACCTCACCAGCCGCTGGGGCGTCCTCGTGCTGATCGAGCTGCTGGAGCGGCCGTACCGCTTCAGCGAGCTGCGCCGGGCCGTCGGCAAGTACAGCGGCCCGGGGGTCAGCGAGAAGATGCTGACCCAGACCCTGCAGACCCTGGAGCGCGACGGCCTGGTGCACCGGGACGCCAAACCGGTGATCCCGCCCCGCGTGGACTACTCGCTCACCGACCTCGGACAGGCGGCGGCGCGGCAGGTGCGGTCCCTCGCCGGGTGGACGCACGAGCACATGGACGAGGTGGAGCGGGCCCGGCTGGCATACGACGAGGCCCGGGAAGCCAGGTCCCGGGCCTCGTAGGGGTCTTTCCGCCGTCAGCCGACGACGGTCCAGGTGTCCCCGCCGGCCAGCAGGGCGGCCAGGTCGCCCTTGCCGTGCTGCTCGATCGCCGAGTCGAGCTGGTCGGCCATCTCGGTGTCGTAGACCGGCCGCTCGACCGAGCGGAACACGCCGATCGGGGTGTGGTGCAGGGTGTCCGGGTCGGCGAGCCGGGACAGGGCGAAGGCGGTGGTGGGGGACGCGGAGTGCGCGTCGTGCACCAGGACGTCCGCCTCGTTCTCCGAGGTCACCGTCACCACCTTCAGATCGCCGGTCTCCCGGTCGCGCACGACCCCGCGCGCCCCGTCGGCCCCGAAGCGGATCGGCTGCCCGTGCTCGAGGCGGATCAGCGCCTCCTCGGCCCGCTGCCGGTCCTTCAGGGCGTCGAAGGCGCCGTCGTTGAAGATGTTGCAGTTCTGGTAGATCTCGATCAGCGCCGTGCCCGGGTGGTCGGCGGCCGCGCGCAGCACCTCGGTGAGGTGCTTGCGGTCGGAGTCGATGGTCCGGGCGACGAAGGACGCCTCCGCGCCGATCGCCAGGGAGACCGGGTTGAACGGCGCGTCCAGCGAGCCCATCGGCGTCGACTTGGTGATCTTGCCGATCTCCGAGGTCGGGCTGTACTGCCCCTTGGTCAGGCCGTAGATCCGGTTGTTGAACAGCAGGATCTTCAGGTTGACGTTGCGGCGCAGGGCGTGGATGAGGTGGTTGCCGCCGATGGAGAGGGCGTCGCCGTCACCGGTGACCACCCACACGCTCAGGTCCCGGCGGGAGGCGGCGAGGCCGGTGGCGATCGCGGGGGCGCGGCCGTGGATGGAGTGCATCCCGTAGGTGTTCATGTAGTACGGGAAGCGGGAGGAGCATCCGATGCCGGAGACGAAGACGATGTTCTCCCTGGCCAGCCCCAGCTCGGGCATGAAGCCCTGGACCGCGGCCAGGATCGCGTAGTCACCGCAGCCCGGGCACCAGCGCACCTCCTGGTCGGACTTGAAGTCCTTCATCGACTGCTTCGCCTCGGCCTTGGGCACCAGCTGCAGCAGCCCGTTGGTGGCGTCAGTCATCGATGGCCTCCTTCAGCGCGGCGGCGAGCTGTTCCGCCTTGAACGGCATGCCGTTGACCTGGTTGTACGAACGGGCGTCGACCAGATACCTCGCCCGGATCAGCGTGGCGAGCTGACCGAGGTTCATCTCGGGGATCACCACCTTGTCGTACCGTTCGAGCACCTCGCCCAGGTTGCGCGGGAAGGGGTTGAGGTGGCGCAGGTGGACCTGCGCGACGGCCTCGCCCGCGGCGCGCAGTCTGCGCACCGCGGCCGTGATGGGCCCGTAGGTGGAACCCCAGCCGAGGACCAGGGTGCGCGCGCCGTCCGGGTCGTCGGCCTCGATGTCCGGGACGTCGATGCCGTCGATCTTGGCCTGGCGGGTGCGCACCATGAAGTCGTGGTTGGCCGGGTCGTAGGAGATGTTGCCCGTGCCGTCCTGCTTCTCGATGCCGCCGATGCGGTGCTCGAGACCCGGCGTGCCCGGGATCGCCCACGGCCGGGCGAGGGTCTGCGGGTCGCGCTTGTACGGCCAGAACACCTCGGTGCCGTCGTCCAAGGTGTGGTTCGGGCCGGTGGCGAACCGGACCCGCAGGTCGGGCAGCTCGTCCAGGTCCGGGATGCGCCAGGGCTCGGAGCCGTTGGCGAGGTAGCCGTCGGAGAGCAGGATGACCGGGGTGCGGTAGGTGAGCGCGATCCGGGCCGCCTCCAGAGCCGCGTCGAAGCAGTCCGCGGGGGTCTTCGGGGCGACCACCGGAACCGGGGCCTCGCCGTTGCGGCCGTACATCGCCTGCAGCAGGTCCGCCTGCTCGGTCTTGGTCGGCAGGCCCGTCGACGGGCCGCCGCGCTGGATGTCGATCACCAGCAGCGGCAGTTCCAGCGACACCGCGAGACCGATCGTCTCGCTCTTCAGGGCGACACCGGGACCGGACGTGGTCGTCACCGCCAGCGAGCCGCCGAAGGCCGCCCCCAGCGCCGCGCCGATGCCCGCGATCTCGTCCTCCGCCTGGAACGTCCGGACACCGAAGTTCTTGTGCCTGCTCAGCTCGTGCAGGATGTCCGAGGCCGGGGTGATCGGGTACGAGCCCAGGAACAGCGGCAGATCCGCCTGCTGGGAGGCGGCGACCAGGCCGTACGCCAGGGCCAGGTTCCCGGAGATGTTGCGGTAGGTGCCGACCGGGAAGGCCTTGGCGGCCGGCGCGACCTCGTAGGAGACCGCGAAGTCCTCGGTCGTCTCGCCGAAGTTCCAGCCCGCCCGGAAGGCGGCGATGTTCGCGGCCGCGATGTCCGGCTTCTTGGCGAACTTGCTGTTCAGGAACTTCTCGGTGCCCTCGGTCGGCCGGTGGTACATCCAGGACAGCAGGCCCAGGGCGAACATGTTCTTGCTGCGCTCGGCCTCCTTGCGGGAGAGGTCGAACTCCTTGAGCGCCTCGACCGTGAGGGTCGTCAGCGGCACGGGGTGCAGGTGGTAGCCGTCGAGCGAGCCGTCCTCCAGCGGGGAGGCGGCGTAGCCGACCTTCTGCAGGGCGCGCTTGGTGAACTCGTCCGTGTTGACGATGATCTCGGCGCCGCGCGGCAAATCGCCGATGTTGGCCTTCAGGGCCGCCGGGTTCATCGCGACCAGCACGTTCGGCGCGTCGCCCGGGGTGAGGATGTCGTGGTCGGCGAAGTGGAGCTGGAAGGAGGAGACACCGGGCAGGGTGCCCGCGGGGGCGCGGATCTCGGCGGGGAAGTTGGGGAGGGTGGAGAGGTCGTTGCCGAAGGACGCGGTCTCCGAGGTGAAGCGGTCGCCGGTGAGCTGCATGCCGTCACCCGAGTCCCCCGCGAACCGGATGATCACCCGGTCCAGGCGCCGCACGTCCTTCGCTCCGCCCGGTTTGCGCTGCTCTCCCACGACGGCCGCGTCGGCCTGCTCCGCTGGGCTGCTGACCTGGCTGGTCACTGAACTGGACCTCCTTCGAGGCGGCTGTCCGGGGATGGTCGTCCCACGGACCGTCCCAGAATCAACCCTACGTCGCTCGGGGTCGCCCTCCGGCGGCCATCCGCATGATGGACGGCGCTCCGGGACGGCCCGTCGCACTGGATTCTCATGGTTCCTCGCGCCGCCCAAGCTACGGTCCACCGGCTCGCCGTGCCTGTGCGCCTTTCAGGTTCCTTCCTCCGCCTTCCGCCACCCGGGTACCCGTCCCCACAGAAGCCGTACGGACTGACACCCTGCTGACGAGTGTCGGTCCATCACGAGTTCAGATAGGTCAGAACGGCCAGAACACGCCGGTGGTCGCCGTCGCTCGGGGACAGGCCGAGCTTCAGGAAGATGTTGCTGACGTGCTTCTCCACGGCGCCGTCGCTGACCACGAGCTGCCGGGCCACCGCCGAGTTCGTCCTGCCCTCCGCCATCAGCCCCAGCACCTCGCGCTCGCGCGGGGTGAGCCCCGCCAGCACGTCCTGCTTGCGGCTGCGCCCGAGCAGCTGCGCGACCACCTCGGGGTCCAGCGCGGTACCGCCCCCGGCGACCCGCACCACCGCGTCCACGAACTCCCGCACCTCGGCGACCCGGTCCTTGAGCAGATAGCCCACGCCCCGGCTGGACCCGGCGAGCAGTTCGGTGGCGTACCGCTCCTCCACGTACTGCGACAGCACCAGCACGCCGAGCCCCGGGTGCGTCCTGCGCAGCCGCACGGCCGCCCGCACCCCCTCGTCGGTGTGGGTCGGCGGCATCCGCACGTCGGCCACCACCACGTCGGGCAGCTCACCTTGGGCGTCCAGGTCGGCGATGGTCTTGAGCAGCGCCTCCGCGTCCCCGACGCCGGCCACGACGTCGTGCCCGCGGTCGGTCAGCAACCGGGTCAGGCCCTCTCTGAGCAGCACCGAGTCCTCGGCGATGACCACTCGCACCCTGTTCTCCACGATCTCCCGGCCCCCCACAGCCCGACCCTCCGACGGCGTCCCGCGCATCTCGTACGAAGGTCAAGCATTCCAGCATTCGGGGCGGCGCGCCCGGGACCGGGGGAAACAGTCCTGCGTACGCGCTCCTCGTCGCCCCGTCGCCCCGTCGCCTCGTCGCCCCGTCGCCCCGTCGCCCCGTCGCCCCGTCGCGCCCGGGCCGCGCGACCCGCGTGATCCGGCGCACCGGCGTCCCGTCCCAGCGGGCCCGGGCCGCGCGGGCGGCGCGTCTCAGCCGCGCCAGGGCAGCTCGGCGATCACCCGGGTGGGGCCGCCCGCCGGCGACTCCACGACCAGGACCCCGTCCACCGCGTCCAGGCGGCCGGCCAGCCCGGCCAGGCCCGAGCCCCCGGCGGCGTCGGCGCCGCCGACCCCGTCGTCCAGCACCTGGATGAGCAGCCGGTCCTCGGACCGCCAGACGTCGACCGAGGCGGACCGGGCACCGCTGTGCTTGCTGACGTTCTGCAGCAGCTCGGAGACGGTGAAGTAGGCGATGCCCTCGATGGCGGCGGCGGGCCGGGACGGCAGCTCGACCTCCACCCGCACCGGGACCGTGCAGCGCGAGGCGACGGCGGACAGGGCCGCGTCCAGGCCGCGGTCGGTCAGCACCGCGGGGTGGATGCCGCGCGCCAGGTCCCGCAGTTCCTGCAGGGCCGTCTTCACCTCACCGTGCGCGTCCGCCACCATCCGGGCCGCCTCCTGGGGGTCCTCCCGCAGCTTCTCCTTCGCCAGCCCCAGATCCATGGCGAGGCCGACCAGCCGGGCCTGCGCCCCGTCGTGCAGGTCCCGCTCGATGCGGCGCAGGTCGGCGGCCGCCGTGTCGACCACGACCCCGCGGTCCGACTCCAGCTCCACGACCCGCGCCGACAGCCGCGACGGCCCCAGCAGGCCGCGCACCAGCAGCCCGTCCACCGTCACGAGCCCGCGCACGATCCAGGGCGTGGCCAGGGTGAACACCAGACCCACCAGCGACGTCACGGTGATCTCGAACGGGTTGTCGAGGTAGACGCTGTGGTGCGCGTCGCCGTAGAGCTGCAGACCGCCCTGTCCCGCGTACATCGGGAGCACCCAGAACCACAGCGGATACGTCAGCAGCGCCCAGCCGACCGTCCAGAAGTTCACCCCCACGACGAACGAGAACACCGCCCACGGGAACTGCAGCAGCGCGTACAGCAGATGACGCCAGGACGCGCCGCTCCTCAGCACCGCGCCCATCCAGGCGAACACCCCCGGCTTGGCCGTCC
Source organism: Streptomyces sp. NPDC038135 (assembly GCF_055601245.1). NCBI lineage: Bacteria > Bacillati > Actinomycetota > Actinomycetes > Kitasatosporales > Streptomycetaceae > Streptomyces > Streptomyces sp. NPDC038135. The sequence goes on along the minus strand of NZ_JBVJXS010000001.1, from coordinate 773,771 downwards.
GCAGCGGTTCCGGGTCGGCCACCTCCAGGTGCAGCAGGGCACGCGCGCGCGTGCGCTCCAGCACGCCGAAGCCGCGGCAGCCGGCGAGCGCCGCCGCCAGCACCGGGACCCCCAGGAAGGTGACGAGCAGACCCGCGCCGAGCGACACCATGGTGACCGCCCAGCAGAACAGCACGATCGCGATCGGCAGGCTCAGCAGCACATAGCCGAACTCGCGCAGGCTCCGTGCCTCGACGGGCGCCCGCAGGGCGGCGGGCAGCCGGTGGCGCCGCTCCCCGTCGTGGGCGGGGAAGCCGGATCCGGCGGGGTGCCCGTGTCCCCGCCCGTACCCCTGTCCGTACTCCGTGGCCATCGGTGTCGTCCGTTCTCCTCGTCGTGGCGGCGCTGCTGCGACCGTGTGACCAGCGTGGCGGGCCGCGGCCCCCGGAACCATGGAGGCCGTCGGCGTCTCGAACCGGGGGTTTTCCCCACCCCACCCGGACGGACCGGGACCCGGCGGGGGGAGCGGCGGCGGGATGGTGCGGGTGCGGGGCGCCGGCGGGGTGGCGCGCCCCGCCGGGCAGTGGTGCCGGCGAGGCGGGCTATTCCTTGCGGTCCCGCCACGGCAGCTCCGCCGTGACCACCGTCGGGCCGCCGACGGGTGAGTCCACCAGGAACAGGCCGTCCACCGCGCCCAGCCGCTCCGCCAGGCCCCGCATACCGCTGCCGCCCTCCAGCCGGGCGCCGCCGGCCCCGTCGTCGCGGACCTGGACGAGCAGCCGGTCCTCGGACCGCCAGACGTCGACCGAGGCGGAGCGCGCCCGGCTGTGCTTGCTGACGTTCTGCAGCAGCTCGGAGACGGTGAAGTAGGCGATGCCTTCGATGGCGGCGGCGGGCCGGGACGGCAGGTCCGCCGTCACCTTCACCGGCACCGTGCAGCGGGAGGCGACGGACGAAAGCGCCGCGTCCAGGCCGCGGTCGGTCAGCACCGCCGGATGGATGCCCCGGGCCAGGTCGCGCAGCTCCTGGAGCGCGAGCTTCACCTCGCCGTGCGCCTCGTCCACCATCGCGGCGGCCGAGTCGGGATCCTCCAGCAGCTTCTCCTTCGCCAGGCCCAGGCCCATGGCGAGGTTGACCAGCCGGGCCTGCGCCCCGTCGTGCAGGTCCCGCTCGATGCGGCGCAGGTCGGCGGCCGCCGTGTCGACCACGACCCCGCGGTCCGACTCCAGCTCGGCGATCCGCCGCTCCAGCTCGTCGGAGGGCGACAGCAGCCCCCGCACCATCGCCCGGTCCACATTGGTCAGCCCCCGCGCGATGAACGGCAGCACCGGCCACAGCACGAACAGCGACACCAGCACGGTGCAGAAGGTGAGGACGCCCCAGGGCAGCCGGATGAGGTCGTACAGCAGCGTCCGCCAGCCCACCGGGTCCTTCAGCGCCAGCCACAGCCGCTGGAACATCCCGCCGCCCCGGACGAGCGGCAGCGGTGACGGCTCGTCCACCCGCACCCCGAGCAGCGCCCGGGACCGGCTCCGCTCCAGCTTGCCGAGCTGCCGGGCGCCCAGCAGGCAGACGGCGAGCAGCGGCAGTCCGATCACCGTGAGGGTGAGGATCCCGCTGACGAGCACCACCGTGAACACGTAAGTGAAGCCGAACACCGCCACCGGCAGGTTCAGCAGGAGATGCGCGATCTCCTTCCAGGTGCGCCCGTCGAGGGCCAAACGGGCGGCCGGCGGGCGGTCGGACGCAGGACGGTCGGAGCCCTCGGTCCGGCCGGCGGTGGAGGCGGAAGCGGTCATGCGGGCCAGCCTGCCGTGCCCGGCGCCTCTTGTGCCATGCGGTCCACCGCCCCCGTTCCCTGGGGAAAACCCCACCCCCGGCCCCGCCCCCGGCGTCTCACGCCGTGACGGGCTGCTTACCGTGTCTTTATCAGGGCCTAGACTCCGGTGCGTACAGATCCTCGAATCAGGTCGCAGCACAGGGGTCCACTGCACCGGGTTCACCAAGGTCACGAGGTCAGGGAGCGAGGCGGACGGTGCGGGAGACGTTGGGGGACTCGACGGTCGCCGCGGCGGACGCCGCGGCCGGCTACTTCCGGTCCTACTCGGTCGTGGGACTGCTCGCGCTCATCGGCGTGCTCTTCGTCGCGGTCGCGTTCGGCGCCGGCCGGCTGCTGCGCCCGGTGGTGCCCACCCCGGAGAAACTGCTCACCTACGAGTGCGGCGTCGACCCCGTGGGCGAGGGCTGGGCCCACACCCAGGTCCGCTACTACGTCTACGCGTTCCTCTACGTGATCTTCGCGGTCGACTCGATCTTCCTGTTCCCGTGGGCGACGGTCTTCGCCGCGCCCGGCTACGGCGCGGCCACCCTGGTGGAGATGTTCGTCTTCCTCGGCTTCCTCGCCGTGGGCCTGCTGTACGCCTACAAGAAGGGGGTGCTGGCATGGACGTGAACCCGTCCGCCCCGTCCGCCCCGTCCGTCACGGAGAACCCGTCCGCGGCGGAGCCCGTCCTGCTTCCGGAGCCCAAGCGGCTCGGCGCCCTCGCCCGGCTCGCCCCCGAGCCGATGAAGGTGGTCCTGAACTGGGGCCGCCGCTATTCGCTGTGGGTGTTCAACTTCGGCCTCGCCTGCTGCGCGATCGAGTTCATCGCCGCGTCGATGGCCCGCCACGACTTCATCCGCCTCGGTGTCATCCCCTTCGCGCCGGGCCCCCGCCAGGCCGACCTGATGGTCGTCTCGGGGACGGTGACGGACAAGATGGCGCCGGCCGTGAAGCGTCTGTACGAGCAGATGCCGGAGCCGAAGTACGTCATCTCCTTCGGCGCCTGCTCCAACTGCGGCGGCCCCTACTGGGACTCGTACTCCGTCACCAAGGGCGTCGACCAGATCATCCCGGTCGACGTGTACGTCCCGGGCTGCCCGCCGCGTCCCGAGGCGCTGCTCCAGGGCATCCTCAAGCTCCAGGAGAAGATCGCCCGCGAGTCGCTCGAGCACCGGTACGGAACCGCCCGCCCGTCCGCGGCCGCGCTGAACAGCGACCTGGTGAAGCCCCCGGCGCCCGCCGTGGAAGGGGACGCGTGATGAGCACGTCCGGCTGGCTGCCCGCACCCGCCGGGGAACTCTTCGGCCCCGAGGCCACGGCCGAGGAGTCCTACGAGGTCCTGACGGTGGACGTGCCGCCGTCCTCCTGGCTCACCGCCCTGGAGACGGCCCGCACCACCCTGCGCTGCACCTACTTCGACTGGCTGAGCGCGGTCGACGAACCGGGGACGGGCTTCCGCGTCTCGGCGCACGTCGTGGCCCTCCACCCGGTCCGCCGCCTCCTGGTCCGCACCACCGTGCCGCACGAGGCGCCGGCGCTGCCGTCCGCCGTCGGCGTCTACGCGGGCGCGGCCTGGCACGAGCGCGAGACGCACGAGATGTTCGGGGTCGACTTCGAGGGCCACCCGGGCCTGGAGCACCTGCTCCTCCCGGAGACCTTCGAGGGTCACCCCCTGCGCAAGGACTTCGTCCTCGCCGCCCGTGTGGCCAAGGCCTGGCCGGGCGCCAAGGAGCCCGGGGAGTCCGACCACGGCGGCCCCAAGCGCCGCCAGATGCTGCCGCCGGGCGTCCCCGACCCGAACGAGTGGGGCCCGCTGAAGGGCCAGCTCCCTCCCGCCCCGGCGCGCCCGGCCCGCGGCGCGGGGCGCGCGACGGCCGACCGCCCGGCCCGCGCGGCCGGCGAGCGCCCGGTACGCCGCACCCGCACAGCCTCGGAGGGCTCCGCCAGCCAGACGGGGGCCACGGCTGAGGCCGAGGGGGCCGCTGGTGCTGGGGCTGCTGGGACTTCCGGTGTTACTGGTGCTTCCGGTGCTGCTGGAGTCGGCGGCGGTGCCGCAGGTACTGCCGGCGGCGGCGCCGGGGCGCGACCGCGCCGGACGAGGAGCGCGAGCGAAGGCTCGGTGAGCCAGTCGGCCGCGCCGGCCGACGACGCGGCGGCCCGCAAGCAGGCCGCGGCCGAGGGCGACACCGCGCAGCCGACCGCGGAGGGACCGGCCGCGGAGGCCTCGGTGGCGCACGAGCCCGGCCCGGCCCCGGCCCGCCCGCGCCGTGCGCGCACCGCCTCGGGAGGCTCGGCGTCGCAGCGAGCCCAGACCCCGGCCGAACCGGCGGAACCCGACGGCTCGGCCCGCCGGGACACGGCCCCGCGCAGCTCGGACGCCCCGTGGCACCACGCCCGCCCGGCCTTCGAGCACCCCGAGACCACCCAGCCATCGGCCCCGGCCCGGCAACCAGCGGAGGCCGAGGCCGAGCAGGGCCCGCAGGCAGCGCCCGCCCCGGAGGCGGAGCGGGCTTCGGGGGCTGAGCACACCCAGGAGACGCAGGCCTCGCCAAGCCAGGAGGCCGAGCGCGCCCCGGAGGCCGAACGAGCCCTGGAAAACGAGCCAAGCCAGGAGGCCGAACGCGCCCCGGAAACCGAGCGAGCCCCGGAAACCGAGCGCGCTACGGACGCTGAACGGGCCGCGCGGGCCGAACAGCCCCGGGAGACCGAGCCGCCCCGGCACCCCCAGGACGCTGCCGAGGCCCACCCGGCCCGGCGACGCCCCCAGGACGCTCACGAGCCCCGGAGTCCCGAAGAACCCCCCACCCCCGACGACCCCACAGGAGGCCCGCGGTGAACGACGCGTTGGATGTCGTCCTGCGACTCCTGGTCGTGTTCGTCGTCTTCCTCACCTTCCCGCTGATCGTGGGCCAGACCGAGCACAAGGTGATGGCCCACATGCAGGGCCGCCTCGGCCCGATGTACGCGGGCGGCTTCCACGGCTGGGCCCAGCTCATCGCCGACGGTGTGAAGTTCGCGCAGAAGGAGGACGTGGTCCCGGCCGGCGCCGACCGCCGCGTCTTCCAGCTCGCCCCGGCCGTGGCCCTGCTGCCGTACCTGCTCGTCCTGCTCGCCATCCCGATCGGGCCGAGCGAGGGGGCCGTCGGGCAGGTGCTGGACGCGGGGATCTTCTTCGTGCTCGCCGTGATGGGCGTCGGCGTCCTCGGCTCGCTGATGGCGGGCTGGGCCAGTGCCAACAAGTTCTCCCTGCTCGGCGGCCTGCGCACGGCTGCCCAGCTGCTCGCCTACGAGCTGCCCATGCTGCTCGCCGCGGCCTCCGTCGCCATGGCGGCCGGCACGGTGTCCCTCCCGGGCATCGTGCACGCCTTCCACTGGTGGTGGCTGCCCTGGCAGATCGTCGGCGCGATCGTGTTCTTCGTGGCCGGCCTCGCCGAACTGCAGCGCCCGCCCTTCGACATGCCCGTCGCCGACTCGGAGATCATCTTCGGGGCGTACACCGAGTACACCGGTCTGCGGTTCGCGCTGTTCCTGCTCGCCGAGTACGCCGGCATCGTCGTCCTGTGCGGTCTGACCACCGTCCTCTTCCTCGGCGGCTGGCACGGCCCGTGGGGCGCCGAGGGTCTGGGCTGGCTGTGGACCCTCCTGAAGACCGCGATCCTCGCCTTCGTCGTCATCTGGCTCCGCGTGACCTACCCCCGCCTGCGCGAGGACCAGCTCCAGAAGCTCTCCTGGACCCTCCTCGTCCCCCTCTCCCTCGCCCAGATCGCCCTCACCGGCGTCGTCAAGGTGGTGATCCAGTAGCCATGGCTCCGATTCCCGGCAGCGGCCTGGCCAAGGGCCTGGCCGTCACCCTGCGCACGATGACGCGGAAGACCGTCACCGAGCAGTACCCGGACGCCCTGCCCGAACTGCCGCCCCGCACCCGCGGTGTCATCGGCCTGTTCGAGGAGAACTGCACGGTCTGCATGCTGTGCGCCCGCGAGTGCCCGGACTGGTGCATCTACATCGACTCGCACAAGGAGACGGTCCCGCCGGCCGCCCCCGGCGGGCGCGAGCGCAGCCGCAACGTCCTCGACCGGTTCGCCATCGACTTCTCCCTGTGCATGTACTGCGGTATCTGCATCGAGGTCTGCCCCTTCGACGCCCTGTTCTGGTCGCCGGAGTTCGAGTACGCCGAGACCGACATCCGCGACCTCACCCACGAGCGCGACAAACTCCGCGAGTGGATGTGGACCGTCCCGGCCCCGCCCGCCCTCGACCCGGGCGCGGAGGAGCCGAAGGAGATCGCCGCCGCCCGCAAGACCGCCGAGAAGCTCGCCGCCCAGCAGGCCGCCGAGCAGGGGGAGGAGCGGTCATGAGCCTCGCCGCGGCCCAGCACGGCTTCCTGTCCCCGACCGGCGTGGAGATCGCCTTCCTCCTCGTCGGCCTGGTCACCCTCGGAGCCGCGCTCGTCACCGTCACCACCCGGCAGCTCGTGCACGCCGCCCTGTGGCTGGTGGTCGCGCTCGGCGGCCTGGCCGTCGAGTACCTCCTGCTCACCGCCGAGTTCATCGCCTGGGTGCAGGTCCTCATCTACGTCGGCTCCGTCGTCGTCCTCCTCCTGTTCGGTCTGATGCTCACCAGGGCGCCCATCGGCCGCTCACCGGACGCCGACTCCGGCAACCGCTGGGCCGCCCTCGCCGTGGCCGTCGCCGCCGCGGCGGCCCTGGTCTGGGTGGTCGTCGACGCGTTCCGCACCACGTGGATCGACCTGGACGGCCCGGCGGCCGGCACCACCCGCGTCACCGGCCAGAGCCTGTTCCAGAACTGGGTCCTGCCCTTCGAGGCGCTGTCCGTCCTGCTCCTCGCGGCCCTGGTCGGCGCGATCGTCCTGTCCCGCAAGGCGGCGGACCCGCCTCCCGGCGCCGCCCCCGCGGCCGGCGCCCCCGGCGCGAAGGAAGGCGCCCGCTGATGCACCTCGCCTATCCCGCCGTGCTCTCCGCCCTCCTGTTCTGCACCGGGCTGTACGGCGTCCTCGCCCGCCGCAACGCGATCCTCGTCCTGATGTCCGTCGAGCTGATGCTCAACGCCGTCAACCTCAACCTGGTCGCCTTCGACGTCTGGCTCAGCCGGGCCGCCGCGGAGACCCTGCACTCCGGCCAGGCGCTGACCCTGTTCACCATCGCCATCGCCGCCGCCGAGATCGGCATCGGACTGGCGATCGTGCTCGCCGTGTACCGCAACCGCGGCACCTCCGACATCGACAGGCTCCGCGACACCGCCGAGGGCCACGGCGACGACACCGACGGCCCCGGCACCGACGCCTCCGCGGCCGAGAAGGCTGAGGCCACCGCGTGACCACGACCACCCTCGCCGTCCTCGTCCCCCTCCTGCCGTTCCTGGGCGCCGCCGCCGGGCTGCTGCTCGGCCGCACCGCCCCCGGTCTGGTCCGCCCGCTCGCCGTGCTGCCCACGCTGGCCGCGCTCGTGCTGACCGCGCTGGTCGCCGTACGGCAGGGCGGCGGCCGGGCCGTCGAGGCCCACACCGAGCTGACGCCCACCGGCTCGGTCCCGATCGACCTCGCCCTGGACATCGACGGATTCGCCGCGCTGGTCGCCGTCCTGGTCGCCTTCGTCGCGGCCTGCGTGCAGATCTACTCGACCGGCTACCTGCGCGACGACCCGCGCTACCCGTCCTACGCCGCCCTCGTCTCCCTGTTCACCTCCGCGATGCTCCTGGTCGTCTACTCCGGCGACCTGATCGTGCTGCTGGTCGGCTGGGAAGTCATGGGCATCTGCTCCTACTTCCTGGTCGGCCACTACTGGGAGACCCCCGAGGCCCGCGCCGCCTCCCTGAAGGCCTTCCTGGTCACCAAGCTCGGCGACGTGCCCTTCCTCATCGGCCTGTTCGCGCTGGGCACCGACGCGGGGTCGTTCAACATCCCCCGCATCCTCGCCACCGTAGCCAACGGCGGCATCGGCCACCCGACGGTCGTCGCCCTGCTGCTGCTCGCGGGCGTGGCCGGCAAGTCGGCGCAGTTCCCGCTGCACACCTGGCTCCCCGACGCGATGGCGGGCCCCACGCCCGTCTCCGCGCTCATCCACGCCGCCACGATGGTGGCCGCCGGCGTCTACTTCGTCGCCCGCCTCCTCCCGCTCTTCGAGGCCTCACGGGCCGCGATGGTGGTCCTCGCCGTCATGGCCGCCGTCACCATGACCGGCTCCGGTCTCGCCGCCCTCGCCCAGGACGACATCAAACGCGTCCTGGCGTACTCGACGATCGGCCAGCTCGGCTACATGACCGGCGCCCTCGCCGTAGGCGACCGCGGCGCCGCCGTCTTCCACCTCCTGTCGCACGGCGCCTTCAAGGCGCTGCTGTTCCTCGCCGCCGGCGTGATCATCCACGCCGCCGGCACCAACTCGCTGGCCGCCATGTCCCGCATGGGCCACCTGCGCGAACGCGTCCCGGACGCCTACTGGACGATGACCGTGGCCCTGCTCGCGCTCGCCGCGATCCCGCCCTTCAGCGGCTTCTTCTCCAAGGAGTCCGTGCTCGGCGCCGCCGAGCACGTGGCCTCCGGCCACACGGCCCAGGCCCCCGGCGCCGCCGGCTGGCTCGTGCTCGTCGCCGGACTGGTCACCGCCGTGCTCACCGCCGCCTACGCCACCCGGCTGTGGCTGCTGGCCTTCCGCGGCCGGGGCGCCGAGGCCCCCGACCACGGCCGCCAGCCGCTGACCATGACCGTGGTGCTGTGGGTCCTCGCCGTGCCGTCCCTGGCCTTCGGCGGGTTCGCCTACCGCTCGCTGCCCGGCTGGCTCGACGGCCGCGACCTGACCCCCACCCTCCTCACCTCCATCCTCGGCACCGGCCTCGCCGTCGTCGGCGGACTGCTCACCTACGGCGCCTGGCAGCGCACCACCGCGCTCGCCGCCCGCGTCCCGCTGGGCGCCGTCGCCGCCCACCCCGAGGGCGACGCCGGACTGGTCGAGGCCGAGGCCATCGCCAGCCACGAGCCCGCCTACGGCGACATCGCCGAGGCGCCCGACCCGGCGGACCCCGGACGGCTGCTGCTCGGCCCGCTGCACCGGCACGCGGCTGCCGGCTTCCACGTCGACGCCGTGTACTCGGCGCTGTTCGTCCGCCCGGTCCAGGTCGGCGCGAGTCTCGTCCGGTTCCTCGACCGCGAGGTCGTCGACACCTACGTACGCGGCGCGGCCGCCCTGCCCCGGCTGCTCGGGGCCGCCGTACGGCGCGCGCAGACCGGCAATGTGCAGACCTATGTGAGCGCGCTGCTCGCCGGCACCGTCGTCCTGGCGGTCGCCGTCCTCCTCGTCGCCACGGGAGCGTGAGCAGGCGTGATCGATATCAACGAGTCCGTGATGCAGTTCCTTCTGGCGTTCGTCGTCGCCGGCCCGCTCCTCGGCGCCGCCACCGCCCTCCTCCCGGCCCCGCCCGGACTGAAGGGGAAGTCGCCCGAGCAGGCCGTGCTGCGGCACGGGGTCACCGTGACGGCCGTGATCCTCATCGCCGCCGTCGTCCTCGCGCTCGGCTTCGACCACGACCATCCGTCGAAGATGCAGGCCACGACCGACATCAGCTGGATCCCCGCACTCGACGTGCGGATCCACCTCGGCATCGACGGCATCTCCCTCCCCCTTCTGGTCCTGACCGCGCTGCTGGCCTTCCTCTGCGCGCTCTACTCCTACTTCAAGCCGCCGTCGGGCCCGTCCCCGAAGGCGTTCGTCGCGCTGCTGCTCCTGCTCGAGACCGGCACCCTCGCGACCTTCGCCGTCCTCGACCTGCTGCTGTTCTTCCTCGCGTTCGAGACGGTGCTCATCCCGATGTACTTCCTCATCGCCCGCTGGGGCGGCGAGGGCCGTACCCGGGCCGCGTGGAAGTTCATCCTGTTCACACTGCTCGGCTCCGTGGTCATGCTGCTCGGCCTGCTCCTGATCGGAGTCAAGGCGGGCACGTTCGACATGGTGGCACTCGCCACTGACAACGGCCGGTCGCTGACCACGTCCGTGCAGGTCATCGCCGTACTGGCGATCGGGCTCGGGCTCGCGGTCAAGACGCCGATGTGGCCGCTGCACAGCTGGCTGCCCGACGCCCACACCGCCGCCCCGACCGTCGGCTCCGTGCTGCTGGCCGGCGTGCTGCTGAAGATGGGCACGTACGGTTTCGTCCGCATCCTGCTGCCGGTCGCGCCGGACGGGTTCCGCACCTTCGCGCCGTACCTCGCCGCCTTCGCCGTGGTCGGGATCATCTACGGGTCCCTGGCCTGCCTGGCCCTGGCGAAACAGGGGGCGAAGGGCGACCTCAAGCGGCTCATCGCCTACTCCTCCGTCGGCCACATGGGCTTCGTCCTGCTCGGCATCGCCACCATGACCCCGACCGGCGTCAACGGCGCCCTGTTCGCCAACATCGCCCACGGCCTCATCACCGGCCTGCTGTTCTTCCTGGTCGGCGCGCTGAAGGACCGCACCGGCACCACCGACCTCGACACCCTGGCCGAGGACACGGGCGCGGCCCTCTACGCCAAGGCCCCCCGCCTCGGCGGGCTGCTCGCCTTCGGCGCCGTCGCCTCGCTCGGCCTGCCGGGCCTCGCCGGCTTCTGGGGCGAGATGCTGGCCCTGTTCGGCTCGTTCAGCCCCGCCGCCGGCCTCAGCCGCCCCGCGTTTCTCACCTTCATGGCGATCGGCGCGTTCGGCACCCTGCTGACGGCCGCCTACATGCTGATCGTGGTCCGCCGGGTCTGCATGGGCGCCGTGCCGCCGCAGACCCCGACGACCCTCGCCGACGTGCACGGCTACGAGTTCGCGGCCTGGACCCCGCTCGTCACCCTGACCGTCCTCGCCGGACTGTGGCCGCGGGCCCTGCTCGGCCTGACCGACCCGGCCGTGCAGCAGCTCCTCGCAGGAGGCACCCGATGAGCGCCCTGGCCCAGCCCCCGGTCCAGTCGCTGGTCCAGTCCGTCGACTGGCTCGCGATCGCGCCGCCCGTCATCACCGCGGTCGTGGCGCTCGCCGTCCTCGTCGCCGACCTCTTCCTGCCCGAGGCGCGCAAGCCGCTCCTCGGCTGGACCTCCGTGGCCGGCCTGGCGGTGGCCGCGCTGATGCTGCTGCCGCTCCTCGACGGCGACCGCAGCACCTTCTGCCTGCCCGCCCCCGCGCGCGCGTGCAGCTACACCGCCGACCACTTCACCCTCGTCATCCAGTTCCTCGTCCTCGGCGGCGCCCTGCTCGCGGCCCTGCTGTCGGTGACGAACCTCGGCGACGAGGGGCGGCGCGTCCCGGCGGGGGAGTTCTGGTTCCTGCTGCTGTCCTCCGCGGCCGGCGCCGCGCTGCTGCCCGCCTCCCGCGACCTGGCCACCCTCGTCGTCGCCCTGGAGGTCGCCTCCCTGCCGGCCTTCGCGCTCGTCGGCATCCGGCACGGCGACAAGCGGTCCTCCGAGGCGGCCCTGAAGTTCTTCCTGTCCTCGGTCACCGCCACCGCGGTGAGCCTGATGGGCATCAGCTTCGTCTACGCCTCCACCGGCACGCTCTACCTCACCCAGGTCGCCCAGCGCATCCAGCACGTCGACGGGCAGCTGCACACCCTGGCCCAGACCGGTGTCGTCCTCACCCTGGTCGGCTTCGCCTTCAAGACCGCCGCCGTCCCCTTCCACTTCTGGGTGCCCGACACCTACGTGGGCGCGCCGCTGCCCATCGCCGCCTACCTGTCGGTCGTCGGCAAGGCCGTCGGCTTCTCCGGGCTGATCCTCGTCACCGTCGTCGCCTTCCCGTCGTACGCGGACGCCTGGGGGCCTGCGCTCGCCGCCCTGGCCGCCCTCACCATGACCGTCGGCAACGTCGGCGCCCTGCGCCAGCGGGCCACGCGCGCGTACAGCGCCGTACGCCTGCTCGCCTGGTCCTCCGTCGGCCAGGCCGGCTACCTCCTCGTGCCGATCGCCGCCGCCGGCTACTCCAAGGACCCGCAGAAGGCCATCGGCTCCACCGTCGCCTACGCCCTCATGTACGCCGCCGTGAACCTCGGCGCCTTCGCGGTGGCCGCCCTGGTGGGACGCACGAAGCCGCTCAACCGGCTCAGCGACTACCGCGGCCTGTACGCCGCCAACCCGGTCGCCGCCCTGCTGCTGGCCTTCTTCCTGCTGTGCCTGGCCGGGCTGCCGCCGGGCGTCATCGGCCTGTTCGCCAAGGTCACCGTGTTCTCCGCGGCCGTCGACGCCGGCCTGGGCTGGCTCGCCGTCGTCATGGCCGTCAACGTGGTGATCGCCCTCTTCTACTACCTCCAGTGGACGGCCCTGCTGTTCCGCACCCCCGAGGGCGCCGCCGCCCGGCACCCGCTCCCGGCCCCCCTCACCGCCGCCCTCGCCCTCACCGGCGTCCTCGGCGTGGCGCTCTCCGGCGCGCCCCAGCTGGTCCTGCGCTTCGCCGCCACCGGCCTGTTCTGAGGACTCGCCACGCGCGCGCGGGGCACTCGTGGCCCCACGCGCGCAAGGCCGTCATCGCACGTCACCCGTACGGCCGACGCGCGCCGCCGCCCGCTCAAGGGAACTCGAGGCGGCCGCCTGGCGTTGACCAGAGCGGGAGGGTCCACTGGACCAAAGCGTTCCCCTGCAGCACGACTTGGAGGGCGTACCGTGCACCGCCGGCACAACGGGCTAAGGACCGCAGTACTCCTCGGGGGACTGTCCGCGCTCATCATCGTCATCGGCAGCTTCTTCGGCCGCACGGGACTGATCGTGGCCGTCCTGATCGCGCTCGGCACGAACGCGTACGCCTACTGGAACAGCGACAAGCTGGCGCTCCGCGCGATGCGGGCCCGCCCGGTCAGCGAGTTCGAGGCCCCCGCGCTGTACCGGATGGTCCGCGACCTGTCCACGCAGGCCCGGCAGCCCATGCCCCGCCTGTACATCTCACCGACGGAGGCGCCCAACGCCTTCGCGACCGGCCGCAACCCGCGCAACGCGGCCGTGTGCTGCACGGAGGGCATCCTGCGCCTGCTGGACGAGCGCGAACTGCGCGGTGTCATCGGCCACGAGCTGAGCCATGTCTACAACCGCGACATCCTCATCTCGTCGGTCGCCGGCGCCCTCGCCTCGGTGATCATGTTCCTGGTCAACTTCGCCTGGCTGATCCCCATCGGCCGCTCCGACGACGACGAGGGCCCCGGCCTGCTCGGCATGCTGCTGATCATGATTCTTGGCCCGCTCGCCGCCTCCCTCATCCAGTTGGCCATCAGCCGGTCCAGGGAGTACGAGGCGGACGCCTCGGGCGCCCAGCTCACCGGCGACCCGCTGGCCCTGGCCAGTGCCCTGCGCAAGCTGGAGCTCGGCACCCAGCAGCTCCCGCTGCCCCCGGAGCCCCGGATCGAGACCGCGAGCCACATGATGATCGCGAACCCCTTCCGGCCGGGCCAGGGGCTGGCCAGGATGTTCTCCACGCACCCGCCCATGGCGGACCGCATCTCCCGGCTCGAGAAGATGGCAGGGCGTCCACAGTGAAGATCATCCTCAACGTCATCTGGCTCATCCTGAGCGGCTTCTGGCTGTTCCTCGGATACCTGCTCGCGGGCGTACTGCTCTGCGTCACGATCATCGGCATCCCCTTCGGCATCGCCGCCTTCCGCATCGGCGTCTACGCGCTGTGGCCCTTCGGGTACACCACGGTCGAGCGGCGCGACGCGGGCGCCCCCTCCTGCGTCGGCAACGTCCTGTGGCTGCTGCTGGCCGGCTGGTGGCTGACGCTGGCCCACATCACGACCGGCATCGCCCTGTGCCTGACGATCATCGGCATCCCGTTCGGCGTCGCCAACTTCAAGCTGATCCCGGTGTCGCTGTTCCCGCTGGGCCGCGAGATCGTGCCCACGGACCAGCCGTTCGCGGCCCGCTGAGGCGCCCGGCGGCGGCCTGAGCACGCGTCAGGCGACGCGCGGCGCACCGGGGATCGCCCGCCGGGTCACGCCCCCTGCCGAGGCTCCGGACGGCCCGCGCGCGGACCCCGGCCCGCCCACCACCGCCGTACGCCGTACGCCACCACGCCCACGGCGAGCACGCCCGCGCCCACGGCCACCGAGACCGCGGGCAGGGCGAACGCCAGCGTGACGCAGCCCAGCAGCCCCACCGCCGGCGTCAGCCGCGCCCGCGGGGCCGGGCTCAGCGTCCAGGCCGAGGCGTTGGCCACGGCGTAATAGGCCAGGACGCCGAACGAGGAGAAGCCGATCGCCCCGCGCACGTCCACCGTGGCCGCCAGTACGGCGACCACCGCGCCCACGGCCAGTTCGGCCCGGTGCGGCACCTGGAACCGCGGATGCACGGCGGCCAGCCCACGGGGGAGATGACCGTCGCGGGCCATGGCGAGCGTCGTCCGGGACACCCCGAGGATCAGCGCGAGCAGCGACCCCAGCGCGGCCACGGCGGCCCCCACCCGGACCACCGGCACGAGTCCCGGCACCCCGGCCGCGCGCACCGCGTCGGCCAGCGGCGCCGTCGCGTGCCCCAGCCGGCCGGCGCCGAGCACGCCGAGCACGGCCACCGCGACCGCCGCGTACACCACCAGGGTGATGCCGAGAGCGATCGGGACGGCGCGCGGAATGGTGCGCGCCGGATCCCGCACCTCTTCGCCGAGCGTGGCGATCCGCGCGTACCCGGCGAACGCGAAGAACAGCAGGCCGGCCGCCTGGAGCACACCGCCGATGCCCGTCGCCGGCCCGGGGCCGAGCCGCGCGGCGTCCATGCGCCCGGAGGCGAGGCACGCGACCACCACCGCCGCCAGGACGGCCAGCACCACGGCCACGATCACCCGCGTCAGCCACGCCGACTTCTGGATGCCGCCGTAGTTCACGGCGGTCAGGGCCACCACGGCCGCCACCGCCACGACGTGCGCCTGCTCCGGCCACACGTAGGCCCCCACCGTGAGCGCCATGGCCGCGCAGGAGGCCGTCTTGCCGACCACGAACGCCCAGCCGGCCAGATACCCCCAGAACTCGCCCAGCCGCTCCCTGCCGTACACGTACGTCCCGCCCGACGCCGGGTAGCGGGCGGCCAGACGCGCGGAGGACGTGGCGTTGCAGTACGCCACGACGGCCGCGACGGCCAGCCCCACGAGCAGCCCCCGCCCTGCGGCACGGGCGGCCGGGCCCATGGCGGAGAACACGCCCGCGCCGAGCATCGCGCCGAGGCCGACGACCACCGCGTCCCGCACGCCCAGGGTGCGCCGCAACGCCGTTCCGGAAGCTGTCATGCGCCGCACCCTACTGATCGGCGCAACCGGCGGGTGGACTCGAGGCGTCCTCTCCCTCGACACAGCACGAACACCCGCGCGACCGACAGCCGATCCTCACCGGATTCTCAGGGGCCGGCCCGTGCGGACACAGCGCGGAAGGGCAGGTTCACGGCATGAGCATCATCGGTTGGATCATCCTGGGGCTTCTCGCCGGAGCCATTGCCAAGATCCTGCTGCCGGGCCGCGACCCGGGCGGCTTCATCGGCACGACCCTCATCGGCATAGCGGGCGCGTTCATCGGCGGCTACATCTCGTCCCGCTGGCTGGACCACCCGGTCAGCAAGCACTTCTACGACGGCGCTACCTGGGCCGCCGCGATCGGCGGCTCGCTGGTCCTGCTGATCGTCTACCGCATCCTGTTCGGCAACTCGCGCGACTGACGCGACGCGGGCGGTGAGGCGCGCCTCAGGAGCGAGCGAAGGGTGGGCACCGTCCGGGTGCCCACCCTTCCTGCTCTACGACCCGGCTATGGCCGGCCGGCGCCTGCCGCGGTGGCCGTCGCCGCCGGGCCGCGCCGCACTACCGGTAGTTGACGAACTGCAGCGCGAAGTCGAAGTCCTTGCCCTTCAGCAGGGCGATCACGGTCTGCAGGTCGTCACGGCTCTTGGAGCTGACCCGCAGCTCCTCGCCCTGGACCTGGGCCTTCACGCCCTTGGGGCCCTCGTCACGGATGATCTTGGCGACCTTCTTCGCGTTGTCCTGGGAGATGCCCTCCTCGATCGTCGCGAAGATCTTGTACTCCTTGCCGGAGAGCTGGGGCTCGCCCGCGTCCAGCGCCTTCAGCGAGATGCCGCGCTTGATCAGCTTGGACTGGAAGACGTCGAGGACGGCGTTCACCCGGTCCTCGGAGTTCGCCTCCATGAGGATCTTGTCGCCGGACCACGAGATCGAGGCACCCACGCCCTTGAAGTCGTAGCGCTGCGAGATCTCCTTGGCGGCCTGGTTGAGGGCGTTGTCGACCTCCTGCCGCTCGACCTTCGAGACGATGTCGAAACTGGAGTCGGCCATGTCCTGTGGCTCCTTGTATCGGGGTGCGTATCGGGTGCGTGGCGGCGGCCGCCGAACCCGGCGTGACGCCGGGCCGCATCCGCCCCAGCCTAGCCACCCCGCGAGCCGGGAGGTGGAGATCAATGGGGTGGCGAAGCACCCCCACGCATCGGGTATTGTTTACGTCGTTGCCACGGAGCACCGCCGAAAGACGGTCCGAAGGGCAGCAACCCCGGCGGTGTGCCCGAGCGGCCAAAGGGAGCAGACTGTAAATCTGCCGGCTCAGCCTTCCCAGGTTCGAATCCTGGCGCCGCCACGCTGAGGGAGACCCCCTCTCACCAGGTTAATCACCTGGTGAGAGGGGGTCTCTGCGTTGCCTGCACTCTTCCGGCGCCGTCCATGCCGTCCTCGACTTGGGCGTACTTCTCTATCAGCGGGGCGATGGCATCGCGCGTGGCGGATCAAGATCGCATGCGCGGGGCTCCGGTAACAGCCTCCCGATCGCCCACAGGAGAAGAACGGGCCGGTGCAACGCTACGCCGGCGGCACGCCGTGCTGGCCGCAGGTCTCCTACCCGCCGGTGGAAGGTCTTGGGTGGCTCCACGAGGGTGAACCCTTCCCGCCTCAGCCAAGCCACGGCATGCTCGGAATCCTGGCGATGAGGGATTGAGCGCTACGCCGAAGTCGCACTTGTGGGCAACACAGCTATCGCCTTCGAGTCGTACAGGTTGTTGCGGTTCGTCCGGGGGGCAGTCCTGACCAGGCGGCAGTCGAAAAGGCCGGCGGCCACGGCGGGCCCGGTGCGATGAGCAGCGTCAGCGCCCCGGGCCCTCCGCCTGGCACATCACCTCAGTCGCTGAAGTCCCCGCCCATCGAGGGCAGTTCCGTCAGCCCGGTGGCTGTCGGGACAGTGCCCGTGCCGCGGAGCAGGACGCTCAACTCCGCCGCCCCGATGCCCAGGTCCGCTTTGCCGTCGCCCGTCACGTCGCGCAGGCGGAGGGTGTAGCCGAAGCCAACGTTCGAGTCGGCCGCGCCCTGCACCGTCTGCGGGATCCAGGAGGACCGCGAACCGCTCAGGCCGCCGGATCCGCCCCGGAAGACGTGGACGCCGCCCTGGTCCTCCATACCGTTCACGTCCTCGTGCGGGACGCCGACCGCCAGGTCCGCGTAGCCGTCACCGTTGGTGTCGGCGGCCGAGACGTCGTAGCCGAAGTCGTCGTCGGTCTCGGGGGAGCCGGAGACGCCGGAGGTGGCCTGCGTGAACGTCGTCGAGCCGTTCGGGCCCGACGAGGTGCCGCGCCAGACGGTCACCGCGCCCTTGCCGTGGTCGCGGTCGGGCTGGGCGAGGGCGATGTCGCCGTAGCCGTCCTTGTCGAAGTCCCCGATGGCGGCGTTCGCGCCGAGGCCGCCGTTCCAGTCGCTGTCGAGGGTCTTGGACGTGCCGGAGGCCAGGCCGGTGGAGGTGCCCTTGAGGAACCAGGCGCGCAGCTGTACGGCGCTGTCGGATCCCTGCTCGCCGAGGACCACGAGGTCGGTCTTGCCGTCGCCGTTGACCTTTCCGGCGGCGAGGCCGTACGAGTTCCATATCGCGTCCGGTTTGTCGATCTCGGAGACGCTGCCGGTGGTGCCAGACTTGGTGAACGGGCCTCGGTACAGCCAGGCGTCCCCTCCGCCGAGGACCGTAAGGTCGGGCGAACCGTCGCCGTTGAAGTCGCCGGCGGCGAGGTCGCCGCCGAAGTGGGCCCCGGAGCCGCTCGCGCCGGACTTCGGGCTGATGGCCGTGCCACCGGACAGGCCCGAGGCGGAGCCCCACACCACGGTCACCGTGCCGCGGTACCGGGCGCTGCCCACGTGCTCCGTCGAGTTGCCGACGATCAGGTCCGCGTACCCGTCCTTGTTGAGGTCGGCACTGGTGAGGCTCTCGCCGAACATGTCGTCCTCCTCGCCCGCGCCCGGGATGCCGGAGGTGTCCTGGTCGATGACCTGGGTGTGCGAGGTGTCGAGGCCGCCTGCCTTGCCGTAGACGACGGTGACGGCGCCGCCGGGGTGGTTGATCCGTTCGTAACCGCCGTACGCCACGTCGCGGTATCCGTCGCCGTTGAAGTCGTCGTAGTGCTTGGCGACCGCCGGCGAGGCCGGCGTGCTCAAGGCGAGAGGGGTCAGGGCGGAGGCGAGGAGTGCGGCCTTCAGGACCGCGGGGGTGGGTCTGCGCATGGGGGCTCCTTGGGTCAGTCAGCCGGTCAGGTCGCGGCCGAGGCCGGGGTCGCCGGTGGTGGAGATGCCGAAGGCGCTCGGGCCGTACGTCGTCGCGCCGGAGGTCGTGATACCGGAGGCCGAGCCCTTCAGGACGGTGACGTTGCCGTTGAAGTCGTTCTCGCCGTCCGAGCCGGCCAGCAGGTCGGCCTTGCCGTCCTTGTTCAGGTCGGTGAGCAGCGTGCCGTCGCCGAAGAAGTCGTTGCGCTCGCCGCTGCCGGGGACGCCGGCAGCGTTCTGTGTGAGCGTGACGGCGTCGGACGTGAGGCCCCGGGCGGTGCCGTAGAGGATGCGGACGGCTCCGCTGACGACGTCATCGGTTGAGTCCTCGGGGTCGCCGAGTGCCAGGTCCTTGTAGCCGTCGCCGTTGATGTCGCCGGCGGACGGGATGCCCGGCCAAGGCAGGCCGGCACTGGAGGAGACGCCGGAGGACGAGACGTACGAGATACGGGCCCGGCCGGTGGCCGCCAGGTCGCCGCCGGTCGCGGTCTGCGTCCAGCCGGTGACGATGTCGCCGTAGCCGTCCTTGTTCAGGTCGGCGATGGCGAGCTTGGTGCCGTACGGCAGTTCGCTCTTCCTGGTCGGAGCCGAAGCCGTGCCGTAGTACAGGTGGTTGTGGTCGAGGTAGCGCTCCGAACCGATCTTGGTGTGGCCGCCGATGACTAGGTCGGCCTTGGCGTCGGTGTTCACCTTGCCGGCGGTGAGGCGCAGGACGCCCGCGCCGCCGGTCCACGACGTCGTGTACGTGATCTTCGCGCCGGTCGAACCGGACCTGCTGAAGGCGCCCTTGATGATCCACTGGGTGGTGCCGGTGGCGCCGACCGCGAGGTCGGGCCTTCCGTCGCCGGTGAAGTCGCCGATTGCCAGGGCCTGTCCCCAGTTGCCGTGCCGGGTCGGCGCCGGGTCCTTCACGGTGGTGGCCCCCTTCAGGCCGCTCGCCGAACCCCAGACGATCACCACCGCGCCGGCGCTCTCGTCGTCACCGACCGACTCGTACGGGGAACCGACCACCAGGTCGCTGTAGCCGTCCTTGTTCAAGTCGCCGACCGCTACCGCGGCGCCGAACCAGTCCTCTTCCTCGGCGGATCCGGGGACGTCGGAGCTGTTCTGGCTGACGGACGAGGTACGGCCGACGCCGCCCGGGCCGCCGTACACGATGCCGACGGCGCCCGCGTGCCACTTGCCGCCGACGGTGGCCTCGGGGGTCGGGGCGACGGCGTCCTTGTAGCCGTCGCCGTTGAAGTCGGCGCTGTACTGGCCGGTTACGGCCGCCGCCGGGGTGGCCGCAACTGAGAGCAGACCGCCCGTCAGCGCGGCCGCGGTGGCCGTCGCGAGGGCGAGTCGTAGGTGGTGCTTGTGCATGGGGGTATCGAGCTGGGGCATGCGGGTTCTCCTGGCTGCGGCATGCGGGATGCCGGAGTCAGGGCATCCACGGTCGATATGCGATCAAGAGACTCACGTCCAGGCCCGAGGGTTGTATGTGCCTTCGAATCATTTTCGAGGTTCACCAGATGGTGATGGCCGCGGTCTACCACCAGCGAGAGCGGGACCCGGCACGGCCGTCACGCCGAGGTCGCCGTCCCCTCGGGCTGAGGGGGATCCGGTGACCTCGGGGTGGGCCGGACGCAGCAGGCGGTCACCGACGCGGTAGCCGGGGCGCAGGATCTCGTACAGCGCAGGTCGGTCGCCTCCGGGCAGACGTGGTGACTCAGGGGTCAGCTCAGTTGATCTAGCGTGTCCCGCTCCCTGCACGTAGGGAGCACGCAGAGCCGGGGCGCGTCGGCAGCAGTGGGGTAGGCATGGGGCGAGATGTTGCCCCTTGAGCGCAAGTGCTGGTCGCGGCGCGCTGCTTCCGCGGCCTGTAAATCTGCCGGCTCAGCCTTCCCAGGTTCGAATCCTGGCGCCGCCACACGGGAACAAAGGCCCCGTGACCTGCGATTATCGCAGGTCACGGGGCCCTTGTCGTGCGTGGGTGTGTCCCGCGCCGCCCCTCCACACAGGGTCTCGAACATGCGGCCGTACCCGTGCAGAGAGGCGTCGCCCCCTCCCGCAGTGCGGGGTTTCCCACTGTGGTGATCAGCGCCAGTTGGTGTCGTGGGTGAGTCGGTTGTGGTGGGTGTCGTACTGGTCTACGGCGGTGATGGTGTGTCCGTTGGGGATGGGTGCGGCCCAGGCGCGGTAGGTGGTGCCGGGGAGGGTGACGGTGGTGGCTTTGACGTGGGTGCCGTCGGAGAGGGTGAGGGTGCCGTAGGCGACGTTTGTTTCGGGGTTGGAGACCATGAGGCGGCTGCCGCTGAGGCCCTTGTCGTGCAGGCCCCACAGGCCCATCTCGCCGGCTGCGCGGGGGTCGTGTGTGCCGTTGACGGGTTGGCAGTCGGCCCAGGGGCCGCCTTGATGGTCGATGCGGATGCCGCCGATGTACATGCGCTGGCACAGCAGCGACGTGCCCTGTGGTGCGGTTCCGTCGGGGAGTTTGGGCGGGGTGTAGCCCTCGGGCAGTGTCCGGTGGAACTCCAGCGCCACCGACCAGCGGTGCCCGTCTGTCGTTCCCTCGGCCACCCGGACGCTGACCGTGTCAGGAGTCGGGGTAACCGGTGTGCTTGCGATGGGCGAGGGCCGGCGCGCAGGCTCCACCGTGGCATCAGGCGGTGGCTTCAGGAACGCGACCGTCAGGCCGAGGCCGAGGACGCAGGCGGCGCTCGCCACGGCGGCTGCGGCACGGCGGCGTTTCCTGCGGGCGCGCGCGGTGGTCAGGATCCGGTGGACGGGGGCCTGGGAGACGGGGTATGTCTCGCGCGACCGGGCGAAGGCGGCGCGGGCCCAGTCTTCTTGGCCGTGGTCTGGAGTCATCGTGCCTCTGCGGGGCGGCTGTGCGGGTGGTTGCGGGCGAGGGCCGACCGGCTGCGCAGTTTGGCCAGGGCCCGGGACGCCTGGCTCTTCACGGTGCCGACCGAACAGCCGAGGACGTCCGCCACTTCCTCCACGGACAGGTCCTCGCAATAGCGCAGCACCACGACCGCCCGCTGCCGCTCGGGCAGGGCGGCGAGCTCGTGAGCCAGGGCGTCGTACACCTCCGCGCCTCCGACACCGGCCCCGTCGTCGTGGGCGGGGGCGGTGTCGGGCAGCGACGGGAGAAGGAGGTGGGTGATCCTGCGCCGGCGGTGCCGGCTGCGGTTGGTGTTGACCAGTGCGCGGCGAACGTAGTGTTCGGCGCGCTCCGGGTCCAGCCGCTGCCAGTGCGGGTACACCTTCGCCAGCGTCGTCTGCACCAGGTCTTCCGCCTCGTGGAAGTCGCCGGTGAGCAGGTACGCGGTGTGGGTCAGGGCCCGCCAACGAGCGGTGACGAACCGGCTGAACTCAGAATCCGGTCCGCCGTCCGCGGCCTTGCGGTCACTTGGCTGCACAGCAGGAGGTGCCCGTCCTTCGTCCGACTGGTCAGCGCCAGTTGGTGTCGTGGGTGAGTCGGTTGTGGTGGGTGTCGTACTGGTCTACGGCGGTGATGGTGTGTCCGTTGGGGATGGGTGCGGCCCAGGCGCGGTAGGTGGTGCCGGGGAGGGTGACGGTGGTGGCTTTGACGTGGGTGCCGTCGGAGAGGGTGAGGGTGCCGTAGGCGACGTTTGTTTCGGGGTTGGAGACCATGAGGCGGCTGCCGCTGAGGCCCTTGTCGTGCAGGCCCCACAGGCCCATCTCGCCGGCTGCGCGGGGGTCGTGTGTGCCGTTGACGGGTTGGCAGTCGGCCCAGGGGCCG
This sequence comes from Streptomyces sp. NPDC038135, assembly GCF_055601245.1. Taxonomy (NCBI): domain Bacteria; kingdom Bacillati; phylum Actinomycetota; class Actinomycetes; order Kitasatosporales; family Streptomycetaceae; genus Streptomyces; species Streptomyces sp. NPDC038135. The sequence goes on along the minus strand of NZ_JBVJXS010000001.1, from coordinate 751,717 downwards.
CCTTGGTGGTCGATGCGGATGCCGCCGATGTACATGCGCTGGCACAGCAGCGACGTGCCCTGTGGTGCGGTTCCGTCGGGGAGTTTGGGCGGGGTGTAGCCCTTGGGGGATGTGCGGTGGAACTCCAGCGCCACCGACCAGCGGTGCCCGTCCACTCGCCCGTTGCCGATCAACTGCGTGACCGTCGTCGGCACCTTCCGGTGCGCGGAAGCAGAGTGCTTGGTGACGGCGGGGGCGGGCGCGGTCGCCGGGTGGACGGCCTGGCCCGGCGCCGCCTCGCTCGCGGATGCGGCGAACGAGACCCCTACGAGCGCGGCGACTGCGGCGGTCGCCACGGCTGCCTTCCTGGCGGAACTGAGAGCCACGGAGCGTTTCTCCTTCGGAGCTGCCGCCCGGCGCCACGCCGGACGGTCGTCGACGGCCGGCGCGCTGGGCCCGCGTACCGGCTGCCGCGACCACCAGGAGCGGTGGCCGCGGCGTGGACGTCCGCCCGTAGGTACTCCCAAACACTTACGGCGGGTTGCACGCCGCGCGACATCGCTTCGCGGCATCCGCGCTCGCCGCGCACCGGAGTTGCGCACGCGGGATGACGCCGCTCCTGGTCAGGGTCGACCCAACAGGGATTGACTGCCCGTCAATCTCGGGCGCACTGTCGAGAGTTCTGTATCAGCTGCTGAGATGAAGGTCTACGTCAGCCTTCTCTGTCGAGCCGCAGCGGATCGCATGTCACGGCGGCGTGGGAGCCTCAAGCCCTCGGTGTCGGGCGCAGGGCCAGCAGGGCGATGTCGTCGGAGGTGTCGGCGCCGAGTTTGATGATCAGTTCGTCGCAGAAGACGTCCAGCGGGTCTCGCGCGTACGTGGCGGTGAGCCGGCTCAGGCGCTTCATCCCCTCGTCGAGGGACTCGCCGCGGCGTTCGATGAGGCCGTCGGTGAAGAGCAGCAGGGTGGAGCGGGGTGGCAGCGGGTCGCGGGCGGAGGTCCGGGGGAGGCCCGGCTCCATGCCGATCAGCAGGCCCCGGCCCGTGTTCAGGTAGCGGGTGTCGCCGTCCTCGGTGGTGAGGAGCGGCGGGAGGTGCCCGGCCGACGAGTGGTGCAGGTGCCACGGGCCGCCCGCGGGGCCCTTGACCAGGCCGTAGGCGCAGGTGGCGGTGGCATGCGGGTTCAGGGTGTGGTTCGCGCGGTCCAGGCGGCGCAGGACGTCCCCCGGCGGTTCGTGGCCGTCCACGGCGAGGCCGCGCAGCATGTTGCGCAGGGCGCTCATGGCGACGGCCGCCCGCAGGTCGTGGCCGGACACGTCGCCGATGACCAGCACGGTGTCGCCGCTGGGCACGGTGAAGGCGTCGTACCAGTCCCCGCCGACCTCCGCCGTGGTGCTGGAGGGGACGTAGCGCGCGACCAGCTCCAGATGGCCGATCCGGGGCAGCTCGGGCAGCAGGGCGCGCTGGAGGTGCGCGGCGGTGGACTGGGTGTGCCGGTGAAGCCGGGCGCTGTCCACGCCCAGGGCGATGCTCCGCACCAGTTCCGCGATCGGGAGGATGTCCTCCCTGGTGAACGGCTGCCCGTCGTGGACGCGGACCATCGTCAGGGCGCCCAGCACCTCCCGGTGCGCGGACTGCAGCGGAGCCATGACGGCGCTGTTGCCGCCGAAGTGGTCAACCAGTTCCATCTGCCGGCGTCCAGGGCACTGTGCACCTCGTCGGGCCGCAGGACCTCGGTGACCAGCAGCGGGCCCGCGCCGCGCAGCACCCGGGGCAGCGGGCCCCGCGTGTTCCCGGACACCGGCGGAAGCCGGCCGAGGTGCGCCCCGGCGACCCGTACCTCGGGATCGCGGTGTACGACGCAGACCCGGTCCACGTGCCCGGTCTCGTCGACGAGGTCCACCGCGCACCAGTCGGCCAGCCACCGGGCGTCTGGATGTGCAGGCGGATGGGGATCAGCCGGCCCCGGCCCTGTGCAGCGCGGGAACCGGGATCGAGCGGCCCAGGATGCGCGACCGGCCGGTGAGCAGCAGCGAGGTGAAGGCCGCCGTGTGGCGTTTGCGCAGGTGCCCGGGCATCAGGTCGGTCAGCCGCCGGCCCATGAGGTCGTGTGCCTGCCAGCCCAGCATCCCCGCCGCTGAGGCGTTCACCGCGATGATCCGGTTGCCGTCGTCGGCCGCGATGGTGGGCACGCTGCTGGCCTCGACGTCGCTGGCGTCCCAGGGGGACAGCGCCGTGGGCGTGGCTCCCGGCGTGCCGGGGGCCAGCGTCCAGGCGGTCGGGTGCTCCCCGGAAAGCTGGGCGACGATCTGGTCCAGCAGCCAGTGCCGGAAGGCCCTGATCTGCGGCAGCGTCGGCAGGATGAGCATGCTGCCCTGCTGGGCCATCTCGTCGGCCGCCTCCAGCACGTCGTGCAGGGTCCGCGTGGCCGGAGCGGCGTCCACCGGGAACGCCACGAGCAGGGACAGCGTCGAGCTGTCAGGGGTCTCCTGTTCCACGGCGGCCGTCATGGACGCGGAGATGACGTTGCTGGTGTCCTGGGCGACGACGAGCTCCCGCGGCGCCACCCCGGCCCAGTCGGCCGTGGACGGGGAAAGGAGCAGTTCGCGCAGCAGTCCCTCCCACTGCTGTTGCGCGGCCCAGTACAGCGCGTACGGAACGTCGTTCAGCGCGACGGACAGGGTCCGGCCGGGTGGCGCCACGGTCTCCCACGCCGAGGCCGGCGGCGCGGGCGCCTCGGGCCACATCTCGAACCAGACCGTCTTGCGGTCCCCGCCGCTGTGCACGCCGTGACTGGTGGCCAGCTCCTCCACCAGGGTCAGGCCCCTCCCCGTGCAGGCGTAGGGGTGGCGGTCGTGGGGCACGAGCCCGCGGTCCGGCCGCCGGTCAGTGACCCGTACCTGGACCCGGCCCTCGGTCGTCCAGGCCCGCACCTCGATCTCGGTGCGCGCGTGGATCACGGCGTTGGTCACCAGCTCGCCGACCAGCAGCTCGGCGGTGTGCGCCGACTCGGGCGGTACACCGTCGAGCACCGACCGCACGAACCGCCGGGCCAGCGCGACGCTCTCCGGTTCCGGTGGCAGCCGCCGGGACGGCACTCCGGGCGGACTGGGGCTGCCCATACGGGCAGAGTGCCCAGATATGCCCGCTCGAACAGGGCCTAGGCAGCGACTGCGAGTGGCGAGTCCGCGATGCCTACCGGCGGTCACCGGTCCGGCGCGGCGAATGCGGGGCGGGGGCCGGCGTCGCCACGGTTCTGGGGCTCCGGCGTCGCCTCGGGTTCTGGGGCGCCGGTGGGACAGCGGGCACACTGGCCGCATGGCATCCCGTCGCAGAACCTGTCCCGTGTGCCGCCGTGAGATCGCCGTCGTCGCGGGCCGCTTCGCACGGCACGACCCGCCCGGAGCACGGGGGAACGGCGAACTGCTCTCCTGCTCCGGGTCGCGGCGGCCGGCCCAGCTCGGAGCCGCCCAGCCGGCGTTGGACGGGTACGCCGTGCCGGACTTCCCCGGGCAGCTGCCCCTCTTCTGATCTCTGACCGGTGAACGGCCGTTGTTCCGCGGCCGGTCGAACGGCCGGCCGGCGGTCTCAGTTCCCCGCGACCGACTTCACAGCCACCGACACCGGCGTCGAGCCGCCGATCAGCTCCAGCGTCAGACCGGCCGTCGCCGAGGTGTCCACCAGTTCCGCCAGGACGGCCGCCACGTCGTCCCGCGGGACCGTGCCGCGACCGGTGTGCGCCTCCAGCCGGACCAGGCCGGTGCCCGGTTCGTCGGTCAGCGCGCCGGGGCGCAGGATCGTCCAGTCGAGGGCCTCCTGCCGGGCGACGTACGCGTCGGCCTCGCCCTTGGCGCGCAGGTAGACGTCGAAGACGTCGTCGCCCTGGTGCGTGGGATCCGCGCCCATCGAGGAGACCACCACGAAACGGCGCACGCGCGCGCGTACGGCCGCGTCCGCGAACAGCACCGCCGCGCCCCTGTCCACCGTGTCCTTGCGGCCCGCGCCGCTGCCCGGGCCCGCGCCCGCCGCGAAGACCGCCGCGTCCGCGCCCTGAAGATGTGCCGCGACCTCCTCCACCGAGGCGGACTCCAGGTCGAGCAGGACCGGTTCGGCGCCCGCCGCCCGCAGGTCGTCGCCCTGCTCCGCCTTGCGGATGATGCCCGCGACCTCGTCCCCGCGCGCGGCGAGCATCCGCTCCAGCCGCAGCGCGATCTGTCCATGACCACCAGCGATGACAATGCGCATGATTCCGACCGTACGCCCGAAGGGGCCCGCGCGCCGCATCGGTTGGGGGAGCACCGGCCCCCGTCACTCCGGGCGCACTCCGGGCTTCCCGGCGACGGCTGTCCTTCCCGTGACCGGGGGCGTCCTCGCGCCCCCGGGCTCCCTCACGCCCGCCAGCCCTCTCATGACAGCCGGCCCCCTCCCAGGACAGGAGCCGCGCTCACGTCAGCGGGCCCCTCGCGACAGCGGGCCTTCCCAGGACGGGAGCCGCGCTCACGTCAGAGAGTCTCCTTGCGGCAGCGAGCCCTCCTAGGACCGGAGCCGCGCTCACGTCAGCGGCCCCCTCGCGACAGGACCCGCGTTCACGTCAGCGGCCCCCTCGCGACAGGACCCGCGCTCACGTCAGCGGGCCCACTCGCGAACCCGGCGCCCTCCCGACAGCCGGCGCCCTCCCGACAGCCGGCGCCCTCCCGACAGCCGGCACCCGCACAACAGCCGGCGCCCACCCGACAGCCGACGCCCCCGCACAACAACAACCGCCGCCCGCACGACATCCGACCCCCTCAGGACAGCTCCCCCCGTCCCTGCCGGGGCAGCCCCAGTTCGGCGGCCGCAGCCGAGTTGCAGTACTCGCGGACCGCGCTCGTGCGGGCCACCACCCGGCCGCGGTGCACCACGATCCGGCTGTAGGCGAGGGACAGGGCGCCGGACAGGTGATCGCCGCGCACGGCCAGCAGCTCGGCGGGGAAGCCGGCCTCGACGCGCACCGAGGGCAGGCCCAGCGCCTCCCGGGCCGCGGTGCTGACCGCCTCGTAGGCGTCCTCGGGGCGCAGGCCGTGCGCGGAGGCGAGGAGATAGGCGGCCTCCAGGGGGTCGCCGCGGCCGACGGGGTTGGCGACGTCCCGGAGGGCGCCGCTGCCGGCCGCCACCCGGACCCCGGCCGCGCGCAGCAGCCGTACCGGCGCCGCGCCCCGCCGGTCGGCCGTGCCGCAGCCGCCCTGGGGGAGGCACACCACCGTCACACCGGCCGCCGCGAGCTGCTCCGCGAGCCGGGAGGCCGCCTCGGCCGGCAGGCGCGCGAGACCGGCGCACGGGCCGACCGTCACGCCGGGGCGCAGACCGGCCGCCATGGCCGCGAGCCGGGAGAGCCGGGCCGGGTCGGTGGCGTCCGTGTGCAGGTCCACGGGGCAGCCGTGCTCGGAGGCCACCTCCAGGACGGCCTCCACATAACCCGTGGGGTCCGGGTCCGCGTCCGGGCAGCCGCCCACCACCGACGCGCCCATCTTCACCGCGTCCCGGAGCATCGCGAGCCCCTCGGCCCCCGCCACCCCGGTCAGCAGGCGCGGCATCGCCACCGTGGTCAGCTCCGCCAGGCCCCGCAGCGAACGCCGGGCCTGCAGTACGGCGCCGAGCGCGCCGAGGCCCTGGACGTCGCCGACGCGTACGTGCGCGCGTGCCGCCGTCGCGCCGTGGCCGAGCTGGAGCAGGGCCGCCTCGGTGGCCCGGCGCTGGACGTCCTCGGGGGCGTACGAGACCGGTCCCGGGTGCTCGGCGGACAGCGCGGTGTCGCCGTGGGCGTGCGGTTCGGCCGGGGCCGGCAGCAGCAGGTAGCCGCTGAGGTCGACGCGGGAGGTGCCCGGCCTCGGCGGACCCGGGGTCAGGCTGCCGGCCGTGCCGACGGCCTCGATGCGCCCGCCGCCCAGCCGTACGTCCACGGCCCGGCCGTCGGTGAGCCGCGCCCCGCACAGCAGCACCACGGCCTGATCGGGCTGCCCGGAGGACCCCGACTGGTTCGACGGCCATGGGGGCGGCTGCGGCTGGCTGTCGGGCATCGGACTCCTGGGTTCGGGCCGGGGGCTCGGGGCAGGGTCGCGTGAGCGGGGCCCGGACGCGCGCCGGACCCAAGATCACGCAGAGTGAGTCGAGCCTAGGGTGGCGAACCCTGTGTGGCGCGGAGGAGCGCAATAGTCGTACCGGCGTGGTCCGTCCATGACGAGGCGTCCGTCTCCCGCCGCGGCGGGCGGTCTCCGCACGCGCGCGCGCCTGGATCGACGGGGGGCCGCGCGGGTGGTCCGGAGTGCCCTGAACCGCCCGCGACGGGGGGCGCGGCGGGCGTCCGGATACGGATTTGGGCGAACGGCGGCGGACCGTGTAATGTCTTCATCGCTCGCCCCAATAGCTCAGTCGGCAGAGCGTCTCCATGGTAAGGAGAAGGTCAACGGTTCGATTCCGTTTTGGGGCTCTGGTGTGAGAGGTTCCCGTCGAAAGGCGGGGCCCGATCGCATCACAGCGGTGTAGCTCAGTCGGTAGAGCAAGCGGCTCATAATCGCTGTGTCACCGGTTCAAGTCCGGTCACCGCTACTGACAGTAGCCGATTGCGGGGTCGGTCCTTCGATCGGCTACTCTTGCTTGCGTTAAATCAGTCAATCCGTTCGTCTTAGGAGCACTCACGTGGCTGCCACCGACGTCCGCCCGAAGATCACGCTGGCCTGCGTGGAGTGCAAGGAGCGGAACTACATCACGAAGAAGAACCGGCGTAACAACCCGGATCGTCTTGAGATGAAGAAGCACTGCCCGCGTTGCAACGCGCACACCGCGCACCGCGAAACGCGATAAATCAGGCTCGTACGTGAGGCCGCCCCCGCAAGCTGGGGGGCGGCCTCACGTCGTTTCACCGGCTGCTGAGACCAGACACGCTGCTTGAGACCAGGAGGTTCCGGGCCAATGGCGCTCGACCAGTCCTTCGTGGGGCGGACCTACCCGCCCACCCGGCCGTACGAGGTGGGCCGGGAGAAGATCCGTGAGTTCGCCGAGGCGGTCGGGGAGACCAACCCGGCGTACACGGACCCGGACGCCGCCAAGGCGTTCGGTCACCCCGACGTGATCGCTCCGCCGACCTTCGTGTTCTCCATCACCTTCCGGGCCGCCGGGCAGGTCATCGAGGACCCGCAGCTCGGGCTCGACTACAGCCGGGTGGTGCACGGCGACCAGAAGTTCGCCTACGTCCGCCCGGTGCGGGCCGGCGACCGGCTCACGGTGACGTCCACCATCGAGGGAATCAAGTCGCTCGCGGGCAACGACATCCTGGACATCCGCGGCGAGGTGCACGACGAGTCCGGCGAGCACGTGGTGACCGCCTGGACCAAGCTCGTGGCCCGTGCGGCCGAGGAGGCGTGAGGCAACCGATGACGGCGAAGATCGCGTACGACGACGTCGAGGTCGGCACCGAACTGCCGGCCCAGACCTTCCCCGTGACCCGCGCCACCCTGGTGCGGTACGCGGGCGCCTCCGGGGACTTCAACCCGATCCACTGGAACGAGAAGTTCGCCAAGGAGGTGGGCCTGCCGGACGTCATCGCGCACGGCATGTTCACCATGGCCGAGGCGATCCGCGTGGTCACCGACTGGGTGGGCGACCCGGGCGCGGTCGTCGAGTACGGCGTCCGCTTCACCAAGCCGGTCGTCGTGCCGAACGACGACGAGGGCGCGGTGGTCGAGGTCGGCGCCAAGGTCGCGGCCAAGCTGGACGACCGGACGGTGCGCGTGGACCTGACGGCGACGAGCGGCGGCCAGAAGGTGCTGGGCATGTCCCGGGCGGTCGTACGGCTGGCCTGAGGGTTCCCGATGTTCGAGCGAGGGGCGTCCACCGAGGTGGGCGCCCCTTCGCCGTACCCGGGCCTGAAGCCCTTGACGAAGTTAGTTATTGAGCACTAACTTCTTTCCATGCCCAGGATGAGTGCGGAAGAGCGGCGTGAGAGCGTCATTCGCGCGGCGATCTCCGAGTTCGCGCGGAAGGGGTACTACGGGACCTCCACCGAGGCGATCGCCAAGCGGGTCGGAGTCTCGCAGCCGTACCTCTTCCGGCTCTTCGAGGGCAAGAAGGCGATCTTCGTGGCCGCCTCGCTGCGGTGCGTGGAGGACATCTGCCAGGTCTTCGCGCAGGCGGCCGAGGGGCTGGAGGGCGAGGAGGCCCTGCACGCCATGGCCGACGCGTACGTGCGCCTGATCACGGAGCAGCCCGAAAAGCTCCAGATGCAGATGCAGACGTACATCACGGTGGCCGCCGCGGAGGCGGAGGGCGAGCACGGGTTCGGCGAGGCCGTGCGTGCCGCGTGGATGCGGCTCTGGGACACCGTGCACCTGCCGCTCGGCGCGGACGACGGCGAGACCACGACCTTCATGGCGTACGGGATGCTCATCAACACCCTGGCCGCCATGGGGTTCCCGCCCGGGCACCGGGTCTGGCAGTCGGTGTACCCGTCGTCCCGGATCACCGGCCGGCTCCAGCACTAGCGGAACGGGGGCGGAAGTCCGCCCCCTTTTCTATGGCCGCAAAAGTTAGTCAGCAATTACTAATCACCGCTGGAACACCCTCTGGGGGAGAGATGTCACAGCAGACCGCACGTCGCGGGGGCGCCGCCTGGGCCCTCGTCATCACCAGCGTCGCCGGGTTCATGGCGGCCCTCGACAACCTCGTCGTCACCACCGCCCTGCCCTCGATCCGCGAGGACCTCGGCGGCGCGCTGGACGACCTCGAATGGACCGTCAGCGCCTACACGCTCACCTTCGCCGTCCTGCTGATGTCCGGCGCCGCGCTCGGCGACCGCTTCGGGCGCCGCCGGCTCTTCCTCGCCGGACTCGTCGTCTTCACCGGCGCCTCCGCCGCCGCGGCCATGGCCCCCGGCATCGGCTCCCTCATCGCCGCCCGCGCCGTCCAGGGCGTCGGCGCGGCCGTGCTGATGCCGCTCACGCTGACCTTGCTCACCGCCGCCGTGCCGGCCGCCCGGCGCGGGATGGCGTACGGCATCTGGGGCGCCGTCAACGGCCTCGCGGTCGCCTCGGGGCCGCTGATCGGGGGCAGCCTCACCGAACACATCTCCTGGCACTGGATCTTCTGGCTCAACGTCCCGCTCGGCATGGCCCTGCTGCCGCTCGCCCGGCTGCGCCTCGCCGAGTCCTACGGCACCGGCGCCCGCCTCGACCTGCCCGGCACCCTGCTCGCCAGCGGCGGCCTCTTCGGCATCGTGTACGGACTGGTCCGTGGGCCCGCCGACGGCTGGACCGGCCCCCTGGTGCTGACCGCGCTGTTCGCCGGGGGTGCGCTGCTGGTGGGCTTCGTCCTCTACAGCACCCGCGCCGCCGCCCCGATGCTGCCGATGCGGCTGTTCCGCTCCCGCGCGTTCTCCGGGATCAACGCGGCCAGCCTGCTGATGTTCGTCGGCATGTTCGGCTCGATCTTCCTGCTCAGCCAGTACATGCAGGGCGTGCTCGGCTACTCGCCCACCGAGGCGGGACTGCGCATGCTGCCGTGGACCGGTATGCCGATGCTGGTGGCGCCCGTGGCGGGTATCCTCTCCGACCGGGTCGGCGGCCGTCCGGTCGTCGCCACCGGCCTGTTCCTGCAGGCGGTGGGCCTCGGCTACATGGCCTCCGTGGTCTCCGCCGACGTCTCCTACGCGGCCCAGCTCCCAGCTCTGGTGATCAGCGGCATCGGCATGGCCCTGTACTTCGCCCCGGCCGCCAACCTGGTGATGTCCAGCGTCCGCCCGCAGGAGCAGGGCATCGCCTCCGGCGCGAACAACGCGCTGCGCGAGGTGGGCGGCGCGCTCGGCATCGCCGTCATGTCGTCGATCTTCGCCGCCCAGGGCGGCTACGCGAGCGCCCAGAACTTCGTGGACGGTCTGCGGCCCGCCCTCGTCACCGGCTCGGCGGTGGTCGCCGTCGCCGGCCTGGCCGCCCTGCTCGTCCCGGGCCGACGGCACACCCCGAGCCCCGAGCCGGCCACCGGGCAGGAGGCCGCCCCGGCCGCCGAGGCACTCTCCGCCTGACACCCGCCGCACCGGCACGCGCGCGTGGACCCTACGAGGCCACGCGCGCGTGCGCCGTCAGTCGGCTGTCAGGGTGCGGTCAGTGGTGGCTGGCAGGGTGGTGCTTGTGAACGGCGCGGGGGACCGGGTCGGGAGCTGGGAGAGGTGCCCGGAGTGGTTTATCGGGGACCGAGAGCATGTCTTGAGGTCGGGCCTCACGGGGTCCGCGCAGGTTCGAATCCTGCCCTCTCCGCTCGCAGGGAGCGCCGGCGCCGCAGGGCCGCCGGCGCCGTCTCGTAGTCTTGGGCCCGTGCAGGAACTCCACGACGCCCCCCTCGCCCCGCTGACCACCTTCCGGCTGGGCGGCCCCGCGGCCCGGCTGGTCACCGCCACCACCGACGCGGAGGTGATCGACGCCGTCCGCCGGGCCGACGACGCCGGCACCCCGCTGCTGATCATCGGCGGCGGGTCGAACCTGGTCATCGGCGACAAGGGCTTCGACGGCACCGCCCTGCGCATCGCCACCCGCGGCGTCGAACTGCGCGGCACCACGCTGGAGCTGGCGGCCGGCGAGGTCTGGACGGACGCCGTCGCCCGCAGCGTCGAGGCCGGGCTCGCCGGGATCGAGTGCCTGGCCGGGATCCCCGGCTCCGCGGGCGCCACCCCCATCCAGAACGTCGGCGCCTACGGCCAGGAGGTCTCCTCGACGGTCACCGAGGTGATCGCCTACGACCGCCGGGCCGGCGAGACGGTCACGCTGACGAACGAGGAGTGCGCCTTCTCGTACCGGCACAGCCGCTTCAAGGCCGACCCCGAGCGCTACGTCGTGCTGCGGGTCCGCTTCGGTCTCGAGGACGCGGGCGGCCTGTCGGCGCCGGTCAAGTACGCCGAGGCGGCCCGCGCGCTCGGCGTCGGGCCGGGCGACAGGGTGCCGCTGGCCGCGGCCCGCGAGACCGTGCTGAAGCTGCGCGCCGGGAAGGGCATGGTGCTCGACCCCGAGGACCACGACACCTGGTCCGCCGGGTCCTTCTTCACCAACCCGATCCTCACCGAGGAGCAGTTCGCCGCCTTCCACGCGCGCGTGCGCGACCGGCTGGGCGAGGACGCCGAGCCGCCCGCGTACCCGGCGGGGGAGGGCCGCACCAAGACCTCGGCCGCCTGGCTGATCGACAAGGCCGGCTTCACCAAGGGCTACGGCACCGGACCCGCCCGCATCTCCACCAAGCACACGCTCGCGCTCACCAACCGGGGCGGCGCCACCACCGAGGACCTGCTCGCCCTGGCCCGCGAGGTCGTCGCCGGAGTCCGCGAGGCCTTCGGGGTCACCCTGGTCAACGAACCCGTGACCGTCGGCGTGAGCCTGTGACGGCATGAGACTGACGCTGCGCGAGTTCCGGCCCAGGACGGGCCCGCACGAGCGCCGCGTCCTCCAGCCCTGACCGCCCCCGCGGCACACGCCGTACGCCGCTTTCAGACGGCCGGGCGAGTCAGCCAGTCGTCCACGCCGGACAGCAGCCGGGCCCTGACGTCGTCCGGGGCGGCCGAACCGCGGATGGACTGGCGGGCCAACTCGGCGAGTTCGGCGTCGGTGAAGTCGTGGTGCTCGCGGGCGATGCCGTACTGGGCCGCGAGGCGGGAACCGAAGAGCAGCGGGTCGTCGGCGCCCAGGGCCAGCGGGACACCGGCCTCGAACAGGGTCCGCAGGGGCACGTCCTCGGGCTTCTCGTAGACGCCGAGCGCGACGTTCGAGGCCGGGCACACCTCGCAGGTGACGCCCCGGTCCGCCAGCCGCTTCAGCAGCCGCGGGTCCTCCGCGGCGCGCACGCCGTGCCCGATCCGCGAGGCGTGCAGATCGTCCAGGCAGTCGCGCACCGACGCCGGGCCGGTCAGCTCGCCGCCGTGCGGGGCCGCCAGCAGCCCGCCCTCGCGCGCGATGTGGAAGGCACGGTCGAAGTCCCGTGCCATCCCGCGCCGCTCGTCGTTCGACAGCCCGAAGCCGACCACGCCCCGGCCGGCGTACCGCACCGCGAGCCGGGCCAGGGTGCGCGCGTCGAGGGGGTGCTTCATGCGGTTCGCCGCCACCAGCACCCGCATGCCGAGCCCGGTCTCCCGGGACGTCGTCTCGACCGCGTCCAGGATGATCTCCAGGGCCGGGATCAGACCGCCCAGCCGGGGCGCGTACGACGTGGGGTCCACCTGGATCTCCAGCCAGCCCGAACCGTCCCGCACGTCCTCCTCGGCGGCCTCCCGGACCAGCCGCTGGATGTCCTCCGGCTCTCTCAGGCAGGAGCGCGCCGCGTCGTACAGCCGCTGGAAGCGGAACCATCCCCGCTCGTCCGTCGCCCGAAGCCGCGGCGGTTCCCCGCTGGTCAGGGCGTCCGTCAGGGCCTCGGGCAGGCGTACGCCGTACTTGTCGGCCAGTTCCAGGACGGTCGTCGGACGCATCGAACCGGTGAAGTGCAGGTGCAGATGGGCCTTCGGCAGTTCGGAGAGATCACGTACATGCTCCATTCCCAGATCCTGCCGCACGTCACCGCCGTCCCGGTAGCCGTTTCCCCCTACGTGCTCTTGCTCGCACACAGAAGCGGGCCGCCTCCCCGCAGGGAGACGGCCCGCTTCTGTGTGCGTGAACGCGGCGGGACTAGTCCCGCGCCTCCGCCAGCAGCTTCTGGATCCGGCTCACGCCCTCGACGAGGTCCTCGTCGCCGAGCGCGTACGACAGCCGCAGGTAGCCGGGCGTGCCGAAGGCCTCGCCCGGGACGACCGCGACCTCGGCCTCCTCCAGGATGAGCGCGGCCAGCTCGACGGTGTTCTGCGGGCGCTTGCCGCGGATCTCCTTGCCGAGCAGCGCCTTGACCGACGGGTAGGCGTAGAAGGCGCCCTCGGGCTCCGGGCAGAGCACGCCGTCGATTTCGTTGAGCATCCGCACGATGGTCCTGCGGCGGCGGTCGAACGCCTCGCGCATCTTCGCCACGGCCTCCAGGTCGCCGGAGACGGCGGCCAGGGCGGCCACCTGGGCCACGTTGGAGACGTTGGACGTGGCGTGCGACTGCAGGTTCGTCGCGGCCTTGACCACGTCCTTCGGGCCGATGACCCAGCCCACCCGCCAGCCGGTCATGGCGTACGTCTTGGCGACACCGTTGACCACGACGCACTTGTCGCGCAGCTCGGGCAGCAGCGCCGGCAGGGACACGGCGGACGCGTCGCCGTAGACCAGGTGCTCGTAGATCTCGTCGGTCAGCACCCACAGGCCGTGCTCGACGGCCCAGCGGCCGATCGCCTCGGTCTCGGCCTCGGAGTACACCGCGCCGGTCGGGTTGGACGGGGAGACGAACAGGACGACCTTGGTCTTGTCCGTGCGCGCCGCCTCCAGCTGCTCCACGGTGACGCGGTAGCCGGTGGTCTCGTCGGCGACGACGTCGACCGGGACGCCGCCGGCCAGGCGGATCGACTCCGGGTACGTCGTCCAGTACGGCGCCGGGACGATGACCTCGTCACCCGGGTCGAGGATCGCGGCGAACGCCTCGTAGATGGCCTGCTTGCCGCCGTTGGTGACCAGGATCTGCGAGACGTCGGGCTCCCAGCCGGAGTCGCGCAGCGTCTTCGCGGCGATCGCGGCCTTCAGCTCGGGCAGGCCGCCGGCCGGCGTGTACCGGTGGTACTTCGGGTTCTTGCAGGCCTCGACGGCCGCCTCGACGATGTAGTCCGGGGTCGGGAAGTCGGGCTCACCGGCGCCGAAGCCGATCACCGGACGCCCGGCGGCCTTCAGGGCCTTGGCCTTGGCGTCCACGGCGAGGGTGGCGGACTCGGAGATCGCGCCGACTCGGGCGGAGACCCGGCGCTCGGTGGGAGGGGTTGCAGCGCTCATGCGCCCATCGTTTCAGACCGGAAATGGCCCCGGCACGCGGGTTTCACAGACTGAACAGCAACGGGTCGAGGCGTGAACACGGGTCCGAATCCGGCCTCCGGCCTGGACGATCTTCATTCCGACGGCCCCGGACCGGGTCTTTCTGTTCGACGCCGGGCCCCGGACCACGTACACTCTTCCCTCGTTGGCCTTCAGCGGCCGTCGCTCAGCCGGTGCACACCGAGCACCCGGCCGAATGCGGTACGTTGGGGGACACACAAAGGGTCGTAGCTCAATTGGTAGAGCACTGGTCTCCAAAACCAGCGGTTGGGGGTTCAAGTCCCTCCGGCCCTGCTACACACACCGCCAGGATGTGTGCGCATGTACGTACAGCAATGCACCGCCGTGCGGCTCAGAAACCGGGCGCGGCACGGCCACGACCCCGGGATCAGGTGAGGACGCATGACGGACGCCGTGGGCTCCATCGACACGCCTGATGCTCAGGACGAGGTGCCCGAGTCCAAGAAGAAGGGCCGCAAGGGCGGCAAGCGTGCCAAGAAGGGCCCGCTGAAGCGCCTCGCCATCTTCTACCGCCAGATCATCGCGGAACTCCGCAAGGTCGTCTGGCCGACTCGTAACCAGCTGACGTCGTACACCACCGTGGTGATCTTCTTCGTCGCCATCATGATCGCCCTGGTGACCGTGATTGACTATGGGCTCAACCACGCGGCCAAGTACGTCTTCGGCTGAGCCGAAAGCGAAGGGCGCCGTGGTACCGGCGCCCGTTTTCGCATGTTCCACCCCTATGTATCCAGGAAGAAGCAGCCATCGTGTCTGACCCGAACCTGAACGACGCCATCGAGCCGGACGAGACGGTGGACGACGAGCTCGACATCGTCGAGGGCGCGGACGAGCGGGACGAGTTCGAGGCTGCCGAGGCCGAACTGGGGGAGCCGGCCGAGGAGGCCGCTCTGCACGTCGAGGACGAGGACGGCGCGGACGTCACGGACGCCGCCGAGCCCGAGGCCGCCGAGGCCGAGGCCGAGGAGGAGCCGGCCGAGCCCGTCGACCCGGTCCAGGCCCTGCGCGAGGAGCTTCGCACCCTGCCCGGCGAGTGGTACGTGATCCACACCTACGCCGGCTACGAGAACCGCGTGAAGACCAACCTGGAGCAGCGCGCCGTCTCGCTGAACGTCGAGGACTACATCTTCCAGGCCGAGGTGCCGCAGGAAGAGGTCGTCCAGATCAAGAACGGCGACCGCAAGACGATCAAGCAGAACAAGCTGCCGGGCTACGTCCTGGTCCGCATGGACCTGACGAACGAGTCCTGGGGCGTCGTCCGCAACACCCCCGGCGTCACCGGCTTCGTCGGCAACGCCTACGACCCCTACCCGCTGACGCTGGACGAGATCGTCAAGATGCTCGCCCCGGAGGCCGAGGAGAAGGCCGCCCGCGAGGCCGCCGAGGCCGAGGGCAAGCCCGCTCCGCAGCGCAAGGTCGAGGTCCAGGTGCTGGACTTCGAGGTCGGCGACTCGGTCACCGTCACCGACGGCCCGTTCGCCACGCTGCAGGCGACCATCAACGAGATCAACCCCGACTCGAAGAAGGTCAAGGGCCTGGTGGAGATCTTCGGCCGCGAGACGCCGGTCGAGCTCTCCTTCGACCAGATCCAGAAGAACTAGTTCCTTCTGGACGAACTGCTTCCGTGCAGGTCAGGCAGGCGCTCGGCGTCCGCCTGACCTGCACGGTTTTTGGCCGCGCATCTATACCCGTTATCGTTGTGCGGTATGCCTGCGTCCGGGTGGTCCCCGGAGGCGGGCAGGACCCGAATCGAAAGGACCCGGAGAGCTATGCCTCCCAAGAAGAAGAAGGTCACGGGGCTCATCAAGCTCCAGATCAACGCCGGTGCGGCGAACCCGGCCCCGCCGGTCGGCCCGGCGCTGGGTCAGCACGGCGTCAACATCATGGAGTTCTGCAAGGCCTACAACGCCGCGACCGAGTCGCAGCGTGGCTGGGTGATCCCGGTGGAGATCACGGTCTACGAGGACCGCTCCTTCACCTTCGTCACCAAGACGCCGCCGGCCGCGAAGATGATCCTCAAGGCCGCGGGCGTGGAGAAGGGCTCCGGCGAGCCGCACAAGACCAAGGTCGCCAAGATCACCGAGGCGCAGGTCCGCGAGATCGCCACGACCAAGATGCCCGACCTCAACGCCAACGACCTGGACGCCGCGTCGAAGATCATCGCCGGCACCGCCCGCTCCATGGGCATCACGGTCGAGGGCTGAACCCCACCTTCGTAGCACCATGCGGCCGTGACGGCCGCACGTGGCAGGGCCTGCTCGGCCCGTACCACGACTCCGAACAGAACCCACAGGAGCAGTTGTGAGCAAGCGCAGCAAGGCTCTCCGCGCTGCGGACGCCAAGGTCGACCGGGAGAAGCTGTACGCCCCGCTCGAGGCCGTCCGTCTCGCCAAGGAGACCTCCACGACCAAGTTCGACGGCACCGTCGAGGTCGCCTTCCGCCTGGGTGTCGACCCGCGCAAGGCCGACCAGATGGTCCGTGGCACCGTGAACCTTCCGCACGGCACCGGTAAGACCGCCCGGGTCCTGGTCTTCGCGACCGGTGACCGTGCCGAGGCCGCGCGTGCCGCGGGCGCCGACATCGTCGGCGCCGACGAGCTGATCGACGAGGTGGCGAAGGGCCGTCTGGACTTCGACGCCGTCGTCGCCACCCCGGACCTCATGGGCAAGGTCGGCCGCCTCGGCCGCGTCCTCGGCCCGCGTGGTCTGATGCCGAACCCGAAGACCGGCACCGTCACCCCCGACACGGCCAAGGCCGTGACGGAGATCAAGGGCGGCAAGATCGAGTTCCGCGTCGACAAGCACTCGAACCTGCACTTCATCATCGGCAAGACGTCCTTCGACGACGCCAAGCTGGTGGAGAACTACGGCGCGGCCCTGGAGGAGATCCTCCGTCTGAAGCCGTCCGCCGCCAAGGGTCGCTACATCAAGAAGGCCGCCATCAGCACCACGATGGGCCCCGGCATTCCGGTCGACTCGAACCGCACCCGCAACCTCCTCGTCGAGGAGGACCCGGCCGCCGTCTGAGCCCCGCGCTCTCCCGGCAGCCGCGTCACGGACGCGTAAGCAAAGGGCGGACCCCGCAACCTCCGAGGTGCGGGGTCCGTCCTTTCTTTGTGCGGACTGTCGTACGACCGTCAGCGGCCTGGGCTACGGTGCAGGCACCGGACTCGCATGGGGGTAGGACGAATGAAGAGCACGACCGCACGCCGGGTGGGCCTCTCCGTCGCGGTGGTCACCGCGCTGACCGGTCTGGCGGCCTGCGGCACCGAGAGCTCCGGGAACGGCGACAAGGCGGTCGGCAGAAGCCTCACCCACGCCAACCCCCTCGCGGCCCTGCGCTCCGCCGAGAAGTCCACCGACAAGGCGGAGTCCGCCAAGGTCCGTTCCACCACCAGCATCGGCGACACCATGTCGATGACCGCGAACGGCGCCCTGACGTGGGGCGACGGCATGAAGGGCAACCTCACCATCACCTACACCGGCGGCAAGCTGGCGGAGGCGATGCGCAAGGCCGGCACGTCCTCGATGGAGGCCCGCTACCTCCCGGACGCCTACTACGCCAGGATGAGCGAGCAGTACGCCCGGCAGTCCGGCGGCAAGCACTGGATCCGGTACGCCTACGCCGACCTCGCCAAGCTCGGCGGCGGCTCCGGGGCGTACATGAAGGACCAGATGCAGAACACCACGCCGAACCAGTCGGTGAAGCTGCTGCTGGCCTCCGGCGACGTGAAGAAGGTCGGTGAGGAGCAGGTCTCCGGCGTCAGCGCCACGCACTACTCCGGCACGGTCGACGTCGCCGACCTCGCCGGCAAGAACAGCGACCTCGACGCCGGTCAGCTCGCCGACCTGAAGAAGCAGCTCAGCCAGGCCGGCGTCAGCACGGAGACCGTCGACATCTGGGTCGACGGCCATGACCTGCTGGTCAAGAAGGTGGAGAAGGCGCAGATGACCGCCGGCACCATGACCAGCACGGCCTACTACAGCGACTACGGCGTGCGGGTCACCGCGGAGGCGCCCCCGGCCGCCGACACCCAGGACTTCAAGGACCTGATGAAGGCCGGCGGCACCGCGTCGGGCAGCGGCGTCAGCGCCTCCTGACCGGCCGCCGCACCTGGACCGGGGCGGGCGCGGGGCCCGATTTGCTCTGCGGCGCCCCGGTCCCGTACTCTCCTACCGAAGCCAAAGACCGCTGGTCGTTGCCGCACGTTCGAATGAAGGTGCGGTGGCCGAAGGATCCGCTGCAAAGTGGACGACCCGCGCAGGTGTCAGTGGAAGCACTCCCGGATGGTACGCGCCCAGCGTGTGCCGACGGTCGAGTCCGCCCCGAGCGCCTGCGCCGGGGCGTTTCGTTTTCCCCAGTCCTCCTTCGGGTCCGCGCGGTCAGAATCACCCGGAAGGAGGCCGAGGCTCTATGGCGAGGCCCGACAAGGCTGCCGCGGTTGCCGAGCTGACGGACAAGTTCCGCAGCTCCAACGCCGCTGTGCTGACCGAGTACCGCGGTCTCACCGTGGCGCAGCTCAAGACGCTGCGCCGGTCGCTCGGTGAGAACGCCCAGTACGCCGTGGTGAAGAACACGCTGACCAAGATTGCGGCCAACGAGGCCGGGATCACGCTGGACGACCAGCTCTTCGCTGGTCCGACGGCCGTCGCCTTCGTCACCGGTGACCCGGTGGAGTCGGCGAAGGGTCTCCGTGACTTCGCCAAGGACAACCCGAATCTCGTCATCAAGGGCGGTGTCCTTGACGGCAAGGCGATGTCCGCCGACGAGATCAAGAAGCTTGCGGACCTCGAGTCCCGCGAGGTTCTGCTCGCCAAGCTGGCGGGCGCCTTCAAGGGCAAGCAGACGCAGACTGCGCAGCTCTTCCAGGCGCTTCCCTCGAAGCTCGTCCGCACCGTGGACGCGCTTCGTGCCAAGCAGGACGAGCAGGGCGGTGCCGAGTAATTCGGCTCGCTTTCTGATCCGGGCCGCCTGACGCGGCCAGGGTCACAGCGGGCCAACGTACGCCCGCCACTCATGTACATCCGGCACCCGCCGAATTAGTGGAAGGATCGCCCATCATGGCGAAGCTGTCTCAGGAAGACCTGCTCGCGCAGTTCGAGGAGATGACCCTCATCGAGCTCTCCGAGTTCGTGAAGGCGTTCGAGGAGAAGTTCGACGTCACCGCCGCCGCGGCCGTCGCCGTCGCGGGCCCGGCCCAGGGTGGCCCGGCTGCCCCGGCCGAGGAGGAGAAGGACGAGTTCGACGTCATCCTCACCGGCGCCGGCGAGAAGAAGATCCAGGTCATCAAGGTCGTGCGTGAGCTGACCTCCCTGGGCCTGAAGGAGGCCAAGGACCTCGTCGACGGCACCCCGAAGCCGGTCCTCGAGAAGGTCAACAAGGAGGCCGCGGACAAGGCTGCCGAGTCCCTCAAGGCCGCCGGCGCCTCCGTCGAGGTCAAGTAACACCTTCCGGGTTCCCGTAACCCGGCTGCGCGCAGACTGCGGCCCTCAGGGGCTGTAACGCGGACGCACCGAAGAGCGATCATCCATCCGGGTGGTCGCTCTTCGGCGTCTTCGGAGGGTGACCCGGGTCGCCTTGAACTCGCCCCGGCGGGGGGTATGGTGATCTTCGTCCTGTCTCCGGACGGCCCCGTTTGGGCTGGGGGGCCTTGACGAACCGCACGCAGCGCGCAATTCTCAGGACGCGTCGTCACAAGGATCCGAATCCGAGGCATGGATCGACGGCGAAGAGGGCAGTATCAACGTGCGTTGAGGGCAGGCATGCCGAGGGCGTTGTTGACGAAGGCAGTGAGCACGACGAGGGTCTCGAGAAACCCGGGCTGGACATCAGTGTGCCAAGTGGCTACACTGACCCTTTGCGCTGCCTGTTAGCTTCCCCTGCCCGTCACCAGGGGTCTGCCCTCACTCGAGCACCGATGACCGAAGCTCCCCTGACCTGGGGTTTCCGTCTCTGTGTCTGGGAGAGGGGCCGGTACGCGCGTAGTGAGTCCGAGCCCTCGGAAGGACCCCCTCTTGGCCGCCTCGCGCAACGCCTCGACCGCGAATACGAACAACGGCGCAAGCACCGCCCCGCTGCGCATCTCCTTTGCAAAGATCAAGGAGCCTCTCGAGGTTCCGAACCTGCTCGCGCTGCAGACCGAGAGCTTCGACTGGCTGCTCGGCAACACCGCTTGGCAGAGTCGGGTCGAGGAGGCTCTTGAGAACGGTCAGGACGTCCCCACCAAGTCCGGTCTGGAGGAGATCTTCGAGGAGATCTCCCCGATCGAGGACTTCTCCGGGTCGATGTCCCTGACGTTCCGGGACCACCGCTTCGAGCCGCCGAAGAACTCCATCGACGAGTGCAAGGAGCGCGACTTCACGTACGCCGCCCCGCTCTTCGTCACCGCCGAGTTCACCAACAACGAGACCGGTGAGATCAAGTCCCAGACGGTCTTCATGGGCGACTTCCCGCTCATGACGAACAAGGGCACTTTCGTCATCAACGGCACCGAGCGTGTCGTGGTGTCGCAGCTGGTCCGTTCCCCCGGTGTCTACTTCGACTCCTCCATCGACAAGACGTCCGACAAGGACATCTTCTCCGCCAAGATCATCCCGTCCCGGGGTGCCTGGCTGGAGATGGAGATCGACAAGCGCGACATGGTCGGTGTCCGCATCGACCGCAAGCGCAAGCAGTCGGTCACCGTACTGCTGAAGGCGCTCGGCTGGACCACCGAGCAGATCCTCGAGGAGTTCGGCGAGTACGAGTCGATGCGCGCCACCCTGGAGAAGGACCACACCCAGGGCCAGGACGACGCGCTGCTGGACATCTACCGCAAGCTGCGTCCGGGCGAGCCCCCCACGCGTGAGGCCGCGCAGACGCTGCTCGAGAACCTCTACTTCAACCCCAAGCGCTACGACCTCGCCAAGGTCGGCCGCTACAAGGTCAACAAGAAGCTGGGTGCGGACGCCCCGCTCGACGCGGGTGTCCTGACCGTCGAGGACGTCATCTCGACGATCAAGTACCTGGTGAAGCTGCACGCCGGCGAGACCGAGACCTCGGGTGACAACGGTGGCACGATCGTCGTCGAGACCGACGACATCGACCACTTCGGCAACCGTCGTCTGCGCAGCGTCGGCGAGCTGATCCAGAACCAGGTCCGTACGGGTCTCGCCCGTATGGAGCGCGTCGTGCGCGAGCGCATGACGACCCAGGACGTCGAGGCGATCACGCCGCAGACCCTGATCAACATCCGGCCGGTCGTCGCCTCCATCAAGGAGTTCTTCGGCACCAGCCAGCTGTCGCAGTTCATGGACCAGAACAACCCGCTGTCGGGTCTCACCCACAAGCGCCGTCTGTCGGCTCTTGGCCCGGGTGGTCTCTCCCGTGAGCGGGCCGGCTTCGAGGTCCGTGACGTGCACCCGTCGCACTACGGCCGCATGTGCCCGATCGAGACGCCCGAAGGCCCGAACATCGGTCTGATCGGCTCGCTCGCCTCCTACGGCCGGGTCAACGCGTTCGGCTTCGTCGAGACGCCGTACCGCAAGGTCGTCGACGGTCAGGTCACCGACGAGGTGGACTACCTGACGGCCGACGAGGAGGACCGGTTCGTCATCGCGCAGGCCAACGCCACGCTCTCGGACGACATGCGGTTCGCCGAGAACCGCGTGCTGGTCCGCCGCCGTGGCGGCGAGGTCGACTACGTCGCCGGTGACGACGTGGACTACATGGACGTCTCGCCGCGCCAGATGGTGTCGGTCGCGACCGCCATGATCCCGTTCCTCGAGCACGACGACGCCAACCGTGCCCTCATGGGCGCGAACATGATGCGTCAGGCCGTGCCGCTGATTAAGTCCGAGTCCCCGCTCGTCGGCACCGGCATGGAGTACCGCTCCGCGGTCGACGCCGGCGACGTGGTCAAGGCCGAGAAGGACGGTGTGGTCCAGGAGGTCTCCGCGGACTACATCACCACCGCCAACGACGACGGCACGTACATCACGTACCGCCTGGCCAAGTTCTCCCGGTCCAACCAGGGCACCTCGGTCAACCAGAAGGTCATCGTCAACGAGGGCGACCGGATCATCACGGGCCAGGTGCTCGCCGACGGTCCCGCCACCCAGAACGGCGAGATGGCCCTCGGCAAGAACCTGCTCGTGGCGTTCATGCCGTGGGAGGGTCACAACTACGAGGACGCGATCATCCTGTCGCAGCGCCTCGTGCAGGACGACGTCCTCTCCTCGATCCACATCGAGGAGCACGAGGTCGACGCCCGTGACACCAAGCTCGGCCCCGAGGAGATCACCCGGGACATCCCGAACGTCTCCGAGGAGGTCCTCGCCGACCTCGACGAGCGCGGCATCATCCGCATCGGCGCCGAGGTCATCGCCGGCGACATCCTCGTCGGCAAGGTCACGCCCAAGGGCGAGACCGAGCTGACCCCCGAGGAGCGCCTGCTGCGCGCGATCTTCGGCGAGAAGGCCCGTGAGGTCCGTGACACCTCGCTGAAGGTGCCGCACGGCGAGACCGGCAAGGTCATCGGCGTGCGCGTCTTCGACCGCGAGGAGGGCGACGAGCTTCCCCCCGGTGTGAACCAGCTGGTGCGCGTCTACGTCGCGCAGAAGCGCAAGATCACCGACGGTGACAAGCTCGCCGGCCGCCACGGCAACAAGGGTGTCATCTCCAAGATCCTGCCGATCGAGGACATGCCGTTCCTGGAGGACGGCACCCCGGTCGACATCATCCTCAACCCGCTGGGTGTCCCGTCCCGAATGAACCCGGGACAGGTCCTGGAGATCCACCTCGGCTGGCTCGCCAGCCGCGGCTGGGACGTCTCCGGCCTCGCGGAGGAGTGGGCCCAGCGCCTCCAGGCGATCGGCGCCGACTCCGTCGCCCCGGGCACCAACGTCGCCACCCCGGTGTTCGACGGTGCGCGGGAGGACGAGCTGGCGGGTCTGCTGCAGCACACCATCCCGAACCGGGACGGCGAGCGCATGGTGCTCCCGACCGGCAAGGCGCGGCTGTTCGACGGCCGCAGCGGTGAGCCGTTCCCGGACCCGATCTCGGTCGGCTACATGTACATCCTGAAGCTGCACCACCTGGTCGACGACAAGCTGCACGCCCGTTCGACCGGTCCGTACTCGATGATCACCCAGCAGCCGCTGGGTGGTAAGGCCCAGTTCGGTGGCCAGCGGTTCGGTGAGATGGAGGTGTGGGCCCTCGAGGCCTACGGCGCCGCGTACGCCCTCCAGGAGCTGCTGACCATCAAGTCCGACGACGTCACCGGCCGCGTGAAGGTCTACGAGGCCATCGTCAAGGGCGAGAACATTCCCGAGCCCGGCATCCCCGAGTCCTTCAAGGTGCTCATCAAGGAGATGCAGTCGCTCTGCCTGAACGTGGAGGTGCTGTCCAGCGACGGTATGTCCATCGAGATGCGCGACACCGACGAGGATGTCTTCCGCGCTGCGGAGGAGCTCGGCATCGACCTGTCCCGGCGCGAGCCGAGCAGCGTCGAAGAGGTCTGACGGGAGTCCGGTAGGGGCCTCGCCACCGTGTGAGGCCCCCGCCGACCCCCAGGCCCCCGTTTCAGACCACAGACTTACGACCCTGAGAGGGATTGACGCATAGTGCTCGACGTCAACTTCTTCGACGAGCTCCGGATCGGCCTGGCCACCGCTGACGACATCCGTCAGTGGAGCCACGGCGAGGTCAAGAAGCCCGAGACCATCAACTACCGCACCCTCAAGCCGGAAAAGGACGGGCTCTTCTGCGAGAAGATCTTCGGTCCGACCCGGGACTGGGAGTGCTACTGCGGCAAGTACAAGCGCGTCCGCTTCAAGGGCATCATCTGCGAGCGCTGTGGCGTCGAGGTCACGCGCGCCAAGGTGCGCCGTGAGCGGATGGGCCACATCGAGCTGGCCGCGCCCGTCACGCACATCTGGTACTTCAAGGGTGTCCCCTCGCGCCTCGGCTACCTGCTGGACCTGGCGCCGAAGGACCTCGAGAAGGTCATCTACTTCGCGGCGTACATGATCACGTACGTCGACGAGGAGCGCCGCACCCGCGACCTGCCCTCCCTCGAGGCGCACGTCTCGGTCGAGCGCCAGCAGATCGAGAACCGCCGCGACGCCGACCTCGAGGCCCGCGCCAAGAAGCTCGAGACCGACCTGGCCGAGCTCGAGGCCGAGGGCGCCAAGGCCGACGTGCGCCGCAAGGTGCGCGAGGGCGCCGAGCGCGAGATGAAGCAGCTGCGCGACCGCGCGCAGCGCGAGATCGACCGCCTCGACGAGGTGTGGACCCGGTTCAAGAACCTCAAGGTCCAGGACCTCGAGGGCGACGAGCTGCTCTACCGCGAGCTGCGCGACCGGTTCGGCACCTACTTCGACGGCTCGATGGGCGCCGCCGCGCTGCAGAAGCGCCTGGAGTCCTTCGACCTCGACGAGGAGGCCGAGAAGCTCCGCGAGATCATCCGCACCGGCAAGGGCCAGAAGAAGACCCGTGCGCTCAAGCGCCTGAAGGTCGTCTCCGCGTTCCTGCAGACCAGCAACAGCCCCAAGGGCATGGTGCTCGACTGCGTGCCGGTCATCCCGCCGGACCTGCGTCCGATGGTGCAGCTCGACGGTGGCCGCTTCGCGACCTCCGACCTGAACGACCTGTACCGCCGTGTCATCAACCGCAACAACCGCCTGAAGCGGCTTCTCGACCTCGGCGCGCCCGAGATCATCGTGAACAACGAGAAGCGCATGCTCCAGGAGGCCGTGGACGCCCTCTTCGACAACGGTCGTCGCGGTCGCCCGGTCACCGGTCCCGGTAACCGCCCGCTGAAGTCCCTGAGCGACATGCTCAAGGGCAAGCAGGGTCGTTTCCGTCAGAACCTGCTCGGCAAGCGAGTCGACTACTCGGCGCGTTCCGTCATCGTCGTCGGCCCGCAGCTCAAGCTGCACCAGTGCGGTCTGCCCAAGGCGATGGCGCTGGAGCTGTTCAAGCCGTTCGTGATGAAGCGCCTGGTCGACCTGAACCACGCGCAGAACATCAAGAGCGCCAAGCGCATGGTGGAGCGCGGCCGCACGGTCGTGTACGACGTCCTCGAAGAGGTCATCGCCGAGCACCCGGTTCTGCTGAACCGTGCTCCCACCCTGCACCGCCTCGGCATCCAGGCCTTCGAGCCGCAGCTGGTCGAGGGCAAGGCCATCCAGATCCACCCGCTCGTCTGCACCGCGTTCAACGCGGACTTCGACGGTGACCAGATGGCCGTGCACCTGCCGCTGTCCGCGGAGGCGCAGGCCGAGGCCCGCATCCTGATGCTGTCCTCGAACAACATCCTCAAGCCGGCCGACGGCCGTCCGGTGACGATGCCGACCCAGGACATGGTCCTCGGTCTGTTCTTCCTCACCACCGACGGCGAGCTGCGTGACACCAAGGGCGAGGGCCGCGCGTTCGGCTCCACGGCCGAGGCGATCATGGCCTTCGACGCCGGTGAGCTCGCGCTGCAGTCGCCGATCGACATCCGCTTCCCGGTGGGCACCATCCCGCCGCGCGGCTGGACCCCGCCGGCGCGCGAGGAGGGCGAGCCCGAGTGGCAGCAGGGTGACTCGTTCCGCCTGCGCACCACCCTGGGCCGCGCGCTCTTCAACGAGCTGCTGCCCGAGGACTACCCGTTCGTCGACTACTCGGTGGGCAAGAAGCAGCTCTCCGAGATCGTCAACGACCTGGCCGAGCGCTACCCCAAGGTCATCGTGGCGGCGACGCTCGACAACCTGAAGGCGGCCGGCTTCTTCTGGGCGACCCGTTCCGGTGTCACCGTGGCCATCTCCGACGTCGTCGTTCCCGAGGCGAAGAAGGAGATCGTCCGCGGCTACGAGGCGCAGGACGAGAAGGTCCAGAAGCAGTACGAGCGCGGTCTGATCACCAAGGAAGAGCGCACTCAGGAGCTCATCGCGATCTGGACCAAGGCGACCAACGAGG
This sequence comes from Streptomyces sp. NPDC038135, assembly GCF_055601245.1. Lineage (NCBI taxonomy): Bacteria > Bacillati > Actinomycetota > Actinomycetes > Kitasatosporales > Streptomycetaceae > Streptomyces > Streptomyces sp. NPDC038135. Next base: position 725,840 of record NZ_JBVJXS010000001.1, on the reverse strand, counting down.
TCGCCGAGGCGATGAACGAGAACTTCCCCAAGACCAACCCCATCTTCATGATGGTCGACTCGGGTGCCCGAGGAAACATGATGCAGATGCGGCAGATCGCCGGTATGCGCGGTCTGGTGTCGAACGCGAAGAACGAGACCATCCCGCGTCCGATCAAGGCGTCCTTCCGTGAGGGCCTGTCCGTGCTGGAGTACTTCATCTCCACGCACGGTGCCCGTAAGGGTCTGGCCGACACCGCCCTGCGTACCGCCGACTCGGGTTACCTGACCCGTCGTCTGGTGGACGTCTCGCAGGACGTCATCATCCGCGAGGAGGACTGCGGCACCGAGCGCGGTCTGAAGCTGCGGATCGCCAACCGCGGCGCCGACGGTGTGCTGCGCAAGGCGGACGACGTCGAGACCAGCGTCTACGCCCGCATGCTCGCCGAGGACGTCGTCATCGACGGCAAGGTGATCGCGCCGGCCAACGTGGACCTCGGCGACGTGCTCATCGACCAGCTGGTGCACCACGGCATCGAGGAGGTCAAGACCCGCTCGATCCTGACCTGCGAGTCGCACGTCGGCACCTGCGCCATGTGCTACGGCCGTTCGCTGGCCACCGGCAAGCTGGTCGACATCGGTGAGGCGGTCGGCATCATCGCCGCCCAGTCCATCGGTGAGCCCGGTACCCAGCTGACGATGCGTACCTTCCACACCGGTGGTGTGGCCGGTGACGACATCACCCAGGGTCTGCCCCGTGTCGTCGAGCTCTTCGAGGCCCGTACCCCGAAGGGTGTCGCCCCGATCTCCGAGGCCAACGGCCGCGTGCGGATCGAGGAGACCGAGAAGACCAAGAAGATCGTCGTCACCCCGGACGACGGCAGCGACGAGACGGCGTTCCCGATCTCGAAGCGCGCCAAGGTCCTGGTGAAGGAGGGCGACCACGTCGAGGTGGGCCAGCAGCTCACCGTGGGTGCCACCAACCCGCACGACGTGCTGCGCATCCTGGGCCAGCGTGCCGTCCAGGTCCACCTGGTCGGCGAGGTCCAGAAGGTCTACAACTCGCAGGGTGTGTCGATCCACGACAAGCACATCGAGATCATCATCCGGCAGATGCTGCGCCGTGTGACGATCATCGAGTCGGGCGACGCCGAGCTGCTGCCCGGCGAGCTGGTCGAGCGCTCGAAGTTCGAGACCGAGAACCGTCGTGTGGTCCAGGAGGGCGGTCACCCGGCCTCCGGTCGTCCGCAGCTGATGGGTATCACCAAGGCCTCGCTGGCGACGGAGTCCTGGCTGTCGGCCGCCTCCTTCCAGGAGACGACCCGAGTCCTGACGGACGCGGCGATCAACGCCAAGTCCGACAGCCTCATCGGCCTCAAGGAGAACGTCATCATCGGTAAGCTCATCCCGGCCGGTACGGGTCTGTCCCGCTACCGCAACATCCGGGTGGAGCCCACCGAGGAGGCCAAGGCCGCGATGTACTCGGCCGTCGGCTACGACGACATCGACTACTCGCCGTTCGGCACCGGCTCCGGCCAGGCCGTCCCGCTGGAGGACTACGACTACGGTCCGTACAACCAGTGAGTGGTTGAGTTGAACTGAAGGGCGGTCACCCCGGTGGGGTGACCGCCCTTCGGCGTTCTTGCGGCCGCCTGCCGTCCGCGGGGTGCCCGGCTCGGCTACGGGATGCCCAGCTCGAAGATCACGTAGTGCGCGTACCAGCCCGATGCCACCGCCGTCGTCGTGAAGAACACGGCCAGGCCGGGCCACTTCAGGCGGCTCAGCGCCGCCGCCGGCGCCAGCAGCAGCGGGAAGGAGGGCAGCAGGTAGCGGGAGGTGTTGCCGAACATCTGCTGGGTGCCCAGGACGGTGACGATGCCCGCCAGGGTGTAGGCGACCAGCACCAGCGGCGGCCTCCGGCGCAGCATCAGCGTGATCAGGAAGGGCAGCGCGATGACGAGCTGGACGCCGAGCAGATCGGGCGTGGAGAAGGCGAACAGGTAGTCGCTGTGCCCCACGGCCACGTTGCCGAGGACGTCCGCCGTGTACGCCCCCCAGTCGAAGTAGTGCGCCCAGCCCTCGCGCTGGAGCGTGAAGTACGCGGTGAGGTCGCCCATGCTCCACCCGACCCAGGCGACGTAGGTGAGCAGGCCGAGCGGCGCCGCGATCATCGCGAAGACCGGCCCGCCGACCCCGTGCTCACGCCGGCCGTCCCGCCGCAGGACGGTGACCAGGGCGGCCAGTCCCACCGCGCCGATGAGGGCCGCCGAGGTGGGCCGGTTGAGGCCCGCCAGGAAGGCCAGGAGGCCCGCGGCGACCCAGCGGCCCCGCATCACGCTGTAGCAGGTCCAGGCGGCGATGGCGACGAACAGGGACTCCGAGTACACGGCCCACTCGACGCCCGCGCCGGGCACCACGGCCCACAGCCCGGCGGCGATGGTGCCGGCCCGCGCGCCGGCCAGCGCCGCGACCACCGCGTAGATGCCCGCCGCCGCCACCAGGGAGGCCAGGACCGACACGAGGATGCCGGAGCCGTACAGGCCGAGCCCGGTGGTCTCGGAGACGCTGCGGATCAGCCCGGGGTAGAGCGGGAAGAACGCGACCGAGTTCTGCTGGACCGTGAAGAGGCCGCCCCCGGGCAGCGGCTGCAGCGGCTTCGGGTCGTACCCGTGCCCCGCGACCTGCAGATACCACCAGCCGTCCCAGGTGGACAGCACGTCCCACCAGTGGGCGCCGCCGCCGAACCGCGGGTCCTTCCTGCGGTAGTCGCCCGCATGCTCCAGCAGGCAGGCGAATATGGTGAGCCCCACGAGCTTCGTGACGCAGTACAGGACGAGTGGAGCCACGTACGGCCGCGCACCCGGCGGCAGCGTGAGCCGGCGGCTCGGGCGCGGAGTGCCGGACTGCTCCCCGGGCAGGACGGTGTCCGCCTCGATGTCACCGGAAGCCGTGCTCATCCCTGCGGTCTCCCCCCTCGGCCGACCGCCGGGGCCGGAGGATTCCGCAGCCCGGGGGGTCGTGAAGTGTCAGTCACGAGATCACACAAGGATCACTTGTGTGTGGCCAAAGCGTCGCATGTGCGGGGCGAAGGGGGGAGAAGCGGGTGACCGGTGGAACGGAGCCGGCGATCGAGCTGTCCGTCGTCGTACCGATGTTCAACGAGGTCGAGGCGCTGCCCGCCCTGGTCAGCCGGCTGCGCCCGGTCCTTGAGGGCCTCGGCGTGCCGTACGAGCTGGTCGCCGTCGACGACGGCAGCACCGACGGCACCGGCGAGCTGCTCGCGGCCTTCCGGCTCGGCTGGCCGGAACTGCGGGTGATCGGCCTGCGCCGCAACTCGGGCCACCAGGCGGCCCTGACCGCGGGCCTCGACCGGGCGGCCGGCGCGTACGTGGTCAGCATCGACGCGGACCTGCAGGACCCGCCCGAGAAGATCCCCGACATGCTGGCCCTGGCCCGCGCCGAGGGGCTGGACATCGTCTACGGCATCCGCGCCGACCGGGCCAGCGACACCGGCTTCAAGCGGTGGACCGCCGGGCTGTACTACCGGCTGGTGCGCCGTCTGGCGGGGCCTTCCGTGCCCGCGCAGGCCGGCGACTTCCGGCTGCTGAGCCGGGCCGCCGTGGAGGCGCTGAAGGCGCTGCCCGACCAGCAGCGGGTCTACCGGCTGCTGGTGCCCTGGCTGGGCTTCCCCAGCGGCCGGGTGACCTACGAGCGCGCCCCGCGCACGGCAGGCCGCAGCAAGTACCCGCTGGGCCGGATGATCCGGCTGGCCGTCGACAGCGTCACCGGGTTCTCGGCGGCCCCGCTGCGGCTGGCCACCTGGCTCGGCGGCTTCGCCTTCCTGGTCTGCCTCGGGCTGATGGTGTACACGCTCTCCGCCCACGTCCTGGACCACACGGTCCCGGGCTGGACCTCGCTGTTCACCGGGGTGCTCTTCATCGGCGCGGTGCAGCTCATCTGCGTGGGGCTGCTCGGGGAGTACGTGGCCCGCATATACACGGCCATACAGAACCGGCCGACGTACTTCGTGGGCCACGACACGGCGGAGCAGGCGGGGGAGACGACGACGCGCCGCTGACCCGCGGCAGCCCGCCGGGCCCGGCCCCGCGGCCTTTGTTTTGACCGAAGTGGGTGCGGTAGGTACGCTCAGACCTTGTGCCTGGGGTGTGCCCTGGCTTTCGTGCGTGCCTTCAACCGCACGCAGAGCCGACACCGGCCACCGTAATCCGTGCCTTTCCCGTCTCGCGGCGGAAGCGCGGCGGATTCGACACACCCGACCGCGTGGGTCGGAGATGTTCCAGGTTAGCTGTACTCATCGGCACACAGAAACCGGAGAAGTAGTGCCTACGATCCAGCAGCTGGTCCGCAAGGGCCGGCAGGACAAGGTCGAGAAGAACAAGACGCCCGCACTCGAGGGTTCCCCTCAGCGTCGTGGCGTCTGCACGCGTGTGTTCACGACCACCCCGAAGAAGCCGAACTCGGCCCTGCGTAAGGTCGCGCGTGTGCGTCTGACCAGCGGCATCGAGGTCACCGCTTACATTCCGGGTGAGGGACACAACCTGCAGGAGCACTCCATCGTGCTCGTGCGCGGCGGCCGTGTGAAGGACCTGCCGGGTGTTCGCTACAAGATCATCCGCGGTTCGCTCGACACCCAGGGTGTCAAGAACCGCAAGCAGGCTCGCAGCCGTTACGGCGCCAAGAAGGAGAAGTAAGAATGCCTCGTAAGGGCCCCGCCCCGAAGCGCCCGGTCATCATCGACCCGGTCTACGGTTCTCCTCTGGTGACCTCCCTGATCAACAAGGTGCTGCTGAACGGCAAGCGCTCCACCGCCGAGCGCATCGTCTACGGTGCCATGGAGGGTCTGCGTGAGAAGACGGGCAACGACCCGATCATCACGCTGAAGCGCGCGCTGGAGAACATCAAGCCGACCCTCGAGGTCAAGTCCCGCCGTGTCGGTGGCGCCACCTACCAGGTGCCGATCGAGGTCAAGCCCGGTCGCGCCAACACGCTGGCGCTCCGCTGGCTGGTCGGTTACTCCCGCGCCCGTCGCGAGAAGACCATGACCGAGCGCCTGCTCAACGAGCTTCTCGACGCCTCCAACGGCCTGGGTGCCGCTGTGAAGAAGCGCGAGGACACGCACAAGATGGCCGAGTCCAACAAGGCCTTCGCGCACTACCGCTGGTAGTCGCTACCCACATCGAGACCGAGAGAAGACTGAAGCCTTATGGCTACCACTTCACTTGACCTGGCCAAGGTCCGCAACATCGGGATCATGGCCCACATCGACGCGGGCAAGACGACCACCACCGAGCGGATCCTGTTCTACACCGGTGTGTCCTACAAGATCGGTGAGGTCCACGACGGCGCTGCCACCATGGACTGGATGGAGCAGGAGCAGGAGCGTGGCATCACGATCACCTCTGCTGCCACCACCTGTCACTGGCCGCTCGAGGACGTCGATCACACCATCAACATCATCGACACCCCGGGTCACGTCGACTTCACCGTCGAGGTGGAGCGCTCCCTGCGCGTGCTCGACGGTGCCGTGACGGTGTTCGACGGTGTCGCCGGTGTCGAGCCGCAGTCCGAGACGGTGTGGCGTCAGGCGGACCGCTACGGCGTCCCGCGCATCTGCTTCGTCAACAAGCTCGACCGGACCGGTGCCGAGTTCCACCGCTGCGTCGACATGATCACTGACCGCCTGGGCGCTCAGCCGATCGTGATGCAGCTGCCGATCGGTGCCGAGGCCGACTTCAAGGGCGTCATCGACCTCGTGACGATGAAGGCCCTGGTCTGGTCCGCCGAGGCCACCAAGGGCGAGATGTACGACACCGTCGACATCCCGGACACGCACGCCGAGGCTGCCGAGGAGTACCGCGGCAAGCTGCTCGAGGCCGTGGCCGAGAACGACGAAGAGATCATGGAGCTGTACCTGGAGGGCCAGGAGCCTTCCGTGGAGCAGCTGTACGCCGCGATCCGTCGTATCACCATCGCGTCCGGCAAGGGCACCGGCACCACCGTGACCCCGGTGTTCTGCGGTACCGCCTTCAAGAACAAGGGCGTCCAGCCCCTGCTCGACGCGGTCGTCCGCTACCTGCCGTCGCCGGTCGACATCGAGGCCATCGAGGGCCACGACGTCAAGGACCCCGAGGTCGTCGTCAAGCGCAAGCCGTCCGACGACGAGCCGCTGTCCGCGCTGGCGTTCAAGATCATGAGCGACCCGCACCTCGGCAAGCTCACCTTCGTCCGGGTCTACTCGGGCCGCCTGGAGTCCGGCACCTCGGTGCTGAACTCCGTCAAGGGCAAGAAGGAGCGCATTGGCAAGATCTACCGCATGCACGCCAACAAGCGTGAGGAGATCGAGTCGGTGGGCGCCGGCGACATCGTCGCCGTCATGGGCCTGAAGCAGACCACCACCGGTGAGACGCTGTCCGACGACAAGAACCCGGTCATCCTGGAGTCCATGGACTTCCCGGCGCCGGTCATCCAGGTCGCCATCGAGCCCAAGTCGAAGGGCGACCAGGAGAAGCTGGGCGTCGCGATCCAGCGCCTGGCCGAGGAGGACCCGTCCTTCCAGGTCCACTCGGACGAGGAGACCGGCCAGACCATCATCGGTGGCATGGGCGAGCTGCACCTCGAGGTGCTGGTCGACCGTATGCGCCGTGAGTTCAAGGTCGAGGCCAACGTCGGCAAGCCGCAGGTGGCCTACCGCGAGACGATCCGCAAGGCCGTCGAGCGCGTCGACTACACCCACAAGAAGCAGACCGGTGGTACCGGTCAGTTCGCGAAGGTGCAGATCGGCATCGAGCCGCTCGAGGGTGGCGACACCTCGTACGAGTTCGTGAACAAGGTGACCGGTGGTCGTATCCCGAAGGAGTACATCCCTTCGGTCGACGCCGGTGCGCAGGAGGCCATGCAGTTCGGCATCCTCGCCGGTTACGAGATGACCGGCGTGCGCGTCATCCTCCACGACGGCGCCTACCACGAGGTCGACTCCTCCGAGCTCGCCTTCAAGATCGCCGGCTCGCAGGCCTTCAAGGAGGCCGCGCGCAAGGCCAGCCCCGTGCTGCTCGAGCCGATGATGGCCGTCGAGGTCACCACGCCCGAGGACTACATGGGTGAGGTCATCGGCGACATCAACTCCCGCCGTGGTCAGATCCAGGCCATGGAGGAGCGGGCCGGTGCCCGCGTCGTGAAGGGCCTCGTGCCCCTTTCGGAGATGTTCGGCTACGTCGGCGACCTCCGCAGCAAGACGTCGGGTCGCGCGAGCTACTCGATGCAGTTCGACTCCTACGCCGAGGTTCCGCGGAACGTCGCCGAGGAGATCATCGCGAAGGCCAAGGGCGAGTAACGCACCGCGTTCCCACGCTTTAGGCTTGACTCCGGAGCCTCAAGGGGCAAACAACCGCAAACGCGGATGCTTGCCCCGGGTTCCGGGACTTAACAGCAAAGATCACCTGGCGCCGACGAACCAAGGCGTACAGAACCACTCCACAGGAGGACCCCAGTGGCGAAGGCGAAGTTCGAGCGGACTAAGCCGCACGTCAACATCGGCACCATCGGTCACATCGACCACGGTAAGACGACCCTCACGGCCGCCATTACCAAGGTGCTGCACGACGCGTACCCGGAGCTGAACGAGGCCACCCCGTTCGACAACATCGACAAGGCGCCCGAGGAGCGCCAGCGCGGTATCACCATCTCCATCGCGCACGTCGAGTACCAGACCGAGGCGCGTCACTACGCCCACGTCGACTGCCCGGGTCACGCGGACTACATCAAGAACATGATCACCGGTGCCGCGCAGATGGACGGCGCGATCCTCGTGGTCGCCGCCACCGACGGCCCGATGCCGCAGACCAAGGAGCACGTGCTCCTGGCCCGCCAGGTCGGCGTTCCGTACATCGTCGTCGCCCTGAACAAGGCCGACATGGTGGACGACGAGGAGATCATGGAGCTCGTCGAGCTCGAGGTTCGTGAGCTCCTCTCCGAGTACGAGTTCCCGGGCGACGACCTGCCGGTCGTGCGTGTCTCGGCGCTGAAGGCCCTCGAGGGCGACGCGCAGTGGACGCAGTCCGTCCTGGACCTCATGAACGCCGTCGACACCGCGATTCCGGAGCCGGAGCGCGACGTCGACAAGCCGTTCCTGATGCCGATCGAGGACGTCTTCACGATCACCGGTCGCGGTACGGTCGTCACCGGCCGTATCGAGCGTGGTGTCCTCAAGGTCAACGAGACCGTGGACATCATCGGTATCAAGCAGGAGAAGACCACCACCACGGTCACCGGCATCGAGATGTTCCGCAAGCTGCTCGACGAGGGCCAGGCCGGTGAGAACGTCGGTCTGCTGCTCCGCGGCATCAAGCGCGAGGACGTCGAGCGCGGCCAGGTCATCATCAAGCCGGGCTCGGTCACCCCGCACACCGAGTTCGAGGCGCAGGCCTACATCCTGTCCAAGGACGAGGGTGGCCGCCACACGCCGTTCTTCAACAACTACCGTCCGCAGTTCTACTTCCGTACGACGGACGTGACCGGCGTCGTGACCCTCCCCGAGGGCACCGAGATGGTCATGCCGGGTGACAACACCGAGATGAAGGTGGAGCTCATCCAGCCCGTCGCCATGGAAGAGGGCCTGAAGTTCGCCATCCGTGAGGGTGGCCGGACCGTGGGCGCCGGCCAGGTCACCAAGATCAACAAGTGATCTTGAACTGACCCGGCCCGGTCTCTGACCTGGTAGCTGTCGGAGAGGCCCGTACGACTTCGGTCGTACGGGCCTCTTCGCTGTCCCGAGCCGTGTTCGCCCGGGGTTGTACGGCGGGGCGCTGCGAACCCCTACCGGTTGGATCACGGCTTCCGTACGACTCCGTCCACGCCTTGTGAACGCCCGGACGGCCGCCTAGGCCGTGTCCGCAAAGTCGCGTCTGCGTCACGACGCCCGGCACGCACTCTCGCCGCACCGGCCGAAAGCCCGAGTACACCCAGTACGAGGGCATCCGGCCGGCACGCCGAGAGCACGCACCGGACGCCGCGACGCCCGCCCTGCGGGCGAACGACGCGACTTTGCGGACACGACCTAGGAATGATCACAAGCGCCTGTCGTCGACGGAAGTGAGCCTGTGAGCACCGCCCCGCCCCCCGAACGGCCCGACGAGGACTCGGACGAGCGGTCGTCCCCGTCCGACGAGCAGTGGGAGGCGTTCCTGCGGGAGTCGGCCGAGGGCGGCGGCGCCGGCGCGCCGAAGGAGCCGTCGGCTCGGGCCCGGATGGTCACCCGGCGGCTGCGCGAGCAGGCCGAGGCCGAGGAACGGGCGTGGGGCCGCACCGGCCGCAAGCGGCTGCCGCGGCCCCACGCGGCGGCACGGCCCGCCGCCCCGCCCGGCTGGCGCACCGGTCCCTGCCGCACCTGAGCGGTGCCGGGTCGGTTCCCGTTCCCCGGCCGGCGCCGTCCGGCCGGTCGTCGCAGAGAGAGGTCCCGTGCTCGACAGGCTGCGCGGCGTCGCGTTGGAGAAGGCGCAGGTGGTGGTCCCCTGGCTGGCCGTGGCCGCCGTAGTGATCGCCATGGGCTATCAGCAGGGGCTGTTCACGCTGGTCGGGCGACTCGCCCCGGGGCCGGCGAAGGCCGTGGCCCTGCCCGGGGGCGGTGTCTCCGACGGCGACCGGTGCGGAGCCAGGGGGTACCACCGCTTCCCGTTGCCCGCGGACGCGCTCGCCCCACCGCCCAGGGACGAGCCGCCGGCCGGCCCCAGGCTCGTCCTCGGCGCCTACGGGTACGGACACGGGCCCCGCACGCCCGCCCGCTTCACCATCGTTCTCCTCCTCACCTCCGGCGGGAAGCGCCCGCTGGAGCTGTCCCGGACCCTCGGCACGGACGGCGTGGCGGTGGAGATCGAGGGCCCGGACGGACTGGTCGGCGGTGCGCACGGCCTGCCGGTCAGATGGCTCGAGCCCACCGGGACGGGGCCCGGCCACAGCGTGCGCGTCGACGGCCGCAACGGCGCCAGCGCCGAGGTCGAGCTGCCGGTGCGGGCCCTGTGCCCCGGCCAGGAGGGCGCCGAGGTCATGAAGGGGCTGCAGGCGCCGATCGACTCCCACAACACCATCACCGGCCAGCCGCCCTGCACCCTGACGGTCTCCTTCTCCGACCCCGGCGTCGGCAAGCTGCGCGCGTCGCTGGGCTCACCGGCCCGCGGTGACGTGCTCAGCGCCGGCAACCTCGTCCCGCTGGACCAGGAGACCGGACGCCCCTGAACCGCGGCGAGCCCCCGCCGGGATGCCCGGCGACACCCCCCGGACGACGTCAACGCGGTGCATGTGAAAACCCCCGTGACGAAGATCGGCGTCCGCCGGTTGATGGAGCGGTGGTGGACGTCGAGACGGCGAGGGGTGAGCGGTGGACGGTCCGGCAGGAGGCCACGGCGGCAACGGTCACGGTCCTGGCGCGGGGAGGCTGGCGTCCAGTCCCGCCGAGAAGCGGGCGGCGGCCAGGGCGCTGAACGACCACATCGAGCCGGACACCCGCACGGCCGGCGGATGGGCGGACGACGAGACCGGAGCGGCGGTGAAGGCCTTCGGCGCCCGCGACGGACACGGCTGGCTGACCTCCGCCGCGCTGCGCAGGGCCCACGCGGCCTGGGGCGACCAGGTGCGGAACCTGATGGACCGGCTCGGTGCCGAGAAGGACGCGCTGCGCAGTGCCAACGTGGTCCTGACCGGCTCTGACGTGGCGGCCGGCTCTGCCCTGCGGCGCACGTCCGCGCTCGACCTGTACTGACGGGAACGGCCGGGCATGCCGACGTACCACGAGATCATGAGCACCGACCTCGCCGCGCTCACCGGCGCCGCCGAGCGCTGGGAGGGCATGGCGGGGAAGTTCGCCGAGCAGGAGAGGGCGTACCACCGGGACGTCCACCGCATCACGACGGCCCCCGCCTGGAGCGGGATGAGCGCGGAGGCGGCCCACGGCAGCTTCGGCGTTACGCTCAAGGAGCTGCGGTACGCCCAGACGGAGGCGAAGGCCGTCGCCTCCCTGCTGCGGGACGCCCACACCCAGTTCACGGAGCTGAAGGGCAGGCTCACGGCGGCGCACGAGGAGGCCCGCGCGGCCGGTATGCGGATCTCGGACCGGGGCAGGGTCAGCGCCGACCCCGCCCACGCCAAGGAGCCGGACGAGGCGACCGTACGGTCCTGGCAGGCCCGCATCGACGCGGCGGTGCGCGCCGTGACGGACGCGGACACCGGTGTGGAGACCGCCCTGGCGGCCGTGGTCGTCGACTCGGACCCGCCGGCCGGCGGCCGCGGCTTCAACGGCCGCGCTCTGGGCGACATCGAGAAGTACGAGGCGCTGGCCGCGGAGGACGCGCTCGGCAGACTGGGCCGCGGCGAACACCTCTCCCAGCGCGAACTGACCGAGCTCCAGCGGGCGTTCCGCGACAACTCGGGCGACGAGGCGTTCTCCCGGACCCTGCTGGACGACCTGGGCCCGGCGGGCACGATCACGCTGACGAACGAGCTCAACGACCTGATCCACGTCCGCGGCGGGCCGGGGTCGGGCACGTACGCGACCATCGAGTCGGGTCTCGCGAACACCCTGGCGACGGCGACCAGGGACACGAACTCGCCCTGGTACAAGCACTGGCGGTCCTCCATGAGGCACGCCGGCGTCGAGCACTACGCCACGGACGCGCAGGGCGAGCGCATGGACAAGGCGGTCGGCTACCAGTCCCTCGTCACCCTGATGGGGAAGGGCCACGGCTACGCGCCGAAAATGCTCGAGAACCTGACCGACGACATGATCGCGGCGGAGCGCCGGGACCCGGGCATCTGGCGGCTGAAGCACGACTACAGCGGCAGGCACGGCGGCTGGTTCGCCAACGACCCGGTGGACGGCGCGCTGGGCATCATGAGCCGCGACCCGCACACGGCCGCGGACTACCTGGGCTCGGACGCCCGGATGAAGTACCTGGTCAAGGACCGGGACTGGGACGTGGTCCTGCACGAGCGCGGGGGAGACAAGAACGGCGGCTACGCGGCCGGGCTCGACGCGGACGACCGCGCGGGCTTCGGCAGGGCCCTCCAGGCGGCGGCCACGGGGATCGACCCGTCCGACCCGCACGGCCACTATGTGCCGCACACCAGGCAGAACGACGCGGTCTTCCGGTCGGCGATCGGCCGGCTGTCCGACAGCGGCGACGAGTTCCCTCCGTCCCTGCGCCGGCCGATGGCGTCGATCCTGGTCAACCACGGCGACACGGTGCACGCGTCGATGAGCGAGATCGACATCTCCAGGTCCCCGTTGCCCCAGGACCAGCTCTTCGAGGTCGCCAAGCAGGTGTCGAAGGACAAGGACGCCTACGGCACGCTGAACGGCGGCCTGAACCAGGCGATGGTCTCCGGCATCCACGCCGATCACTCCAGATCCACGGAACCACTGCTCCGCGCGGGCCGCACCGTCGGTTTCCTGGAGGAGGCCCGGATCCAGGCCCAGGGCGACCCCAAAACAGCCTCCTTCGAAGCGAAGCCGGTCTTCGACAAGGCGATCAGCTACATCCCGGTCGGCAGCAGCGATGTCCAGCAGGGGTTTGATTACGTCACGGGTAAGTGGTTGGCGGATGAGCAGAAGCGGTTGGATGATCAGCAGACGGAGCAGAATTCTGAGGCCTACGAGGCAAGGAACGGGCAGCTGATGGCTCTTGCGGACGAATGGCATCGGTCCAAGGCGGAGCGGGGACATGCCGGATTCGCGACTCAGGCCATGGTCACTGAGGCATCCGAGAGCGGTGCAGCTCACGCACTGGGGGTCTCCGGGGGACAGACCAAATGACCAGGCGCCTACGAGCCGCTCTCAACGTCCCTGTTGCCCTTCTGATGATGGCTTTCGCCTCATCCTGCACTGGCTCCGCCGAGGCGGTGCCAACGGTGATTTGCGGGACGCGCGTCGACCCGGGTCTCACGCGTCGACTTGTGGAGCCAGGCGATTACCGTGAGCAGAACAGGGTGAGCCGTTCGGAGGCCACCTCAGCCCCCTGCACGCTTATGTCCGGGGACGATCCAGCCATCAAGCTCCACTTCTGGTGGGTGGACGGTCAGGTCGACCTGAAATACATGACGGAGCGGACTGGGGGAGTGTCACGTGTTGCCAACGCGAGAAAGATCGACTTCGCCTACGACACTCTCGTCGGAAATGACGGTGCAGTCGCTGCGACCCAGTGCACCAGCAAGGCCGGCGATCATTTCGCGCTGACCGTCCAGTTCCCCGGAATCAACTTGACCGACCAATCCCACCGCACCGACATCGAGAAGTTCATGCGTGCCTACTTTCCCGCCACGGTGAAGACGCTCGGCTGTGCGTGAGTGCGTGGGTTTGTCGCGAGCACGGTGTCTCGCATGGTGGACGTCTCGCTCACCTGCTGGCCTCGGTGTTTACAGCGGAGTAACACTGGAAGGCCTTGCGCGCGCTTCACTCGTCGCCCAGCCAGGAAGAGAGGCCCTGTGACCAACCGACCCGAGACCAGGATTTCGTCGACGCTGCTGTCCCCGTCGTCCTCCCTCGACGTCCTGCGGAGCGACATCGAGCACCGCAATCCGGCCCAGCCGGAGTTCCACCAGGCCGTGCGCGAGGTGCTGGAGACGCTCGCACCGGTGTTCGCGGCCCGGCCGGAGTACGCGGAGCCGGGCCTGCTGGAGCGGCTGTGCGAGCCGGAGCGGCAGATCATCTTCCGGGTGCCGTGGCAGGACGACCGGGGCCGGGTGCAGGTCAACCGCGGGTTCAGGGTCGAGTTCAACAGCGCGCTGGGGCCGTACAAGGGAGGCCTGCGCTTCCACCCCTCGGTGAACCTGGGAATCGTCAAGTTCCTCGGTTTCGAGCAGGTCTTCAAGAACGCCCTGACGGGTCTCGGCATCGGCGGCGGCAAGGGCGGCAGCGACTTCGACCCGCACGGCCGCAGCGACGCGGAGGTCATGCGGTTCTGCCAGTCGTTCATGACGGAGCTTCAGCGGCACATCGGCGAGCACACCGACGTGCCGGCCGGTGACATCGGGGTCGGCGGCCGCGAGATCGGCTACCTGTTCGGGCAGTACCGGCGGATCACCAACCGCTGGGAGGCCGGCGTGCTGACCGGCAAGGGCCCCGGCTGGGGCGGCTCGGCGATCCGGCCGGAGGCGACCGGGTACGGGAACGTGCTGTTCGCCGAGGCGATGCTGGGCGTGCGGGGCGAGGGCATGGAGGGCCAGACGGCGGTCGTGTCGGGGTCCGGGAACGTCGCCATCTACACCGTCGAGAAGCTGCTCGCCCTCGGAGCCAACCCGCTGACCTGCTCGGACTCCAGCGGGTACGTGGTCGACGAGAAGGGGATCGACGTCGGTCTGCTGAAGCAGGTCAAGGAGGTCGAGCGGGGGCGGATCAGCGACTACGCCGACCGCCGGGGCGCCTCCGCGCGGTTCGTGCGCGGCGGGCGGGTCTGGGAGGTCCCGGCCGACATCGCCCTGCCTTCGGCCACGCAGAACGAGCTCGACGCGCAGGACGCGGAGGTCCTGGTGCGCAACGGGGTGAAGGCCGTCTCCGAGGGCGCCAACATGCCGACGACGCCGGAGGCGGTGCGCCTCTTCCAGGAGGCCGGGGTCGCGTTCGGGCCCGGCAAGGCGGCGAACGCCGGCGGTGTCGCGGTGAGCGCGCTGGAGATGGCGCAGAACGCCGCGCGTACGGCCTGGTCGCCGGCCCGGGTCGAGGAGGAGCTGGCCCGGATCATGACCGACATCCACGCCACCTGCCACGAGACCGCCGACCGTTACGGCGCTCCGGGCGACTACGTCACCGGCGCGAACATCGCGGGATTCGAGCGCGTGGCCGACGCCATGCTCGCCCAGGGCGTCGTCTGACCGCGGCTGAGCGGGCCGACTGGTTTGACCTGCGTCACGTCAGGGGTAATCTCTTCGGCCCGATTGGCCAGGCCCCCGCCCCATATGGCAGACTGTCCGAGTTGCTCGGTCGAGTGTTGATGCTGCGCGCCTCCCGCCGGGAGGACCGGAAGCGAGTCCCACAGTACTCGTCGCCCTAACTGCCCACGGGCAGCACTGGGGCGGACGTACGGGAATCTTCCGGGAAGTGTGGGCGCGGCACCGGCCAGGCGCCCGGTGGGCCTCTGGTCCCCGGTCCGCGGTTCCGGAAGGGCCGTCGCATTCCCCGCAGGGATGTTCGAACAAGGGACATCTGTGTCAGCGGGGGCGCGACACACCCGACCGCGTGGGTCGGAGGAACGGAAGGCAGCAGAAGGAATCCGCCGGGTTCCAGAGCGTTGAAGAGACAGGACTACTGAGTAGCCATGGCGGGACAGAAGATCCGCATCCGGCTCAAGGCCTACGACCACGAGGTCATCGACTCCTCGGCGAAGAAGATCGTCGAGACGGTGACCCGCACTGGTGCGTCGGTCGCGGGCCCGGTGCCGCTGCCCACTGAGAAGAACGTGTACTGCGTCATCAAGTCGCCGCACAAGTACAAGGACTCGCGCGAGCACTTCGAGATGCGCACGCACAAGCGCCTGATCGACATTCTCGACCCCACCCCCAAGACCGTTGACTCTCTGATGCGACTCGACCTCCCGGCCGGTGTCGACATCGAGATCAAGCTCTGAGGGTCGGTGAGCTGAGAATGGCTAAGCAGATCAAGGGCATCCTGGGCGAGAAGCTCGGCATGACGCAGGTGTGGGACGAGAACAACCGTGTTGTTCCGGTCACCGTCGTCAAGGCCGGCCCCAACGTCGTCACCCAGGTCCGTACGAACGATGTCGACGGCTACGAGTCCGTCCAGATCGCTTTCGGCGAGATCGACCCGCGCAAGGTGAACAAGCCCCTCAAGGGCCACTTCGCCAAGGCCGACGTCACCCCCCGCCGCCACCTCGTCGAGATCCGCACCGCGGACGCCTCCGAGTACACGCTGGGCCAGGAGATCTCCGCAGAGGTCTTCGAGGCGGGCGTCAAGGTGGACGTGACCGGCAAGAGCAAGGGCAAGGGCTTCGCCGGTGTCATGAAGCGTCACAACTTCAAGGGCCTCGGCGCCGGACACGGCACCCAGCGCAAGCACCGCTCGCCCGGTTCCATCGGTGGCTGCGCCACCCCGGGCCGCGTGTTCAAGGGCCTCCGCATGGCGGGTCGCATGGGCAACGAGCGGGTCACCACCCAGAACCTGACCGTCCACGCCGTTGACGCGGAGAAGGGTCTGCTGCTCATCAAGGGCGCGGTTCCCGGTCCGAACGGCGGCCTCGTCCTGGTCCGCACCGCGGCCAAGGGGGCCTGAGGTAACCGATGAGCACTGTTGACATCCTTTCGCCGGCGGGCGACAAGGCCGGTTCCGTCGAGCTCCCCGCGGAGATCTTCGACGCCAAGGTCAGCGTTCCGCTGATCCACCAGGTCGTCGTCGCACAGCTGGCCGCTGCCCGTCAGGGCACGCACAAGACGAAGACCCGTGGCGAGGTCCGTGGTGGCGGCAAGAAGCCGTACCGCCAGAAGGGCACCGGTCGCGCCCGTCAGGGTTCGACCCGCGCCCCGCAGTTCGCCGGCGGTGGCGTCGTCCACGGCCCGCAGCCGCGTGACTACTCGCAGCGCACCCCGAAGAAGATGAAGGCCGCCGCCCTGCGCGGTGCCCTCACCGACCGGGCGCGTCACAACCGCATCCACGTCGTCTCCGGCGTGGTCGAGGGCGCGAACCCCAGCACCAAGGCCGCCAAGAGCCTGTTCGGCAAGATCAGCGAGCGCAAGAACCTGCTCCTGGTCGTCGACCGCTCCGACGAGGCCGCGTGGCTGTCCGCCCGCAACCTGCCCCAGGTCCACATCCTGGAGCCGGGCCAGCTGAACACGTACGACGTTCTCGTCTCGGACGACGTGGTCTTCACCCAGGCCGCGTTCGAGTCCTTCGTGTCTGGCCCCAAGGCCGCTGACACCGAAGGGAGCGAGGCCTGATGGCTACGCGTCACCCGAGCATCGCCTCGAAGGCCGCCAAGGCCGCCAAGGCCGCGCGCGTCGCCAAGGCGAAGCGCCACGCCACCGAGGGCAAGAACACTGTCGAGACCCCGCTGAGCAAGTCGTACACGGACCCCCGTGACGTCCTGCTGAAGCCGGTCGTCTCGGAGAAGAGCTACGCGCTCATCGACGACAACAAGTACACGTTCATCGTCGACCCGAACGCCAACAAGACCCAGATCAAGCAGGCCGTCCAGGCGGTCTTCGACGTCAAGGTCACCGGGGTCAACACGATCAACCGCCAGGGCAAGCGCAAGCGGACCCGCACCGGCTTCGGCCAGCGCGCGGCGACCAAGCGCGCGATCGTGACCCTCGCCGAGGGCGACCGTATCGACATCTTCGGCGGTCCGACCGCGTAAGCGGGTCGGATCGTCCGATATCGGACGAGGACTGAGAAATGGGAATCCGCAAGTACAAGCCGACTACGCCGGGCCGTCGTGGCGCCAGCGTCGCCGACTTCGTCGAGGTCACGCGGTCCACGCCGGAGAAGTCGCTGGTCCGCCCCCTGCACAGCAAGGGCGGCCGTAACAACGCCGGTCGTGTGACCGTTCGCCACCAGGGTGGCGGACACAAGCGCGCCTACCGCGTGATCGACTTCCGTCGTCACGACAAGGACGGCGTGCCGGCGAAGGTCGCGCACATCGAGTACGACCCCAACCGCACCGCGCGCATCGCGCTGCTGCACTACGCCGACGGCGAGAAGCGCTACATCCTCGCCCCGCGCAACCTGCAGCAGGGTGACCGCGTCGAGAACGGTCCCGGGGCCGACATCAAGCCGGGCAACAACCTGGCCCTCCGCAACATCCCGGTCGGTACCACGATCCACGCGATCGAGCTCCGTCCCGGTGGCGGTGCCAAGTTCGCCCGCTCCGCCGGTGCCTCCGTGCAGCTGCTCGCGAAGGAGGGCTCGATGGCCCACCTCCGCATGCCGTCCGGTGAGATCCGCCTGGTCGACGTCCGCTGCCGCGCCACCATCGGTGAGGTCGGCAACGCCGAGCAGAGCAACATCAACTGGGGCAAGGCCGGCCGCAAGCGGTGGCTGGGCGTTCGCCCGACCGTCCGTGGTGTCGTCATGAACCCGGTCGACCACCCGCACGGTGGTGGTGAGGGCCGGACCTCCGGTGGTCGCCACCCCGTGTCCCCGTGGGGCAAGAAGGAAGGCCGTACTCGTTCGCCCAAGAAGGCGTCGAACAAGTACATCGTCCGCCGCCGCAAGACGAACAAGAAGCGCTAAGGACGGGTTGAGATGCCTCGTAGCCTGAAGAAGGGGCCCTTCGTCGACGACCACCTGATCAAGAAGGTGGACGCCCAGAACGAAGCCGGCACCAAGAACGTCATCAAGACCTGGTCCCGTCGCTCCATGATCGTCCCGGCCATGCTCGGCCACACGCTCGCGGTGCACAACGGCAAGACCCACATCCCGGTGTTCGTCACCGAGTCGATGGTCGGTCACAAGCTCGGCGAGTTCTCGCCGACCCGCACCTTCCGGGGCCACGTCAAGGACGACCGGAAGTCGAAGCGCCGCTAGTAGCGGATCGCATTCAGACACGTAAGTAACTGAGAGGGACAACCATGGAAGCCAGGGCCCAGGCGCGGTACATCCGCGTTACGCCCATGAAGGCCCGCCGCGTGGTGGACCTTATCCGTGGCATGGATGCCACGGAGGCTCAGGCTGTTCTGCGATTCGCTCCGCAGGCAGCCTCCGTGCCGGTCGGCAAGGTGCTCGACAGCGCCATCGCCAACGCCGCGCACAACTACGACCACACCGACGCCGACAGCCTCTTCATCTCCGAGGCGTACGTCGACGAGGGCCCGACCCTGAAGCGGTTCCGGCCGCGCGCCCAGGGCCGTGCCTACCGGATCCGCAAGCGGACCAGCCACATCACCGTGGTCGTCAGCAGCAAGGAAGGAACCCGGTAATGGGCCAGAAGGTTAACCCGCATGGGTTCCGGCTCGGTGTCACGACCGACTTCAAGTCGCGTTGGTACGCCGACAAGCTGTACAAGGACTACGTCAAGGAAGACGTCGCCATCCGTCGGATGATGACGTCCGGCATGGAGCGCGCCGGCATCTCCAAGGTGGAGATCGAGCGCACCCGTGACCGCGTGCGTGTGGACATCCACACCGCCCGTCCGGGCATCGTCATCGGCCGCCGTGGCGCCGAGGCCGACCGCATCCGCGGCGACCTCGAGAAGCTCACGGGCAAGCAGGTCCAGCTGAACATCCTCGAGGTCAAGAACCCCGAGACCGACGCTCAGCTGGTTGCGCAGGCCGTCGCCGAGCAGCTCTCCTCCCGCGTCTCCTTCCGCCGCGCCATGCGTAAGAGCATGCAGTCGGCGATGAAGGCCGGCGCCAAGGGCATCAAGATCCAGTGCGGCGGCCGCCTCGGCGGCGCCGAGATGTCCCGCTCGGAGTTCTACCGCGAGGGCCGCGTGCCCCTGCACACGCTCCGTGCGAACGTGGACTACGGCTTCTTCGAGGCCAAGACGACCTTCGGCCGCATCGGCGTGAAGGTCTGGATCTACAAGGGCGACGTCAAGAACATCGCCGAGGTCCGCGCCGAGAACGCTGCGGCCCGTGCGGGTAACCGCCCGGCCCGTGGCGGTGCCGACCGCCCGGCCCGTGGTGGCCGTGGTGGCGAGCGGCGCGGTCGCAAGCCGCAGCAGGCTGCCGGCGCCGAGGCCCCCAAGGCCGAGGCTCCCGCCGCCGCTCCGGCTGAGAGCACCGGAACGGAGGCCTGACCGAAATGCTGATCCCCCGTAGGGTCAAGCACCGCAAGCAGCACCACCCGAAGCGCAGCGGCGCTGCCAAGGGCGGCACGCAGGTTGCGTTCGGCGAGTACGGCATCCAGGCGCTCACCCCGGCGTACGTGACGAACCGCCAGATCGAGGCCGCTCGTATCGCCATGACGCGTCACATCAAGCGTGGTGGCAAGGTCTGGATCAACATCTACCCGGACCGTCCCCTCACCAAGAAGCCTGCCGAGACCCGCATGGGTTCCGGTAAGGGTTCGCCGGAGTGGTGGATCGCCAACGTCAAGCCCGGACGCGTGATGTTCGAGCTGTCGTATCCCAACGAGAAGATCGCCCGTGAGGCGCTCCTTCGCGCGGCCCACAAGCTGCCGATGAAGTGCCGGATCGTCAAGCGCGAGGCAGGTGAAGCGTGATGTCGGCCGGTACCAAGGCGTCCGAGCTGCGCGAGCTGGGCAACGAGGAGCTTCTGGGCAAGCTCCGCGAGGCCAAGGAAGAGCTGTTCAACCTCCGCTTCCAGGCGGCGACCGGTCAGCTCGAGAACCACGGTCGGCTGAAGGCCGTCCGTAAGGACATCGCGCGGATCTACACCCTGATGCGTGAGCGCGAGCTGGGCATCGAGACGGTGGAGAGCGCCTGATGAGTGAGAGCAACGTGACTGAGCAGACTGCAGAGGCCCGCGGCTTCCGCAAGACCCGTGAGGGTCTCGTCGTCAGCGACAAGATGGACAAGACCGTCGTCGTCGCTGTCGAGGACCGCGTCAAGCACGCGCTGTACGGCAAGGTCATCCGCCGTACCAACAAGCTCAAGGCGCACGACGAGCAGAACGCCGCGGGTGTCGGCGACCGCGTCCTCCTCATGGAGACCCGGCCGCTGTCCGCGACGAAGCGCTGGCGCGTCGTCGAGATCCTCGAGAAGGCCAAGTAGGCAATTCCCGCAAGGGAATCCCACATGTACGTTCCTGCGGGGCATCCCTCGCAGGACAGTTCCGCCAGGCTCCGGGAGCCGCTCCGCTGAGCGGCTCCCGGGGAACCGGCAGACAAACAGGAGATAGACGTGATCCAGCAGGAGTCGCGACTGCGCGTCGCCGACAACACTGGTGCGAAGGAAATCCTTTGCATCCGTGTGCTCGGTGGCTCCGGTCGCCGCTACGCGGGCATCGGTGACGTCATCGTCGCCACCGTCAAGGACGCGATCCCCGGCGGCAACGTGAAGAAGGGTGACGTCGTCAAGGCGGTCATCGTTCGCACCGTCAAGGAGCGCCGTCGTCCGGACGGCTCGTACATCCGCTTCGACGAGAACGCCGCCGTCATTCTGAAGAACGACGGCGACCCTCGTGGCACCCGTATCTTCGGCCCGGTCGGCCGTGAGCTGCGCGAGAAGAAGTTCATGAAGATCATCTCGCTCGCGCCGGAGGTGCTGTAAGCATGAAGATCAAGAAGGGCGACCTGGTCCAGGTCATCACCGGTAAGGACAAGGGCAAGCAGGGCAAGGTCATTGCCGCTTACCCGCGCGACGAGCGTGTCCTGGTCGAGGGTGTCAACCGGGTCAAGAAGCACACCAAGGCCGGTCCGACCGCTGGCGGTTCGCAGGCCGGCGGCATCGTCACCACCGAGGCGCCGATCCACGTCTCCAACGTCCAGCTGGTCGTTGAGAAGGACGGTCAGAAGGTCGTCACGCGTGTCGGTTACCGCTTCGACGATGAGGGCAACAAGATCCGCGTTGCCAAGCGGACGGGTGAGGACATCTGATGGCTACCACCACCACTCCGCGCCTGAAGCAGAAGTACCGCGAGGAGATCGCGGGCAAGCTGCGTGACGAGTTCAAGTACGAGAACGTCATGCAGATCCCCGGCCTCGTCAAGATCGTGGTCAACATGGGTGTGGGCGACGCCGCCCGCGACTCCAAGCTGATCGAGGGCGCCATCCGCGACCTCACCACGATCACCGGCCAGAAGCCGCAGGTCACCAAGGCTCGCAAGTCCATCGCGCAGTTCAAGCTGCGTGAGGGTCAGCCGATCGGTGCCCACGTCACGCTTCGTGGCGACCGCATGTGGGAGTTCCTGGACCGCACCCTGTCGCTCGCGCTGCCGCGCATCCGCGACTTCCGTGGTCTGTCCCCCAAGCAGTTCGACGGCCGCGGCAACTACACCTTCGGTCTCACGGAGCAGGTCATGTTCCACGAGATCGACCAGGACAAGATCGACCGTACCCGGGGCATGGACATCACCGTGGTGACCACGGCGACCAACGACGCTGAGGGCCGCGCGCTCCTTCGTCACCTCGGCTTCCCGTTCAAGGAGGCGTGAGCGAGATGGCGAAGAAGGCTCTGATTGCCAAGGCTGCTCGCAAGCCCAAGTTCGGTGTGCGTGGCTACACGCGCTGCCAGCGCTGCGGCCGCCCGCACTCCGTGTACCGCAAGTTCGGCCTGTGCCGCGTGTGCCTTCGTGAGATGGCTCACCGTGGCGAGCTGCCGGGCGTGACCAAGAGCTCCTGGTAATCCCGCTTTTAGGGATTCCTGAAGCTCTCGGTAAGCATCTGGGTCGGCAGGGGCCCTTCTCCACATGCCGTAGGCTTGTGGGGTTGGGCGTCTGCCGCGCCCGTACGACTTACTACGCCGTAGGTCCACCGCGCCGCACCCGTCCCGTCTCGGATCGGGGAGAGGGATGGCGCACCAGGAAACCCCGGCGAGAGAGGCCGAAGGCCAATTCATGACCATGACTGATCCGATCGCAGACATGCTTACGCGTCTGCGGAACGCGAACTCGGCATACCACGACTCCGTGACGATGCCGGCATCGAAGATCAAGTCTCACATCGCGGAGATCCTCCAGCAGGAGGGCTTCATCACGGGCTGGAAGGTCGAGGACGCCGAGGTTGGCAAGAACCTCGTTCTCGAGCTGAAGTTCGGCCCGAACCGTGAGCGCTCCATCGCGGGCATCAAGCGGATCTCCAAGCCCGGTCTCCGGGTTTACGCGAAGTCCACCAACCTGCCGAAGGTGCTCGGCGGCCTGGGCGTGGCGATCATCTCCACGTCGCACGGTCTCCTCACCGACAAGCAGGCCGGCAAGAAGGGCGTGGGTGGGGAAGTCCTCGCCTACGTCTGGTAGCGGAAGGGAACGGAGGAAACAGCTATGTCGCGTATTGGCAAGCTCCCCATCACGGTTCCCGCCGGCGTGGACGTCACCATCGACGGCCGTACGGTCTCGGTCAAGGGCCCCAAGGGCACGCTGACCCACACCGTCGTCGCGCCGATCGACATCGTCAAGGGTGAGGACGGCGTGCTCAACGTCACCCGTCCGAACGACGAGCGTCAGAACAAGGCCCTGCACGGCCTGTCCCGCACGCTGGTGGCGAACATGATCACCGGCGTGACCCAGGGTTACGTGAAGAAGCTCGAAATCAGCGGTGTCGGTTACCGCGTCGCGGCCAAGGGCTCGAACCTCGAGTTCGCGCTCGGCTACAGCCACCCGATCGTCGTCGAGGCGCCCGAGGGCATCACCTTCAAGGTGGAGACCCCGACCCGCTTCCAGGTCGAGGGCATCGACAAGCAGAAGGTCGGCGAGGTTGCGGCCAACATCCGCAAGCTGCGCAAGCCTGACCCGTACAAGGCCAAGGGCGTCAAGTACGAGGGCGAAGTCATCCGCCGCAAGGTCGGAAAGGCGGGTAAGTAAGCCATGGCATACGGACAGAAGATCCTCAAGGGCGACGCCTACAAGCGCGCCGCGATCAAGCGTCGCCACATCCGGATTCGCAAGAACCTCTCCGGTACGGCGGAGCGTCCGCGTCTGGTCGTGACCCGCTCCAACCGCCACATCGTGGCGCAGGTGATCGACGACCTCAAGGGCCACACCCTGGCGTCCGCGTCCACCCTGGACGCGTCCGTCCGCGGCGGCGAGGGCGACAAGTCCTCGCAGGCCAAGCAGGTCGGCGCCCTGGTCGCCGAGCGTGCCAAGGCTGCCGGTGTCGAGGCTGTCGTGTTCGACCGTGGTGGCAACCAGTACGCCGGGCGCATCGCCGCCCTGGCGGACGCCGCCCGCGAAGCCGGGCTCAAGTTCTGAGCCTGCCGTAGCTAGCGGAAACGAAGAGAGGTAATTCCAATGGCTGGACCCCAGCGCCGCGGTGGCGGTGCCGGTGGCGGCGAGCGGCGGGACCGGAAGGGCCGTGACGGCGGCGCTGCTGCCGCCGAGAAGACCGCGTACGTTGAGCGCGTTGTCGCGATCAACCGCGTCGCCAAGGTTGTGAAGGGTGGTCGTCGCTTCAGCTTCACCGCGCTGGTCGTGGTGGGCGACGGTGACGGCACCGTGGGTGTCGGATACGGCAAGGCCAAGGAGGTGCCGGCCGCCATCGCCAAGGGTGTTGAGGAGGCCAAGAAGCACTTCTTCAAGGTCCCCCGCATCCAGGGCACCATCCCGCACCCGATTCAGGGTGAGAAGGCTGCCGGCGTCGTGCTGCTCAAGCCCGCGTCCCCCGGTACCGGTGTTATCGCCGGTGGCCCGGTGCGCGCCGTGCTCGAGTGCGCCGGTATCCACGACATCCTGTCGAAGTCGCTCGGCTCCGACAACGCGATCAACATCGTGCACGCCACCGTGGCGGCCCTCAAGGGCCTGCAGCGTCCCGAGGAGGTCGCGGCCCGCCGCGGTCTGCCGCTCGAGGACGTCGCCCCCGCGGCCCTGCTGCGTGCGCGTGCCGGGGCGGGTGCGTGATGGCTCAGCTCAAGATCACGCAGGTCAAGTCCTACATCGGCAGCAAGCAGAACCACCGTGACACCCTGCGCTCCCTTGGTCTCAAGGGCATCAACACGCAGGTCGTCAAGGAGGACCGCCCCGAGTTCCGCGGCATGGTGCACACCGTCCGCCACCTCGTGACGGTCGAGGAGGTCGACTGATCATGGCGGAGCAGAACCCGCTCAAGATCCACAACCTCCGTCCCGCCCCGGGCGCCAAGACCGCCAAGACCCGTGTGGGTCGTGGTGAGGCGTCGAAGGGTAAGACGGCCGGTCGTGGTACCAAGGGCACGAAGGCCCGTTACCAGGTTCCGGAGCGCTTCGAGGGTGGCCAGATGCCGCTCCACATGCGCCTCCCGAAGCTGAAGGGCTTCAAGAACCCGTTCAAGACCGAGTACCAGGTCGTGAACCTCGACAAGCTGGCCGCGCTCTACCCCGAGGGTGGCGAGGTCACGGTCGAGGGTCTGGTGGCCAAGGGTGCCGTTCGCAAGAACAGCCTCGTCAAGGTCCTGGGCCAGGGCGAGGTCTCCGTGGCGCTGCAGGTGACGGTCGACGCCGTCTCCGGCTCCGCCAAGGAGAAGATCACCGCCGCCGGCGGTACGGTCACCGAGCTGGTCTGAGCCCCTCAGGCTCCTCGATGACGTGAACGACCCGACCGGGGATACTCCACAAAAGGGGTATCCCCGGTTGGTCGTTCCAAGGGCAGTGGTCTCGCCGGTAAGGTGGCCTGCACT
This sequence comes from Streptomyces sp. NPDC038135, assembly GCF_055601245.1. NCBI lineage: Bacteria > Bacillati > Actinomycetota > Actinomycetes > Kitasatosporales > Streptomycetaceae > Streptomyces > Streptomyces sp. NPDC038135. The sequence continues at coordinate 700,643 of NZ_JBVJXS010000001.1, read as the reverse complement.
GTCCACTTTCACTGGGTGCCTCCCATGGGGCACCCTGAGCGGCAGTTGACCGTTATTCATTCGTCGAACCTCAAGACCGTCACCCTTGACGCAGTTGCGCGGGGGTCGCAGGAGGCACCGTGCTCACCGCGTTCGCCCGGGCGTTCAGGACGCCCGACCTGCGCAAGAAGCTGCTCTTCACGCTGGCAATCATCGTGGTCTACCGGGTCGGTACCCACATCCCGATCCCCGGCGTCAACTACAAGGCCGTCCAGACGTGTGTGAAAGAGGCGTCCGGCAACCAGGGCCCCCTCGGTCTGGTGAACATGTTCAGCGGCGGCGCGCTGCTGCAGATCACCGTGTTCGCGCTGGGCATCATGCCGTACATCACGGCGAGCATCATCCTTCAGCTGCTGACCGTGGTCATCCCGCGGCTGGAAGCCCTCAAGAAGGAGGGCCAGGCCGGCACCACGAAGATCACCCAGTACACCCGTTATCTGACGGTGGCGCTGGCGATCCTGCAGGGCACCGGTCTCGTCGCCACCGCGCGCAGCGGCGCTCTGTTCGGCAGCTGCTCCGTGTCCAGCCAGATCGTCCCCGACCAGGCCATCTTCACCACCATCACGATGGTCATCTGCATGACCGCCGGCACGGCCGTCGTCATGTGGCTCGGTGAGCTGATCACCGACCGCGGCATCGGCAACGGCATGTCGATCCTGATGTTCATCTCGATCGCCGCGACGTTCCCGTCCGCGCTGTGGGCCATCAAGAAGCAGGGCACGCTGGCCGGCGGCTGGATCGAGTTCAGCACCGTCATCCTGGTGGGCCTGGTCATGGTCGGGCTGGTGGTCTTCGTCGAGCAGGCCCAGCGCCGCATCCCGGTGCAGTACGCGAAGCGCATGATCGGGCGCCGTTCCTACGGCGGTACGTCCACGTACATCCCGCTCAAGGTGAACCAGGCGGGTGTGATTCCCGTCATCTTCGCCTCGTCGCTGCTCTACATTCCGGCGCTGCTCGCTCAGTTCGCCGGGGGCAAGTCGGGCTGGAAGACCTGGGTGGAGCAGAACCTGACCAAGGGCGACCACCCGATTTACATCGCTACGTACTTCTTGCTCATCGTTTTCTTCGCGTTCTTCTACGTGGCGATCTCCTTCAACCCCGAGGAAGTCGCCGACAACATGAAGAAGTATGGTGGCTTCATCCCGGGCATCCGGGCTGGCCGACCGACCGCTGAGTACCTCAGCTACGTGCTCAACCGGATCACCTGGCCGGGTTCGCTGTACTTGGGTCTGATCGCTCTCGTGCCGACGATGGCGTTGGTTGGTTTCAAGGCAAACCAAAACTTCCCGTTCGGTGGTACCAGCATCCTGATCATCGTGGGTGTGGGCCTCGAGACGGTGAAGCAGATCGAGAGCCAGCTCCAGCAGCGCAATTACGAAGGGTTCCTCCGCTGATGCGTATCGTCCTCGTCGGGCCGCCGGGTGCCGGTAAGGGAACGCAAGCCGTCCGACTCGCCGAGAAGCTGGGCGTCCCGCACATCTCGACGGGCGACCTGTTCCGCGCCAACATCAGCCAGCAGACCGAGCTGGGCAAGCTCGCGAAGTCCTACATGGACGCCGGGAACCTCGTACCCGACGAGGTCACCATCGCGATGGCGAAGGACCGCATGGAGCAGCCCGACGCGGAGAACGGCTTCCTGCTGGACGGCTTCCCGCGGAACGTCTCGCAGGCAAAGGCGCTGGACGAGCTCCTGACCTCCGAGGGCATCACGCTGGACGCGGTACTCGATCTGGAGGCCCCCGAGGAGGAGGTCGTCAAGCGGATCGCCGGCCGGCGCGTCTGCCGCAACGACTCCTCCCACGTCTTCCACGTCACGTACAAGAAGCCGAAGAAGGAGGGCGTCTGCGACGTCTGCGGCGGCGAGCTGTACCAGCGAGACGACGACTCCGAGGCGACCGTGCGTAAGCGCCTGGAGGTCTACCACACGCAGACCGAGCCGATCATCGACTACTACAAGGCGCAGGGGCTGGTGGTCACCATCTCCGCGCTCGGCAAGGTGGAAGAGGTCACGGCTCACGCCCTGGAAGCCCTTCAGCGCGACTAGGACCAGCCAGAGGTTCGCGAAGGTCTTGGCAGCCTGGCCCCGCCGCTCACGCGGCGGGGCCAGGCTGCTTTTCGCTGCCCTCGTTCCGGGGCGCCGGGCCATCGCCGATGACTATGGCTCATGTCACATCGAGTGCAGGCGGTCTCACGCACAGTCCTTGGCGGTCGCAAGTATGTTCGCTTCTGTCTCAATTGACATATCGGCGATCCCCTTTACCCGGCCGGAATCTTTTCTTCCGGTGACTTTGCGTAATGGATTGTCATCCTCAAAGGGGCCTCAATTCCGTTGACCGGGTGATCACCCCCGTTTACGCTCGGTTCACAGCCGAACAGACCACTTAGGTACTCCTTTACGACCGGGACTGCCTCCGTTGCCGAACTCTGGTCGAATCGGTGATTTCCAAGGTCGGCCACGAGGTCCGCGGTCAAGTCTTTTTTCTGTGGGGGTACAGACGTGAAGCCCGGACAATTAGTCCGTGAGGATCTCAGAGGGGGAGCGGGGGGACTGCGCCACGGTGAGATCGGGCCGACGTCCGGTGCGCGACGCCGGAAGGCCCGTCGTTTCGTGATGGCCGGCATCGCTGCGGCGCTGGTCGGTGCCGGCATTGTGGTGGCACTCGCCGCAGGCGACGGAGATGCCGGGGAGAAGGCCGTGAGCCGCCCCGCGGGCATCGCGGCACATCCGGATCAGTCGCCGCCGAAGGAATTGATAGCCGCAGGGAAAGTCGCCGTCTCGGCGTACTATGCGGTGAAGGCCGAGAAGCACGCGAACGGTGACGGGGAGCTCACCTACAAGTGGAGCCTCCTGAACTCGACCACCGGCCGATACGTGGGAACCGACTGGGCCTGGGTCGACGTCGCTCCGGGGATGAAGACCGCCGCGGTCCTGGAGCGCGGTCTGCCGGCCGACCGCGTCGGGCTGGTGGACCTGGCCACGGGCAAGGTGAAACGGTGGATCAAGACGGACCGGGGCGTCGGCGGTGTCCAGTTCTCGCCGGACGGCACGCATCTGGTGGCAACCACCTACCGTCTCGACCCGGACAAGCTCTTCAAGGACGCGTCCTACCGCCTGAACGGCAAGATGGTGCCGGGGCCCAAGCCCAGCCGTACGGGGTTCTACGTCATCGACGTCGCCTCCGGGCAGGCGGATTTCACCGCGCGTCCGCCCAGGAAGGACGACCACGGGTTCGTCGTCGGCGGTGGGCGCCAGGACCTCGCCTGGAGCCGTGACGGGAAGCTGCTGTGGGAACCCTGGGAGACCAAGGTGGGCAGGGTCTTCTACCGCCCGGACGGTGCAGAGGCGCCGGTCCCGGAGCTGGAGAAGAAGCTGGGCTCCCCGGGAGCGGCCGTATCCCCCGACGGGAAATTGAAGACCGGCCAGTTCGTGGGTGAGGGCGGCCGTATCGTCTCCGAGGTCCTGGATGCGAAGACCGGAAAGCGCGCCGCACTCGTGCCCGGTCAGCAGTTGCTCGCCTGGGCCGACGACCACTGGCTCGTCGCCTTCAGCTGCGATCCAGAGCAATGCGAACCCAATAAGGGTGAGTTCCGGAACAGGCTCATTCTTGCCAGCCTGGACGGCAAGGATGTCATCCCCCTTTCCGGCTTCCGGGGATCTCGCCTCCGCGATCCCAACCGGTGGAATCCGATCCTCAGCAATCGCTGACGCTTTTCCCCTGCGGTAAATTGCCGTGGACATGCCAAATCTGGATCGGTAGGGTAATTTCAGTTCTCTGCGGAATCGCTTCGAGCGGTACTTCGCAGATTCTAATGGGTCGATGTGAGGCCCACGAGTAAGAGGGGTGGAATTCGAATGATGAAGAGCATTGTCAAGGGCGGGGTAATGGCCGCCACGGCAGCGGCCGTGATGATTGGTTTCACGGCCGGCCCGGCCGCTGCGGCGACCGGTAGCCAGAAGGTCTCCCTCCCGAACGACCGCGGCTACATGCTGTACATGGACGACGGTGACGAGTTCACCGTCTGTGACACCAGGGCCGACGGCTACGGCGTCACCGGCAAGCTGCGGACGCTCAACAGCTCGGGCACCGGGATCGTCACCGTCTTCACCCTCGACGACGGTGGTGACGCCAACTGTGACCACAGGACGTACGACATCGTCGGCCGCGTGGCCTACGACATGATCGTGAACTGGCACGGCAACAACGACTGGTACGGCTCCCAGTACTTCTCGGAGTCCTGATCCCGGCGACACATCGAAGCCCCGGTCGGTGCAGGCGGTCACTCGACGCGCCCGCACCGAGCGGGGCTTTGCCGCGCCCGGCGTGACGCTCCCCGTTCGAGGCACGCCGGTACGTGCGCGTATCCTGGAGCGCCGTAACACCAGTGGCAGGAGGCGCAATCCATCATGGTGGAGATCAAGACCCCCGCGCAGATCGCGAAGATGCGCGAGGCGGGACTTGTCGTCGCTGCCGTGCACCAGGCCACCCGTGAGGCGGCGGTCCCCGGCGCTACCACGAAGGACCTGGACGAGGTGGCACGCAAGGTGCTCGCCGAGCACAACGCCAAGCCGAACTTCCTCGGCTACGGCGGCTTCCCGGCGACGATCTGCACCTCGGTGAACGAGGTCGTCGTCCACGGCATCCCGTCCGACGACGTCGTCCTGAAGGACGGCGACGTCATCTCCATCGACTGCGGCGCGATCGTCGACGGCTGGCACGGTGACGCCGCCTACACGGCCTTCGTGGGCTCCGGCCACGCCCCGGAGCTGGTCGAGCTCTCCCGGGTGACGGAGGAGTCGATGTGGGCCGGCATCGCGGCCATGAAGCAGGGCAACCGGCTGGTCGACGTCTCCCGTGCCATCGAGACCTACATCCGCCGCCAGCCGAAGCCCGGCGGCGGTAAGTACGGGATCATCGAGGACTACGGCGGCCACGGCATCGGCACCGAGATGCACATGGACCCGCACCTGCTGAACTACGTCGACCGCCGTCGCGGCAAGGGCCCCAAGCTGGTCCCCGGCTTCTGCCTCGCGATCGAGCCCATGGTCTCCCTCGGTACCCCCCGCACCGAGGTCCTGTCCGACGACTGGACCGTGATCACCACGGACGGCACCTGGTCCTCCCACTGGGAGCACTCGGTCGCCCTGACCGAGCAGGGCCCGCTGGTCCTGACCGCCCCCGACGGCGGCAAGGCCAAGCTGGCCGAGTACGGCATCACGGCCGCGCCCGACCCGCTGGCCTGACCGCGGTCCCGGGTCGCGCCCGCCGGTTTCCCCGGTCCCGTGGCGTAGGGATCACCGGCACGGGGCAGACTTTCCCGATTCGTGTTTCCGGGTGCGCTGACGTAGACTGACTCGTCGGCTCTCGTGCACCCGCATGTCCGCATGCGCTCGCCACTCGCCCCGCGGGGTGAAGGAGAGAGTCGATCAAGGTAGTCGATTCGAAGGGCGAAGCGTGGCCAAGAAGCAAGGTGCCATCGAGATCGAGGGCACTGTCGTCGAGTCTCTGCCGAACGCCATGTTCAAGGTCGAGCTCCAGAACGGCCACCAGGTCCTGGCACACATCAGCGGCAAGATGCGTATGCACTACATCCGCATCCTCCCTGACGACCGGGTCGTGGTGGAGCTGTCTCCGTACGACCTGACGCGTGGCCGGATCGTCTACCGGTACAAGTAGATCTTGCCCGCGCTTCGGGCCTCCCGGAGCGATGGCACTGACCCGGAGAACCTCACCAATGAAGGTCAAGCCGAGCGTCAAGAAGATCTGCGACAAGTGCAGGGTGATCCGCCGTCACGGTCGGGTCATGGTCATCTGCGAGAACCCGCGCCACAAGCAGCGCCAGGGCTGACGCACGACCGATCCCTCTGCACCCATCGCAGAGATTCGCGCGACGCAAGCTGAATTGTTCATACGCAGAACCCGAGTCCCTTGTGGGCTCGACACCCCCGGTTCGGAGGCCGGGGACCCGGTCCGTACCTGGTACGGCGGACGGGGAGCCGGTTCTGTGGAAGACCTCCGAAGATTCACCAGGAGCCATTGAATGGCACGCGTTTCCGGTGTTGACATCCCGCGCGAAAAGCGCGTGGAGGTCGCCCTCACCTACGTGTTCGGCATCGGCCGGACCCTCTCCCAGCAGACGCTGGCCGAGACCGGTATCGACCCGAACACTCGCGTCCGTGACCTGACCGAAGAGCAGCTGGTCGCGATCCGCGAGTACGTCGACAACAACATCAAGACCGAGGGTGACCTCCGTCGCGAGATCCAGGCCGACATCCGCCGCAAGGTCGAGATCGGCTGCTACCAGGGTCTCCGTCACCGTCGCGGTCTGCCCGTCCGCGGTCAGCGCACCAGCACGAACGCTCGTACCCGCAAGGGCCCGCGTCGCGCCATCGCCGGCAAGAAGAAGCCGGGCAAGAAGTAGTCCTCAGCGGACAACGCTTCATCAGCGGTCTTCGCTGTAGGACCGACCACCTCCCCGTAGGAGTTTGTAGATGCCCCCCAAGGGTCGTCAGGGCGCTGCCAAGAAGGTGCGCCGCAAGGAAAAGAAGAACGTCGCTCACGGCCACGCGCACATCAAGAGCACGTTCAACAACACGATCGTCTCGATCACGGACCCGTCCGGCAACGTGATCTCCTGGGCCTCCGCCGGCCACGTCGGCTTCAAGGGCTCCCGGAAGTCCACGCCGTTCGCCGCGCAGATGGCCGCCGAGTCGGCTGCCCGCCGCGCCCAGGAGCACGGCATGCGCAAGGTCGACGTGTTCGTCAAGGGCCCGGGCTCCGGTCGTGAGACCGCGATCCGCTCCCTGCAGGCCACGGGCCTCGAGGTCGGCTCCATCCAGGACGTCACCCCGACCCCGCACAACGGCTGCCGCCCGCCGAAGCGCCGCCGCGTCTGAGGCCAGGCTGCTTTCAGGGTCCGGGCGGTACTGCTCCGTAAGGGGCGTACCGCCCGTACCCTTGCAGTACCCGCGCTTCTCACGGGCGCGGTCTCCGTCGGGCGTCAAATAGCGGGCGTCCACGAATGAAGGATCTGATCCACACATGCTGATCGCTCAGCGCCCCTCGTTGACCGAAGAGGTCGTCGACGAGTTCCGCTCCCGGTTCGTGATCGAGCCGCTGGAGCCGGGCTTCGGCTACACCCTCGGCAACTCGCTCCGCCGCACCCTCCTGTCGTCGATCCCCGGTGCCGCTGTCACCAGCATCCGCATCGACGGCGTCCTGCACGAGTTCACGACCGTGCCGGGCGTCAAGGAGGACGTCACCGACCTGATCCTCAACATCAAGCAGCTGGTCGTCTCCTCGGAGCACGACGAGCCGGTCGTGATGTACCTGCGCAAGCAGGGCCCGGGTCTGGTCACCGCCGCCGACATCGCGCCCCCGGCCGGTGTCGAGGTGCACAACCCCGACCTGGTCCTCGCCACGCTCAACGGCAAGGGCAAGCTGGAGATGGAGCTGACCGTCGAGCGCGGTCGCGGCTACGTCTCCGCGGTGCAGAACAAGCAGGTGGGCCAGGAGATCGGCCGTATCCCGGTCGACTCCATCTACTCGCCGGTGCTGAAGGTCACGTACAAGGTCGAGGCGACCCGCGTCGAGCAGCGCACCGACTTCGACAAGCTGATCGTCGACGTCGAGACCAAGCAGGCGATGCGTCCCCGTGACGCCATGGCCTCCGCGGGCAAGACCCTGGTCGAGCTGTTCGGTCTCGCCCGTGAGCTGAACATCGACGCCGAGGGCATCGACATGGGCCCGTCCCCGACGGACGCCGCCCTGGCCGCCGACCTGGCGCTGCCGATCGAGGAGCTCGAGCTCACCGTTCGGTCGTACAACTGCCTCAAGCGCGAGGGCATCCACTCCGTGGGTGAGCTCGTCGCCCGCTCCGAGGCCGACCTGCTGGACATCCGCAACTTCGGTGCGAAGTCCATCGACGAGGTCAAGGCGAAGCTGGCCGGCATGGGCCTGGCCCTGAAGGACAGCCCGCCCGGATTCGACCCGACCGCCGCCGCGGACGCCTTCGGCGCCGACGACGACGCGGACGCCGGTTTCGTCGAGACCGAGCAGTACTGAGCGCTCCGCGAGGAGCCCGGTCCTGCGACCGCGGGCCGGCCGTGGCCGGTCGCGCGGTTCCCCGCGCCCCTCGGGGCGCGGGGTCTCCGACAGACAACCGTCTGCTCGGATACTGACCTCGGTACCTGATACGGCCGGGGCAGACACACAGGAGAAGAACCATGCCGAAGCCCACCAAGGGTGCCCGTCTGGGCGGCAGCGCCGCGCACGAGAAGCTGCTCCTCGCGAACCTCGCGAAGGCGCTCTTCGAGCACGGCCGCATCACCACCACCGAGGCGAAGGCCCGCCGCCTGCGCCCGTACGCCGAGCGTCTGGTCACCAAGGCGAAGAAGGGCGACCTTCACAACCGCCGTCAGGTGCTCCAGGTGATCACGGACAAGAGCATCGTCCACACGCTCTTCACCGAGATCGGCCCGCGCTACGAGAACCGCCCGGGTGGCTACACCCGCATCACCAAGATCGGTAACCGCCGTGGCGACAACGCGCCCATGGCCGTCATCGAGCTGGTCGAGGCGCTGACGGTGCAGCAGAAGGCCGTGGGTGAGGCCGAGGCCGCCACCAAGCGCGCGGTCAAGGAGTCGGACGAGGCCAAGGCCCAGGAGACCACCGAGGCCCCGGCCGAGGCTCCGGCCGAGGAGTCGAAGGACGCCTGAGGCTCTGCCTGACGCGGTAAGCGGGTCCGCCCTCCGGGGCGGGCCCGCTTTCACGTTTCCCGACCAGAGCACAGCCTTGAGAGGATCCCTGTGTGAGTGACGAAGTACAGCCCGGACACGTACGCATCCGCCTCGACCTCTCCTACGACGGCGCCGGCTTCCACGGCTGGGCCAAGCAGGCCGGCGGCAGGCGGACCGTGCAGGGGGAGATCGAGGACGCCCTGCGGACCGTGACGCGGTCGAAGGAGACGTACGAACTGACGGTGGCCGGGCGGACGGACGCCGGGGTGCACGCGCGCGGCCAGGTCGCGCACGTCGACCTGCCCGCCGAACTGTGGGCGGAGCACCGCGAGAAGCTGCTGAAGCGGCTCGCCGGACGGCTGTCCAAGGACGTCCGGGTGTGGCGGCTCAGCGAGGCGCCGGCCGGGTTCAACGCCCGGTTCTCGGCGGTCTGGCGGCGCTACGCGTACCGCGTCACCGACAACCCCGGCGGCGTGGACCCGCTGCTGCGGGGGCACGTCCTGTGGCACGACTGGCCGCTCGACGTGGACGCGATGAACGAGGCCGCGCGGGCGCTCGTCGGCGAGCACGACTTCGCCGCCTACTGCAAGCGGCGCGAGGGCGCGACCACGATCCGCACCCTCCAGGAGCTGAGCCTGGTGCGCGGCGCGGACGGGGTGGTCACGGCCACGGTCCGGGCCGACGCCTTCTGCCACAACATGGTGCGCTCGCTGATCGGCGCGCTGCTGTTCGTGGGGGACGGGCACCGGGGCCCGGAGTGGCCCGGCAAGGTGCTGGCCGCCGGGGTGCGGGACAGCGCCGTGCACGTCGTACGGCCGCACGGGCTGACCCTCGAGGAGGTCGGCTATCCCGCCGACGAGCTGCTGGCCGCCCGGAACAAGGAGGCCCGGAACAAGCGGTCGCTTCCGTCGGCGGGGTGCTGCTGAGCTACCGGTTCGCCGCCGCGGAGGCCTGTGCCTGGCCGCGGCGGTGGATCTGGTTGACGGTGAACTGGGCCAGGTCGTCGCCGGTGCGGAACACCTTGGTGTCCTTGGTGGTGACGTTCTTGCCGCCGGTGAAGCCGCTGATCGTGAAGTAGGCGTAGCGGCCGTAGGCGTTCGTGGTCGTCCGGCAGATCGCGGAGTCGCAGAAGTCCTTGATGCCCTTGCCCGCCAGGGAGTTCACCAGGCTCTTCTTGCTGCCGGCCTGGGACTTCACCTTCGTGGCCTGCGCCTCGTCGTCGAAGACCGCGACGCCGACCGTGACGGCGATGTCGCCGTTGGCGTAGCTCACCCGCATCAGCCGGGTGCAGCCGTTGGCGGTCAGGATCTTCGGCAGGTTGCCGCCGGTCGCCGAGGCGCAGTTCCTCGTGTCGGCGGTGGCGCCCTTCTTGTACACCGTCTGGCCCATGGTGAGCTGCGTGCCCGGGAACAGCGTCTCCGGGCTGAGCGGGGCGGTGTCCTTCTTGGCGCTGGCTATGAAGTCCTTCGGGTCCAGCGGCGGCGGGGCGCTGGTGGGCGCGAAGGACGGCGCGGTGGCCGAGCCGCTGGGCAGGGAGGCGCTGGCGGGCAGCCCGGTGGGCTTGCCGGAGGCGCCGTCGTCGCCGTTCGCGGAGACCACGGCCATGGCGACGGCCGTGCCGACGCCGATCGTGGCGAGCGCGCCGCCGCCGATGAACAGCAGCCGGCGACGCTTGTTCCGCGTCTCGGACGCCTCGGCGAGCGCGGCCCAGTCGGGGGTTCCGTCGTCACCGCCGCTGCTCCAGGGCTGCTGGGAATTAGGTTTCCAGGGATCCCACTGAGACTGGGGTCCCCCCTGCCCGTAACTCATGGGGCGCATCTTAGACGTGGGGCGGGCGATACTGGAGCGCGAGCGGCGGCATGCGACCTTTGTCCGTCGGCATGCCTCGTTTTGACCCGTCCGGGGGCGTCCAGGTAACCTGCTTCTTCGTTGTGTATTGGCTTGCTCATTCTCACGGGACGGGCCCTTACACCGGTCCACCGGGCCGATGACCAGCAACCCCACGTACGCGGTATGCGTCGCCGCAGTGGCTCAGGCTGTCGTGATCGTTTCGGTGACCTGTTCAGGACCATTCACTCGAAGCGAAGGCTACGAACCGTGCGTACGTACAGCCCCAAGCCCGGCGATGTGACGCGCCAGTGGCACGTCATCGACGCCCAGGACGTTGTTCTGGGCCGTCTCGCCACCACCGCAGCGACCCTCCTCCGGGGCAAGCACAAGCCGATCTACGCGCCGCACGTCGACGCTGGTGACTTCGTCATCATCATCAACGCCGACAAGGTGCACCTGTCGGGCAACAAGCGGACCCAGAAGATGGCGTACCGCCACTCCGGCTACCCGGGTGGTCTGCGCTCCGTCCGCTACGACGAGCTGCTGGACAAGAACCCGGAGAAGGCCATCGAGAAGGCCGTCAAGGGCATGCTCCCCAAGAACTCCCTGGGCCGTCAGATGCTCTCGAAGCTGAAGGTCTACAAGGGTGACGTGCACCCGCACGCTGCGCAGCAGCCGGTGCCGTTCGAGATCACCCAGGTCGCGCAGTAAGTCCGGCCACCCCCTAAGACTGACAGAGAATCTGAGGAGAATCGTGGCCGAGACCACTGCCGAGCAGCCGCTCGAAGAGCTTGACATCGACAGCTACACCACCGAGTCCGAGGTCCCCGTCGAGGGCGAGTACACCTCGGAGTCCATGGCCTCCCGCTTCGGCGAGCCCCAGCCGGCCGCCGGCCTGGGCCGTCGCAAGAACGCCATCGCCCGCGTCCGGATCGTCCCGGGCACCGGCAAGTGGAAGATCAACGGTCGCACCCTCGAGGACTACTTCCCGAACAAGGTGCACCAGCAGGAAGTCAACGAGCCCTTCAAGGTGCTCGAGCTCGAGGGCCGCTACGACGTCATCGCCCGTATCGCGGGTGGCGGCGTCTCCGGTCAGGCCGGTGCGCTCCGTCTCGGTGTCGCCCGTGCGCTGAACGAGGCCGACGTCGACAACAACCGCGGCCCGCTGAAGAAGGCCGGCTTCCTCAAGCGCGACGACCGTGCGGTCGAGCGCAAGAAGGCCGGTCTGAAGAAGGCCCGCAAGGCCCCGCAGTACAGCAAGCGCTAATCACCGCTGCCTGCTCGTACTCCGAACGCCCCGGCGGCACGCCTCTGTGCCGCCGGGGCGTTCGTTTATCCCAGCCCAAGGGCGTATAACGACACAAGACGCTCAAAGGCTTGTGTGATCGGATGTCGTGGCGTCTGCCATGATTCCCGGCAGCATGGACGCTTCCTCAGGAGGACAAGTGGGACGACTCTTCGGTACGGACGGCGTGCGCGGTGTCGCCAACGCGGACCTGACGGCCGAGATGGCGCTCGGCCTGTCCGTGGCGGCGGCCCACGTGCTGGCCGAGGCGGGCACCTTCGAGGGCCACCGGCCGACGGCCGTGGTCGGACGGGACCCGCGCGCGTCCGGGGAGTTCCTGGAGGCGGCGGTGGTCGCGGGCCTGGCCAGCGCGGGCGTGGACGTCCTGCGGGTCGGCGTGCTGCCGACGCCCGCGGTGGCGTTCCTGACCGGCGCGCTCGGCGCCGACCTCGGCGTGATGCTCTCCGCCAGCCACAACGCCATGCCGGACAACGGCATCAAGTTCTTCGCCCGCGGCGGCCACAAACTCGCCGACGAGCTCGAGGACCGGATCGAGTCGGTGTACGACTCCCACCGCCACGGCGAGCCCTGGGAGCGGCCCACGGGCGCCGGGGTCGGACGGGCCCGTCCGTACGACGAGGGCTTCGAGCGCTACGTCGGCCACCTGCTCGGCGCGCTGCCGAACCGGCTCGACGGCCTGAAGATCGTCCTGGACGAGGCGCACGGCGCGGCCTCGGGGGTCTCGCCGGAGGCGTTCTCGCGGGCCGGCGCCCAGGTCGTCACGATCGGCGCCGAGCCGGACGGGCTCAACATCAACGACGGCTGCGGCTCCACCCACCTGGAGAAGCTGAAGGCGGCCGTCGTCGAGCAGGGCGCCGACCTCGGCATCGCGCACGACGGCGACGCCGACCGCTGCCTCGCCGTGGACCACACCGGCGAGGAGGTCGACGGGGACCAGATCCTCGCCGTGCTCGCGCTGGCGATGCGGGAACGCTCCGAGCTGCGCTCCGACACCGTCGTCGCGACGGTCATGTCGAACCTGGGCTTCAAGCTGGCGATGGAGCGCGAGGGCATGCACCTGGTGCAGACCGCCGTCGGCGACCGGTACGTGCTGGAGGAGATGAAGGAGAAGGGCTACGCCCTCGGCGGCGAGCAGTCCGGCCACGTGATCATCCTCGACCACGCGACGACCGGCGACGGCACGCTGACCGGGCTGCTGCTGGCGGCGCGGGTCGCGCAGACCGGCCGTACGCTGCGTGAGCTGGCGTCGGTGATGGAGCGCCTGCCGCAGGTCCTGATCAACGTCCCGGACGTGGACAAGTCCCGGGTGAAGACCTCCGCCGACCTGGCCGCCGCGGTCGCCGAGGCGGAGCGTGAGCTGGGCGAGACCGGCCGCGTGCTGCTGCGTCCCTCGGGGACCGAGCCGCTGGTGCGGGTGATGGTCGAGGCGGCCGACATCGACCAGGCCCGCTCCGTCGCCGGACGCCTCGCCGACGCCGTGAAGTCGGCCCTGGGCTAGGCCCTGTCTGACAATTCCCGCCTGCCGCGCGACGCCATGCACGCGCTCTCGCCGCACCGGCCCCAGACCCGAGTACGTCCAGTACGCGGCCCTGGAGCCGGCCCGCCGAGAGCACGCACCTGACGCCGCGCGGCCGCCCTTCGGGCGACGGCGCGAATGGTCAGACAGGCCCTAGGCCCGTTCGGGGCCAGGGCCGTTCGGCGGCAAGGCCTCAGGACCGTCCGACGTTCGGCCGCTGCTGCCGCTGCCTGGCCCAGAACCACTTCTGGGTCAGCAGGGTCAGGATGCCGGCCAGGACGATGCCCAGCAGGTTCAGCAGGAGCTGGTTCGTGGAGCCGATCGTCTGGGCCGTGTCGCCGTAGGCGAGGGCCACGGCCGCGTTGGCGGCGGCGGGCACCGTCGTCACCGAGATGGCCACGCCGACCAGCGCGCCCGACTTGGCGGAGGTCAGGGACAGGGTGCCGGCGATCCCGGCCAGCACCGCCACGACGAACGAGAAGGCGTCGGGCGCGTAGACGAACGCCGTGTTGGGGCGCGCGCCCTCCAGCCCGGACCGGTGGAACAGCCCGACGGCGTCCATGAACAGGCTGAAGCCGACCGTGACCGCCATCGCCGCCGCGAAGCCCACGAGCAGCGCCGTCACCGAGCGCAGCGCCAGGCGCGGGCGGCGCTGCACCAGGGCCGTGCAGATGCCGGCCAGCGGACCGAACTCCGGGCCGACCGCCATGGCCCCCACGATCAGCACCGCGTTGTCCAGCACCACGCCGCAGGCCGCGATCATGGTGGCGAGGGTGAGGAACGCGACGTAGGTGACCGACAGGGTCGACTCCTCGTGCGTCGCCTCCGTCAGGTGCTCCCACAGCACCGCGTCCGCGGCCTCGCCGGGCGCCTCCTCCTCGGCCCGGTCGGCCCGCCGGGACAGCGAGAGGTCGATGTTCTCGACCGCGATGGAGCCCGTCCGCTCCAGGTCCAACTTCTGCAGCGCGCTGAGGAGTTCGTCGCCCGCCTCGCGGGCCACGTCGCACTGGACGACGTCCCCGGCCGGGTTCCGGGCGGCGCCCGGCAGCACGACGAGGTGGGCCGTGCCGACCGTCGTCTCGATCAGCCGCACCACCTCGTCCGTCGTGTCGGCCGGGGTGATCAGGCGCAGATGCAGCATGGCGCCTTTCTAACAGGCTTCCATGCACACGTCACATGGACACGTCGCCCCTAGAGCTTGCGCAGGCGCAGCCGCTGCACCTTGTGGTCGGCGCCCTTGCGGACGACGAGGGTGGCGCGGCCGCGGGTGGGCGCGATGTTCTCGACCAGGTTGGGCTTGTTGATCGTGCGCCACAGGGTGCGGGCGTAGTCGAGGGCCTCCTCCTCGGACACCTGGGTGTACTTGCGGAAGTACGAGTCCGGGTTCTGGAAGGCGGTCCGGCGCAGCTTGCGGAAGCGGCTGAGGTACCAGCTCTCGATGTCCTCGGCGCTCGCGTCGACGTACACGCTGAAGTCGAAGTAGTCGGCGAGACCGACCCGGGTGCGCCCGTCCTTGCCGGGCAGGGCGGGCTGCAGGACGTTGAGCCCCTCGACGATCAGGATGTCCGGGCGGCGCACGGTGAGCCGGCTGTCCGGGACGATGTCGTAGATCAGGTGGGAGTAGACGGGGGCCGTCACCTCGTCCTTGCCCGCCTTGATGTCGGCGACGAAGCGGGTCAGCGCCCGGCGGTCGTAGGACTCGGGGAAACCCTTGCGCGACATCAGGCCGCGCGACTCCAGCTCCCTGGTGGGCAGCAGGAACCCGTCGGTCGTCACCAGTTCGACGCGCGGGTGCTCGGGCCAGCGGGACAGCAGGGCCTGCAGCAGCCGGGCGACGGTGGACTTGCCGACCGCCACCGAGCCGGCGACGCCTATCACGAACGGGGTGCCGGACTGGGAACCCTGTTCGCCGAGGAAGGTGTTGAGCGCGCTGCGCAGGCCGTCCGTGGCGCCGACGTAGAGGTTGAGCAGGCGCGACAGCGGGAGGTAGATGTCCCGCACCTCGTCGAGGTCGATGACGTCGCCGAGCCCGCGCAGCTTCTCCACCTCCTCGGCGGTGAGCGGCAGCGGCGTCTTGTCCCGCAGCGCACTCCATTCGGCGCGCGTGAGGTCGACGTAGGGAGTCGCCTCCGGCCTGGACCGGTGGGCGCTCCTGGGCATCGGGGAGACCGGTGAGATCACAGTCCATTGTTAACGGAGTTTGAACAGGGCCGCGGGGTGGGGTACGTCACGTGCGGGCCCGGCCGCGGACCCGGGCCGGGCCTCCTGCCGCGGTGGGAATTTCTGATTTCGGGCACGCGGCGGCTCTTTCGAGAGGCCGGTCGCCCGTAGGCTGCGGCACATGTGCGGAATCGTGGGATACGTGGGGTCGCAGTCGGCGCTCGATGTCGTGATGGCCGGGCTGAAGCGGCTGGAGTACCGGGGCTACGACTCGGCGGGCGTCGCCGTGCTCGCGGACGGCGGGCTGGCCGCGGGGAAGAAGGCCGGGAAGCTGGTCAACCTGGAGAAGGAGCTCGTCGACCGGCCGCTGCCGGCGGGCACGACGGGTATCGGCCACACGCGCTGGGCCACCCACGGCGGTCCCACGGACGCGAACGCGCACCCGCACCTCGACAACGCGGGCCGGGTCGCCGTCGTGCACAACGGCATCATCGAGAACTTCGCCGCGCTGCGGGCCGAGCTGACGGAGCGCGGGCACGAGCTCGCGTCCGAGACGGACACCGAGGTCGTCGCGCACCTGCTGGCGGAGGAGTTCTCCTCCTGCGCCGACCTCGCCGAGGCCATGCGGCTGGTGTGCCGGCGCCTGGACGGCGCGTTCACGCTGGTCGCGGTGCACGCCGACGCGCCGGACGTGGTCGTCGGCGCCCGCCGCAACTCGCCCCTGGTGGTGGGAGTCGGCGAGGGCGAGGCGTTCCTGGCCTCCGACGTCGCCGCGTTCATCGAGCACACCCGCTCGGCGGTCGAGCTGGGCCAGGACCAGGTGGTGGAGCTGCGCCGGGACGGTGTCACGGTGACCGGCTTCGACGGCCGTCCCGCCGAGGTGCGTTCGTACCACGTGGACTGGGACGCGTCGGCCGCGGAGAAGGGCGGCTACGACTACTTCATGCTCAAGGAGATCGCCGAGCAGCCCAAGGCGGTCGCCGACACCCTGCTCGGGCGCATCGACGCGGCCGGCTCCCTGACGCTGGACGAGGTCCGGATCACGCCCTCGGAGCTGCGCGAGGTGGACAAGGTCGTCATCGTCGCGTGCGGCACGGCCTTCCACGCCGGCATGATCGCCAAGTACGCCATCGAGCACTGGACCCGCATCCCGTGCGAGGTGGAGCTGGCGAGCGAGTTCCGCTACCGCGACCCCATCCTCGATGGCCGCTCCCTGGTCATCGCCATCTCGCAGTCCGGCGAGACCATGGACACCCTGATGGCGCTGCGGCACGCGCGCGAGCAGGGCTCCAAGGTGCTGGCGATCTGCAACACCAACGGCTCCACCATCCCGCGCGAGTCGGACGCGGTGCTGTACACCCACGCCGGGCCGGAGGTGGCCGTCGCCTCCACCAAGGCGTTCCTCACCCAGTTGGTGGCGTGCTACCTGGTGGCCCTGTACCTGGGCCAGGTGCGCGGCACCAAGTGGGGCGACGAGATCAGCGCCGTCATCAGGGACCTGTCCCACATCGCGGGCGCGGTCGACCGGGTGCTGGAGACCATGGAGCCGGTACGGGCGCTCGCGCGGTCGCTGGCGGACAAGGACACGGTGCTGTTCCTGGGCCGGCACGTGGGCTACCCGGTCGCCCTGGAGGGCGCGCTCAAGCTCAAGGAGCTCGCCTACATGCACGCCGAGGGCTTCGCGGCGGGCGAGCTGAAGCACGGCCCGATCGCCCTGATCGAGGAGGACCTGCCCGTGGTGGTGGTCGTGCCGTCGCCGCGCGGCCGGTCGGTGCTCTACGACAAGATCGTCTCCAACATCCAGGAGATCCGGGCGCGCGGGGCACGGACCATCGTGATCGCGGAGGAGGGCGACGAGGCCGTGGTCCCCTACGCCGACCACCTGATCCGCATCCCGGCCACGCCCACGCTGCTGCAGCCGCTGGTGGCCACGGTGCCGCTCCAGGTCTTCGCCTGCGAACTGGCCACGGCCCGGGGCAACGAGGTGGACCAGCCGCGCAACCTGGCGAAGTCCGTCACGGTGGAGTGACCTGCCGACGGCCGCGCACCGGCGCCCCGTAGGGTCTGCCCCATGAGCATCATCGGGGTCGGTATCGACGTCGCCGAGATCGACCGGTTCCGGGCGTCGCTCGACCGGACGCCTGGACTGGCCGGCCGGCTGTTCGTCGACAGTGAGTTGCTGCTGCCCAGCGGGGAGCGGCGCGGCATCGCGTCCCTCGCGGCGCGGTTCGCCGCCAAGGAGGCGCTGGCCAAGGCGCTGGGCGCGCCGCCGGGCCTGCACTGGACCGACGCCGAGGTGTACGTCGAGGACAGCGGTCAGCCGCGGCTGCGGGTGAAGGGGACCGTCGCCGCGAAGGCGGCGGAACTCGGGGTGCGCTCCTGGCACGTGTCGCTGAGTCACGACGCCGGGATCGCCTCGGCCGTGGTGGTCGCCGAGGGCTGAGCGCCGCGGGCGGCTCCGTGGCGCGGGTGTGGCGGACGGCGTTCGCGGGGCACACTCGAACCCATGCGTACTGCGTACAACGTGGAGACGGTGAGGGCGGCCGAGCGGGAGCTGATGGCACGGCTACCGGAGGGCGCGCTGATGCAGCGGGCCGCCGCCGGGCTGGCCGCTGCCTGCGCCGACCTGCTCGGGCGGGTCTACGGCCGGCGGGTGGTGCTGCTCGTCGGCAGCGGGGACAACGGCGGGGACGCGTTGTACGCGGGCGCCCGGCTGGCGCGGCGGGGCGCGGGCGTCACGGCGGTGCTGCTGGCGCCGCCCGAGCGCACCCACCCGGGCGGTCTGGCGGCGCTGCGCCGGGCGGGCGGCTCCGTCACGGCGCCCGGCGGCGCCGAACGGTGGATCGCACGGGCCGACCTCGTGGTGGACGGCATCGTCGGCATCGGCGGCAGGGGCGGGCTGCGGCCGGAGGCCGAGGCCCTGGCGGACGCCGTCGAGCGGTCGGGCGCGGCCGTCGTCGCGGTGGACCTGCCGAGCGGGGTGGAGGCCGACACCGGGGAGGTGCGGGGCGCGGCGGTCCGGGCCGACCTCACCGTCACCTTCGGCACGCACAAGCCGGGGCTGCTGATCGACCCGGCGCGCGAGTACGCCGGAAGCGTGCGGCTGGTCGGCATCGGTCTGGTCCTGCCGCCCGTCGCCGAGCTGGAGGCGCTGCAACACGCGGACGTGGCCCGGCTGTTGCCGCGTCCGGCGGCGGAGAGCGACAAGTACCGGCGGGGCGTGGTCGGGATCGCCGCCGGGTCGGCGCGCTATCCGGGGGCCGCCGTGCTGGCCGTCTCCGGGGCGCTGCGCGGCGGGGCGGGCGCCGTGCGGTACGTCGGGCCGGCCGCGGACGCGGTGATCGCCCGGTTCCCGGAGACGCTCGTGTCCGACCGGGGCCCGGCGAAGGCCGGGCGGGTGCAGGCGTGGGTGGTCGGGCCCGGCGCCGGGGACGACGCGGCGACCGTGGCGGAGGTGCTGGACACCGACGTGCCGGTGCTGCTCGACGCCGACGGGCTGCGGCTGGCGGAGCGGGACGCGGTGCGCGGGCGTGCGGCGCCGACGCTGATGACCCCGCACGCGGGGGAGGCGGCCGCGCTGCTCGGGGTGCGCCGCGAGGAGGTCGAGGGGGCCAGGCTGGCCGCGGTGCGGGAACTGGCGGCGGTGTACCGGGCGACCGTGCTGCTGAAGGGGTCGACGACGCTGGTCGCCGACCCGCGGGGCGGCGCGGTGCGGGTGAACGCCACGGGCACGGGCTGGCTGGCCACCGCCGGGAGCGGTGACGTGCTGTCGGGGCTCGCCGGGTCGCTGCTGGCTACCGGGCTGCCCGCGCGGGACGCCGGGAGCGCGGCGGCGTATCTGCACGGCCTGGCCGGGCGGTTCGCCGCTTCGGGGGCGCCGGCCGGGGCCCACGACATCGCGGAGCGGCTGCCCGAGGCGTGGCGCGACGTGCGGGACGCCCTGGGCTGAGCCCCGCGACCGGGGGCCCGGCGCGCCGCCGGTGCGGCGCGCCGGCCCCTGTCGGTGTCCGGCTCAACGCACGGTGAAGGCCGGGGACTTGCCGGTGATCGGGGTGACGGTGCCGAGCAGGTTCCGCGCGTCGCCGCGGTACACGATCCGGTACGTGCCCGGGGCGGTGTCCTGCGGGATGTCCCAGGTGACGGTGACCTTGGAGGCGGCGACGCCGTAGCGCTCCCAGTGGAACCTGGTCGCCCAGTCGCCGTCGTCCGCCATCCGGCGCCAGGCGCCGCCGGGGTCCTGGCGCTGGATCTCCAGGTACGTGCCGCCCCGGTGCAGGTCGTTGCCCGGGTGGGCGCCGGCGAAGACGACCCGCGCCCGGTCGCCGGCCCGGTAGCCGTCCTGGGGCGTCTCCAGCACGTCCCCGAACGACTTGAGGACCGGCGGCGCGTCCAGCACCACGCCGGGCTGAAGAGCGAGGACCGTGCCGGACAGGTCCGGGGCCTCGGGGCCGAGGGGCAGCTCGGTGCCGTCGCGCAGCGCGGTGGCGAGAGCGGCCGCCGTCTGCTGCAGCGCCGGGAGCTGCCAGCGGCCGAACAGGGTGCTGCCGCCCTCGTACTGCTGGGAGTCGTACTCCTCCGGGGTGGTCAGGTAGTGGAAGTACGCGTTGGCGTATCCGGCGACCAGCACGTCCTCGAGGTCGGCGCCGACGATCTCCGCGACCGTGCGCCGCAGCCGCAGGCCCGCGCAGATGGTGACCTCGCCCGGGATGCCGACGAGGTACAGCCGGCCGATGCGCACCAGCATCACCGGCACCCGCTCCTGGACCCACGGGTAGACGCGGTTCATCTCGCCGATGGGCACGAAGACGTCCTTGGGCGCCTGCGCCTCCTTCAGCTCCGGCGAGACGGTGTAGATCACGGAGTCGGACACCGCGTCCCAGAAGGGGTTCTCGCCTTCCTGGAATCCCGGGAAGGCCGGCCCGTCCTCCATGCTCCCGGCGGCCATGGAGGCGCCGATGCAGGGCTTGGAGGTGCGGTGGGTCCGCCCGTCGCCGGTGAACTCGGGGCGCACCGCGACGTCGGAGAGGTCGACGTAGACCAGCCGGGAGTCCACCGGGCCGGTCAGCGTGACGCCCGGCTCGTGCAACTGCGCCGCGGCGGCCTCGTACTGCCGCAGCCCGCTGGCGTGGGTGTGGGCGAAGTCCTCCGGCGTGGTCGGGGGCGACAGGTCCAGGTTGGGGGACATGTCGCCGCTGTTGGTCTGCGCGAACGCCGAGACGAACGCCGGGGAGCCGTCGGCCAGGTAGTCGACGCCGTTGACCTCGCGCTCCCAGTGGTAGGCGGCGAACCCCTTGTTGTCCGCGCTGATCAGCCGGTTGTCCCCGGACATGCTGGTGCCGTGCACCGGGAACCAGTTGACGGCGCCCACCGCCCGGCCCTCCCGCTCCACCCGCAGCAGCGTGGTGTGCGGGTCGACGGCGTCCGGGAAGTGGTCGCGGTCGGCCTTCGGGTTGCGGTCGAAGGCCACCCGGGAGCGGTTGGCGCTGGCCCCGGTCAGGGTCCCGTGGCTGAGGACCAGGCCGGAGGGCGCCAGGTCGTCGTGGGCGCGCCGGGCGGCCTCGACTAGACCGTCCGCCACGGCCTCGAAGGTCTTGCGGTGGAACCCGAACGTGGTCGCGTTGTACAGCAGATGGTGCGAGTAGCCGCCGGGACCGGCGTGGGTGTGGGTGGCGGTGATGAGCACGTTCTGCTCGGTGTAGAGGTCGCCGTACCGCGCGGCGAGACGCCGCAGCACCTCCTGGTGCACGCTCTCGAAGATCATCGGAGAGTCCGCGACGATCAGCAGGACGCGCCGGCCGGTGGCCCGGTCCACCACCACGAACCCGCGGGCCCGCAGACGCGTGTGCAGCCCGGCGGCCTGCTGGTCGAACCGGCCGTAGCC
Source organism: Streptomyces sp. NPDC038135 (assembly GCF_055601245.1). Lineage (NCBI taxonomy): Bacteria > Bacillati > Actinomycetota > Actinomycetes > Kitasatosporales > Streptomycetaceae > Streptomyces > Streptomyces sp. NPDC038135. The sequence continues at coordinate 679,174 of NZ_JBVJXS010000001.1, read as the reverse complement.
CATCATGCCGACCTCGGCGACCTCGCCGGTGGCGTCGGCGACGCCCCGCCCGACGAGGTAGGCGGTGTCACCGCCGGACGGGGTGTCACCCGCGGACGCCGTGCCGTCGGCGGTCGCGGCGCCGGCCGGCGCCGGCCCGGCCAACTGGGCGCCGGCCAGGCCGAGGCCGGTGAGGGCTCCCGCGGCCAGGACGGTACGCCGGCTGCGGGCGGGGCGTTCCGTGGACATCTGCTGCTCCTCGGCTCGGTGGGGGGGTGCGAACGCGAAGTGGAGAACGGGAAGTGCCGAACACGCCGGGAAGGAACTTGAACAATGTTCAAGTTTTCCGTGCGCCATTGCTACACCTGCCGCCGCGGGCGCCGCAATACCCGTGCGGCAACCTCCACGCGGTCGCCGTGCCTTCGCTGCGACGCCCGCGCAGGACGGCCTTCGGCGGCCCTCCGGACGGTGCGCCCGGGGGCCGCCGCGGTCCTCTGAGACACTGGGGGCGCCATGAGTGAGACTGTTGCTGAGCCGACCGCGCCTCTGCGGGCCCGGGCCGAGATCGATCTGGCCGCCCTGCGCGCCAATGTGCGGGTCCTGCGGGCCCGGGCGCGGGGCGCGGCCCTGATGGCCGTCGTCAAGTCCGACGCGTACGGCCACGGGGCGCTGCCGTGTGCCCGCGCCGCCGTCGAGGCGGGCGCGACCTGGCTGGGCACGGCCACCCCGGAGGAGGCGCTCGCGCTGCGCGCCGCCGGCCTGGACACCCGCGTCCTGTGCTGGCTCTGGGTGCCCGGCGGGCCCTGGCGGCAGGCCGTCGAGGCGGACATCGACGTCTCCCTCAGCGGGATGTGGGCGCTGCGCGAGGTCACCGAGGCCGCCCGGCAGGCGGGCCGGCCCGCGCGGGTGCAGCTCAAGGCCGACACCGGGCTCGGACGCAACGGCTGCCAGCCCGCCGACTGGCCCGAACTGGTCGACGCGGCCCTGCGGGCCGAGGCCGAGGGCCTGCTCCGGGTCACCGGTCTGTGGTCGCACTTCGCCTGCGCCGACGAGCCGGGGCACCCGTCCATCGCCGCCCAGCTCACCCGTTTCCGGGAGATGGTGGCGTACGCCGAGGAGCGGGGCGTGTGCCCCGAGGTCCGCCACATCGCCAACTCCCCGGCCACGCTGACCCTTCCGGAGACCCACTTCGACCTCGTCCGGCCGGGCATCGCGATGTACGGCATCTCGCCCAGCCCGGAGATCGGCACCCCGGCCGACTTCGGCCTGCGCCCGGTGATGACGCTGAGCGCGTCGCTGGCACTGGTCAAGCACGTCCCGGCCGGACACGGCGTCAGTTACGGCCACCACTACGTCACCCCGGGCGCGACCACCCTCGGCCTCGTCCCCGTCGGCTACGCGGACGGCATCCCCCGGCACGCCTCCGGCACCGGCCCGGTGCTGGTGGACGGCAAGTGGCGGACCGTCGCGGGGCGGGTGGCCATGGACCAGTTCGTGGTGGACCTCGGCGGGGACGAGCCCGAGGCCGGCGCGCAGGCGGTGCTGTTCGGTCCCGGCGACCGCGGCGAGCCCACCGCCGAGGACTGGGCGCAGGCCTGCGGCACGATCGCGTACGAGATCGTCACCCGGATCGGAACGCGTGTTCCCCGCGTCCATGTGAACGGGGCCCAGGCGGGGTAACCCCTTCAGGGGGCGGATATCCATGCCCGGTTACTCCTGCCGCCGCCGGTAACACGGACACCACCGGCACCACCGGCACCACGGCACCAGCCCCGGCACCACCCGTTTCACCCACCCAGCGAACTGCAGTACGGCGAAGAGGAGCGGAAGTGAGCGAGAGCAGCGCGGAGGCCCTGGTGGACGCCGTCGCCTCGGCGGCCGCCGCCTCCGCGGCGGGGGCGGCCGGCAACTGGCGCAGGACGACCGGCATCGCCGGTGCCGCGATAGGCGTCCTGGCCGCGGGCGCGGCCGCCGGGGTGGCCGTCGAGCGGATGACCGTGGGCCGTGGGATGCGCCGCAGGGCCCGGCTCGTGCTCGACTCGGCCGGCCCCTACGGCACCCTGCGCGGCACCCCCGGCAAGGCGTACGCCGACGACGGCACGGAGTTGTACTACGAGGTCGACGACGTCGAGCCCGACCCGGGTCCGAACGTCTCCCCGCGCCGCCGCAGGCTCTTCGGCCGCAAGGCCCCCGCCCCCGTCACCGTTGTCTTCTGCCACGGCTACTGCCTCAGCCAGGACTCCTTCCACTTCCAGCGGGCGGCCCTGCGCGGGGTCGTGCGCACCGTGTACTGGGACCAGCGCAGCCACGGCCGCTCCGGACGCGGGGTGGCCCAGACCCAGGACGGCGTGCCCCTCACCATCGACCAGCTCGGCCGCGATCTGAAGGCCGTCCTCGACGCGGCCGTGCCGGACGGGCCGATCGTGCTGGTCGGGCACTCCATGGGCGGGATGACGATCATGGCGCTGGCCGCCCACTTCCCGGAGCTGATCCGCGACCGGGTCGTGGCCACCGCCTTCATCGGCACCTCCTCCGGACGGCTCGGCGAGGTCAACTTCGGGCTGCCGGTGGCCGGCGTCAACGCGGTGCGCCGGATACTCCCCGGAGTGCTGAGGGCGCTCGGGCAGCAGGCGGAACTGGTCGAGAAGGGGCGCCGGGCCACCGCCGACCTGTTCGCCGGGGTCATCAAGCGGTACTCGTTCGCGTCCCGGGACGTCGATCCCGCCGTGGAGCGGTTCGCCGAACGGATGATCGAGTCGACGCCGATCGACGTGGTCGCCGAGTTCTACCCGGCCTTCACCGAGCACGACAAGACCGAGGCGCTGCTCTGCTTCCGGGACTTCCCCGTGCTGGTGCTGGCCGGGGTGCAGGACCTGGTCACGCCCAGCGAGCACAGCGAGGCCATCGCCGACCTCCTCCCGGACGCCGAACTGGTGCTCGTGCCGGACGCCGGGCACCTCGTGATGCTGGAACACCCCGAAGTGGTCACCGACCGCCTGGCCGACCTGCTCACCCGCGCGGGCGCGGTGCCGGCAGGGGCTACCGTAAGTGGCTATGGAACAGCCAGCAGCACCAGCAGCACCGCACGACCCCGCTGAGACCCGGCTGACCATCACCTCTCCCGAGCAGATGCGGGAGCTGGGCCGCCGCCTGGCCAAGCTGCTGCGCTCGGGTGACCTGGTGATGCTCAGCGGCGAGCTGGGCGCGGGCAAGACCACGCTGACCCGCGGGCTCGGGGAGGGGCTCGGCGTGCGCGGCGCGGTCACCTCGCCGACCTTCGTGATCGCCCGGGTGCACCCCTCCCTGGGCGACGGGCCGCCGCTCGTCCACGTGGACGCCTACCGGCTCTCCGGCGGTCTCGACGAGATGGAGGACCTCGACCTCGACGTCTCCCTGCCCGACTCGGTGATCGTCGTGGAGTGGGGCGAGGGCAAGGTCGAGGAGCTGACCGACGAGCGGCTCCAGGTCGTCATCCATCGGGCCGTCGGCGACACGACCGACGAGGTCCGGCACGTGACGGTCACCGGGCTCGGGCAGCGGTGGGCGAGCGCGGACCTGGACACGCTCGCGGCCTGACGACGACCTCTTTCCGACAAGGCGTCGGTAACATATTGCGCAGGATGTCCCGGGCGTGGTCACATGGAGTCCCCGCTCGTGGTTAGGCATACCTAACCGCGTCCGCCCCCGCACGTGAGGAGGCGTCCATGTCCGCTTCTCGGTCCACGGAGCCGCCGGTCGAGCCGCCCGTGGCCGGCGGGGTGTCGATGCGTGAGCTGCTGGCGTCGTGCGAGGCCGCCCGCGCCGTCTCCCGGCCCCCGTGCGAGCCGGCCCCGTCCCGGCCGGAACACCCGGTGGGACCGGAGCGGCGCCGGGCCGCGTGACCGGCGTCCCGTAGCCGCGGGACGAGTGCCGCCGGGAGCGGCACGGGTGAGCGCGGCCGCGTCCGGCGAGCCGGTCCCGGCGGCGGCCCCGCGCACCTGCGGGCGCCGGGTGGTCCGCCCCGCGAACGTCAGCGGATCACCACCACGGGTACGCCGATCGTGGCGAATTTCCACATCGCCTCGCCGTCCTCGCGCCGCTCCCGGATGCCGCCCGTCTTCACGCCGTCCCCCGTGACGGGGTCCCCGCCCCGCACCGCCGCGCTGAAGCCGATCACCACCCCGTCCACGCTGGTGAACCGCACGACGTGCTCGATGGGCAGGCCGTCCGTGCCGGTGACCGCGTTCGAGCGGGACGTGACCCAGTACCTGCCCGCCGGTGGGTCCACGGTGCCGGGTCTCACCCCGAAGCTGCGCTGGACCCGGTTGTGGTCGTCGACCAGCCAGACTCTGTCGTCGTCCACCGAGTACACGACCCGTTCACCCGTTCCGGAACCGCTCGGCAGGGCGCCCGGGTGGAGCCGGTCGCGCGGCGCCTTCCCGGTCGCCGAGGCGGACGCCGCGTTCGGCCCGGGCCTGCCGCTCAGGTTCGGCGGGACGGTCGCCTGTGCCTGGTAGGTGAGGAATCCGACGACGCCGATGGCCACCGCGGTGAGGCCGGCCACGATCCCCGAGCTGGTCCCTGCCACGCGCGCCCACCTCTGTTTCGTGCCATATGTCGTACTTCGTACGAACCGTAGCAGTCGGTCACCGCCGCACCCGTACGGCGATGCGAGCGGCGCGAGCGCCGTAGGCTGTTCGCGTGCTCTTGCTCGCTCTGGATACCGCCACCCCCGCCGTCACCGTCGCGCTGCACGACGGAACGGACGTCATCGCGTCGTCGAGCCAGGTGGACGCCCGCCGGCACGGAGAGCTGCTGCTGCCGGCCGTCGACCGGGTGCTCGCCGAGGCCGGGCTCAAGCTTGAGGCCGTCACCGGCATCGTCGTCGGCGCCGGGCCCGGGCCGTACACCGGTCTGCGGGTCGGCCTGATGACCGCCGACACCTTCGGCCTCGCGCTCGGCGTCCCGGTGCACGGCCTGTGCACCCTGGACGGCCTCGCCTACGCCGCCGACATCGAGAAGGGCCCCTTCGTCGTGGCGACCGACGCCCGGCGCAAGGAGGTCTACTGGGCGACCTACGCCGACTCCCGCACCCGCCTGACCGACCCGGCCGTCGACCGCCCCGCCGACATCGCCGAGCGGGTCGCCGGACTGCCCGCGGTCGGCGCCGGCGCGCTGCTCTACCCGGACACGTTCCCGAGCGCCCACGAGCCGGAGCACGTGTCCGCCGCCGCCCTCGCCGCGCTGGCGGCCGAGAGGCTGGCCGCGGGCGAGGAGCTGCCGGCGCCGCGCCCGCTGTACCTGCGCCGCCCCGACGCGCAGGTCCCCAAGAACTACAAGGTGGTCACCCCGAAGTGACGGAACCTCGACTGCGTGAGATGCGCTGGTGGGACATCGACCCGGTCCTCGGGCTGGAACGGGAGCTGTTCCCCGACGACGCCTGGTCGAGGGGCATGTTCTGGTCCGAGCTGGCCCACGCCCGGGGCGGCGAGGCCAACCGGCGGTACCTCGTGGCCGAGGAGGACGGCCGGATCGTCGGGTACGCGGGCCTCGCGGCCTCAGGCGACGTGGGCGACATCCAGACCATCGCCGTCGCCCGCTCCCACCAGGGCACCGGCCTCGGCGGCCGCCTGCTGACCGAGCTGCTGAAGGCGGCCACCGCCTTCGAGTGCGCCGAGGTCATGCTCGAGTGCCGGGTCGACAACCTGGCCGCCCAGAAGCTCTACGAGCGCTTCGGCTTCGTGCCCATCGGCTTCAGGCGCGGCTACTACCAGCCGGGGAACGTCGACGCCCTGGTGATGCGCCTGACCACAGCATCCGACAGCGGCCCCGCCGCGGACTCACCCCCAGTACAAGGAACCGAGATCAATGGCTGACGAACCTCTCGTCCTCGGCATCGAGACCTCCTGCGACGAGACCGGCGTCGGCATCGTCCGCGGCACCACCCTGCTGGCGGACGCCGTCGCCTCCAGTGTCGACGAGCACGCCCGCTTCGGCGGCGTGGTGCCCGAGGTGGCCTCCCGGGCGCACCTGGAGGCGATGGTCCCGACCATCGACCGCGCGCTGAAGGAGGCGGGCGTCACCGCGAAGGACCTCGACGGCATCGCGGTCACCGCCGGCCCCGGACTCGCCGGCGCCCTGCTGGTCGGCGTCTCGGCCGCCAAGGCCTACGCCTACGCCCTCGGCAAGCCCCTCTACGGCGTCAACCACCTGGCCTCGCACATCTGCGTGGACCAGCTGGAGCACGGCCCGCTGCCCGAGCCGACCATGGCCCTGCTGGTCTCCGGCGGACACTCCTCGCTGCTGCTGTCCGAGGACATCACCTCCGACGTCCGCCCCATGGGCGCCACCATCGACGACGCGGCCGGCGAGGCCTTCGACAAGATCGCCCGGGTGCTGGACCTGGGCTTCCCCGGCGGTCCGGTCATCGACCGCTACGCCCGTGAGGGCGACCCGTCGGCGATCGCCTTCCCGCGCGGCCTGACCGGCCCGCGCGACCCCGCGTACGACTTCTCCTTCTCCGGTCTGAAGACCGCCGTGGCCCGCTGGATCGAGGCGCGGCGGGCGGCCGGCGAGGAGGTCCCGGTCCGGGACGTGGCCGCGTCCTTCCAGGAGGCCGTGGTCGACGTGCTGACCCGCAAGGCCGTCCGCGCCTGCAAGGACCAGGGGGTCGACCATCTGATGATCGGCGGCGGCGTCGCGGCCAACTCCCGGCTGCGCGTCCTGGCCCAGGAGCGCTGCGAGGCGGCCGGCATCCGGCTGCGCGTCCCGCGTCCCAAGCTCTGCACGGACAACGGAGCGATGGTCGCGGCCCTCGGCGCCGAGATGGTCTCCCGCAACCGCGCCGCCTCCGACTGGGACCTGTCCGCCGACTCCTCGCTGCCGGTGACCGACCCGCACGTGCCGGGGCAGAGCCATGCCCACGCGCACGAGACCGGCACGGAGAACCTGTACTCATGACGGTCGCCCTGATGTGGGAGGCCCGGGCGGCCGCGGGCCGGGGCGCGGAACTGCTGGCCTGGGCGCGTGCGCAGGACCTCGCAGGGGAGCCGCTGCGCCGGGAGACGTTCCGGGCCCCGCAGGACCGGGTGCTGGTCGTCACCTGGTGGGACGCGCCGTACGACGCCGAGCTGCCGGAACTGCCCGAACCGGACGGGGGGCTGGTGACGCGGGCGGTCCACCGGTGGCGGTTCGAGCGGGTGGACGGGGAAGCGGAAGGCTGAGGTGGCGCGCGGGCCCGATCCCGCGCTATGATCATCACACGCGAACGGCCGGAAACCCGGTCCGGACGCAGTGCGTTGGTGGTCCAAGGAAAGACGCCCCACTTCCTGTGGGGAGATGCAGGTGCAAGGCCTGCCCGGCGCTCCATCGAACACCCCGTCACCGGTTCTCCCGCGGCGGGGTGTTCGCGTTCACCCCGCCTCGGTCACCTCCACCTCGCAGCGCAGCGTCCGCTCGGGCCCGACCACCCGCACCGGACCGGTCAGCCGCAGCCGGGCGGTGTGCCGTACCTCCGCGCTGGACGGCCCGAGCCGCAGCTCCAGCGCGCCCGGCTCCACCACGCGGGCGCCGGTGCGGTCGGTGAAGGACGACAGGTCGGCGTGGAAGCGGAAGGTCAGCCGGCGGGACTCGCCGGGGGACAGCTCCAGTCGCCGGTAGCCGGTCAGCCGGACGTCCGGGCGGGTCACCGACGCCACCGGGTCGTGCAGATAGAGCTGGACCACCTCGGCGCCCGCCCGGTCGCCGGTGTTGCGGACGGTCAGCGAGAGGTCGTACGAGCCGTCCGTGCCGATCTCCGTGACGTCGCCGCCGGTGAAGCCCTCCCAGGCGAACGTCGTGTACGAGCGGCCGTGGCCGAAGGGGAACAGCGGGGTCGGGTCCAGATTGCTGACCTCGCCGGCCAGGCCCAGCGGGGGCTGGAGATAGGTCCAGGGCTGGCCGCCGGGCGCCCGCGGGACGCTCACCGGCAGGCGCCCCGAGGGGTTCACCCGGCCGGACAGGACGCCCGCGAGGGCCGGGCCGCCCTCCTCGCCCGGAAAGAAGGCCTGGACGGCCGCGCCCAGCCGGCCGTGCCAGCGGCCCAGTGCGTACGGGCGGCCGGTGAGCAGAACCAGGACGACGGGGACGCCGGTGGCGACCAGCGCGTCCAGCAACTCGCCCTGGACGCCCGGCAGCCGCAGGTCCGCCACGTCGCAGCCCTCGCCCGAGGTGCCCCGGCCGAACAGGCCCGCGCGGTCGCCGAGGACCGCCACGCACACGTCCGCCTCCGCCGCCCGGGCCACCGCCTCCGCGAAGCCCGAGGCGTCCGGGTCGGAGACCCCGCAGCCCTCGGCGAACGTCACCTTGGCGTCGGGGAGTTCGGCGCGCAGGGCCTCCAGGACGGTCGGGATCGGGATGCCGAGCGGCACCTCGGGATGGTGGGGGAGCACATGGGAGGGGAAGGAGTAGCAGCCGAGCATCGCCAGGGCGTCCGCCGCGCGGGGGCCCACCACCGCGATCCGGGTGTCGGGGGCCAGCGGAAGCAGCCCGTCGGGGTTGTCGAGCAGGACCACCGACTCCTGCGCCAGCCGGCCGGCCAGGGCCCGGTTGGGGGCCGAGTCCAGGTCGACCGGGCCGTCCGGCTCCGGCCGCCAGTCCTCGTCCAGCAGACCCAGCTCGCACTTCTGCAGCAGGACCCGCCGGGCCGCGCGGTCCACCAGCGACTCCGGGATCCGGCCCGCCCGCACCGCGCCGACGAGCGGGGCGCCGTAGCACTTCAGGGTGGGCAGTTCGACGTCGATGCCCGCCGCGAGGGCCAGGTGCGCCGCGCCGGCCTCGTCCTCCGCGACCCGGTGCTGGCTCTGCAGGAAGCCCACGCCGAAGTAGTCGGCGACCACCGTGCCGGTGAACCCCCACTCGCCGCGCAGGAGTTCGTCGAGCAGCCGGGGGTCGGCGGAGACCGGCACGCCGTCGGTCTCGGTGTAGGAGGCCATCACCGAGCGCGCCCCGCCCTCGCGCAGCGCCATCTCGAACGGCGGCAGGGTCACGTCCGCGAACTCCCGCACGCCCGCCCGTACGGGGGCGAGGTTGCGGGCGCCCACCGAGGAGGCGTACCCCGCGAAGTGCTTGAGGGTGGCGACCACCCCGGCCGACTCCAGACCGCGCACGTAGGCCGCGCCGACCGTGCCGACGAGGTACGGGTCCTCGCCGATCGTCTCCTCCACCCGGCCCCAGCGCGGGTCGCGGACCACGTCCAGCACGGGGGCGAGGCCCTGGTGGACGCCGACCGAGCGCAGGTCGCGGCCGATGTGCCGGCCCAGCTCGGCGACGAGCTCCGGGTCGAAGGACGCGCCCCAGGCGAGCGGCACCGGGTACGCGGTCGCGCCCCAGGCCGTGAAGCCCGCCAGGCACTCCTCGTGGGCGACCGCCGGGATGCCGAAGCGGCCCGCCCCGGCGATGCGGCGCTGGGCGCGGGCCAGCGCCTGCGCGCCCAGCGCCGGGTCCACGGGGGCGGTGCCGAAGGAGCGGGTCAACTGGCCGAGGCCGTGGGTGATCAGCTCGTCCCAGTCGTAGTCGGCGGTCATCTCGCGCTGCAGCGGGGCGACTCCGTCGCCGTCCGTGGCGGCGCCCACCCACACTCCGTAGAGCTGCGCGGTCTTCTCCTCGAGGGTCAGGCGGGAGAGCAGGTCGTCGACGCGCGCGGCGGCGGGCAGGGCGGGGTCGCGCCAAGGAGCGGTGGTCATGGAACTCCCGTCGGAAGGGTCGGGACGCCGGGCGGTACCCCGTTCGTCGGCACACTCTCGGGCTCTCGGGCGGTGGACTCTCGACTCCGCTCACGAATGTTTCGGAAAGGGCATCGAATGTTCCGGAAACCTATGGCGCGACAACACCTTCGTCAAGAGGTGCCGCAGGGATACGATCGCGGGCATGAAGCCTTCGAAGCCCGCAGAAACGCAGACGGCGACCCTCGCCGAAATCGCCAGGGAGGCCGGGGTCTCCGCTCCGACTGTTTCGAAGGTCCTCAACGGCCGGGCCGACGTGGCCCCGGCCACCCGCACCCGGGTCGAGGAGCTGCTGCGCGTCTACGGCTACCGCCGCCGGCGTGCCGAGGCCTCCCGTTCCCCGCTGATCGACCTGGTCTTCCACGAGCTGGAGAGCGCCTGGGCGATGGAGGTCATCCGGGGCGTGGAGAACGTGGCCCGGGACGCGGGGCTGAGCGTGGTGCTGTCCGAGTCGGCCGGGCGGCTCACCCCGGGCCGCACCTGGGCCGACCAGGTCGCCGCCCGCCGGCCGCACGGCGTGGTCCTGGTCCTCTCCCACCTCGACGAGTCCCAGCGCGCCCTGCTGACCAGCCGTTCCATCCCGTTCGTGGTGATGGACCCGGCCGGCGACCCGGGCCCGGACGTGCCCTCGATCGGCGCCACCAACTGGCAGGGCGGCCTCGCCGCGACCCGCCACCTGGTGGAGCTCGGCCACACCCGGATCGGCGCCATCAGCGGGCCGTCCCGGATGATGTGCAGCCGGGCCCGCGTCGACGGCTACCGGGCCGCGCTGGAGACGGCGGGCCTGCCGGTCGACCCCTCGCTCGTGGTCACCGGCGACTTCCACCACGACGCCGGCTACCGGCTGGGGCTGGAGCTGCTGCGCCGCCCGGACCGGCCCACCGCCGTCTTCGCCGGCAACGACCTCCAGGCGCTCGGCCTGTTCGAGGCCGCGCGGGAGCTGGGGCTGCGCGTCCCGGAGGATCTCAGCGTGGTCGGCTTCGACGATCTGCCGGTGGCCCGCTGGGTCGGGCCGCCGCTGACGACCGTGCGCCAGCCGCTGACCGAGATGGCCGAGGCCGCGGCCCGGCTGGTGCTGGAACTGGGCCGCGCGCAGGACGAGCGGGCGGCGACCCGGGTGGAGCTGGCGACCAGCCTGGTGGTGCGCAGCAGCACGGCGGCCCCGGCCGCCGGGTGATATGCGTGGCCGGAAGTTGACGTTTTGACCGGTGGGGCGTGCGCGCCCACACTCCTCCGAAGTCAATCGGTTGTACGGCCGAAACTTTCGGAGGCACCCCCCGCCATGAGAACCTCCAGAACCCCCCTTACGCGCCTGCCCGGCCGCCCTGGTCGCCGCCGCGGCCCTGCACACGGCCGGCGTCGGCACCGCCCGCGCCGCCGACCCGCCGCTGCGCGACCTCGCCGCGGCCAGTGGCAGGGTCACGGCTCTGACCCTTTCCGCCGCCCGTCGCGGACGGCCGGAGAAGTTCTCCGGAAGATTTTTCCGCGCGGCTGTCGATCCGGCCGTCTCCCGTTCGACGCATGGGTGAGCGGCGGGGAACGGCCCCGCCGCCCGGACCGAGGAGTCACCATGCCCCGTTACCTGTCGCTCGTGCGCATCGACGAGGCCTCCGCCCCCGCCGAGGGCCCCAGCGAGGAACTGATGCGGCGGATGGGCGAGCTGATCGAGGAGATCACCAAGGCCGGCGTCATGCTCGACACCGCCGGGCTCACCCCCTCCGCCCAGGGCTCCCGGGTGCGCTGGGAGGGCGGGAAGATCTCCGTCACCGACGGGCCCTTCACCGAGTCCAAGGAGGTCGTCGGCGGCTACGCGCTCATGCAGTGCAAGGACATGGCCGAGGCCGTGGAGTGGACCAAGCGGTTCCTGAAGACCCACGAGGAGTTCTGGACCGTCACCTGTGAGGTCCGGGAGATCGCCGAGGGCTGAGGCCGCTTGGCTCCGGCGGCCCGAGGGGTGTTGCATGGTGGGCTGTGGAAGCACAGCCCACCGCGGCACACGCCATCGAGACCGTCTTCCGGCTGGAGTCCCCGCGCGTCGTCGCCGGCGTCGCCCGGATCGTGCGGGATGTCGGCCTCGCCGAGGAACTCGCGCAGGACGCGCTGGTCGCCGCCCTGGAGCGGTGGCCCCGGGACGGCGTGCCCGACAACCCCGGCGCCTGGCTCATGGCCACCGCCCGGCACCGCGCCGTCGACCTGGTCCGGCGCCGCGAGACCTACGCCCGCAAGCTCGCGGAGGTCGGCCGGACCCTGCCGGACACGGTCCCGGCGCAAGAGCCCGCCGACCCGGACGGCATCGACGACGACCTGCTGCGGCTCGTCTTCACCACCTGCCACCCGGTGCTGTCGCCCGAGGCCCGCATCGCCCTCACCCTGCGCCTGCTCGGCGGCCTCACCACGGCGGAGATCGCCCGCGCCCACCTGGTCCCGGAGGCGACGGTCGCCCAGCGCATCGTCCGCGCCAAACGCACCCTCGCGACCCGCGGCGTCGCCTTCGAGGTGCCGTACGGACCCGACCGCGAGGCCCGCCTCGGCTCGGTCCTCGACGTCATCTACCTGATCTTCAACGAGGGCTACGCGGCCACCGCCGGCGACGACCTGCTGCGCCCCGGGCTCTGTGAGGACGCCCTGCGGCTGGCCCGGCTGCTGTCCGCCCTGATGCCCAAGGAACCGGAGGTGCACGGCCTGACCGCACTGCTGGAGTTCCAGGCCTCGCGCACCGCCGCCCGCACCGCCCCCGACGGCACCCCGGTCCTGCTGAAGGACCAGAACCGGCGCCGCTGGAACCGCATGCTCGTCACCCGCGGCATCGAGGCCCTCGCCCGCGCCGACGCCACCGCCGCCGGCGCACCCGGCCCCTACGCCCTCCAGGCGGCCATCGCCGCCTGCCACGCGCACGCGTACTCCTACGCGGAGACCGACTGGCGGACCATCGCCACCCTCTACGCGCTGCTCGCCGCCCGCGCCCCGTCGCCGGTCGTCGAGCTCAACCGCGCGGTCGCCGTGTCGATGGCCGAGGGACCGGCCGAAGCGCTCGGGCTCGTCGACGCCCTGGCCGCCGAACCCGCCCTGCGCGACTACCACCTGCTGCCCAGCGTCCGCGCCGACCTGCTGTCCCGCCTCGGCCGCACGGCGGAGGCCCGCGCGGAGTTCGAACGCGCCGCCTCCCTCACCCGCAACGAACGCGAACGCGCCCTGCTGCTGGCCCGGGCCGCGGAGGCCGGCTGAGGGCCCGGACGCGGCGCTCAGCGCGCCGGCCGGCCGACCAGCATCGTCGGGGCTCCCGCCACCCGGGTCAGGAAGACCGTGGCCGAGTGGGGGCCCTGCGGTTTGACCTTTCTGCGCAGCTCCTCCGGCTCGACCGCCGAGCCCCGCTTCTTCACGGTCAGGATGCCGACCTCGCGCTCGCGCAGCAGCGCCTTCAGCTTCTTGACGTTGAACGGGAGCCGGTCGGTGATCTCGTAGGCGGTGGCGTACGGGGTGCCGTGCAGCTCGTCGGAGGTGACGTAGGCGATGGTCGGGTCGATCAGACCACCGTCCAGATCCTCGGCCACCTCGGCGACCAGGTGGGCGCGGATCACGGCGCCGTCGGGCTCGTACAGGTACCGGCCCACCGGGCGTACCCCGGGGTCGGGCAGGCCCCGGCCGGGCAGGGTGCGCGGGCCCGGCAGCAGGGTGGCCCGCACGGTGCCGGGCGCCCCGGCGCCGAACCACAGCACCGCCTCCTTGACGTCCCCGCCGTCCGAGATCCACTCGGCCTCCGCCTCGGCCGGGATCGCCTCGTGCGGGACGCCGGGCGCGATCTTCAGGGCGGCCCGCGGCGCCTTCAGGGCCGCTCCGACGGCCCACGACAGCGGCGGCGAGTAGGCCTCGGGGTCGAAGACGCGGCCCCGGCCGCCGCGCCGGGCGGGGTCCACGAACACGGCGTCGTGGCCGCCCGTGTCCACGTCGGTCACGTCCGCCTCCCGCACCTCGATCAGCCCGGCGAGCCCCAGCGCCTCGGCGTTGGCCCGGGCCGCGGCCGCCGTCAGCGGGTCGCGGTCCACCGCCAGCACGCGGATCCCGGCCCGGGCCAGGGCGATCGCGTCGCCGCCGATCCCGCAGCACAGGTCGGCGACCGAGGTCACCCCCAGCCCCTTCATCCGCTCGGCGCGGTACGCGGCCACGCTCGCGCGGGTCGACTGCTCGACCCCGTTGGGCGTGAAGAACATCCGACCCGCGTCCTCGGCCCCGAACTTGGCCACCGCCCGCTGCCGCAGCCGCGCCTGGCCCAGCGCCGCCGACACCAGCTCGGCGGGGTGGTCCCGGCGCAGCCGGGTGGCGACGGCCAGTTCGTGCGCGGGGTCGGTGTCACGCACCTCGTCGAGCAGGGCGCGGCCTTCGGGGGTGAGGAGGAGGGCGAGGTCGTTCACCGGGTCATTGTGGGCCAGTCGGTGGATGGTGCGCCTCCTGCGGCGGTGTCGGGCCGGGTTCGGCGCCGGGGCCTGCGAGGATCCGACGCCATGCGAGAAGTAGTACAAAATGACAAAAAGCGGTCGTATGCCGGGCGTTCGTGCCTTCGGGGGGCCGCCCTCCGCTGCGGGGCGGCCGCCCTGGCCTCGGCCGCCCTCGTCGCCGGCTGCGGCTCCCCCGGCCAGAGTTCCGGCGCCCACCACGGACCCGGCCACGGCTCCGGCCAGGGCGGCCCCGCCCAGGCGCTCAGCCCCGAGGCGCGCCGCGCCGCCGAACAGGCCCGGCTGGCGGCCGCCGCCCGGCGCTGGAAGCTGGCCCGGGTGCCGCTCACACCCCCGGCTCCGCCGGCCGTCAAGCCGAAGATCACCCCGCGCGACGGCTTCGAGGTGGACGGCCAGGAGGAGGAGAACCTGCCCCCGGTCTTCACCACCGTCCCCACCGGCAAGAAGGTCGTCTTCCTCACCATCGACGACGGCGCCGAGAAGGACCCGGCGTTCCTGCGCATGATGAGCGACCTGAAGATCCCCTACTCGGCCTTCCTCAGCAACTACCTGGTGAAGGACGACTACGGCTACTTCCGCCGGATGCAGTCCGAGGGCCACACCCTCAACAACCACACCCTCACCCACCCGTATCTGCCCGGCCTCTCCTACGAGCAGCAGCGGGACGAGATCTGCGGCATGCAGGACATCATGAAGAAGCAGTTCGGCAAGGCGCCCACGATCTTCCGGCCGCCCTACGGCAACTACAACGGCGACACCCTGCGCGCCGCCAAGTCATGCGGGATCAAGTACGCGCCGATCTGGGACGAGGAGGTCTTCGTCGACCACTGGGAGTACCGCGACTGGGACCGCAGCCTGCACCCCGGCGACATCGTGCTCACCCACTTCCGCGGCCGCGACGACTGGGACGGCACGATGGTCGACGACATGCGCAGGTTCCTCGACAAGGTCACGCGCGAGGGATACGCCGTGGCGCGCCTGGAGGACTACCTGTGAGGCGCCGGGGGCGGCCGGCGGGCGGCCCGGTGCGAGCGCGGGCCGCCCCGGCGGCCGCGCTCGCCGCGGTCCTCCTGCTCGCCGGCTGCGCCCAGTCGGTCGACCCCATCGAGCGCCTGGGCAAGCGGGCGGCCCAGGGGGCCCGGCCGCCGAGCCCGGCCGCCGGCCAGGCGCACCGCCGCTGGGGCCTGGCCGCCCCGCTCGCCGTCCCGCCCAGCCACCCGGCCCGGCCGCCCGTCGCCCGCCGGGCGGACGCCCCGCCGCCGGTCGTGGACCACGTCGACACCACCGACCGGGTCGTCTTCCTCACCTACGACGACGGCGCCGGGCGGGACCCGCGGTTCGCCGACATGGTCCGCGAACTCCGGCTGCCGGTCAGCCTCTTCCTCGCCGACGGCGTGACGGACCCCGGCCACGGACGGTTCGCCCGGCTGCGCGCGGCCGGCGCCGCGATCGAGAACCGCGCCCCCGGCCACCCCGCGCTGCTCGGACTGCCCTACGCCGAACAGCGCGCCGAGATCTGCGGCCGGCGGGACAGGATCGGCTCCCGCTTCGGCGTCCGCCCCCGGCTCCTGCGGCCGCCCCGCGGCGCCTACGACACCACCACCCTGCGCGCCGCCGCCGCCTGCGGCGTCTCCGCCGTCGTCCTGTGGCGCGCCGCCCTCGGCCCCGACGGCGTCGTCCACCGCAGGGGTGCAGGGCGCCTGACCCCGGGCGACATCGTCCTCGTGGGCCCCGGCGAGGACGGCGGCCCCACCCTGACGGAACGCACCGCCCGCCTGCTGCGCCGCGCCCAGCGCCAGGGCCTGACGGTGGCCCGCCTCGAGGACTACCTGGCCTGACCACGCCCGCCCGGGGCACCCCCCACCGGCCCCGGCCGGCCGACGCGCCGCACCGCCATTGGCACTCCGCTTGACCGAGTGCTAATCGCGGTCATAGTCTCGGCTCTGGCACTCGGCAGATGAGAGTGCCAACCAGCGACGGGCAGGTCCGGCACCCGCGACGACGGATCCACCTGGTCGCCACCCCAGACAGTTAACCCCGTGAGATCTCCGAAGGGGGAGGTCGGACCGTGACGACCACCAGCTCCAAGGTTGCCATCAAGCCGCTCGAGGACCGCATCGTGGTCCAGCCGCTCGACGCCGAGCAGACCACCGCCTCTGGCCTGGTCATCCCGGACACCGCGAAGGAGAAGCCCCAGGAGGGCGCCGTCCTCGCCGTGGGCCCGGGCCGCTTCGAGAACGGCGAGCGCCTGCCGCTCGACGTCAAGGTCGGCGACGTCGTCCTGTACAGCAAGTACGGCGGCACCGAGGTGAAGTACAACGGCGAGGAGTACCTCGTCCTCTCGGCTCGCGACGTCCTCGCGATCATCGAGAAGTAAGTCACCTCGAGCACTTTTGATGCTTGACGCTGCGCCCCTGGCCCCCGCGACCACATAAGAGCCGGGCGCCCGGGGCGCAGTGCCTTTTTCACCCACAGATTTCCGAGAGGGCTCCCGCTGTCATGGCGAAGATCCTGAAGTTCGACGAGGACGCCCGTCGCGCCCTCGAGCGCGGCGTCAACAAGCTGGCCGACACGGTGAAGGTGACGATCGGCCCCAAGGGCCGCAACGTCGTCATCGACAAGAAGTTCGGCGCGCCCACCATCACCAACGACGGTGTCACGATCGCCCGTGAGGTCGAGATCGAGGACCCGTACGAGAACCTCGGCGCCCAGCTGGTGAAGGAGGTGGCGACCAAGACCAACGACATCGCTGGTGACGGCACCACCACCGCCACCGTGCTGGCCCAGGCGCTGGTGCGCGAGGGTCTGCGCAACGTCGCCGCCGGCGCCTCCCCGGCCCTGCTCAAGAAGGGCATCGACGCCGCGGTCAAGGCCGTCTCCGAGGACCTGCTCGCCTCGGCGCGCCCGATCGACGAGAAGTCCGACATCGCCGCCGTCGCCGCGCTGTCCGCCCAGGACCAGCAGGTCGGCGAGCTGATCGCCGAGGCCATGGACAAGGTCGGCAAGGACGGTGTCATCACCGTCGAGGAGTCCAACACCTTCGGTCTGGAGCTGGACTTCACCGAGGGCATGGCCTTCGACAAGGGCTACCTGTCGCCGTACTTCGTCACCGACCAGGAGCGTATGGAGGCCGTCCTCGACGACCCGTACATCCTGATCAACCAGGGCAAGATCAGCTCCATCCAGGACCTGCTGCCGCTGCTGGAGAAGGTCATCCAGTCGGGCGCCTCCAAGCCGCTGCTGATCATCGCCGAGGACGTCGACGGCGAGGCCCTGTCGACCCTGGTCGTCAACAAGATCCGCGGCACCTTCAACGCCGTCGCGGTGAAGGCCCCGGGCTTCGGCGACCGCCGCAAGGCCATGCTCCAGGACATCGCCACCCTCACCGGCGGCACCGTCATCTCCGAAGAGGTCGGCCTCAAGCTCGACCAGGTCGGTCTGGACGTGCTCGGCTCCGCCCGCCGCGTGACCGTCACCAAGGACGACACCACGATCGTCGACGGCGGCGGCAACTCCGGCGACGTCGCGGGCCGCGTCGCGCAGATCAAGGCCGAGATCGAGAACACCGACTCCGACTGGGACCGCGAGAAGCTCCAGGAGCGCCTCGCGAAGCTGGCCGGCGGCGTGTGCGTGATCAAGGTCGGCGCCGCCACCGAGGTGGAGCTGAAGGAGAAGAAGCACCGTCTGGAGGACGCCATCTCCGCGACCCGCGCCGCGGTCGAGGAGGGCATCGTCTCCGGTGGTGGCTCCGCTCTGGTCCACGCCGTCAAGGTCCTCGAGGGCAACCTCGACAAGACCGGCGACGAGGCCACCGGTGTCGCGGTCGTCCGCCGCGCCGCCGTCGAGCCGCTGCGCTGGATCGCGGAGAACGCCGGCCTGGAGGGTTACGTCATCACCTCCAAGGTCGCCGAGCTCGACAAGGGCCAGGGCTTCAACGCCGCCACCGGCGAGTACGGCGACCTGGTCAAGGCCGGCGTCATCGACCCGGTCAAGGTCACCCGCTCCGCCCTGGAGAACGCCGCCTCCATCGCCTCCCTCCTGCTCACGACCGAGACCCTGGTCGTCGAGAAGAAGGAAGAGGAGGAGCCGGCCGCGGCGGGCCACGGCCACGGCCACGCCCACTGAGGCACATCGGCGACGAGGCCCGGCACCCTTCGGGGTGCCGGGCCTCCCGCGTTCTCCGGCCCGAAAGCCCGCCGATCAGCTCGTCAGGGTGTCGAACATCCCCGGCTCGTACGAACCCCCGGGGTTGTGCACGATCACGTTCATCCGGGTGGACGCGTTGATCAGGGCGACCACGCAGACCAGCGCGCCGATCTGCTCGTCGTCGAAGTGCCTGCGCACCTCGGCCCACGTCTCGTCGGACACGCCCCGGTCGCCGAGCAGGGTGCCCTCCTCGGCGAGCGCCAGCGCGGCCCGCTCCGCCTCGGTGAACACGGTGGAGTGGCGCCAGGCGGCGACCAGGTGCAGCCGGAGCGCGGACTCACCGGCGGCCGCGGCCTCCTTGGTGTGGATGTCGACGCAGAAGCCGCAGCCGTTGAGCTGACCGACCCTCAGCTCCACCAGCTCCCGCAGGGCCTTCGGCAGCGTCGAATCCTCCAGAGCCAGCGACGTGCCGTAGAAGCGCTTGACGACCTTCGCGGCGGTCGGGCTGTCGAGCAGGTTGAAACGGGGTTCCATGGCCTTGTCCTCACTCGTGCGGTACCGCCGCGCGGATCGTTCGCGGCGTCCTGACGACCACGAGACGCCGCCCGCCCGGACCGTGTGACAGCCCCGGCGTGTGACGCGGTCCACCCGCCGTGGTGTCACACTCCGGCCGGTCGCGGCGTCTTGTGCGTGACACGGACGAGAGCCGACAGGGGAGTGGGCCATGACCGAGCAGAGCGCGCACACGGACGAGACCACCGGGCCGTCCGCCGGCCCGGACCCCGCCACGGAGACCTTCGTCGCGCACCGCAACCTGCTGTTCACCGTCGCCTACGAGATGCTCGGCTCGGCCGCCGACGCCGAGGACGTCCTCCAGGAGACCTGGCTGCGCTGGGCCGGCGTCGACCTCGGCGCGGTGCGCGACCGGCGTGCCTACCTGGTCCGCGTCACCACCCGCCAGGCGCTGACCCGGCTGCGCACGCTCCGCCGCCGCAAGGAGTCCTACGTCGGCCCCTGGCTCCCCGAGCCGCTGCTGACCGCGCCGGACGTGGCCGAGGACGTCGAGCTGGCCGACAGCGTCTCCATGGCGATGCTGCTGGTGCTGGAGACGCTGTCGCCGACCGAGCGCGCGGTGTTCGTCCTGCGCGAGGTGTTCGACCTGGGGTACGACGAGATCGCCGAGGCCGTCGACAAGAACCCGGCCGCGGTCCGCCAGATCGCCCACCGGGCACGGGCCCACGTGGCGGCCCGCCGTCCCCGCGAGGCCGTCTCCCCGGACCACGCCCGCGACGCGCTCGCGGCGTTCCGGCGGGCCGTCGAGACCGGGGAGCCGAGGGGCCTGCTCGACCTGATCGCACCGGACGTCGTCCTGCTGACCGACGGCGGCGGAGCCGTACCGGCCGCCCTGCGGCCCGTGGTGGGAGCCGCCGAGGTCATCCGGGTCCTGAACCGGATCGACACCGGGGTCTCCGTGCGACCGGCCCAGGTCAACGGCCACCCGGCCCTGCTCCTGCACCGCGGCGACGAACTCGACACCGTCATCGCCCTCCGCCT
The DNA here is from genome assembly GCF_055601245.1 of Streptomyces sp. NPDC038135. Taxonomy (NCBI): domain Bacteria; kingdom Bacillati; phylum Actinomycetota; class Actinomycetes; order Kitasatosporales; family Streptomycetaceae; genus Streptomyces; species Streptomyces sp. NPDC038135. The sequence goes on along the minus strand of NZ_JBVJXS010000001.1, from coordinate 659,304 downwards.
CGACGCCGGCCTCGTCACGGGCCTCTACGCGGTCCGCAACCCGGAGAAGCTGTCCCGGATCGGCCGGGAGACGGCGATCAGCCGGTGAGCAGCGGCGGGACGGGGGCGCCGGAGGCGCGCGCCGGCACGTGTGGGCCAGTACGTCACCTCGCCCGGGAAGCCGTCCGCCCCGACCCGCTCCGCCGGGGGACCGGCGAGGCGCCTGCCGCAGCACGGACAGGGGACGGCGTACGCCTCGGGCGCCCGCCCGTCGCTCTCCTCCCGCCCGCTCAGCGCCTGCCCGGGCCCGCGGGGCGGATCCGCCCGTAGGCCGCCCATCCGCGCACCGCGGCGGCGTCCGTGCCGCAGGCCAGCAGTCGCCAGGCCCGCGGTGTCCAGGCGAAGATCGCGTCCTGGTGGAAGCGGCGGCCGAGGTCACGCGCCGCGTGGTCGCTCAGGCCGACGAGGGCGACGCTCTCCTCACGGTGTGCGCCGCCCGCGTCGCCGCCCACGGCGGGCCACCAGGGGAGACCACGGCGGCGGAGCTCGTCGAGCAACCGGGACTGGGCGCGGCCGTTGTCGCGGTCCGACGCGGTACGGCCCAGCGGGTTCCACGCGGTCACCACGTGGATGGTGGCGCCGTCGGCCGCCGCCGGGAAGGCGCCCTCGGCCGTGCCCGAGGGGCGGGGTTCGACGCGGACGGTACGGTCCGGGAAGCGGATGTCGACGACCGCGGTCTCGTAGTGGATCCAGTTACGGGGCGCGCCGGCTGCGTCGATGTGCACAAGGGCCTCCTGAGGAACGAAGACCCCCTTGCCCGTCGCAGGGAGATCGGTGCTTGAACCCGGCCCGGCCGTGCTCGACCGGGCGGCCGGGCGGCAAGATCTCATGATCGCCGGCCCGGAGGCAAGGGGGTCGTGAAGATCTCGCGGTCGGTGCGAGCCCGGTGCTACCGCTCGACCGCCGCCTACTGCTCCAGCTCGTCCAGCGCCCCGAGCTGCTGCATGAGGCCGAGCTGGTCGTGCTGCCACCAGGTCTCGGTGATCTTGCCGTGGGCGTCGAAGCGGAAGAGGGTCATGCCGGTCATGGTGACCTGGCGGCCGGTCGCCGGGATGCCCAGGAAGTCGCCCGTGTGGGTCGCGTGCCAGGTCCAGCGCGCACAGGCCTGGTCGCCCTGGGCCAGCACGTCGTCGACGGTGAAGGCGAAGTCGAAGGCGGCGCGCCACATCCGGTACTCGCCGCGCACGCTGTCGAGACCGATGGTGTCCTGCGGGTTCACCGGGTCGTGGCTGTGGATGTCCTCGTCCAGCAGGTCGTTGAGCGGCGGCAGCTCGCCCTCGCTCTCCAGCGCCGCGAAGAGCCGCCGTACGGCGTCGAGGCCCAGCTGCTCGTCCCTGACGACGTCCAGGTCGGTGAACGTCGGGGTCTCGTCGCAGAGGGCGGCCATGTCCCGGAAGATCCTTCCGGTCTCCGGGAGGCTCGAGTTCCGCATCGCCTCCTCGTACGACGGGACCTCCACCACCTCGACGATGTGCGACGCGTCCGAGCGGTCCTTGGCGACCACCGCGTGCGTCGCCGTGCGCCGTCCCTTGCTCTGGGTGACCCAGTCGTCCATCAGCCGGTTCATCTCGTCCAGCCGGCTCGTCCTGCACTCGATGAGCTGTACGAAGGTCATGTCACCGCCTCCGGCCCCCCTGGTCGGGTACCGACCCGACCATCCTCCCACCGGATCGGCGGCGCCACCCGTGCTACTGGGGCCCGTACTTGCGGCCCGTCCGCGAGCTGACCCCGCCCAGCAGACCGCGCGGGGTGACCTTCACCAGCCCCATCAGCGCCTTGTAGCGCGGGTCCGGGATGGACACCGACTTCCCGCGCGCGAGGTCGGCCAGCGCCGCCGCGACCAGCTTGTCCGCGTCCAGCCACATCCAGCCTGGGATGTTGTCCGTGCCCATCCCGGCCCGCTCGTGGAACTCGGTGCGCACGAAGCCGGGGCACAGCGCCATCAGCCGGACCCCGCTGCCGGCCAGGTCCTTCGCCGCGCCCTGGGTGAACTGCACGACCCACGCCTTCGAGGCGCCGTAGGTGCCCCGGGGCAGGAAGGCGGCCACCGACGCCACGTTGACCACACCGCCCCGGCCGCGCTCGCGCATCGGCCCGGCGGCCGCAGCGGTCAGCCGCAGCACCGCCTCGCAGTGCACCTTGAGCATCCTCAGCTCGTCGGCCATGGGCACGTCGAGGAAGCGGCCCTTGTTGCCGAAGCCGGCGTTGTTGATCAGCAGGTCGACCGGGTTGCGCCGGTCACCGAGCCGGTCGGCCACCCGCTCGATGCCCTTGTCCTCGGCGAGGTCGGCGGTCAGCACCTCCACCTCGACGCCGTGCCGGTCGTGCAGCTCGGTCGCCTGCTCGCGCAGCCGCTTGGTGTCCCGCGCCACCAGGACGAGGTCGTGCCCGTCCGCCGCGAGGCGGCGCGCGAACGCGGCACCGATCCCCGCCGTCGATCCCGTAATCAGAGCCGTTGTCATGGCCCAAGCGTAGTGACCCGGAGCGGCCGCGTCCGCCGGCGGTGACGGCCGCTCAGCGGGCCCGGTCGGCGACGTACTTCCGGGCCGCGGCCAGGGTCTCGGCGTGCAGCGCCTCGCCGGCCGCGAGCAGCCCGGGCAGCAGTTCCCGCTCGGTGGTGACCGCGCGGAACTGCGTCGCCACGGTCACCCCGTGGTCCGGCCGGTGCAGGATCTCGACGGAGTCGCCCGCCCGTATCTCTCCCGGCTCGATCACCCGCAGGTAGGCGCCGGTCGCGCCCTTCCGGGTGAATCTCCTCACCCATCCCCGTTCGGCCAGATGGCCCTGGAAAGTGCGGCACGGGATGCGTCCGGAGGTGACTTCCAGTACGACCCCCGAACCGATCCGCCAGCGCTCACCGATCAGCGCCCCGGACACGTCCAGGCCGCCCGTCGTCAGGTTCTCGCCGAAGCAGCCGTTGGGCAGCGTCCGGCCCAGCTCGCGCTCCCACTCGTCGAGGTCCTCGCGCGCGAAGGCGTACACCGCCTGGTCGTCACCGCCGTGGTGCCGGGTGTCGCACACCGCGTCCCCGGCGACACCGCTCGCGCCGGTCCCCTTGGGGCCGGGCGCCGCCACCCGCACCGGCCCGTCGGCGGGCCGCTTGTCGATGCCCGTCAGGCCCTGCGGCTGGTCCGTGTACGGCACCGCCCGTGGGCTGCCCAGGTTGACCGAGAGAAGCTTCATGCCGGCACGGTACGGGAGCGGACCCCAAAGCGTCGACGCGATATCGGGTGCCGCACCCAAGCCCGGCTTATGCTTAGGAGGTGATCGAGGCCCGTCATCTCCGCGTCCTGCGCGCCGTCGCCACCACCGGCTCCTTCTCCGCCGCGGGGCGCGAGCTGGGCTGCACCCAGCCCGCCGTCAGCCAGCAGATGAAGGCCCTCGAAGGCTCGGTCGGCACCCCGCTGCTGGTCCGCAGCGGCCGCGAGATGCGGCTGACCCAGGCCGGCGAGGCCCTGGTCCGGCACGCCTCCGGCATCCTCGCCGGGCTCACCGCGGCCGAGGAGGAGGTCGCCGCGATCGCGGGCCTGCGTGCCGGCCGGGTCCGGCTCGTCTCCTTCCCCAGCGGCAGCTCCACCCTGGTGCCCACCGCCCTGGCCGCCCTGCGCGCCGCCCACCCGGGCACCCGCGTCTCCCTGGAGGAGGCCGAGCCGCCGAGATCCGTGGAGCTGCTGCGCGAGGGCGACTGCGACCTGGCGCTCGCCTTCCGCTACGAGGGCGCGGCGGTCGCCGAGGAGTGGGACGACCTCGTCGTACGGCCCCTGCTGACGGACCGCCTGGTCGCCCTGGTGCCCGAGCGGCACCCGCTCGCGCGCGCGGAGTCCGTCGGCATCGGGGAGCTGGCCCGGGAGCCCTGGATCGCGGGCTGCCCGCGCTGTCGCGGCCAGTTGGTCGAGGTGTGCGAGAGCGCCGGCTTCACGCCACGCATCGACTTCGCCACCGACGACTACCCGGCGGTGGTCGGCCTGGTGGGCGCGGGACTCGGGGTCGCCGTCCTGCCGCAGCTCGCGGTGGAGTCGGTACGGCCGAGAGGGGTGCGCACGGTGGGCCTGGAACCGGCGGTCCGGCGGCAGATCGTCGCCCTCACCCTGCCCGACCTGGCACAGGTGCCGGCCGTGGCGGCGACGCTGGAGCAGCTCGCCCGGGCGGCGGGGCGGGAGTAGGGGTACGGCGGCAGAGTCACGGGCACGCGGTCGGCGTGCCCGGTGGGGGGATGGGAAGCACCCGGTGGTCTGTGGGTGCAGAAACGTTTCCTTCAGTGATGAGGGGCGGTGTCGCCGCTGGTGGTCGAGGCCGCCACCAGACGGTTGCGGGCCCGCCCCATCAACTCCTCACGCTCGTCCTCGGTCAGGCCGCCCCAGACTCCGTACGGCTCGCGTACCGCCAGCGCATGCGCGGCGCACTCCGCACGGACCGGGCACCTCATGCAGACCTCCTTGGCCGAGTTCTCTCGAGCGCTCCGAGCCGCCCCGCGCTCGCCCTCAGGGTGAAAGAAGAGCGAGCTGTCCACTCCGCGGCAGGCAGCCAGCAGCTGCCAGTCCCACAGGTCCGCGTTCGGTCCGGGAAGGCGGGAGAAATCTGCCATTACGTGACCCCTTGTAGCCGTTCTGGGCGGATCCGGTGCCAACGACCGTACATCTCCGGTCTAAGGAGATGAAAATATGACTCATTGCGAATCTAGCTCCAGACACTGAGAAATGGGAGCAAAAGCGACTAAATGGGGCATAGGTTGTGATGAAAAGTTGAGAGTCCGTTGGGCATGTCTGCACCGTGTCGAGACCCTCACGTAGAGTGCCGAAGACGGCATGTAGCCCCGTAACTCTTTCGAGTGACCGTCGTTGAGAGTGCGGAGGCGGTTGAAAACACAAGCGCTCGGGCAGGCGTCCGAGGCGGTCGACCGCACAGGTGACGATTCCGTACCAGCCTGGAGGCTCAAGGTGACGCGCATCAGCTGCGGAGGGCGGTCATGACTTCCGTCCTCGTCTGCGACGACTCCCCGCTTGCCCGAGAGGCGCTGCGCCGCGCGGTGGCGACCGTGCCCGGCGTCGAGCGCGTGACCACGGCGGCCAACGGCGAGGAAGTCCTCCGCCGCTGGGGCGCCGACCGCTCCGACCTGATCCTGATGGACGTGCGCATGCCCGGCCTGGGCGGCGTCGAGACCGTGCGCCGCCTGCTGTCCGCCGACCCGGGCGCGCGCATCATCATGCTGACGGTCGCCGAGGACCTCGACGGTGTGGCCCTCGCGGTCGCCGCCGGCGCCCGCGGCTACCTGCACAAGGACGCCTCGCGCGCGGAGCTGCGCGCCACGGTGACGCAGGCCCTCGCCGACCCCACCTGGCGGCTGGCGCCGCGCCGTCTGCGCTCGGCGGAGATGGGCGCGGCGCCCACCCTCACCGCACGCGAGATCCAGGTGCTGGAGGGCATGAGCCACGGCCGCTCCAACGCCGAGATCGGCCGTGAGCTGTTCCTCTCCGAGGACACCGTGAAGACGCACGCCCGCCGCCTGTTCAAGAAGCTCGGCGCCTCGGACCGGGCCCACGCGGTGGCACTCGGCTTCCGCTGGGGACTGGTCCGGTAGCGCGCGCCGCGGCACACGGCCGCGGCCGGCCCCCGGCGGTCCCCGTCGGCATGCGGCGGACGGGCCGAAGCGCGGCCGGGGGCGAGGCGGTGCGGTGGCGGGACGGCGGGCGGGTGCGAGTGCCGCTCGGCGACCTGTCGGCAGCCGCCCGCGGCGCGGTCCGCTACCCGTGTCCGTGGCCGGAGGTCATGCGACCGAAGGGCGCGCAGCCGTTCGAGCGAGGCTGTTGTCCCGTCGTGTGCGTGGTGACTGTGGGTGACGGGTCCGGCCTCCGCCGGACTCCGGTGCCGGTCCTCCGGTCGCCTCCCCGGCGATCGGCCGGTCGGCCGCCATCCGCCGCGACGGCTCGGCCGCTCGCCGCCGGTCCGCCGACCGGGGTGCGAAGCGCGCGGGCACGGGCTGCCGGCGGGCGGTGGGAGGCGCGTGGACGGAGCCGGGCGAGGCGGTCCGCGGACGCCCGCTGCTCGTTTCGGCGCGGATGCCGCATCCTTGAGTTGTGGAGTCTCTCGGGGACGAGTCGGTCGAGCGGAAGGGGAGGGCGCAGGGGATGAGTGCCGGCGCACCTACTCATAACGCTTCGGTGCACAACCACGGGCACGATGCGACGGACCCATCGGCCGCAGGGCACCATGGACCGATGCGCGACGACGAGGCGGGCACGGCCCCTGGGGCGTTCGGTGCGCTCGTGCATCGCGCCGTCGACGGCGACGCCCAGGCCACGCACGACCTGCTCGCGCACGTCCACCCCCTGGCGCTGCGCTACTGCCGCACCCGGCTGTCCCGGCTGCCCGGCGACGCGCGCCACTTCGTGGAGGACCTCGCCCAGGAGGTCTGCGTCGCGGTGCTGCTCGCCCTGCCCCGCTACCGGGACACCGGCCGCCCCTTCGAGGCCTTCGTCTTCGCCATCGCCTCGCACAAGGTGGCCGATCTCCAGCGCGCCGCGATGCGCCACCCGGGCTCCACGGCCGTCCCCTCGGACGAGATGCCGGAGCGCCCCGACGACTCCCTCGGCCCCGAGGAGCGCGCCCTGCTCAGCAGCGACGCCGAGTGGGCCAAGAAACTGCTGGCCAACCTGCCCGAGAACCAGCGGGAGCTGCTCCTGCTGCGCATCGCCGTGGGCTTGACCGCGGAGGAGACGGGGCAGATGTTGGGAATGTCACCCGGCGCGGTCCGGGTCGCCCAGCACAGGGCGCTCAGCCGCCTGCGCGCGCTGGCCGAGCAGTAACCCCCCTGGACGGAGCCGTCGGAGCTCCCTCCGCTGAACGGGCACGCCCCCGTTCCCGTACGAACATACGAAGCCTGAAGCGGCGCCCTGACGTGGAATTTGCTAGCGAAGCTTGCCGTTAGCATGGACATCCGCACCGATCAAGGCCATTTGGGGAAGGTGTCATGACTGCAAACGTCGACGGAGTGCCCGGAAAATTCGCGACACTCGGGCTGACCTACGACGACGTGCTGCTGCTGCCGGGCGCATCCGAGGTGCTCCCCAACGCGGTCGACACCTCGTCCCGCATCTCCCGCAACGTCCGGGTGAACATCCCGCTGCTCTCGGCGGCGATGGACAAGGTGACCGAGTCCCGCATGGCGATCGCGATGGCGCGGCTGGGCGGCGTCGGCGTGCTGCACCGCAACCTCTCCGTCGAGGACCAGGTCAACCAGGTCGACCTGGTGAAGCGGTCCGAGTCCGGCATGGTCACCGACCCGATCACGGTGCACCCCGAGGCCACGCTCGCCGAGGCGGACGCGCTGTGCGCCAAGTTCCGCATCAGCGGTGTGCCGGTCACCAACCCCGCCGGCAAGCTGCTCGGCATCGTGACCAACCGCGACATGGCCTTCGAGAGCGACCGCACCCGCCGCGTGCACGAGGTCATGACCCCGATGCCGCTGGTCACCGGCAAGGTCGGCATCTCCGGCCCGGAGGCCATGGAGCTGCTGCGGAAGCACAAGATCGAGAAGCTGCCGCTGGTGGACGACGAGGGCGTCCTCAAGGGCCTGATCACGGTCAAGGACTTCGTCAAGGCCGAGAAGTACCCCAACGCCGCGAAGGACGCCGAGGGCCGGCTGCTCGTCGGCGCGGCGGTCGGCGCCAGCCCCGAGGCGCTGGAGCGCGCCCAGGCGCTGGCCGGGGCCGGTGTGGACTTCCTGGTCGTCGACACCTCGCACGGCCACAACAGCAACGCCCTGAGCTGGATGTCCAAGATCAAGTCGAGCGTGAACGTCGACGTGGTCGGCGGCAACGTCGCCACCCGCGACGGCGCCCAGGCGCTGATCGACGCCGGTGTGGACGGCATCAAGGTGGGCGTCGGCCCGGGCTCGATCTGCACCACCCGAGTCGTCGCCGGCATCGGCGTCCCGCAGGTCACCGCCATCTACGAGGCCTCCCTTGCGGCCCGTTCCGCCGGTGTCCCGCTGATCGGCGACGGCGGCCTGCAGTACTCCGGCGACATCGGCAAGGCGCTGGCCGCCGGCGCCGACACGGTGATGCTGGGCAGCCTCCTCGCCGGCTGTGAGGAGTCCCCGGGCGAGCTGCTCTTCATCAACGGCAAGCAGTTCAAGTCGTACCGCGGCATGGGCTCGCTGGGCGCCATGCAGTCCCGCGGCCAGGGCCGGTCGTACTCCAAGGACCGCTACTTCCAGGCCGACGTCACCGCCGACGAGAAGCTCGTGCCCGAGGGCGTCGAGGGCCAGGTGCCCTACCGCGGCCCGCTCGCCAACGTGCTGCACCAGCTCGTCGGCGGCCTGCGCCAGACCATGGGCTACGTGGGCGCCGCCACCATCGAGGAGATGGAGTCCAAGGGCCGCTTCGTGCGGATCACCTCGGCGGGTCTGAAGGAGAGCCACCCGCACGACATCCAGATGACGGTCGAGGCGCCGAACTACAGCAACAAGAAGTGACGCACGCGCGCGCGTGACGGGTATCGGCGGCGGCCCCGGAACCTCCGGGGCCGCCGTTGCCGTGCCCGTCGGCGATACTGGAAGACGCTGAACGCATCAGGGAAAGGCCAAGACGTGACTGAGATCGAGATCGGGCGCGGCAAGCGCGGCCGCCGGGCGTACGCCTTCGACGACATCGCCGTCGTCCCCAGCCGCCGTACGCGGGACCCGAAGGAGGTCTCGATCGCCTGGCAGATCGACGCCTACCGGTTCGAGCTGCCGTTCCTGGCCGCCCCCATGGACTCGGTCGTCTCCCCGGCCACCGCGATCCGCATCGGCGAGCTGGGCGGTCTGGGCGTACTGAACCTCGAGGGCCTGTGGACGCGGCACGAGAACCCGCAGCCGCTGCTCGACGAGATCGCCGAGCTGCCCGCCGAGCGGGCGACCCGCCGCCTCCAGGAGATCTACGCGGCTCCCGTCAAGGAGGAGCTGATCGGCGCCCGCATCAAGGAGGTGCGCGACTCCGGCGTGGTCACGGCGGCCGCGCTCTCCCCGCAGCGCACCGCCGAGTTCTCCAAGGCGGTCGTGGACGCGGGCGTGGACATCTTCGTCATCCGCGGAACGACGGTCTCCGCGGAGCACGTGTCGTCCTCGCACGAGCCGCTGAACCTCAAGCAGTTCATCTACGAGCTGGACGTCCCGGTGATCGTGGGCGGCTGCGCCACCTACACCGCGGCCCTGCACCTGATGCGCACCGGCGCGGCGGGCGTGCTGGTGGGCTTCGGCGGCGGCGCCGCGCACACCACGCGCAACGTGCTCGGCATCCAGGTCCCGATGGCGACGGCGGTCGCCGACGTGGCCGCGGCCCGCCGCGACTACATGGACGAGTCCGGCGGCCGGTACGTGCACGTGATCGCCGACGGCGGCGTCGGCTGGTCCGGCGACCTGCCCAAGGCGATCGCCTGCGGCGCCGACTCCGTGATGATGGGCTCCCCGCTGGCCCGCGGCACGGACGCGCCCGGCAAGGGCCACCACTGGGGCATGGAGGCCGTCAACGAGGAGCTGCCCCGCGGCCAGAAGGTCGACCTGGGCACGGTCGGCACCATCGAGGAGATCCTCACCGGCCCGTCCCACACCCCCGACGGCTCCATGAACTTCTTCGGCGCCCTGCGCCGCGCCATGGCCACCACCGGCTACAGCGAGCTGAAGGAGTTCCAGCGGGTCGAGGTGACGGTCGCGGACAGCCAGCACCGCCGCTGAGCCTTCTGAGCACCGCAAGGGCCGGCCGTCCAGCAGGACGACCGGCCCTTTCGTGTCTCCGTGCGCACCCGCAGCCGCGGTCCCGCCCCTCATGCCGCCGGCGCGCTCCTCTTCACAACCGGTGCGCCGCCCCCGTGGGGGCCGCGCCCCTGGTGTCCAGGAGGAGTTGCGCCTTCACCGACAGGCCCTGCAGGTCGTAGGTGCGGTGGTGCTGGAGCAGGATCGTCAGGTCGGCGTCGGCGACCGCCTCGTACAGGGCGTCGGCCCGCGGGACCGGGCGGTCGAGGACGCTCCACGCGTGCACGTACGGGTCGTGGAAGCTCACGGACGCGCCCAGCTCGGTCAGCCGCACCGCGATCTCGCGCGCGGGCGTGCCCTGGAGGTCGGCGATGTCGGGCTTGTAGGTGACGCCGAGCAGCAGCACGCGGGCCCCGCGCGCGGACTTGCCGTGCTCGTTGAGGAGGGTGGCGGCGCGCCGGACGACGTACTCGGGCATGCGGTCGTTGACCTGCTGGGCGAGTTCCACCATGCGCAGGGTGCGGGTCGCGTGGCCGGTCAGGTCCTGGGGGAGGCCGTGGCCGCCGACGCCCGGGCCCGGCCGGAAGGCCTGGAAGCCGAACGGCTTGGTCTCCGCGCAGCGCAGGACGTCCCACAGGTCGACGCCCAGCTCGTGGCAGAGCACGGCCATCTCGTTGACCAGCGCGATGTTCACGTGCCGGTAGTTCGTCTCCAGCAACTGCACCGTCTCCGCCTCGCGCAGCCCGCGCGCGCGGACCACCTTGTCGGTCAGCCGCCCGTAGAAGGCGGCGGCCGACTCGGTGCAGGCCGGGGTGAGGCCGCCGATGACCTTGGGCGTGTTGACGGGGTTGCGGTCGCGGTTGCCGGGGTCGACCCGGCTGGGCGAGTAGGCGAGGTGGAAGTCGCGTCCGGCGCGGAGCCCGGATCCCTCTTCCAGCAGGGGGCGCAGGAACTCCTCGGTGGTGCCGGGCAGCACGGGTGACTCCAGGATGACCGTGGTGTGCGGGCGGAGCCGCTGGGCGAGCGTGCGGGCGGCACCCTCCACCTGACCGAGGTCCATCCCGCCGTCGGCGCCGCGCGGAGTGGGCGCGCAGATCACCGCGGTGCGCACCCGGCCGAGCTGGGCCGGGTCGGTGCCCGGCAGGAATCCGGTGGAGCGCATCCGGCGCAGCTCGGCGGGGCTGAGCGAGCCGGCCTCGGGGCCGGTGGCGTACCCGATGGTCGGGATGCCTGCGGCGACGGCGGCCTGGGCGAGCGGCAGGCCGTACGGACCGAGTCCGATCACGGCGAGGTCTGCGGGCATGGGGCGTGGGCCGTCCTTCCCAGTAGCCGAAGCGGAACAGGTGCGCAACCGCTGTGAGCAGCATGTACGAGCGCACTGTCACACTAGGAGTAAATATGACCGTTATGTGGGATTGTGTTCGTGTGTCTCCCGGGTCGTTGCGCGGACGTTGTCCACAGGTCGCGGGCGCGTGGTGGCCGGTGCAGGACGAGCCGGTCAGAATTTGGGCATGAGGAGGGGGTGAACGGGCTTCGCCCACCGCGGGTGCGGCCGACGCGGAGCGAGACGTCCGACAGCGGGAGGCAGCGGTGAGGACAGCGACTCTGGGCCCGGAGCGGCGCGCCGAGGCACTGGCGGCGATGGCGGAACGCGAACTGGACGTGCTGGTGGTCGGCGGCGGAGTGGTGGGCGCCGGCACCGCGCTGGACGCCGTCACCCGTGGTCTGTCCACCGGCCTGGTCGAGGCCCGCGACTGGGCGTCCGGCACCTCCAGCCGGTCCAGCAAGCTCATCCACGGCGGCCTGCGCTACCTGGAGATGCTCGACTTCGCCCTCGTCCGCGAGGCGCTGAAGGAACGCGGCCTGCTGCTGGAGCGGCTCGCCCCGCACCTGGTCAAACCGGTGCCGTTCCTCTACCCGCTCCAGCACAAGGGCTGGGAGCGGGTGTACGCCGGGTCCGGCGTCGCGCTCTACGACGCGATGTCGATGGCCCGCGGGCACGGCCGGGGCCTGCCCCTGCACCGGCACCTGACCCGCCGTCACGCCCTGCGCGTCGCGCCGTGCCTGAAGAAGGACGCCCTGGTCGGCGCGCTGCAGTACTACGACGCCCAGATGGACGACGCCCGCTTCGTCACCAACCTGGTGCGCACGGCGGTGTCCTACGGCGCGCGGGTCGCCAACCGGGCCCGCGTCACCGGGTTCCTGCGTGAGGGCGAGCGGGTCGTCGGCGCCCGGGTGCAGGACGTGGAGGGCGGCGGGGAGTACGAGATCCGCGCCAAGCAGGTCGTCAACGCCACCGGTGTGTGGACGGACGACACCCAGGCCATGGTGGGGGAGCGGGGCCAGTTCCACGTCCGCGCCTCCAAGGGCATCCACCTGGTCGTGCCCAAGGACCGCATCCACTCCACCACCGGTCTGATCCTGCGCACCGAGAAGTCGGTCCTGTTCGTCATCCCCTGGGGCCGGCACTGGATCGTCGGCACCACGGACACCGGCTGGGACCTCGACAAGGCCCACCCGGCCGCCTCCAGCGCCGACATCGACTACCTGCTGGAGCACGTCAACTCGGTGCTCGCCGTGCCGCTCAGCCGGGACGACGTGCAAGGGGTGTACGCCGGACTGCGCCCGCTGCTGGCCGGCGAGTCGGACGCCACCAGCAAGCTGTCCCGCGAGCACACCGTGGCGCATCCCGCGCCCGGCCTGGTGGTCGTGGCGGGCGGCAAGTACACGACGTACCGGGTGATGGCGAAGGACGCCGTCGACGAGGCCGTGCACGGGCTCGACACGCGCGTCGCCGACTGCGTCACCGAGGAGATCCCGCTGCTCGGCGCCGAGGGGTACCGGGCGATGTGGAACGGCCGGGCGCGGATAGCCGCCCGCACCGGTCTGCACGTGGTCCGGGTGGAGCACCTGCTGAACCGGTACGGCTCCATGGCGGAGGAGGTCCTGGACCTCATCGCCGCCGACCCGACGCTGGGCGAGCCGCTGCGGGCCGCCGACGACTATCTGCGCGCCGAGGTCGTGTACGCCGCCTCGCACGAGGGCGCCCGGCACCTGGACGACGTGCTCACCCGCCGCACCCGCATCTCCATCGAGACCTTCGACCGGGGCACCCGCAGCGCCCGCGAGGCCGCCGAGCTGATGGCGCCCGTCCTCGGCTGGGACAAGGGCCAGATCGAGCGCGAGGTGGAGCACTACGAGAAGCGGGTGGAGGCCGAGCGGGAGTCCCAGCTCCAGCCGGACGACCTGACGGCGGACGCGGCCCGGCTGGGAGCGCCGGACATCGTGCCGCTGTAGCCGGAACCGGTGCGGCCGGAACCACCCGGACGAGTGAGCCGGGCCGGGATCTCCGCCGCCGGCCCGGCCGTTGTACCCGGTGCGAGGACGGATCCGGCGGCGCGCGGGGCGGGTCCGGGCGCCTGGTGCGCCGGGGTTCTGCGGGTGCCGGAAAGGATGTCGGAGAGCGGCCGGGGCGGGCTGGGAGGGGCGAGTGGGGCGCATGGTCTGACGCGGACTCAAGGTGACGGTGCGGCGGGTGTTCCGGTGTGCGCGGCCCCCGGCGCGGCAGTGGGCACCCTGGGCGTCGGGCACTTGTCGGGTGAGAGACAATGGAGGCTCTGTCAGGGCGGGTTGCATGAGGGGACGCATGTCGGAGGCGGAGCGGGCGGGAACATCCCGTCAGGAGACTCGTCAGGGCAAGAACGAGGGTCGTCTCCTCGCCGGGCGGTACCGGCTGGGAGACGTGCTGGGCCGCGGCGGCATGGGCACGGTGTGGCGCGCCGAGGACGAGACCCTCGGTCGCACGGTCGCCGTCAAGGAGCTGCGGTTCCCGTCGAACATCGACGAGGAGGAGAAGCGGCGTCTGATCACGCGCACCCTGCGCGAGGCCAAGGCGATCGCCCGGATCCGCAACAACAGCGCGGTGACGGTCTTCGACGTGGTCGAGGAGGACGACCGGCCGTGGATCGTCATGGAGCTGGTCGAGGGCAAGTCCCTGGCCGAGGTCATCCGTGAGGACGGCCTGCTGGAGCCCAAACGAGCGGCCGAGGTGGGCCTCGCCGTCCTCGACGTGCTGCGCTCCGCGCACCGCCAGGGCATCCTGCACCGGGACGTGAAGCCGTCCAACGTGCTGATCGCCGAGGACGGCCGGGTCGTGCTCACCGACTTCGGCATCGCGCAGGTCGAGGGCGACCCGTCCATCACCTCCACCGGCATGCTGGTCGGCGCCCCCTCCTACATCTCCCCGGAGCGCGCCCGCGGGCACAAGCCCGGTCCCGCGGCCGACCTGTGGTCCCTGGGCGGCCTGCTGTACGCGTCCGTCGAGGGTCTGCCGCCGTACGACAAGGGCTCGGCGATCGCCACGCTGACCGCGGTGATGACCGAGCCCCTGGAGGAGCCCAAGAACGCCGGCCCGCTCAGGGACGTCATCTACGGCCTGCTCAACAAGGACCCGGCGCAGCGGCTCGACGACGCCGGCGCCCGGACCATGCTCAACGCGGTGATCCACGCGCCGGAGCCCGAGCCGATGGACGCCACCCGTGTCGTCCCGCTGCCGGCGCAGCCCGGCGCCCCGGAAGGCAAGCCGGGCCAGGAGGCCGGGGAGAAGCTGCGCGGAGCCCTGCGCTCGGTCCGCAAGGCGGCCGGGGCGGCCACCGCGGCGGCGGCCGTGCGGGCGAAGAGCAACAGCGGGACGGCCGCTTCGGGTACCGGCGCCGCGGACACCGAGGGCGGTGCGGGCGCCGCGGAGCGCGGTCGGACCGGCGCCGCCGCGGGTGCGGGCGCCGGCGCCGGCGCGCGGGGGCGGCAGGCCGGCCCCGCCCAGGGCTCCCCGTCCGCGCCGAACTCCGATGCGACCAAGCCCAGTTCCGGGTGGCCCGTGGTGCCGCCGCCGGACCTGGACCTGCCGCCGCGGCCGGTGCCCAGAGCGCCGCTCACCGACGTGGTGCCCAGGCGGACCCTGGTGATCATCGCGGTCGTGGTCGCGCTGGCGGTGATCGGCACCGTACTGGCCGTCGTGTTCGGCGGCGGTGACGACAAGAGCGGCGACCGCGGCAGCGGCGCCAAGGCGGCGCCGAGCGCGAGTGCCTCCACCAAGGAGGACAAGAACACGGGCGGCGAGAGCAGCCCCGGCGACGGCGCCCGGACCGACGGGAGCGCCTCGGCCTCCGCGTCGTCCGGCTCGTCGTCGGACGACGGGGCGAGCGCGAGCGCCTCCGGCGACAGCGGGGACTCCGGCTCGTCCGGCTCGAAGGGCGGCGGCAGCGCGCCCGTCGCGTCGACCCACAAGGGCGGCCAGGGGTACTCGATCGGGCTGCCCAAGGGCTGGAAGTACGAGTCCACCGGACGGGCCGGGGACCGCTACACGGGTCCCGACGGACAGACGCTGCTGGTGGCTTGGACCAGCACGCCCAAGAACGACCCGGTGGCGGACTGGAAGAGCCAGGAGCGCTACATGGTGCGTTCCCAGTACCAGCGGATCCGCATAGAGAAGGTCGACTACCGCGACTGGAACACCGCCGACTGGGAGTTCACCTACTCCGACAACGGCACGCGGTACCGCACGATCGACCGCGGTTTCGTGGTGAACGGGCATCTCGGCCACGCGCTGATGTACACCGCCAAGGCCGGGAAGTGGCAGAGCGACCTGCGCAAGGACACCTGGCGGACGCTGACGAAGTCCTTCGAGCCCAAGTCGTGACATGACCGAGCCCGGTTCGGATCCGTGAGAATCCGTCATCCCCTCAATGCGGGTTGCCTCCGGCACGTATCGTGAATGGTTGCGGACCGTACGGAGCCGGATGCGGACGCGGAACGGACCGTAGTGGAACGGATCTGAACGACCAGGCGGCCGGGGGAGGCAACGTGGACGACTACGCGGGCCGGGTGCTCGCGGACCGCTACCGCCTGCCGCTGCCGCCGTCCGACGAGTACGAACTGACCGAGACCCGGGCGTTCGACACCTACAGCGGCCAGGAGGTGCTGGTCCGTCAGGTGCCGCTGCCCGAGGTCGTCGAGGCCGAGGTGCTCGACTCCGAGGGGCTGCCCGAGGGCTTCACGGCCCGCGAGCGCGGCGGCCGCCGCTCACCCGCCGCCCGCACGGCCACCCGCCGCCCGTCGGACCCCGCGGTGCGGCGCGCCGTCGAGGCCGCGCAGGCGGCGGCCCGCATCCCCGACCATCCGCGGCTCGACCAGGTCTTCGACGTGTTCGCCGAGGGCGGCTCGCTGTGGATCGTCAGCGAGTGGGTGGCCGCCCGGCCCCTGTCCGCGCTGCTGGCCGAGCAGCCGCTGGCGCCGTACCGGGCGGCCGAGGTCGCCTCCGACGTCCTCATGGCACTGCGCGTGCTGCACGCCCACGGCTGGACGCACCGCAACATCACCGCCCGCACGGTCCTCGTCTGCGACGACGGCCGGGTGATGCTGACCGGACTCGCGGTCGGCGCGGCGGAGGAGGCGCTGTGCGGGTACGACCCGGTGCCGGCCCAGGACGGGCCGCAGGACCCGCTCGGGCCGGCCGGTGACGGCGGCGGTACGGACGTCCGGGCCCCCGGCGGACACCTTCCCGGCGCCCCGGGCAGCTCAGGAAGTCAGGGGTTCGGCGGCGCGCCCGGGCCCGCCGAGCCGGTTCCGTCCCCCGACGCCGATCCCGAGGCCGCGCGGCGTGCCGCGATCCAGGCGCGGGCGGCCGGCGGGCTGCCGGTGCCGGGCGGTGCTCCCCCGGGGACTGTCGCGGTGCCGCCGTCCGGACGCCGGGCCCTGGAGAGCGGCGACGACGTCCGTGCCGCCCGCGCCGGGGCGATAGCCGCCTACCGCGCCGGCACCCGTGCCGCCGCCCGGGTGCAGGAGGCCCAGCAGAACGGCCGCGCCGCGCTGCCCGGCGCCCGTCCGCCCGCCGAGGGCGACACCGGGGCCGCGGGCGCGGCGCAGCAGCCGTACTCAGCCGGCCGGACCGCGATCCCGCCCGGCCGGACGGCCGACCCCCACGGCGCGCCCGGCACCGCCTGGCACGGCGCCGCACCCCGCACCGCCCCGGCCGGCGACCCGCAGCGACCGGGACTGCCGTCCGGCGACGACACGGCCTCCGGCTCGGGGCGCCTGCCGTTGCCCGGCCAGGCGCCCCCGCCCGGATACGGGAGCGCCGGCTCCGGCCAGTCGCCCGCGCCCACGTCGTACGGGGCTCCTGGCCCTGGTCAGCCATTCGCCTCTGGGCACGGGGCTTCCGGCCCCGGCGCCATGGTCCCGGGTCAGTCGTCCGCGCCCGGATACGGCGCACCCGGCCCCGGTCACGACGTCGCCCCGCGCGGCAACCCCTCCGCAGCGGGCTCCGGGTGGGACGACCCCGGGGCCGGGAGTGGCGCCGCGCGGCGTGGCCCCGGCACCGCGCTCGCCGCCGAGCGGGCCCGGCAGGTGCGGATGACCGTGGTCGGGCCGGTCACCGAGCGCTGGGCGCCGGAGCAGGCGGGCCCCGTGCACGAGAACTGGCAGTTGGCCGCGCCGATCGGGCCCGCCACCGACCTCTGGGCGCTGGGCGCGCTGCTCTTCCGCGCCGTCCAGGGACACGCCCCCTATCCCGAGGAGTCCACGGCCGAGCTGGTGCAGCTCGTGTGCGCGGAGCCGCCCGCCTTCGCCGAGGAGTGCGGGCCGCTGCGCCCGGTCGTGGAGTCGCTGCTGCGTCAGGACCCCACCGACCGGCCGGACTTCGAGGAGCTGAGCGGCTGGCTGCGCTCCCTGGTGCGCTCGGCGCCCGAGCCGGACGCCGGCGCCCATGTGGTGCCCGTGCCGCCCGCCGACCCCAACCGCCTGCCGATCGTCCGGCGGCGCGGCGAACTCGTACGGCGGCGGCGTGCCCGGGTGCCCGCCACCCATCCGCACGGGCGGCACAAACGCGCCGCCGAGCAAGCGCGTTCTCCCCGCAGCCTGGGCAGGCTGCTGCTCCTGCTGGTCTTTCTTCTGCTGGCCGGCGCGGTGGCGTACGCGATGCTGTTCATGCCCAAGCAGGGCGAGAGCGGCGCCGGCGGCGACCGCACCGGCAGCGCCGGTGAGGCGAGTCCGGCGCCCTCGCCCTCCGAACGGCCCTCATCCGCGGGGCCGTCCGATTCCGGTCCCTCGGCGTCCGCACCCGCCGCAGAGACCCAGACCGGCGGCGACCCCTCCGTCGCCGACGGGTTCACCCTGCGCAAGGACCCGGACGGCTTCCGCATCGCCGTCGCCAAGGGCTGGGATCGCTCACCGAAGAACGGCAGCGGCCAAGTCGTCTACTCCCACGGGGACTTCGAGCTGCTCGTCGTACCCGGACGGGACGGAACGGGCGGCTACGGCAGCGATCCGATGGTCTACCAGCGGGACAAGGAGCGCGAACTCCAGCCGTACCGGGACTCCAGCTGGGCCACGGCCACCGGCCTGCGGACCATCGAGGTCGGCGGACGGACCATGGCAGAGGGCCAGTTCACCTGGACCGACGGACAGGGCCGCGACCGGTACGTGCGCAACATGGCGATCCTGCTGAACGGCCGCTACCACATCGTCCAGGTCCGGGGCCCGGAGGCCGAGCGCGACGAGGTGACACGGCTGTACGAGCAAGCTACCGCGACGTACCGCTACACGGGTTGAGCGCCCCGTATACCGCCTGCGTGAAACGGTGTTGGGGTCCGCCCGCGCGCCGGAAGCGGTAACCGTCACAGGACTGTCACCTTGGTACCCCTCGTGTTCCCAGGGGGAGGGCCGGTCCTTAGTCTGACCCTGTCAATAGCATTGCGGGGCAACGTGAATCAGATGCAGGGCCTGCTCATAGCGGGCCGCTACCGGCTCGCCGATTCCATCGGCAGCGGCGGCATGGGCCGGGTGTGGCGCGCCCACGACGAGGTGCTGCACCGGCACGTCGCCGTCAAGGAGCTGACCGCGGCGCTCTACGTCTCCGACAGCGACCGGGCCGTCCTGCTGGCCCGCACCCGGGCCGAGGCGCGGGCCGCCGCACGCATCAACCACTCCGCCGTCGTCACCGTCCACGACGTACTAGAGCACGACGGCCGCCCGTGGATCGTGATGGAGCTGGTCGAGGGCCACTCGCTGGCCGACGCGGTCAAGGAGCGCGGCCGCATCGAACCCGCCGAGGCCGCGCGGATCGGCCTGTGGGTCCTGCGGGCCCTGCGCGCCGCGCACTCGGCCGGTGTACTCCACCGGGACGTCAAACCCGGCAACGTCCTCCTCGGCCGGGACGGCCGGGTCCTGCTCACCGACTTCGGCATCGCCCAGATCGAGGGCGACTCCACCATCACCCGCACCGGAGAGGTCGTCGGCTCGGTCGACTACCTCGCGCCCGAGCGGGTGCGAGGTCACGACCCCGGCCCGTCCTCGGACCTGTGGGCGCTCGGGGCCACGCTGTACACGGCGGTCGAGGGACGCTCGCCGTTCCGCCGGACCTCGCCGCTGAGCACCATGCAGGCGGTCGTCGAGGAAGAGGCGGAGGAGCCCCGCAACGCCGGTCCGCTCGGCCCCGTCATATCCGCCCTGCTGCGCAAGGAACCGGCCCAGCGGCCGGGCGCGAAGGAGGCGGAACGCATGCTCGCGGAGGCGGCGCAGGGCCGCCTGCCGCAGACCACGCAGGCGTTCGTACCGGCGCAGAGCCCGGGCACGCAGTCCGGTGCGCCGGGCAACACCGGCTACCCACCCGCCGGTTACCCCTCCGGAGGGGCCACGCGCGCTCACGTCCCCGGCGCACCGGCGGCCGGGGGCCGCTCCACGACCGGGGCGACGGCCGTGGCCCCCGCACCCGCGGGTCCGCCGGACCGGCCCAGGCGACGGCTGCGCACCCTCGCGCTGGTCGTCGCCGTCGCGGCCGTGTTCGGCGGCGCCGCGGCCGTCGCCTACCAGCAGTGGGGCGGATCGGAGCACGGCACCGGCGCGAGCGGGGGCACGGGCCGGCTCACCCCCTCGCCCTCCACCAGCCCCAGCTCCGGCGGCAGCGCCACGCCGGGCCCCGACGGTGTCCTGCCCGCCTCCTGGCAGGCGTACCCCGACCCGTGGGGCTTCACCGTCTACCTGCCCAAAGGCTGGTCGCGCCGGGTCGTCGAGGCGAAGGACGGCGCGGCCGACCCCGACCTCCGGCAGGTCGACTACACGCCCGACGGCGGCAAGCACTTCCTGCGCATCTCCATGGACACCAGCTCGGACTTCGCCAACGCCCTCGCGCACCAGAGGAACCTGGAAGGGCAGGTCCAGTCGCTCGTCAACTACCACCGGGTCACCATGAAGGCGAACACCTACCGCGACCGCGAGGGCGCGGTGTGGGAGATGACCTGGGACGCGCTGGCGAAGGACCCGCCCTACGTGGCCGGGCCCCGGCACGCCATCGAGGAGACGTACTTCTCGCGCGAGGGAACCGAGTACGCGATCTACATGTCGACGCCCGAGGCCGACTGGCCGCGGACCAGCAAGCAGTTCCAGTGGGTGCTGCGGAGCTGGCAGCCGCCGAGCACCGGCTGACCTGACCTGCCGACCCACTGATCGGCTGATCTGAATTGCCGCCGGCCGACCGGCCGACCGGCTCGGTCTCGGCACTCGGCACTTGGCCGATCACCGACCCGAACGGGTGCGGCCGGTGCGGCATGATGGGCCTCATGGGATCCGACGGGGACGACTTCCGCGTGATCGCGGGCCGTTACCGCCTCCAGGAGCGGATCGGACGCGGCGGCATGGGCGTCGTATGGCGGGCCAGCGACCAGGTGCTGGGCCGGCTGGTGGCGGTCAAGGAACTGGCGGCCGACGACTCCCTCCCGGACGACGACGCCCGCCGCCGCCGTGACCGCACCTTCCGTGAGGCGCGGGCGGTCGCGCAGTTACGGCACCCGCACATCATCGTCGTGCACGACGTCATCGAGCAGGAGGAGCGTCCGTACCTCGTCATGGAGTTGATCGACGGCGGCTCGCTCGCCGACCGCCTCACCAGGCACGGCCCCGTCGACGCCGCCGAGGCCGCCCGGATCGGCGCCGACCTGCTGAGCGCGCTGCGCGTCGCGCACGCGGCCGGCGTGCTGCACCGCGACATCAAACCCGCGAACGTGCTGCTGGAGTCCGGCACCGGCCGGGTGGTGCTGACCGACTTCGGCATCGCGCAGGTCGCGGGCGCCACCACGCTCACCGAGACCGGCTCCTTCGTCGGCTCGCCCGAGTACACCGCCCCGGAGCGGATGGCCGGCACCCGCACCGGGCCCGAGTCCGACCTGTGGTCGCTGGGCGCGCTGCTGTGCACGGTGCTCAGCGGCGAGTCCCCCTTCCGGCGGGACTCGCTCGGCGGCATCCTGCACGCCGTCGTCGCCGCCGAGATTCGGCCACCCGCCGAGGCCGAGCCGCTGCTGCCCGTCGTACGGGGCCTGCTGGAGCGCGACCCGGACCGGCGGCTGGACGCGGCGGACGCCGAGCGGATGCTGCGGGCCTTCCTGGAGACGGGCCGCACGCCGGCCGCCCCGGAAACGCCGGCGGCCGGCCGCACCCCCAGGCTCGTCGCCCGGGCGGCCCGCGCGGCCGGAGCGGGTCACCCGCCGGCCGAGCCCGACGCGCCGCGGGCGCCCGCCGACCCGCCGACGCCCGTACAGCCCCCGCCCGGCCGGCAGTCGTCGCGCGGTGTGCTGATCGCCGCGCTGCTGGTCGCGGCGGTGGCCGGGGCCGGTGTCTCGGCGGCGGCGCTGCTGCTGCACCGGGGCGACGGCGGCGGCCCGCCCGGTGGCCCGACCAGCAGCCCGGCGGCGCCGACGAGTCGCTCCGCGTCCCCGCCGGCCGGCAGCGCCTCGCCGTCCCGCGCGGGCACCGCGCCCGCTGCCTCCCGGCCGCACACCGCCCCCTCCGGCTACCGCACCGCGCGGGACCCGGCCGGCTTCTCGCTCGCCGTGCCGGAGGACTTCGACCGCGAACGGCAGGGCGAGCGCGTCTTCTACCTCTCCCCGGGGCAGACCTTCCGGCTCGGCGTCAAGGTCTCCCCGCCCGACGCCGGCGGGCCCGCCGCGGTGATGAGCCGGGCGGCGGCGGAAGGGGCCGGCACCAATCCGGGTTACCACGACGGCCGGGTCGTCGGGACCACGCACTCCGGGCACCCCGCCGCCCTCTGGGAGTTCACCTGGGACGGCTTCAGCGCGGCCGAGGGCCCGCGCCACACCTACGACCTGTGCTGGGAGGAGGACGGCCGGATGTACGACGTGTGGGTGTCGGCGCCGGTCGGACGGGTCCGGGAGGCCCGGGAGTACTTCGACGTCGCCGTGGACACCTTCTCGGTCACGACACGTTGATTCCCGCCCGGTCACGGCTTCGTGACCGGTTCGTGCTCCCTGTGGTGGCGGACGCCGGTGGCGCGATATGGATGGTCCATGAGCAGCGACGGGGGAGCCGGCCGTACGGCCGACGACACGACGAGTTTTGTTCTGCAACCGCCGAACCCGACGCCGGATCCGGTGCCGGGCGCACGGCCCGGTGCGGCGCCTCGGCCGGCTGCGGAGCAGGCGGCCCCGCAGAGCCCGCACCAGGCACCGGCCCCCGTGGCTCAGGACGGCACCGGACGGCTGATCGCCGGCCGGTACCGGCTGCTCGCCAAGCTCGGCCACGGAGGCATGGGCACGGTATGGCGGGCCAAGGACGAGACGGTGGACCGCGAGGTCGCGGTGAAGGAGCCCCGCGTACCGGACCACCTTCCCGAGCGCGAACGCGCCAACGCCTTCGAGCGGATGCGCCGCGAGGCCCGCGCGGCGGCCCGGCTCGACCATCCCGCCGTGGTCAACGTGTACGACGTCGCCGTGGTCGACGGCCGGCCGCGGATCGTGATGGAGCTGGTGCACGGCCGCTCACTGGGCGGCGCGCTCCAGGAGGGCACGCTGGACGCGCGCGAGGCGGCGCGGATCGGCCTCGAGGTGCTCGGCGCGCTGGAGGCCGCGCACGCGGCGGGCGTCCTGCACCGGGACGTCAAGCCGGACAACGTGCTGCTCGGCCGGTACGGCCGGGTCGTGCTCACGGACTTCGGCATCGCGCAGATCGAGGGCGAGACGAACCTGACCGACACCGGTGGCTTCGTCGGCTCGCCCGAGTACATCGCGCCGGAACGGGTGCTGGGGCAGCGTCCCGGTCCGGCGAGCGACCTGTGGTCCCTGGGTGTCGTCCTCTACACCGCCACCGAGGGCGTCTCCCCGTTCCGCCGCAGCAACACCCCGGCCACCCTGCAGTCCGTCCTCAACGCCACCCCGGCCGCGCCCGCCGCCGCGCGCGGCCCGCTGGCGGAGGCCGTCAACAGCCTGCTCCGCAAGGACCCTTCCCGCCGCCCGACGGCCGCCCAGGTCCGGGTGCTGCTGGAGGCGGCCGCCGACCCGCCGGCCCCGGAGCCCACCCAGCACGTGGCGTTCGCCGCGCCCACCACGCCCGCCGGCCGTGCCCCGCGCCCGGGACGCAAGGTCTGGCTGGGCCTGGGGACCGCCGTGGCCGCGGCGGCGGTGGCCGGGTACCTCGTCCTCGCCGACCCCTTCGCGGGACCGCTGCCGGACGGCTGGACGAAGCACACCGACGCCGGGCTCGGCGTCACCCTCGCCGTCCCCGCGGCCTACGAGACCGGTCACCCGGACAAGAACGACTCCGACCAGAGCTGGGTGTCGTACACGGACCCGAGCGGCGCCGTCTCGGTCGTGCTGGACCTGACCCGGAAGTCGGAGGACTCGCTCAACACGATCAAGAGCAACGCGGTGGCCCAGATGCACGCCGACGACGAGAAGTTCAAGAACGAGGGCGAGTACAGCCTCGACATGCCCAAGGGCGCGACGACGCACCCGGACGACGGAACCGAGTACCGCGGCAGACAGGCCGCCACGAACACCGTCGAGTACCAGACGGACGACTCCCAGCACCCGCGCCCGCGCGAGCTGCGGATCTTCTACTACCGCACCGGCTCCGGAGACCTGTACCGGCTCACCATCGGCTACCCGGGCAAGGGCGACCTCACCGACCGGGGCCGCGAGGTCGCCAGGACCGCGATCGCCAACCTGGACGTCAAGAAGCCCTGAGCGACGGCCGGATCGGGGCGCCGGACCGGTGTCCCTTCGACAAGGGCGTGGTGCGCACGGTACTCATGTGACATGAGTGGAGACGGCGAACTCCCGCCCGGCGCACGGCTGATCGGTGGACGCTACCGCCTTCTCGGACGCCTGGGCGCCGGGCCGGCCGGGACCGTCTGGCGGGCCCGGGACGAGCAGGAGCGGCGGGACGTCGCCGTCAAGGAGCCCGTGCTGCCGGGGCGTCCGGCCGACGACGAGGAGAGCCGGCGGATCGCGCACCGGCTGCACCGGGAGGCTCGGACCGCCGCCCGGCTGCGGCATCCCTCGGCCGTCGCCCTGCACGATGTCGTCCTCGACGGCGGACTGCCGTGGATCGTCATGGAGTTGGTGGAGGGCGAGTCGCTCCAGGAGGCCGTGCGGCGCGGGCCGCTGCCGCCCGCCGAGGCCGCGCGGATCGGGCTCGCCGTCCTCGGGGCGCTCAGGGCGGCGCACGCCGTGGGGATGGTGCACCGGGACCTCAAGCCCGCCAACGTCCTGATCGAGTCCGGTACCGGGCGGGTCGTCGTCACCGACTTCGGGATCGGGGACGGGCCGGCCGCGGACGTCCCCGCCGGGTTCGCCGCCCCGGAGCGGGCCTCCGGACGTGGCGCCGGGCCCGCCTCCGACCTGTGGTCCCTCGGCGCGCTGCTCGCCTCCGCCGTCGCGGGCGGCGACGCCGGCCCGCTGCGGCCGCTCCTGACCCGCCTGCACGCGCCGGACCCGGACGCGCGGCCGCCCGCGGAGGAGGTCGCGGCCGCCCTGAAGGCCTGCGCGACCGCACCACCCACCCGCCCGTCCCCTGCAAAGCCCGACGCGACCGTGCCGCCCGTCCGCCCGGCGCCTGCGGAGCCCGACGCGACCGTGCCGCCCGTCCGCCCGGCGCCTGCGGAGCCCGACGCGACCGTGCCGCCCCTCCGCCCGACATCCCGGAAGCCCGATGCGACCGTGCCGGCCGCCCGCCCGGCGCCTGCGGAGCTCGAGGCGACCGTGCCCGCCGTCCGCCCGCCCGGGAGCCCGATGTGACCGCCGTGCCGGCTGTCCGTGCGGCGCCTCCGGAGGCCGGCGCGACCATACCCGCCGTCCGTCAGGCGCCCTCAGAGCCCGATGTGACCGCACCGCTCGCCCGCCCGCCTGCGGAGCCCGATGCGACCGTGCCGGCCGCCCGCCCGGCGCCTGCGGAGCCCGATGCGACCGTGCCCGCCGTCCGCCAGCCCGGGAGCCCGATGTGACCGGCGTGCCCGCTGTCCGTGCGGCGCCTCCGGAGGCCGGCGCGACCACCCGCCGTCCGTCAGGCGCCCTCAGAGCCCGATGTGACCGCACCGCTCGCCCGCCCGCCTGCGGAGCCCGATGCGACCGTGCCGGCTGTCCGTGCGGCGCCTGCGGAGCCCGGTGAGACCGTGCGGGCTGTCCGGCCCTGCCTCCCGGGAGCCCGATGCGACCGTGCCGCCCGTCCGCCCGGCGCCCCCGGAGCCCGGCGCCACCGTGCCCGCCGTCCGCCCGGCGCCCCAGGAGCCGCCGCGAACCCTGGCGGCCGAACCGCGCCCCTGACCCGAATCGCGCCGCCCTCGCGCCGACTTCGTCGCTCCCCGGGCCGGGAAAACCACACTTCCGTTGATCATCACCCGACAACGAGCTGATCAGCGCGTTTGCTGCCAGTGATCACTGGCGGCGTGTGTGCACTCGGTGAATCCCCGTTACCGACGGGTACCCAAAGCCTCCGCCGCGGCATACCCTGCGCGTCATGACGGACTCGCAGGCCCCGGACATCACCGGTACCAACCCGCTCGCGCCCGCCCCCGAGGGCGTGCGCACCGCCGCCGACGTGGTCACCCCGACACTGGTGGCCCAGCTCACCAAGGGCGTCGTCGGCTCCGGCCGCACGGCCAACCACACTCCCTTCACCGGCGAGAAGCTGGCCGACCTGCCCGAGTCCACGCCCGAGGACGTACGAAAGGCCTTCGAGGCCGCCCGCGCCGCCCAGGCCGTGTGGGAGAGGACGCCCGTGCGGCAGCGCGCCGCCGTGCTGCTCCGCTTCCACGACCTGGTGCTCGAGCGCCAGGCCGAGGTGCTCGACCTCATCCAGCTCGAGACCGGCAAGGCCCGGCTGCACGCGCACGAGGAAGTGCAGGCCGTCGCCGTCGCGGCCCGCCACTACGGCCGCAAGGCCCCCGGCTACCTGCGGCCCAAGCGGCACACCGGCGCCGTGCCGACCCTGACCAAGGTCACCGAACTCCGGCACCCGCGCGGGGTCGTCGGGCAGATCGCCCCGTGGAACTACCCCCTGGAGCTGTCCGTCGGCGACGCGCTGCCCGCCTTCGCCGCCGGCAACGCGGTCGTCATGAAGCCGGACACCGAGACCTGCCTCACCGCGCTCTGGGCCCGAGACCTGCTCATCGAGGCCGGGCTGCCCGAGGGCGTCTTCCAGGTCGTGCTCGGCGAGGGCCCGGTCGTCGGCCCCGAGCTGGTCAGGCACGCCGACTACGTCTCCTTCACCGGCTCCACCCGCACCGGCCGCGAGGTCGCGCAGGGCGCCGCCGCCCGCCTGGTCGGCGTCTCCCTCGAACTCGGCGGCAAGAACGCCATGCTCGTGCTGGAGGACGCCGACATCGAGAAGGCCGCCGCGGGCGCCGTCCGGGCCTGCTTCTCCTCGGCCGGCCAGCTCTGCATCTCCATCGAGCGGCTGTACGTCCACGAGTCCGTCGCCGACGCCTTCCTGGAGCGCTTCGCCGCCCGCACCCGGGCCATGCGGCTCGGCAACTCCCTCGCCTACGGCGCGGACATGGGTTCGCTGGTCGGCGAGCGGCAGCTCAAGACCGTGGAGGGGCACGTCCAGGAGGCCGTCGCCAAGGGCGCCCGGGTGGTCACGGGCGGCGTGGCGCGCCCCGACATCGGCCCGTACTTCTTCGAGCCGACCATCCTCGACGGCGTAGAGGAGTCCATGGCCGTCTGCGAGGAGGAGACCTTCGGGCCCGTCGTCTCGCTGTACCGCTTCAAGACCGAGGACGAGGCGGTCGAACGCGCCAACTCCACGCCGTACGGACTGAACGCGTCCGTGTGGACGAAGTCCGCCCGGCGCGGCCTGGACGTCGCCTCCCGGCTGCGCACCGGCACGGTCAACGTCAACGAGGGCTACGCGCCCGCCTACGGCAGCGTCCAGTCCCCGATGGGCGGCATGAAGGACTCCGGCCTCGGCCGCCGCCACGGTTCCGAGGGCATCCTCAAGTACACCGAGGCCCAGACGGTGGCGAGGCAGCGGCTGCTGCCGATGGCGCCGTCGCTGGGGATGGACGACGCGCAGTACGCCCAGTTCATGAGCCGCAGCCTCCGCCTGATGAAGGCCTTCCGCTTCCGTTAGCCACGACCCCACCGCCAGCAAGCCCGTTCTCGACGAGGAGAGCACGTGTCGCAGGAGAAGTCTGTCCAGACCCGGGACGAGGACGGGTACGACTACGACGTCATCGTGATCGGTTCGGGGTTCGGCGGCTCGGTCTCCGCCCTGCGCCTCACCGAGAAGGGGTACCGGGTGGGCGTACTGGAGGCCGGCCGCCGCTTCACCCGCGACTCCCTGCCCAGGAACTCCTGGGACCTGAAGAACTACCTCTGGGCCCCGCGGCTCGGCATGTACGGCATCCAGCGCATCCATCTGCTGGGCAACGTGATGGTGCTGGCCGGCGCGGGCGTCGGCGGCGGCTCGCTGAACTACGCCAACACCCTCTACGTGCCGCCGAAGGCCTTCTTCGACGATCCCCAGTGGCGCGGCATCACCGACTGGCAGCAGGAGCTGAAGCCGTACTACGACCAGGCGCAGCGCATGCTCGGCGTGCGGCTCAACCCGACCATGACGCCGTCCGACGTGCACCTGAAGGCCGCGGCCGAGAAGATGGGCGTCGGCGACACCTTCCACCTGGCGCCCGTCGGCGTGTTCTTCGGCGACGGCAAGGACGCCGACGGCACGGCGCAGGGCCGGCCCGGCGAGCGGGTGGACGACCCGTACTTCGGCGGCGCCGGGCCCGCCCGCAACGCCTGCACCGAGTGCGGCGAGTGCATGACCGGCTGCCGGCACGGCGCGAAGAACACCCTCAACGAGAACTACCTGTACCTCGCCG
The DNA here is from genome assembly GCF_055601245.1 of Streptomyces sp. NPDC038135. Lineage (NCBI taxonomy): Bacteria > Bacillati > Actinomycetota > Actinomycetes > Kitasatosporales > Streptomycetaceae > Streptomyces > Streptomyces sp. NPDC038135. Next base: position 631,372 of record NZ_JBVJXS010000001.1, on the reverse strand, counting down.
AGAAGGCCGGCGCGGTGGTGCACCCGATGACGACGGTGGTGTCCGTCACCGACGACTCGCGCGGCGGCTACGCGATCGCGACGCTGCCGACGGACGAGAAGAAGAAGGGCAAGGGGCGGCTGTTCACCGCGCGCAGGGTCGTGGTCGCGGCCGGCACGTACGGCACCCAGACCCTGCTGCACCGGATGAAGGCCGGCGGCCAGCTGCCGCGTCTGTCCGCCCGGCTCGGCGATCTGACCCGCACCAACTCCGAGGCGCTGGTGGGCGCGCAGACCGACAACCGCCGCTACCGCAAGGCGACCGGCGAGCAGCGGGCCGACTTCACGCGCGGCGTCGCCATCACGTCCTCGATCCACCCCGACGACAGCACGCACATCGAACCGGTCCGCTACGGCAAGGGCTCCAACTCGATGGGCGGGCTGTCCATCCTCCAGGTCCCCTACGCCGAGGGCTCCTCGCGCGTCCTGGCCTGGCTGGCCAACGCCGCCCGCCACCCCCTCCTCGTCGCCCGCTCGCTGTCCAACCGGCGTTGGTCGGAGCGGACCATCATCGGGCTGGTGATGCAGTCGCTGGACAACTCGCTGACGACGTACCTGAAGCCCGGCGGGGTCGGCAAGGGCCTGCTCACCGCCCGGCAGGGGCACGGCGCCCCGAACCCCAAGCAGATCAAGGCCGCCTCCGAGGCCGCCACCGTGCTCGCCGAGGAGATCAACGGCTTCCCGGGCAGCAACGTCGGCGAGCTGATGGGCACCCCGCTGACCGCGCACTTCCTCGGCGGCTGCCCCATCGGCGACTCCCCGGAGACCGGTGTGATCGACCCCTACCACCGGCTCTACGGCCACCCCGGCATCTCGGTGGTGGACGGCGCCGCCGTCTCGGCCAACCTGGGCGTCAACCCGTCGCTGACCATCACCGCGCAGGCCGAGCGGGCCATGTCGTACTGGCCGAACAAGGGCGAGGAGGACCCGCGCCCGGCGCAGGGGGCGGCGTACGAGCGGCTGAAGCCGGTGGAGCCGCGCGAGCCGGCGGTCCCGGCGGACGCGTTCGGCGCGCTCAGGCTGCCGTTCCTGGGCATCCCGGCGGTGCCGCCGAAGAAGTAGGCCGGACCCGGAGACGCCGAGGGACCTGCATCCCCCTCCGAACGCAGGTCCCTCGTCTCTTACCGTCTACGTGATCCGGCAGCAGGTTTGATCCGCGAGGGCGGTGAATGGTTGCTTCCGGATTCACCGGAATTTTTGTGTCATGGATCACATTCGGTGGGAGTCTCCGGCCGGACACGACGAAGGGCACGACGAAGGGCCCCGCGGGACTCGAGCCGCGGGGCCCTCTCTTCGCCGGCACCGGCGCAAGGGCGCGCTGGTGCCCAGGAGCGGCGCCGGGGGGTCGCGCCGCCTGCTCATGTGTCCTGACCTGGTGTTTCCGCGGACGGCCCCGGGCGTCCCCGGAGCCGGCCGTTCTCTTGGGTGACCGGGCTGCTGTCCCCTGCCGTCCGGTCACTTCTCCGGAGCGAGGTCCCACGGTGTACGGCACGACCCGTACGCCTCATCGCTCCGGTGAGCCACGCGTGGTTCTGTCGGGCCCGCCCCTGGCTGGCACGGACAACCGGCTCAACGAAGCGGTGCGGGGGGCGGTCACGCGCCGTACGGGTGAGAACCGGCCCGAACTCAGATGCGACCCCGGCACAGCTCCAGCATGGTCATCGCCAGCGCGGTGCCCGGCTTGCCGAGCGCCTCGCGGTAGCGGCCGAGGATCTCCATCTCACGGGAGAGGTTCACCCGCCGGCCGCCGGAGGCGATCCGGGTCTCCTGGACGACGGTGGAGACGGCCATCCGCTCCTGGATGAGCCCGATGATCCGGTCGTCGAGCGCGTCGATGCGGGTACGGGCGTCGGTGATGGTCTGTTCCGCGGTGAGAGTGGTCATATCGGGGGCTCCTGGTGAAGGTGGCTGGCGGAGGCCCCGGAACGGCAGAACCCGGAGAAACGACAGGCGCCCCGGGCCTTGTCGGCCCGGGGCGCCTGGTAAGTCGCTTGGCGGTTCGCTCAAGCAGCACGACCATGGCAGCCGGCGGGCCGGGTGCCATAGGTAAAGAGGAAGGTCGAGTGCGCGAGCATGCGTCCAGTATGCCACGGTCCCGTCCGGGGGAGGCGTACCCGCCCGCACCGTTAGACTCGTTAGCACAGACCCCGCCCGACCACCAGAAGGCACCCCGTGTCATCAGCGACTTCGCCTGCCGCCTCCCCCGACACCGTCCTGGTCGTCGACTTCGGCGCGCAGTACGCCCAGCTCATCGCCCGTCGCGTCCGCGAGGCGCGGGTCTACAGCGAGATCGTGCCGAGCACCATGCCGGTCCAGGAGATGCTCGCCAAGAACCCCGCGGCGATCATCCTCTCCGGCGGCCCCTCGTCCGTGTACGAGGAGGGCGCCCCCCGGCTCGACCGCGCGCTCTTCGAGGCCGGTGTCCCCGTCTTCGGCATGTGCTACGGCTTCCAGCTCATGGCGCAGGTCCTCGGCGGCACCGTCGACAACACCGGCGCCCGTGAGTACGGCCGCACCGACCTGCACGTCTCCAAGTCCGGCTCCACCCTGTTCGAGGGCACGCCGGACGAGCAGCACGTGTGGATGTCGCACGGCGACGCCTGCTCCGCCGCCCCCGAGGGCTTCGCCGTGACCGCGTCCACCGACGTCGTCCCGGTCGCCGCCTTCGAGAACGACGAGAAGAAGCTGTACGGCGTCCAGTACCACCCCGAGGTCATGCACTCCACGCACGGCCAGCTCGTCCTGGAGCACTTCCTGTACCGGGGCGCGGGCCTCACCCCGTCCTGGACCACCGGCAACGTGATCGAGGAGCAGGTCACCGCGATCCGCGAGCAGGTCGGCGACCGGCGCGCCATCTGCGGTCTGTCCGGCGGCGTGGACTCCGCCGTCGCCGCCGCGCTCGTCGCGCGGGCCATCGGCGACCAGCTCACCTGCGTCTACGTCGACCACGGCCTGATGCGCAAGGGCGAGACCGAGCAGGTCGAGAAGGACTTCGTGGCCGCGACCGGCGTCAAGCTGGTCGTCGTGGACGCCGAGGAGCGCTTCCTGACCGCGCTCAAGGGCGTCTCCGACCCGGAGGAGAAGCGCAAGATCATCGGCCGCGAGTTCATCCGCGTCTTCGAGCAGGCGCAGGCCGAGATCATCGCCGACGAGGGCCCGGCCGTGGAGTTCCTGGTCCAGGGCACCCTGTACCCGGACGTGGTCGAGTCCGGCGGCGGCACCGGCACCGCCAACATCAAGTCGCACCACAACGTCGGCGGCCTGCCCGAGGACCTCGAGTTCAAGCTGATCGAGCCGCTGCGCAAGCTGTTCAAGGACGAGGTCCGGATGGTCGGCCAGGAGCTGGGCCTGCCGGAGGAGATCGTGCAGCGCCAGCCCTTCCCGGGCCCCGGCCTCGGCATCCGCATCGTCGGCGAGGTCACCAAGGAGCGTCTCGACCTGCTCCGGGACGCCGACGCCATCGCCCGCGAGGAGCTGACCGCGGCCGGCCTGGACCGCGACATCTGGCAGTGCCCGGTGGTCCTGCTCGCGGACGTCCGCAGCGTGGGCGTCCAGGGCGACGGCCGCACCTACGGTCACCCGATCGTGCTGCGCCCGGTCTCCTCCGAGGACGCCATGACCGCCGACTGGTCGCGGCTGCCGTACGACGTCCTCGGCCGCATCTCGACCCGGATCACCAACGAGGTCCGCGACGTCAACCGCGTCGTCCTCGACGTGACCTCCAAGCCCCCGGGCACCATCGAGTGGGAGTGATCCTCTCCCGCTGAGGATCAGGTCCGCCTGAGCGTGCGCACCGGCGCGCCGGGCCGCCAGACCTGGACGACCAGATGCGTGTCGTCCTCGACGAAGGTCCGCACGACCTCCGTCAACTCGGTGCGGAAGAGGTGGAACGGCTGCGGCGGTTCCACCTCTTTCACGTACGCGGCCTTGGTCACCCCGTCCCCGACCTCGTACGCCCGCCCGGCGATCCGTACGTCACCGCCGCCCATCGCGGTGCCCTCGCCCGGGTTCGCCTGCAGCGCGAAGCGCGGATCACGGCGCAGGTCCAGGGCCTTCCACGAGCCGGCCATCATGCCCAGCCACAGCTCGCCGCCCCGGAAGTCGGCCTCCAGGCCGGAGGTGCGCGGGGAGCCGTCCCGGCGCAGGGTGGCGAGGACGTGGTGACGGAAGGCGCTGAAGCGCCGCTCGGTGATCGCCGCGAGCTCGGGCGCGGCGGTGGTGAAGGCTGCCCAGTTCATGCCGGCCAGTCTCACCGGCAAAGCGGACACCCTCTGTCGGGTATCCGCCGCCCACGTCATCTTTACCAACCAGCGCTGCCCTTTTGCGCCGACCGGCGGTAACTTCCCGCCCGTACCGCAAACCCCCACGCTGGAGGACCCATGAACGGGCCCACGCCGCCCCCTCCGCTGCCCACCGATCAGCTGAGATTCGCCATGCCGCCGATGCACGACTCGGTGGAGGACGAACGCCGGCACCGCAAGGAGCGGCTCGCGGGCGCCCTGCGGGTCTTCGGGCGCTCCGGACTCGAGGACGGGGTGTCCGGGCACATCACCGCCCGCGATCCGGAGTACAGCGACTGCTTCTGGGTCAACCCGTTCGGGATGCCGTTCAAGCACGTCACCGTCGGCGACCTCGTGCTCGTCAACCAGGACGGGCAGGTCGTCGACGGCCGCTACCACGTCAACCAGGCCGCGTTCACCGTGCACGCCCAGGTGCACGCCGCCCGGCCCGACGTCGTCGCGGTCGCGCACTGCCACTCCGTGCACGGCAGGGCCGTCGCCGCGCTCGGCGACCTCATCGACCCCATCACCCAGGAGAGCTGCGCGTTCTACGAGGACCTGGCGCTGTACGACGCCTACACCGGCGTCAACGTCGACGCCGACGAGGGCCGCCGCATCGCCGGGGTGCTGGGGTCCCGCAAGGCTCTGGTGCTGCGCAACCACGGGCTGCTGACCGTGGGGAACTCGGTCGACGCGGCGGCCTGGTGGTTCCTGTCCCTGGAACGGTCCTGCCAGGTGCAGCTCATGGCCAAGGCGGCCGGCCGGCCGGTCCTCATCGACCACAAGCTGGCCGTGGCCACCCGCGAACAGCTCGGCGGCGACCTGGTGGCCTGGATCAACTACCAGCCCCTGTGGCAGGACGTCAGCCGCAGCGAGCCCGACCTGCTCGGCTAGCTCCCGGCCGTACGGGGGCCCCGGGAGCCGCGTCAACGCGGTGGCCCGGGGTTCACCCGGCATGACCCGGACCGGCGAACCCCGGACGGCCCGGGGTAGGGCACAATTCGCTGTCGTCGCAGGGGAGTTGCGCGGCCGGAAATGCGCACTATGGGTGGCTTCGGGTCGTGTCGAGAGGCAGTGCGGAAGGCGGGCGTCGGGCGTGGCGGTGCAGGAGGCCAGACAGAGCACGGGTGCCGACGGCGCCCATGAGGGCGGCTGTGCGTGCGGGGACTGCCCGCACGGGGCCCGGCAGGGGCACCGGCGGGCCGTCGCCGCGTTCCTGCGCGTCCGCGACGAGTTCGCGGCCGGACAGGGCCTGCCGCCCGCGGTGGCCCACTCGGCCTCCGCCTCCCGCCAGTGGGTGTCCGAGGAGCTGACCCAGCGGGCCGAGGAGGTCGCCGGGCGCGGCCGCGCCGAGGGCCAGGCGTGGCTCGCGCGGCTGTGGCTGCGGACGGTGTGCGCGGTGGGCGGAGCCGTCCTCGCCCTGCTGCTCGCCGAGTCGCTCACCGCGATCGGCGCGGGCTGGAGCAGCGCCCGGACCGCCGCCCTGCTCGCCGCCCTCGCCGTCGGCGGCGTGCTGGCGGCCGCCTCCTGGTGGCACCGGGCCCGCGGCGGGGTCCTGGCCCCGCTCATCGGCGAGGACAACCGCATGTCCACCTCCCGCACCGTGGCCGCCGGCTGGATCCTCCTCGCGACCTACTCCGTCCTGCTGCTCGCGGGCCGGCTGGCCGCCGCCTCCGGCCACACCGAACGCGACGCGCTGCTCGCCGGCCTGGACCTCGCGCGCGGCGCGGGCCTGGTGACCGTCCTCGGCGTGCTGTGCGGCATCGCCGTACTGGTCCGCCGGGTGGTCGGCCTGCGCATCCTCGCCCAGCGGCTGCAGAAGGTGCCGGCCCACCGGCCGCGCGCGGCCGACCTGCTGACCGACGACTCCGGCCGGGGCGCCTTCGCCGACATCCAGTACGTCGCCGTCAACGGCGTCGCCCTGCTGTTCGCCGCCGTCCGGCTGGCGCGCCGCCCCGACCAGCTCCCCGACCTGCCCTGGGGGCTCGCGGTCCTGGTACTGGTCTCTGCCGCGACCTACCTGGCCGGCAAGTACGCGGAGGGCGGCCGTCCGGTGATCCTCTCCGTGGTCCGCGCCCGTGAGCCCGGCGATCTGGACGGTCCGATCCGCACCGGCGACGACATCGAGATCCGCGGCACCGGCTTCGTCCCACCCGGCGCCCACGGTGCCGACCGGCTCTCCCGCACCGTCGTCCGGATCGGCGCCGTCGACGTCCACGTGCCCCTGGTCCCCGTCACCGGCGGCTTCCGCAACCCCACCGACACCGTCCTGACCGTCCCCGTGCCGGTCGAGGTGGAACCCGGCGCGGTGGAGGTGCAGGTGATCACCGCGGGCGGCGCCGCGACCAACCGGTGCGTCGTCCAGATCACGGAGTGAGGTCCGGGTCGGGAGCGGCCGGGTGAGCCGGTCCCTCCATTCGGTCCGGCCGTCCACCCGGATGCGAAGGTCGGAAGTCGGTAAAAGCGGTGAAAGCGTCGCGCAGAGGATTGAACGGTTCCCCCTTGTCATACGTATCGTCGATTGAGGGGTCCGGCACGGCGGGTGAGAGGCGGCTGGCAGCGATGACTCAGGGTATTCGGACGGACACCTACACGACCGATCTGCACGGCATGCGCGGCTGGCGGGACACCGCCACCCGGTACGCCCTCCTTCCGCTCCGGATCTACCTCGGCGTGACTTTCATGTACGCCGGCCTCAACAAGATCACCGACAGTGCCTTCCTCAAGTCCGGCGGAGCCGGGTCGATCGGCGACACCATGCGCGCGGCCCGCGGCTCCGCCGCCCTGCCGGCCCTGATCGACCTGGCGCTCAAGAACCCCGTCGGCTTCGGCTTCGCCATCGCCCTCGGCGAACTGGCCGTCGGCATCGGCACCCTCCTCGGACTCTTCGGCCGGCTGGCCGCCCTCGGCGGCGCGCTGATCTCGCTCAGCCTCTGGCTGACCGTGAGCTGGGCCTCGACGCCGTACTACTACGGCAACGACCTCCCGTACCTTGTTTGCTGGGTGCCGCTCGTGCTGGCCGGAGCCCCCTACCTCTCGGTAGATGCCCTGCTCAGGCGCAGGAAGCGGCGACATCTCTAGCACTTGGCCGACAGTCGAGCCCCTGGCACTCGCCGGGGGCTCTCTGTGTGTCCGGGAGCGCCCCAAGGGCTCAGAGATACCCGATCTCGCGAATATCCGGGCAGTCGCATAGACGCTGCTCAGGGCCCCCTCGTACGGTCATGGCAGACGCCCCAACAGGGGCCAGCCGAAGTGGAGTTCAGGTGGCACGCGAGGAGCTACAGCGACTGACCGGCAACGGCAACGGCACTTGTGGCCAGGACGACTGTCCGAACGTCTACCGCACTGCCAGCGGCTCGTTCGTCGTCCAGGGGGACGTGTCCCGAGCGTTCCAACCGTCCGAGTGGTTCAGGGGCTCGCCTGCAAAGCGAGTTACGTGGGTTCGATTCCCGCCACGTCGTTCGTTCGTCTCAGTTGACCGATAGCCCGCGCGTTGCGAAGGCCGGTTGCCTGGCCTGCCGCGTCCTCACCCTTGCAGCGGCCAGCCCGCACCTGACCACCGACCTCCACCAGGGCCAAGTTGACGGAACGTACTGCACGAGGCTCCCGGGCGTGCTGAGATTTCAGGATGAAGAAGCGTATTGCCGCTATATCGATCGGCACGATAGCCGCACTCCTCCTGCTCGGGACCTTCATCATTCTGCTATGGAAGGGCCCCTGGTGGTCAGATGGAGCGCACCTTGGGCGCGGTCTAACCCCCGGCGAGGGAGCAATTATCACGGGCTTCCGAACCACAGTCGTCGCCTTCGGTGCCGGCCTCCTTGCAGCGGGAAGCCTCGCGTACACCCACTTGAATCACAAACAGAGCCGCGAATCGTTTATCAAGTCTCAAGAAAACTTCACCGAGCAAGCGGAATTGACCAGAGAGTCGCTACGCCAATCGGAGACCAACGCTGCACGCCAGGCAGAAATTAGCCGGGAAGGGCAGGTGACAGAACGATATGTAGCCGCGATACATCTGATCGCTTCTGAGAATACGACTGAGCAGCTTGGAGGAATTTACTCGCTTGAAAGAATCATGCGCGACTCCGCGAAGGACCACAACACTGTCGTGGAGGTGCTAGCCGCTTTCATTAGACAACACGCCAAGCCGACACCCGACAACATCCACTCAGGCGACCCAGTGCAGGCAGCCCTTGACGTTCTAGCAAGGAGACCTGAACGCGAGGAACCGTTCGAGATCGACCTACGCCGAGTGACGCTTTCCGGATGCACCATCACTAACGCAGACTTGCGTAACGCCAACCTCTACCAGGCTCAATTGACTGACGTCGTTTTCCAAGAATGCAATCTATCATTTTCCGACATGACCCGAGCAACCATACTGAGGTGCCGATTCAATAAATGCCGGATAACAAGAGCCGAGCTGGACAATGCGACAGTAACTGAGACCTCGTTCCTCTCGGGGGAGGCGCACGAGCTATCTGCCGTGAACACGGTATTTACTAATTGCCGCTTCGCGCACATCGACCTGGAGAACGTCTATCTAGAGAGTGCCGCCCTTCACCACACAAATTTCCGTAGGGCCAATCTAGAGGGAGCCGATTTCGGCGATGCATGCCTGTTCGGAGTCCACTTTTCGCCGCGATCCAATCCGGGGCTGAACTCGCTGCTCGGAGCCCACATTTTCACATCAACAACCCTTCCTAACGAATTGCGCGGGAACTCCGAGATCGAAACGCGAGTTCGCAAGGTGGAGCAAGAATGGGACGACACGAGGCACAGCCACACCACGGCTTCCTGAGTGTTCGGGGACTGCTCACAGACGGCAAGAAGCAGGCGACGCCCTCTCGGGCGCGGCCTGCCTCCTTCCCCTACGTCTCAGTTGGCCGGTACTGGTGCGTTATCGTCGCCATCGTCCGGCCGGTCCGTCTCGGTCCTTACCAGTCATGCCGGAACTTCACCGGAGTGCTGTAGTCACTTTCAATAGACCAGTCGAGAACACTCTCGGACCCAGAAGGGTCCATTCCTCCCCGCCCCAATCCGTCGTCTGCGTATACCAGCTCCCTCTCCTGAGCCGGGAGTGTCAAACCGCGCTCTTGTGCCCGCCGCCTTTTCTCCCAGTATCGAGCCTCGTCTATGCTGCTGCTCTCGATCACTTGATAACCCCACCGTTGCCGAGGTATCGAGAAAGGCGCTCGCCCTCGGCATCCTGGAGCTTCTGCTCAGCAGTGCGAGTGTCTTCCCGCTCGGCCTTGGCCTTTGCGGCTCGGTCGGCGTAATCCTCCAGCTCGTCATCCGAAAGCTGAGCCTTCGACCACTTTCGAATACCGTCACCCGGAATGGTCACCGAGTGCAGATGATCGAGGGCCTTAGACGTAGTGATCGGATTCTCCTCCTGGGCATACGGATTCATGCCCCCTCGGCCAAGGTTTACCGGCTGGACGAAAGCCACACCATCGGAGTCGGTGAAGGCGTTGGGGAGCTTTCCGATGACAGCCTCACGAGAGGTGAGAGCCGTACGGAGGAGTTCCAGTGCCTTGACGGCATCCTGAGTGCGCTTGCTGATTTCCTTGTCAGCCCACTTCCGGTAAGAGTCCGAAGCGTAGAGATCGAGGTAGGCGGCATCCAGCTTGGCTCGGGTGTCGTGCGCAATTCGTGCACCGACTCGGATCGCATTCTCTAGCTTGTTCAGCTCCTTGTGTAGGGGAGCCAAATCCTCGTGCTCAACCGGGTCGGGGATATCGTCACCGGCCTCTACAGCGCGCGTAAGCCGAGCCTGGTAATCGGCTTCATCCTGATTGCGGCGAGAAACGGCACCCTGGAAGGCGACGGTCTGCACCTCCCAACCAGAGCTGTTTCGCTCAACGTATTCGAGTCGGTTAGTCAGCTCGGTACCGAGAGCCTTTACTTCAGCGGAATCGGTCTCGTGCTCACTGTAGGGATTCGGAAGGGCCGGGAACTCGAAGCCGGCTCGGTAAGTCGGATCACTCTTCTGCTTGAGTTCCTGCTCTAGCTGGTCAATGCGAGTTCGCTCATATGCAACATGCGCCATCGACACCGACTGTGCGCCATAAGTAAGGTCGGGAACGTCATTGAACGGCTCGGGCATGAAAGTGGTCATTGTCAGTTCTCCTTGATCTCAGCGGCCAGCGCCGCTACTCGTTCGTTCATCATCAGTTCGTTCTGTTCCTGCTTCGCCCGCTTACGGGTCTGCCTCTCTAGCTGGAGACGGCGGAGCCATCCTCGGGGACCTCGCTCGACAATCCCGAGACAGTCGCGGGTGAGAGCCTGCACGGCGATTACAGAGCCGTTTTGAGTTTGGACGTAGGCGAATCCCACCGGCATCCCGTTAGCCCCTGAGGGAAGCTCCTGGACGGCATAGCGGATCACTGGAGTCGAATAGGTCAGCTTGGCCGGTATCCGGTCCGAACTCTTCTCCAGATTCGGGGCCCGGTAGAACACTGCTCGGTTCCTCGTCTCCAGTAGGACGAACCCTGGCTTACTCGTCATCGTCGTATCCGTTCTCGTCGTTCATCATCTGCTGAACAAGTCGAATGGTGTCGGCATAGGTGTTCATGGTCTTAGCGCCCCACGCCTGCCCCGGACGAATGACATTCGAGCGTCCAGATTCGACCCCTGATGGCTGCGGCTTGTTGTGTTCAGTCATGTCACTTACTCCTATCGCTTTGTGCGTGTTCGCTTGTGCTGCGGCTCCCACTGCCGCATGAAGTTCTTGTGGCACTCCTTGCAGTGGTACTGAAGTCCATCGGGAGTACCGGACCGCTTGTAGAACTGGGTGCATGGTTTGTGCTGCGCGCACCGTGAACAAGTCTTCTTCATCAGATCACCTCCAATCTGATTCGGGCTGAATCTGTTTACTCACAAGAAAGGACCCCGACAGGAAGGAGCCACAACCTGTCGAGGTCATTTCTCGGAACATGCGCTGAACGTAACGGAGCCCAAATCCTCCTAGGAGAAGAAGGGGTTAGTCGAAGCCTTGAGAGAGGTTGAAGACGAAGATCCCTTCACCTTCTCTGAATAAACGCGACACCCGCAGCCGGCTGGGGGGCCTCAAAAAGAAATGTCCCCCAGCGGATCTAACTATCCACCGGGGGCATTTACCTGGCGCAGTAGGCGTCAGACGATCTCGTGACAGACGAGAGATGAGAGGCTGACGGGGCCCCTCACGCTCTGGCTAATAAACGCGACGGGGAAGGTTCCTGGACTTCCATACCTGTCGGGACTGCTCGTATTGGTCAACGCTCTTACCGCCCTCTGAGGGACTGCCAATCCACACAGCCTTTGGCTTGGGCTCACCCTTGGGCCGATAGCTCAGGTTCCGGTGTCTGCCAGCAGTGATCTCCCGTCGCTGTAGACGCCTGCGCCGGGCCTCTGCGTCCCTCTGGTGGCCAGGGCAGTACTTGCGGGGCCGACCGGCCTTACGCGGCTCCTGAGGGCCGTACAGGGCTTCCAGGCATCCACCCCACTGGCAGTGCTCCTGCACCTCAGGGGCCCGGGTGCTCTCCAGGGCGTAGCCGCTGTTCTCAGCCGTGCCCGACTGGAAGATGTCGGAGAGAGTCAGCTCCTCGTCCTCCTGGGCACAGAGCCAGTCGGCGGCCCCGTCGGTGCCCACCATGAACCGCAGCCAGGTAGCGCAATGGTCGCGCTGCTCCTGCCCGTGCTCGGGGTCGTTCTCGGCAAGCCACTGCTCGGCCGTCATTACGTTCATCATTGGTTGGCTCCTTCTGGTAATAGAGGCCAGCTCTGCCCGCTGGCCGATAAGGCATAACGGGAACCCCTAAGGTTCCCGTGCTACTGGAGAAGAGATATCCACCTAGCCGCCGTTTGGCGGCTGGCTGCTCGACCCTCAGTCGAGCTACCTCTATCTATCTCCGGGTGAGATTCCCTAGATGGAACTCCCTTGGTGGAGTTCCCTAGGTGTAGATCCCTAGATGGTGTGTCTGTGAGACACATGATGAGTATTAGGTGTCAGAGAGACACCTAATGGGATGCCCGCTGCTTCACTGCGTCCAGCTCGTGACTGTGGTCATGCCGAGGGAGAGTCAGCCAGTACTCATCTGCGATACCGGCCTTACTGTTCCCCTCCCTCACTCGGTAGACCCAGCCCTCCTCGCGGCCATATCTGAGAGCACGACTGATAGTCGAGCGAGACGCACATGTCACTTCCTCCAGGAGGGATTCACCAGGGTGGGCATTCCGGCCCGACTCGAAGTCGGTGAAGAATGAGAGAGCGGCAAGCGTGCCTTTGTAGGTGGCGGGGATATCTGGGCAGTTCCACAGTTCCCGTTCCCAGTCGTACCGCTTCACGGACCGGGGCCGGTTTGATTCAGTTGCAGTCTTTGGCTTGCTCGCTAGTACAGCTACCGACTCGACTTTTGCAGGTTGGGAGGCTGGCATAGATACGGTTTCAGCGTTCCAGTTAGAGCACGGGCTATTTGCAGAGCAGCCGAGAGGGTCTGTGCAGTCGAGCGAATGAGTGTTCATGGTGGGCTCCTTGGGCATAGAAAAAGGGGCCAGTCGAATTGACTAGCCCCTGACGGGTTCACGTTGTATTGGTTTATTTATTCGGCCGCCCACTCATGGCGAAGTGCGAGATATGAGCGGTGCATTTAGGTTGAGCCAAGCTACCTGGTGGCCTCATCGCTGATCATGTGAGCTACGGATACCGGTACCCCCAGACGTTGTAGGACCTCGAATATCTCGTGTCGGCTCTTCCCTTGCTTGACTAGAAGTTCAGATAGCTCGGCGGCTAGCGCGTCTCGGGACTCTCTCGGGTTCATCTGAGGGAATGGCATGCTCAACCTCCGTGTTCATGGCAATGCGCCGCGAGAGTCCCAGTTTTACGGCAGGCTAAAGCCCTGGCGGTTTGTCGGTCTGGCGAGTATGGGCATCGGCCCATCACTCGTTACATCGTTCCGGTCGACACCGGCGTTACGGGTTTCGCGGTGTGATCTGGGTCTCAGACTTAGTTAGGTGCCACAGTCCCTAACTAACTAAGTAAGTGCTGCAGGGGTGATTGTCCGCACCCGAAGACTCAAGGCAGGCCACGGGGTACGGTCGACGGCATGGAGACCACAGAGACAACCCATCGGATTGGGGACTGGACGGTGTCCGCCGTCTGGACAAAGACCAGCCGGTTCCCATCAGAGCTGCACATCACAACAGAGGAGCCAAGAGCCGCCGAGTACGGCATCACGGGGGCTCTGCTCCGGAACCTGGAACTCATCGAGCACCCCGACCCGCCAGAGGCTGGGGTGGCAATGGATGCGGCGCTTGATGCTTTGCGGGTAGTGCGTGCTCTTCGGGGCGAGGGAAAGGGGGCGGCAGATGACGACTATCTGAAGGCAATGGTCACTGCTTATGTTGCGATGAATAATGCCACTGCTACGACACCGATCGAGAAGATGTCATTCTTTCTTCCGTGTGATTCTCTCTCAATTGAAAAAGATTTGAAGGAAGCGATAAAGCGAGGATTCATCGGATAGGGGGAGGGGCCCCTCTTCCATGGTGATGAGATAACCCGGTCGGGTATTCGGTAAGACCCCTGGGGGTCGGCTCCAGAGTCGGCCCCCTCGGTGTGTCTGGAAGCGGTGCCATGCTGACCAGACTGCCGGTGCTCTAGATCGCCCCCTGCCGCCCTCTCAAGCCCCCCGGTCCGATAGCCGGCGCGGGCCCTGCTGGCCGTTCCTATGGGCCCTTGCGTCGCTCTGAGGCTTGGCTTTCACGCTGCTCGATCATCGGCCTTTCAAGCAGGCAGCTTCGCCACGTCTTTCGTTGCCAGTTCGAAGCCACGGTGATGCTTGTATTCCTCGGGCCGCCAACTTACGGCCGAACGCTCCAAGGCAGGCGACTTGAGAGCGTCATTGCATGCTCGCTTCGCTTGCTGATCGAGCGCAGAACATTGGTTGTGAATTTCTCGCGGCACTTGTGCTTGTGGGTGCCCAGGGGTAGGGGGGGTGTCCGGATATCCGCATTACGCCGATCGGGACGTCATATGGTCTGAGATCCTGTACGGGTTCTCGTGGGCCAACCAGGGCCTGAAGCGGCTCCCTAGAGAGGGTGTGACCACAATCACGGGCCCTTGGGATTGCTGGGCAAGAGGCACTTTAAGCGGCCTAGGGTCCACATTCTGGATTCCTTATTTTTGGTGCGGACACGAGAAAGGCCCCGACCGTGGTGCGATCGGGGCCTGTGGTACTGCTACTTCTGCTTAGTGCACTGTAAAAGGTTCCGTCAGGTTTCCTAGGTCTACCTCCGCTCCGAAATCGACAGTGTTCGAGACTCCTGGCTTATGGGGCTTGAGTTGAATCGTGATTCCAGCCTTCAGTAGATGTCGTGTTCTCTCGCTGTCGTTGCCCTCGTTCTGCCGCCACATGTCAGCGAATGTCTGACCAGTGGGCCGGAACTCATAACGATCCGGCTTGTCTCCCTCTGCTGACAGGGAGTCGTGTTCCTCGAACAATGCCGCAATCTCGGCTTCCGTGGATTGCTTGGCGAAACCGGCAGAGTTCCTGCCTCCCGGCCTAACCGACTGCTGTAGGTCCTGGACGTAGGTCTCAATCTCCCGGAGCCTCTGCGAGTTACTGGAGCCCTTCACGTACAGGCGCTCATGCATCGGGAATCCTCCGATGACTCCCAGGATCATTGTCTCTACGACCTCCCGAACCTTCTCGGCGCGGAACGAGTAACCCTTACCGCACGCCTTGCGATTGGCCGCAGCATTGCAGCGGTAGACCGGCTGCCCCTGTTGTCTCTCCGGGTTGAAGAGGTACAGGTTTCGTCCACAGCCGCCGCAGAGGACTACCCCACGATAGGCGGTCGTGTTCTTTGTGGTCCGCCGAGCAGCGCTGGGCCGACCTAGCATTTCCTCCTGGAGCTTCTGCCACTCCTCTTCAGAGAGGATCGGATCAGCCATCCTGATTTTTCCCTCAGCGGTGAGGATCGCTTGAGACCTCCCGTACTTCTTTCCGGGTACCTTCACTTCTTCGCACTTCCAGCCGAGGATGGTTTCAGACTGGAGAATAGATGTGATGGTCCGTGGTCGCCATACGGGAGTGTCAGCCCCCATTTCCTTACGGCGGTTGGACATGCGCTCTGCACCGGGAGAAGGAATGCCGTCTTTGTTGAAACGGTCTGCAATCTCCGAGTAGGGCTTCCCGGCCATAACTAGCCGGTGCATTTCCCTGATGACCTTTGCCTGGGACTCCCGGACCCGGAGGTACATCGCCCCGTCCTCGCGCCGGTATGTTTCGTATCCGTATGGAGGATTCCCCTTAGCCCAGACGTTCTTTGTTTTGGCGTACTTCTGGAAGCTCTTTACTCGGGTACTGATGTTCTGTGCTTCCATTTGTGCGATGGCTGCAAACAGATCGATGATGACATGCCGGAAGGGGCCCACCATGTCGAGTACCGGTTCCTGTACGGATACCAGAGACTTTCCGCCGTGATTCTCGGCCCACCGGATCATGTCTTGCATGTCTTCGACCTTGCGGACAAACCTGTCCATCTTCCAGAACAGAATTAGGTCGAATTCCGGTGCACGGTTGTTCAGCCATTGCCCGAGGTCGGGCCGCTGTAGTGGCGGGGTCTTGGTCGCCGATATGTGTGCGTCCTTGGCCACACCTACCTCGGTCCACCCCAGGTGTGCCCGCTCTGCGATGTGCCTCCGGCAGTCTTGAAGCTGCCGCTCCAGGGACGTACTGGCGTCCGTCTCGTTGCTGATCCTCAGGGCGATCAGGACCCGTACCGTCTTCATGAGGGGTGACCCTACAAGATCGATACGCCAGTGACCTCGCCTACCTGATGGCCTGGCTGCCCCTCGTCCTCGCCGGAGCCCCCTACCTCTCCCTCGACGCGGTCCTCAGGTCGCGCCGCCGTGCCCGGGCGGGCGGCTACCGCTGACCGCTGCGCGCGGCCTGCCGTCTGCGTACGCCCCGCGCCGCCGCCGTGCCGGCGCCGGCCAGGCAGAGGCCGCCCACCACCAGCGGGATGATCAGGAACCACGGGGCTTCCCACAGCCCGGCCGCGTCGCCGGCGTAGACCGCTCCGGCGGCGCTGAGGAAGAGCCCGGCGACCAGCTTCCCCGGCTGGAACTCATGACGCAGCACGGCTGACCTCCACCTGTCCGACGCCCACCCGCAGATCCAGGGTCAGCGTGCCGGCCTTCTTGCCGGACCCGACCGGTGCCAGGGTCACTTCCTCGTGCCTGCCCGGCTTCACGTCCACGTCCTTCCTGCTGTCACCGGGCAACCGGATGTCGCCCACGCCCACGTCGATGCTCATCCGCACGGTCGCGTCCCGGGGCAGGAGCACCTTCAGCTGCCCCGCGCCCACCTGGGCGTCGGTGGTCACCGTCCGCCCCTTGCCAGGGTGCACCCGCGTCAGGTCCAGGGTGCGGACGCCGGTGCCCGCGGAGTAGGCGGGCCGCACCTGCGCCGTCGCGGCCGGTCTCCAGGACGTCCGGTTCCAGTGGGTCGCTATGTCCTTCGGCAGGGCCGTGGCGCCCGCCAGCAGCCCCGCGGTGACGATCGCCAGGAGCACCGATCCGGCCCCCGTCCGGCCCAGGAACGCGCTGACCGCGATGCCGAGGCCGAAGACCACGAGCGCCCAGGCGAGGCCGGTCTGGAGACTGGTGCCCAGTGGGTGCGTGTCCCACGTCAGCCCGGCGCCCAGTCCGCCGGCCAGCAGGGCGCACAGGAACACCCAGCCGCCGATCCAGCGCGGGCCGCGAGGTCTCGGCGGCGCCGTCCGCGTCGGCCGGGCGGCGCCGGGGTGGGTCCAGGGGAGGCCGATGCCCAGGTCGACGGGGGCGATGTCCCGGTCGCGGGTGTCCGGAGGGCCCCACAGATATCCGGTGCCGCCGACGTGGGTGCCGTCCTTGACGATCGGGTCCCGCCACCAGGAGGCGTGGTGAATGGCG
Organism: Streptomyces sp. NPDC038135; assembly: GCF_055601245.1. Lineage (NCBI taxonomy): Bacteria > Bacillati > Actinomycetota > Actinomycetes > Kitasatosporales > Streptomycetaceae > Streptomyces > Streptomyces sp. NPDC038135. Next base: position 614,111 of record NZ_JBVJXS010000001.1, on the reverse strand, counting down.
ATGACCGGCGGCGCCTTGGCCTCCGGCGGGGCGTCCGCGGCGGCCTGCGCGGCGAGCGGATCCGGGTCGGGGGCGCCGCGGTGCCGCGACCAGTACCCGGCGCCGGCCAGCAGCAGGGAGAGCACCACGGCGAACGCCAGCACCCCGCCGTTCTTCAGCATGGTCAGGAAGATCCCGCAGCCGACCAGCGCGAACAGCACGGCGGCCAGCGCCTGCCCGTCGACCCGCCCGGTCAGCAGCTTGCGGACTTCGTTCTCCTCTTCCTCCTCGTACGGCACGAGCAGCCAGGCGAAGCCGTAGAAGATGAGACCGATGCCACCGGTCGCGGCCAGCACGGCCAGGGTGATCCGGAAGATCACCGGGTCCATGTCGGCCTGCCGTCCGAGCCCCGCGCACACGCCGGCGATCATCTTGTGCCGGCGGTCGCGCCGCAGGCGGCCCGGGGCCCCGGCGGTGTCCTGGTCCTCCGTCCGCTGCTCCGGCTCCCGCTCCGCCGTCGTCGTCCGCCCCGCGGCGCCGGTGCCGGCGGGTCCCTCAACTCCGGGCGCCTGCGTCCCTCCCGCCGCGGCGGGCGCGGCATCCGCCGGCCCGGTGCCCGGGGCCGGGCGCGGGCCGGAGCCGGGTCCCGTACCCGTCGCGGCGTGCTCGTGATCGGTCATGCGTCCATGGTGACGGTCCGTCCGCCGGCAGGGGAGTCGGGATGACCCTGGGCGAACCCTGAGATCGGCCCGGAGGAACGGCGGGAAGGCGTTCGGCGGCGGTCGGCCGCCCGCCGCGCACCGCCCGACCGTAGATCAGGGGAGTCTAGGGGGCGGACCCTGATGCTCCGCCCCCGCGGCCGTGTGACCATCGATGGCATGCCGGAAGCCGCAGCCTCGCCCCTCGACGACCCGCGGCCGCCGCGCAAGCTCTACCGCAGCAGCGACGGCCGCTGGCTGGGAGGAGTGGCGCGGGGCCTCGCCGGGCACCTCGGCCTGCCCGTCATCTGGGTCCGGCTCGCCTTCGTCGGCCTGTTCATGGCCAACGGACTGGGCGCGCTGCTGTACGCCGCGTTCTGGTTCTTCGTCCCGCTCGGCGTCGGCGGCGTCGGCGGCCACAAGCCGCCGCTGGTCGGCACCGAGACCTCGCCGGAGGGCCGCCGCAGACTGGTGGCCCGCAAGCCGGACAAGGGGCAGATGGTCGCCCTGCTCCTCATGGTCATCGTGTCCATGGTCTTCGTGGGCAGCGTCAACGTGACCAACGGGGCCAAGGCCTATCTCCTGCCCGCCGTGCTGGTCGCGGCCGGTGTCGCCCTCGTCTGGCGCCAGGCGGACAACGCCCGCCGGGCCCGCTGGGTCGAGGTCGGCAGCCGCCGGCGCACCCTCACCCTGCTGCGCGCGGGCGTCGGCGTCCTGCTGGTCACCGCCGGCGTCTCCGCCATCTTCGTCATGCAGGGCTCGGCCGCCCACCTCGGCGCGGTCCTCCAGGCCGCGCTCGCCGTCCTCGTCGGCATCACCCTGCTCGCCGGCCCCTACCTGGTCCGGATGACCCAGGACCTGTCCGAGGAACGGCTGATGCGCATCCGCGCCCAGGAGCGTGCCGAGGTCGCCGCCCACGTCCACGACTCCGTGCTGCACACCCTCACCCTGATCCAGCGCAACGCCGACAACGCCGGCGAGGTGCGCCGCCTGGCCCGGGCCCAGGAGCGGGACCTGCGCACCTGGCTGTACAAGCCCGAGGGCACCGGCAAGGACGAGGCGGACGAGCCCGACACGGTCGCCGAGGCGGTGCGGCGCAGCGCCGCCGAGGTGGAGGACAAGCACGGCGTGCCCATCGAGGTGGTCGTCGTAGGCGACTGCCCGCTCGACGAACGGACCGCGGCGCAGATGCAGGCCGCGCGCGAGGCGATGGTCAATGCCGCCAAGTACGGTGGCGAGGGCGGCGCCGTACAGGTGTACGCCGAGGTCGAGGGGAGGACGGTGTTCGTGTCGGTCCGCGACCGCGGCCCGGGTTTCGACCTCGACTCGATACCCGCCGACCGCATGGGTGTCAGAGAATCGATCATCGGCCGCATGGAGCGCAACGGCGGCACGGCCCGGCTACGGGCGGTGCCGGGCGGCGGCACCGAGGTCGAACTGGAGATGGAGAGGGCGGAGAAGACGTCATGAGCGACGCGACCGAGGCGAGCGGTACGGCGGGAGCGGCGGAACCGGCCGGGTCCGGCCCGGCCGGGAAGCGGCATGTGCGCGTGGTGCTCGTGGACGACCACCGCATGTTCCGCACCGGTGTCCAGGCCGAGATCGGCCAGACCGCCGAGACCGGGGTCGAGGTGGTCGGCGAGGCCGCGGACGTCGACCAGGCGGTCTCGGTCATCACCGCGACCCGGCCCGAGGTGGTCCTGCTCGACGTCCATCTGCCGGGCGGCGGTGGTGTCGAAGTGCTGCGCCGGTGCGCCGCGTTGACGGCGGACGCCGAGCGGCCCGTCCGCTTCCTCGCCCTGTCCGTCTCCGACGCCGCGGAGGACGTGATCGGCGTGATCCGCGGTGGCGCCCGCGGCTACGTCACCAAGACCATCACCGGCACCGACCTGGTCGACTCGGTCTTCCGGGTACAGGAGGGAGACGCGGTCTTCTCCCCGCGCCTGGCCGGGTTCGTCCTGGACGCCTTCGCCTCCACCGACGCCCCGCCGGTCGACGAGGACCTGGACCGCCTCACCCAGCGCGAACGGGAGGTGCTGCGCCTGATCGCCCGCGGTTACGCCTACAAGGAGATCGCCAAGCAGCTCTACATCTCGGTGAAGACGGTCGAGTCCCACGTCTCGGCGGTCCTGCGCAAGCTCCAGCTCTCCAACCGCCACGAACTGACCCGCTGGGCCACGGCACGCCGGCTGGTCTGAGCCGCCGCGCCGCCTCACGACACCCTGGTCGCCCCCGCGAACGGCATCTCGTCGACGGGGGCCACCCGGACCGGGGCCGAGGGGTTCGGGGCGTGGATCATGCGGCCGTTGCCGATGTAGATGCCGACATGGCTGATGCCGGAGTAGAAGAAGACCAGGTCGCCGGGCTGGAGCTGGGAGCGGGGCACCCGCCGGCCCGCGTTGATCTGGGCGTAGGTGGTGCGGGGCAGGGACACGCCCGCGGAGCGGTAGGCGGCCTGCACCAGCCCCGAGCAGTCGAAGGCGTTGGGCCCGGTCGCGCCCCAGACGTAGGGGCTGCCGAGCTTCTGGTAGGCGTAGGCGACGGCCGCGGCCGCGCGGGAGCCGGAGGCGGCGACGGACCCTGCCTGCTCAAGGGCCGCCCGGGTGTCCGAGGCGGAGCGCGAGGCGTGGCCGGCGCCGGCTCCCGCGCCGGCGATCCGTGACCGCTCCGCCGGAGTGAGCCTGGCCAGCAACCTGCGCGCCTCCCCGAGCTTCGCGGTGACGGTTTGCTTGTGCCGCCGTACCTCCGCCTGCCGCGACCGCAGTGACGTCAGCTCGGCGCGGGCGTCGCCGCGCAACTGCTCGATCTCGCGGAGCTGCTCCCGTACCCGGGTCACCGTCCCCGCCTGCCGGTCGCCCGCCCGCTCCGCGAAGGCGGCGCCGTCCAGGTACCGGTCCGGGTCGCTGGACAGCGCGAGCTGCCACGAGGGGTCGATCGCGCCGTCGCGGTACTGCGCCGCCGCCAGCGAACCGAGCTCGTCGCGCGCCGTGTTGAGCTTCTGCTGTCGGCGTGCGGCCTCGTCCCGCAGCGAGTTCAGCCGCCGCTGGGCCGCGTCCGCCTTCTCCTTCGCCCCGTCGTACTTCTCGGTGGCGGTCTCCGCCTCCCGGTACAGCCTGTCGACCTTGGCCTTCACCTGGGCCGGCGTCAGCTGCGGTTCGGCGTTGCCCGTGCCCTCGAAGGCCGCCGCGGTGGCCGCGCCCGCCAGGGCGAGGGTCACGGCCGTGCGGGCCGTGTTACCGCCGAGGGAGCGCTGTCGGGGCCTGCGGTGCGCTGCCACCTGGACCGTCACGTCCTTCCATGGGACCTCTGCGGCCGAGCGGTCGGGGTGTCCGGCGGCCGCCCGCACAGGGGAACGGACCACCGCCGGACCTTTCTCGGCGGAGGTGACCGGCGGCCGCCCCTGGCCCGGGCGGCGTGGGAAGCCGGTCACCTGGGGGAGGACGCTAGGCCGGACTGTGACAGGTTGGTAACGCACTGTACGGAAGTGGCCGAGACGGACCGGGGCGCGTCAGTCCGTGACCGCTCTGCCGGTCCATGGTTGCCGCCTTCACGCTGCGTAGTGACCGAAGCGCGCATTGAGGGGTTCACGGGGGCCCTGTGGTGCTATGGGGCGCATATATGCAAGATCAACTCACACGGAGCGCGGCTGTGGGCGGGCCCGGTGACCGGCCGCCCGGGGCCTCCTCATAGGCTCCGGGTCATGGACGTACTCATCCATCTCTTCGTCGGCCTGCACATCATCGGCATCGCCGCACTGCTCGGCGGTTTCCTCACCCAGATGAAGGCGATGGGCCAGGGCACGGCCCGGTTCGTCCCCGGGATGCTGCACGGCGCGTTCACCATGCTGGTCACCGGCGTGGCCCTGGTCGGGCTCAACGAGGCCGACGGCCACCACGTCGACTCCTTCAAGATCGGCGTGAAGCTGGCCCTGCTGATCGTGATCCTCGGACTGGTCTACGTCCAGCGCGACGTGGAGAAGGTGGACAAGCGCGTCTTCGGGCTCGTCGGCCTGCTGACCGTGGCGAACATCTTCATCGCCGTGCTGTGGACGTGAGACTCAGCGCGCCCTGACGAGCCCGGCGCGGCCCGCGAGCGCCGCGCCGGCCGCGACCGCCACCCACACCGCCACCGTCAGCCACACCAAGGCCTCGCCCGGCTGCCGCAGCCACCCGATGCCCATGACCGCGCCGACCGACAGGGCCGACGCAGCGGTCATGCCCAGCGAAAACACCGTCGACCACCGCCGCACGTCGTAACGCAGCCGCGGCCGGGCCACCTCGGCCGCCAGCAGGACCACACAGCACGCCAGGTCCAGTACCAGCAGCGCGACCGTGACGTTGCGGAGCACGCCCCGGTCGTCGTCGTTCCACAGGTACAGCCGCGCACTGTCGGCGGCCAGTAGCTTCGCCCCGGCCAGCGCCGAGATGGCGAGCGCCCCGCCCACGATCCAGTGGTCGCCGGCGCCCTCCAGCACCTGACGCGGATCGAAGCGCGCCAGCGCCAGGCAGTAGAGGACCAGGCCCAGCCAGAACAGCACCAGCGCGGCGCGCGCGAGCCAGGCCGTCGTCTCCGCCGCGGCCAGGGTGGCCGCCAGCACCGCGAGCCCCTGTGTGGCCACGCAACACAGGAACACCGCCCCCGGCATGCGCCGCTCCCAGTGCGGTACGACGAGAAGGAGCAGCACCGGCCACAGCACAACCGCCAGTGCCAGGGCGGCCTCGGCCAGGGTCTGCCGGCCGAGCAGCGAGAGCCGGGTGCCGAGCACGGTCGTGGCGGCCACGGTGGTGAGCGCGCCGGGGCTCTTCGCCTCGGCCATCCACCGCGGCCGCTGCGTCACCAGCCGCACGGTGAAGTCGGCGGCGAGCGCCGCCCAGGCGAGGCAGCCCAGCCACAGGAAGACGAGCGACACCGTCTCGGCACCGGTCAGATGCAGGGCCACCGACACGATGCCGCTCGCCATGACGGCCGCCCCCGCCGCCGGCGGACGCCCCGCCCACCACGTACGCACACCGGAGAAGCGGGGCATGGGCATGAGCCCGATGCTAGGCCGTGTCCGCAAAGTCGCGTCTGCGTCACGACGCCCGGCACGCACTCTCGCCGCACCGGCCGAAAGCCCGAGTACACCCAGTACGAGGGCATCCGGCCGGCACTCCCCCAGCCTTCGGCCGGGGGACCCCCAGAGCACGCACCGGACGCCGCGACGCCCGCCCTGCGGGCGAACGACGCGACTTTGCGGACACGACCTAGGGAGCGGGGCCGCCCGCGCTCGCGGGGCACGCGCGCGTGGAGCCCGAAAAGAGCACCGTCAGGCCGGCCGCACCACCCGGTGGACCACCGACTCGCCCGCCAGGTGCACCGGCTCCTCGCGCACGTACGCACCGGGGCGCGGGGCGTGGATCATCGTCCCGTCGCCCGTGCACAGGCCCACATGGCTGCTGTCGTGGTGGAAGAAGACCAGGTCGCCGGGGCGCGCTTCGTCGAGCGGGACGGCGGTGCCCATGGCGGCCTGGTCCCGCGCGGCACGCGGCAGGGCGACGCCGGCGGCCTTCCAGGCGGCCTGCGTCAGGCCGGAGCAGTCGTATGAGCCGGGCCCGCTGGCGCCGGAGACGTACGGCTTGCCGATCTGGGCACGGGCGAAGGCGATCGCCCTCTCTGCCTTGGTGACGGGGGCGTGCGGTACGACGGGCGGGGCGCTCGGCCGCCGCGCTGCGGACCGCGTCCGCTCCGGCGCCTGGGCCGGGACCGGAGAAGCAAGGACCGGAGGAGCCAGGACCGGGCCGGCGGCCGGTGCCGAAGCGAAGGCCTGAGCCGGGTCCGGAGCCGGGATCGCATCGAGCAGCGGGTCCGGAGCCGGGGTCGCATCGAGCAGCGGGTCCGGAGTGGGGATCGCATCGAGAATCGGACCCGCGGTCGAAGCCGGGGCCTGGAGCGCCAACGGATCCGTGGTGGAGGCCGGGGCCTGGAGTGGAGCCGGTGCCGGCATCGGTTCCGCGGCCGAAGCCGTCAGCCGGATCAGCAGCCCGCGCGCGGTGACGAGTTTGTGCTGGACGGCCGCCTTGGCCGTCCTCACGTCGTACGGTGCGGCGGTCGCCGGCGCCTCGTGAGCCCTGGGGGCCTTGCGCTCGGCGGCGCCCTTCACCCGGGAGGCCAGCCGGTTCATCAGCCGGTTCTGGGCGAAGTGGTCCTCCGGGAACTCCGCGAGGAGCGAACCGGCCGGCTCCGGAGCGGCGGCGAACGGAGCCAGCCCCTCGCGGGCCTTCGTGAACAGTCCCGGGCGCCGGACGGCCTCCGCGCGCGGGGCCTCGGCGCGAGCCCGCTGCACGGCCGAGGGCTCCTCGTCCGGGTCCGCCCTGCGGTACAGCTCGTCGATCTTCTTCTCGACCTCCTCCAGGCTCGGCCTGCCGTCGCCCGCGGAGGGGGCGGAGGTCGAGGCGGACGCGGCCGTCTGGGACAGGACGGCCACGGAGGTGAGGGCGGCGGTGGCCAGGACGGGGGTGCGGATGCCCGTCCCGCGGGTCCCCGGGGGACCCGGCTTGCGGTGCGACGCCAAGGCTGGCGACTCCTTCCAACGTGCCGCCTACCGGGTTAGCTGTCGGGTTCGGGCGGGTGGTTCGGAAGGGTTGCCCTACGGCGTCTTCCCGGGCGGGAGTCGGCCGATTCACCCCAGGATCGGTGGGTCCCCGGCTCCGGCCGCCGTGAAGGGCGCACCGGACTCGGCGGAGGCCGCGCGGCCCGGCGAGGTTCGCCGGTAGGGGTCGTGCGGCCTGACGGAAACCTAGCCAACTCGTGTGACTCCTGTGAAGGTTGCTGTGCCATATGTCCGATACATTTCCGTGACCCGGGGCCGGTTTCATACAGGCGTGACAAGGCGATCTCGCAGGGTGAGGAGTCCGGCCGGGTCCGCGGCACGCCGGCCGGCGCGCTCGACGCGGGTCCTGTCGCCGACCTCACGGCCGCCGGTTTTCCGGTGCCGGGACCGGTTGTCGGTGCGGCCCCCTAGACTCGTAGAGCGATGAGCAGCCTCTTTGACGACAGCTTCCTGGCGGACCTCCAGGCCCCTCGTGGGCACGCGGAGGAGCCCCCGCCGCCGCCCGAGGACGATCACGCTCCGGAGCCCCTTCCGGACGATCTGTTCGGCGGGAAGTTCGACGTGCCGCCGGACCGGGACGCGCACTACCGCGACGGCGCCCCGCGTCCCGTGACCGACCCGGACGCGCTGCTCCGGGGGCTGAACGACAACCAGCGCGCCGCGGTGGTCCACGCCGGCTCTCCGCTGCTCATCGTGGCCGGCGCAGGCTCGGGCAAGACCCGCGTGCTCACCCACCGCATCGCCCACCTGCTCGCCGCGCGGAACGTGCACCCCGGCCAGATCCTCGCGATCACCTTCACCAACAAGGCCGCGGGCGAGATGAAGGAGCGGGTCGAGCAGCTCGTCGGCCCGCGCGCCGGCGCGATGTGGGTGATGACCTTCCACAGCGCGTGCGTGCGCATCCTGCGCCGCGAGTCCAAGAGACTCGGCTTCACGTCGTCCTTCTCGATCTACGACGCGGCCGACTCCAAGCGCCTGATGGCCCTGGTCTGCCGCGACCTCGATCTCGACCCCAAGCGCTACCCGCCGAAGTCCTTCAGCGCCAAGATCAGCAACCTCAAGAACGAGCTGATCGACGAGGAGGACTTCGCCGCCCAGGCCACCGACGGCTTCGAGAAGACCCTCGCCCAGGCGTACGCGCTCTACCAGTCGCGGCTGCGCGAGGCGAACGCGCTGGACTTCGACGACCTGATCATGACGACGGTCAACCTGCTGCGCGCCTTCCCGGACGTCGCGGAGCACTACCGCCGCCGCTTCCGGCACGTCATGGTCGACGAGTACCAGGACACCAACCACGCCCAGTACGCCCTGGTCCGGGAGCTGGTGGGCACCGGGCAGCACGACGAGGACGTGCCGCCCGGCGAGTCGGACCTGCCGCCCGCCGAACTGTGCGTGGTGGGTGACGCGGACCAGTCGATCTACGCCTTCCGCGGCGCGACGATCCGCAACATCCTCCAGTTCGAGGAGGACTACCCGAACGCGACGACGATCCTGCTGGAGCAGAACTACCGCTCCACGCAGACCATCCTGTCCGCCGCCAACGCGGTCATCGAACGCAACGAGTCCCGCCGCCCGAAGAACCTGTGGACCAACGCCGGCCAGGGCGCGCGGATCACCGGCTACGTCGCCGACACCGAGCACGACGAGGCCCAGTTCGTCGCCGAGGAGATAGACCGCCTCACCGACGCGGGCGAGGCGAAGGCCGGGGACGTCGCCGTCTTCTACCGCACCAACGCGCAGTCCCGTGTCTTCGAAGAGATCTTCATCCGCGTCGGCCTGCCGTACAAGGTCGTCGGCGGCGTCCGCTTCTACGAGCGCAAGGAGGTCCGGGACGTCCTCGCCTACCTGCGTGTCCTCGCCAACCCCGAGGACTCGGTGCCGCTGCGCCGCATCCTCAACGTGCCCAAGCGCGGCATCGGCGACCGGGCCGAGGCGATGATCGACGCCCTCTCCCAGCGCGAGAAGATCAGCTTCCCGCAGGCGCTCAAGCGCGTGGACGAGGCCTATGGCATGGCCGCGCGCTCCACCAACGCGGTCAAGCGGTTCAACACGCTGATGGAGGATTTGCGGACCGTCGTGGAGTCCGGCGCCGGACCGGCCACCGTGCTGGAGGCCATACTCGAACGCACCGGTTACCTGGCCGAGTTGCAGAACTCCACCGACCCGCAGGACGAGACCCGCATCGAGAACCTCCAGGAACTCGCGGCGGTGGCGCTGGAGTTCGAGCAGGAGCGCGCGGAGGGCGAGGCGGGCACGCTCGCCGACTTCCTGGAGCAGGTCGCGCTGGTCGCCGACTCGGACCAGATCCCGGACGAGGAGGACGGCGACGGCGTCATCACCCTGATGACCCTGCACACCGCCAAGGGCCTGGAGTTCCCGGTCGTCTTCCTGACCGGCATGGAGGACGGCGTCTTCCCGCACATGCGCGCCCTCGGCCAGACCAAGGAACTGGAGGAGGAGCGGCGCCTGGCGTACGTGGGCATCACCCGCGCGCGGGAGCGGCTCTACCTCACCCGGTCGGCGATGCGCAGCGCCTGGGGCCAGCCGTCGTACAACCCGCCCTCCCGCTTCCTGGAGGAGATCCCGACCGCCCACCTGGAGTGGAAGCGGACCGGAGGGGCGGCGCCGATGTCCTCCGGACCCGCTGGCGGGGTCGCCGCGTCGCTGTCCTCCTCCCGCTCCCGTTCCGCGGCGTCGGGCGCGTCCGGGTTCGCCACCCGGCGCTCGGCCGAGAAGCCCGTGGTCGCCCTGGCCGTGGGGGACCGGGTCACGCACGACCAGTTCGGTCTCGGCACGGTCGTCGGGGTCAAGGGCACCGGCGGCAACGCGGAGGCGACGATCGACTTCGGCGACACCAAGCCGAAGCGGCTGCTGCTGCGGTACGCGCCCGTCGAGAAGCTCTAGGCGACCCGTCGGGCAGCCCCGGACGACAGGAGCCCCGCCGGCCGGGCGGGGCTCACGTCATTCTCCGGTTGCTTCGAGGCTCAGTTCGGGTCCAGCCCGTGGCTGCGCAGCCACGGCAGTGGGTCTATGGCCGCCCCGCCGGCCGGCCGGACCTCGAAGTGCAGGTGCGGGCCGGTGGAGTTGCCGGAGTTGCCGGAGTAGGCGACCGGCTGGCCGGCCTTGACCTCCGTACCGGAGGCGACGCGGTAGCTGGAGAGGTGGCAGTACCAGGTCTCCGTGCCGTCCTTCGCCGTCACGATCATCATGTTGCCGTAGGCGCTGTTCCACTTGGTGGAGACGACGCCGTCGGTCGCGGCCATCACCGTGGTGCCGTACGACACCGGGAAGTCGATGCCCGTGTGGACGGACATCCAGTTCACGCCCGCCTGGCCGAAGTAGGCGCTGAGCCCCTTCTGGGCGACCGGGATCGCGAACTTGGGCCGCAGCCGCTCCTTGAGCGCGGCCTCGGCGGCGGCCTTCTTCTTCTGCAGTTCCTGCTGGGTCTTGAGGTCGATGCGTTCCTGCGTTCGGCTGGCCCGGTCGGCGAAGTCGTCGGCGCCCGCGGAGAGGGTCCTGAGCTGGCTGTCCAGCTTGCTGTTGGCGACGGAGGGCTTGACCGACTGCGCGTCCGACGCGGTGGTCGAGGTCTCCTTGCCGTCGTCGGTCAGGCCGCCGACGGAGGCGGCGGCGATGCCGGCGACGCCCATCACACAGGCCGACGGCACCGCGATGGTCAGCAGCGCGGAGCGCTTGGGCGGTGTACGGCGACGGGAACGCGACGCGCTGCGGGAGCCCGCGCGAGGAGCGGGGATCGGAGCGGACTCCTCCTGGTCGTCGAGCAGAGCCGGTACGACGGGCAGCTCGCCCGTGTCGCCCGGCTCGCCGCTCCCGGCGGCCGCTTCCTCGTACTCGGCGGCCTCCGCGTACTCACCGAACTCGGCTGCACCGGTGTACTCGCCGCTGCCCGCGTACTCGCCGGCCTCGGTGTACTCGGCACTCTCGGCGTACTGACCGAACTCGCCCGTCTCGGCGGCCTGCTCGAACGGCTCGGCGGGATGGTCGTGCGGCGCGGCGAGCTGCTCGTGCGGTGTTCCGAGCTGGTCGTGCTGCACGGACGTGCCGTCGGAGTTCCACTGCGTGGCGTCGTACACGCCGGTGTCATAGGTCTGGGTGCCCCACTGCCACTGCTGGGTGTGGTCGGCGCCGGCGGACTGGTCGTGCTGCAGCCAGGTGTTCGCGTCCCACTGGCCGCTGACGTCGTTGCCCGTGGCCTGCGCGGGGACCGTCCAGGCGGTGGTGTCGTACGCGCCCGTGTCGTAGGCCTGGTGCTGGGCCGCGTACGGGTCGTACTGCGTGAACTGGAACTGGCCCGTGCCGGTCTGCCACTGCGTGCTGTCGTAGGCGCCCGTGTGCTGCTCGTCGCCCGGGAGGCTGCCGAACAGCGGGTCGGCGGCGAAGGCGCCGGTCCCGGCGGTGCCGGCCGTGAAACCGGTGGCGTCGTAGCCGCCGTACGTGGTGAGGTCGTCGTACTGGGCTTCCTGCGTTCCGTACGCGTAGTGCCCGGTGGAGGCGTCGGAAGCCGGGGTCGGGGTGGTCATGGTCCCCGACGGGTGACGGTCGTTCACCAACTTCTCTTTCGCCTCGACAACGGTGGCTGCCAGAGCAGTGCGGCGACTGTACCCGGCGGTACGCGGGCGCGACAATCGTCGGCCGGTTTCAGGGAGGCCGGAAACGGGCATTCGGCCGTGATTCGGGGGCCCGTGAACCCGAGTTTGGCTTTGTGTTCGAGGAATGTTCGATGCCGGATGACGCTGTGTCACCTGTGGAACGGCTGTGTCACGCCCCCCGCGCGGCCCCGGCTCACCCTTCCGGGGCGGCCTTTCTCACGCCACCGTCACTCCGCCGGTGAGCGGGTTCTCGACGGGCGCGTCCTCGAGGGCCTCACGTATCCCGGACGCCACGGCGGGGTGCACCGGCAGAGCGAGATGCCCGATGCCCGTCACCCGGACGTTGCGCACCTCCAGGTCGGGGTGGTCGATACAGGCCGATTCCAGGGGGTCCATCACGGAGTCGAGGTCGCTCCAGAAGCTGACGAACCGGGTGCGGCAACCGGGCGCCGGCCTGGTCAGCTCCTCGATCACCTCGGAGCCGGGGCGCATCTGCCGCACGATCGGGTGGGCGCTCGCCAAGGGCATGGCCCGGGTGCCGGAGTGCGGGGTGCCGAGGGTGACGAGCGTGCGCACCCGGAGGTCACCGCCCAGACACTGTGTGTAGTAGCGCGCGATGAGCCCGCCGAGGCTGTGGCCCACGATGTCGACCTGCGTGCTGCCGGTGCGCTCGCAGATCTCCTCGACGTGCCGGCCCAGCAGTTCGGCGGCGATGCGTATGTCGCACGTCAACGGAGAGTAGTTGAGTGACTCCACCCGCTGCCGGCCGCTGCGTGCCAGGCTGCGGCGCAGCAGGACGAAGACCGAGCGGTTGTCGATGAAGCCGTGCAGCAGCACCACCGGCGGTCCGGGCCTCTCCGGCAGCCGGGTGGTGCCGTCCCGGTCCCGGGCGGCGGCCGCGGGGCCGCGGCGCTCCTGGGTGAGGCCGGTCGGGTACAGCAGCAGGTGACCGGCCAGGATCGCCGCTTCCAGCGCCGTCGCCTTGAGCAGGGTCATGGAGAGATCGACCAGTCTGCCGGGCCACAGGCGCCGGTAGAGCGGGAGGACGAGCGGCAGTACCCCGGTGACCTTCATTGGCCGACCTCCAGTCGGCACGTGGGGGGCGGCTCGGTCCCCCGCGTGCCCTCATGTCCCACTATGTGATTTCCCCCTCCCCGCGCACCGTAAAACTGCCGGTTGCGGGATGCTGGCGATAACGTTCGTTCACTTCGCGACGGGTGGCGGGACGCGCCAAAAGTGCGGTACTTGTCGTTACGGACGGAAGCGATCGCTTCCGGGGTCGTCTGATGGAGGCAGTGATGGGTGTGGCAGCCGGTCCGATCCGGGTGGTTGTGGCCAAGCCGGGGCTCGACGGCCACGATCGCGGGGCCAAGGTCATCGCGCGTGCGCTGCGCGACGCCGGTATGGAGGTCATCTACACCGGACTGCACCAGACGCCGGAGCAGATCGTCGACACGGCGATCCAGGAGGACGCCGACGCGATCGGCCTGTCGATCCTCTCGGGCGCCCACAACACCCTCTTCGCCGCCGTGATCGATCTCCTCAAGGAGCGCGACGCCGAGGACATCCTCGTCTTCGGCGGCGGCATCATCCCGGAGGAGGACATCGCGCCCCTGAAGGAGAAGGGCGTCGCGGGGATCTTCACGCCGGGAGCGACGACCGGGGCGATCGTGGAGTGGGTACGGGAGAACGTGCGCCAGCCGGCCGCTTCCTGAGCCCGAGCCGCCGCAGACGCGCGGGGCCGTGAGGCTCCGGAGGCGTCGCCCCCGGAGCCCTTCGAAGCCGGACGGCTTCCCGGATCAGACCCCGGCGGGCCCGGGCGTGCCGTCCGAAGCCAGTTCCGCGGCCATCGCCGCCCGCAGCCGCAGGGTGGTGACGAGCCGCTGGAATGCCTCCGCCCAGTACCCCCCGGCGCCCGGTGAGGCGTCCTCCCGCTCGTCGGGTATCGCCAGCAGGCCGTCCAGACGGGTGACCTCCGCCGGATCGAGGCACCGCTCGGCCAGTCCCATCACTCCGCTGAAGCTCCAGGGATAGCTGCCCGCGTCCCGCGCGATGTCCAGGGCGTCCACCACGGCCCTGCCCAGCGTGGCGGCCCAGGGGACCGCGCACACCCCGAGCAGCTGGAACGCCTCGGACAGCCCGTGCGTCGCGATGAAGCCCGCCACCCACTCGGCCCGCTCACCGGCGTCGAGCGCGGCCAGCAGCTTCGCCCGCTCCGCCAGGGACACCGCCCCGGGCCCGCCGGCCTCGGGCGCCGACGGCGAGCCGAGCAGCACCCTCGACCACTCGGCGTCGCGCTGCCGCACCGCCGCCCGGCACCACGCGGCGTGCAGCTCGCCCTGCCAGCCGTCGGCCACCGGCAGCGCCACGATCTGCTCCGGGGTGCGCCCGCCGAGCCGCCCCGGCCAGGTGTCCAGCGGCGCCGCCTCCACCAGTTGGGACAGCCACCAGGACCGTTCCCCTCTTCCGGTGGGAGGTTTGGCCGCCACGCCGTCCCGTTCCATGCCCGGATCGCACTCGTGCGGCGCCTCCACGACGAGCGTGGGGGAGGCCGCCGTGCGGTCGACGGCCACACAGGCCGCGGCCCGCCCCGCCATACGACGGGCGAGTGCCGAGCCGGGCAGCGACGACAGCAGTTCCGCCGCCGTCGCCCGGACGTTGCGGCTGCGGTCGCCCAACGCCTGTTCGAGGAAGGGCTCGTCGTCGATCGACAGGCCCGCGCGCAGCGAGTCGAGGAACATCAGACGGTCCTCCGCGCGCTCCGTCGGCCAGGTCTCCTCCAGCAGTTCCCGCGCGAGGGCGGGCGTTGCGGCCCGCAGCGCGCCCAGCAGGGCGACCCGTTCGGCGAACAGCCCCTCCTGCCACAGCCGCCGCACCGCCTCGCCGTCCCCGGCGTCGGGCAGCGCCGTACCGCCACCCGGCGCCGCGCGCAGGGCGAACCGCCAGTCCGGGTTGAGCCGCGCCAGCCACAGCGCCCGCGGCCCGGCGAACGCCAGCGCCGCCGGCCGCAGGTCGGTGCGGCCCCGGGCGGCGTCCAGCAGTGCGGGCAGCGCCTGGGCGGGGGCCGCGTAGCCGTGGGCGCCCGCCGCCGCCAGCCACTGCGGGAGCAGTTCCATGAGGTCCGGCGAGCTGCCCCGCCGCCCGCCGCCCGCACCGCCGGAGCGGTCCGCCAGCAGGGTGGCGAGCCTGCGGGCCGCGGCCGCGGGCAGTGCCGGACGCGGGTCCTCGGGGGCGGGCTCCGGCCGCCGCGCGGCCCGTCCGGGCCGCAGGCCCGCGCGCCGCCGCACGGTCGCCACGGCAGCGGCGTCCAGCAGAGCCACGGGGGCCTCCCGCCCGGCCGCGACTGCCGGCGGCTGCCGCCGGTCGGTGCCGAGCAGGGCGGTCGTGACCAGTTCCTCCCAGGAGGCCTCGCCGTTCCGCGTGGCCGGCGTCGCGTCCATGACGTCCCCTTCCCCTTCCGTCACTGAGGGCGCTGCCCCGTTCTTCCGCCGGCGTGGTCCGGGCCCGGTCAGCACAGCGTCACCGGGTCGCCCGGACCCTCGGGCCACGCCGTCAGCGGGGTGAAGCCGCGGTGGCCGCACTCGCCGAAGACCCGCACGGGGGCGCCGCCGGACAGGGCGACCAGACGCCACAGACCCGGGCGGGCCCGGAACGCCTCGGTGAGCGGCAGCGCCGAGTCCGCCTCCGCGTCGGCCAGTTGCCAGGCGTCTCCCGCGTCCGCGTCCCGGGCGGGTACGACCCGGTCCAGCGTGACCGGGACCGAGTCCAGCCAGGGGTCCGCGCGCAGGGCCTCGCCGTAGCGCGCCGCGGCCTCGGTGGTGGTCCCGCCGGGCGGGCGCAGTGAGGCGGGTGCGGGCGGGGCGTACTGCTCGCCCAGGGCCGCCCGTACCTGACCGGCGCCGGGGAACACGGACAGGTCCGCGTCCAGCGCGAGGCCGACCGGCAGCGACAGCTCCGGTGCCCGGCCGGCCGCGCCGTAGGAGAGGAGCAGCCGGGTCAGGCCCGAGTCCGCGCCGTGCAGCCATATCCGGCGCGTCGTCAGTTTCGCGTCGGCCGTGTCGTACTGCGCCAGGACCAGCCAGCGGTCGCGCAGCGGCGGGCCGTCCGGCACGGCGGGCAGACCGAGCCGGGAGCGGACCGTGGCCGCGAGGTCGTCCGGCAGCCGGTCGTGGCGCAGCCAGCCCTGGTCGAGGAGATGCAGCAGGGCGCTCTCCTCCAGCAGCCGCGCCGGCCAGCCCGGACCGGAGGCCGGTATCGCCCCCAGCTCCCTCACCCGCGCCGCGAGTCCGGGCGCCTGCGCGTCGACCATGCGGGCCGCCGTCTCCTCCCACAGGCCGTACCCCGCCTGCTCGGCCGCGGCCAGACCGCCGCGCAGCAGGTCCGCGAGGCGCTGCTCCAGCTCCGTCGCGCCCGCCGTGACCCGCTCGGCGCGGCGCTCCGCCCGCCGCCGCGCCGCCTCCGGATCGGCGGACCCGGACGAGGGGCCGCCCTCGCCCGAGGCGCGCTTGTCCCGCGCCCGCTCGCGCCGGCCCGAGAGCCACTGCCCGGCCCAGTCCGGCGGCTCGGCCGCCCCCGGCACCGAGCCGTCGCCCTCCGCCCACAGCAGGAGCAGGCCGAGGGCGTGCTTGCACGGGAACTTACGGCTCGGACAACTGCACCTGTACGCGGGACCGGCGGCGTCCGCGAGGTCCACCACCGTCTGGTACGGCTTGCTGCCGCTGCCCTTGCACAGCCCCCACACCGTCCCCTCTCCGCTCCCCGCACCGGACCACGGCCCGGCCGTGCCCAGTCTGCTTCCCGCCTTGCGTGACGCGGCGTCAGGCGCCAGAGCCAGCACCTGGTCCGCGGTCCAGCGCACCCCCTGCTCAGTCATGGAAACGACGGTAGGTCCCGCCACTGACAATCGGCCCCGCGAGCACGTTCGTGCAGGTGAGAGCGATTGTCAGTGGTGTGGTGCACGGTTGGTGGCAGATCCGAACCGGCCGAGCTGGAGGGGGCCTCAGCCATGTCTGTGTCCGTGGAACCGATGTCCGTCGACGTGAGCGGGGAGCAGGACGCGCAGGCGTTGCGACCGCACGCCGAGCACGCCTTCGCCGCCGAACTCGCCGCGCTCGCCGCCCAGGACGACCGTCCGCGTCCGGCCCGCTGGAAGATGTCGCCGTGGGCGGTCGCGACCTACCTGCTCGGCGGCACCCTGCCGGACGGCACCGTCATCACGCCGAAGTACGTGGGCCCGCGCCGCATCGTCGAGGTCGCCGTCACCACCCTCGCCACCGACCGCGCCCTGCTCCTGCTGGGCGTGCCCGGCACGGCCAAGACCTGGGTGTCGGAGCATCTGGCGGCGGCCGTCAGCGGCGACTCGACCCTGCTGGTGCAGGGCACGGCGGGCACGCCCGAGGAGGCCATCCGCTACGGCTGGAACTACGCGCAGCTCCTCGCCAACGGCCCCAGCCGCGACGCCCTCGTGCCCAGCCCCGTCATGCGGGCCATGGCCGAGGGCAGGACCGCCCGGGTGGAGGAGCTGACCCGTATCCCGGCAGACGTCCAGGACACCCTGATCACGATCCTGTCCGAGAAGACGCTGCCGATCCCGGAGCTGGGCCAGGAGGTGCAGGCGGTCCGCGGCTTCAACCTCATCGCCACCGCCAACGACCGCGACCGAGGCGTCAACGACCTCTCCAGCGCCCTGCGCCGCCGCTTCAACACCGTGGTGCTGCCGCTGCCGGAGAGCGCCGACGCCGAGGTGGACATCGTCACCCGGCGCGTCGAGCAGATCGGCCGCTCCCTCGACCTGCCCGCCGCGCCCGACGGCATCGACGAGATCCGCCGGGTGGTGACCGTCTTCCGTGAGCTGCGCGACGGTCTGACCGCCGACGGCCGCACGAAGCTGAAGTCGCCGAGCGGAACGCTCTCCACGGCCGAGGCGATCTCCGTCGTGACCAACGGGCTGGCCCTGGCGGCCCACTTCGGCGACGGTGTGCTGCGCGCGGGCGACGTCGCCGCCGGCATCCTGGGCGCCGTCGTCCGCGACCCGGCGGCCGACCGGGTGATCTGGCAGGAGTACCTGGAGACGGTCGTGCGTGAGCGCGACGGCTGGAAGGACTTCTACCGGGCCTGCCGGGAGGTGAGCGCGTGAGCGACGCCTCGGCCCGGCACGGCGTGTACGGATCAGGACCGCTGCTGCTGGGCGTACGGCACCACGGGCCCGGCTCGGCGCGCGCGGTGCGGGCCGCCCTCGACGCCGCCCGGCCCGGCGCGGTACTCGTCGAAGGTCCGCCCGACGCCGACCCGCTGATCCCGCTGGCCGCCGACCCGGACCTGCGGCCCCCGGTCGCCATGCTCGCCCACGCCGTGGACGAGCCCGGCCGCTCGGCGTTCTGGCCGATGGCCGAGTTCAGCCCCGAGTGGGTGGCGATCCGCTGGGCCCTCGAGCACGACGTCCCGGCCCGCTTCATCGACCTGCCGGCCGCGCACACGCTGGCCTGGGACACCGGGGCGGAGGACCCGGCCGGCGCCGGGGACGGTGAGAGCTCGGAGCCCGACCTGAGCGTCGACCCGCTCGCGGTGCTCGCCGGGACCGCCGGTCACGATGATCCCGAGCGCTGGTGGGAGGACGTCGTCGAGCACCGGGGCGCCGGGCCCCGGGACCCGTTCGCGCCGTTCGCCGCGCTGGAGGAGGCCATGACCGCGCTGCGGGAGCGGTACGGCGTCGGGGGCCGGCAGCGCGACCTGGTGCGGGAGGCCCACATGCGGCTCCAGGTGCGCGCCGCGCGCAAGGAGTTCGGCCCAGCGGTGGCCGTCGTGTGCGGCGCGTGGCACGTGCCCGCCCTGCGGGAGCGGACCACCGTCACCGCCGACCGGGCCCTGCTCAAGGGGCTGCCCAAGGTCAGGACCGACCTGACCTGGGTGCCGTGGACGCACCGCCGGCTGGCCAGGTCGAGCGGCTACGGCGCCGGGATCGACTCGCCGGGCTGGTACGGGCACCTGTTCCGGGCGCCGGACCGCCCGGTCGAGCGCTGGCTGACCAAGGTGGCGGGGCTGCTGCGCGAGGAGGACCGGATGGTGTCCTCCGCGCACGTCATCGAGGCGGTGCGGCTCGCCGGCACCCTCGCGGCGATGCGCGGCCGCCCGCTGCCCGGCCTGAGCGAGACCACCGACGCCGTCCGCGCGGTGATGTGCGACGGCTCCGACGTACCGCTGGCGCTGGTGCACGACCGGCTGGTGGTCGGCGACCTGCTGGGCGAGGTGCCGGAGACGGCGCCCGCGGTGCCGCTGCAGCGCGACCTCGTCCGCGAGCAGCGCAGGCTGCGGCTGAAGCCGGAGGCCTTGGAGCGGGAGCTGGAGCTCGACCTGCGCAAGGAGACCGACGCCGGCCGCGGCCGGCTGCTGCACCGGCTGCGGCTGCTCGGCGTCGGCTGGGGCGAGCCGGCCGAGTCCCGGGGGAGCACGGGCACCTTCCGGGAGACCTGGCGGCTGCGCTGGGAGCCGGAGCTGTCGGTCCGGGTCGCCGAGGCGGGGGTGTGGGGGACGACCGTGCTCGCCGCGGCCACGGCGAAGGCCGAGGCCGACGCGCTCGCCGCGCGGGCCCTCGCCGACGTCACCGCCCTCGCCGAGCACTGCCTGCTCGCCGGGCTGCCGGACGCGCTGCCCGTGGTGATGCGGGCGCTCGCCGACCGGGCGGCCCTCGACACGGACGTCGGTCACCTCGCCCAGGCCCTGCCGGCCCTGGTCCGCTCCCTGCGCTACGGCGACGTGCGCGGCACCGACACCGGAGCCCTGGCCGGCGTCGCCGCGGGCCTCGCCGAGCGGGTCTTCGTCGGCCTGCCGCCTGCCTGCGCCGCCCTGGACGCGGACGCGGCCCAGGAGATGCGCGGCCATGTGGACGCCGTGCACACGGCCGTGGGCCTGCTCGCGGAGACCCTGGCCGGCAGCCCGGCCGCCGGTCACGGGGAGCTGCGCGGCCGCTGGCGCGCCGTGCTGCGGACCCTGGCCACGCGGGACACCGTGCCCGGAGTGGTGCGCGGACGGGCCGTGCGGCTGCTGCTGGACGACGGCGAGCTGGAGCCCGGGGAGGCGGCCCGGTTGATGGGCCTGGTGCTCTCCCCGGGCACTCCGCCCGACGAGGCGGCGGCCTGGATCGAGGGCTTCGCCGGGGGCGGGGGCGGCATGCTGCTGGTCCACGACGAACGACTGCTCGGCCTGGTCGACGCATGGCTGACCGGGGTCCCGGCGGACGCGTTCACCGACGTGCTGCCGCTGCTGCGGCGCACTTTCTCGGCGTACGAGGCCGGTGTGCGCAGAACTCTCGGCGAACTGGTGCGCCGCGGGCCGGGAGCGGACACCGCCCGCACGGCCCGGACGGCCGCCGTGCCCGGCTTCGCCGCCGAGCCGGACACCGTGCGCGCCGACGCCGTGCTGCCGGTGCTGCGGCTGCTGCTCGGCCCGGATGCGGCCGGCGGCACGACGAGAAGCGACGACGACTGCCTGACGGGAGTGGGCGCATGACCGGCGAACCCCTGCTGACCGAATCCGACCCGGCGCGGGAGCGGCTGCGGCGCTGGCGGCTGGTGCTCGGCGGCGACCAGGCCGACGGCACCGGGTACGCGCTGTCCGGCCGGGACGCGGCGATGGACACGACGCTCGCCGCGCTGTACGGCAAGGGCGACAGACCGCAGGGAGGGCGGGACCGTTCGGCGGGACTGGGCGCGTCGGCGCCGTCCGTGGCGCGCTGGCTGGGCGACATCCGCACCTACTTCCCGTCCTCCGTCGTCCAGGTCATGCAGCGCGACGCCATCGACCGGCTGGGGCTCGCGTCCATGCTGCTGGAGCCGGAGATGCTGGAGGCGGTCGAGGCCGACGTGCATCTGGTCGGCACGCTGCTCTCGCTCAACAAGGCCATGCCGGAGACGACGAAGGAGACGGCGCGGGCGGTGGTGCGCAAGGTGGTCGAGGACCTGGAGAAGCGGCTCGCCTCCCGGACCCGGGCCACCCTCACCGGCGCCCTCGACCGCAGCGCGCGCGTCAGCCGGCCGCGCCACCACGACATCGACTGGAACCGCACCATCGCGGCCAACCTCAAGCACTACCTGCCCGAGTACCGCACGATCGTGCCGGAACGGCTCATCGGGTACGGGCGGGCCGCGCAGTCGGTGAAGAAGGAGGTCGTCCTCTGCATCGACCAGTCGGGCTCGATGGCCGCGTCCGTGGTCTACGCGTCCGTCTTCGGCGCGGTGCTGGCCTCGATGCGGTCGATCGACACCCGGCTCGTCGTCTTCGACACGGCGGTCGTGGACCTCACCGACCAGCTGGACGACCCGGTCGACGTGCTCTTCGGCACCCAGCTCGGCGGCGGCACGGACATCAACCGGGCGCTCGCCTACTGCCAGGAGCGGATCACCCGGCCCGCCGAGACGGTGGTCGTGCTGATCAGCGACCTGTACGAGGGCGGCATACGCGACGAGATGCTCAAGCGGGTCGCCGCGATGAAGGCGTCCGGGGTCCAGTTCGTCACCCTGCTCGCGCTGTCGGACGAAGGCGCGCCGGCGTACGACCGGGATCACGCGGCGGCGCTCGCGGCGCTCGGCGCGCCGGCGTTCGCCTGCACGCCCGATCTGTTCCCGGAGGTGATGGCGGCGGCGATCGAGAAGCGGCCGCTGCCGATACCGGAAACCGCCTGACCCGGCAGGGAAAAAGGGACATGGCTACTCATTGGTAACAGGGGGCTTGCGCTACCTCGGGCGGTGCGTGCGAGGATCTACGCCGCCTTCTCCACGCCGACCCGAGGAAGCTCGCCTCTTGACCCTGACAGCAGCTCCGTTCGGGACCGCTGTGCGCGCGCTGCGCGCCGCGGCCGGGCGGCGTGCGCTCCAACTGGCGCTGCTGCTCGGCGGATTGCTGGCACTCGGCTTCCTCTGCGGGGAGCAGGCCCACGCGGCCGAGGGCACGCCCACCACCCCGGTGAGCTCGGTACTGCCGCGGACCGGGCACGAGGCCGCGCAGACCGCCGGGGCCGGGACCGTCACGGCGAGGCCCCGCACCGCGCCGGCCACCGTCACGAAGTCCCGCACCGCGCCGGCCACCGTCACGAAGTCCCACACCGCGCCGGCCGTCCAGTCCCTCACCGCGCCGGCCGCCGGGGCGGCGTCCGCCACCGCGCCGGTCACTGCCGCGAGGTCCCGCACCGCGCCGTCCGCCGACGCGGGAGCCGTCACCGGACGGGTCGTCAGCGTCGTGCGCGGGGTCACCGGCGGCACCGTCGTCGGACATGCCGTCACCTCGGTGGAGGCGGTCGCCGATCGCGTCGTCACGCCGGTGCGCACCGTCGTGCGCGAGACGGCCGGCACCCTCGACGAGGCGCGGTCCACGACACTGCCCGGGACATCCGCCCTGCCCGTGCCGGAGCTCCCCGGAGTAGCCGAGCTGCCCGTGCACCGACCGCCCGTGCCGGTCATCCCGGTGCCCGGGCCGGACCGGCACGGCAGCGTGGCACCGGCCGACGGACAGGCCGGCGGGCCCGCCACCGAAAGCGCCGGAAGCGCCGAGCGCACCGGGCACCGCACCGCGGCCCCCGCACGCCCGTCGGCGGCCGCCTACGGTCCGGACGCCGTGTCCGCCACCGCGCAGGCCCCGACGGCCCCGGCCCACACCCGCGCGCGCCACGCCCACGCCCCGGCCGGCGCTCCGGCCCAGCGGCCCACGCCGCCCGGGGCCCCGGACGGCGCCCTCGGCAAGCAGGCGGCCGAAGGCACCGCCTATCGGCACGGCGACGCGCACGCGATCGCCCTCGACGGCCGGGCGCCCCTGCGGCTGCTGCCCGGCGCCACCGCGCGCGTCGACGCGCCAGGGACCCGGGAACGGCACCGGGACATCCCTCTCTTCCCCGGCTAGGCACAAGGGCCGACCTCCGACCTGTCGCGCGGGGCGCAGCAGGTCTGCCCGCCGTCCGGGCGTGTTCTCCCGATCTCTCGGCGATCCCCGGACGGAAACCCCCAGCCGTTTCCGAAGGACTGACGCACGCAATGAACAAGAACATCCGCCGTTCCATAGTGATCGCCGCCGGTGTCACCGGCGCCTGGGCGCTGGGCTCGGCCGCGGCCAGCGCCGACGAGCTGTCCTCCCCCTCGGTCTCCGTGCCGGACACCGACACCAGCACCGGCACCCTGACCGGCGCGCTCACCGGCACCGTCGACGGCGTCCTCACCGACGTCACCGATGTCGCCGGCGCCACCGGTGTCACCGGCACCGTCTCCCGGCTGACGGACACGGCCGCCGACACCGTCGCGGGCACGGCGTCCGAGGCGCGCAAGCCGGCCGGGGCCGTCACGGACACCGCCGGCGAGGCCCGCCGTCGCGCCGGAACCACGACCCCGGCCGCCAAGCGGATCAGGGGCGACGAGGCCGTCAGGGGCGCGCAGGCCGCCCGCGCCGCACAGGACCGGGCCGAGGCGCACGCGCCGACCGCGCAGCACGCCCAGCACCTGCGGGAGGCGGGCGACGGGCTCCTCGGCGGCACCACCGCCCGGCCCGCCAGGGTGGCCGAGGTGGTCACCCCCGTCTCGGCCCCCGCCCCTCAGGGCGAGATCGACTACCTCTTCGGCCCGCTGTCCTCCTTCGCCCCCGAGGTGGAGGAGGCGCTGGCCGCCGCGCAGACCGGGCTCCGGACCACCGCGTCGGAGACCCGCCTGAGGGCCGGGGACACCGTCTCCGGCGTGCCCGCGCACGTCACCGGCACGGTCGCCGGCGCCCAGCGGCGGGTCACGGGCACCGTGGGGGCGGTTCCGGGCACTGTCGCCCCGGTCGTGGACGAGACGGCCGCCGCCGTGGTCCCGCCGGTGGCCTCCGCCGCCGTGCACGGTGTGCTGCCGGTCGCCGGGCAGGCCGTGGCGGGTGTCCTCCCCGCCGCCGGGCACGCGGTCGAGGGCGTGCACGGCACCGCCGCGGGCGCGGTGACGGACGTCCAGTACACCGCGACGGGCGCCGTGTCGGGTGTGCTGCCCACCGCCGGGTACGCGGTCGCGGGCGTCGGTGGCACCGCCACGGACGCCGCGGCGCACGTGCGCGCACTCGCCGCGGACGCCACGGCCGACCTGAACGGCGTCACGGGCGGCGCCGTGAACGGCGTCGACGGGACCGCCACGGGCGCGGTGGGCGGCGTGCGCGGTGCCGCCGGGTCCGCCGTGGCCGGAGTGGACCGCACCGCCGGCGGCGCCCTGGCCGACGTCCTGCCCGTGGCCGGCGGGGTCGTCGAGGGCGTGCCGCCGTACGCCACGGGGCTGGCCGGCCGGGTCGTCCAGGACACCGGGGACGCCGTGCTGCCGCCGGTCGCCGGGGCCGCCGTGCACGGGGTCGTGCCGGTCGCCGGGCAGGCCGTCACGGACGCGGGGGCGCTCGCGTACGGGGTGACCGGTGCCGTGGCGCCCTTCGCGTCCGGTGTCGTGGGCGCCGTGCCGCCGGCAGTCCAGGAGGCGACCGGGCAGGCCGGCGCCCTCGCGCACGGCGTGACCGGGCAGGTGCCGCCGTTCGCGGCCGGGGTCACCGGGTCCGTGCGGCCGGTGGTGGACCAGGTCACCGGGACGGTGCGGCCGGTCGTGGACGGCGTCGGCGGCAGTGCGAGCGGGCTGGCGTACGGCGTGGCGGGCGAGGCGGTGCCGTTCGCGGACGGCGTCGTCGGCGCGACCGGGCCCGTCACGCGGCAGGTGGGGCCCTTCGCCCAGGACCTCGGCTGGACCGCGCGGGTCACCGCCGGGCCGCTGGCCGCCCACGCCGTGGACGGCGCCGGGCGGGCCGCTGAGACCGTCACTCCGGGGTATGCGCACGGCCTGACCGACCAGTACGGCGTGCGGGCCTGAAGCCCGCGACCGACTCCGCGGAGCGGACCGGACCCGGACGGCCGAATCCCGTCGGCCCGTCCGGCCGGCCCTCCGCGGCACGGGGCGGGTGGTTCCCATTGGGGTGGGGACCGCCCGTCCAGGGCCCCAGCGGCCCGTTCGGGGGCCTCACCGGGTTCACCCCAGCCCGGTGAGGCCGCGCACATCCCTCCATCCTCGGCACGCGGTGCCAGCAAAACCGGCATCATGTGACAGGTATCACCGCTCAGGTGTGACCCTCGATTTAGGGACCCCCGGCAAGCGGCGATAACCTGCGAGACGGACATGCCGCGCGCTCGGACACCGTGTGCGCTTCCCTTGTGACACAGCGGACGTCACGTTGCCCTTCGCGGCACGCCCACGCATCCAACGAACCGCGAGATCACTGATAGGGACGGAAGCGCGTGGACCTGTTCGAGTACCAGGCGAGGGACCTCTTCGCCAAGCACGATGTACCGGTGCTGGCCGGTGAAGTCATCGACACGCCTGAGGCGGCGCGCGAGATCACCGAGCGGCTGGGCGGCAAGTCCGTCGTCAAGGCGCAGGTGAAGGTCGGTGGTCGCGGCAAGGCCGGTGGCGTCAAGCTGGCCGCCTCCGCGGACGAGGCCGTCGCCCGGGCGACGGACATCCTCGGCATGGACATCAAGGGCCACACGGTCCACAAGGTCATGATCGCCGAGACCGCTCCGGAGATCGTCGAGGAGTACTACGTCTCCTTCCTCCTCGACCGTGCCAACCGCACCTTCCTCTCCATCGCCTCCGTCGAGGGCGGCATGGAGATCGAGGAGGTCGCGGCCACCCGTCCGGAGGCCGTCGCCAAGATCGCGATCGACGCCATCGACGGCGTGGACGAGGCCAAGGCCCGCGAGATCGTCGAGGCCGCCAAGTTCCCGGCCGAGGTCGCGGACAAGGTCGTCAACGTCCTGATCAAGCTGTGGGACACCTTCATCAAGTCGGACGCCCTCCTCGTCGAGGTCAACCCGCTGGCGAAGGTCGCCTCCGGCGAGGTCATCGCCCTCGACGGCAAGGTGTCGCTCGACGAGAACGCCGAGTTCCGCCACCCCGAGTACGAGGAGCTCCACGACAAGGCCGCGGCCAACCCGCTCGAGGCCGCCGCCAAGGAGAAGAACCTCAACTACGTCAAGCTCGAGGGCGAGGTCGGCATCATCGGCAACGGCGCGGGTCTCGTCATGAGCACCCTGGACGTCGTCGCGTACGCCGGTGAGAAGCACGGCAACGTCAAGCCCGCCAACTTCCTGGACATCGGCGGTGGCGCCTCCGCCCAGGTGATGGCGAACGGCCTGGAGATCATCCTCGGCGACCCCGACGTCAAGTCGGTCTTCGTCAACGTCTTCGGCGGCATCACCGCCTGCGACGAGGTCGCCAACGGCATCGTGCAGGCCCTGAAGCTCCTCGAGGACCGCGGCGAGAACGTCAGCAAGCCGCTCGTCGTCCGTCTGGACGGCAACAACGCCGAGCTGGGCCGGCAGATCCTCACCGACGCCAACCACCCGCTGGTGCAGCGCGTCGACACCATGGACGGGGCGGCCGACAAGGCCGCCGAGCTGGCCCACGCCGCCAAGTAAGCACTCAGGACGAGGACACAACACACCATGGCTATCTGGCTCAACAAGGACAGCAAGGTCATCGTCCAGGGCATGACCGGCTCCACCGGCATGAAGCACACCAAGCTCATGCTCGGTGACGGCACCAACGTCGTGGGCGGCGTGAACCCGCGCAAGGCGGGTCAGTCCGTGGACTTCGACGGCACCGAGGTACCGGTCTTCGGCACCGTCAAGGAGGCCATCGAGAAGACCGGCGCCAACGTCTCCGTCATCTTCGTGCCGGAGAAGTTCACCAAGGACGCGGTCGTCGAGGCCATCGACGCCGAGATCCCGCTGGCCGTCGTGATCACCGAGGGCATCGCCGTGCACGACACGGCCTCCTTCTGGGCGTACGCCGGCAAGAAGGGCAACAAGACCCGCATCATCGGCCCGAACTGCCCCGGCATCATCACCCCGGGCCAGTCGAACGTCGGCATCATCCCGGGCGACATCACCAAGCCGGGCCGCATCGGCCTGGTCTCGAAGTCCGGCACGCTGACGTACCAGATGATGTACGAGCTGCGTGACATCGGCTTCTCGACGGCCGTCGGCATCGGTGGCGACCCGATCATCGGCACCACCCACATCGACGCCCTGGCCGCGTTCCAGGACGACCCCGAGACCGACCTGATCGTGATGATCGGCGAGATCGGCGGCGACGCCGAGGAGCGCGCGGCCGCGTTCATCAAGGAGAACGTGACCAAGCCGGTCGTCGGTTACGTCGCGGGCTTCACCGCGCCCGAGGGCAAGACCATGGGCCACGCCGGCGCCATCGTCTCCGGTTCGTCCGGCACCGCCCAGGCGAAGAAGGAGGCCCTCGAGGCCGCCGGCGTCAAGGTCGGCAAGACGCCGACCGAGACGGCGAAGCTGGCCCGGGAGATCCTGAGCGCCTGAGCTTCCTGACCGAGTGCCGGTAGGCCCGTCCCCGTGTGGGGCGGGCCTACCGGCGTTCGCGCCCGCCGTGCCGCGGGCGTGAGGGCGTCACCCGGCCAGGGGCGTCAGCCGTTGCGGGCCGCTGGTCTGCGAGCGGCGGAGCTTGTCGCGCAGTGCCTGCTCCTCGCGGGACAGGGGGCCCATCGCGGCGGGCGGCGGCACCCCCTGCACCGCCTGGGCCGGGGCGATGGGCGGCTCGTAATGGGTCGGCGCGGTGCGCAGGGTCAGCGCCGTGGAGCCGATGATCGCGACCGTGAAGGCGATGGCCGCGCGGGTCCAGAACACGTTCCGGCGTTCGCCGGTCGTCCGTACCGTCGTCGGTCTCGGCGGCTGCAGCCGTTCCGTCGAGGCGAGCTCGACCAGCCGCCGGTGCAGTTCGGCGGGGTCGGCCAGGTGCGGGACCCGCGCCGCCACCGCCTCCCGGGCGCGGGTCAGCCGGCCGGCCGCGGCGGGCGTGCTGGCCTCCGTCTCCGCCGCCGTCTCGGGCAGGTCGAGGCCGACGCCGTCGTACAGCACGAGGGTGCGCCGGTACGACGGCGGCAGTTCGAGCAGGGCGTTCAGCAGCGCGCGGTCGGCGGGGTCGGCCGGCGGGGGCTCGGGGGAGCGGTGGCGGGGGCGGAAGCGGTGCCAGGGGGAGAGGGCCCACTCGTAGGCCATCGCCCGCACCCAGCCCGCCGGGTCCCGGTCCTGGGCCACTTCCGGCCAGCGCTGCCAGGCGACCTGGAAGGCGTGCTCCACGGCCTCCCGGGCCAGCTCGCGGCGCCCGGTGAGCAGGTAGGTCTGCCGGACCAGGGCGGGGGCGCAGAACGCGTACAGCGCGTCGAAGGCCTGATCGGGCGTCAGCGCGGGCGGTGCCGCCGCCCCGTCGGCGTCCCTCCGGCCGGCCGCGGGTTCGGCGAGGGCGGCCAGCAGGCGGGTGTACGCCTCGCCCTCCCGGCCGCCGGGAGTGCTGCGGCCACGCTCCCAGGCGCGGAGCGTGGCGCGGCCGACGCCGATCCGCTCGGCGGCCTGAGCCTGTGTCAGCGCCGCCGCCTCACGCAGGCGTCGGCGTTCCTTCGGTGGTGGCAACGGGCTGGCCGGGCTTTCCGTCACAGAACACTCCTTCAGCCGAAAAAGTACATAAACATATATTGAGCGACACATCGGAGGTTCTGCTGTTACGACGGGAAAGCGCGTGTCGTTGGGAGCATGGCGGGCGTGACCCTGATGACCGATCGCCGACCGTCGTTGCCGCCCCTGCTGCACGGAATGCGCGACCGATCGCCCGGACTGGGCGCCGGCCTGCTGGGCGGCGCGGTCGCCGCCGCGCTCGGGCTCGGCTCGCTCGCCGTCCTCGTGCTGGCGCTGTGGATCAGCTCGCCGTACCCCGACAGCGGACCCGACGGCGCGCTGCACGTGGCCGCCGCGCTCTGGCTGCTCGGCCACGGCGTCGAACTGGTCCGCACCGACACGCTGTCCGGCGCGCCCCAGCCGGTGGGCGTGTCCCCGCTGCTGCTCCTCGCGCTCCCGGTGTGGCTGGTCTACCGGGCCGCGCGGGACGCCACGGACGCTTCGCCCGAGCCCGACGGCCCGCCTCCCGTCCCGGCGCGCACGGCGTGGACGGGCGTGGTCCTCGGCTACCTCGGCGTCGGCGCCGCCGCAGCGCTGTACTGCTCCGGCGGCGCACTGCGGCCCCAGTGGGGCTGGGTGACGGTGTGCCTGCCGCTGGTCGCCGCCGTGCCCGCGGCCGTCGGGGTGTGGACGGCGCACGGCTGCCCGCGCGGGCCCCTGCGCGCCCTGCTGCCCCTGTTGCCCGGGCCGGTACGACGGCTGCTGACCGGGGCGGACGCGTGGGCCCGGCTGGACGCGGCGGTACGGGCCGCCGCGGCCGGGACCGCGGTGCTGGTCGGCGGCGGGGCGCTGCTGCTCGGGGTGTCGCTGGTGCTGCACGGCGATGTGGCGCGCGCGTCGTTCCTGCAGCTCACGTCGGGCTGGACCGGCCGCTTCGCGGTCCTGCTGCTCGGCATCGCGCTGATCCCGAACGCGGCGGTGTGGTCGGCGTCCTACGCCCTCGGCCCCGGCTTCGTCCTCGGCGCCGGGCACCTGGTGCACCCCCTCGCCTCCGACCCCGCCCCGCTCCTGCCGCCGTTCCCGCTGCTCGCTGCGGTGCCGGACGCGGGCCCCGGGACCCGGTTGAACTGGGGCGCGGGCCTGGTGCCGGTGGCGGCCGGGGTGACGGTGGCCTGGTTCCTGGCGCGGGCGGCCGCCGGCCTGCGCCGACGGGAGGGTGCCGAGCGGCGGGCGGCGCCCTGGTCCGCGCTGCGGACGGCGGGGGCGCTGGTCGTGGCGGCGCTGCTGTGCGGAGCGGCCGTGGCGCTCCTCGCCGCGCTGTCCGGAGGCCGCCTGGGCGCGGCCGCGCTGGCCGACTTCGGCCCGGTGTGGTGGCAGGGCGGTCCGGTGGCCGCGGTGTGGGTCATGACGACCGGTCTGCCGGTCGCGCTGATCTCACGGGCCTGGCGGCTGTGGCGGGGCCGGGCGGGGGACACCGAGCCGGCCGGGCGGGCGGCGAAGGACACGGGGGCCGGGCGGGCCGCACCCGGGAACACCACCGAGGAGCCGGCCGGGGGTGCGACGCCCAAGCAGCCGAAGACCGGGAAGGCGGCGCGGACGGCGAAGGCGCCGGGCGGGGGGCGGCTGGAGGACGAGCTCTACGACTTCCTGCCCACCGACGACCCGTACCCGCCGGCCTGGCAGAACGACGACCTCTCCCGGGCGTCGCGCTGGGAAGCCCTGCGCGCGGCCGCCAAGCCCCCGCGGCAGTGGCCGCCCCTGGCGCCGGCGACGGACACCGGAGGCCCGACACCCGCCGAGCCACCAGCGCAGGACGACGGCCCCGGCCGTTCACCGGCGCCGGCCGCCGAGTCATCCACGCAGCAGCCCCTGCCCACGGCGACGGACGGGGCCCGGCCCACCGAAGCCGCACCCGCCCAGGACAAGGACCAAGTCCCGCCATCGGCGCAGACCGCCGCACCCTCGGAAGGGCCGACCCCGACTTCCCCGCCGCCGGACGAGCCCCGCCCCACCGGCGAAGCGGCTCCAGCCGACTCCCGCGCAGAGAAGGGCGAGTCGGCTTCGTCGTAGGCACAGGCGCCGAGCCGCCTCGCTCCGTGGGCCCCGGGTCACCGACCCGGACGTACGAGACCTCAGCCGTCCCCGACCCCGAGGACCCCGCGCAGCTCCTTCGGCAGGTGCTGCTCGCAGGACTGCTTGGCCTGGTGGGTCAGGGCGTCGCTGACGCAGGTGTAGTAGTCGCTGTAGACGAGCTGGACCGTGAAGGTCATGGCCACCAGCAGCAGGGCCAGGCCGGCCGTGACCAGGCCGCTGATCGCCGCAGTGGTCTGCGGGCGGGCGCCGGCCGCGGGGGCGGGGGCGTCCGGGCCGGGGTTGCGGGGCTTGGCGCGCAGGGCGCTGATGCCCCAGTACAAGGCCAGGGCGCCCAGCAGGAGCGCCACGTACGGCCAGCTGAACAGGGCGAAGAAGACGGCCCACATGCCGGACAGCAGGGCGTAGCGCGCACGGCGCTGGGCCGGGTCCGTCGGGTCCCAGCGCATGCCGGGGCCGGTCGGGCCGCCCGGTCCGGGGCCCTCGGGGCGGCTGCCGGGGCGCTCGCCGAAGCCGCCGGGGGAGCGGCCGGGCTGGCGGTCGCTCCACTGGCTGCCCCACCGGGAGTCGCCCTGCGAACCCGAGGAACCCTCCGGGTGGCGGGGCCGCCACGGCTGGTCCGGGGCGCCTTCCGGCGGCGGCGCGAACGGGTTGTCGTCCTGCCGCTCGCCGCCCTGCTCCTCGCCGTCCTTGCCGCCCGACGGCGCCTCGGGCGGCGAGGCCGGCCGCTCCCGGAGCAGCACGCCGGCACGCTCGCCTCGCTGGGCCCGGAGCGGCGGGAACGTGAGGAGTCGCAGGCTGCGATCGGGCATCAAAAGAGCGTCTTCCCCTAGGTGAGCGCGGTTGTCCGCGTTGAGCTTCCACCCCGTGAACGCACCGCACGGCGACCGCGTTCCCGGGGCTGCTCCTTCGTGATTCCCTCCGAACGCTACCTTCCGGCCCCGCCCCCGTCCCGAGGGGGCCTTCCGGAGTGCCGGTATCGTTGCTGGCGGTCGGCCGCTTCGTAGACTTCCCCGTATCCCGGGGCGCGAAGCATTGGTGCGAACGCACAAAGCGCCGGCCGGACATGTCGCTCACCGAGAAAGGGCCCCGCCGTGGCCGCCACCCCCGCTGGCCGAGCGGTCAAGCGCCTCGTCGTGCTGGTCTCCGGATCCGGCACCAATCTCCAGGCGCTCCTGGACGAGATCGAGCGCACCGGAGCCGAGGAGTACGGCGCGCGGATCGTCGCCGTCGGGGCCGACCGCGGCGGCGTCGAGGGGCTCGCCCGCGCCGAGCGGGCCGGACTGCCGACCTTCGTGTGCCGCGTGGGCGACCACGCGACCAGGGAGGAGTGGGACGCGGCCCTCGCCGAGGCCGTGACCGCGCACCGGCCCGACCTCGTGATCTCCGCCGGCTTCATGAAGATCGTCGGCAAGGAGTTCCTGGCGCGGTTCGGCGGGCGGTTCGTCAACACCCACCCGGCCCTGCTGCCCAGTTTTCCCGGGGCCCACGGCGTGCGCGACGCGCTCGCGTACGGCGCCAGGGTCACCGGCTGCACCGTCCACTTCGTCGACGACGGCGTCGACACCGGGCCGATCATCGCCCAGGGCGTGGTCGAGGTCCGGGACGAGGACGACGAGAGCGCGCTGCACGAGCGCATCAAGGAAGTCGAGCGAAGGCTGCTCGTCGAGGTCGTGGGGCGGCTCGCCCGCAACGGCTATCGCATTGAGGGACGAAAGGTAGTTATCCAGTGACCGCCACCGCCGAGAGCACCAAGCGGCCCATTCGCCGGGCGCTCGTCAGCGTCTACGACAAGACCGGCCTGGAAGACCTCGCGCGCGGCCTGCACGAGGCCGGTGTCGAGCTGGTCTCCACCGGCTCCACGGCCGGCCGTATCGCCGCCGCCGGCGTCCCCGTCACCAAGGTCGAGGAGCTGACCGGCTTCCCCGAGTGCCTGGACGGCAGGGTCAAGACGCTGCACCCCAAGGTGCACGCGGGCATCCTCGCCGACCTGCGGCTCGACAGCCACCGCGAGCAGCTCGCCGAGCTGGGCGTGGAGCCGTTCGACCTGGTCGTCGTCAACCTCTACCCGTTCCGCGAGACCGTCGCCTCCGGCGCCTCGGACGACGAGTGCGTGGAGCAGATCGACATCGGCGGCCCGTCGATGGTCCGCGCCGCCGCCAAGAACCACCCGTCGGTGGCCGTGGTGACCAGCCCGGAGCGGTACGCCGACGTGCTCGCCGCCGCGTCGGCCGGCGGCTTCGACCTCGCCACCCGCAAGCGGCTCGCCGCCGAGGCCTTCCAGCACACGGCCGCCTACGACGTGGCCGTCGCCTCCTGGTTCGCGTCCTCCTACGCCCCCGTCGACGAGTCGTCGTTCCCCGACTTCCTCGGCGCCACCTGGGAGCGCGCGCACACCCTGCGCTACGGCGAGAACCCGCACCAGCCGGCCGCCCTCTACGTCGAGGCCGGCGGCGCCGGGCTGGCGCAGGCCGAGCAGCTCCACGGCAAGGAGATGTCGTACAACAACTACACGGACACGGACGCCGCGC
This sequence comes from Streptomyces sp. NPDC038135, assembly GCF_055601245.1. NCBI lineage: Bacteria > Bacillati > Actinomycetota > Actinomycetes > Kitasatosporales > Streptomycetaceae > Streptomyces > Streptomyces sp. NPDC038135. The sequence continues at coordinate 581,160 of NZ_JBVJXS010000001.1, read as the reverse complement.
GCCGTGCCGCGTACGACCACGACGAGCCCTGCGTCGCGATCATCAAGCACGCCAACCCCTGCGGCATCGCGGTCGGCGCGGACGTCGCCGAGGCGCACCGCAAGGCGCACGCCTGCGACCCGGTCTCCGCGTACGGCGGCGTCATCGCCGTGAACCGGCCGGTCAGCAAGGAGATGGCCGAGCAGGTCGCGGAGATCTTCACCGAGGTCATCGTGGCGCCCGGCTACGAGGAAGGGGCCCTGGAGGCCCTCGCCAAGAAGAAGAACATCCGGGTCCTGAAGGCCCCGAACGGCCCGGCCGACCCGGTCGAGGTCAAGGCGGTCGACGGCGGCGTGCTGCTGCAGGTGACCGACCGGCTGCAGGCCGAGGGCGACGACCCGGCCAACTGGACGCTCGCCAGCGGCGAGGCCCTGAGCGAGGCCGAGCTGGCCGAGCTCGCCTTCGCCTGGAAGGCCTGCCGCGCGGTGAAGTCCAACGCGATCCTGCTCGCCAAGGACGGCGCCTCGGTCGGCGTCGGCATGGGCCAGGTCAACCGCGTCGACTCCTGCAAGCTGGCCGTCGAGCGGGCCGGCGAGGAGCGGGCCCGCGGCGCCTTCGCGGCCTCCGACGCCTTCTTCCCCTTCCCCGACGGGCCCGAGATCCTCATCGGCGCCGGTGTCCGGGCGATCGTCCAGCCGGGCGGCTCGATCCGTGACGAGCAGGTCGTGGAGGCCGCCAAGAAGGCGGGCGTGACCATGTACTTCACCGGTACGCGCCACTTCTTCCACTGAGCCCCGCGGGGCCACGAGAAGCGGCCTCCGGCCCCCTTCGTGGGGGCCGGAGGCCGCTTGGCGTTGCGGGCGCTCAGCTCACGGGTTGCGGATCACGATCGAGCCGCAGATCTTGTCGGCGAACGTCTGGCGCTTGGAGTCCCACGCGGGCCAGAGGTAACCGAGGTAGCAGGGCAGGCCGTCGATGATGTGGGCGAGCTGACGCACGAACGCCATGCCGCCGCCGAGCGGCTGGCCGGTGTCCTCCTTGAGCGTGCGGATGCCCAGGGCCTTCTTGCCGACGGTCTGGCCGGTCTTGCCCTCCTGGATCACCTGCCAGACGAGGACGCCGATACCGAGCAGGAAGCCGACCAGTGTCAGCACCGGGGCACCCGCCTTGGCGCCGATGACGGCGAGGGGGACGTAGGCGACCATGTAGATGATCATGTCGATCAGCTTGCTGAGGAACCGCTGGCCCCAGTTCGCGTACTGCGGCTGCATCCCGTAGCCGCCCTGCTGCGGGTAGCCCGGGTAACCCGGCTGCTGGGGGTAGCCGTAGCCCTGCGGGGGCACGCCCTGCGGGGCCTGGGGGTAGCCCGGCTGCTGCGGGTAGCCATAGCCCTGCTGCGGAGGGACGCCCTGAGGAGCCTGCGGGTAGCCCGGCTGCTGCGGGTGCCCGTAGCCCTGCTGCGGGTCCTGCGGCTGACCATAGGGGTTGTTGGGCGAGCCGAAACTCATGGCGGATTTCCTCCGTTGGATCTGCGGGGACGACGCGGAAGGAACGGAGGTACGTCAGGATCTGAGCGGTTTGCCCCCCAACCGGACCGCGATACTGCGCCGTTCATCGTCGTCGCGGAGGCGAGTTCTTGTCCAGCCGGATTCGCGATGCGTTGTGCAAGTGCAACATCGTCGATCATGTCCGGACATCCGCGGCCGCCGCCGGGGCCGTCCCAGGTGCCGGACGGCGGGGGACCCGGATTGGAACCGGGAGCCGGTCATCCGCGAGGATGGGTGCATGACCGCCCAGATTCTCGATGGCAAGGCCACCGCAGCCGCGATCAAGTCCGATCTGACCGCCCGCGTGGCGGCGCTGAAGGAGCGGGGCGTCACGCCCGGCCTCGGCACGATCCTGGTCGGGGAGGACCCCGGCAGCCAGAAGTACGTCGCCGGCAAGCACCGCGACTGCGCCCAGGTCGGCATCGCCTCCATCCAGCGCGAGCTGCCCGCCACGGCCACCCAGGAGGAGATCGAGGCGGTCGTCCGGGAGCTGAACGAGGACCCGGCCTGCACCGGTTACATCGTGCAGCTCCCGCTGCCCAAGGGCATCGACGAGAACCGCGTCCTGGAGCTGATGGACCCGGCCAAGGACGCCGACGGCCTGCACCCGATGAACCTCGGCCGCCTGGTGCTGAACGAGCCGGCTCCGCTGCCCTGCACCCCCAACGGCATCATCACCCTGCTGCGGGCCCACGGCGTCGAGATCAAGGGCGCCGAGGTCGTGGTCGTCGGCCGCGGCGTGACCATCGGCCGCCCGATGCCGCTGCTGCTCACCCGCCGCAGCGAGAACGCCACCGTGACCCAGTGCCACACCGGCACCCGTGACCTGTCCGCCCACCTCAGGCGGGCCGACATCATCATCGCGGCGGCCGGCTTCCCGCACCTGATCCGCGCCGAGGACGTCAAGCCGGGCGCGGCCGTGCTGGACGTCGGCGTCTCCCGCAACGCGGAGGGCAAGATCGTCGGCGACGTGCACCCGGACGTGACCGGCGTGGCCGCCTGGATCTCCCCGAACCCCGGCGGTGTGGGTCCGATGACCCGGGCGCAGCTGCTGGTCAACGTGGTCGAGGCGGCGGAGCGCAGTGCCGGCTGAGGACGACCGTACGGTGACCGGGCAGCCGACGGTCCGCGACGCGATCAGCGCCCCCGACGCCCAGGGGCGCCCGCGGCGCGTGACGCGCCGCTTCCCGCTGTTCACGCGGGACACCGCGCGCCCCGAGGGCGGCGGCCGGGCCGCCCCCGGTGACGCCCCGGCGCCCGCCCGGCAGTGGCCGGTGCTCGTCGTGCTGTCCGCCGTCGCGCTCGGCCTGCTGCTGACCGCGCTCGACGTGTTCCGCTACGGCACCCTGCTGATCGGCGTCGCCCTGCTGGGCGGCGCGGCCCTGCGCTGGGCGCTGCCGGGCGTCGGCATGCTCGCGGTCCGCTCGCGGTTCACGGACATCGTCACCTACGGCGTCCTGGGCCTCGCGATCGTGCTGCTGGCGATGACGGTCCAGCCCAACCCCTGGCTGAGCATTCCGTTCCTGAAGGACGTACTGCACTTCACGCTGACCAAGTAGCGCCACCGGCGCGGCCCCTGACGGGCCGCCCGGCGGCCGGCGCCGTGCGACGGCGGCCCGTCCCCTCCCCCGAGCAAGGACGGACCGCCGTCGGGACGTAAGCCTTCCCTGACGTGAAGGGCCAGTTCAACGGCTGTCCGCGCGCTGTGGCACGGAAGTGACCGTTCCGCTACGGTGTCGGCGCACTGCCACATGTGTGCGAGCCGTGTCGCTGACCCGGTGAATCGGCGCTACGTTACGAAGGCTCCGTGGAGGCGGGTGCGCGGCCGGTGAACCCGGTGCTCCCGTGCGCCCCCGCTCCGGGAACTGGGATCCTTGGTCGGCGCATCCCTGTGGGTAGGCCAGAACGATGTCGCGCCGGGAACGGACCGGACGGCGCGAGGGCCACGCGCGGGAACGGCGCGGGGAACCAACAGCACCAACCGGGGGGAAGAGGGGGAAGCACGATGCCTCGATGGAAAGCCTTGCCGGACGAGCTGGATCCGCAGATCAAGGAGTTCACGAGCCAGTTGCGGGCGCTCGTGGACCGCAGCGGCCTGAGCATCGCGGCGCTGGCGGACCGGACCGGCTACAGCAAGACGTCCTGGGAGCGCTACCTGGGCGGCCGGCTGCTCGCTCCCAAGGGCGCGATCGTGGCGCTCGCCGAGGTCACCGGAACCAACCCGGTCCACCTCACCACCATGTGGGAGCTGGCCGAGCGGGCCTGGAGCCGTGCGGAGATGCGGCACGACCGGACCATGGAGCAGATTCGTATCTCCCAGGCCCGCGCCGCACTGGGGGAGTTCGGCGGGGCCGAGGCGGAGGCCCGGGCGTCGGGCGGCACGCGGACGGCCCACCGGGGCGCCGGGGCCGGCGCGGCCCCGGGTGCCGCAACCGATCCCGCCGGCGCTCCGCCGCGGGTTCCGACCCAGCCGACGGCGTCCGACGCCGAGGACCGCGAGCGGGCGGCCCGTGGCACGGCCCCCGAGGTCAACTCCTGGGGTCTGGCGGGCTATGAGGGCCCGTCACGGGCGAGCGGCCGCCCGGGTACCCGCCCGGGTACACGCCCGGGTACGCGTCCGGTGACCCTGCCGGACGGCGCGGGCCACCAGCCGGTCGCGCCGCCCCCGTACGGCGGGCAGCGGCCGCCGGGCCCCGCCGACGGCCGTCCCGCCACGGGAGCGGGCGGCAGACGGCGGCTGACGGTGTTCCTCGCGGGCGCCGGCGCCCTCCTCCTCGTCGTCGCGGCCGTCTTCCTGTACACGCACCGGGGCGGCGGCAAGGCCGAGGGCGCGACGAAGCGGCCCTCCCCGGCCGTCAGCACCAGCCCCGGCCTGCCCGCCGGGGTGAAGTGCGCCGGCTCCGCCTGCACCGGCAAGGACGCGGAGGCGATGGGCTGCAGCGGCAGCCTGGTGACCACCGCGAAGACGGCCACCGTCGGCGCCACCACCCTGGAGGTCCGCTACAGCCGGACCTGCGGCGCCGCCTGGGGGCGGATAACCGGCGGCGTCCAGGGCGACCAGGTCCAGGTCTCGGCCGGCAAGGCGCGCCAGAAGGGCGACATCACCACCGCCGGGGACACCATCGCCTACACGCCGATGGTCGCCGTGAAGGACGCGGCCGAGGCCGAGGCCTGCGCGACCCTCGCCTCCGGGCAGACGGGCTGCACGAAGTAGCGGCCGCGGGACGGCGCACCGGCAGCACTGGCGGACCGGGGCGACGGGAGGGGCGTACCGGCAGACCGACGGAAGCGGCGGACCGGCAGGAGGCCGGCGCCGGGGCGGACCGGCGGCCGGGGCGGCAACGGGGCGGACCGGCGGGAGGCCGGCGACGGGGCGGACCGGCGGGCGGGGCGGCAACGGGACGGACCGGCGGGCGAGGCGCAAGCGGAAGGACCCGTTCGGGTGGATTTCCGGGGCGGGACGCATGGGCCCCGGCATGCCGGGAACGCGATCCGTACCCCCACGGGAGTCCGGCAGTCCGGTCCCCCCGGCGGCCGTCCCCGTCCCCTTCCCCCGGACGGGCGGCCGCCTCCTCCGTGCCCCCGTGACCGCCCCTGCGACCCGGCAGCACGACTTGTGGGCTGGGCCACAGGGCCCCGGACGTCTCGCATGGCGGATGCGCGATAGCCTGACCGCTGGATTCTCTTGACGCCAAGAGATCGATCATCCGGGGCCGTGCCGCCCCACCGCCAGCTGTCATACGGAGAACGCCATGACCCGCACTCCCGTGAACGTCACCGTCACCGGCGCGGCCGGCCAGATCGGTTACGCCCTGCTCTTCCGCATCGCCTCCGGCCAGCTGCTCGGCGCGGACGTGCCGGTCAAGCTGCGCCTCCTGGAGATCACGCCCGCGCTGAAGGCCGCCGAGGGCACGGCCATGGAGCTGGACGACTGCGCCTTCCCGCTCCTTCAGGGCATCGAGATCAGCGACGACCCGAACGTCGCCTTCGACGGCGCGAACGTGGCCCTGCTCGTCGGCGCCCGCCCCCGCACCAAGGGCATGGAGCGCGGCGACCTGCTGGAGGCCAACGGCGGCATCTTCAAGCCGCAGGGCAAGGCCATCAACGACCACGCCGCGGACGACATCAAGGTCCTGGTCGTCGGCAACCCGGCCAACACCAACGCGCTGATCGCCCAGGCCGCCGCGCCGGACGTACCGGCCGAGCGCTTCACCGCGATGACCCGCCTCGACCACAACCGCGCGCTGACCCAGCTCGCGAAGAAGACGGGCTCGACGGTCGCCGACATCAAGCGCCTGACGATCTGGGGCAACCACTCCGCCACCCAGTACCCGGACATCTTCCACGCCACGGTCGCCGGCAAGAACGCCGCCGAGGTCGTGAACGACGAGAAGTGGCTGGCCGAGGACTTCATCCCGACCGTCGCCAAGCGCGGCGCCGCGATCATCGAGGCCCGTGGCGCCTCGTCCGCCGCCTCCGCCGCCAACGCCGCCATCGACCACGTGCACACGTGGGTCAACGGCACCGCCGAGGGCGACTGGACCTCCATGGGCATCCCGTCGGACGGCTCCTACGGCGTCCCGGAGGGCCTGATCTCCTCCTTCCCGGTCACCACCAAGGACGGCAAGTACGAGATCGTCCAGGGCCTGGACATCAACGAGTTCTCCCGCGCCCGCATCGACGCCTCCGTCAAGGAGCTCGAGGAGGAGCGCGAGGCGGTCCGCGGTCTCGGCCTCATCTGAGCACGACCGCGGCGGCGACGCCGTGCACCCGAGCGGCCCCGCTCCGGTTCTCCGGAGCGGGGCCGCTCGCGTGCGTACGCGAACCCGGGCCGGTGTCACACCGTTGCCCTATGCTGATGGCTCGTCAACTCATCTCTTCACGGAGTGACTTACCACGCCTCGGGGGAATCGCGTGAACACCGCATCCGTGCCGCAGCAACCGCAGCCGACGCCTGCGACGGCGCCTTCCGCAGCGCCGTCCACCCCTCCGCACGCCAGCGAGGCCACCCGGCTGCTGTGCGCGGGCACGTACCTGGACCCCGGTTACCGGGACCGGGTGATCGACGAACTGCACCTCAACGAGCAGCGGTTCGTGGCGCCCTCGCTCGGTCTCGACGCCGCCCGCGTCCTCGCGCACGCCCTGCGCGCCCGCAGGCAGGAGCTCCAGTGGGCCGGGGCGATCTTCGGCCTGTGGCTGCTGGGAGCGGTGCTGACCCAGGGCCTGCTGGCCCTCTACGTGCTGCCCAGCCTGTACCTCGCGATCGGTGTCTGGATCCGGGGCCGCGCGCCGGTGGCCCCGCTGTACCGGACGGTGCCGGCCTTCTTCTTCCGCTGGTGGGGCCGCATCCTGCTCGCGGTGATGGCGGTGTTCACGGTGATCGCCGCGTTCGCCGGCGGGGACGACGGCCCGTCGTCCGGTTCCTACGGGAGTTCGTACGACCCGTACGACTCGTACGGGACCTCCGACTCGCCCGGCCTGAGCGACGTCTTCCTGCCCGGCTCCGGCGACGCCGGGACCCACTTCAAGCCCTGGCAGGCCTGGGCCGCCCTGGTGGTCCTCGCCCTCGTCGCGGTGTGCCTGGCGGGTCAGCGGGGCCAGTTCGCGCGCGTCCTGGCCGGCGAGCTGTCCCCGCAGCGCTTCCCCGACGCCGCCGACGACCCCGCCGAACAGGGCGAGAACCGGCGCTTCCAGTGGCTCAGGCACCGCATCCGCACGGAACAGCACGCGCCGCTGATCATGTACCACGAGGCGCGCCCGTTCTGCGGGGCCGGGCAGGCGCAGCAGGACTGGGTGCTGGCCGTCGAGCTGAAGCCCGACGCGCTGAAGAAGCGGCAGCAGCCGATCAGCAACCGGCTGGTGCTGGAGAAGATCCGGCCGCTGGTGGAGCGGCTCCGGCTGCCCGCCGAGTACGCGGGGCCCGGGGTGCGCGACCGGCTGCGCTGGCTGGAGATCGACGAGTGCGTGTTCCTGCCCGCCGAGGGTCTGCTGCGCCGCGACGACGCGCCGTACCAGCAGCAGGCCTTCGAGCAGCACCGGGCGCACGCGGTCGAGGAGGGCGCCGAGAAGCGCCGGCACTTCCTGCGCATCCGCGTCGGCGGCTGGGAGGAGGAGCTGGTCGTCACCGTCTTCGTGCGCGTCCACACCCAGGGCCGCATGCTCATGCTGGAGATCGCGCCGCACGTGCTGCAGCCGGTGCGCCCGCTCTTCAAGGAGGCCGACCGCGCCGCCCACCGGTACCGGCACAACAGCGCACTGGGCAAGGCGGTCTGGGCCGTCGCCCGGGTGCCGGTCTCGCCGGCCCGGTCCCTGATCGTCCTCGGCAGGGCGGTGGCGTACGGCTGGCGGCTGCTCACCGGCGGGTACGCGAACGCGCTGCCGGACGGTCCCGCACTGTCCGTCCGGGAGCTGGGCTCGGCCGACGCCGGTTCGCAGTTCCAGGAGATGGACGCCTCCCGCTACCTGAAGAGCATCCAGGACCGGGTGGCGAACGGCGTGCGCGCCGCGCTCGCCGAAGCCGGCTACCAGACCGGCGAGTTCGTCCAGCAGATCAACAACATCAGCAACGGGGGCGTGCACATCGGCCGCGTCGAGGGCAGCACCTTCGCCGTCGGCGACAACTCCTCCGCCTCCTCCACCAACGGCGGCGGCGAGCCGCGGAAGGGAGCCGACGCACATGGCGACGAATGAGCCGGGGGTCAGCATCGGCGACGTCTCGCACAGCACCTTCGCCATCGGCGACCACGCGCACGCCGAGAGCCACCACGGCACGGCCGCGCCGCGCGACGCGGCGGCCGAGGAGCTGCTGCTCGCCGTGCGGGAACTGCGCGCCGACCTGGCACGGGTGCGGGCCGACGAGCGGACGGCGGAACTCGACGCCGCCCTCGCGGACACGGAGGACGAGATCACCCGCACCGGCCAGGCCGCCCCCTCCCGGCGCGAGCGCCTGCGCCGGCTGCTCGACGACTCCCAGGCGCTGGTCGGCCTGCTCGCCTCGGCGGGCACGCTGGCCGGCCTGGTGGGGCTGTGAGGCGGACGCCATGAGCGGGGGAGCGCGGTACTGGAACGAGGAGACCCAGCGCTGGGAGGACAGCGAGGGAGGTCAGGCCGGCGCACCGGTGACACCGCCGCCGCCGGCCATGCCGGACCGGGCGCCCGGGTGGCCGCCGGCCGGACCGCGGACGGCCGCCGAGGGCGGGTCCGTCCCGCCCGACCCCGTCCCGCCGGACTCCGTCCCTCCGATGCCGTCGGCGCCGTTCGCGCCCGCGGCGCCCGAGCAGGCGCCGGCCGCACCGCCGGCGCCGTGGCCGGACCCGTCCGGCGCCCCGCACGGGTCCTGGCCGGGCGCCTCCGCCGGCCCGCCGGGCGGACCGGGCGGCCTCGAAACGGGTGGCGGCGGTGCGGGCTGGTCCTCGCCCGAATGGCCCGTGCCGACCGTGCCGCCCGGGCCGGCGCAGGCGCGCACCGGCGGGCCCAGCCGCAGGACGGTCTGGGCCGTCGTCGTGGGCGCCGCCGTGGTCGGCGTCGCCACGAGCCTCGTCCTCACCCTCGTGGTCGGGTCGGATGATCACGACCGGCCCGCACCGGCGGCCGGCTCGCCGAGCGCCTCCGCGGTCACGGACTCACCGGCGCCGTCCGGCGACCCGTCCGGCTCCGCGTCCCCCTCGCCGGAGGAGACCACGCCCTCCGCCTCGGCGAGCCCGCTGCCCGCGGACTGGGAGTCCTACGACGACGCCGAGGGCTTCCGGATCGCACGGCCCAAGGGCTGGTCGCGCTCCTCGCTTCCCTCCTCCTACGGCATCAGGATCGTCAACTACCGCAGTCCGGACCGCGAGCACCGGCTGCAGATCTACCAGGTGGCGGAGGCGTCCCCGGACGAGTCGTTCGCGACGTACCTGTCCGGCCAGACCGCCAAGCCGCCGGGGTTCAAGAAGCTCGCCCTGCTGAATCTCGACGAGGGCGACTTCGTCGGCTCGCGCATGGAGTACGTGGCCGACAGCATCAGGAACGAGCCGGACGTCGGCCGCTGGCACGTCTACGACGAGCGCTTCATGGCCGTCGACGGACGGATCTACGCCGTCGCCGCCTACGGCCCCGACAAGAACGGCGGCGCCGACGAGCTGAGGCTGCTCGACACCGCCCTGAGCGGGTTCTGCCCGCCCGACACGGGCTGTGACGCACCGATGGACTGAGCGCCGCGCCGTAGATAACCCGTTTCTGTCCGTTTTCGCACGAATTTTCAGTGACGCCGCGCACTGTGGGCCACTGATTCGGCATGCATGCCCGGGGTCGTGGGCAGGCGGCGACGGTCCCTGAGCACGCCGCCTGCGTGACACACGGGCACCGAACAGGAACGGAAGGCAATACCGATCATGGCGGACAGAACGGAACGACAGGACCAGGCGACCATTCACGCGGGAGGGGAATGGTCCACGGCGGCCTCCGGCGCGACGCGCGAGATCCTCGACCCCGCGGACGCCCGGCGGTTCGCCCTGGTCGCGGAGGGCGACGAGAAGGACGCGGAACGGGCGGTGGCCGCCGCCCGGCAGGCGTTCGACCACGGGCCGTGGCCGAGCACGCCGGTCGCCGAGCGCGCCGCGCTGCTGCGCCGCGTCGCCGGCCTCCTCGTGCGCGACCGCGAGGAACTCGGCCTGCTGGAGAGCCGGGACGCGGGCAAGACCGTCGAGGAGGGCCGCGTCGACATCGACTGCGTCGCCGACGCCTTCCGCTACTTCGCCGACCTGGTCGCGGGCGAGGCCCCCGGCCGGGTGGTCGACGCGGGCTCACCCGACGTCCACAGCGTCGTGGTCCACGAGCCGGTCGGCGTCTGCGCGCTGATCACCCCCTGGAACTACCCGCTGCTCCAGGCGAGCTGGAAGATCGCCCCCGCGCTCGCGGCCGGCAACACCTTCGTCGTCAAGCCCAGCGAGATCACCCCGATGACGACCATCGCGCTGATCGACCTGCTCCGCGAGGCCGGTCTGCCCGACGGCGTCGCCAACCTGGTCACCGGCCCCGGCCACACCGTGGGCGCCCGGCTCGCCGAGCACCCCGACGTCGACCTGGTCTCCTTCACCGGCGGCCTGGTCAGCGGCACCAAGGTCGCCCAGGCCGCCGCCCCCACCGTCAAGAAGGTCGCCCTCGAACTCGGCGGCAAGAACCCCAACGTGGTCTTCGCCGACGCCTGCGCCACCGAGGAGGGCTTCGACACCGCCGTCGACCAGGCCCTCAACGCCGCCTTCATCCACAGCGGCCAGGTCTGCTCGGCGGGCGGCCGGCTGATCGTCGAGGAGTCCGTCCGGGAGCGCTTCGTCACCGAACTCGCCCGCCGCGCCCAGCGGATCAGGCTCGGCCGGGGCACCGAGGACGGCGTCGAGTGCGGCCCGCTCGTCTCCGCGCAGCAGCGCGCCAAGGTCGAGTCGTACGTCGCCTCCGCCCTCGAGGAGGGCGCGGTGCTCCGCTGCGGCGGCAAGCGCCCCGAGCCGTCCGAGACCCGTCCGGAGAGCGGCTACTTCTACGAGCCGACCGTGCTCGACGCCTGCCACCGCGAGATGCGCGTCGTACGCGAGGAGGTCTTCGGCCCGGTCCTCACCGTCGAGACCTTCCGCACCGAGGACGAGGCGGTGTTCCTCGCCAACGACACCGAGTACGGCCTCGCGGGCGCCGTCTGGACCGCCGACGCGGGCCGCGCCCGGCGCGTGGCGGGGCGGCTGCGCCACGGCACCGTCTGGATCAACGACTTCCACCCCTACCTGCCGCAGGCGGAGTGGGGCGGCTTCGGCAGGAGCGGCACCGGGCGTGAACTCGGCCCCGCCGGCCTCGCCGAGTACCGCGAGACCAAGCACGTCTACCAGAACCTGGCGCCGAAGCCGGTGCGCTGGTTCGCCGGCTGAGCCCCCACCAGCCCCGCCGGCGAACCGCTTTCCGCACCCTGAACTTCCTCCCACCCCCCAGGAGTAACCACCCGATGCCCGATCACACCCACGAATTCGACTACGTCGTCATCGGCGGCGGAACAGCCGGTTCCGTCATCGCCTCGCGGCTTACGGAGAACCCGGACGTGACCGTCGCCGTCATCGAGGGCGGCCCCAGCGACGTCGGCCGCGACGACGTGCTGACGCTGCGCCGCTGGATGGGCCTGCTCGGCGGTGAACTCGACTACGACTACCCGACCACCGAACAGCCCCGCGGCAACTCGCACATCCGGCACAGCCGGGCCCGGGTGCTGGGCGGCTGCTCGTCCCACAACACCCTCATCTCCTTCAAGCCGCTGCCGTCCGACTGGGACGAGTGGGAGGAGGCCGGCGCCAAGGGCTGGGGCGCCGTGCCCATGGAGGCGTACTTCGCCCGCCTGAAGAACAACATCGTCTCCGTCGACGAGAAGGACCGAAACGCCATCGCCCGCGACTTCGTCGACGCCGCGCAGAGCGCGCTCGGCGTCCCGCGCGTCGAGGGCTTCAACAAGAAGCCGTTCACCGAGGGCGTCGGCTTCTTCGACCTCGCCTACCACCCCGAGGACAACAAGCGCTCCTCCGCGTCGGTGGCGTACCTGCACCCCGTCATGGACGAACGGCCCAACCTCCACATCCTGCTGGAGACCTGGGCGTACCGGCTGGAGCTTGACGGCACCCGCGCCGAGGGCGTGCACGTGCGCACCAAGGACGGCGAGGAACTGCTGATACGGGCCCGCAACGAGGTCGTGCTGTGCGCGGGCGCCGTCGACTCGCCCCGCCTGCTGATGCACTCCGGCATCGGCCCGCGCGAGGACCTGGAGGCGCTCGGCATCCCCGTCGCGCACGACCTGCCCGGCGTGGGCGAGAACCTGCTCGACCACCCGGAGTCGGTGATCGTCTGGGAGACCGACGGGCCGATCCCGGAGAACTCCGCGATGGACTCCGACGCGGGCCTGTTCGTGCGCCGCGACCCCGGACACCAGGGCCCCGACCTGATGTTCCACTTCTACCAGATCCCGTTCACCGACAACCCGGAGCGACTGGGCTACCGGCGGCCGGAGTTCGGCGTCTCGATGACTCCGAACATCCCCAAGCCGAAGAGCCGCGGCCGCCTCTACCTCACCAGCGCCGACCCGTCCGTGAAGCCCGCGCTCGACTTCCGCTACTTCACCGACGAGGACGACTACGACGCGCGGACCCTGGTCGACGGCATCCGCATCGCCCGCGAGATCGCCAAGACCGAGCCGCTGGCCGGCTGGCTCAAGCGCGAGGTCTGCCCCGGCCCCGAGGTCCAGGGCGACGCCGAACTGAGCGAGTACGCCCGCAAGGTCGCGCACACCGTCTACCACCCGGCCGGTACCTGCCGCATGGGCGCCGCCGAGGACCCACTCGCCGTCGTCGACCCGGAGCTGCGCGTGCGCGGCCTCGACGGCATCCGTATCGCCGACGCCTCCGTCTTCCCGACCATGACGGCGGTCAACCCGATGATCGGGGTGCTCATGGTCGGGGAGAAGGCCGTCGATCTGATCGGAGGTGACGCGCGATGACGCTCACCGTTCCCACCCGTAAGCCGCCCACCACGGACGCCCCCGTCTTCTCGGTCGACGGACTGTGGAAGGTGTTCGGCCCCAAGGCCGGCCGGGTCCCGGGCGACCCGGAGCTGAGCGCCCTCGGCCCTGCCGAGCTGCGCTCGCGCACCGGCTGCACGGCCGCCGTCCGGGACGTCTCCTTCGACGTCCGCAAGGGCGAGGTCTTCGTGGTGATGGGCCTGTCCGGCTCCGGCAAGTCCACCCTCGTGCGCTGTCTGACCCGGCTCATCGAGCCCACCGCCGGAACCATCGCCATCGACGGCGAGGACGTGCGCGCCATGGACCGCACCCGGCTGCGCGAACTGCGCCGCCACCGTGCCGCGATGGTCTTCCAGCACTTCGGCCTGCTCCCGCACCGCACGGTCCTCGACAACGTCGCCTACGGCCTGGAGATCCAGGGCGTCGGCCGGTCCGAGCGGCGCGAGCGGGCCGCCGAGGTGGTCGCCAAGGTCGGCCTCGAAGGCATGGAGAAGCGCCGTCCCGCCCAGCTCTCCGGCGGTCAGCGCCAGCGCGTCGGACTCGCCCGCGCGCTCGCCGTCGACCCCGAGGTACTCCTCTTCGACGAGCCGTTCAGCGCCCTCGACCCGCTGATCCGGCGCGACATGCAGGAGGAGGTGGCCCGCCTGCACAGCGAGGAGGGCCGCACGATGGTCTTCATCACCCACGACCTCTCCGAGGCGCTGAAGCTCGGCGACCGGATCGCCCTGATGCGCGACGGCCGCGTCGTCCAGCTCGGCACGCCCGAGGAGATCGTCTCCGCCCCGGCCGACGACTACGTCCGCGAGTTCGTCCGGGACGTGCCGCGCGAACAGGTGGTGACCTGCCGCAGCGCCATGCGCCCCGCGTCCCTCGAGGAGGCCGGCAGCGGTCCCGCCGTCCGCCCGGAGGCCACCGTCGCCGAGGCCATCGAGGCGGTGGCCCGCGCCGGCGCCCCGGCCCGCGTGATGAACCAGGGCAAGTGCGTCGGGGTGGTCGGACACGAGCAACTGCTGGGCGTGGTCGCCGGCACCGGGTCCACGCCGGCCGCCGGGGTCGGCGCCGGCGCCGCCGTGCCCGCCCAGGGCGAGGAGGCGACCCCGCCCGCCCTCAGCACCGGCACGGAGGGCGTCTGATGGCAACGGTCACCACAACAGCCCCCCGTACGCACCTCCCCGGCGTCCTGAGACACCGCGCCGCGGCGAAGCTCCTCGTGCTCGCCGTGGCCGCGGCGGTCGTCGTGCCCCTCGTCAACAGCCGCTGGGGCAGCGCGTCCTGGCCCGGCGCCCTCACCGTCGACCTCTCCAAGCCCCTGGCCTCCGCCAGCGACTGGGTGATCGACAACCGCGACAGCCACCCGCTGTTCCTCTACTTCTTCGGCTACATCAGCAACGCGGTCGTCCTGTCCGTGCGCGCCGTCTACCTCGCCCTGCTCGCCGCGGGCTGGGCCGGCGTCACCGCCCTCGGAGCCCTGGTCGCCTGGCGCGTCGCCGGTGTCCGGCTGGCAGCGGGCACCGCCGCCGCCCTGCTGGCCTGCGGCGTGCTCGGCATGTGGGTGCCGACCATGCAGACCCTGGCCCTCATGGTGGTGGCCGTCCTCGTCTCCGTGGCCGTGGGCGCCCTGCTCGGCCTGGCCGCCGGCCTCTCCGACCGGCTGGACCGCGCGCTGCGCCCGGTGCTGGACACCATGCAGGTGCTCCCGGCGTTCGCCTACCTCCTCCCCGTCGTCCTGGTCTTCGGCATCGGCGTGCCCGCGGCCGTGCTCGCCACCGTCGTCTACGCCGCCCCGCCGATGGCCCGGCTCACCGCGCTCGGTCTGCGCGGCGCGGACCCCGAGGTCCTGGAGGCCGTGGAGTCGCTCGGCGCCACCGCGCGCCAGCGGCTGCTGACGGCCCGCATCCCGCTGGCCCGCAAGGAACTCCTGCTCGGCCTCAACCAGACGATCATGATGGCCCTGTCCATGGCCGTCATCGCCTCCGTCATCGGCGCCGGCGGCCTCGGCGACCGTGTCTACCAGGCCCTCGCGTCCGTCGACGTGGGCGCGGCCCTCGCCGCGGGCATCCCGATCGTGCTGCTGGCGGTCGTCCTGGACCGCGTCACCGCCGCGGCCGGCGACGGCGTCCGGGCGGCCGACCGCCCGCGCACCATCGGCTGGCCCTACGCCCTCGCCGTCACCGCGGCCGTCGCCCTGGCCACCCGCCTGCTCGGCGCCCTCGACTGGCCCGGCGGCTGGACCCTGCCGATCGCCGAGCCCGTCAACCGCGCCGTCGACTGGATGACGGCCCACCTGTACTCCGGCGTCCCGGTCGTCGGCGGCACCGCCGACTGGGCGGGCCACTTCACCACCTGGGTGCTCGACCCGGTCCGCGACGGACTGCAGTGGCTGCCCTGGTGGGCGGTGCTGCTGATCGTCGCCGCCCTCGCCTGGCTGATCGGCACCTGGCGCACCGCCCTGACCGCCGTCCTCGCCATGGCAGCGATCGGCGTGCTCGGGGTGTGGAAGCCGTCCCTCGACACCCTCTCCCAGGTGCTCGCCGCCGTCGCCGTCACCCTCGTCCTGGGCCTCGCCACCGGCATCGCCGCGGCCCGCAGCGACCGCGTCGAACGCGCGCTGCGGCCCGTGCTGGACGTCTTCCAGACGATGCCGCAGTTCGTGTACCTGATCCCGGTCGTCGCCCTGTTCGGCGTCGGCCGCGCCCCGGCCGTCGCCGCGGCCGTCGTGTACGCGCTGCCGGCCGTCGTCCGGATCACCGCCCAGGGCCTGCGCCAGGTCGACCCGGCCGCCCTGGAGTCCGCGCGCTCGCTCGGCGCGACCGGCCGCCAGCAGCTCTGGCAGGTGCAGCTCCCGCTGGCCCGCCGCTCGCTGCTGCTCGCCGTCAACCAGGGCGTGGTCCTGGTTCTCGCCGTCGTCATCATCGGCGGCCTGGTCGGCGGCGGCGCCCTCGGCTACGACGTCGCCTTCGGACTCGCCCAGGGCGACCTGGCGACCGGCCTGGTGGCCGGCGCGGCCATCGTCTGCCTGGGCCTGATGCTCGACCGGGTGACCCAGCCCACCGAACGGCGCGCGAAGAAGGGAGCGTGACATGCGATTCCGTACGACTCTCACGGTGGCCGCGGGCGTGTCCGCGCTCGCGCTGCTGACCGGCTGCGGCGCCGCCGACATGACCAAGCAGGCCAGCCCGTTCGCCAACGCGCGGGGCTCGAAGACCGTCACCCTGTCCGTCCAGTCCTGGGTGGGCGCCCAGTCCAACGTGGCCGTCGCCCAGTACCTGCTGGAGCACAAGCTGGGCTACCGCGTCGACACCGTCCAGGTCGACGAGGTGCCCGCGTGGGACGCGCTCAGCCAGGGCCGGGTCGACGCCATCCTGGAGGACTGGGGGCACCCGGACCAGGAGAAGCGGTACGTCGAGGACAAGAAGACGATCGCGCCCGGCGGCGGCCTCGGGGTGACCGGCCACATCGGCTGGTACGTCCCCGCCTACCTGGTCAAGCAGCACCCGGACATCACCGACTGGCACAACCTGAACAAGTACGCCTCCCTCTTCCGCACCGCGGAGAGCGGCGGCAAGGGCCAGCTCATGGACGGCTCCCCGTCCTACGTCACCAACGACAAGGCGCTGGTGAAGAACCTGAAGCTGGACTACCAGGTCGTCTTCGCCGGTTCCGAGGCGGCGCAGATCACCCAGATGAAGCAGTTCGCCAAGGAGAAGAAGCCCTTCCTGACGTACTGGTACGCGCCGCAGTGGCTGTTCAAGAAGGTCCCCATGACCGAGGTGAAGCTGCCGCCGTACAAGGAGGGCTGCGACGCGGACCCGGCGAAGATCACCTGCGCCTACCCGCACACCCCGCTGCAGAAGTACCTGAACTCCGGCTTCGCGAAGTCCGGGGGCGAGGCGGCGGCCTTCCTGAAGAAGTTCAAGTGGACGACCGAGGACCAGAACGAGGTCTCCCTGATGATCGCCGACCAGAAGCTGAGCCCGCAGGACGCGGCGAAGAAGTGGGTGGACAGCCACCCGTCCGTCTGGAAGAAGTGGCTGTCCTGACCCGGCTCAGCGCAGTCCGGCGACGATCTCGCCCAGCGCGGCCGCGGCCCGCCGCTGGAGTCCCGGACCGAACGTGACGCGGGTGGCCCCGAGTCCGCCGAGCACGGCGGGCGAGGGGCCCTCGCCGTCCAGCCGGGCCGCCATGTTGATCGGGCCCTGGATGCCGGACCGCAGCAGGGGCAGCACATCGGCCGGCGCGAGGATCGGGTACACGCAGTCCGCGCCCGCCGCCACGTACAGCGCGGCACGGGCGATGGCCTGCTCCGGGTCGCCGTCGCCGTGGACGAAGGTGTCGACCCGGGCGTTGACGAACAGCCGGTCGGCGGCGGCCGAGCGGACCCCGGCGAGGTAGTCGGCGTGCTCGTGCGGGTCCTTGAGGACACCCCCCGCTCCCGAGTCCTCGAGGTTGCAGCCCACGGCCCCCGCCTCCAGCAGTCGCTCCACCAGTTCGGCCGGCGCGAGCCCGTACCCGCCCTCGACGTCCGCCGACACCGGCACGTCCACCGCCCGGGCGATCCGGGCCACCGCCGCGAACATCTCGTCGGCGGGGGTCTCGCCGTCCTCGTAGCCGAGGGAGGCGGCGATGCCGGCACTGGGCGTGGCCAGCGCCGGGAATCCGGCCTCGACGCACGTCCGGGCGCTCGCCGCGTCCCACGGGCCGGGCAGCAGAAGCGGGTCTCCCTGGGGGCGCCGGCGGTGCAGCGCGCGGAACAGGTCCGCCCCGCTCACGGCCGGCGGCCCCTCGGCGGGGCGGCTCACCCGTGCTGTCCCGGCTGGTAGTGGCCCGGCGCCATCCGGGTGGTCACGCCGAAGCGGTTCCAGGCGTTGATCACCGCGATCGCGGCGATCAGCCGCGCCAGCTCGGCCTCGTCGAACCGCTTGGCGGCCCGCTCGTACACCTCGTCCGGCACGAAGCCGTCGGTCAGCACGGTGACCGCCTCGGTCAGCTCGATCGCCGCCAGCTCCTTCTCGGTGTAGAAGTGCCGGGACTCCTCCCAGGCGCTGAGCTGCACGATCCGCTCCACGCTCTCGCCCGCCGCCAGAGCGTCCTTGGTGTGCATGTCGAGGCAGAAGGCGCAGTGGTTGAGCTGTGAGGCGCGGATCTTCACCAGCTCGTACAGCTTGGGGTCGAGGCCCTGCCTCGCGGCGGTGTCCAGGCGGACCATCGCCTTGTAGACCTCGGGCGCGTGCCGGGCCCACTCCAGGCGCGGGGTGTGTTCGGTGGCGTACTCGACGGTTTCCTGTGCGCTGCTCATGGTTCGACCCTAGGAGCCGGGCAGCCCAGGAGTATGGTCCATTCCCATGGCGAATTCCTGGGCCAATCTG
Organism: Streptomyces sp. NPDC038135; assembly: GCF_055601245.1. NCBI lineage: Bacteria > Bacillati > Actinomycetota > Actinomycetes > Kitasatosporales > Streptomycetaceae > Streptomyces > Streptomyces sp. NPDC038135. The sequence continues at coordinate 562,747 of NZ_JBVJXS010000001.1, read as the reverse complement.
GGCGTCGACCTCCATCTGGAGCCGGCCGGGACCAGCGGGCTGCGCCGCGGTCTGACCGACGCGCTGCGGGACGCGGTCCGCACCGGCCGCCTCGCCCCCGGCACCCGGCTGCCGTCCTCCCGCTCCCTCGCCGGCGACCTCGGCATCGCCCGCAACACGGTCGCCGAGGCCTACGCCGACCTGGTCGCCGAGGGCTGGCTCACCGCCCGCCAGGGCTCCGGCACCCGGGTGGCCCCACGGGCGGTGATCCCGCCGGCCGCGGACGCGCCCCGGCGCCGGCCACCGGGCCGCCCGGCGTACAGCCTCCTGCCCGGCAGCCCCGACCTCACCGCCTTCCCGCGCACCGAGTGGCTCAAGGCGGCCCGCCGCGCCCTGGCCGCCGCCCCGTCCGACGCCCTCGGCTACGGCGACCCGCGCGGACGCCCCGAACTGCGCACCGCCCTGGCCGGCTACCTCTCCCGCGTCCGGGGCGTCCGCGCAGACCCGGAGACGATCCTGATCACCGCCGGTTTCTCGCACGCCCTGCGCGTCCTCGGCACGCTGCTGCGGGCCCGCGGGGTGCGCTCGGTGGCGGTGGAGTCCTACGGGCTCGACGCCCACTGGGGTCTGCTGCACGACGCGGGTCTCGCCACGCCCGCCCTGCCGTACGACGAACTGGGCACCGACACAGGCGCGTTGACCGGCGAGGGCGCCGTCCTCCTCACACCCGCCCACCAGTTCCCCATGGGCACGGCCCTGCACCCGGACCGGCGGACGGCGGTGGTGGAGTGGGCGCGGCGCACCGGCTCCCTGGTCCTGGAGGACGACTACGACGGCGAGTTCCGCTACGACCGCCAGCCCGTCGGCGCCCTCCAGGGCCTGGACCCCGGCCGGGTCGTCCACCTCGGCACCGCCAGCAAGTCCCTCGCCCCCGGTCTGCGGCTGGGCTGGATGGTCCTGCCGCCCTCGCTGGTGGAGGAGGCGGCCGCGGCCAAGGGCCGGATCGACACCGTGGGCGTGCTGGACCAGCTCACCCTGGCCGAGTTCCTCACCTCCGGCGCCTACGACCGGCACGTCCGCTCCGCCCGGCTGCGCTACCGGCGCCGCCGTGACGCCCTCACCGCCGCCGTCGCCGAGCGCGCGCCCGGCGTCCGGGTCACCGGGATCGCGGCCGGCCTGCACGCGGTGCTGCGGCTGCCGCCCGGCAGCGAACAGCCGGTGGTGCAGGCCGCGACCTGGCAGGGCCTGGCCCTGCACGGCCTGTCCTACCACCGGCACCCGCAGGCCCTCGCCGAACCGGCCGACGCCCTGGTCGTCGGCTACGGGACCCCACCGGACAGCGCCTGGCCGGCAGCCCTGGAAGCCCTGTGCCGGGCCCTGCCGTGACGACAGGGCCTGTCACCCACGAGCGGGCACTTCCCGGGTCCTCCTCCGACTCCGGCGGCTGCCTCCGGTCCTGATCCGGATCGGAGTCGGCCCCCTTCGGCCCCGCCCCCCCCCGCGGACGTCTCCGGGTCCAGAGCCGGCCCAGGCCGCGTTCCTCCGGTCCGAAGCCGGCGCTGGGTCGTCTCACTCCTCCGCGGCCGCCGTGGCCGGTGCCTCGCCGAAGCGGGCCAGGGCCAGGGCGCCCGCCACCGCGACCGCGAAGCCGAGCGCCGCCAGCCAGCCCAGGCCCTCCCGGGTGCGGTCGCCGAGCCAGACGACGCCCACCGCCGCCGGGCCGATCGTCTCGCCGATCACCATGCCGGCCGTCGCGGTGGTCACCGAGCCGCGTTGCAGGGCCGACGTCAGCAGCACGAAGGCGGCGCCGCCGCCGATCAGGAGGGCGTAGGACGCCGGGTTCGTGAGCAGATGAGCCGGACGCAGCGAGTCGACCAGCCGGACCGCCACCTCCACCACCCCGAACCCGAAACCCGCCCCGAGACCCAGCACGAGGGCCCGCATCCGCCCCGACAGCCGCCCACCCAGCAGAGCGAGCACCGCCATGCCGGCCGCCGTCGCGAGCATCGCCCATCTCAGGGCGGGCGAACCGCCCTCCTCGCCCTCCGGTCCGGCCGCCAGCCCCAGCATCGCGAGCCCGGCGCACACCACGCCCACCGCGCCCCACTCCGTGCCGCTGAGCCGCACCCGCAGCAGACGTGCCGCGACCACGGCCGTCACCGCCAGGCTGGCGGCGAGCGCCGCGCTCACCGCGTAGATGGGGATCGAGCGCAGCGCCGCGATCTGGAACAGGAAACCGAGACCGTCCAGCGCGAGACCCGCCAGGTACCGCCACTGCCGCAGGGCCCGCAGCAGCAGGGCGACCTCGCCGCCCCCGCCCGTGCCGGCCTGCCGCGCGGCCATCGCCTGCAACACCGTCGCGGTACCGAAGCAGACCGCCGCGCCGAGGGCGCACACCATTCCGAACAGCACGAACCGACTCTAGGCGAGCGCGAGATCGCCGGGCCCCTTGCGGGGACCCGCGCACCCCCGCCTAGGCTGACCGCCGCACACCGCACAGCAGACGGGGGATCCACCACATGGCGAACACACGCGCGCAACTGCGCTCCACCACGGTCGTCCTCGGCGGCATGGGCCTGCTCGCCGCCGCCCTCACGGCCTGCTCCTCCTCCCCGGACAAGCGCTGCGTCGACCGGGACAGCTACCGCCTCGCCAAGGGCTACCAGGTCGTCTCCGACAAGAACTGCAAGTCCGCCAAGTCCACGGTGAACGGCTCCTGGTACTACGGCGGAAAGAAGAAGGGCTCCTGGGTGAGCGGCGGCTCCTTCACCAAGCCGAGCAAGGGCTCGGGCGGGTCCTCGGGCGGCGGCGGGGTGCACCGCGGCGGCTTCGGCGGCGGCAAGGGCGGCTCCGGCGGCTGACCGGCACACACCATGGAACGCCGAACCATCACCCCCCGCCCCGGCTGGCAGCGGACGGTCGAGGAGCAGGGGCTCGTCTATCCGCTCACCCGCCACCCCGACGGCTCCCTGCGCCCCTACTGGGACGAGAGCGCCTACTACGCCTTCACCCTGCCCGAGATCGAGGCGCTGGAGGAGACCGTCGCGGAACTGCACCGCATGTGCCTGGCCGCCGCCGGGCACATCGTGGCGAAGGACCGTTTCGCCGAACTCGGCGTCACCGACCCGCGGGTCGTCGCGGCCGTCACCGAGGCCTGGCACCGCCGCGCCGAACTCCCCACCGTGTACGGCCGGTTCGATCTCCGCTACGACGGCGCCGGCCCGGCGAAACTGCTGGAGTACAACGCGGACACCCCCACCTCGCTGGTCGAGGCCGCCTCCCCCCAGTGGTTCTGGATGGAGGAGCGCTTCCCCGGTGCCGACCAGTGGAACTCGCTGCACGAGCGCCTGGTCGACGCCTGGCGCGAGCAGGCCGCGCTGCTCCCGCCGGGCAGCCCGCTGCACTTCGCGCACTCCTCGGCCGACGAACTCGGCGAGGACCTGATGACGGTCGCCTATCTCAAGGAGACCGCCGAGCAGGCCGGACTCGAGACCGACTGGATCTCCATGGAGGAGATCGGCTGGGACACCCTCTCCGGCCGGTTCGTGGACAACGGACTCCGGTTCATCCGTGCCGTGTTCAAGCTCTACCCCTGGGAGTGGCTCACCACCGACGCGTTCGCCGGGCACGTCCTCGACACCCTCGACAACGGCGGCGGCAGCGGCACCACCCTGTGGATCGAGCCCGCCTGGAAGATGCTGCTGAGCAACAAGGCCCTGCTGGCCGTCCTCTGGGAGCTGTACCCCGGCCACCCGAACCTGCTCCCCGCCCACCTCGACGGCCCGCGCGAACTCGCCCGCACCACCGGCTACGTGGCCAAGCCCCTGCTGGGCCGCGAGGGCGAGGGCGTCACCGTGCACGAGCCGGGCGCGCCCCCGGCCGTACGCGACGAACCCTGCTGCTACCAGCAGTTGGCCCCGCTGCCCGCCTTCGACGGCAACCACGTCGTCCTCGGCGCCTGGACGGTCCGGGACGAACCGGCCGGCCTGGGCATCCGGGAGTCCTCGGGCCTGATCACCGACGGGTACGCCCGCTTCCTGCCGCACGTCATCCTCTAGCCGCCGCCGGGGCCGGGCCCGGACGCTCCGGCGCGCGGCCCTCAGCCGCCCAGCACGGCCTCCAGCCGGTCGAGCCCGAAGTCCAGGTCCTCCTCGGCGATGACCAGCGGCGGCGCGATCCGGACGGTCGAGCCGTGGGTGTCCTTCACCAGCACGCCCCGCTCCATCAGCCGCTCCGACACCTGACGCGCGGTGCCGGCCCGCGGCGCGACGTCCACGCCCGCCCACAGTCCGCGCCCGCGCACCGCCGTCACCGCGTCCCCGCCGAGCAGCCCGCGCAGCCGCCGGTGCAGCCGCTCGCCCAGCTCGGCCGCCCGCGCCTGGTACTCGCCGGTGCGCAGCATCGCGATCACCTCCAGCGCCACCGCGCAGGCCAGCGGGTTCCCGCCGAACGTCGACCCGTGCTCGCCCGGCCGGAAGACACCGAGCACCTCCGCGCTCGACACCACCGCCGACACCGGCAGGATCCCGCCGCCCAGCGCCTTGCCCAGCACGTACACGTCCGGCACCACCCCCTCGTGCTCGCACGCGAAGGTACGCCCGGTCCGCCCCAGACCCGACTGGACCTCGTCCGCGACGAAGAGCACGTTCCGCTCCCGGGTCAGCTCCCGCACCCCGGCCAGATAGCCGGCCGGGGGCACGATCACCCCCGACTCGCCCTGGACCGGCTCCAGCAGCACGGCGACGGTGTTCTCGGTGAGCGCCCGCCGCATCGCGGTCAGGTCGCCGTACGGGACGATCTCGAACCCCGGTGTGTACGGCCCGAAGTCCGCGCGGGCCTCCGGATCGGTCGAGAAGCTGATCACCGTCGTCGTACGCCCGTGGAAGTTGCCGCCCGCGACCACCACCTTCGCCATCTCCGCGGGCACCCCCTTCACCCGGTAACCCCACTTCCGCGCCGTCTTCACCGCGCTCTCCACGGCCTCCGTGCCGGTGTTCACGGGCAGCACCATCTCCATGCCGCACAGCTCGGCCAGCTCGGTGCAGAAGGCCGCGAACCGGTCGTGGTGGAAGGCGCGGGACGTCAGCGTCACCCGCGCGAGCTGCCGCTCGGCCGCCTCGACGAGGCGCGGGTGGCCGTGCCCGAAGTTCAGCGCGGAGTACCCAGCCAGCAGGTCCAGGTACCGGCGTCCCGCCACGTCCGTCAGCCACGCCCCCTCGGCCGTGGCCACGACGACCGGCAGCGGACGGTAGATGGGCGCGCTGTGCGCCTCGGCGGCGGCGATGAGGTCTTCAGCAGTGGGCACGGCCTCTCCCGGATACGACGGTGACTCTCCCGGACACGACGGTGGCCCCCTTCCTATCCCCGCTCGCATGGTGGACGCGGGATCTCCCGGTTCCGGCGCGCCCGGTAGGCTGATCAGCGGGTCGTGACTGGCGCGCAGGGATGGGACGGACCATCGGGGAGCGGCCCGACGGGAAACAGTGCCGTGCGCCTGGGCCGAACGTGAACGCTGAACGCACGCCGTCCGGAGGTCCCCATGCCAGAGCAGAAGTCCCTCTCCACCGAGTCCACGGCCTTCCGCGCCGCACTCGACGTCATCCGCACGGTCGAACCGCGGGTCGCCGACGCCATCGGCCAGGAGGTCACCGACCAGCGCGCGATGCTCAAGCTGATCGCCTCCGAGAACTACGCCTCCCCGGCCACCCTGCTGGCGATGGGCAACTGGTTCAGCGACAAGTACGCCGAGGGCACGGTCGGCCGCCGCTTCTACGCCGGCTGCCGCAACGTCGACACCGTCGAGTCCCTGGCCGCCGAGCACGCCCGCGAGCTGTTCGGCGCCCGGCACGCCTACGTCCAGCCGCACTCCGGCATCGACGCCAACCTCGTCGCCTTCTGGGCCGTCCTCGCCGACCGCGTCGAGGTCCCCTTCCTGGAGAAGACCGGCGCCCGCCAGGTCAACGACCTCACCGAGGCCGACTGGGCCGAGCTGCGCCAGGCCTTCGGCAACCAGCGCATGCTCGGCATGTCCCTGGACGCCGGCGGCCACCTCACCCACGGCTTCCGCCCCAACATCTCGGGCAAGATGTTCGACCAGCGGTCCTACGGCACCGACCCGGCCACCGGCCTCATCGACTACGAGGCGCTGCGCGCCCAGGCCCGCGAGTTCAAGCCGCTGATCATCGTGGCCGGCTACTCCGCGTACCCGCGCCTGGTGAACTTCCGCGTCATGCGGGAGATCGCCGACGAGGTCGGGGCGACCCTGATGGTCGACATGGCCCACTTCGCCGGCCTGGTCGCCGGCAAGGTCCTCACCGGCGACTTCGACCCGGTCCCGCACGCCCAGATCGTCACCACGACCACCCACAAGTCCCTGCGCGGCCCGCGCGGCGGCATGGTCCTGTGCGACGACTCCCTGAAGGACCAGGTCGACCGCGGCTGCCCGATGGTGCTCGGCGGCCCGCTGCCGCACGTGATGGCCGCCAAGGCCGTCGCCCTCGCCGAGGCCCGGCAGCCCTCCTTCCAGGACTACGCCCGGCGCATCGTCGACAACTCCCGCGCCCTCGCCGAGGGCCTGTCGCGCCGCGGCGCCACCCTGGTCACCGGCGGCACGGACAACCACCTCAACCTGATCGACGTGGCCGGCTCCTACGGCCTCACCGGCCGCCAGGCCGAGGCGGCCCTGCTGGACGCCGGCATCGTCACCAACCGCAACGCCATCCCGGCCGACCCGAACGGCGCCTGGTACACCTCCGGCATCCGCGTCGGCACCCCCGCCCTGACCACCCGGGGCCTCGGCACCGCCGAGATGGACGAGGTCGCCGGCCTCATCGACCGTGTGCTCACCACCACCGAGCCCGGCACCACCAAGTCCGGCGCCCCCTCCAAGGCCCAGCACATCCTCGACCCGAAGATCGCGGACGAGATCTCCCGCCGGGCGACCGACCTGGTCGCGGGCTTCCCGCTCTACCCCGAGGTCGACCTCGGCTGACCCTCACAGGTCGATCAGCTCCTGACGAGGCTCCTCGCGCGGCGGCCCGGTGCGACGCCGGTCCGCCGCCCGGCGGACCAGGAGAGTGCCGGCGGCCCCGGCGGCGAGCCCGCCGGCGGCCGCCCACCACAGCTCGACGGCGGACCACGACCGGCTCCGGCTCGGGGCGGCGGGCGCCGGCGCGCCGAGTAGCCCCGCACGGTCCAGCCGGTCGTAGAGGTCCCGCCGCGCCGGGTGCCGGCGGATGTCGTCGTCCTGCACGTCCGGCGCGGGGTCCGTGCCCACCCAGGGCGTGCCGTCCCCGGCGAGGAAGAGCTGGTCCACCCGCTCGACGGCCGTGTCCCCGCCCGGCGCCCGGCTGGTCTGCGGCCAGCCGCCCACACCGGTCAGGCCCCACACCACGGTGACCCGCACCCGCGGGTACCGCCCCCGGGTCCAGGCCCGGGGCACCGGCCGCGTGCCCGTGTACCCGGGCCGCAGCAGCTCGTGGAGCCGGTCGAAGGACGGCTCGCCGGAGGCCACCGCCCGCGGCGCGCCGTCGCCGTTCGGAATGATCATCACCACATCGGGTGGATCGGTTTCCGCCGCCCGCGCCGCCCCCGGCGCCCCCAGGGCGAGCGCTCCCGCGACCGCCGTCGCCCAGGCGGCCCGCGCCCGCCTCGGCCGTGTCCCCCGTACGCCCATGGCCCCTCCCCTTCGGTGTCCCACCCTTGTCACACCCCGCGGACCGGATCGCGCCCCGCCTGTTTCCCACCCGTTCCGGATCGCCGCCCGTTACCTGAGAGAATGGTGAACATGGCCAACGACCGCCCACCCGTCGCCCACCACCACCCTCAGGGGAATGGCTCCGCCATGCTGCGTTCTCCGCGCGTGCTCTCCGGAATCCAGCCCACCGCGGGCTCGTTCCACCTCGGCAACTACCTCGGCGCCGTCCGCCAGTGGGTGGCCCTCCAGGAGTCCCACGACGCGTTCTACATGGTCGTCGACCTGCACGCGATCACCGTCCCGCAGGACCCGGCCCAGCTCCGCGCCAACACCAGGCTGGCCGCCGCGCAGTTGCTGGCCGCCGGTCTCGACCCGGACCGCTGCACCCTCTTCGTGCAGAGCCACGTCCCCGAGCACGCCCAGCTCGCCTGGGTCATGAACTGCCTCACCGGCTTCGGCGAGGCCTCGCGCATGACCCAGTTCAAGGACAAGTCCGCCAAGCAGGGCGCAGACCGGGCCTCCGTCGGCCTGTTCACGTACCCGGTCCTGCAGGTCGCGGACATCCTGCTCTACCAGGCCAACGAGGTGCCGGTCGGCGAGGACCAGCGCCAGCACATCGAGCTGACCCGGGACCTGGCCGAGCGGTTCAACGGGCGGTTCGGCGAGACCTTCACCGTCCCGAAGCCGTACATCCTCAAGGAGACGGCGAAGATCTACGACCTGCAGGACCCGACGGTCAAGATGAGCAAGTCGGCGTCCACCCCCAAGGGCCTGATCAACCTGCTCGACGAGCCGAAGGCGACGGCGAAGAAGGTCAGGAGCGCGGTCACCGACACCGACACGGTGATCCGCTACGACACCGAGAACAAGCCGGGCGTCTCCAACCTCCTCACCATCTTCTCCACCCTCACCGGCCGCACGATCGACGAGCTGGAGAAGGACTACGAGGGCAAGATGTACGGCGCGCTCAAGACGGACCTCGCGGACGCCATGGTGGAGTTCGTGACGCCGTTCCGGGAGCGCACCCAGCAGTACCTGGAGGACCCCGAGACGCTCGACTCGGTCCTGGCCAAGGGCGCGGAGAAGGCGCGGGCCGTGGCCGCGGAGACGCTCGCGCAGGCGTACGACCGCGTGGGTTTCCTGCCGGCCAAGCACTGAGCGGTACCGAGGCGTGCGACCGCACGCGCACCCGAGCGGGCGGAGCGCTGCACATCACTGCCGCCGCGCCTGCCCACGGGACACCCGTGGCCGTACAGTCGATAACCGACGGGCGAGAAGAAAACAGACACGACGAGGGGAGACGACGTGGGGACCGTAACGATCGGCGTGTCGATCGCGGTCCCGGAGCCTCACGGCAGCCTGCTCCAGGAGCGGCGCGCGGGCTTCGGCGACGCCGCGGCTCACGGCATCCCCTCGCATGTCACCCTGCTGCCGCCGACCGAGGTGGACGAGGCCGACCTGCCGGCGGTGGACGCCCACCTGAGAGGGGTCGCGGCCGCCGGGCGACCGTTCCCGATGCGGCTGTCCGGGACCGGTACCTTCCGGCCGCTGTCGCCGGTCGTCTACGTGTGCGTCGTGCAGGGCGCCGAGGACTGCTCCTGGCTGCAGCAGCGGGTCCGCGACGCCTCCGGGCCGGTGCCGCGGGAGCTGCAGTTCCCGTACCACCCGCACGTGACGGTCGCGCACGGCATCGACGAGGCGGCCATGGACCGCGCGTTCGAGGAGCTGGCCGGCTTCGAGGCGGAGTGGCCGTGCACCGGGTTCGCGCTGCACGAGCAGGGCGCCGACGGGGTGTGGCGCAAGCTCCGGGAGTACCCGTTCGGCGGATCCGTGGTGCCGCCGCAGGCGGGGCACCTGGACCGCGGCACGATCGCCAGCCGGTAGCCGCCGCCTCCCCCCACCCGCGGAAGACTCCCGCACGGGGCTCCCCCTAGAGGGGCAGTCTGCGGAAGACCGTCCGCGGCGCGTGCCGCAGCACCGCCATCACCAGGCGCAGGAAGCCCGGCACCCACACGGTCTCCGAGCGGCGGCGCAGGCCCAGTTCGACGGCCGTGGCGACCGCCTCGGGCGTGGTGGCGAACGGCGCCCTGGGCAGGGCGGCGGTCCTGGGCGTGACGACGAAGCCGGGGCGCACGACCATGACATGCACCCCGGTGCCGTACAGCGCGTCGCCGAGACCCTGCGCGAAGGTGTCGAGCCCGGCCTTGCTGGAGCCGTAGATGAAGTCCACCCGGCGGGCGCGTTCGCCGGCGATGGAGGACAGGACCACCAGCGAGCCGTGGCCCTGGGTCTGCAGCGCGCGGGCCGCCACCAGGCCCGCCGACACGGCTCCGGTGTAGTTGGTCTGCGCGACCTGGACGGCGCGCAGCGGTTCCCGCTCGTCGTGGGCCTGGTCGCCGAGGACGCCGAAGGCCAGCAGCACCAGATCGACGTCGCCCTCGGCGAACACCTTGCCGAGTACCGGCTCGTGGGACTCGGGGTCCAGGGCGTCGAAGGCGAGGGTGTGGACGTCCGCGCCCAGCGCGCGCAGACCCTCGGCCGCCCGCTCCAGGCCGGGCGAGGGGCGGCCCGCCAGCCGAACGGTCCGGGCGCCACGGGCGATCAGGCGGCGCACGGTGGCGAGCGCGATCTCGGAGGTGCCGCCGAGGACGAGCAGGGACCGGGGGAGGGGTTCGAGGTCGGGCATGCCGGCGACCGTACCGCCCCCGCCCGGGCGACCGGCCGGAGAACATAACCCCGTTCGGCGGAACGGGTGATTAATGGGATGTCACTCAATAGTGTTGCCGCGCCCGCACATCGGGTCCTGGTGGCGGGGCAGAGACGCAGCATGGACTGGCTGAAGAAGCTCCCCGGTGTCGGGCCGATCGTCACCCGGCTGATGATCACGCACGCCTGGCGTTCCTACGAGCGCCTGGACCGGGTGAAGTGGACGCGACTGGCCGCCGCGATGACCTTCGTCAGCTTCGTCGCGCTGTTCCCGCTGCTGACGCTGGCGGCCACCGTCGGCGCCGCCACGCTCAGCCAGTCGCAGCAGCGGACCCTGCAGGACAGGATCGCCGAGCAGATCCCCGGCATCTCCGACCAGCTCGACATCAACGCCCTGGTGGAGAACGCCGGCACCGTCGGGGTGATCGCCGGCGCCCTGCTGCTGTTCACCGGCCTGGGCTGGGTCGGCCAGGTGCGCGACTGCCTGCGCGCGGTGTGGGAGCTGCCGGACGACGAGGAGAACCCGTTCCTCGCCAAGGCCAAGGACGCGGGCATCCTGATCGGTCTGGGCGGCGCGGTCGTCGCCACCCTCGCCATCTCCACCGTGGCCTCCGCGATGGTGGGCCGGCTCAGCGACGCCCTCGGTCTCGACCGGGCGGGCTGGGGGCACGTGCTGCTGCAGATCATCGCGTTCGCCGTGGCCGTGCTCGCCGACTTCCTGCTGCTGCTCTACGTGCTGACCCTGCTGCCCGGCACCGAACCCCCGCGCCGCCGTCTGCTGGTGGCCGCACTGACCGGCGCGGTCGGCTTCGAGCTGCTGAAACTGCTACTCAGCGGCTACATCCAGGGGATCGCCTCGAAGAGCATGTACGGCGCGTTCGGCGTGCCCGTGGCCCTGCTGCTGTGGATCAACTTCACCGCGAAACTCGTCCTGTTCTGCGCCGCCTGGACGGCGACGCCGAGCAAGGACGCCGGGATCACGAGCGCGGCCGACGGCGCATCAGATCCGGCAGCGGCCAACGGCGGTTGATCAGGAACACCCCGCCCCCGAGCAGCGCCAGCAGTCCGCCGGCGACGGCCAGGGCGGTTCCGGCGCCGGTGGCCCCGGTCCCGCCCGGGGCGCTCGCGGCCGGCCGCCTGCCGGAGCCGCCGGGCCTGTGCGCCTGCCCCGCCGAGGCGGTGGCGCCCGGCTGGGAGGTGGACTGCGCGCTCTTCGGCGGGACCAGCTCGCCCACCGGGCGCACCTTGCCGGCCGCCCGGAAGCCCCAGTCGAACAGCTTCGCGGTCTCCTTGTAGACCTCGTTGTGCTCGTGCTTCTCCGGGTTCATCACCGTGACCAGCAGCACCTTGCCGTGGCGTTCGGCGACGCCGGTGAAGGTGGCGCCGGCGTCGGTGGTGTTGCCGTTCTTCACCCCGGCGATGCCCTGGTAGACGGGCACGTCCGTGTCGCCGCTCAACAGCCGGTTGGTGTTGCGGATCTCGCCGGACTCGAACTTCGCCGACACGGTCGAGCAGTACTCGCGGAAGTCCTTCTTCTGCAGCCCGGAGCGGGCGAACAGCGTCAGGTCGTACGCCGACGACCGCTGCTCCGGCGCGTCGTACCCGTCCGGGCTGACCACGTGCGTGTCCAGGGCCTGCAGCTCGTCGGCGTGGGCCTGCATGTCCGCGACGGTCCGGTCCACCCCGCCGTTCATGGCGGCCAGCACGTGCACGGCGTCGTTGCCCGAGCGCAGGAAGACCCCGAGCCACAGGTCGTGGACGGTGTAGGTGTGACCCTCCTTTATCCCGACCACGCTCGAACCGGCGCCCATGCCCGCGAGGTCGGACGGGACCACCTTGTGCTCCATCGTCTTCGGGAACCGGGGCAGCAGGGTGTCCGCGAACAGCATCTTCAGGGTGCTCGCCGGGGGCAGCGGCCAGTGCGCGTCGTGCGCGGCGAGGACCTCGCCGGACTCGGCGTCGGAGACGATCCAGGACCGTGCGGTGAGGTCCTCGGGAAGCGCGGGCACGCCGGCCGCGAGGTTCACCTGGGTCCCCGGCTGCCCCAGCCGCGCGCCGCCCACCTGCGACATGAGCGCCGGGGGAGTGGCCGTCGGGCTCGTGGAGGGCGTCGGGGCCGCGAACGCCACGGGCGTGGTGACGGAGAGGGACAGCAGCGCGGCGGAGGTGGCCAGCAGGCGTCGCCCGAGGGCCTTCTTCGGTGGGGGCACGGTCGGAAACGTACCGGCCGAGGACACCGAAGTCCCGCCCGGCACCCCACCCCGGCCACGGAACGCGGGCGCGGACAGCGATACTGAACGCATGCCGTGCTCATCCGGGGGACAACCCCCGGACCCCCGGCCGGCCGCCGGGGCACGGCGTCGTGTCGAAAGGTCAGTCTCCGTGAAACTCAGCCGCCCGGTCTCCTGGTTCCTGCTCGCCTTCGGGGTGTGGAGCTGGGTCATCTGGATCACTTTCGTCAAGAACCTGGCCGAGGACGGCAGCGGACTCGCCTTCGACGACGGCCACCCGACCGCGTACTTCTGGGTGCATCTGCTGCTGGCGATCGTCTCCTTCGTACTGGGGACGGTCATCGGGCTCATCGGGTTGCGCGGACTGCGCGCACTGCGCCGGAAGTCATAGCGGGAGACACTGCAGCGTGGTCATCGTCTTCGTCCTCATCGCGGCGGCCGTCCTGGCCGTGCTGGTGCTCGGGCACTGGTACGTGTGGCGCCGTCTGGTCCGCGACACCACCCGCGGCCCGGGCCCGGCCCGCCGCGCCGGCACGGCGGTGTTCGTCGCCGGCCCGCTGCTGATGGTCGGCGCCCTGGTCGCCGAACGCTCCGGCGCCCCTTTCTGGCTCCAGCGCACCCTCGCCTGGCCCGGCTTCCTGTGGATGGCGCTGGCGCTGTACCTGCTGGTGGCGGTGGTGGCCGGCGAGGTCGTACGGCCCCTGGCGGCACGGCTCCTGGCGCGCCGGGCGCGGACCGCCGAGACCCCCGTGCGGGAGCCGGAGACGGTGCCGGCGGCGCCTCGGCCGGCGCCGGCCGAGCCGGATGTGCCGGACGTGCCGGATGTGCCGGAGGACCAGGCCGGCCCGGAGCCCGCCGGGCGGGCGCCGCGCGAGGCGCACGCCCCCTCCCGGCGGCTGTTCGTCTCCCGGGTCGTGGGCGGAGCCGCCGCGGCCGCCGCCGTCGCGACGGTCGGGCAGGGCACGTACGGCGTGCTGCGCGGGCCGCGGGTCAAGCGCGTCACCGTGCCGCTGGCCCGGCTGCCGCGCGCCGCGCACGGGTTCCGGATCGCCGTCGTCAGCGACATCCACCTCGGGCCCGTCCTCGGCCGCGGTTTCGCGCAGCGGGTCGTCGACACCGTGAACGCCACCCAGCCCGACCTGATCGCGGTCGTCGGCGACCTGGTGGACGGCAGCGTGAAGGACCTCGGCCCGGCCGCGGCGCCGCTGGCCCGGCTCAGCGCACGGCACGGGGCCTACTTCGTCACCGGCAACCACGAGTACTTCTCCGGCGCCGAGCAGTGGGTCGCCGAGGTGCGCACCCTCGGCCTGCACCCGCTGGAGAACGCCCGCACCGAGCTGCCGTACTTCGACCTGGCCGGGGTCAACGACCTCCAGGGCGAGAGCGAGGGCCGGGGCCCGGACTTCGCGAAGGCGCTCGGCGACCGGGACCCGGCCCGCGCCTGCGTGCTGCTCGCCCACCAGCCGGTGCAGATCCACGAGTCGGTGCGGCACGGCGTCGACCTCCAGCTCTCCGGCCACACCCACGGCGGCCAGCTCTGGCCGGGCAACCTGATCGCGGCCGCCGCCAACCCCACCGTGGCCGGCCTCGAACGCTACGGCGACACGCAGTTGTACGTCAGCCGGGGCGCCGGCGCCTGGGGGCCGCCCACCCGGGTCGACGCGCCCTCGGACGTGACGGTGATCGAGCTGGCCGCCACGCGCGCCTGACCCGCCCCGCGGCGCCTCACGGAAACCGCTCCCACCTTCCTGTGAAGGCGCTGTGGAATTCGGCGGAAACAACGCCTCGGTAAGTTCTCCCTCATGGGGGCCGATAGCCCTTCCCCCCGCTCAAACAGGTGTGATTAGGTGAGCCGCGCCACTAGGGGAGTGGCCGTTTTTCTGTGCTGGGCCAGGGGTAGGGCCCTGGCAGGCCTGGGAGGGGCACCACCATGCGATCTGTTCGCATGCGCATTCTCGTGACGCTGCTCGTACTCGCCGTCGTGGGGATCGGCGGCTGGCAGTTGCTGCCGTCGCAGGGCGACAAGAACCGGACGATCACCGTCGGCACGACCGACGCCGTCACCTCACTGGACCCGGCCGGCGCCTACGACGCCGGTTCCTGGGCCCTGTTCAGCAACGTCTTCCAGACCCTGCTGACCTTCGAGCCGGGCGGGGTCAAACCCGTCCCGGACGCGGCGAAGAGCTGCGCCTTCGAGGGCGGCGGGCTGAAGACGTACCGGTGCTCGCTGCGCGGCGACATCACCTTCCCGAGCGGGCGGAAGCTGACCGCCGAGGACGTGAAGTACTCCTTCGAACGGGTGAAGAAGATCAACTCGGACGTCGGCCCGGCGTCCCTGTTCTCCACCCTCGGCTCGGTGTCCGCCGACAGTGCGACGTCCGTGACCTTCCACCTGTCGTCCCCGGACGCCACCTTCCCGCTGAAGGTCGCCACCGGCGCCGGCTCGATCGTGGACAAGGACGCCTACCCGGCCAGGGCCCTGCGCACCGGCACCGGTGTCGACGGCACCGGCCCGTACACGCTGACCTCGTACACCAAGGACCAGAAGGCCGTCCTCGCGCCCTACACGAAGTACCAGGGCTACCTCGGCGGCACCGGCCGCCCCATCGAGCTGCGCTACTACGCCGACTCCCAGAAGCTGCAGACCGCCTGGCAGCACAAGCAGGTCGACGTCGCCACCCGGACGCTGCCGCCGCAGGTCCTGTCCGAGCTGAACCCGAGCGACCCCACCCAGCGCGTCACCGAGTCCGACAGCTCCGAGACCCGCAACCTGTACCTCAACACCCGCGCCGCCTCACCGCTGCACGACGAGCGGGTGCGCCGCGCCATGGCCTGGCTGGTCAACCGCGAGCAGCTCGCCGCCAAGGTGTACGACGGCACGGTCGACCCGCTGTACTCGCTGATCCCGACCGGCATCATCGGCCACACCACGTCCTTCTTCGACACCTACCCGACGCAGAGCACCGCGAAGGCGCGGGAACTGCTCACCCAGGCCGGGGTGACCCTGCCGGTGCGCTTCACCTTCGGCTACGGCAGGGGCCGGGGCGCGGGCGCGGAGGAGGCCGCGGAGCTGAAGCAGCAGCTCGAGAAGGGCGGCCTGTTCAAGGTGGACGTCCAGGGCTACGAGTGGACCGACTTCCAGAAGCGCTGGGCCGCCGGGAAGATGGACGCCTGGGCGGTCGGCTGGGTGGCCGACTACCCCGACCCGGACACCTTCGGCTCCCCGCTGATCGGCACCGGCTCCACCATGAGCACCGGCTACAGCAGCAAGGCCGTCGACGCGCTCATCCGGAACAGCCAGCAGTACGCCGACCGCTCGCGGACCTCGAACGACTTCCGCGCCATCCAGGGGGACGTGGCGGCCGACGTGCCGCTGATCCCGCTGTGGCAGCGCAAGGAGTACGTGGTCAGCACCGAGGACGTCGGCGGCGGCCAGTACCTCTCGGACGGCACGGGCGTGTTCCGCCTGTGGCGCCTGCAGTGGATCTGACGCCCCGCGGCCGAGGGGTCAGTCCTCGGCCCCGTCCTCGTCCGCGCGGCCGGCCTCGTGTCCGGCCGCGCGCCCGGCTCTGGCCGAGGGGTCCGGAAGTGCCCTCGTCATCCCCGGCAGGAAGTCCGTGAACAGCTCGTGGACTTCCAGCACCAGGGGGCGCAGCACCCGGAACCGGGCCAGGGCGACCCCGCGGGCGGTCAGCCGCGCGCCGCGCCGCGCCAGCCGGTAGCTGCGCTCGCGGCCCTCGGTCCGGTCGAAGACCCAGTACAGGACGAGGCCCATCTGGGACAGCCACATCAGTTCCGGCAGCACGTCCCGCAGTTCGGGCGCCACCTTGGACCTGGAGCCGGCCAGCACCTCCCGGTGGACGCTGATGGCCTGCTCCCGGGCGTGCTCGCTCTCCGGGGAGAACGGGCTGAGCGGGCTGTCGGGGTCGGCGGCGTTCTTGAAGAACTGGACCGCGAACTCGTGGTACGGCCGGGCGATGTCCAGCCACGCGGTCAGCACGCCCGCGAGCCGGGCCTCCAGGTCGGTCTCCCGGTTCAGGACCTCCCGGACCGCCACCTGGTGCTCGGCGGCGATCCGGTCGTAGAAGCCCTGGATCAGGTGCTCCTTGCCCTCGAAGTAGTAGTAGGCGTTGCCGACGGAGACGCCGGCCTCCTTGGCGATGGCCCGCATGGTGGTCTTGTCGTAGCCGCGCTCCTGGAAGAGCCGCATCGCGGTCTCCAGGATGAGCGCGCGGGTCTGCTCGGACTTGGTCTGGGGGCCGGCCTCTTCGGGGCCTTCGTTCTTCGCGGGCACGACAGGAGCCTAACCAGTGGGGCAGGCGCCGCCGGAACAGGACGGCGGGTTGTAGGTCCAGCCCGCCCGCGGGTCGTACGACCATCCGTCGGCCCGCGGGTACGCCCGCCCGCCCCACTGCGCGCCCCGCCACTTGGCGGCCGCCAGCACCGCGCCCCGGGCCAGCTTGTAACCGGCCGGGGTGCTCAGCCGGTGGGCGAGCGGGCGGTGTTCGCGCAGCGCCCACAGGACGACGATCCAGGCTCGGGACGCCTGGTAGACCTGCCCGGAGTCGCCGATCACGGTGACCTCCTGGAGGGTGGCGGCGTGGTCGAGCCCCGGGTAGCGCCGGCGGGCCTCGTCCGAGCCGGCCGGAACCAGTTCCAGCGGCACCAGCTTGGGCTGCCTGACGAGCCAGTCGCGCAGGTGCGTGCACAGGGCGCACTCGGCGTCGTAGAGGACGGTGAGCCCGCGGACCGGGACGGACGTGGCGTCCCGGTCCTGCGCGGAGGTCACCGCGCTCACGCCCCGGCCGTCGGCGGTACCCAGGCCTGCGGGGGGACCGGGGGCTGCTGCTCGCGGTCCATCAGCCCGCGCCGCCGGATCCTGTTGAGCACGTACACGTTGCCCAGGTGCATCACACCGAGCACCAGCAGCACCACGCCGAGCTTGGCCGACAGGGCCTCGAAGATGCCCCGGGTGTCCTCGATGTCGCCGCTGTCGTTCAGGTACAGCGCCACGAAGCCCAGGTTGACCAGGTAGAAGCCGACCACCAGGAGGTGGTTGACGGCGTCGGCGAGCTTCTCGTTGCCGCGCAGCACGTCGGACAGGAAGACCCGGCCGTTGCGGCTGAGCGTGCGGGCCACCCAGACGGTCAGCGCGATGCTGACCGCCAGGTAGATGACGTAGGCGATGACGGTGCGGTCCATGCCCCACCCCTTCTTGAACGCGTTCAAAACGCTGACAGGAAGGACTCTAGCCCTGCTTTTGAACATGTTCAACTCAAGGGTGCGACGGATCGCGCCGGCTTCGCGCGTCAGCTCCGGCGACCCAGCTCCGGGCGCTTGCTGTAGTCGGTGAACCCGAGGACGTTCCCCCAGGGGTCGGCGATCTCCACGGTCCAGCCGGTGGCCCCCGGGAACGGCTCGTCGAGCGGCATGATGCCGGCGGCGGCCAGCTCCCGTGCCGCGGCCCGCGCGTCCGGCACCTCCAGCCACAGCCGCGGCGACGGCCACGGTGGCGGCCGGTGTCCCAGCGCCTCCTCGGCGCGCAGCAGGATCGCCGGCATCTCGCCGCCGACCTTCAGCTGGGCGATCCCCGCCTCGTCGAGCCGGAACCCGACGGTGAACCCGGCCCGCTCGTAGAAGCCGACGGCCTCGCCGAGGTCGCCGACGGGAAACAGCGCGTTGTCGAACCCGAGCAGTTCGTACGACCCTTTGTCTGACATGTCGTCACATTAGGGCTCAAACCCGACCATACGCGAGGAGCCCCACCGAAACTCGTTCGGCGGGGCTCCCGGAAACGCGGGATCATCCTGTCACCCGCCGGCCCGGGAAACGCGAAGGGCCCCGCTTCCGGTGGCTGACCGGGAGCGGGGCCCAACTCGCAAGAGGCGGAGGGAGATCAGTAGCGGCGCGTGATCAGCGCGCGCTTGACTTCCTGGATCGCCTTGGTGACCTCGATACCGCGCGGGCAGGCGTCCGTGCAGTTGAAGGTCGTGCGGCAGCGCCACACGCCGTCGCGGTCGTTGAGGATCTCCAGGCGCTGCTCGCCCGCCTCGTCACGGCTGTCGAAGATGAAGCGGTGGGCGTTCACGATCGCGGCCGGACCGAAGTACTGGCCGTCGTTCCAGAACACCGGGCAGGACGACGTGCACGCGGCGCAGAGGATGCACTTCGTGGTGTCGTCGAAGCGCTCGCGGTCCTCGGCGGACTGCAGACGCTCGCGCGTGGGCTCGTTCGTGTCCTTCGTGACGAGGAAGGGCATGACGTCCCGGTACGCCTGGAAGAACGGCTCCATGTCCACGACCAGGTCCTTCAGGACCGTGAGGCCCTTGATGGGCTCGACCGTGATCGGCTTCTCGGGGTTGATGTCCTTGATCAGCGTCTTGCACGCCAGGCGGTTCTTGCCGTTGATCCGCATGGCGTCGGAGCCGCAGATGCCGTGGGCGCAGGAACGGCGGAAGGTCAGGGTGCCGTCGATGTCCCACTTGATCTTGTGCAGACCGTCGAGGACGCGCTCCTTGGGGTCGATCTCCAGCTGGAAGTCTTCCCAGGACGCCTCCGCCGAGACCTCCGGGTTGAAGCGGCGGATCCGGAAGGTGACGGTGATGTAGGGGGAGTCGGCGAAGCCGGGCTCGGGCTGGCCGGCCGCGTCCGCCTTGTCCAGAACAGGGGTAGCCATCAGTACTTACGCTCCATCGGCTGGTAGCGGGTCTGGACGACCGGCTTGTAGTCGAGACGGACGGTTTCCGAGCCGTCGGCCCCGACCTCGCGGTACGCCATGGTGTGCCGCATGAAGTTGACGTCGTCGCGGTTCGGGTAGTCCTCGCGGTAGTGACCGCCGCGGGACTCCTTGCGGGCGAGCGCGGAGACCGCCATGACCTCGGCCAGCTCGAGCAGGTTGCCCAGCTCGATCGCCTCGAGGAGGTCCGTGTTGAACCGCTTGCCCTTGTCCTGGATCGCCACGTTCTTGTAGCGCTCGCGCAGCTCGGCGATCTTCTCGACGGCCGTCTTGATCGTCTGCTCGGTGCGGAACACCATGACGTTGGCGTCCATGGTCTCCTGCAGCTCGCGGCGGATGGTGGCCACCCGCTCGTTGCCGGTGGAGTTGCGCAGCCGCTCGATCTGCTCGACGACGAGCGACTCCGGGTTCTCCGGCAGCTCGACGAAGTCGACCTTCGCCGAGTACTCGGCGGCGGCGATGCCCGCGCGGCGGCCGAACACGTTGATGTCCAGCAGCGAGTTGGTGCCCAGGCGGTTGGCGCCGTGCACCGACACGCAGGCCACCTCGCCGGCCGCGTAGAGGCCCGGGACGACGGTGGTGTTGTCCGCCAGGACCTCGCCCTGGACGTTCGTCGGGATGCCGCCCATGGCGTAGTGCGCGGTCGGCTGGATCGGGATCGGGTCCGTGTAGGGCTCGATGCCGAGGTACGTCCGCGCGAACTCGGTGATGTCCGGGAGCTTGGCGTCGAGCTGCTCCGGCGGCAGGTGGGTGAGGTCGAGGTAGACGTGGTCGCCCTCGGGACCGCAGCCGCGGCCCTCGCGGATCTCCGTGTAGATGGAGCGGGAGACGACGTCACGGGACGCGAGGTCCTTCATGACCGGCGCGTACTTCTCCATGAAGCGCTCGCCGTCCTTGTTGCGGAGGATGCCGCCCTCGCCGCGCGCACCCTCGGTGAGGAGGATGCCCATGCGCCAGATGCCGGTCGGGTGGAACTGGAAGAACTCCATGTCCTCCAGCGGCAGGCCCCGGCGGTAGACGGCGGCCTGGCCGTCACCGGTGAGGGTGTGCGCGTTGGAGGTCACCCGGAAGAACTTGCCGGTGCCGCCGGAGGCGTAGATCACGGCCTTCGCCTGGAAGAGGTGGATCTCGCCGGTGGCCAGCTCGTACGCCACCACGCCGGCCGACTTCTTGACGCCGTCGACCTCGGTGATGAGCTGGTCCAGGACGTAGAACTCGTTGAAGAACTCCACGCCCTCCTTGACGCAGTTCTGGTACAGCGTCTGGAGGATCATGTGGCCGGTGCGGTCCGCGGCGTAGCAGGACCGGCGGACCGGGGCCTCGCCGTGGTTGCGGGAGTGACCGCCGAAGCGGCGCTGGTCGATCGTCCCGTCGGGCGTCCGGTTGAACGGCAGGCCCATCTTCTCCAGGTCGAGGACGGCGTCGATGGCCTCCTTCGCCAGGATCTCGGCGGCGTCCTGGTCGACCAGGTAGTCACCGCCCTTGACCGTGTCGAAGGTGTGCCACTCCCAGTTGTCCTCCTCCACGTTGGCCAGCGCGGCGGCCATGCCGCCCTGCGCGGCGCCCGTGTGGGAGCGGGTGGGGTAGAGCTTGGTCAGGACCGCGGTGCGGCTGCGCTTCGTCGACTCGATGGCCGCGCGCATGCCGGCGCCGCCGGCGCCGACGATGACTGTGTCGTACTTGTGGATCTTCATGATTCTCGCAGCCCCGTGCCTAGCGGATGTTCGGGTCGAAGGTGAAGATCACCAGCGTGCCGAGCAGGATGGTGAACACCGTGGCGGTGTAGAGCAGAGCCTTCAGCCACAGCCGGGTGTTCGGGCGCTCGGCGTAGTCGTTGATGACCGTGCGCAGGCCGTTGGCGCCGTGCAGCATCGCGAGCCACAGCATCAGCAGGTCCCAGACCTGCCAGAACGGGGACGCCCAGCGGCCGGCCACGAAGGCGAAGCCGATCTTGGAGACGCCGCCGTCCAGGACGAGCTGGATCAGCAGGTGGCCGATGACCAGGACGACCAGCACGATGCCGGACAGGCGCATGAACAGCCAGGCGGCCAGCTCGAAGTTCCCCCGGGTGGACTTGGGGGTCTTCTTGGTCCGCAGACGCGGCGCCTCGATCACCGGGGCCGGGTTGTCGACGGAGTACACCGGGGCGCCCTCGACGGGGCCGACTCCGGACGCGGGGGTTTCAGTCGTGGACATGAGTGTCAGCTCCCGAACAGGGCACGAGCGGCGTGGCCGAGGACCGGGTAGAGCGCGCCGATCATCAGGACGATCCAGACGCCCATCACGGTCCAGAACATCTGCTTCTGGTAGCGGGGGCCCTTCGACCAGAAGTCGACGGCGATGACGCGCAGGCCGTTGAGCGCGTGGAAGAGGATGGCGGCGACGAGGCCGTACTCCAGCAGCGCGACGATCGGCGTCTTGTAGGTCGCCACGACCTTGTCGTAGGCCTCGGGGGAGACACGGACGAGTGCGGTGTCCAGCACATGCACGAACAGGAAGAAGAAGATGAGGACGCCGGTGACTCGGTGAGCCACCCAGGACCACATTCCTTCCCGTCCGCGGTACAGCGTTCCAGCCGGCACGGAAGAACCCTCCGGGAGCGGGGACTAGGGCCGCGCCGGCTTCACGGTCGGTCGGGCCCGGCCGGGTACGGTCCACCGGCCCTCAGCATCGTATCCATGCGGCGGGGCGAGGCTTACGGGGGGCCTACTTGTGTGATCAAAGTGGCACCGGACGGGCTAGGCGTGCGGCATTCGGGCGGTGTGTGCGGTCATATGCCGGAAGCGGGCGTGTTGTGGCTGGTCGCGCCGCTGGTCGGGCCCGTCGGGGAGTGGGGCGCGGGGCCCGCCAGGAACGCCGCGAGCCGGTGCCTCGCCAGGCGTCGCAGCTCCTCCGCCGCCCTGACCCGCTCCTCCTCCGGATCGTTCGCCAATCGTGACCGGATGCCTTCGAGGATGCGGTCGATGACCTCGTACTCCGGGGTGTCGCCGAGAAAGATCACGAACGTGTGCCCGAATTTCGCCTCGTACGCCGCGTGCGCCGCGCTCAGCGCCATGTGCGCCGCCTGGTACGTGTCCTCCGGCAGCACGGGCAGCGGCTCGCCCGCCAGGGCCCCGGACAGCTCGGCCGCGGGCAGGTCGTACGTCGCCTCGTCCGCCGCCGCCAGCAGGGCGTCCAGGTCGGGGTACGGGCGGTGCTCGGCGATACGCCCGGACCAGCGCGGATTGCGCAGGCAGCGCTGCAGCATCGCGCCCGCCTCGTCGGCGGGGGCGGCGTTGAAGGCGTCCAGCGGCGTGGGGAGGTACGGGAGACGGTGCGCAGGCAGCGTGGGTCCTCGCGTCACAGGTGGTGTGGCAGGGGATCTTGTGAAGGCTGTGTCGCTACGTTATCGAGAGTGGTCACACTGTGTCCGACGAGTATCTGAATTTCACCCGTACGGAAGAGTTTCGGAACACCTCGATGACGGGTGACGGGCCGATCGGTCGTACGTTGGCTGAGTGACCCAGCACAGGCGCCGGGCGTCGGCGCAGCAGGTGAGGCGGAAGCGGGCGGTGGTCGCCGCGGCTTTCGCGGGGACCGTCGCGCTCGGTGTGGGCGTGGGCGTGTGGGCCTCGGCGGACACCGGCAAAAGACCGGCCGGGGATGTGGCGCAGGCCCCGTCGGGCCGGGCGCCGAGCAGTCCCTCGCCCAGCCGCTCCTATCCGCTCTCCCAGGCGCCGCGCACCATACCCGCGGTCAGCTCCCACACCGCGGCGCGCGGCCCCGGCTGGCGCCCGAAGAAGGGCGAGCGGGTCGTGGTGAGCGATCCGTCCCTGGCCGACGAGGGCCGGCTGACCGCCGGTGAGCTGGGGCTGACGTACGCCGGGGAGAAGAACGACAAGCGGGCCGGGGACGTCCGGCTCACGCTCGGGAAGGGCGGTGGCAACCCGGAGTCGTACACCATGACCGTCCGCGACGGCCGGGTGGACATCAGCGGGCCCACCGAGAGCGGCGTGTTCTACGGCACCCGCACCCTCAAGCAGGAGGTCCACGGCGGCGGCACGGCGCCGGAGGGCGTCGTGCGCGACCGGCCCGCGAAGCCGGTGCGCGGCTTCAACCTGGACATAGCCCGCAAGCCCTACAGCGAGTCCTGGATCGAGGACCGGATACGCGAGCTGGGCGACCTGAAGTTCAACGAGCTGGGACTGCACTTCTCCGACGACCAGGCCTTCCGGATCGAGTCCAGCAGCCATCCCGAGATCGTCTCGCCGGACCACCTGACCAAGGCGCAGGTCAAGCGGATCGTGGACCTGGCGAAGAGCCGGCACATCACGGTCGTGCCCGAGATCGACTCGCCGGGGCACCTCGGCGCGGTCATCGCCGCCCACCCCGACCTGCAGCTGCGCAACGCCAACGGGGTCGCCACCCGGGGCGCGATCGACATCTCCAAGCCCGGCTCCGCCAAGATCGTCGACGACCTGCTGAACGAGTACGCCGGCGTCTTCCCGGGCAACCAGTGGCACCTCGGCGGCGACGAGTACCAGGCGCTGACGGTGTCGGACCCGCAGGCCTCGTACCCGCAGCTCGCGGCCGCCGCCCGGCAGAAGTACGGCTCCGGCGCGACCGTCGCCGACCTCGCCACCGGCTGGCTCAACGACCGCGCCGCCACCGTCCGCGCCCACCACCGGACCATGCGCGCCTGGAACGACGGCTTCTTCCGCGACACCTCCGTGCGGCCCGCCAAGGACCTCCAGGTCGCCTACTGGACCGGCAAGGAGATCGGCGCCCGGCAACCGGTGGAGTACCTGCGCGACGGCCGCAAGGTGCTCAACTACAACGACGAGTTCATGTACTACGTCCTCGGCCAGCCGCAGACCTTCGTCTACCCCACCGGGCAGCGCATCTACGAGCAGTGGAACCCGCGCGTGCTGCGCGGCACCACCGCCGTCCCGTCGAGCTACGACGGCCAGATTCCCGGCGGCTCGTTCGCCGTGTGGAGCGACATCCCGGGCGCCCAGACCGAGGCGCAGGTCGCCGCCGGCATCCGGATGCCGCTCCGGGCCACCGTGCAGAAGCTGTGGGACCCGGACAAGCCGGCGCTGTCCTGGGCCGAGTTCAAGGCGCTGGCCGACCGGCTGGGCTGACCGGCTGACCGGCCGCCGGGCACGGTATCTTCCGTCTGCCGCACCACGCGGGGTGCGGGGACACGGGGGGCTCGATCATGTCCGCAGCGCGCCTGCGCTCACCACAGGGCCTCGGCCGGGCCACCGTCGTCCTGCTCGGACTGGTCGTCGCCGCCGACCTGTTCGCGCTGTGGGCCGGAGTGCTCGAGATCCGGGTGGCCGGCGACGTCCTGAGAGGGATCGACGACGACGCCGCGCTCCGCCGGGGCGAGCGGTCCGAGCACCTCTACGAGCTGTCCCGCGCCGCACAGGCGCTCGCGCTGCTCGCGACGGCGGCCGTGTTCCTGTGCTGGTTCCACCGCGTCCGGGTCAACGCGGAGGTCTTCGACCCCGCCAGGCACGCCAAGGCGCGCGGCTGGGCGATCGGGGGCTGGTTCTGCCCGGTGGTGAACCTGTGGTTCCCGCGCCGTGTCGCCCTCGACGTCTGGGACGCCAGTGCCTCCTGGGCCGAGCGGCCCGGACACGGCCTGGTCAACTCCTGGTGGACGCTGTGGATCGTCTCGCTCTTCGCCGACCGGCTGGCGGAATGGCGGTACGACACGGCCAGGGGGGTGGTGGGCTGGCGGCACGCCCTGCGTCAGGTGCTGGTCGCCGACGCGCTCGACATCGCCGCCGCCGTGCTCGCCGTGCTGGTCGTCCTCAAGGTGACCCGCATGCAGCGCGAGAGGGCACGCGCCGGTGCCGACTTCGTCACGGCTCTTGGCTGAAAAGCTTCGTCTGTGACACCCTCGGCCCGTTGCACGCAGTAAGGGGAAGTGTGGGCTCCGTACAGGGCGCCCGGGCGAGGGAGGCTTCCATGAGCCTGGTGGAACTGATCGCGCAGGCCGGCGAACGGGGGCTGGCCGTGAGCGGACTGGCTTGTTTGGACCGGTGCGTGCCCCTGCTGGGCGGTGACGACGAGGTGCTGCGCCCGCTGTGGGCGAGCGTCGCCGAGGGCTCGGACTGGGCCGCGGGCCTGGAGAAGGCGCGCGGCGCGCTCGGCCCGGAGGACTCCGACGAGGACGAGGCCGCGCACCTCGCCCACCTCATGCTGGACGAGGCCCCGGCCGAGCGCACCCCCGAGGCGGTACGGGCCTGGGCGGACGCCTGCTCCGTCGCCTCCCTGCGCATCCACCGGCTCCTCGACCCCGCCGCCGACGGCCCGGACGACACCGGCGACGTGGAGGCCGGCCGCGCCGGCGACGCCGAGGGCCTGCCCCCGCTCGTCGCCGCCGAACTGCGCCGCCAGACCGTCGTCCTGGAACTCCTCGCCGAGCACGGCGCCAACGGCTTGCGCCGGGCCCTCGACGTGTCGGTCGAAGGCCGCCGGGTGCTGACCGCCGTGGTGTCCCGCCGGGCCCGCGGACGCGGCTGACCGGCCCGTCCAGGACCGGCGGTCCCCGGCCGCAGGACGAACCGCCGCACAGCGGGCCGGCGGTCCGCCAAACCCGGCTCGTGGGCGGGTCCTGTGTCCGTCCTGCGGTGGCGGTGCGGCGGTCCTGCGCCGTTTGCCGGAACCGGCCGGATCGCTGTGACGGATGCCCCGCGCGGCCCGCTTCTCCCTATGTGACAGCGCACTACGTGACAGCACAGGAGACCCGGCCGCACGCCGCGGCCAAGCCCGCGCGCTGGGCCGCGGACACGGTGGCGGCCATGCGCGAGGGCGCGCGGCTCAGGCTCGACTACTCGGTGCAGAGCCTGTGGCGGGTGGACCGGATGATCGACGGCATCCGCCGCGAGGGACCGCCGTACGCGGCGGTCGAGCACGCGTTGCGCGGCTTCGGCGCCTACGCCGGCGAGGTCGTCGTCCGCCGCACCGGCGCCCAGTGGTGGTCGTCCGGCGGCGAGCACTGGGTCCGCACGCCCGACGGCCGCCTGTGGGACCCCATCGACGAGGCCCGCCGCGCCTACGCCGGCCACGGCTCGCTGCGCCTGCTCTGCCGGGACGCCACGAGCGGGCAGGCCGGCTGACACCGGCGCGCGGGGCCGCGTACCGGCCCCGGACGCGCACCGGCCGGGACCCGCCGCCTGGCGGAAGTCCCGGCCGGTGCGCCGCGCGGGGGTTACGGCGCCAGCGTCACGCCCAGCCCGGCGCCCGTCGGGGTGCCGAGGATCGTCCTGCTCAGGACCGCCGTCTGGCCGAAGCCGAGGCCCGAGCCGTTGCTCGGCAGGTACATCAGGATGCCGTTGCCGCTGTCCTCGCCCGCCACGCCGAACGTCAGGTCGGCGCGCCCGTAGCCGGACAGGTCGGTCAGGGACACCGACGAGCCGAGCTTGTCGCCGCTCTCGGAGTCGCCGGGCACGCCCGAGGTGTCCTGCGAGACCGCGATCGCGCCCGAGCCGGTGAGGCCGGAGGCGCCGCCCTTGATGAGGAGCGCCGAGCCGGCGTCGGAGCGGTTGGCGCCGCTGCGGGTGAGGTCCTCGCCGGGCAGGCCGGTGAGGACGTCCGGGTAGCCGTCGCCGTTGTAGTCGCCGACCGAGACGGAGGCGCCCATCGCGTCGCCGGACTCGTTGCCGCCGGGGACGCCCGAGGTGTCCTGGTGGACGGTGACCATGCCGGTGGTGGTGAACCCGGTCGAGGAGCCCGGCACCAGGGTGACCTGGCCGCCCGACTTGCCCCCGGACTCGCTCGTGTACGGCTGGCCGATGACGATGTCGTCGTAGCCGTTGCCGTTCACGTCGCCGGCGGCGATCGACCGGCCGCCCTTGACCGAGATGACGCCCGCCTTGGTCAGGCCGGTCGCCGAGCCGGCGAACCGCACGACCCGGCCGATGCCGCCCGCGTCCCGGTAGTTGAGGGCGACGTCGGCGTAGCCGTCCCGGTTGAAGTCGCCGGTCGCGGCGTCCAGGTAGGCGACGGAGCCGGTGGCGGTGGTCAGCGTGCCGGACGTGGTGGCGCCGCCGGTCAGCCGGACGTTGTAGTTGCCGCCCTTGCCGGTGCCGGCCGAGAAGACGTCCGCCTTGCCGTCGGCGTTGAAGTCGCCGACCGCGACGGTGGAGCCGAGCTTGGCGCCGGTCGCCGTGACGCTGCCCGACGTGGTGTAGGAGAAGCCCGTGTCGAGCGCGGGACCGTACATCACGGTGACCGCGCCCCGGTCGGCGTGGCCGCTGGTGTCGTCCTCGCCGGGCACGCCGATCGCGAGGTCCGCGTAACCGTCGCCGTTGACGTCGCCCCAGGCGGTCGCGGCGCCGAAGCTGTCACCGGACTCGGACGAGCCGGGGACGCCCGGGCTGCTCTGGGTGAGCGTGAGCTTCCCGGCGCTGACGGGACCGTCCACCCCGCCCGGCACGACCGTCAGCGAGTTCGCCTTCGGCGTGCCCGCCACCAGGTCGGCCAGGCCGTCTCGGTCGCGGTCGGAGGTCGGCAGCGCGTGCGAGATGCCCGGGGTCTTCGCCAGCGCGGCGATCAGGGGCAGCTTGGCGTACAGATTGTCGCCGGGGCAGGCGGTGGCGTTGGTGTCCCGGTGGCCGAAGACCCGGGGCAGCGTGATGCTCTGGCCCTTGTCGACCAGGTTGCCGTCCTGGCCCTTGGGGCTGCCGGAGGTCAGCGTGACCTTGCCGGTCGGGTCGACGCCGTACATGCCGAACTTCCACGCCACGATCCGGGCGATCGAGTCGAGCGCGGCCCGGGACGGCTTCGCGGACACGTAGTTGCCGATGTAGGAGATGCCGACCGTGTTCGTGTTGAACCCGATGTCGTGCGCGCCCACCACCGGCAGGTCCATGCCGCCGCTGCGGCCCTCGAAGATCTGGCCGCAGCGGTCGACGACGAAGTTGTAGCCGATGTCGAAGTAGCCGCGGGAGAAGTGCTCCTGCTGGATGGTGCGCATCCGGGCCCGCGAGTCGGCGCAGGACACCGTGTTGTCGCTGTCGACGCCGGTGTGGTGGATGACGGCGGCCTTGATCTCCGTGCCGTAGCTCGGCGTGCCGTCGTAGTCCGTGGAGGCGCCCCACTCGGCCTGCGTGACGACCGGCGGCTTGACGACCGTGGAGGGACGCGGCGCCGGGACCGTGCTCGACGGGGACGGGGAGACCGAGTCGGACACCGACGGCGAGGCGGACGCGCCGGTGGAGTCGGACACCGAGGGCGACGGGGACGTCGTGTCCGGGGCCGACGCCGTGTCACTTGGCGCCGGCGAGTCCGTCGGCGAGGACGGGTCGGACGGCTCCGGTGACGTGGTGTCCGCGGCGAACGCGGCCGGCCGCGTGCCGCCCGCCGGGTCGGTGCCCGGGTCGAGCAGCTTGACGTCCATCCCGGCCGGGAGCCCGGGGGTCGCGTTGCCGTCGGCGTCGACCACCCGCACCGCGACGCCGTCCGCGTCGCCCGTCCACATGGATCCGGTGCCGCCCCGCGCCTTGGCCCGCGCGCCCTCGGCGCCGTCGGCGGAGAACGGGTCGTCGGGCAGCTTCGCCCAGTCCGACCACTTCCCCGTCTCCCGGGAGCGGTAGCGGAGCTCCGGTGTGCCCTTCAGTTCGGCCCGCTCGTTGTCCCAGGTGAGCAGCGCGGCGCTGAACCGCTCGGTGTCCCGCTTGCCCAGCCCGCGGCGGCCCCCGCCCTGGTCCGCCAGCTTCACCGTGTGCACGGAGGCCCTGCGGCCCGCGCCCTTGCCGTCGTTGTGCGCACCCGGGTCCGCGACCGCGTAGGTGACGGCGCCGGCACCCCCCAGCACCACGGCTCCGAGCGTCAGCCACGCCCGTCGCTTGAGACTGAGAGGTCTGTACGCATGGGTCCTGCGAGGACTCAACTGTCCCACCCCTAGAGAATGAACGGTGGCATCAACTGCCACACGGGTAACACCTGTACAGCGCACGGAGGTTGCGGAACGTCACCCGGCCCGGCGCCGGTCCGTGACCGGTCTCCCGGCGGCCGCTCGCGGTACGGTCGGTCCGGACGGTCGCCCGGGCACCCGGTGACATCAGGGGTCCGGCATCGGCGAGCGGATCGGGCGGTCGGCAGTGGGACACATACGCGTACTCGCCGCGGGCGTCGCGGTGTTCGCCTCGCTCGCCCCGCTCACCTCGTGCGCCTCGCCGGACGGCGGCGGGGACGGCCAGGGCCGGTGTTCCGCGCGGTCCGACCCGGCGCCGGTCGAGAAGCGCTTCCCCGTCTTCGGCACCCCGGAGCGGGCGCACTGGTGCGGCGTGGTCCTGAACGCCGGCGACGGACGCGTGCCGGGGCCGACGGACGTGCGGCTGGTCGGCGTCGTCGAACTCGCGCCCGAGGCCTTCGCCGGGGTCGTCGAGGACCTCGGGGAGCACCCGGTCGCGCACGCCCCGGAGGGGCTGCCAGACGAGATCGCGGAGTTCCTTCCCGACGGGGCCCGGTGGCGGCGCAGCGACCGCCTCGACCGGTCCCTCACCCAGGGGCGGTACAGCGGTTCCTTCCATGTCGACACGGCCCACCGCGCGGTCCTCCTGGACTGCGTCGACCCCGTCCCGCCGGAGCACTGAGACGGCGTCGCCCCGGACGCCGCCGTCGTGGCTGTGACAAAACCGTGAGCTGCGGCGCTGATGACCTTGGGGCTCGGGGAAGGCCCGTGCCCGGTTCGGACGAGGACGGTTCTTGGGCCAGGGAGGCGAACCCCGCCGCGTACAGGCGTACGACGGGGAACTGGGCGCTGCCGTCGCGCGGGCCCAGGACGGGGACGAGGCCGCGTTCGCGGCGGCGTACCGGATGGTGCAGCCGGGCCTGCTCGGTTACCTGCGCGGTCTGGTCGGCGACGACGCCGAGGACGTGGCCTCCGACGCCTGGCTGGAGATAGCCCGCGACCTCGGGCGGTTCAAGGGCGACGGCGCCGGGTTCCGCGGCTGGACGGCGACCATCGCCCGCCACCGGGCCCTGGACCACCTGCGCAGGCAGCGGGTGCGGCCCCGGTCGGCGGGGGTCCTCGAACAGGACGTGCTGGACCTGCCCGGACCGCACAGCACGCACGACCAGGCGCTGGAGTCCATCTCCACCCGGCGGGCCCTCGAACTGGTCCGCGCCCTGCCCCGCGACCAGGCCGAGGCCGTCCTGCTCCGGGTGGTCGTCGGCCTCGACGGCCCGTCCGTGGCGCGGGTCCTCGGCAAGCGCCCCGGCGCGGTCCGCACCGCCGCGTACCGCGGCCTCAAGCGGCTCGCCCGTCAGCTCGGCGGGTCCGGCGCGGCGGACGAGGGTGTGACGGATGACGGCCCCCGGACGCTGGGTGAGTCGACGTGAACGGCGGCGGCCCGCGGCCGTATAGATCAGATGGAAGCAGCGTCGGCGACGGAGCCGGCGGAGGCAGTGGCACGAGGCCGGCCGGGCGATCCGGCGGGCCTCACCAGGGACGGGAACAAGCATGGGTGAACGGCTGAGCGGCGAAGGGCCGCCCGGCCGCCGGCGCGGACACCCCGGCGGTACCGTCCTGGGCTCCGCGCCGGCCGGTCCGGACGCCGGGTTCGAGGCCCGCATCGCCGCCGCACTCCGCGGGGACGGCGCGGACGGCGTAGACCCCGAGGCCGAACGGCGCGCCGTGGCCGCCTTCCGCGCCGCCCGCGCCTCCGGGCAGCGGCCGGCGCGCACCCGGCGCCGGGACGACTGGCGGCCCGGGCGGCCGCGCCGCGCGCGGCTGTCGGTGCGGACCACGCTCTCCGTGTTCCTCGCGAGCCTCGCGCTGGGCGGCGTCGCCTTCGCGGCGATCGGTTCCCCCGGGTTCGCCGGGCACGACGACGGCGGCGGCACCGGCCAGCGCCCCGCGCGGCCGCCGGTGAGCACGGCGCCCCGGCAGCAGGCCGCCGAGCCGGCCGGCACCGCGTCCGCGGCACCCTCGGGCCGTCCGGACCGCCCCGCCACGACCCAGGACCTGCGCGCGCACTGCCGCGCCTACGAGCAGGTACGGGGCCGGGGCAAGGCCCTGGACTCGACGGCCTGGCAGCGGCTCGTCGTCGCGGCGGGCGGCGAGGACGACGTCGCCGGCTACTGCGCGGCACGGGCCGCGGGCTCCGCCCGGCCGATGTCACCCGCGCGGACGGGCCGCCCGGACAACGGCACGGGCAACGGCACTGGAGACGGCACTGGGAACGGCGCCGACAGCGGCTCGGGCAACGGGTCCGGCAACGGCGCCGGCAGCGGGACCGCCGGCGGCTCGGGCGACAGCTCGGACAACAAGGCGACCAGCGGCGGGAGTTCGGGCCAGAAGGCGGCCGGCCCCGATCGGACCGACGGGAAGAACTGACCCTCGCCCGGGGCGGAGGTCCGGGGCCAGGGCAACGGCCGGGGCCGCCACCCCCCACAGGAGAGGCCCCGGCCGTCGCGCTTCACGGGCCGCGCGGCGGCCCGTACTTCCTTCAGCGCCAAGGGTGCCTTTTCTGTCACACCCCGTCGCTCCCTGATGTGTCACGAGTTAGTTGCATCTTCTACAGACATGGACGTGGGCGGGTTTCTCGCCGTAACGTGCCTTTCGCGCCGGACCGAAGACATGGCGTAAAGGGAGTGCGGTGCTGGGGGACGACGCGGAGCTGACCACCGCGGTGCGTGCGGCACAGGACGGGGACGAGACCGCGTTCCGGACGGTGTACCGCGCGGTGCAGCCGAGACTGCTGGGCTATGTGCGCACGCTGGTCGGCGATCCGGACGCCGAGGACGTGGCCTCCGAGGCATGGCTCCAGATCGCCCGGGACCTCGACCGCTTCAGCGGCGACGCCGACCGCTTCCGCGGCTGGGCCGCCCGGATCGCCCGCAACCGCGCGCTGGACCACATACGCATGCGCGGCCGCCGCCCCGCCATCGGCGGCGACGAGACGGAACTGACCGGCCGGGCCGCCGACTCCGACACGGCCGGCGAGGCCATCGAGGCCCTGGCCACCGACAGCACCCTCTCGCTCATCGCACGCCTTCCGCAGGACCAGGCCGAGGCGGTCGTGCTGCGCGTGGTGATGGGCCTCGACGCCAAGTCCGCGGCGGAGACGCTCGGCAAGCGCGCGGGCGCGGTGCGCACCGCCGCGCACCGCGGCCTGAAACGGCTCGCGGAGCTCCTCGGCGGCGATCCGGAATCGGCGGGCGTCCTCGACGGACTGCCGCCCCAGCGAGAACCGCGTGGCCGCGCGGTGACGTCCGCCACTGTGACGCATACGCGTCCGCGGACGCAGAAGGACATGTGATGGCCGACGAGCGCTGTGTTTCTCCGGGAGACGACCCCCGGGCCCCTGACGAGTGGCTCACCGGTGAAACGGCGGAACGTCTGCTGCGTGGCGAGTCGCCGGCATCCTTCGACCCCGCGGTCCGTGACCAGGCAGAACGGCTCGCCGAAGTGCTCGGCGCGCTCTCCGTGCCGGCGTCCGCCGCCGGTGCCGAACTGCGCGGCGAGGAGGCCGCGCTGGCCGCGTTCCGCAAGGCCCGCGAGGCCGCCGAGGCCGAGCGCACCGCGGCCGCCTTCGGCGACGGCGCCCCCGGCGGGAAGGCCGCGCCCGTCGCGGCCGGCGCCGGCGAGGGCCTGGTCCGCATCGGCGCCCCGGCCCGTTCCGGAAGCCGCTCGCGCCGTCCGCGCTGGGCCCGGCCCGTCCGTCTGACGCTCGCCGCGGCGATGGCCGCCGGCACCCTCGGCGGGGTCGCCGTGGCCGCCGGCAGCGGAGTGCTGCCCATGCCCTTCCACAAGGACCGCCCGGCCCCCGCCGCCTCCGTCTCCGCCGACGAGACGCACGGGCGGCCGCGCGTCTCACCCTCCGCCCCGGCCCCCCAGGGCCCCGGCGCCGGCACACGCACCCCCGGCGCCGGTCCCGGCGCGTCCGCCGGCGGGGCCCCCTCGGGCGGCGCCACCACCGGCGCCGACAGCGGCGGCACGCCCGGCGGGACCACCGGGAGCTGGTGGCGGGACGCCGCCACGGCCTGCCGTGACATCCGGAACGGCAAGAGCCTGGGCGCCGGCCGCAAGCGGGCCCTGGAGGGCATGGCCGGCGGAGCCGCACGGGTCGGCAGGTACTGCGACGCCGTCCTGGCGGCCAAGCCCGGCGCCGGCGGGGACGACAACGCCGGTGACGACTCGGGCGACGGCTCGGGCAAGGGCGAGAGCGACGGCAAGGGCAAGGGTGACGGCAAGAACAAGGGCGGCGGCAAGAACAAGGGCGGCGGCAAGGGCGGCACCGGCCAGGGCGACGAGAACGGCCAGGGCGGGGACGAGGACGGCCAGGGCGGTGACGGGGACGGCCGAGGTCACGGCCGGCACGGCGGCGGCCGGCAGCGGGGCGCGGCGGCGTCCCCCTCTCCCTCGGACCGCACGCACCTGGCCCCCGGCCGGCGCGGCGCCGCTCCGGTCCCCTCGCCGAGCCCCACGTACTCCGCCCTCTGAGCGCTCGCCCTCGGCTTCCTTCACCGCTGTGACCTGCGGATTCATCAACGGCGAAATTTTTTTCGCGACAGGTGTGACGTTTCTGGCCCGCGCGGCGCAGTAATGAGTGAGCCGACTGGTCATCGGCCGTCGCACTGAGCCGGGGTTCCCCCCGTACCTACGGCTCGTGCATATGGCGCGGGCGGGACACGTTCCCCCGGTCCCGCCCGCGCCCCGAATCCCTCACCAGTGGACGACGACCTTGTCGCCCACCCGCGCCTGTGCGAACAGCGCGGCGATCGCCGCCTCGTCCCGTACGTTGACGCACCCGTGCGAGCCGCCCGCGTAGCCCCGGGCCGCGAAGTCGTACGAGTAGTGCACCGCCTGGCCGCCGCTGAAGAACAGGGCGTACGGCATGGGGGAGTCGTAGAGCGTCGACACATGGTGCCGTGACTTCCAGTAGATGTGGAACACACCCTCGCGGGTCGGCGTGTACTGGCTGCCGAAGCGGACCGACATCGTCTCGAGCGTGCGCCCGTCGACCATCCAGCGCAGCGTCCGGCTGGTCTTGCTGATGCAGAGCACCCGGCCGGTCAGGCAGCGCGGATCGGGCGCGTCGGCCGGCTGACCGCCCATCAGGTACAGCTCCCACTTGCCGGGCCGGTGGGTCATGCCCACCAGCCGCTGCCAGGTGACGGTGTCCAGCTCGCCGGTCCGCGGCAGCCCGCGCCTGCCCTGGAAGCCGCTCACCGCCCGCTCGGTCAGATCGTCGTACGACCCGGTCGGCCCGTCGGCCAGCCAGTCGACCTGGCGCAGCCGCGCCTGCAGTTCGCGCACGCCCGTGCCGCTGTCGCCGCGCGACCACAGCACCCGGGGCGCGGGCCCGGCCGGCCGGGAGGCGGGCGCCGAGGAGGCCGACGGCCCCTGTCCACCGGTCCCGGCCCGCCCGCCGGACTCGGCCGTCCGGGTGGCGGCCGGAGCGTGGCTGGACGGAAGCTGGATGCGCACCGGCAGGTGGTGCTTGCCGTCGGCGTCCGCGGGCTGCACGGTGCAGCCGCTGAGCGCGGCGAGGGCGGCGGTCGAGACGAGTGCGGCGAGTACGGCGGCAGATCTCCCCGGGATCCTCATGCCGGAGATGCTTCCCCGCGTGACCGCCGCCGAACTACGGGGCATGGTGAGGTGGTGTCGGAACGTACTGCGGAGGCATCCATGGCACGTGAGTCGGAGTCGGGGCTGCCGATCGAGCCGGTCTACGGACCCGGCGACCTGACCGGCTGGGACCCCGCCGGGAAACTCGGCGAACCGGGCGAGTACCCGTACACGCGCGGGGTGTACCCGACGATGTACACCGGCCGGCCCTGGACCATGCGCCAGTACGCCGGCTTCGGCACGGCGGCGGAGTCCAACGCCCGCTACCGGCAGCTCATCGCCCACGGCACCACCGGCCTCTCCGTCGCCTTCGACCTGCCCACCCAGATGGGCCACGACTCCGACGCGCCCCTCGCGCACGGCGAGGTCGGCAAGGTCGGCGTGGCCATCGACTCGATCGAGGACATGCGGCTGCTGTTCGACGGCATCCCGCTGGACCAGGTCTCCACGTCGATGACGATCAACGCCCCGGCGGCCCTCCTGCTGCTCCTCTACCAACTGGTCGCGGAGGAGCAGGGCGTATCGGCCGACCGGCTGACCGGCACCATCCAGAACGACGTCCTGAAGGAGTACATCGCGCGCGGGACGTACATCTTCCCGCCCAAGCCCTCGCTGCGCCTGACGGCGGACATCTTCAAGTACTGCGGCGCCGAGATTCCCAGGTGGAACACCATCTCCATCTCCGGCTACCACATGGCCGAGGCGGGCGCCTCGCCCGCGCAGGAGATCGCCTTCACCCTCGCCGACGGCATCGAGTACGTCCGCACGGCCGTGGCGGCGGGCATGGACGTGGACGACTTCGCGCCCCGCCTCTCCTTCTTCTTCGTGGCCCGCACGACGCTGCTGGAGGAGGTCGCCAAGTTCCGCGCGGCGCGCCGGATCTGGGCGCGGGTGATGAGGGAGGAGTTCGGCGCGCGGAACCCCAAGTCCCTGATGCTGCGGTTCCACACCCAGACGGCGGGCGTCCAGCTCACCGCCCAGCAGCCGGAGGTGAACCTGGTCCGGGTCGCGGTGCAGGCCCTCGGGGCCGTCCTCGGCGGCACCCAGTCGCTGCACACCAACTCCTTCGACGAGGCGATCGCCCTGCCGACGGACAAGAGCGCCCGCCTGGCCCTGCGCACCCAGCAGGTGCTGGCGCACGAGACGGACGTGACGGCGACGGTCGACCCCTTCGCCGGCTCCTACGCGGTGGAGCGCATGACCGACGACGTGGAGGCCGCCGCGCTGGACCTGATGCGCCGGGTCGAGGACCTCGGCGGCGCGGAGGCGGCCATCGAACAGGGCTTCCAGAAGTCCGAGATCGAGCGCAACGCGTACCGCATCGCCCAGGAGACCGACTCCGGTGAGCGCGTGGTGGTCGGCGTCAACCGCTTCCGGCTCGACGAGGAGGAGCCCTACGAGCCGCTGCGCGTGGACCCGGCCATCGAGGCCCGGCAGGCGGAGCGGCTGGCCCGGCTGCGGGCCGAGCGGGACCAGGGCGCGGTGGACGCGGCGCTGGCCGCGCTGAAGAAGGCGGCGGAGGGCGAGGACAACGTCCTGTACCCGATGCGGGAGGCGCTGCGGGCGCGGGCGACGGTGGGCGAGGTGTGCGACGCCCTCCGGTCGGTCTGGGGCAGCCATGTGCCCTCGGACGCCTTCTGAGCCCGGGGCCCGTCTCGCCCTCCGAAATCCCCGGCCGGAGTGTCGTACCCGCGTGCGACACTCCTTGCCATGTTCGGCGTCATCGATCTCCCCACCTACCTGGCAGGACTCGTGCTCATCGTCCTGCTGCCCGGCCCCAACTCGCTCTACGTCCTCTCCGTCGCCGCCCGGCGCGGTGTGCGGTCGGGCTATACCGCCGCCGCCGGCGTGTGGTGCGGGGACACCGTGCTGATGACGCTGTCCGCCGCCGGGGTCGCCTCGCTGCTGCAGGCCAACGCCGTGCTGTTCGGCATCGTGAAGTACGCCGGCGCCGGCTATCTGACCTGGCTGGCGATCGGGATGATGCGGTCCGCCCTGCGGATGTGGCGGACCCGGCGGGAGAAGGCGGTCGAGGAGACCGCCGCGGTCGTCGCGGCCGAGGAGCGGCCGTTCCGCCGCGCCCTCGTGGTCAGCCTCTTCAACCCCAAGGCGATCCTGTTCTTCGTCGCCTTCTTCGTGCAGTTCGTGGACCCGGGGTACGCCTACCCGGCCCTCTCCTTCGTCGTCCTCGGCGCCTTCGCGCAGGCGGCCAGCTTCCTGTACCTGAGCGCGCTGATATTCGGCGGCACCCGCCTCGCCGCCGCCTTCCGCCGCCGCAAGCGGCTGTCGGCTACGGCCACCTCGGCGGCGGGCGCCCTGTTCCTCGGCTTCGCGGTCAAGCTGTCGCTGGCGAGCGCGTAGGACCCGGGCCCGCCGGGCCGCCCGTCCGGGCGGCCCGGGGACGCACCGGGGCCGCGCGGCCGGTCGGCTCCGGCCGGTGTCCGCCCCGAAGGGCGGGGGCGGAAGCCAAGGAGAGGTGAACGGACGACCAACGTCCCGATCGCCCGCCCGGCCGGTATTCAGCCGCATTCATTTCGGCAAGGTGAACGGCGCCGGAATTCCCGGTGTACGGGTTTTCTTCAATGCCCTTCTCAGTCGCGGGCCGAATGGTTTCTCCACGAACCGGTGCATCAGCCAGGCCAGCGCCAGCATGCCCAGCACGGTCACCGCGAGCGTCGGATACGGGGGCAGCCCGAGGCCCCGGTGCAGCACCCGGATGACGAACCAGCCCAGGTGCTCGTGGACCAGGTAGAACGGGTAGGTCAGCGCGCCGGCCGTGGCCAGCCAGGGCCAGTTCGCCCGCCGGGTCCAGCCCAGCGCCACGGCCGCCACGGCGGCGAAGGCGAGGGTGACGACCAGCAGGATCACGAGCGGGCTGCGGACGAAGTCGCCGTGCGCGCCCGGGTGCCACAGCCCGCTCGTCGCGGTGCTCTGCCCCAGCAGCCAGGAGACGGCAACGATGCCCCACAGCAGCAGGTCGCCGCCGAAGCGGTGGATCAGGTAGAGGGCGAGACCGCCGATGAAGAAGGGTGCGTACTCCGGCATGACGATCTGTTCCGTCAGCGCGTTGCCGCTGGTGCGGCACACCACCGCCGCCAGCGTCCACACGGAGGCGAACAGCACCACCCGGCGGTAGGTGACCCCGGGCAGGACGACGAAGAGGGCGAACAGCGCGTAGAAGCGCACCTCGACCCAGAGCGTCCAGCACACGCCGAGCACCCGCGGCGCGCCCATGGGCTGCTGGAGCATCGTCAGGTTGACCAGGAACTCGTCCGGCCGGACCGCGTGCACCACGGCGGGCAGCACCAGGGCCGCCCCGGTGACCAGCACCAGGGCCACCCAGTAGGCGGGGTAGAGACGGGCGACCCGGGACCGGAAGAAGTCGCCGAGGCCGCGGCCCCAGCTGCTCATGCAGATGACGAAGCCGCTGATGACGAAGAAGAACTGGACGCCCAGACAGCCGTACGCCGCCACCTGCGACAGGGTCGGGAAGACGCGCGACGGGCTCTGGTGCCAAGACTCCGAGACCGTGCCGCCGCGTCCGGCGTAGTGGTAGAGGCAGACCATCAGCGCGGCCACCAGCCGCAGGCCGTCGAGGGCGTGCAGCCGGCCCCGCCCCTCGGCGCGGGCGGCGGGGGACGGGCCCGCCTCGGGCACCGGGAGAGCGGGAGCGGCGGTGAGGGAAGGCGAAGAAGCAGGCATGATGCCCCAGAACCTAGTCGATAAACCGCTGATAATCCCGGTCCCTTTTGTGAAAGTCCCCGGTGCGCGGCTATCGCATCACCGGTACCTGGGCGAATCACGGAAACGGCTTGGTTGACAGCCCAACCATTCGCCGTGCCGTCCGAATTCGTTAACCCGGACGTCGTTTTGGCTTCCTAGTTTCTCCATCAACCCCCACGTTTCGGCAAACCCATGGCATGCCGCCGTATACACAGTCTTTGCTTGGTACACATCAGGAGAGCTATGACGAGGGTCCAGAACCGGCGGACGCCCGCTAGTGGAGGGGGAGTGGAGGACTGCCTGCGCGCCTGTGCCGTTCACAGCGGCAAACTCGTGGGCAGCCTCGACCGCCGGCGCACGGAACTGGCCGAGCAGCTTCGCAGGCTGCTCGTGGTGGCCAGCACCACCGGCACCGCCGCCCCCGCGCCCGCCCCGGCCGGCGGCGCGACCGCGCTGCTCAAACGGGCCGTCAAGGGCGCCGCCGTGCCCGCCGGCGGCATCGGCAACGACCTGCTGGACGCCCTGCTGGCCGTCGCGGGCAAGGCGCTGGAGTGCGGCTACGACGACGAGCTGAACCTCGCCCTGCGGATCAGCGACACCGTCCTCGCCCAGCGCCGCAACTCCCGGGCCGGCTGGCGGCTGCGCGCCCGCGTCCTGGAGGCGCTCGGCGAGGAGCGCGAGGCCGTCGAGGCGTACGAGCGCTACCTGGAGCTCACCACGGAGGACGGCTTCGGTGTGGCCGCCCGGATCACCGGGCTGCGCCGGGCCGCCGAGCGCGAGCGCGAGCTGCTCGCGCTGCTGGAGCGCCGGTGCCCGCGCGCCGCCGACTTCGCCGCCGGACCCGCCACCGACGTCTGGGCCGAGGGCCTCGCCCTGCACGCGGGCGGTGACTGGGAGGCGGCCGAACCCCGGCTGGTGGGCGCCCTGCTGGCGCTCGCCGCCGAGCAGGCCCCGGTCGCCGACCGGCAGGAACTGCTGTCCCAGTACCTCGAACTGCGCACCGGCGTCCCCGGCGACGACCTCACCGAGGCCGTCGCCCTCTACGCCGAGCAGCGCCGGGTCCGGATGCGCGGCCCGGTCGCCGACCCCACCGTCGGCGGGGTGAACTGGATCGGCCTCGGCGAGTTCCGCAACCTGATCGCCGGCAAGTCCGTGTGCCTGGTCGCCAACTCCGGCCGCGTGGGCGAGAGCGGCCTCGGCGGCCGGATCGACGACTACGACCTCGTCGTGCGCTTCAACTCCTACCGCATCGAGCCGAAGCACACCGGCGGCCGCACCGACATCCATGCCACCATCCACAAGCACGGCTTCAACTGGGACAAGCCGGTGACCACCCGGCTCGTCTTCGGCGGGGTCTCCGGCGACTGGAAGCACTCGCTGCGCAACCGCCTGGTGCCCGGCGCCCAGCGGTACCTCGGCGACGAGTCGCTGCGCTGGCCCGTCCGCAACATCGGCCGGCTCGGCAACGACGTCTGGTCCGGCATTCCCACCACCGGCTTCAACATGCTGTGGCTGCTGGACTTCCTGGACGTCAGCCCCACCCTCGACCTGATCGGCTTCGACTTCTACGAGAGCGGCGCCTACCGCGTGCCGGAGGCCATGAAGCTCGCGATCACGTCCGTGCACGAGTACACCAGCGAGAAGGCATGGGTCATGGAGCGGGCCCAGAGCGTGACCGACATGAGGATATCCCTGCGATGACCACCGCCACCCCGGTAATACCGGAGACCTCCGCGCACGCGCTGACCAAGAAGCGGCGCATCGCCTTCGCGAGCTTCGTCGACGAGAACTACCTGCCCGGGTTCCTCGTCCTGCTGCGCAGCCTCGCCCTGTCCAACCCGGGCGTCTGCGAGGACTTCGTCGTCCTGCACGACGACCTCAAGCCGTCCTCCGTCGCCCGCATCCGCGCGCTGCACCCGAGGATCGTGCTGCGCCGCGTCGACGCCGCCCACTACGACTCCTACGTCAAGGGCGACCAGGACAACTACCTCGTCCGCAAGGCGTACTTCATCCTCGACGTCTTCCGGCTGCGCGACTACGACACGGTCATCACCCTGGACACCGACATGGTCGTCCTCGGCGACCTGGGCGAACTGCTCGCGCTGCGCGAGGGGCTGGCGGCCGTCCCGCAGTTCTTCTACGGGCAGCACAAGCTCAACTCCGGACTGCTGGTCATCCAGCGCGAGTACCTCTCCGACGCGTTCTGCGCGCGGCTGGACGAGGTCGGGCGCGGCGGCGGCTACGAACTCGACAAGCACGACCAGGGCATCCTCAACGCCGTGCTCGACGGCGACTTCGTCCGCCTGGACACCCGCTACAACTTCGTCAAGCGGCGCCTGTCCGGCGACCTGCCGGTCCCGGACGACACCGCGATCCTGCACTTCACCGGCCGGCACAAGCCCTGGCAGGGCGGCGAGGCCGGGTACCAGCAGGCCGAGGAGCGCTGGCGGGAGTTCGAGCTGTCCGACGCCGAGTTCCACACGGCCTACCTGGGCCGAGGCGGCACCCTCCACCACGACCTGCTGGTGCATTACGGCACCCCGCACGTACGGCGCACCGGGGACGTGGAGGCAGCCCGCAAGGTCGCCGCCGCGCACATCGCGGCCGGCGAGTACCAGGACGCCGTCGACCTGCTGAGCGGTGTGCGCATCCCGCTGGACGAGGCCTGGCCGCACGAGGTGTTCGGGCACGCCCTGATGAGCGTCTCCCGCTACGCGGAGGCGAAGACCCAGCTCCTGCTGGCCACCGCCGCCCCCAACCGGGCCGCCACCGCCTACGCCCGCCTCGCCCAGATGGCCTGGGTGCACGGCGACAACGCCGAGGCGCTCAGGCACGCCACCGCCGGCCTCACCGTGGATCCCACCCACCGCCCCAGCCGGCTGTGGGCCCAGCGCGCCGCCGCCGTCCCGGCCCAGGAACAGGGCGCCGCCGAGGACCAGCTCGCCCACGTCGCCTTCTACATGGACCGGCAGGGCAACGCGGGCGACAAACTGCTGCCCGAGACCGTCCGGCTCGCCTTCGGCCCCGACACCACCTCCCGCCGCTGGCACTCCGTCCACGCCCACCGGCTGTTCGACCAGGCCGCCCTGGAGCGGGTCAACGCCCGGCGCGGCCTGGTCATCGGCGGCGGCGGACTGTTCATCCCCGACACCATGCCCAACGGCAACAGCGCCTGGCAGTGGAACGTCCCGGACGAGCGGCTGCGCGCCGTCGACGTGCCGATCATGGTGTTCGCGGTCGGCTTCAACGCCTTCGACGGGCAGTCGTACCGCGCCCGGCGGTTCAACGAGAGCCTGCGGCTGCTGGTGGAGAAGTCCGCCTTCTTCGGGCTGCGCAACCACGGCTCCATCGCCAGGGTCCGCTCCCTGCTCCCGTCCGAGCTGCACGACCGCGTCGTCTTCCAGCCCTGCCCGACCACGGTCATGCGCCAGTTGGTGACCGGCTGGTCGGACCCGGCGTACCGCGAGGACACCGTCCTGCTGAACGCCGCCTACGACCGCGCGGGCCTGCGCTTCGGGCACGACTACGGGCACTTCCTCGCCGAGATGGCGAAGGCCGTGCGCGCGATCGGCGCCCACACCGAGGTCCGCTGCGTCGCCCACTCCCTGGACGACGAGCGGATCGCGTTCGACCTGCGCCGCGAACACGGGATCTCGCTTCCGGTGATCCCGATGTACGACTT
Source organism: Streptomyces sp. NPDC038135 (assembly GCF_055601245.1). NCBI lineage: Bacteria > Bacillati > Actinomycetota > Actinomycetes > Kitasatosporales > Streptomycetaceae > Streptomyces > Streptomyces sp. NPDC038135. The sequence goes on along the minus strand of NZ_JBVJXS010000001.1, from coordinate 520,420 downwards.
CGACAACGACGCCATCCGCGAGACCTATGCCAAGACGAAGCTGGTCATCGGCATGCGCGGGCACGCCGGAATGATCCCCTTCGGGGTCGGCACGCCCATCGTCAGCCTGATCTCGCACCCGAAGATGGCGTACTTCCTCAGCGACATCGAGCGCCCCGAGTGGGGTGTCTCGGTGCACGAGCGGAACCTGGGCGAGGTGCTCACCGAGCGGGCCCTCGACATCCTCGACCACCACGACCGGACCGTCGCCGACGTGCACGACCGGCAGGAGACGCTCTGGAAGGTCACCCAGGAGAACGCGGCCCGGATCCGCACGATCCTCGGCCGCTGAAACGCCGCGAAGGGCGGGCCCGGCAAGGGCCCGCCCTGAGAGGGGAGGAGAGGGGATCAGCGCCGTACGACCCGGCGCAGCCCGCGCGCCTTGCGCGCCATCCGGCGGACCGTGGCGTTGCGCGGGATGAACGCGAGCTGGGACGGCACCCCGCCGGGCAGCGCCAGCGAGGTCAGCCGCTTGCGCTTGAAGTAGCGCAGGGTCCGCTCGTCCGGGCCGCCCGCGAGATACCGCTCGGTCTCGGCGCGCAGCCCGGGCAGGATCTTCGGCTGCATCGCGAAGCCCACCGCGCGGACCAGCGCGCCCAGCGCCGCCACGTCCATCCCGGGCCGCCGCCCGTCCACCGCGGCCCGGTCGCCCAGGTCCGGCAGCAGCGCGTCGGCCACGGTCACCGGGATCCGGTTGCTGTTCTCGAACGGCGTCAGCCGCTCCAGCAGCATCCCGGTGCCGACCCGGGCCACCGGCAGGCCGTACAGCGCGGACGCGGTGAGCAGGGCGGTGGAGAAGCAGCCCACGACCAGCGCCGGACGCATCCGCTGGTACAGCACCTCGGCGAGGACCGGGGCGTCCAGCACGGTGAGGTGCACCCCGAGCCGCTCCGCCTCCTCCTCCAGGGTGCGGGTGAAGCGCGCGGGCGCGGTGGGGTGCGGCTTGAACACCACCGTGTCGTGCCCGAGTTCACGAGCGCCCCTGAGCATCCGCACATGCAGGTCCTCCTCCTGCTCGGCGGTGAGGATGCCCAGCGCGGACAGGTACTGGCCGAGCAGCAGCGCGGGCTCCTCCACCTCCGGCAGATCACCGGCCTGCGGCGCGAGTTCGGCCAGGACCTTGGTGAAGGCGGGCGTCGGCACGATCTCCGCCGGGACGCCGAACTCGGTGAGCAGCAGCGGCTCCAGGCCCGGCACCAGGTCCAGGTGGAGCACCCGGTCCACGCGGGTGCCGACCAGCGGGTCGATCTTGTTCCGGGTGGGGCCGTAGCTCATCAGGCCGTCGGCGTAGACGGTGACGGGGGCGCCGGTGAACATCTGGGCGAGCGCGAGTGACGGATTGACCTGGATCGACTCCACGGCCAGCTCGACGGGCTCGTCGCCGAGCTGCCACGCCAGGCGCAGATACCGCTCCCAGAGCGGCAGGTCCTCCGGCCGGGGCGCCCAGCCGCCGGGATGGAAGGGGAAGAACGTCTCGTTGTACGACAGCACGTCGTCGAAGCGCTCGCGCAGCCGCTCGAAGCCGGGCATCTCCTGCGGTCCCGGCGTGGTCTCGGGCGTGGCCGCGTTGTTGCAGACCAGCAGGATCCGCCGGCCGGCGGGGCGGAAGCAGCCGGAGTCCAGGGCGGCGGCCAGCGTGGCCACGCCGTACAGCGAGGACGCCTGGAAGATCTGGGTGGTCACGCGGCGGCTCCCGCGGGGACGGGGCGGCGGCGCAGCCGGCGCAGCTTGGTGGCACGCCGCAGGTCCATGGAGTCCAGCGCGTCGTCCAGCACGTCCTGCGGCATACGCCGCAGCGCGGCGGAACTCAGGGATTTCAGTTTTCTCGCCACCGCCGGCTCGAACCTTTCGATGGATCCCAGGTGATGGGAAATGATGGCGCAATACGTACGGACGGCCTTCGGCAGCAGAGCGCCGGATTCCGGGTCCTCGGCGGTCTCCGCGACGACCTGGTCGAAAGCGCGAATGAAATCGAGCTGACGGACATCACCGATCTGGGTGAGCGAGGAGGCGACCCCGCGCCGGTAGAACACCCCGAGCAGTCCGACCGCGGCGAACGACTCCGCCTCCCGGTGCAGCTTCCAGATCCACGGCCGGTCCTCGGCCGTGCGCAGCCCGTCGGTGAAGTGCAGCAGCCCCCTGTCCACCAGCCGGCGGTGGTAGACGCCCGCCCAGGCGTAGGCGTAGTCCACGGAGGTCGACCGGTCGGCGGGCAGGATCGCCGCGCGCGGATCCAGCACCACGTTCCGCCGCCCGACCGGCACCCGGTGCACGGTGCGGGCCCGCGCCGTGCACTGCACATGGTCGGTGCGCAGGAAGTCGCAGCCCAGTTCCTCGATGGCGGCGACCAGCTTCGGGTAGTAGCCGGGGGCGAGCCAGTCGTCCCCGTCCAGGAAGGTCAGGTACTCGCCGCGCGCCCGGTCGATGCCGGTGTTGCGGGCGGTCGCGAGCCCTCCGTTCCGTTCGTGCCGGACGAGGACCGCGCCCGGCAGCTCGCGCTCCGCGCGCGCGAGGATCTCTGGTGTCCCGTCGCGGGAGCAGTCGTCGACGAGAATGAATTCGAAGTCCTCACGCGCGTTCGCACCGAGGCTCCTCAGGGTGTCGGGCGCGTATTGCTGCACGTTGTAGAACGGCACGATGACGGAGAGCTTGACCACGTCACGGACGTTAGGGCGCGGCCCGCCATTCGTCTTGACCGTCGGCTTGATACCGGGTGAACGACGCGTGGCGAAGCTGTGAACCGGGTCTTTTTCCGCGCCGCTCACGGGCCGATTCGCCATTCGGCGATGTGCTGTTAACCGTTTGTTGCATTCGGGTTGGGCGGAACAACGGAATGCCTTCCTAGCGTCTTCGACGTGCCAGCAAGTGCAACGAAGTCCCTGCGGATCGCCGTCCTGGCGGACTCCGACACCCGGTGGAAGTGGGGCGCGCTCACCGCGCGACGCCTCACCCCCACCGGTGCCGACGTCCGGCTCGACGGCTACCTCCTGCGCGGACGAGCCACCCCCACCGCCCGCCAGCTCCGGGAGGTCGGCGTCCGCGCCGACTCCCTCAGCGAGGTCACCGGCGTCCAGTTCCTGCGCGCGATGAGCGACAGCGCCGAGGAACCGTACGACATCCTCGTCCTCGCCCTGGTCGGCGGCGGTGTGCAGGCGATGCTGCACGGGCTGCGCAACGCCTGGGCCTCCGGCAGGCGCCCCGTCGTCGTCACCGGCTACGTGGGCGTCGTCTACGAGAAGCTCGCCGACGGCCTGCTGCTGCGCCACGGAGCCGATCTCGTCCTCGCCAACTCGGCGCACGACGCGGACCGCTTCCGGGCCGTCTACGAAGGGGTCGGCACCGACGCCTCCGCGGTCACCGAGGTCGCGCTGCCCTTCCTCGGCGGGGAGCCCTACGCCGGCGAACACGACCCGTACACCGTGGTGTTCGCGGCCCAGCCCTCCGTACCGGACAACCGCCGGGACCGCGCCTACCTGCTGAACCGGCTCATCGAGCACGCCCGCCGGCACCCCGGCCGCGAGGTACTGCTGAAGCTGCGCTCCAAGCCCGGCGAACACACCACCCACATCGAGGAACTGCCGTACCAGAAGCTGGTCCAGGGCATGGCGCCGCCCGCCAACTTCCGCCTGGTGTACGGCCACATGGGCGAGGTGCTGGACCGCACCGACCTGCTGGTCACGGTCAGCTCCACGGCCGCCCTCGAAGCCCTGCACCGGCGCATCCCCACGGCCGTCCTGACCGACCTGGGCGTGCGCGAGGTGCTCGGCAACCACCACTTCACCGGATCCGGCTGCCTCGCCTCCTGGGACCGGCTCGACGCCGGGCACCGCCCGGCCGCCGACCCGGAGTGGCTGACCCGGCAGGGCGTCTCGGCCGACGGCTCCTACGGAACCGCCTTCGACAGCGCCCGCGAACGCATCACCAAGCTGCTGGACCGGCCGGGCGGCCTGCCGCCCCTGAACCCCTACTACACACCCGAGACCGCGCCCGGTTACCTGCCCGGCATCCTCGCCCGCCACCACCTCGGCCCCGACGGCGCCCCGCTGCCCGGCGCGCCCGCCGCCGACAAGGAGCCCGGCCCCGTCCGCCAGATCGTGCGCCGGGCCGCACGCGGCGCCTACCGCCACGGCGTGCAGCGGGTGGCCCCCGTGATCCGGCGGATGGGGGAGCTGTGAGCGGCCGGATCCCACGTCAAGGAGAGAACCCCATGCCCCACACGGACGCGGAACCAGGGGCCTCGGTGCCCCGGGTGCTCGCGGTGATCCCCGCCCGCGGCGGCTCCAAGGGCGTGCCCGCGAAGAACCTCGCCCCGGTCGGCGGCGTCCCGCTCGTCACCCGCGCGGTGCGCGAGTGCCGGGCGACCCGGCTGGTCACCGACGTCGTGGTCTCCACGGACGACCCGGCCATCGCCGCAGAGGCCCGCCAGGCCGGCGCCGAGGTCGTGCTCCGCCCCGCCGCCATAGCCGGTGACACGGCGACCTCGGAGGCCGCCGTCCTGCACGCCATGGACGCGCACGAGGCCCTGCACGGCGCCCCCGTCGACGTCGTCCTGCTGGTGCAGTGCACCAGCCCGTTCCTGGTCCGCGAGGACGTGGACGCGGTCGCCGCCGCCGTCGTCGAGAACGGCGCCGACACCGCCGTGACCGTCGCCGCCTTCCACGGCTTCGTCTGGCGGGACGCGGCCGACGACCCGATGACGGCCGGCCCCGGCCCGGGCACGGCCGTCGGCGCCTCCCTGAGCGCCGTCGACACCACGACGGTCCCCGGCACCCGGACGGCCGGCGGCGGCTACGGCGTCAACCACGACAAGTCGTTCCGCCCCCGCCGCCAGGACCGCCCCCAGGACCTGCTGGAGACCGGCGCCGCCTACGCGATGGACGCGGCCGGCTTCCGCGAGCACGGGCACCGCTTCTTCGGCCACACCGAACTGGTCCGCACCGACCCGGCCCGGGTGCTGGAGATCGACGACCCGCACGACCTGGCCCGCGCCCGCGCCCTCGCCCCGCTCTTCGACGCGGACCGGCCGAGCGCCCTGCCCGCCTACGACGACATCGACGCCGTAGTCCTCGACTTCGACGGCACCCAGACCGACGACCGGGTGCTGATCGACTCCGACGGACGGGAGTTCGTCTCCGTGCACCGCGGCGACGGACTCGGCATCGCGGCCCTCCGCCGGAGCGGCCTGAAGATGCTGATCCTGTCCACGGAACAGAACCCGGTGGTCGCCGCCCGCGCCCGGAAGCTCAAGCTCCCGGTCCTGCACGGCATCGACCGCAAGGACCTCGCCCTCAAGCAGTGGTGCGAGGAGCAGGGCATCGCGCCGGAGCGCGTGCTCTACGTCGGCAACGACGTCAACGACCTCCCGTGCTTCGCCCTCGTCGGCTGGCCCGTGGCGGTCGCGAGCGCCCACGACGTCGTACGCGGCGCCGCACGCGCGGTCACCACCGTCCCCGGCGGTGACGGCGCGATCCGAGAGATCGCCAGCTGGATCCTCGGCCCCTCTCTCGATTCCCTCCCCAAGTAAGGACATCTCCTGCCATGAGCACCAACTCCCGCATCCGCACGTTCGGTACGCGCGAGGCCGGCCCGGGCCGCCCCGTCTACATCTGCGGTGAGATCGGCATCAACCACAACGGTGAGCTGGAGAACGCCTTCAAGCTCATCGACGTGGCCGCCGAGGCCGGCTGCGACGCCGTGAAGTTCCAGAAGCGCACCCCGGAGATCTGCACCCCGCGCGACCAGTGGGACATCGAGCGCGACACCCCCTGGGGCCGGATGACCTACATCGACTACCGCCACCGGGTCGAGTTCGGCGAGGACGAGTACCGCCAGATCGACGAGTACTGCAAGGAGAAGGGGATCGACTGGTTCGCCTCCCCGTGGGACACCGAGGCCGTCGCCTTCCTGGAGAAGTTCGACGTCCCCGCCCACAAGGTGGCCTCCGCCTCCCTCACCGACGACGAGCTGCTGCGCGCCCTGCGCGCCACCGGCCGCACGGTCATCCTGTCCTCCGGCATGTCGACCCCGAAGCAGATCCGCCACGCGGTCGAGGTCCTGGGCAGCGACAACATCCTGCTCTGCCACGCCACCTCGACCTACCCGGCCAAGGCCGAGGAGCTGAACCTCCGCGTCATCAACACCCTGCAGGACGAGTACCCGAACGTCCCGATCGGCTACTCCGGCCACGAGACCGGCCTGCAGACGACCCTGGCCGCCGTCGCCCTCGGCGCCACCTTCGTCGAGCGCCACATCACCCTCGACCGCGCCATGTGGGGCTCCGACCAGGCCGCCTCCGTCGAGCCGCAGGGCCTGCAGCGCCTCGTCCGCGACATCCGCACCATCGAGGCCTCCCTCGGCGACGGCGTCAAGAAGGTCTACGACTCCGAGATGGGCCCGATGAAGAAGCTGCGCCGCGTCCCCGGCGTCGTCGCCGAGGCGGAGATCGCGGCGGCCGCGGGCGAGCCGGTCGCGGTCTGACCACCCCGATCGCCCAACGGTTTCCCTGAGACGGGACGGTCGCACGCCGATGAGCCCCCGCGCCGGTCACCCCGGCCACCCTGCCCGCACGCTCGCCTTCGTGGAGAGCCCGGTACAGCTGCTGAACGTACTGGAGTGGGCGCACCTGCACGGCCTGCAGGGCGCGCGAACGGACGGCCTGCCGTCCGTGCCCGCGCAGATACGCCGGGCACCGGCCGGCGCTCCGGCGGCGGCCGACGCGGAGCTCACCCTCGTCGTGCTGTCCCCGACCGACCCCATGACCCGGGGCCAGCTCCGCCGCATGGCGGACCTGGCCCGGGACGAGGGGTACCGGGTGCGCTGGGAGGAGGCGCGGGGCGGCACGACCGCGCCCTTCCACACCATCGGCGGCCTGGCCGGCCCGCTGCGCCGCGCCGACCGCATCGTCATGGGAGACCCCTTCTCCCGCTACGTGCAACTGCTCCTGACCATCACCCGGGCCCGCGACCTGGTCGTCGTCGACGACGGCACCGCGACCATGGAGTTCGTCGCCCAGCTCGCCCGCGGCGAACGCCTGGTCCGCTGGCACCGCAAGGGCGGCCGGCCCGGCCCCCGCGACCTGCTCTTCGCCCCGGTCTCCTCCTCGGCCCGCCGCCGCCTCACCCCGAGCGAGCACCGCCGCGTCGAGGTCTTCTCCTCCATGCCGGTGACCGAGACCCCGGACGGCGTCACGGTCACCGTCAACGACTTCGCCTGGACCCGCGCCCGCTTCGGCCCGCCGCGCATCACCGCGAGCGCCGACATGGTCGGCACCTCCCTGGTGGAGACCGGCGTGGTCGACGGCGACCGCTACCTGGCCGCCGTCCAGTCCCTGGCCAGGGCCCACGGAGCCACCCGCTACTTCGCCCACCGCCGCGAGAGCACCGACAAGCTCCACCGCCTGGCCGCGGAGACGGGCCTGGAGATCGTCCGCCCCGACCTCCCCCTGGAACTCATCGCCCGCCGGGGCCCCATCGGCCGCACCATCCTGAGCTTCCCCTCCACCGTCGTCCACACCCTCCCCCTGGCCCTGGCCGGCACCGGCGTCCGCGTCGCGGTCTGCGACATCGACCCCACCTGGCTCACCGAGACGGCCTCGCCCCGCGCACAGGGCTTCCTGTCCGGGGTCACGGGCACGGCGCGGGACGTGCACCGGCTGGCGGCGGTGGGGCCGGCCTGACGGCGGGGCGTGCTCTCCCCGCCATCGGTCCCTGTCACCGATCGATCACGGCGGGGTGAACGCCGACCGATGCGGCACTAAAATCTTCCCGTTACAACTGGTTGCGGGGGGCAACCAGAGTGCCTTTCGGCTGCCGGCGTCCCGGGGAGGGTGTGCAGCGCATGAGTCGTCGCTCCACTGGTTTCGTCGGTGCCTGGGCCGAGATGCAACGGCAGCAGCAGCGCCAACTGGAAGCGGAAGCCCGACGGCGCAGACAGCAGGAGCAGCAGGCGCGGACCTACCAGCGGCGAGCCGCCCAGAGCCACCGCGAGTACCGGCAGGCGGAGGCCCTCCGGCGTACGGAGGAGCTGGACGCACAGGTCGCCTCGCTGCGGGGACTGCTCGCCGCGGGCTGCCGGGCACCGGCCTTCCGGGCCGCCTCGCTCATGCGGCCCGAGGAGGTCCAGCCCTTCTCGCCGGGCCCGCTGGCGCAGCCGGTGCCGATGCCGGACTTCAGCCGCTACGAGACGCAGAGCGGCTGGACGACGGGCCGCCGGGCCCAGGCGCAGGCCGAAGCCCGGGCCCGCTTCGAACGCGACTGGCACGCCGCCCAGGCGGCGGAGGCGCACCGGCAGCAGCAGCTGGCGGCGTACCAGCGGCAGTACCGGCAGTGGGCCGACGCCCGGCTCGAAGAGGTCCGGAGGCACAACGCCGGCGTCGCCGCGCTGACCGAGGGGGTGGGACGCCACGATCCCGATGCCGTGATCGAGTACTTCTCCGCCGCCCTCTACGCCTCCACGGCGTGGCCGGAGGATCTCCCGCGCCAGGTGGCGGCGGCCTACGACCCGGCGGCGCGGCAGCTCGTGCTGGACTGGGAACTGCCCGCCTACGGCATCGTGCCGGAGGTCAAGGCCGTTCGGTACGTGTCCGGGACCGACCAGGACAAGGAGACGCCCCGCCCCGTGGGCCAGCGCCGTGCCCTGTACCGGGAGGTGCTCGCCCAGTGCATGCTGCTCGTACTGCACGAGCTGTTCGCCGCCGACGAGTTGGGCGCGCTCGAATCGGTCGCCCTGAACGGCTTCGTCGACGGGCACGACCCCACCACGGGCAGGCCGGGCCAGATCTTCCTCGCGACGGTCATGGCCTCCCGCTCCTCGTTCCGCGATCTGCACCTGGCACAGGTGGACGCGTGCAGTTGCCTGGCCGACGCACTGCGCGGGCAGCTCTCGGCCCGGCCGGACCAGCTCACAGCGGTACGGCCGGGCAGGCGGCCGCAGGACGTCGGGAACCGCGTGGTCGCCCACGGCGGCGACGAGGAACCCGACCTGTTCGCCATGGACCCCATCGCCTTCGAGAACCTCGTCGCGGATCTCTTCCGGGCCATGGGGATGCAGGCGGTCACCACCCAGCGTTCCAACGACGGCGGCGTCGACGTCGACGCACTGGATCCGGCGCCGATCCGCGGCGGCAAGATCGTCGTTCAGGTGAAGCGCTACCGGAACACGGTGCCGCCCACCGCCGTGCGCGACCTGTACGGAACCGTGCAGGACGTCGGTGCCAACAAGGGCGTCCTCGTGACGACCTCGAAGTTCGGCCCCGGCTCGCACACCTTCGCCAACGGCAAGCCGCTGGAACTCGTCTCCGGCCCCGAACTCGTCGACCTGCTGCACCGCCACGGGCTGACCGGGCGGCTGGGCGACGGCGGCCGGCGGACCGCCGGACAGCCGGCGTCCGACGGGCCGGACACCCGGCTGCCCGACGACTACAACGTCCTGGGCATGTCGTGGACCGGGAACGTCGCCCTGGACGTGTGCGCTCTCGTCTGCCGGGGCGGCACCGTCCTCGGCGACGATCACTTCGTCTTCTACAACAATCCCCGGACGCCGGACGGCACGGTGCGCGCCCTTCCCGCCACCGCGCCCGACAAGGCCGCGATCTGCGTCTCCTTCGACGGACTGCCGCGCGAGGCCGACCGGCTCGTTCTCGTGGCCGCCGTCGATCCGGAGGTGAACCCGGCCGCCGACCTCTCCGGCTTCACGGACGCCCGGATCAGGCTCCTCGATCCGGGGATGGCCGAGCTGGGGTGCCTGGAGGTCTCGGACGGCCGGCCGTCCGAGACCGCCCTGGTCCTCGGCTCGTTCCGCCGCAGGTCCACCGGCGACTGGGACTTCGTCCTCGGCGGCAAGGGCTACACCGGCGGCCTGGAGGAGCTCCTGCGGGACTTCGGCATCGACGTGGAGTAGCCCGACGCCGGCCCCCGCGGGCGTCAGCTCCGGGTCACCGGCGCCTGGAGTTCCGTCACCCAGTCGTCGCGGTTCTCCGGGCACTCCAGATTGACCTCGCGGGGGTAGCCGGTCGACCGGTAGCCGTTGGCGTCGATCCAGCGGGCCAGGGTCTGGGCCGTGGGGAGGACGGTGTCCATCGAGCCGCGGTGCATGACGGTCGCCGCCGTGCCGACGGGCGGCAGGTCGACGATCCGCAGCGCGCCGTCCTGGAACGGTGCGGACACCTGCACGGCGGCGTGCACGGTGATCCTGCCCTCGCCCTCCGGCGCGTCCTCGTAGTAGGCGACCCCGGGCCCGGTCGGCTTGACGCCCGCCTCGTCCAGACGGCGGAACAGCTCGTCGTACAGCGGCCCGATGACCGGGCCGATGTCCTCGGGCTGGAAACTCGCCGCGACCGCGGTCAGCTCCGCGACCCGCACGGCCGGGAGGCTCTTGATGACGACGTCGTTCTCGGGCATGTGCCCCTCGCTCTCGATGGCCCGGAGCCTCGCCTCGACCTGGACCAGCCGGTCCGCCGCGGCCGTCATGGCGGCCTCCAGCTCCGCCCGCCGCAGCCGCAGCATGGCGCGCAGTTCCTCGCTGCTCACCTTCTCGTCGAGGATCTCCCCGACCTGCTTGAGGGTGAGCCCGAGGTCCTTGAGCGCGATCACGCGGTTGAGGCGCGCCAACTGGGCGGCGGTGTAGTAGCGGTAGCCGGACGCGGGGTCGACATGGGCCGGGCGCAGCAGTCCGGTCGCGTCGTAGTGACGCAGCATCCGGACCGAGACGCGGCCGTGCCGGGCGAAGTCTCCGATGGTGAACATGACGTCTCCGAGTCGACCGCCTGACACGGCGTGAGGGTCAAGAAGCGCCGGCGTGACGCTCCTTCAGACTCCGGACGAAGGCGGCGAAGGCGCCGGGCGCGAACCCGAGGACGCCGGCCGCCGGGTCCTTGGAGTCGCGGACGGATATGCGGGCGGGGGAGTCCGCGGCCCAGCGGGCGATGCGTGCCGAGGACGCGGCGGAGCTGTTCGAGGGGGAGTGAGCGAGGGGTGCCGGTGCGGGGCAGTATGGGTTCATGAGCGTAGTGAAGATCAACGTGCTGACCGTGCCGGCCGAGCAGCGGGAGACGCTGGAGAAGCGGTTCGCGTCGCGGGCCCACGCCGTGGAGAACTCCGACGGGTTCGAGTGGTTCGAGCTGCTGCGGCCGGTCGAGGGGACCGACCAGTACCTCGTCTACACCCGCTGGCGGGACGAGGCGTCGTTCCAGGCCTGGATGGAGGGGCCGATGAAGTCGGCCCACCAGGGCGGCGGCGAGGGCGGCGAGAAGCCGAGGCCCGCCGCCTCCGGCTCCACCCTGTGGTCCTTCGACGTGGTGCAGCAGGCCGCGCCGAAGAACGCCTGATCCTCGGAGCGGATCAGGTGTCGTCGCCCGGGGGCTCCTCCCGCGGCGGCGTGCCTCTGCCGATGGTCATCGACCAGCGCACGGACGGCGGGGCCTCGACGGAGGCGACGCCGCCGTCCTCCGCGCCGCCGGTGTTCACCTGGTTGTAGACGGTGCCCGTCCGGCCGGCGCGGCAGTCCAGCGGGAAGGACACGTGCACGGGGCGGACGGCGACCCTCATGCGTCCCGTGCCCTGGCAGCGCACCGCGAGGATCAGGGCGTCGCCCTTTCTGCCCTTGCCGAAGGCGATGCTCGCGTTCCCCGTCGTCACCGCGAGGCGGCCGGCCAGGGTTTCGCCCGCGTCCAGCTCAGGGGGCCTCTGGTGGGCGTGCGTCGGGGTGCTGTGCGGTGCCGGGGCCGGCGCCGCCGGCCGGCCCTGCCCGGACGGGCGGCCGTGGGCGGAGGCGCAGCCGGTGAGCGGGACGAGCAGCAGCGTGCACGCGAGGCTCGGGCCCGCGAGGGTCCGGATGGACATGTCGGCACTCCCGGTCTGACAGCGGCCGGGTATCGGCCGACGGCTGACCGGATCATGGCAGTGCCGGAGGGCGGACCGAGGGAGTCCGGGCGTTCTCTGAGCAAGATGTGAGCTTCACCGCGGCACCGGAGCACCGGTGCCGCCCGGCCCCGGTCAACCCGATCGGTCCAGCGGCGCCCGCTCCTGCCCCGTGCGTCGGGCAGGACGGCGCGCGGGCGCGGAAGCGCAGCTCCGGGTGGGTGTCGCGGGCCGGGGGGCCATCTCGGGGAGACGTCCGACGCCGGGCTCCGCCTGGCCCGCCACCGGCCGCGCGTGCGTCCGCTCGGCGGACTGGGGGAGCGTGGGGACGGTGATGCGTGGTATGCGTGGAGAGAGGAAACAGAGGTTTTACCCACCGAAGTCCGCCGCCATGCGTCCGCCGGTCCGATTTTCTTCCCCTAACGGGCTGAACTTTTGTTGATCCGGGGTCAGTTGGCCGGTCGGGCGTCCTACCCTTCAGAGGGTGAAGCAATTGATGTCCCGAGAGTCCGAGGCCCAAGTGCCCGGGGACGTGCTCCCCGGCGTGCTCAGCGAGTCCCTGCACGCCGAACTGGTCGCCTTCCGCCGTGACCTCCATATGCACCCCGAGCTGGGCAACCAGGAGTTCCGCACGACCGCCGCGATCAAGGAGCGGCTCGAGCAGGCCGGGCTCAAGCCCCGCGTCCTCGCCACCGGAACCGGACTGCTCTGTGACATCGGGATCGCCGAGGGGCAGGAGGCGGAACGGACCGCCGTGCCGATGCTCGCCCTGCGCGCCGACATCGACGCCCTGCCCATCCCCGACACCAAGGCCGACTGCCCGTACCGGTCCACCGTGCCCGACCGGGCCCACGCCTGCGGCCACGACGTGCACACCACCGTGGTGCTCGGCGCCGGTCTGGTCCTCGCCGACCTGGCGGCCAAGGGGCTGCTGTCCCGGGCGGTGCGGCTGATCTTCCAGCCCGCCGAGGAGGTGCTGCCCGGCGGCGCGCTCGTCGCGATCGGGGACGGGGCGCTCGACAACGTCGGCCGGATCCTCGCCGTGCACTGCGACCCCAAGGTCGAGGCCGGCCGGATCGGCCTGCGGCACGGGCCCATCACCAGCGCCTGCGACCGGCTGGAGGTCGCCCTGGACGGGCCCGGCGGGCACACCGCCCGGCCGCACCTGACCACCGACCTGGTCACGGCGGCCGCCCGCGTCGCGATCGACGTGCCCGCGCTGGTCGCCCGCCGCGTCGACACCCGCGCCGGCCTCGCCGTCACCTGGGGCCGGATCGAGTCGGGCCATGCCCCGAACGTCGTACCGCAGCACGCCGAGCTGTCCGGCACCGTGCGCTGCCTCGACCTGGACGCCTGGCGGGACGCACCGGACATCGTGCACGCGGCCATCGACGAGATCGCCACGCTGCACCGCGCCAAGTCGGAGATCAACTACGTGCGGGGCGTCCCGCCGGTGGTCAACGACCGGGAGTCCGCCGAGCTGCTGCGCCGGTCGATGGTGGCCCGGCGCGGGATGGACTCGGTCGAGAGCACCGAGCAGAGCCTCGGCGGCGAGGACTTCTCCTGGTACCTGGAGAACGTGCCCGGCGCCATGGCCCGCCTGGGCGTGCGCACCCCCGGCGACCGCATGGTCCGGGATCTGCACCAGGGCGACTTCGACGCCGACGAGCACGCCATCACGGTCGGCGTGGAGATGTTCACGGCCGCCGCGCTGCTCGACGACATGTAGCCGGCCCCACGGCCCGGGCGCGGCCCCGGGGGCCCGGGCCGCCGGGGGCAACACGGTCGTAAGCCAACCGTGCACTGTGCGCAACAGGCGTGTGAGAGGCCCGGTACGTCGAGTTCAGGCGGTGTTTGCCTCGAATAGATAACGGCTTCGTGAGGGGGTGTTTTGCGACATCTACGCGCGTTACGATGCCGCGAAGCCGACGCCGTCGGGGCGTCTCGGCTTGAGCACCGATCCGGTGCTCACATCAAGCGCCGACAGGCGCTCAGGTCAGGTGAAGGAGCCTTCCCGTGCGCCGGGTAGCCAAGATTTCCGCTGCGTGTGCCGCCACCGCAGCTCTCGCCCTCACTGCCACCGCGTGTGGCAGCACCTCCTCCGACAACGACAAGTCGTCGTCCTCCTCCGGTGACGGCAAGGGCGTCAAGATCGGTCTCGCCTTCGACGTCGGCGGCCGTGGTGACCGCTCCTTCAACGACTCCGCCGCGCGCGGTGCCGACAAGGCGAAGAAGGAGTTCGGCGGCGAGATCAAGGAGCTGACCGCGAAGACCTCGGACACCGAGGCCGACCGCGAGCAGCGCCTGTCGGACATGGCCGAGGCCGGGTACAGCCCGATCATCGGTGTCGGTTACGCGTACGCCGCCTCGATGACCAAGGTCGCGGCGAAGTACCCGAAGACCAGCTTCGGCATCGTCGACTCGGTGGTGGACGCGAAGAACGTCGACAGCATCACCTTCACCGAGGAGCAGGGCTCCTACCTGGCCGGTGTCGCCGCCGCGCTGAAGACGAAGAAGGACCACGTCGGCTTCATCGGCGGCGTCGACGTCCCGCTGATCAAGAAGTTCGAGGCGGGTTACGTCCAGGGCGTCAAGGACACCAACTCGAAGATCAAGGTCGACACCCAGTACCTGAGCCACGGCTCGGACACCTCCGGCTTCGCCAGCCCCGACAAGGGCAAGGAAGCCGCGCAGGGCATGCTGGACAACGGCGCCGACGTGATCTACTCGGCGGCCGGCTCCTCCGGCAACGGCGCGATCGAGGCCGTCAACGGCGTCAAGGGCGCCTGGGCGATCGGCGTGGACTCGGACCAGTACAGCATCCCGGGTCTGGCCAAGTACAAGAACTCGATCCTGACCTCGATGGTCAAGAACGTCGACCTCGGTGTCTACGACTTCGTCAAGTCCGTGCACGGCGGCAAGCCGCTGACCGGCACCAACACCTACTCGCTGAGCAAGGACGGCGTCTCGCTGTCCACCAGCGGCGGCTTCATCGACGACATCCAGGCCAAGCTGGACGCGGCGAAGAAGAAGATCGTCGACGGCTCCGTCAAGGTCAAGACCACCCCGTGACCTGACGGGTCCCGTGGGACCCGGGCTCGGCGCGGGGGCGGCTTCCGCAGCCCCCCGCCGAGCCATAACAATGTGTCAACTCTACGCGTGTAGCATCGAGTTGCCGCGCTAGCGTCGCCGACGCCTGCCCTCCCCCCGCAGCCCCTTTCCCCGAGGAGAGTGCGCCATCAACGCGTCCAGCCCTCCCGCTGCCGTCGAACTGCGCGGCATCACCAAGCGTTTCCCCGGCGTCGTCGCCAACCGCGACATCGACATCACGGTCCGCACGGGCACCGTACACGCCCTCTGCGGTGAGAACGGCGCCGGCAAGTCGACCCTGATGAAGATCCTCTACGGCATGCAGCAGCCGGACGAGGGCACCATCGCGGTCAACGGTGAACTCGTCACCTTCAGCAACCCCGGCGACGCCATCGCCCGCGGCATCGGCATGGTGCACCAGCACTTCATGCTCGCCGACAACCTCACCGTCCTCGAGAACGTCGTCCTCGGCGCGGAGAAGCTGTACGGCATCGGCGGCAAGGCGCGCGCGAAGATCAAGGAGATCTCCGACGCGTACGGCCTGGGCGTCCGGCCCGACGTCCTGGTCGAGGCGCTCGGCGTCGCCGACCGCCAGCGCGTGGAGATCCTCAAGGTCCTCTACCGCGGCGCCCGGACCCTCATCCTGGACGAGCCGACGGCCGTGCTCGTGCCGCAGGAGGTCGACGCCCTGTTCGACAACCTCCGCGAGCTCAAGGCCGAGGGCCTCACCGTCATCTTCATCTCCCACAAGCTGGGCGAGGTGCTCTCCGTCGCCGACGAGATCACCGTCATCCGGCGCGGCACCACGGTCGGCACGGCCGAGCCGCGCAGCACCACCTCCAAGCAGCTCGCCGAGATGATGGTCGGCAGCGAGCTGCCCACGCCGGAGACGGAGGAGTCCACCGTCACGGACGTCCCCATGCTCACGGTGGACAAGGTGCACCTGTCCCAGACCGACCTGGACGGCGTCGAGCGGATCATCCTCGACGAGATCTCCTTCACCATCCACAAGGGCGAGGTCCTCGGCATCGCCGGTGTGGAGGGCAACGGCCAGTCCGAGCTGGTCGAGGCGATCATGGGCATGCGGAACCCGGACGCCGGCGTCGTCACGCTGGACGGCGAGGACATCTCCCACACCCCCACCCGCCGCCGCCGCGAGGCCGGCGTGGGCTACATCCCCGAGGACCGCCACCGCCACGGCCTCCTCCTCGAGGCGCCGCTGTGGGAGAACCGCATCCTCGGCCACGTCACGGAGAAGCCCAACTCGCGCGGCGGACTGCTCGACATCAAGGCGGCCCGCACCGACACCGAGCGCATCGTCCGCGACTACGACGTCCGCACGCCCGGCATCGAGGTGACCGCCGCCTCGCTGTCCGGCGGCAACCAGCAGAAGCTGATCGTCGGCCGCGAGATGAGCCACGCCCCCAAGCTGCTCATCGCCGCCCACCCCACCCGCGGTGTGGACGTCGGCGCGCAGGCGGCCATCTGGGACCACATCCGGCAGGCCCGGCGCGAGGGCCTGGCCGTGCTGCTGATCTCCGCCGACCTGGACGAGCTCATCGGGCTCTCCGACACCCTGCGGGTGATGTACCGGGGCCGTCTGGTCGCCGACGCCGACCCCGCGACCATCACCCCCGAGGAGCTGGGCTCCGCCATGACGGGTGCTGCCTCCGGCCACCTGGAGCACGCAGAGGACGACGCGCGATGAACAAGCTGACCTCACGGATCGACAAGGAGCGGCTGCTCCTCGGGATCGCGGCGCCGCTGCTGGCGATCGTCGCCGCGCTCGTCGTCACCACCCTGGTGATCCTCGCCACCGGCAAGAACCCGGGCGACGCCTTCAGCGACATGGTGACCTACGGCTTCGCCAGCGACAGCCAGGTCTACATCCTGAACAAGGCGACGACCTACTACCTCGCGGGTGTCGCGGTGGCCATCGGCTTCCGCATGAACCTGTTCAACATCGGCGTGGACGGACAGTACCGGCTCGCCGCGTTCATCGCGGCCGTCCTCGGCGGCGCGCTGACCGTGCCGGGCTGGATCGCCATCCCCCTGATCATCGTCTGCGCGATGGCGACCGGCGCCCTGTGGGCGGCCATCGCCGGCGTGCTGAAGGTGACCCGCGGCGTCAGCGAGGTCATCTCGACGATCATGCTGAACTCGATCGCCACCGCGATCATCGCCTACCTGCTGCAGCCCGGGAAGCTCGGCCAGCTCGACCAGGCGGGCACCCTCGTCTCCACCAAGCCGCTGCCGTCGTCCTCGTACTTCTTCAGCATCGACACCGGCCCGGCCGGCGTCCTGTGGGGCTTCATCGTCGTCGCCGTGGTCGTCGGCATCGGCTACTGGTTCGTGCTCGGCCGCACCCGGTTCGGCTTCGACCTGCGCACCGTCGGCCAGTCCGACACCGCCGCCGCCGCGAGCGGCGTCGGGGTGAAGAAGATGGTCGCCACCAGCATGATCATCTCGGGTGCGGTGGCCGGTCTGATCGGCATGCCGACCCTGCTCAACGACAGCCACCAGTTCAGCAACGACTTCCCGGCGGGCATCGGTTTCACCGGCATCGCCATCGCGCTGCTCGGCCGCAACAGCCCGATCGGCATCGCGCTCGGCGCCCTCCTGTGGGGCTTCCTGGAGCGCACCACCAACCACCTGGAGTTCCAGGGCTACGACAAGGAGATCCTCGGCGTGATCCAGGGCGTCATCGTCCTGTGCGTCGTGATCGCCTACGAGGTCGTCCGCCGCTACGGCCTCAAGCGCCAGCAGCAGCGGGTCGGCGCCGAACTCGCCGCCCAGGCCGCCGCCCCGACGATGAAGCAGGAGGTGGCGTGATGACTGCCACGATGACCGACGCGCCGCCGCCCGCGGCGCCCAAGGCGGAGAGCGCGGCCGGCAAGCGCTCGGGCCGGTCGCTCGGCCAGATCCTCATGATCGTCGCGGGTGCGCTGCTCCTCGTGGCCGCGGTCCGCGTCATCACCGGCGCCGACCAGCTCACCTCCGAAGGACAGGTCGGCGCCGCCCTCGGCCTCGCCGTGCCCATCGGCCTCGCCGGTCTGGCCGGTCTGTGGTCCGAGCGGGCCGGTGTGGTCAACATCGGCCTCGAGGGCATGATGATCCTCGGCACCTTCGGCGCCGGCTGGGTCGGCTGGCAGACCAACCCCTGGCTGGGCCTGCTGTGCGGCATCGGCTTCGGCGTCCTGGGCGGCCTGGTGCACGCCGTCGCCACCATCACCTTCGGCGTCGACCACATCGTCTCCGGTGTCGCGGTCAACCTGCTGGCGCTCGGCGCCACCCAGTACCTCGCCAAGCTGTTCTTCGCCGAGGGCAAGCCGGCGGAGGCGGGCGGCAACCCCAAGCAGTCGCCGCCCGTGGACTCGCTGCCGCACGTCACCGTGCCGGGCCTGTCCGACGGCCTGCAGACGGTCCAGAACCACCACTGGTTCCTGGTCTCCGACCTCGCGGGCATCATCGGCGGTCTGATCACCGACCTGTCGGTGGTGACGATCCTGGCCGTGCTGCTGTTCGTCGGCAGCTGGTGGCTGCTGTGGCGCACCTCGTTCGGCCTGCGGCTGCGCTCCTGCGGCGAGAACCCGGTCGCCGCCGAGTCGCTCGGCGTCAACGTCTACCAGTACAAGTACGTGGCCGTGGCCGTCTCCGGCGGTCTCGCCGGCCTCGGCGGCGCGTTCCTCGCCCTGGTCACCTCCCACACCTACTTGGAGGGCCAGACCGGCGGGCGCGGCTACATCGGCCTCGCGGCGATGATCTTCGGCAACTGGCGGCCGGGCGGTCTGGCCATGGGCGCGGGCCTGTTCGGCTACTCCGACGCGCTGCAGCTGCGCAACGGCGGCACGACCGTGCACGCCCTGCTGCTCCTGCTGGTCGTCCTGCTCGTGGTCCTGGCCGGCTGGAAGCTGTACCGCTCGGCCGTCTGGCAGGGCGCCGTCAGCCTCGTCGTCGGCGGGCTCGTCCTGGCCTGGTACCTGCTCACCGACGAGGTCCCGAGCGACTTCGTGGGCGCCACGCCGTACGTCGTGACGCTGCTGGTGCTCTCGCTCTCCGCCCAGCGGCTGCGCATGCCCAAGGCGGACGGCATGCGGTACCGGAAGGGGCAGGGCAAGTGACGGCCGCGCCGGACGCCGGCTTCGACTGGGAGCCGCTGCGCGCCGAGGCGCGGGAGGCCATGACCCACGCCTACGTCCCCTACTCGGGCTACCCGGTCGGCGTGGCCGCCCTGGTCGACGACGGGCGCACGGTCTCCGGCTGCAACGTCGAGAACGCCTCCTACGGGCTCGGCCTGTGCGCCGAGTGCGGGCTCGTCTCGCAGCTCCAGCGCACGGGCGGCGGCCGCCTCACGCACTTCACCTGCGTGGACGGCGAGGGCGCCCTGCTGGTGCCGTGCGGCCGCTGCCGCCAGCTCCTTTACGAGTTCGGCGGCCCCGGCCTGCTGCTGGACACTCCCGAGGGCGTCCTCCCGCTCTCCGAGATGCTGCCCCAGGCCTTCGGCCCGGGCCATCTCTCCAAGTAACTCCCCGTACGGCCCCCCTGAACCGAATCAGGGGGGCCGTGCACTTCGCACCTCCCGGAAGGAAGCCAGCCATGGCCATGGACGCCATCTCCGTCATCCGCACCAAGCGGGACCGCGGTGAGCTGACCGACGAGCAGATCGACTGGGTCATCGACGCGTACACCCGCGGCGAGGTCGCCGACGAGCAGATGTCGTCGCTCGCGATGGCGATCCTGCTCAACGGGATGAACCGCCGGGAGATCGCCCGCTGGACCGCGGCCATGATCGCGTCAGGCGAGCGCATGGACTTCTCCTCCCTGTCCCGTCCGACGGCCGACAAGCACTCCACCGGCGGCGTCGGCGACAAGATCACGCTCCCGCTGGCCCCGCTCGTCGCGGCCTGCGGCGCGGCCGTCCCGCAGCTCTCCGGCCGGGGCCTCGGCCACACCGGCGGCACCCTGGACAAGCTGGAGTCCGTCCCCGGCTGGCGCGCGCTGCTGTCCAACGAGGAGATGCTGAACGTCCTCGACACCACCGGCGCGGTCATCTGCGCGGCCGGCGACGGCCTGGCCCCCGCCGACAAGAAGCTCTACGCCCTGCGCGACGTGACCGGCACGGTCGAGGCGATCCCGCTGATCGCGTCCTCGATCATGTCCAAGAAGATCGCCGAGGGCACCGGCTCCCTGGTCCTGGACGTGAAGGTGGGCTCCGGCGCCTTCATGAAGACGATCGAGGACGCCCGCGAGCTGGCCTCCACGATGGTCGGCCTCGGCACGGACCACGGCGTGAGGACGGTCGCGCTGCTGACCGACATGTCCACCCCGCTCGGCCTCACCGCCGGCAACGCGCTCGAGGTCCGCGAGTCGGTCGAGGTCCTGGCCGGCGGCGGCCCGGCGGACGTGGTCGAGCTGACGGTCGCCCTGGCCCGCGAGATGCTCGACGCGGCCGGCATCAAGGACGCCGACCCGGCGAAGGCACTGGCCGACGGCTCGGCGATGGACGTGTGGCGCCGGATGATCACGGCCCAGGGCGGCGACCCGGACGCCGCGCTGCCCACGTCGAAGGAGCAGCACGTCGTCAGGGCGTCCGCGTCCGGCGTCCTGACCCGGCTGGACGCGTACGGCGTCGGCGTCGCCGCCTGGCGCCTCGGCGCGGGCCGCGCCCGCAAGGAGGACCCGGTGCAGGCGGCGGCGGGCGTGGAGATGCACGCCAAGCCGGGCGACACGGTGACCGAGGGCCAGCCGCTGCTGACCCTGCACACGGACACCCCCGAGCGCTTCGAGTACGCGCTCCAGGCGGTCGAGGGCACTTACGACATCGCGGCCCCGGGCACGGCCTTCACGGCGTCGCCGGTGGTGCTGGAGCGCATCGCCTGATCAGGGCCCGTGGCCGGAGGCCGCGGAGGCCGTGGCCCTTTCGGGCGAACGGGACCGGTGGATTGCCGCCGGTCCCGTTCGGCATGCTGGGATCGGTGACGCACCGATAGGAGACCGCCGTGAGCGCACTCACCGTCAGCCAGGACCCCGACCAGAACTGGGACGACCTCGTCCGGTACTGGGAGGAGATGGAATGGCCCGAGGGCAGCAAGGTGGAGATCATCGAGGGGATCATCACCGTGTCACCTGCTCCCGCACCCCGGCACAACGTCATCGCGGACCGGACCTTGTGGTCGCCCCGTTGCCTGAGTGCATGGAATTGGACACCCACGTCCCGGCCGCTCTGGCGGAACTGGTCGTGGAAGTGACCTCCAAGTCCAATGCGCGTCACGACCGCATCAGCAAGCCCGCGGCATACGCGTCCGCAGGCATCCCGCTGTATCTGCTCGTCGACCGCTGGGCACCCGGCGGCCCGACGGCGACGCTCTACGGAGAACCCAAGGGCGAGGTCTACCGAGTTCTCGGAGCAGTGAAGTTCGGCGATCCCATCAAGCTGCCGGAACCGTTCGGCATCACCATCGACACCGGAGAGTTCCCCGTCGACTGACACGCCCTCAGCCCAGCACCGTCGCCACCCCCACCAGCACCGGCACCGAGACCACCGTCGACAGCAGCACCGACTCGCGGGCCAGGGTCTCGGCGACCCGGTAGCGGCTGGCGTAGGTGAACAGGTTCTGGGCGGCCGGCAGGGCCGAGGTGACGACCACGTCCAGCAGGGGCGCGCCGTGCAGGCCGAAGACCCCGCGGGCCAGGGCCCAGGCCACCAGCGGCTGGCCCAGTGACTTCAGCGCCACCGACAGCAGGACCGGATGGCGGTCGAGTCCCCGGCCGGGAGCCGCGCTGCCGCGCAGGGACATGCCGAAGACCAGCAGGGCCGCCGGGACCGACATGTCGCCGATCATGCCGAGCGGCTCCATGACCGGGCCCGGGACCCGCCAGCCGGCCGCCGACACCGCCACACCGGAGAGCGACCCCACCGCGATCGGATTGCGCAGCGGCGTCAGCAGCCGCTGCCACACCGGGGCCTTCCCGCCGTTACGGCCGGTCCCGTCGTCCGTGCCGGTCAGATCCAGGACGGTCAGGGCGACGGGCGTGACGATGACGACCTGGAACAGCAGGACCGGGGCCACCAGGGACGCGTCGCCCAGCACGTAGGCGGCGATCGGGATGCCGAGGTTGCCCGAGTTGACGTACCCCGCGCACAGGGCGCCGATCGTCGTCCGGCCCACGCCCCAGTGCCGCAGCGCGCCCACCGCCACGAAGGCCGCCGACACCGCGGCCGTGCTCAGGGCCGTCACCAGCAGGCGGCTGGAGAACAGCACGGAGAGGTCGGCCCGGGCCAGCGTGTGGAACAGCAGGGCCGGTCCGGCCACCGAGAAGGCGAGCCGGGTCAGCACCTCACGGCCCGGCTCACCGAGGGTGCCGCGCCACCCGAGCACATAGCCCACCCCGATGACGACCGCGATCACCGCGAACCCGCTCAGCACCCCCGTCACGGCCCCAACCCTCCGCCGGAGCACCGCAGCGGGTCAATGTGATCTCCGTCCGGGCGTGCCCGGCGGGCGGTCCGCGATGAGTTGTGCCGCGGCCGCCGGTCTACCGCACGTGGATGCCGACACACCCGCCGTACTCGTACTGCCCGGATCCGTCACCCGTGCCGAGGTGGCCGGGCTCTGCGCCGATGTGCGGACACTGCTGGACGGCGGCGGAGCCGCGGTCGTGGTGTGCGACGTGGCCGGACTCGGACCGCCGGGGCTGCGGACCGTGGACCTGCTGGCCCGGCTGGAGCTCGCCGCCCGCCGGGCCGGCGGGCGGATACGCCTGCGCGGCCCCGACCCCGCGCTACGCGCCCTCCTCGACCTGGTCGGACTCCGCTTCCAGGTGGAGGGGCAGGCCGAAGAGCGGGAACCAGCGCGCGGTGTCGAGGAAGCAGTGGAAACCGGTGATCCGGCCGCCTGACACCTCCAGCACCTGCACCGCCCAGGGGGTGAAGCCGCCCTTCTCCTCGTCCGGCTTGTAGTGCGCGAACCCCGGCAGGCCGTTCGCCCGCACCGGCAGCAGCCGGGAGCCCGCGCAGGACGCGCCCAGGGTGGTCATGAAGCCGGTGATGTCCTGCGGGCCGCGCAGCCACAGGTCGAACGGCGGCATCGTCATGACGGCGTCCTCGTGCAGCAGCGCGGTGAGCGCCGTCATGTCGTACCCCTCGAAGGCCTTCACATAGCGTTCGAGCAGTCTCTGCTGCTCCTCGTCCAGCGGGTCGGACACCGCCCCCGCCGCGGCCTCAGTGTCCCGCTCGGCGAGCGTGGCCCGGGCCCGCTGCAGGGCGCTGTTGACGGAGGCGACCGTGGTGCCCAGCAGCTCGGCGACCTCGCTCGCCCGCCAGGCCAGCACCTCGCGCAGGATCAGCACCGCCCGCTGCTTGGGCGGAAGCTGCTGCAGGGCCGCCATGAACGCCAGCCGCACCGACTCCTTGGCGATGGCGGCCTCCGCCGGGTCCTCCACCGCAGGCAGCACGCGCGCGTCCGGCATCGGCTCCAGCCAGGTGCTGTCCGGACGGGGGGAGAGCGCCGCCCGGGCGAGCGGCGTCGAGTCGGTCAGGTCCATCGGCCGGGCCCGCTTGTTGCCCGCCGTCAGCATGTCCAGGCACACGTTCGTCGCGATCCGGTACAGCCACGAGCGCAGGGACGAGCGGCCCTCGAACTTGTCGTAGCTCCGCCAGGCCCGCACCAGCGTGTCCTGCACCGCGTCCTCGGCCTCGAAGGAGGAGCCGAGCATGCGGTAGCAGTACCCGGTCAGCTCGGTCCGGTGCTTCTCCAGTGCCGTGTCGAGGTCCGTCGTCGCCGTTCCGCTGCCCATCGTGTCCACCCCTGTGGCCGTCCCCGTGCGCACCTTCGCGCCCCAGCACTCCGGAAGCTACCGCAGCCCACTGACAATGGCGCCCGGAGCGCGGAAAAGCCCGGCCCGGTTTTTCACACAACCGGGCGGGCACCGCGGCCGGTGCCCGCCCAGTCGTACGCGCGTCGTCTCAGTGTGCCGGGACCGGCTCCCGCCGGGCCGCCACCCGGGCCGCGCGGGACCCGAGGACGGTGATGGCCACGACGCCGAGGACCGCGAGGACGCCGACGCCGACCGTGCCCGCCCAGCCGCCGGCGTGGAACGCCGTCGCGCCCACCGTGCTGCCGGCGCTGGAGCCGATGTAGTACGCGGACTGGTACAGCGCCGAGGCCTGGGCGCGGCCGTGCTGGGCCGTCCGGCTGACCGCCGAGGAGGCGACCGCGTGGCCCGCGAAGAAGCCCGCCGTGATGAGCACCAGACCCAGCAGGACCAGCGGCAGGGAGGGCACCAGCGACAGCAGCAGACCGGCCGCCGTCGTACCGCCCGCCAGGTACAGCGCGCCCCGGCGGCCGAGCCGGCCCACCAGGCGCCCGGCCGTCGACGCCGACACCGTGCCGACCAGGTACACCAGGAAGATCGAGCCGACGATGCCCTGCGGCAGGGAGAACGGCGCCTCCGTCAGCCGGTAGCCGATCACCGTGTACACGCCGCCGAAGACCGTCATGAACAACGCGCCGATCGCGTACAGCCGGCGCAGCAGCGGGTCGGCGAGGTGGCCGCGCACCGTGTCCAGCAGCACCCGGGGGCGCAGCGAGCCCGCCGAGAAGTGCCGCGGGGCGGGCAGCAGCAGCCGGAACGCCACCGCGCAGGCCACCGCGACCGCGCCGATCACTCCGACGGCGACCCGCCAGCCCCACTCCTGCGCGACCCAGCCGGTGATCACCCGGCCGCTCATCCCGCCGACGCTGTTGCCCGCGACGAACAGCCCGATCGCCGTGACCAGGGCCTTCGGCCGGACCTCCTCGGCCAGGTACGCCGTCGCCGAGGCCGGCAGACCGGCCAGCGCCGCGCCCTGCACCGCCCGCAGCACCACCAGCGTGCCGATCGACGGCGCGAAGGGCACCAGCAGGCCCACGCCCACCGCGACCGCCAGCGAGGCCGTCATCACCGTACGGCGGCCGAAGCGTTCGGAGAGGGCGCTCATCGGCAGCACGAACAGCGCCAGTCCGCCGGTCGCGGCCGCCACCGTCCAGCTCGCCTCGCTCGCCGCCACCCCGAACTCGCCGGAGATGAGCGGCAGCAGGGCCTGGGTGGAGTACAGCAGGGCGAAGGTCGCGACCCCGGCGAGGAAGAGGGCGAAGCTCATCCGGCGGTAGCCGGGGCCGCCCGGCGCCATCCGGGAGTCGGGGGCGGAGTCGGAGGAGGGGGCGGGCGTGACGGCGTCCACGGTGGCGGACGCCCCGGTACTGGCGGGAGACATGCTTCGACGCTATGCACCGCCCACTGATCCGTCCAATGCATGGAATCGCCATAATCGTTCCCGTGAAGCATGAGCAGAGGTCACAGGGTCAGCCGTCATCGTTCAGTGACATGGAAGACATGGCGCTGTTGCTCGCGCCGCGCCTCGCGTACTTCGCCGGGGTCGCCCGCACCGAGCACGTCACCCGGGCCGCGCAGGAGATGAACGTGCCTCAGTCCACGCTCTCCCGGGCCATGGTCCGGCTGGAGCAGGACCTCGGTGTCGGCCTGTTCGCCCGCCACGGCCGCACGGTTGCCCTCACCACCGCGGGCCGCACCTTCCTCGCCTCCGTGGAGCGCGCCCTCGCCGAGGTCGAGCGTGCCGCCGAGGAGGTCCGCGCCGACGCCGACCCGGCCACCGGCAAGGTCGCCTTCGGCTTCCTGCACACCATGGGCGCCGAGACCGTGCCCGGTCTGCTGCACGCCTTCCGCGCCGACCATCCGCGCGTCCGCTTCAGCCTCTTCCAGAACTACGGGGAGGCGATGCTGGAGCGGCTGCGCGCGGGCGGACTGGACCTCTGCCTGACCTCCCCGGTGCCGGACGCCCCCGACCTGGTCGCCCGCCGCCTGGACGAGCAGAAGCTGCGCCTGGTCGTACCGGCCGACCACCGCCTGGCCGGCCGGCGCCGCATCCGGCTGGCCGAGGCGGCCGAGGAGACCTTCGTCACCCTGGAGCCGGGCTACGGCCTGCGCCGCATCACCGACGACCTGTGCCGCGAGGCCGGCTTCAAGCCCCGCATCGCCTTCGAGGGCGAGGAGGCGGAGACCCTGCGGGGCCTGGTGGCGGCCGGCCTCGGGGTCGCCCTGCTGCCGCCCCCGACGGTGCCCCGCCCGGGAGTGGTGGAACTGACGGTCACGGCGCCGCGGGCGGTCCGCGAGATCGGCGTCGCCTGGCTGGCCGACCGCCCGGACACCCCACCGGTCGCGGCCTTCAAGAAGTTCCTGCTCTCCAGAAGGGGGAGCCTGCTGCCCTAGGCCGTGTCCGCGAAGTCGCGTCTGCGTCGCGACGCCCGGCACGCACTCTCGCTGCACCGGCCGAAAGCCCGAGTACACCCAGTACGAGGGCATCCGGCCGGCACCCCGAGAGCACGCACCGGACGCCGCGACGCCCGCCCTGCGGGCGAACGACGCGACTTCGCGGACACGACCTAGGGCGTGTCCGGGGATCTGCGGGGCGTCCGGTGACCTCCGGGGCCTCCGGCTTCACCGCCGCAGCGACTTGCCGAACCCCGCCGCCAGGGGCATGCGCAGTCCGATCGGCGGCGGTGCGGCCAGTGCGTCCTCCACCGGGCGGGACACCGGGTGGCCGAACAGCGCGCCCATGACGAAGTCCACGGCGAGGGAGCGCACTTCGTCGCGGTACTGGTGCAACGTGTGGCCGTCGGTGTGCACCTCGAACCGGCACACGTCCCGGTTGGCCTTCTTCGCCCGCTCCGCCAGGCGGAACGACAGCTCCGGGTCGGTGCGTTCGTCGTTCGTGCCGTGCACGATCAGCACCCGGCGCCCCACGAGCTGCTTCACCGGCTCCGCGGGCGCGGCCACGTCCTCCTCGGGCAGCCAGGGAGCGAGCGCGACGACGGAGTTCACCGCCTCGTGGCCGCCCGCCCGCAGCGCGGCCCGGCCGCCCATGTCCAGGCCCACCAGACACACCGGCACGTCCCCGTACCGGCGCACGACCTCGTCGGCGGCCCACTCGGCGTCCGCCGCCAGATGCGCCTCGGCGCCGTTCCAGCCGCGGTACCGGTAGTGCACGGCGTGCACGGCCAGCCCCTCCTCCCGGCCCGCCCGGGCGAACCGGCGGCCCAGGGAGCGGACGAAGGCCGTCGCCCATACGGGGGACGGCCTGCGGTCGGAGATCTCCTCCCCGCCGGGGAGCAGCAGCACCGCTCCGCTCACCGCCGTCGGCTCCGGCCCGACCGCCTTTCCCAGTCCGGCCGTTCGGACCGGCGTCGCTTGCTGTCCCATGACAGAACAGTGTCAGAAGCGGTGGTGTACGAAACCCGTCCGGGCGGTCACCGTTGCGTATCGGCGGAAAACCTGCTGTGTCTCCTCGCGTACCGGGGGCGCTCTACGCGCGTAGGAGTTAGAGTGCGGAAATGACGAGCCAGACTGCACCGACTGGGACCGTCCCGGCCCACGTTCCGACGCCGGACCAGATCCGACGGGCGCCCAAGGTTCTGCTGCACGACCATCTCGACGGCGGGCTGCGCCCCGGCACCGTCGTCGAACTCGCCCAGGAGACCGGGTACTCCCAACTGCCCGAGACCGACCCCGACAAGCTGGGCCTCTGGTTCCGCGAGGCCGCCGACTCCGGTTCGCTGGAGCGGTACCTGGAGACCTTCTCGCACACCGTCGGCGTGATGCAGACCCGGGACGCGCTGGTCCGGGTCGCCCGGGAGTGCGCGGAGGACCTGGCCGAGGACGGGGTCGTCTACGCCGAGGTGCGCTACGCGCCCGAGCAGCACCTCGCGGCCGGGCTGAGCCTCGAAGAGGTCGTCGAGGCGGTCAACGAGGGCTTCCGGCAGGGGGAGCGGCTGGCCAGGGAGGATGGCCACCGCATCCGGGTCGGCGCCCTGCTGACCGCCATGCGGCACGCCGCCCGTGCCCTGGAGATCGCCGAACTCGCCAACCGCTACCGCGACATGGGCGTCGTCGGCTTCGACATCGCGGGCGCGGAGGCCGGCTACCCGCCCACCCGGCACCTCGACGCCTTCGAGTACCTGAAGCGGGAGAACAACCACTTCACCATCCACGCCGGCGAGGCCTTCGGACTGCCCTCCATCTGGCAGGCGCTGCAGTGGTGCGGCGCCGACCGGCTCGGGCACGGGGTGCGGATCATCGACGACATCGAGGTCCTGGCGGACGGCTCGGTGCGGCTCGGCCGGCTGGCCTCCTACGTCCGTGACAAGCGCATCCCGCTGGAACTGTGCCCCAGCTCCAACCTGCAGACCGGGGCCGCGTCCTCCTACGCCGAGCACCCGATCGGGCTGCTGCGGCGGCTGCACTTCAGGGCGACGGTGAACACGGACAACCGGCTGATGTCGCACACCAGCATGAGCCGGGAATTCGAGCACCTCGTCGAGGCGTTCGGCTACACGCTCGACGACCTCCAGTGGTTCTCCGTCAATGCGATGAAATCAGCGTTCATTCCTTTCGATGAACGACTGGCGATGATCAATGACGTGATCAAGCCCGGATATGCAGAGCTGAAGTCCGAATGGCTGTTCCAGCAGACCGCCTCCACCAGTGCTTCTTCCGGTTCGGAAGGCTGACGGCGGGCAAATCGGCCGCCGAAATGCGAACGGCTCTTCACAAGCCGTACGCATTTCGGTGTTTGCGGCGGGCTGCGCGTGCTGTCTACGGTCGTGGGACCGCTCAGATCATTTGCGATCACCCGTCTCCGTATTCAAGGACGCACTTAACATGAAGCAGTCTGCTGCCAAGACCCTCGGTGTCGCCGCCCTCGGCGCCGCTTTCGCGGCCGTCGGTGCGGGCGCCGCCGAGGCGGCCCCGGCCGCTCCGGTCGCCCCGCAGGCCCTGGACTCCGTCGCCACCGCGCTGCCGGCCCAGAACGTCGGCCAGGCGCTCGCCCAGGAGCAGGGCGCTCTCGGCGCCGGGGGCACCACCGCGCAGCCGGTCGTCGGGAACGTCGTCGCCGGCGGGCCGACCGCGCCGCTCGCCGGGCTGCTCGGCGGACTGCCGCTCCAGAGCATGCCCACGCAGGGCGTCGCGGTGAACGGCCTGCCGCTCGGCTGACACCCGCCGTACGACGGCGTCGGCGCGCCCCTGAACCTTCCCGGGGCGCGCCGACGGCGTTCGCGTGCGCGGGCGGTCCCGCACAGGGGGCTCACCAGGCGGCGGTGCGGGCCTTGTCCTCGGCCGGGAGCAGGATCCACAGCGCGATGTAGAGCAGGAACTGCGGGCCGGGCAGCAGGCAGGACACCAGGAAGACGACCCGCATCGTCGTCGCCGAGGTGCCGAAGCGCCGGGCCAGCGCGGCGCACACTCCGCCGATCACGCGGCCGTGGGTGGGGCGGGCGAGGCTGGACATCTGCGGCTCCTTCATGGACGTCGGACGAGGCGATCCGGTCGGCTGCCTCAACGATGTCAACGGTACGGAGACGAAGGGGGCGAAGCGTCGCTCTACGGGGCGATCCCGACCCTGGGAATCGTCGGGGTACGACCCTGAGCCACGTCCTCCTGGACGGTGACCTGCCCACTCGCGCCGGTCGCCCGCCCGGCCCGGCGGCGCAGCAGGGCCCGGCCGGCCGGGACCACGGCCAGGTGGGCCAGGGCCACGCCCACGGTGTTCAGCAGCAGCGAGTCGACGTCCACGACCCGGCCGGGCACGCCGGTCTGCAGCAGGGCGATGCCGGTCGAGACCAGGGCGCCCGCGGCGGTCGTACGGACCAGGGAGGCGAGCGGCGACACGGCGAGCCTGCCGTGGGCCGCGGGCAGCAGCACACCCAGCGGGGCGAGCAGGGCCAGGCCCTCGGCGAGGCGTCCGGCCGCCCGCGTCCCGCCCAGCGCTAGATCCGCCCGGATGCCGGCCAGCGGACGCAGATTGGCGGGCATCACCCAGGGCACGTCCAGCGGCCGCAGCATCAGCCAGGCGACGAGCCCGAGATGGGCGGCGAGGAGGACACCCCCCGCCACACGGATTCGGATCGCGGCGCTGCCGCCGATGGAGCCTTGACGCTGCACGCCCCCCAAGACGCACCCCTGTGCACAATCGGTTCCGCAGCGGTCACGCGGACGTGCCTGAGGCGTCCGCACACCCGGGGGCCGCCCGCGTCTCAGCCCGCGGTGACCTCGCTTGACGGCGGGTCCGCGCTGCCCGGGCGGGTGCGGACGGTGTCGGTGCACTCGTAGCGGCGCAGCGGGGCCGGGGCCGGGCCGCCCAGGATCACCGAGCCGTCGCCCTCCGTCGCCGCCGAGTCGGACAGCGTGCACACGATCTGGGCGAGGGCGAAGGAGGTGAGCCGGGCCGGGGTGGCGCTCAGCCTGAGCGTGTCCTCCGGGTCCTTGCGCCCGTTCCCGGCGACGCCCAGGCCGCCCGGCACGTACGTGGTGTAGCCCGCCGCCTTCTCCGCGGCCGAGGGCGACGCGGCGAGCTGGTCCAGCAGGCCCTGGGCCACGATGACCCGGCGCTTCGCGTCCGGGGTGCCCTCGGGCACGCGCACGGTGCGGTCGACGGCGACCAGAGAGGACCCGCAGAGCAGGAACACCTGCACCGGAACGCCGTGCGCGGACTGGGTCGTCGCGTCGGGCGCGGACAGCGAGCACGGCACCCGGGAGGGCGCCGCGCCGAAGTCCGTCGGCACCTCGGTGGGCCGGATCCCGCACCCGGCGAGCACCGTGGTCAGGAGGGAGGCCGCGAGCAGACGCCGTACGGTCCGGGCCGTCGACGCGGTCCGTGCGGTCCGTGCGGTCATGATCCCTCCTTCCCGGTGCTGTTCCCGGCCTTGTCGTCCTCGGTGCTGTCGTCGTCCTCCGCCGTCAGGCGGGAGGCGTCCCGTGGCAGCCGCAGTGTGAACACCGCGCCGCCCTCCGGCGAGTTGGCGGCGGTGATGCCGCCGCCGTGGATGTGGGCGTTCTCCATGGCGATGGACAGGCCCAGGCCGCTGCCCTCGGAGCGCGGCCGGGAGGCGCTGGCCTTGTAGAAGCGGTCGAAGACGTGCGGCAGGACGTCCTCGGGGATGCCCGGCCCGTGGTCGCGCACCGCGATGACGAGGTCGTCGCCGTCGATCCGCACCGACACCCGGACCGGCGAGCCGCCGTGCTTGAGGGCGTTGCCGATCAGGTTGGCCAGTATGACGTCCAGGCGGCGCGGGTCCAGCCGGGCGTGGCGTCCGCGCTCGGCGTCCAGCTCGACCGCGTCCAGCCAGGCGCGGGCGTCGATGCAGGCGGTGATCTGGTCGGCGATGTCCACGTCGTCCAGGACCAGCCGGGCGGTGCCCGCGTCGAAGCGGGTCACCTCCATCAGGTTCTCGACCAGGTCGTTCAGCCGCCGGGTCTCGCTGACCACCAGCCGCACCGCGGGCTCGATCATCGGGTCGATGCTCCCGGCGTCCGCGTCCAGCTCCTCCTCCAGCACCTCCGTCACGGCGGTGATGGCGGTCAGCGGGGTCCGCAGCTCATGGCTCATGTCCGCCACGAAGCGGCGCGAGGCCTCGTCCCGGGCGGCCATGTCGGCGACCCGTTTCTCCAGCGCTTCGGCCGCGTTGTTGAAGGTCCGCGACAGGTCGGCCAGTTCGTCGGTGCCGGACACGCTGAGCCGGGTGTCCAGCCGGCCCTCGCCGAGCCGCCGGGCGGCCACCCCGAGCCGGTGCACCGGCTTGAGCACGGTCGTGGCGGCGGCCTGCGCGAGCAGCGCGGAGCCGATCAGGGCCAGGCCGGTCGCGATCCCCAGCGACCAGGCCAGCGAGTTCAGGTCCTTGGCCTCCGGCTCCAGCGACTTGGCCAGGTAGCCCGTCGGCCCGCCGCCGGCCAGCCGTGCCCCGGCCACCAGGTACGGCGTGCCGTGGTCGTCGACCCGCTGCCAGTACAGGTGGTACGGCGCCTTGTTGCCGTCGGCCACCTTCTGCCGCTTGTTCACCGCCTTGCGCAGTGACGCCGGCACGTCCTCCAGCGAGAAGCCGTTGATCCCGCCCGAGGTGCCGTACACCGTCTTGCCGCGCGCGTCCTCGGCGACCAGCAGCACGCTGAAGCGCTGGCTGCTGTTGGCCATCTGGCCCGCCGCGCGCTGCAGTTCGTCCTGCGTGGGGCGCGCGGGCAGCGCGCCCGCCCGGTTCTGCATCTCCTGCTGGAAGTCGCGCAGCACCGCGTCCTGCGCGCGCGTCAGCACGGCCTCCCGGTTCAGCCAGTACGCGATGCCCGAAGCCGACACCGCGGCGGTGAGCGCGACCAGCGCGAAGACCACGACCAGCCGCAGCCTGAGGCTGGTGAACCGCAGCCGCGACACACTTCCCCTGCGCCCCGCGGCCCAGCCGCGCGGCCCCCCTTGCGTGTCGGTCACTGAGGAGTGTCCAGGCGGTAGCCGACACCACGGACGGTGCGGATCAGGGTCGGGGAGGACGGCACGTCCTCCACCTTGGCGCGCAGCCGCTGCACACACGCGTCCACCAGACGCGAGTCGCCCAGGTAGTCGTGCTCCCAGACCAGCCGCAGCAACTGCTGCCGGGAGAGCGCCTGGCCGGGCCGCCGGCTCAGCTCCAGCAGCAGCCGCAGCTCGGTCGGCGTGAGCTGCAGGTCCTCGCCGTTCTTGGTCACGGTCATCGCGGAGCGGTCGATGACGAGGCTGCCGAAGGTCGCCGAGTCGCTCGACTCGCGCTCCCCGCGCCGCAGCACGGCCCGGATCCGGGCGTCCAGCACCCGGCCCTGGACGGGCTTCACCACGTAGTCGTCGGCGCCGGACTCCAGTCCGACCACCACGTCGATGTCATCGCTGCGGGCGGTCAGCAGGATGATCGGAAGCTGGTCGGTGCGCCGGATGCGCCGGCACACCTCGAACCCGTCGATGCCGGGCAGCATCACGTCCAGCACGATCAGATCCGGCCGCTGCTCGCGCAGCAGCTTCAGACCGTCCTCACCGCTGGCAGCGGTCGCCACCCGGTGTCCCTGGCGCGTCAGGGAGAGCTCCAGGGCCGTGCGGATGGCGTCGTCGTCCTCGATCAGCAACAGGGAAGGCACGGGCTCATTCTGGCCCATGGACGGGGTGCGGATCGACCGGTGGGACGGAGATCGCGGTGCGCGGTGCCCCGCGGACCGTTCCGGCG
This sequence comes from Streptomyces sp. NPDC038135, assembly GCF_055601245.1. Lineage (NCBI taxonomy): Bacteria > Bacillati > Actinomycetota > Actinomycetes > Kitasatosporales > Streptomycetaceae > Streptomyces > Streptomyces sp. NPDC038135. The sequence continues at coordinate 487,365 of NZ_JBVJXS010000001.1, read as the reverse complement.
TGCCCGGCGGGACCGTACCGCTCCCTCCCGCGCGGCCCCGCTGACACGCCCCGGCCAGACCCCTGTGACAGGTCTGTGACAGTCGGCGGACACGGCCATGAAGGTCACTCGGCAAGCTACTCGGCACAGGCAAGGAAGCAGGACCGAGCAGGCCGGGGCACCGGAAGTCCACGACGGGGAGCGCGAGATGAACACGCTGCACAGCATCAGCACCAGCGCAGTGGTCACGCGTCTGCACGACGTGCACCGGGGTTCCGAGAAGGCCGGTGCCGACGGGGGCCCCTCCCGCGCGAGCGGATTCGAGCGTGGGGGAGGACGGGGGTGCGCTCGCGGCACCGGGCGTCAGCACACCGGTTACATGACGGTGGTCGACGCCCGCACGGGGGAGACGCACGGGGGACCGGCGTACGGGGAGGAACCGGGGGAGCGTCGCTCGCTGACCGAGGCGGAGTTCACCGCCTACGTCCAGGAGCGCCGCGCCTCCCTGTACGCCACCGCCTACCACCTGACCGGCGACCGCTTCGAGGCCGAGGACCTGCTGCAGAGCGCGCTGTTCTCGACGTACCGGGCGTGGGAGCGGATCAGCGACAAGGCGGCGGTCGGCGGCTACCTGCGCCGCACGATGACCAACCTGCACATCAGCGCCTGGCGGCGCCGCAAGCTCAACGAGTACCCGACCGAGGAACTGCCGGAGACGCCCGGCGACACGGACGCGATGCGCGGCACCGAACTGCGCGCGGTCCTGTGGCAGGCGCTGGCCCGGCTACCCGAACTCCAGCGCACCATGCTGGTCCTGCGCTACTACGAGGGCCGCACGGACCCGGAGATCGCGGAGATCCTCGGCATCAGCGTCGGCACGGTGAAGTCCAGCATCTGGCGCTCCCTGCGCCGGCTGCGCGAGGACGAGGTCCTCAGCTTCGGCCGTGACGAGGAGAACGCCTTCGGCGAGCTGGTCGCCTGAGGTCAGGGGGGAGCAACGGGGGAACGGGGGACCACTGGGGGGTGGAACCCACGGGGGAGCACGGGGGAGCGAAAAGGAGCGGGACTGGCGGGCCTCGGCCCGTCCAGTCCCGCCTCGCGTTGTGCGCGCCGCGCGTCCCCGGCTACGCCGGCGTCCGTTACGCCACCGTCCGCTGCGGCGCCGGCCGGCCGGCCGCCGCCATCCGGTCCAGCGCCTCGTCCCGGTCGCAGGGGTGGGCGCCCAGGGAGACCTGCCGGGCCACGATCGACCGCTCGGTGCGCATCAGCCGCCAGCCCCGCCGCAGCAGGAACGGCACCGACTTGCGGCTCTCCCTGAGGTCCCGCAGGAAGCGCCGGCGGAAGGTGGTGACCGAACCCCGGCTCAGGCACAGCGCGTCTGCCAGCACGCCCTGCTCCCGGCAGCGCCGCACGATCTCGGCGGCGAAGATGCCCTCCGCGATGAACAGCGGCGCGGACCCGATGCTCAGCGTCTGCTCGCCGGTACGGGCGCTCAGCGAGATGTCGTACACCGGCACCGGCGTCGCTCCCGTGGCGCACAGCCGGGCGATGGCCTCGACCGCGGCGTCCGCGTCCCACGACCTGGGGTGGTCCCAGTCGACGTCCGAACTCCCGTCCACCAGCGGCAGGGTCGGGTCGCCCGCCTCCTTGTAGAAGTCGTCGAGGCGCAGCACGGGGAGCCCGGAACGGGCGGCGACGAGGGACTTGCCCGAACCCGAGGGGCCGCAGAGCAGCACGACGCGGGCGGGGGACGGCGGATGAAGGCTCACAGAACACCAGTTTGACGCATGGCGGCGCTCCTGCCGACCCCGCGGGTCGGCTTTGGAGCGCGCGTCACATCTCAACTACCCTACGTGCTGATCTGTTTACCCTGCGCACCAGAAGGCGGCATCGGCGATGGCCCGACACACTTCCTCCCAGCACCCCACCGTGCAGCGCGCCCTGATCGCCCTCGCGGCCGCCGGAGCGGCGCTGGGAGCGGGCGCGGCGTCCGCGCACGCGGACGGCGGGGCCCGGACCGCCGACGCGCCCGCCGCGCTCGGGGACCTCGACCCGGCCGCGGGTCTGACGTCCCTCACCGGCACGGTCGGCTACGCCACCGGCCCCGTCTCCGGCCTCAAGCCCAACCCGCTCGCGGGCACCGGCGTCGACCCGCTGGACAACGGCGTCGGCACCCAGATCGCCGACTTCAAGCCGGTCAGCTCCCGCGACCTGACCCATCCGGTCGCCGAGGCGGACTCGTTCGGCAGCCTGCCGGTGGTGGGGCAGGTCATGAACCCGCAAGCCTGACCGGCGCCGGCCGGCCCGAGCCCCGGTCACGACGAAGAGCCGCGCCACCCCCGGACGGAGGGGTGACGCGGCTCGCTCGTGCGGGCGCGGGACGGCTCAGTACGCCGAGCCGGACGCGCCCAGGGAGCCCGTCGGGTGCCAGACCGTCTTGGTCTCCAGGAACGCCGTCATACGGTCGGTGCCCGGCGTCGCGAAGTAATCCACAGCCTGTGGACGCAGGACGCGCTTCAGGTTGTCCGCCGCCGCGATCTCCAGCTCCTTCGCCAGCGCCTCGTCGGCGCCCGCGAGGTCGATCGCGTTGACGTCCTGGTGCGCGGCGAGCGGCGCGGCGATCTCCGCCGTACGGCCCGACAGGATGTTGACGACACCGCCGGGGACGTCGGAGGTGGCCAGCACCTCGCCCAGGGACAGGGCGGGCAGCGGGGCCTTCTCGGAGGCGATCACGACCGCCGTGTTGCCGGTGGCGATCACCGGGGCCACGACCGAGACCAGCCCGAGGAACGACGACTCCTGCGGGGCCAGGACGGCGACCACGCCGGTCGGCTCCGGGGAGGAGAGGTTGAAGAACGGGCCCGCGACCGGGTTGGCGCCGCCCACCACCTGGGCGATCTTGTCGGTCCAGCCGGCGTACCAGACCCAGCGGTCGATCGCGGCGTCCACGACCGCGGCCGCCTTGGACTTCGACAGGCCCTCGGCGTCCGCGACCTCCCGGACGAACTGCTCCCGGCGGCCCTCCAGCATCTCCGCGACGCGGTAGAGGACCTGGCCGCGGTTGTAGGCGGTCGCGGCGGCCCAGCCGCCGAACGCCTTGCGCGCGGCGACCACCGCGTCACGGGCGTCCTTGCGGGAGGACTGCGGAGCGTTGGCCGACCAGTTGCCCTTCGAGTCCGTCACCTCGTACACCCGGCCGCTCTCGGAACGCGGGAACTTCCCGCCGACGTACAGCTTGTAGGTCTTGAAGACGCTCAGACGGTTCTGCTCAGACATCGAGGTACGCCTCCAGGCCGTGGCGGCCGCCCTCGCGGCCGAAGCCCGACTCCTTGAAGCCGCCGAACGGCGAGGTCGGGTCGAACTTGTTGAACGTGTTGGACCAGACGACACCGGCGCGCAGCTTGCCCGCCACGGCCAGGATCCGGGAGCCCTTCTCGGTCCAGATGCCCGCCGACAGGCCGTACGCGGTGTTGTTGGCCTTGGCGACGGCCTCGTCGGGCGTGCGGAAGGTGAGCACCGACAGCACCGGGCCGAAGATCTCGTCGCGGGCGATGGTGTGCGCCTGGGTGACGTTCGTGAAGAGCGTCGGTGCGAACCAGTAGCCGGAGCCGGGCAGTTCGCAGGCCGGGGACCAGCGCTCGGCGCCCTCCGCCTCGCCCTGCTCGGCGAGCGCGGTGATCCGGGCGAGCTGCTCGGCGGAGTTGATCGCGCCGATGTCGGTGTTCTTGTCGAGCGGGTCGCCGAGCCGCAGGGTGGACAGCCGGCGCTTGAGGGAGTCGAGCAGCTCGTCGTGGATCGACTCCTGGACCAGCAGCCGGGAGCCCGCGCAGCAGACCTGGCCCTGGTTGAAGAAGATGCCGTTCACGATGCCCTCGACGGCCTGGTCGATCGGCGCGTCGTCGAAGACGATGTTGGCGCCCTTGCCGCCCAGTTCCAGGGTGAGCTTCTTGCGGGTGCCGGCGACGGTCCGGGCGATCTCCTTGCCGACGTTCGTCGACCCGGTGAACGCGACCTTGTTCACGTCCGGGTGCGCGACCAGCGCGGCGCCCGTGTCGCCGTAGCCCGGGAGGATGTTGACGACGCCCTTGGGCAGGCCCGCCTGGCGGCAGATGTCCGCGAAGAACAGGGCCGACAGCGGGGTGGTCTCGGCCGGCTTCAGCACGACCGTGTTGCCGGTCGCCAGCGCCGGGGCGATCTTCCACGCCAGCATCAGCAGCGGGAAGTTCCACGGGATCACCTGGCCGGCGACGCCGAGGGGCTTCGGGTCCGTGCCGAACCCGGCGTGGCCAAGCTTGTCGGCCCAGCCCGCGTAGTAGAAGAAGTGGGCCGCGACCAGCGGGAGGTCCGCGTCCCGGGTCTCCTTGATCGGCTTGCCGTTGTCCAGCGTCTCCAGGACCGCGAGCTCGCGGCTGCGCTCCTGGATGATGCGCGCGATGCGGAACAGGTACTTGGCGCGCTCGGAGCCGGGCAGCGCCGACCACTTCTCGAAGGCCTTGCGGGCGGCCTTCACGGCGCGGTCGACGTCCTCGGCGCCGGCCTGCGCGACCTCGGAGAGCACCTCCTCCGTCGACGGCGAGACCGTCTTGAAGACCTTGCCGGCGGCGGCCTCGGTGAACTCGCCGTCGATGAACAGGCCGTAGGAGGGGGCGATGTCGACGACCGCGCGGGACTCGGGCGCCGGTGCGTACTCGAATGCGGATGCCATGGTGATCAGTCCACCGTCACGTAGTCGGGGCCGGAGTAGCGGCCGGTGGCCAGCTTCTGACGCTGCATCAGCAGGTCGTTCAGGAGCGAGGAGGCGCCGAAGCGGAACCAGTGGTTGTCCAGCCAGTCCTCGCCCGCGGTCTCGTTGACCAGGACCAGGAACTTGATGGCGTCCTTGGTGGTGCGGATGCCGCCGGCCGGCTTCACGCCGACCTGGACCCCGGTCTGGGCGCGGAAGTCGCGGACGGCCTCCAGCATGAGCAGGGTGTTGGCGGGCGTGGCGTTCACCGCCACCTTGCCGGTCGACGTCTTGATGAAGTCGGCGCCCGCCATCATGCCCAGCCAGCTCGCCCGGCGGATGTTGTCGTACGTCGACAGCTCGCCGGTCTCGAAGATGACCTTGAGCCGGGCGCTCGTGCCGCAGGCCTCCTTCACGGCGACGATCTCGTCGTGCACCTTGAGGTAGTCGCCCGCGAGGAAGGCGCCGCGGTCGATGACCATGTCGATCTCGTCGGCGCCCGCGGCGACGGCGTCCCGGACGTCGGCCAGCTTCACCCCGAGGGCGGCCCGGCCGGCCGGGAAGGCGGTGGCGACCGAGGCGACCTTCACGCCGGAGCCGGCGACGGCCTCCTTGGCGGTGGCCACCATGTCGGGGTAGACGCAGACGGCCGCGGTCGCGGGCGTGGTGCGGTCCGTCGGGTCGGGACGGACCGCCTTGGCGCCGAGCGCCCGGACCTTGCCCGGGGTGTCCGCGCCTTCCAGCGTCGTCAGGTCGACCATCGAGATGGCGAGGTCGATGGCGTACGCCTTCGCGGTGGTCTTGATGGAACGGGTGCCGAGAGACGCGGCGCGCGCCTCCAGGCCGACCGCGTCGACGCCGGGCAGCCCGTGGAGGAAGCGGCGCAGCGTGCTGTCGGACGCGGTGACGTCAGCGAAAGGCTGTGCGGGGGATGCAGTGGTGGGCATGGTCACCAGACGAGCATATCTACGCGCGTAGCGGATGTATAGCCCCGTGACGCTCGCCACCTGCCCGGCGCTCACGGACGAGCGCTCGGGCCGGGGCGCGGGGGAGCGCCTCCCCGGCGTCGGGCAGAATCGGCACCATGACGACCCCGGACCACCAGTCTCCCGAGCCACGGCCCACCGCCAAGGACGTGATCTACCGCTCGCCCATGGCGCTCGTGGCCGGTGTGCTGCTGCTGGTGCTCGCCGGCTGGCTGGGCTTCGACGCGCTGGTCCGCGGGCACGGGCGCACCCCCTGGCTGGCGCTCGCCGCCCTGATCCTCGCCGTTCCGTTGGTGATCGCCTTCACGCTGCGCCCGGCGGTGTTCTCGGGCGAGGACCGGCTCCGGGTCCGCAACCCCTTCCGGTCGGTCACCCTGCCCTGGGGCGAGGTCGCCTCACTGCGCTCCGGCTACACCAACGAGGTCATCGCCAACTCCGGCGACAAGTACCAGCTCTGGGCCATCCCGGTCTCGCTGCGCGCCCGCAAGAAGGCCGCGCGCCGCCAGGCACGCGCGGAGGCGGCGGCCCGGGGCGGCCGCTCGGGCGGGCTGGGCGGGCTCGGCCTCGGCGGCGTGCTCGGCGGCACCGGCGACCAGGACGGCCCGACCCGGGCGGAGTCCGACCAGATCATCGCCGACCTGCGGGCCACCGCAGAGCGCCGGGGCCCGGCCGGCACGGCCCAGGGCGAGGTGACGGTCCGCTGGGCCTACGAGGTGATCGCCCCCGCGGTCGCCGGCGCCGTACTGCTCGCGGTACTGCTGGCGGTGGGCTGAGGCCTGCGGGCGGCCGCCGTCAGGCACCGCCCCGCCGTACCGCGGGCCCACCCCCGTGGGGCGGGTCCGCGGTGCCGCGCTCAGAGGCCCGCCGCCGCCGACAGGTCGCGCTTCAGGGCCTCCAGGAGCTCGGCCGCCCTGGTGCGGGCCGCCGGGAGGGCGGCGTGGCCGGGGGCCGGGACGACGACCTCCAGGTAGCACTTCAGCTTGGGCTCGGTGCCGCTGGGGCGGACGACGACCCGGGCGCCGTCGAGCGTGTAGCGCAGGCCGTCGGTGGGCGGCAGCCGGTCCGTGCCCCGGGTCAGGTCCTCGGCGCGGGTGATGGCCAGGCCCGCCAGCTCGGTCGGGGGCCGCTCGCGCAGCCGGCGCATCGCGTCGGAGATGACGGAGAGGTCCTGGACGCGGACCGAGAGCTGGTCGGTCGCGTGCAGCCCGTGCTCCACGGCCAGGTCGTCGAGCAGGTCGAGCAGGGTGCGGCCCTGCTCCTTGAGCACCGAGGCCAGCTCGGTGATCAGCAGCGCGGCGGTGATGCCGTCCTTGTCCCGCACGCCCTCCGGGTCGACGCAGTAGCCCAGCGCCTCCTCGTAGCCGTAGCGCAGGCCGTCCACGCGGGCGATCCACTTGAAGCCGGTCAGGGTCTCCTCGTACGGCAGTTTCGCGCTCTCGGCGATCCGGCCGAGCAGGGAGGAGGACACGATCGACTCGGCGAAGGTGCCGGTGACGCCGCGCCCGACCAGGTGGGCGGCGAGCAGCGAACCCACCTCGTCGCCGCGCAGCATCCGCCAGTCGGCGCCGTCCTTGACGGCCACGGCGCAGCGGTCGGCGTCCGGGTCGTTGGCGATGACCAGGTCCGGGTCCGTGGCGCGGGCCCGCGCGAACGCCAGGTCCATGGCGCCCGGCTCCTCCGGGTTGGGGAAGGCCACCGTCGGGAAGTCCGGGTCCGGGTCGGCCTGCTCGGCGACCAGCACCGGCTCCGGGAAGCCGGCGCGGGCGAACGCGGCCAGCAGGACGTCCCGGCCGACGCCGTGCATCGCCGTGTAGACCGTGCGGGCGGTGCGCGGGGAGCCGGCGGCCAGGACGGCGTCCGTACGGGCCAGATAGGCGTCCAGGACCGAGTCGTCCAGCGTCTCCCAGCCGGACTCCGGGCGGGGGACGTCGCTCAGCGAGGCGATCGCGTCGATCTCGGCGGCGATCTCCGCGTCGGCGGGCGGGACGATCTGGGAGCCGTCGCCGAGGTACACCTTGTAGCCGTTGTCCCGGGGCGGGTTGTGGCTGGCGGTGACCTCCACGCCCGCGACCGCGCCCAGGTGCCGGATGGCGAACGCCAGGACCGGGGTGGGCAGGGGGCGCGGCAGTACGGCGGCCCGCAGGCCGGCGCCGGTCACCACGGCGGCGGTGTCCCGGGCGAAGTCGGCGGACATGTGGCGGGCGTCGTAGCCGATGACGACCAGCCCGGCGTCCGCGCCGCCGTGGGCGGCCCCGTGCTTCCTCAGGTACGCGGCGAGGCCGGCCGCGGCACGGATGACGACCGCGCGGTTCATGCGCATCGGCCCGGCGCCCAGCTCGCCGCGCAGGCCCGCGGTGCCGAACTGGAGGGTGCCGGAGAACCGGTCCGCCAGCGCCGGCACGTCACCGGCGTCGATCAGCCCGGCCAGCTCCTCACGGGTGCGCGGGTCGGGGTCCTCGGCGAGCCATGCCTTGGCCTTGGCGATGAGTTCGTCGTGCACCTTGGGATCAACCTCTCCTCAGTTCCTGCCGGAGGCCTCGCCCCCGGACCCCCGTACCGCACCGCCCGGCCGGCCGGGCCGGCGGGCGTGCGGTCTCTCAGATCCTGCCCAGTACCTGCGTCAGCAGCTGGCCCATGCGCGCCGCCGAGTCGCGGCCCGCCTGGAGGACCTCCTCGTGGTTCAGCGGCTCGCCGGTCATGCCCGCGGCGAGGTTGGTGACCAGGGAGATGCCCAGCACCTCGGCGCCGGCCTCACGGGCGGCGATCGCCTCGAGCACCGTGGACATGCCGACCAGGTCCGCGCCGATGACGCGGGCCATGCGGATCTCCGCCGGGGTCTCGTAGTGCGGGCCGGGGAACTGCGCGTAGACGCCCTCCTCCAGGCTGGAGTCGATCTCCTTGCACAGGGCGCGCAGGCGCGGGGAGTAGAGGTCGGTGAGGTCGACGAAGTTCGCGCCGACGATCGGCGAGGTCGCCGTCAGGTTGATGTGATCGCTGATCAGCACCGGCTGGCCGGGGCGCATGCCCTCGCGCAGGCCGCCGCAGCCGTTGGTGAGGACCACGGTCTTGCAGCCGGCGGCGACGGCCGTGCGGACGCCGTGCGCGACGGCGGCGACCCCGCGGCCCTCGTAGTAGTGCGTGCGGCCCAGGAACACCAGGGCGCGCTTGTCACCGGAGGAGTACGAGCGGACCTTGCCGCCGTGCCCCTCGACGGCCGGCGGCGGGAAGCCGGGCAGCTCGGTGACCTGGAACTCGGCGTCGGGGGCGCCCAGGGCGTCGACGGCCGGAGCCCAGCCGGAGCCCATCACGAGGGCGACGTCGTGGGTCTCGGCGCCGGTCAGTTCGCGCAGGCGCGCGGCGGCGGCGTCGGCGGCGGCGTAGGGATCGCCCTGGATGTCGTCCGGAAGAAGAGATGCGTTCACACGACGAGCCTAGCCGGTTCTCGCCTACGCGCGTAGATGACGGAGCCGACGGGATGGTGATCGTTGTCTTGTCGTTTCCAACGAGACACGGCACCGTCTCCGGCCGGACGCGGCCGGCGCGGGGGCGCCTGGTGCGGTCTCCGCGTCTAACACGGCCGCTTCCGCAGCTCCATCACGTAGTCGTGCGGCGCTCCCGCCGATTCCGCCGCGTCCGCGATCTCGCCCAGGTAGCGGGCCGAGGGCAGTCCGCCCTCGTAGCCGTTGAGGGCGTACACCCAGGCCGGCTCCTCGCCCTCCAGGGTGTGCACGCGGAGCCGGACGCGGCGGTAGATCCCCAGGCCCACGCCCTCCCACCGGTCGAGGGACTCCTCGTCCATCGGCGCGATGTCGTACAGGCCGACGAAGACCTGGGCCCCGGGCTCCTCGACGATCGTCGCCAGCGCCCCCTCCCAGCCGAGCTGCTCGCCGCCGAAGGTGAGCCGCCAGCCGTTCAGCCAGCCCACGGCGCGCTGCGGGGAGTGCGGGGCGCGGCGGGACATCAGCCGGGCGTCGAGGTTGCCGGCGTACGCGGCATAGAGCGACATGCACGAAGGGTACGGCAGGCGAAACCGCCGCCCCGCACGTGCCGGAGGCGGCGGCCGACGCCCCGGGGCAGTCGCACCTTGAAGCGTGCGGGACAATGGGGTACGTGACTCGGATCGTGATCATCGGTGGCGGACCCGGCGGATATGAAGCGGCCCTGGTGGCCGCCCAGCTCGGCGCGGAGGTGACCGTCGTCGACTGCGACGGTCTGGGCGGAGCGTCGGTGCTGACCGACTGCGTGCCGTCGAAGACCCTTATCGCTACGGCCGAGGTGATGACCACCTTCGACTCCTCCTACGAGGAGCTGGGCATCATCGTCGCCGACGACACCCCGCCGCTGGAGCAGGCGGCCCGGGTGGTCGGCGTGGACCTCGGCAAGGTCAACCGCCGGGTGAAGCGCCTCGCGCTCGCCCAGTCCCACGACATCACCGCGTCCGTGACCCGGGCCGGCGCCCGGGTGATGCGCGGCCGGGGCCGGCTCGACGGCATGCAGTCCCTGGACGGTTCCCGCAAGGTCGTCGTCACCGCCGCCGACGGCACCGAGGAGACCCTCACCGCCGACGCCGTCCTCATCGCCACCGGCGGCCACCCGCGCGAGCTGCCCGACGCCCAGCCCGACGGCGAGCGCATCCTCAACTGGACGCAGGTCTACGACCTCACCGAGCTGCCGGACGAACTGATCGTGGTCGGCTCCGGCGTCACCGGCGCCGAGTTCGCCGGCGCCTACCAGGCGCTGGGGTCCAAGGTCACCCTGGTCTCCTCCCGCGACCGGGTGCTGCCCGGCGAGGACCCGGACGCCGCCGCGGTCCTCGAGGACGTCTTCCGCCGCCGCGGCATGAACGTCATGGCCCGCTCCCGCGCGCAGTCCGCCAAGCGCGTCGGCGACCGGGTCGAGGTGACGCTGGCCGACGGCCGGGTCATCACCGGCTCGCACTGCCTCATGGCCGTGGGCGCCATCCCCAACAGCGCGGGCCTGGGTCTGGAGGAGGCCGGCGTCAGGCTGCGCGACTCCGGGCACATCTGGACCGACAAGGTGTCCCGCACCACCGCTCCGGGCGTCTACGCGGCCGGTGACGTCACGGGCGTCTTCGCCCTCGCGTCGGTCGCGGCGATGCAGGGGCGCATCGCGATGTACCACTTCCTCGGCGACGCGGTGGCCCCGCTGAACCTGAAGACGGTCTCCTCCAACGTCTTCACCGACCCCGAGATCGCCACCGTCGGCTACAGCCAGGCGGACGTGGACGCGGGCAAGATCGACGCCCGGGTGGTGAAGCTGCCGCTGCTGCGCAACCCGCGCGCGAAGATGCAGGGCATCCGGGACGGCTTCGTCAAGATCTTCTGCCGGCCGGGCACGGGCATCGTGGTCGGCGGTGTCGTCGTCGCGCCGCGCGCCTCGGAACTGATCCACCCCATCTCGATCGCCGTCGACAACAATCTGACGGTCGAGCAGATCGCGAAGGCCTTCACGGTGTACCCCTCGCTTTCGGGGTCGATCGCGGAGGTGGCGCGGCAGTTGCACACGCGCAAGGCGGGCATCGAGGCCTGACCGGCGCCGGCCGACTTCCCGCTGGTCACGGGGAGTTGTCGAGCATGCGTGCGGCATAGGCGGGCGGACTAGGTCCTATACCACCTCCCGCCCTGCCGTGCGAACAACTTCTGTTATTCGGCGCAAACTGCTGAAACCAGACGGTCGTTGGGGTTACTGTCAGTTTCGTGTTCGCTGCAGAACGTCGCCAATTGATTCTCGAAATGGTGCGAGCGAACGGAGCCGTATCGCTCCGTGAACTCGCCCGCGTCGTCCAGACCTCCGAAGTGACCGTACGGCGGGACGTGCGCGCACTGGAGGCAGAAGGACTCCTCGACCGCCGGCACGGCGGTGCGGTACTGCCGGGCGGGTTCACGCGGGAGTCCGGCTTTCCGCAGAAGTCCCATCTCGCGACCGCCGAGAAGACGGCCATCGCCGACCTCGCCGCAGGCCTCGTCGAAGAGGGCGAGGCCATCGTGGTCGGGGCGGGCACCACCACGCAGGAGCTGGCCCGCCGGCTCGCGCGGGTGCCCGGGCTGACCGTCGTCACCAACTCCCTGCTGGTGGCCCAGGCGCTGGCCCATGCCAACCGGGTGGAGGTCGTGATGACCGGCGGCACCCTGCGCGGCTCCAACTACGCCCTCGTCGGTTCCGGCGCCGAGCAGTCCCTCCAGGGGCTCAGGGTCTCCAAGGCCTTCCTGTCCGGGAGCGGGCTCACCGCGGAGCGCGGGCTGTCCACGTCCAACATGCTCTCGGCGTCCGTCGACCGGGCGCTGGTGCAGGCCGCCGCGGAGGTCGTGGTCCTCGCCGACCACACCAAGCTGGGCACCGACACGATGTTCCAGACGGTGCCGACGGACCTCGTCACCCGGCTGGTGACCGACGAGCCGCCCGCCCACGACGACCGCGCCGGCACCGAGCTGCAGGCCCTCGCCGACCAGGGCGTGCAGATCACCGTGGCGGGGGCGGGGGGAAACCCGGTGGGTGAACCCATGCCCGCGGCCCGGCAGCAGAGGTCCTCCTCGCTGCCGGGCCCCCGCCGGGGGCAGGTCGCCGGAGGCGCACTGCGAGGCATGCTCGGCGACCAGCCGTCAGGAGCCGAACGGGGCCGCGTCGCCGACCTGCGCAGGCGCTGACACCCGACCCGGGCCGCTGCCGGCCCGGGCGCAGCACAGGGTGCTCTGCGGACGCCGAGCGGAGTCTTCATGGGCCGGTGAGCCCAGCGGGCCTGAGACTTGAGCCCCTTCGTGGGCGGGGACCCTTGTGGACGCGCTGCCGGATGTCTTCGCGGGCGCTGAGGACACCGCGTGCGGAGCCGGGCTGCCGCTTCCGCCGGGGGACTGGGCGGCTTGCGCCGCTCGTGGCGCGACTGACGCGCAGGGACTTCGGCAGCCCGGGCACCGAGCGCGGATGGGCGTACCGACGCCGCAGGACCCGCGGGCGCGGCCGCGGCCCGGAGGATCCGTCGCCGCGTCTCGGCGGTGAGGCCGCCCGACGGGCGCGGCGGGCCCGGGGTGCGGGCCGGTGTCCCGGCCCACGACAGTGGCCGCGTGGTCGAGGGCGGCGGTGGAGTCGCCGGGCCGCGGCCCCCTGTCCGGGTCGGCGCCCGAGTCGGGCCCCGGGCGGTGAACGCGCCGGGGTGGTCGTCTTCGTGACCCGGGCGCGCGGCGGAGCCGGAGGGTGGGGCTGCGGGGGCGGGCCGGAGAAGCCGGACGCCCGGCGGCCCTGATGGGCGGCGCCGGGCGTCGGTGTTTCGGGGTGTCTGGCGTCAGTCCTTGATCTCGCAGATCGCGGCGCCGGACGTGACCGAGGCGCCCACCTCGAAGTTCAGGCCCTTGATGGTGCCGGACCGGTGGGCGTTGAGCGGCTGCTCCATCTTCATGGCCTCCAGGACGACGACCAGGTCGCCCTCCTTGACCTCCTGGCCCTCCTCCACGGCGACCTTCACGATGGTGCCCTGCATCGGGGAGGCGAGGGTGTCGCCGGAGGCCACCGGGCCGGACTTCTTGGCCGCGCGCCGCTTCGGCTTGGCGCCGGCGGCGAGGCCGGTGCGGGCCAGCGACATGCCCAGGGAGGACGGCAGGGAGACCTCGAGGCGCTTGCCGCCGACCTCGACGACGACGGTCTCGCGGCCCGTCTCCTCATCGCCCTCGACGTCGGCCGGAGCCGAGAAGGGCTTGATCTCGTTGACGAACTCCGTCTCGATCCAGCGGGTGTGGACCGTGAACGCGTCGTCCGAGCCGGTCAGCTCGGGGGCGAACGCCGGGTCCCTGACCACCACGCGGTGGAACGGGATGGCCGTGGCCATGCCCTCGACCTGGAACTCGTCCAGCGCCCGGGCGGCCCGCTCCAGGGCCTCCTTGCGGGTGCGGCCGGTGACGACCAGCTTGGCCAGCAGGGAGTCCCAGGCCGGGCCGATCACACTGCCGGCCTCCACGCCCGCGTCCAGCCGGACACCGGGACCGGCCGGCGCCTCGAAGCGGGTGACCGTGCCGGGGGCGGGCAGGAAGTTGCGGCCCGGGTCCTCGCCGTTGATCCGGAACTCGAACGAGTGTCCGCGCAGCGCCGGGTCGTCGTAACCCAGCTCCTCGCCGTCGGCGATGCGGAACATCTCGCGGACCAGGTCGATGCCGGCGACCTCCTCGGTCACCGGGTGCTCCACCTGGAGGCGGGTGTTGACCTCGAGGAAGGAGATCGTGCCGTCCTGGCCGACCAGGAACTCACAGGTGCCGGCGCCCTCGTAACCGGCCTCCTTCAGGATGGCCTTCGAGGCGCGGTACAGCTCGGCGACCTGCTCCTCGGAGAGGAACGGCGCCGGGGCCTCCTCGACCAGCTTCTGGTGCCGGCGCTGCAGCGAGCAGTCACGGGTCGAGACGACGACCACGTTGCCGTGCTTGTCGGCCAGGCACTGGGTCTCCACGTGGCGCGGCCGGTCGAGGTACCGCTCGACGAAGCACTCGCCGCGGCCGAAGGCGGCGACCGCCTCGCGCACCGCGGAGTCGTACAGCTCCGGGACCTCCTCGAGGGTCCTGGCCACCTTCAGACCGCGGCCACCGCCGCCGAAGGCCGCCTTGATGGCGATCGGCAGGCCGTGCTCCTCGGCGAAGGCGACGACCTCGTCCGCGCCGGAGACGGGGTCGGACGTGCCGGCGACCAGCGGGGCGCCGGCGCGCTGGGCGATGTGCCGGGCGGCGACCTTGTCGCCCAGGTCGCGGATCGCCTGCGGCGGCGGGCCGATCCAGATCAGGCCGGCGTCCAGCACGGCCTGCGCGAACTCCGCGTTCTCCGAGAGGAAGCCGTAGCCCGGATGGATGGCGTCGGCCCCGGACTCCCGGGCGGCGTTGAGCACCTTCTGGATGTCCAGATAGCTGGTGGCCGGAGTGTCACCGCCCAGAGCGAACGCCTCATCCGCCGCGCGGACATGCAGAGCGTCCCGGTCCGGGTCGGCGTAGACGGCCACGCTCGCGATCCCGGCGTCCCGGCAGGCCCGGGCCACGCGGACAGCGATTTCGCCACGGTTGGCGATGAGCACCTTGCGCACGATTGAGGCTCCCTCCTTGAAACAAGCCGAGTTTAGGGACTGCCGACACGGCTCATCGACCCGTTCCCAATGGTGAGCTTGCCCACACGGAGCGTGATCCGAGGCCCGCTCGACCCGCGAAAGTCCATGTCGCACCTGGGGTGTGGCAGGACTCCTCCGGGCAACCCTAGCCCCGACGTGTGGTCAAGGTCTCTGTGAGAGGGTGCCGCGCCCCACTCCGTTTCTTTGTCGAGTCCCTACGAATGGCCCAATGATTCTTTGCCGGTGGCCGAACCCTTGTCCCAGGGTTTACCCGTTAGTAGCGTTCGCGGCGACGCGAACGTACCCGGGGTAACCGGGTTTTGGGTGGAAAGTGGGTGGGAGCCGGTGGTGCGCAGACCGGTGGCATGGGTCGTAGCGATCGTCCTTCTGGGCGAGGCGTTCGGCCTCGGGGCGCTGAACTGGTTCCTCGGGGTGGTCGTGGAGCGCCAGAAGATGTCGCTGGCCGGACTCGACCCGGACGTCATGTCGACGTCCTCGAAGATCGGCGGCGTGGTCTTCGGCCTCTACTTCGCCCTGTGCGCCCTGGTGGCCCTGCTGGTGGCGCTGCGCGACCGCGCCCCCGCCGGCTTCGGCCGGGTGCTGCTGGTCAGCGTGGCGGTCGTGCACGGCCTGCTGGGGGCCTTCACGCTGAGCCTGGTGGGCTGGCCGGCCTTCGTGTTCATGGTGGTGATGCTCGCCCTGATCGTCCTGCTCCTGGTGACCTACGACCGGGACGCCGGCCCGGAGCGGAGCGTGTCCGGCGGCGCCCCCGGGGCGGGCGGCGACCCGAGGGCCGAGGACGAGCCGGCCGCCGGGTCTCCGGAGGCCGCGGGCGCCGCGCACGGCGGTGCGGGCGAGCGGCGGGACGGCGAGGAGGGGCCGCGGGAGTCCGTGCCCGCCCAGGTCACTCAGCCGGCGCCCACAACTCCGTGATGCCGACGCCCAGTTCGGCCAGCAACCGGCGAACGAGGGGCAGGCTGATGCCGATCACGTTGCCGTGGTCGCCGTCGATGCCCTCGATGAACGGCGCCGAACGGCCGTCCAGGGTGAACGCCCCGGCGACGTAGAGGGGTTCGCCGGAGGCGACGTACGCGGCGATCTCCTCGTCCGAGGGATCGCCGAAGCGCACGACGGTGGACGCGGTCGCGGAGACGTACCGCTTGGCCGTCGTGTCCCACACGCAGTGCCCGGTCTGCAGGGTGCCGGCCCGCCCGCGCATCGCCTTCCAGCGGGCGGTGGCCTCCTCGGGGTCGGCGGGCTTGCCGAGCGCCTGCCCGTCCAGCTCCAGCACCGAGTCGCAGCCGATCACCAGGGCGCCCAGCACGTCCGGCCTGGCCGCCACCACCGAGGCCTTGGCCTCGGCCAGGGCGAGCGCGAGCTCCGCCGGGGTGGGGGCGCTGACGGCGTCCTCGTCGACCCCGCTCACGATCACCTCGGGAGCGAGGCCGGCCTGGCGCAGCAGACCGAGCCGGGCGGGGGACTGGGAGGCGAGCACGAGCCGCCTGCGTGGCTTGGCAGTCATGCGGCCAGGTTAGGCCCTCCCGCGCGGATCGGGCGCCGCGCTACCGCAGACCGATCACGATCATGCCGAGCACCATCGCCAGGGCCAGGACGAGTCCGAGCCGCCGCAGCATCTCCTGCGTGTCGCGCAGTTCTTCGGGCGGCTCGTTCTCGGGGTCTGACCACAGCATTCCCCCAGCCTGCGGCCGGCTCCGGGCCGGGCGCCTGAGTACCCGTACTCAAGTCGGCACCCGGCGCGGGACTCAGCTCGGCCAGTAGGTGCGGGTCCAGGACGCCGGGCCCGGCTGGGGCAGGCGCGCGGACGCGATGCGGGCCGGGTCCGACCACGAATCCCTGGTCCCGGGCGCGCCGGGCGGCGCCGCGGCGGCCGCCACGGCGCGGGCCCTGACCACCGCCAGGGCGGCGGCCAGCTCCTCGGGGGTCGGATTGCCTCGTACGACCTTGATGTTCATGACCGCTCCAGGGGTCCGCGGGGCGGGGGCCCGTCCGCCGTGGTCCGCCGGACGGGCCCCACAGGTCCTACAGGGGGATGTTGCCGTGCTTCTTCGGAGGCAGGGATTCCCGCTTCGTGCGCAGTTGACGCAGGCCGCGGACGATGTGGGAGCGGGTGTCGGACGGCATGATCACCGCGTCGACGTAACCCCGCTCGGCCGCGACGTAGGGGTTGAGGAGGGTGTCCTCGTACTCCTGGATCAGCCGGGCCCGGGTGGCCTCGCCGTCTCCCTGGCCCTCCGCCTCGGCGATGGTGCGGCGGTGCAGGATGTTGACGGCGCCCTGGGCGCCCATGACGGCGATCTGGGCGGTCGGCCAGGCCAGGTTGAGGTCGGCGCCCAGGTGCTTGGAGCCCATGACGTCGTAGGCGCCGCCGAAGGCCTTGCGGGTGATGACGGTGATCAGCGGGACCGTCGCCTCGGCGTAGGCGAAGATCAGCTTGGCGCCGCGCCGGATGATGCCGGTGTGCTCCTGGTCGACGCCCGGCAGGAAGCCCGGCACGTCGACGAAGGTGAGCACCGGGACGTTGAAGGCGTCGCAGGTCCGTACGAAGCGGGCGGCCTTCTCTGAGGCGTCGATGTCCAGGCAGCCGGCGAACTGCATCGGCTGGTTGGCGACGACGCCCACCGGGTGGCCCTCGACCCGTCCGAAGCCGGTGACGATGTTCGGCGCGAACAGCGCCTGCGTCTCGAAGAACTCGGCGTCGTCCAGCACGTGTTCGATCACCGTGCGGATGTCGTACGGCTGGTTCGCGCTGTCCGGGACCAGGGTGTCCAGCTCCAGGTCCTCGGCGTTGACCGTGAGGTCCGCCTCCTCGGCGAAGACCGGGGCCTCGCTGAGGTTGTTGGACGGCAGGTACGACAGCAGCTGCTTGACGTACTCGATGGCGTCCTTCTCGTCCCCGGCCATGTGGTGGGCCACACCGGAGGCGGAGTTGTGGGTGCGGGCGCCGCCCAGCTCCTCGAAGCCGACGTCCTCGCCGGTGACCGTCTTGATGACGTCCGGGCCGGTGATGAACATGTGCGAGGTCTGGTCGACCATGACCGTGAAGTCGGTGATCGCCGGCGAGTACACCGCGCCGCCCGCGCACGGGCCGACCACCAGGCTGATCTGCGGGATCACCCCGGACGCGTGGGTGTTGCGGCGGAAGATCTCGCCGTACGCGCCGAGGGAGGCCACGCCTTCCTGGATGCGCGCGCCGCCGGAGTCGTTGATGCCGATGACCGGGCAGCCGGTCTTCAGCGCGAAGTCCATCACCTTGACGATCTTCTGGCCGTAGACCTCGCCGAGGGCTCCGCCGAAGACGGTGAAGTCCTGGGAGAACACCGCGACCGGGCGGCCGTCGACCGTGCCGTAGCCGGTCACGACGCCGTCGCCGTACGGGCGGTTCTGCTCCAG
This sequence comes from Streptomyces sp. NPDC038135, assembly GCF_055601245.1. Classification (NCBI taxonomy): domain Bacteria; kingdom Bacillati; phylum Actinomycetota; class Actinomycetes; order Kitasatosporales; family Streptomycetaceae; genus Streptomyces; species Streptomyces sp. NPDC038135. Next base: position 469,175 of record NZ_JBVJXS010000001.1, on the reverse strand, counting down.
GCCGAAGTTGGTGGAACGGTGACGGGCGAACTCGTCGAGTTCGACGAAGGAACCCTCGTCGAGGAGGAGTTCGATGCGCTCACGCGCCGTCAGCTTGCCCTTTGCGTGCTGCTTCTCGACGGCGCGCTCCGAGCCGGCATGCGTCGCCTCGTGGATACGGCGCTGCAGATCCGCGAGCTTGCCCGCGGTCGTGTGGATGTCGATCTCTTGGCGCTCTTCCGGCTCGGACATCGGGATCGCGGCTCCCTGCCTGCTCAAAAGGGGGGACGGTTACTCATCCGTAGCGTAGTGGTGCCGCTGCGCATCAGCAGTGCGGCGTTTCCCACACCTAGGGTGACTTGCATGACGCCGCACAATGCATCAGACGACAACCGCTGGTCCGATCTCGACCGACCGCCTCTGAACGCCGCGGCGCTGCGGCGCGGGCTGATCCGGGAGGGCGGCCTTTGGTCGGAGCTGGAGCTGGTCCGGCGGACCGGGTCCACCAACTCCGACCTGGTGGCCAGTGCCGCCGCCGGCCGGGCGGACGAGGGCGCGGTGCTGGTCGCCGAGGAGCAGACGGCCGGGCGGGGCCGGCTGGACCGGCAGTGGACCGCGCCGCCGCGGTCCGGTCTGTTCTTCTCGGTGCTGCTCAAGCCGGCCGAGGTGCCGGTGGCCCGCTGGGGCTGGCTGCCGCTGCTCACCGGGGTCGCGGTGGCGACGGGGCTGTCCCGCGCGGCCGGCGTGGACACGGCACTCAAGTGGCCCAACGACCTGCTGGTGACCGTCGGCGGCGAGGAGCGCAAGACCGGCGGCATCCTCGCGGAACGGGCCGGGGACGACGGGGTCGTCATCGGTGTGGGCATCAACGTCAGCCTGCGCGCCCAGGAGCTGCCGGTGCCGCAGGCGGGGTCGCTGGCGCTGGCCGGCGCGGTGAGCACCGACCGCGACCCGCTGCTGCGCGGCGTGCTGCGCTCGCTGGAGGACTGGTACGGACGCTGGCGCTCCGCGGGCGGCGACCCCGCCGTCAGCGGACTCCAGGAGACCTACGCGGCGGGCTGCGCCACCCTGGGCCGCACGGTCCGCGCCGAACTCCCCGGAAACCGCTCCGTCGTCGGCGAGGCCATCGCGGTGGACGGCGACGGCCGCCTGGTCATCGCCACGGAATCAGGAGTCCGGGAACCGGTAGGCGCAGGCGACATCGTCCACCTGCGCCCCGCATAGCCAGCGGCCTCGCTCACCGGCTGGGGGTCCCCCTGAAGGGGCGCGGGGAACTGCGCGACCGACCCCCACGGGCCCGCGGCCGGGGACGACGGGTTGGCGCCCTCTGTCGAGCCGCGTCGGAGTGGCCTCGCTCACCGGCTGGGGGTGCGCCTGAAGGGGCGCGGGGAACTGCGCGACCGACCCCCACGGACCTGCGGCCGGGAACGCCGGGTTGGCGCCCGCTGCCGAGCAGCGTCGGAGTGGCCTCGCTCACCGGCTGGGGGTGCCCCTGAAGGGGCGCGGGGAACTGCGCGCCCGACCCCCACGGACCCGCGGCCGGGGACGACGGGATGACGCCCGCTGCCGAGCCGCGACGACACGGCTCCGCCTTGCCGACCGGGCGCGCCCGAGAAGGGGCGCGGGGAACTGCGCGACCAGCCCCCACGGCCCGCGGCCGAGCAGGGCAGGGGCCGCCCCGGGACGGACCCCGCCGCGGGGCGGCCGGGGGTGCCGGACCCCGGCAGACGCCCCCGCTGACCGGCACCGCAAGCGGACCCCAGCCCAACCCAACGGAGTGAGCTGGCGCACATCTGCCGTAGAGTTGAGGCCGGTCGTACCTGACCGCGGCAGATCGGAAGGGCAGCAGGCGTGACCGTCGACGACACGGGCTCCGGCGCGGACGCGCGGGTGGACCCCCACGCCGCCGACCCCGGCGAGGATCCGCTCGCCCTGCGCCTCGAGCAGCTCATTCTCGGCGCCGAGCGGCGCTACACCCCGTTCCAGGCGGCCCGCAGCGCGGGCGTCTCCATGGAGCTGGCGTCCCGCTTCTGGCGGGCCATGGGCTTCGCCGACATCGGGCAGGCCAAGGCCCTCACCGAGGCCGACGTGCTGGCCCTGCGGCGGCTCGCCGGTCTGGTCGAGGCGGGCCTGCTGAGCGAGGCCATGGCGGTGCAGGTGGCCCGGTCCACGGGACAGACCACCGCCCGGTTGGCCGAATGGCAGATCGATTCCTTCCTGGAGGGCCTGACCGAGCCGCCCGAGCCGGGCATGACCCGCACCGAGGTCACCTATCCGATCGTCGAGCTGCTGCTGCCGGAGCTCGAGGAGTTCCTGGTCTACGTGTGGCGGCGGCAGCTCGCCGCCTCCGCCGGCCGGGTCGTGCAGACCGCCGACGACGAGGAGATGGTCGACCGGCGGCTCGCCGTCGGCTTCGCCGACCTGGTCGGGTTCACCCGGCTGACCCGCCGCATGGAGGAGGAGGAGCTCGGCGAGCTGGTCGAGGCCTTCGAGACCACCGCCGCCGACCTGGTCGCGGCGCGCGGCGGGCGGCTCATCAAGACGCTCGGCGACGAGGTGCTCTTCGTCGCCGACGACGGCGGCACGGCCGCGGACATCGCGCTGCGGCTGGTCGAGACGATGGCCAACGACGAGACGATGCCGGAGCTGCGCGTCGGCATGGCGTTCGGCACGGTCACCACGCGCATGGGCGACGTCTTCGGCACGACCGTCAACCTCGCCTCCCGGCTGACCTCCATAGCCCCGCGCGACGCCGTGCTGGTGGACAGCGCCTTCGCCGAGGAGCTGATCCGCACCAAGGAGGCGCCCGCGTCCGAGGCGGAGGCCGCCGAGGCCGCGGCCGCCGCGGAGAAGGAGGGCGAGGAGCCGCCCTCGTACCGCTTCGCGCTCCAGCCGATGTGGCAGCGCCCGGTGCGCGGGCTCGGCGTGGTCGAGCCGTGGCTGCTCGGCCGCCGCGACGGTCAGTCCTGACCGCCGCCCAGCACGTCCACGCAGAGGCCGATCACCGGTAGGCACAGTCCGTCGTCCCGGGTGGGCGGGGTCGTCGTGCCCCGGCCCGGGGTGGGCGCGGGCGGCGGTGCGGGTGCGGACGACCGGGTCGGCGCGGGCGCCGTGGGCGAGGCGTGCGGTGCGCTCGGGGCCGGCTCGGTGCGCCGTGGGGCGGTGGTCGGGGCGCCGGTGCCGCTCGGGTGCGGCGCCCGGGTGGCCGAGGGGCCGGGGACGGCCTCGTCCGTCTCCGCCGGGTCCGTCGGGGCCGCGCTCACCCCGCCCATGGCCGAGGTGGCGGAGGGCCGGGTCGTGCGGGCGGCGCCGACGGCCACGGCCGTGTCCGTGGAGCGGGCGGTGGTCCCGCCGCCCGGGTCGACGCGGGGCTCGGCCTGCGCCGTGTCCGGGGCCCCGACACCGGACTCCGGTGCGGCCCGGACGAGGCTGAGGACGCCGGCGGCCAGCGCCAGTCCGCCGGCGGCGAGCAGCACCTTGCGGGGGCGGGGCTTGCGGTGCCGGCCGCGGCGCGCGAAGAGCGCGGCGCTCTGCGCGGCGTCGCTCCGCTGATTCGTTTCCCCGGCACCGGACTGGGCGCGTATCGGTCTCATGAGGTCCCCTCCCCACCGTGGCGCGGAGCGCACGTTATGCGCTCCCCTGGGCGGTGTGTGGCAAGACGGCCGGGATGTCACTCGAACGGGTGTAGGGCGTCGATACGGGCGGCCCTTTCCCGGGGCGGGGTCCGACTGCGATGATCGGGGCCGACAGTCAGTTAACCCGCGTTAACCGGAGGGCGTCATGAGCGAGGAGCGGTACGGGGAGTTCGTGCTGGTGCGGCGGCACGGGCACGTGGCGGAGCTGGTGCTGGACCGGCCCAAGGCCATGAACGCCGTCTCGACGGAGATGGCCCGCTCCCTCGCGGGCGCGTGCGCGGCGCTCGCCGCCGACCGGGAGGCGCGGGTGGTCGTGCTGACCTCCTCGCACGAACGCGCGTTCTGCGTCGGGGCCGACCTGAAGGAGCGGAACTCCTTCAGCGACGCCGACCTGGTCAAGCAGCGGCCGGTGGCGCGCGGGGCGTACACCGGGGTGCTGGAGCTGCCGATGCCGACGATCGCGGCGGTGCACGGCTTCGCGCTGGGCGGCGGGTTCGAGCTGGCGCTGTCCTGCGACCTGATCGTGGCCGACCCGACGGCGGTGGTGGGGCTGCCCGAGGTGTCGGTGGGCGTGATTCCGGGCGGCGGCGGTACGCAGTTGCTGCCCCGGCGGGTCGGGGCGGCCAGGGCGGCCGAGCTGATCTTCACCGCGCGGCGGCTGGACGCGGCGGAGGCCGCCGGTCTGGGCCTGGTGGACCAGCTGACCGAGGAGGGCCGGGACCGCGAGGAGGCGCTGGCGCTGGCGGCGCGGATCGCCGGGAACTCGCCCGTGGGGCTGCGGGCCGCCAAGCGGGCGCTGCGGCTGGGGCACGGGCTGGATCTGCGGGCCGGCCTCGAGGTCGAGGACGCGGCGTGGCGGTCGGTGGCGTTCTCCGGGGACCGGGCGGAGGGCGTGGCGGCCTTCAACGAGAAGCGTGCGCCGCAGTGGCCGGGGGAGTGAGCGCGGGGGCGTGAAGGGCGCCACGGTCACGCCGGACCCCACCGTCACGCTGCGTCACCTTCGGTCCCTTGATGTTCCTGTTCATCCCATTTTCTTCCTAATCTGGAGCAATGGGTGAGGACAAGCGGCTGGCCGCCGTGGTGGCGCTGGCTCAGGGGATGGCCGCGGCGCGTGCGCCGATGGAGTCGTGGCGCGCCGCCGCGCTCGGCGCGTGCTGGGCGCTGGACGGCAGCTTCGCCGCGCTGTCGGTGTGGGAGCGGGACCTGGGCCGGCTGCGGGTGCTGGTGAACGTGGGGGAGCGCCGCCCGGACGAGGAGGAGTTCCCCGAGGCGGAGACCTACCCGGTGCACCAGTTCCCGGAGATCACCGAGTTCCTGCACGAGCGCTGGGCGGGCGGGGGCGGCCCGAACGCCTGGGTGGAGACCGCCGAGGGCACGGCCGCCGGCGACCGGGGCTACTTCCACCACCGGGTGGCCGCGCTGCGCCGCCGCGGCCGGGGCTGCTGCGTGGTCGCCCCCGTCGTGCTGCACGGCCGGGCGTGGGGCGAGCTGTACGTGGCCCGGGCGGTCAGCGTGCCGGTGTTCGGGCCGCCGGACGCCGACTTCGCCACCGTGCTGGCCGCAGTCGTCGCCGCCGGGCTGGCCCAGACCGAGCGGCTGGAGGAGGCCCAGCGGCTGGCGTTCACCGACTCCCTCACCGGTCTCGCCAACCGCCGTGCCGTGGACGTGCGGCTGGAGGAGGCCGTCGAGGCGCACCGCACCCGGGGCGTCGTCGTCAGTCTCGTCGTGTGCGACCTCAACGGGCTCAAGCGGGTCAACGACACCCTCGGCCACGCCGTCGGCGACCGGCTGCTGGAACGGTTCGGCTCGGTGCTCTCGCTGTGCGGGGCGATGGTGCCGGGCGCGCTCGCCGCGCGGCTCGGCGGCGACGAGTTCTGCCTGCTGGTGGCGGGGCCGCCGGCCGACGACGTGGTCAAGGCGGCGGACGAGCTGTGCCGGCGGGCCGGGGAGCTGGAGCTGGGCGAGGGGGTGGCGTGCGGCGTCGCCTCGACCGAGGATCCGATCGGGCCGGTGCACGACGCCCGGCGGCTCTTCCGGCTGGCCGACGCCGCGCAGTACCGGGCCAAGGCGCTGGGCGCGGACCGGCCGGTGGTGGCGGGCCGGGAGGGTCCGGACGACCCGGTCGTACGCCTCGCCGACGAGCCCCCGCCGGAGCGGGCCGAGCGGCGCCGCTTCCGGGGCCGGCTGCCCTGAGGCGCGTGAGGTGAAGCTCACGGGGCGGTAAGGGGCGCTCCCGTACCCCACTAGTGACACATGCGCATTCAATGCGTACGCTCCTGAATATGGATATGCACACTGTGGTGGTGGGGACGTCCGGTGTCACGGCGTCCGACGTTCTCGCCGTGGCGCGCGGCGGCGCCCGCATCGAGCTGTCGGCCGAGGCCGTGGCGGCCCTCGCGGCGGCCCGGGAGATCGTGGACGCCCTGGCGGCCAAGCCCGACCCGGTCTACGGCGTCTCCACCGGTTTCGGGGCCCTGGCGACCCGGCACATCAGCCGGGAACTGCGTGCCCAGCTCCAGCGCAACATCGTCCGCTCGCACGCCGCCGGCATGGGCCCGCGGGTCGAGCGCGAGGTCGTACGCGCTCTGATGTTCCTTCGGCTGAAGACCGTCTGCTCCGGACACACCGGGGTCCGGCCCGAGGTCGCGCAGACCATGGCCGACGTGCTCAACGCCGGAATCACCCCGGTCGTGCACGAGTACGGCTCGCTGGGCTGCTCCGGCGACCTCGCCCCGCTCTCCCACTGCGCCCTGACCCTGATGGGCGAGGGGGACGCCGAGGGCCCCGACGGCGCCGTCCGGCCCGCCGGCGAACTGCTCGCCGAGCACGGGATCGCCCCCGTGGAGCTGCGCGAGAAGGAGGGACTCGCCCTCCTCAACGGCACCGACGGCATGCTCGGCATGCTGGTCATGGCCCTCGCCGACCTCGACACCCTGTACAAGTCCGCCGACGTCACCGCCGCCCTCAGCCTCGAGGCGCTGCTCGGCACGGACAAGGTGCTCGCCCCCGAACTGCACGCCATCCGCCCGCACCCGGGCCAGGGCGCCTCCGCCGCCAACATGCTGGCCGTGCTCAAGGGCTCCCAGCTCACCGGCCACCACCAGGACGACGCCCCCCGCGTCCAGGACGCCTACTCGGTGCGCTGCGCCCCGCAGGTCGCCGGCGCCGGCCGGGACACCCTCGCGCACGCCCGCCTGGTCGCCGAGCGCGAACTGGCCTCCGCCGTCGACAACCCCGTGGTCCTTCCCGACGGCCGGGTGGAGTCCAACGGCAACTTCCACGGCGCGCCCGTCGCCTACGTGCTGGACTTCCTCGCCATCGCGGCCGCCGACCTCGGCTCCATCGCCGAGCGCCGCACCGACCGGCTGCTGGACAAGAACCGCAGCCACGGCCTGCCGCCGTTCCTCGCCGACGACGCGGGCGTCGACTCCGGTCTGATGATCGCTCAGTACACCCAGGCCGCGCTGGTCAGCGAGATGAAGCGGCTCGCCGTCCCGGCCTCCGCGGACTCCATCCCCTCCTCCGCCATGCAGGAGGACCACGTGTCCATGGGCTGGTCGGCCGCGCGCAAGCTGCGCACCGCCGTCGGCAACCTCGCCCGGATCATCGCCGTCGAGCTGTACGCGGCCACCCGCGCCCTCGAACTGCGCGAGGGCCTGAGCCCGGCGCCCGCCTCCCGCGCGGTGATCGACGCCGTACGCGCGGCGGGCGTGCAGGGTCCGGGCCCGGACCGCTTCCTGGCCCCCGACCTGGCCGCCGCCGACGCCTTCGTCCGCGGCGGACGCCTCGTCGCCGCCGCCGAGTCCGTGACGGGCCCGCTGGCCTGACCGCCGCCCCTCGGGGGCGCCGTCACCGGCGCCCCCACCGGCACGCACACGCCGTCACTTCAGCTTGGCTGCCTGGGCCTTGACGACCGGTGCCGAGACCGCGTACGGCTTCTTCGACATCATCGCGCCGATGTTGATCGTGGAGTACGTGGCGAGGGTGTTGCCGTGCCGCACGACCTCGCCGTGCAGAGGCATGTCGCCCTCGTCGGAGCTGTCGTTGGTCGCCGTGAAGGCCACCGACTCGTCACCGGTGCCCGAGGACTTCTCCTCGGCGACCTTGGTGAACTTCCCCTTGTCGCCGTCCTGCTCACCGGCGAAGCCGCCCGCGCACGCCTTCACCGCGTCGGAGACCGACTTCAGGGCCTTCTCGGCGCCGTCGCCGTCGTACGAGGCGAGGGTGACGACCGTGACGTCCAGGTCCATGGACTCGTTGAGCGCGTCCTCGAACTTGCCGTCGGCCATGTCGTCCAGGGACGTGGCGTCGTCCGTGGGGTCCTTCTTGTCCTCCGTGGCCATGCGGCTCGCCTGGGCCGCCGGCTCACCGGGCGCGATGGCGGTCAGGGCCCGCAGCAGCGGGTCGCACCGGGTGTCCTCCGCCTTGACCTCGCTCTTGTCGGGGAGGCCGCCCTTGACGGAACCCACCTTGAACCCCGGCACCTCGCCCTTGGCGATGAGCCGGTCCTTCAGTTCGGCGGCGGTCAGCGCCTTCGCCGAGCCGCTCTTGCCGTCCGCGGAACCGCCGTCGGAGCAGCCCGTGAGGAGGGCGAGGGACAGAGCGCCCACAGCCGCGGTGGCGCACAGCCGCACGCCCGATGATCTCTTCATGAGCGGACTATGAACGCGCTGTCAAAGAAACGTCAAGCGGGATTAAAACCCGAGGCGTTCGCGGCGCACCGAATACACCACGAACCCGGCGCCCACGGCGAGGAAGAGACTGCCGCCGACGACGTACGGCGTGGTGTCGAAGCTGCCGGTGTCGGCCAGCTCCGTGGTGTCCGCGGCGTCGGCCGTCGTGGCCTCGCTCACGGCCCTGGCCTGCTGCGTGACCGGTGTCGTCGAGGCCACCCGGGTCGTCGCTCTCGCCGTGTCGTCCTGGGACGCGTTGGCGGACGGGACGAACCAGAGGGCGCACAGGAGCGTCCCCGCGGCGGTGGCGGTCAGCAGCGGACGGCGAGCGGATGACACGGAATATCGATCCCCTTGTGACGCTGGCGAATTGGCCGTGTGGGGCGATGTTAGTGAAAGTCGCGGGTCACAGGAAAGTCACAAGGGGTTTCAGCCGTACGCTCCCGCCATGAACACGGAAGAGACATCCAGATTTGTACGCCTTCGGGTGGAGTTGGTCCTCGAGGTGGAGGACGGTGACGAGCTGACCAAGGCCGCCCTGCGCCGGCTCGCCGCCGACCAGGAGCTGCCGCAGGAGGAGCGGTCGCAGGCCGAGGGCGCTGTGACGGAAGACACCGCCGAGGCCCTCGCCTACCTCGTGGACCCGTTCGACCTGGTCAGCGAGGTGCCCGGGGTGGAACTCCAGCAGGCCTCCTGGTCCAGCGAAAGCATCGACTACGACCCCGACTCCCCGGACTGGGACGTGGACGAGGATGATGGAGGCCAGGACGACGAAGAAGAGGGCGGCATCGGCTGAGCGTCCCGGGGCACTTGTGCACCCCGGACGGCAACCGCCGTCCGGGGCTTTGTCGTCTCAGGGGGCGCACGGACGACTTCGGCACCACCGTCACGGGCGGGCGTGGGATGGCCCACACCCGCGAGCCGCGTGGGGCGGGACGGATCGCCCGTAGCGTGGAAGGTTCCCATGGGGACTCGGGGTTCTCGCGATTTCGGCAACGATGGAGAAGCGTGTGATGACGGACAGTAAGCGGCGCAAGGGCCTGACGGTCGCGTCCGCACTGCTCGGCGGTGTGCTGGCACTCACCGGCTGTTCCGGCGGCGACGACGCCAAGGCGTCCGGCGGTGGTGACACCTCGCAGGCCAAGGCCGACGAGGCGGCGGCCAAGAAGTCGTCCGAGGCCCAGATCACCATCACGCCGAAGGACGGCTCCAACAACGCCTCCATCAACAACTCGGCGGCCGTCGAGGTCGCCAAGGGCACTCTCACCAACGTGTCCATGACCACCGAGGACGGCAAGGCCGTGGCCGGCGCGCTGTCCGCCGACAAGACGAGCTGGAAGCCGAGCGCCCAGCTCGAGCGGTCCACCACCTACAAGCTCGCCGCCGAGGCCAAGGACTCCGAGGGCCGCGTGGCCCACGAGAACGCCTCCTTCACCACGGTCTCGCCGACCAACAGCTTCATAGGCAACTTCACGCCGGAGGACGGTTCGACCGTCGGCGTGGGCATGCCGGTGTCGATCAACTTCGACAAGGCCATCACCAACAAGGCCGCCGTGCAGAAGGGGATCACGGTCACCTCCAGCAGCGGTCAGGAGGTCGTGGGGCACTGGTTCAACGCCAACCGGATCGACTTCCGCCCGGAGGCGTACTGGAAGGAGAACTCCACCGTCACGCTGAAGCTCGCGCTCGACGGTGTCGAGGGCGCCTCCGGCGTCTACGGCGTGCAGCAGAAGACGGTCACCTTCCACATCGGCCGCAACCAGGTCTCCTACGTCGACGCGCAGACCAAGAAGATGAAGGTCACGCAGGACGGCCGGACCGTCAAGACCATACCGATCTCCGCCGGTTCGCCGGAGAACAAGACGTACGAGGGCATCATGGTGATGTCCGAGAAGTTCAAGCAGACGCGCATGAACGGCGCGACGGTCGGCTTCACCGACGACGACGGCAAGGGCGAGTACGACATCAAGGACGTGCCGCACGCCATCCGGCTGACCAGCTCCGGCACCTTCCTGCACGGCAACTACTGGGGCGCGAAGTCCATCTTCGGCAGCGTCAACACCAGCCACGGCTGCGTGGGCCTGTCCGACACCAAGGGCGCCAAGGACCCCAGCACCCCCGCCGCCTGGGTCTACGAACACTCTCTCATCGGTGACGTCGTGGTGATCCGGCACACCGGCGACAAGACCGTGTCCCCGGACAACGGCCTCAACGGCTGGAACATGGACTGGGCGCAGTGGAAGGCCGGCTCCGCCGTCTGATCCCGCGCTCCCCGCACGACCGCTCCGGTGCCGCCCCTGTCCCAGGGGCGGCACCGGCGTTTCCGGGCTCCTCCCTGGGCGGGGCACGGCCTTCTCATGGATCTTTTATCGCGGCCTTATCGAGTCATCACGGTCCGCTTCTAGCTTGCGGGCATGTTCTTCACCTACCTGAGGCGCGAACTGCGCCGCCGCAGAAAGGCGGCCCTCGTCGTCGCCTCCGGTCTCGCGCTCGGGATCGCGCTCGTCATCGTGGTCGCCTCGGTGTCCAGCGGCATGGGAAAGGCCCAGGACAAGGTCCTGCAGTCGCTGTACGGGCTGGGCACGGACATGACCGTCACCAAGGCCGCGTCGGCGTCCACCGGCGACGCGCAGCGTCCGCGCTTCCGGTTCGACGCGCAGGACGACGACTCCACGTCGCAGAGCAGCGACCGGGTCATGGTGCAGGGCTTCACCACCCTCGCCTCCTCGACCGTCGCCAAGGTCGCGGACCAGCAGGGGGTCTCCTCGGCCGTCGGCGGCCTCAGCCTCAACGTGGTGAAGGTGAACGGCCAGTTCACCCGCGGCCGGTTCCAGCAGGACGGCGGCACGTCGCAGGGCGGGCCCGGCGGCGCCGAGGGCGGCCGGCCGCAGGGCGAGGTCCGCGGCGGCGGCGCCGACTTCGACATCAACCAGTACACCGTCTTCGGCACCGACGTCACCCGGACCGCGCTCGGCCCGCTGACCTCCTCGAAGATCACCAGCGGCCGCACCTTCGAGACCACCGAGACCGACGCCCGGGTCGCCGTGGCCGACTCGGCCTACGCCAAGTCGAAGAAGTACAAGGTCGGTTCGACCGTCACCGTCAAGGGCGTCAAGTTCACGGTGATCGGCATCGCCACCGCGGACAGCGGTGACGCGGCGGCCGACCTGTACGTCCCGCTGAAGCGGGCGCAGACCCTCGCCGGCGAGAAGGACAAGATCACCACGATCTACGTCAAGGCCACCGACTCCCAGCGGATCGACCCGGTCAAGAGCGCCATCCAGAAGAACGTCCCGGGCACCACCGTCACGACCTCCGCCGACCTGGCCGAGACCGTCTCCGGCTCGCTGTCCACCGCCTCCTCGCTCGCCACCAAGGTCGGCAAGTGGCTGTCGATCGCGGTGCTCGTGGCCGCGTTCCTGGTGGCCGGGCTGCTCACCTCCTCCGCGGTCTCCCGCCGGGTGCGCGAGTTCGGCACGCTGAAGGCCCTGGGCTGGAAGTCCGGCCGGGTGACCCGGCAGGTGGTCGGCGAGGCCGTCGTCAACGGCCTGGTCGGCGGTGTCCTCGGCATCGCGCTCGGCCTCGCGGGCGCCTACACCGTGACGGCGGTCAGCCCCAGCCTGCAGGCGCAGATCGGCGGCGGCACGGGCGGCGCGGGCCTCGGCGGCGGGCCCGCCGGCGGACCGGGCGGCGGCGGTGGCTTCGCCGGCCCCGGGCGGCAGGCCGCCAAGACCCTCGAGGTGGCCCTCACGGCCCCGGTCGGCGTCACCACGATCGTCCTGGCGGTGGGCCTCGCGGTGGCGGGCGGCCTGATCGCGGGCGCGTTCGGCGGCTGGCGGGCCTCGCGGCTGCGTCCGGCCGACGCGCTGCGGCGCGTGGAGTAGCGGCCCGCCCGCACGAAGGCGCGGCGCTCGACGGCGCGCACCATCCGAACGCCCCCTCAGGAGCCCCCATGTACGAACTCAAGGCTGTCACCAAGCGCTACACGAGAGGCAAGGAGACCGTCCACGCCCTCGACGGCATCGACCTGACCATCCCCGACGGCGACCGGCTGGTCATCCAGGGTCCCACCGGCGGCGGCAAGTCCACCCTCCTGCAGATGCTCGGCGGCCTGGACCGCCCCACCTCCGGCGAGGTGGTCCTGGACGGCACCGACCTGGCCAGGCTCTCCGAGGCCCGGCTGACCCGGGTCCGCAGCGAGAACATCGGCTTCGTCTTCCAGTCCTTCAACCTGATCCCCACCCTCACCGCGCAGGAGAACGTGGAGACCGCCCTGGTCCCGCTCGGGGTGAAGGCGAAGGAGCGGCGCGAACGGGCGGCCGAGGCCCTGGAATCCGTCGGCCTCGGCGAGCGGCTGGCCCATCTGCCCTCGGAGATGTCCGGCGGCCAGCAGCAGCGCGTGGCCATCGCCCGCGCCCTCGTCAAGCGCCCCAAGGTGCTGCTCGCCGACGAGCCGACCGGCAACCTCGACGAGGGCACGCGCGACGAGATCATGGACGTGCTCGAACGCCTGTGGAAGGAGCACGGGCTGACCTTCGTCATGGTCACCCACGACTCCGCGATCGCGAGGAAGGCCCCGCGGCTGGCCACCCTCCGCAAGGGGAGGATCACCGTCAAGGAGAACGCGGGCGCCTGACGGCACATAACTCCCCTTTACCGTACGGGACTTCGCGGTTGTGTAACGGTGTCCCGCCCGGCGCGTAACAGTTCCGGGCGGGGCATTCCCGTCCCGTTTCCCGCTCTTGAGACGTCTGATCGCCCCCGCCATACTGCGTGATCCGGGGGGATCGGCGTGCAGGTGTACGAATCTTCCCCCGGCCGGGTGAACGGGGAATTCGCCCGGTACCTCATCTCCAGGGGGAGATCTTGCGCAGACAAGTGAAAAGAGCAGCTGCGGCCACCTTGGCCGGTGCCGCGGCCGTCGCCCTCGCAGCGGGTATGACCAGCCCCGCGTCGGCGAAGCCCGGCCGGAACACCCAGACCGCCGCCTCCTCGTCCACGGCCCGGCAGCACCTCACCCTGATCACCGGTGACCGCGTCACCCTCGACGGCAGGGGCCGGGTCGTCGGCCTGCAGCGGGCGAAGGGGCGCGAGCACGTACCGTTCCAGGTCCGCCGGGCCCGCGGACACACCCTCGTCGTCCCGGCCGACGCGGCCCGCCTGGTCGCCGACGGCACGCTCGACCAGCGGCTGTTCGACGTCACCGAACTGAACCGCGCGGCCACCCGCACGTCCCAGAAGAACGGCCTGAAGGTCATCGTCGGCTACCGCGGCACCGCCGCCGCCCGGACCGACGTCCGCGACGCGGGTCACCTCCGCCGCAGCCTCAAGGCGCTGAACGCGGACGCCGTACAGGCCCCGGCCCGAAAGGCCGGCGGGCTGTGGGACGCGATCACCGACGGCGACCGCGCCGCCTCCGGCATCGCGCACGTCTGGCTCGACGGCGTCCGCCACGTCACCCTGGACAAGTCCGTGCCGCAGATCGGCGCCCCCGTCGCGTGGGCCGCCGGCTACACCGGCAAGGGCGTGAAGGTCGCCGTCCTGGACACCGGGGTGGACGCCGGACACCCGGACCTCAGCACCCAGGTGGTCGAGTCCAAGAACTTCACGGCGGCCGCCGACGCCACCGACCACTTCGGGCACGGCACGCACGTCGCGTCCATCGTGGCGGGCACCGGCGCCAAGTCGGGCGGCAAGTACAAGGGGGTCGCGCCGGACGCCGAGATCCTCAACGGCAAGGTCCTCGACGACTCCGGCTCCGGCGACGACTCCGGCATCCTCGCCGGCATGGAGTGGGCGGCCGCGCAGGGCGCCTCCGTCGTCAACCTCAGCCTGGGCGGCTACGACACCCCCGAGGTGGACCCGCTCGAGGCCGAGGTCGACAAGCTGTCCGCCGAGAAGGGCATCCTGTTCGCGATCGCCGCGGGCAACGAGGGCCCGCAGTCCATCGGTTCACCGGGCAGCGCGGACGCCGCGCTCACCGTCGGCGCCGTCGACAAGAAGGACAGGCTGGCGGACTTCTCCTCCACCGGCCCGCGCACCGGCGACGGCGCCATCAAGCCGGACGTCACCGCGCCCGGAGTCGACATCACCGCCGCGGCGGCCAAGGGCAGCGTCATCGACCAGGAGGTCGGCGAGAAGCCCGAGGGCTACCTGACCATCTCCGGCACCTCGATGGCCACCCCGCACGTCGCCGGCGCCGCCGCGATCCTGAAGCAGGAGCACCCCGACTGGGGCTACGCCGAGCTGAAGGGCGCGCTCACCGGCTCCGCCAAGGGCGGCAAGTACACCCCCTTCGAGCAGGGTTCGGGCCGGATCGCGGTCGACCGGGCGATCGAGCAGTCCGTCGTCGCCGAGCCCGTCTCGGTCGGCTTCGGCGTCCAGGCCTGGCCGCACACCGACGACAAGCCGGTCACCAAGCAGCTGACCTACCGCAACCTCGGCGGCGAGGCCGTCACCCTCGACCTGAGCAGCACCGCCACCGACCCCAGGGGCCACGCCGCCCCGGCGGGCTTCTTCAAGCTCGCCGCGACCACGGTGACCGTGCCGGCGCACGGCACGGCCTCGGTCGGACTCACCGCCGACACCAGGCTCGGCGGCACCGTCGACGGCGCCTACTCCGCGTACGTGACCGCGACCGGCGGCGGGCAGAGCGTCCGCACCGCCGCCGCGGTGCAGCGCGAGGTGGAGTCGTACGACCTGACCCTGAGGTTCGTCGGCCGCGACGGCAGGCCGGCCCCGTACTACAGCGCCGGTCTGACCGGAGTGTCGGGCCTGGCCGACGGCCAGTCCCTGGACCCGTACGACAAGTCCGGCACGGTGAAGGTGCGCGTGCCGAAGGGCGGCTACATCCTCGACAGCGGTGTCTTCGTCGACCCGGCGAACGCCGCCAAGGGCATCGACTGGATCGTCCAGCCGAAGCTGACCGTCGCCGGCAAGCGGACGGTCGTCGTCGACGCGCGCAGGGCCAGGCCGGTGGACATCACCGTGCCGGCCTCCCACGTCCGGTCCGAGTTCGCCTTGGCGCAGTTCGACGTCACCGCCGGCGACGGCCAGTACGGCTACGGCTGGCTGCTCGACTCGTACAAGAACTTCCGCACCGCGGCCCTGGGCCCGCGACCCGCCTCCGGCACCCTGTTCCAGCAGTGGGACGGCCACTGGTCCAAGGGCGCGACGGAGGGGTACGACATCACCTCGGGCGGCCCGGTCGCGCAGTTCGCCACCGGCTACACCAAGCACTACAAGGCGAGCGACCTGGCCACGGTCAAGGTCCGGATGGGCGCCCCGGCGAGCGGCAAGACGGGGTCCGTGGGCGCGGCGGGGTGGCTGACCGGCAGCAGCATCGGCTCCTCCGTCAGCCTCCCGCAGAAGCTGCCCGGCACCCGCACCCTGCACCTGTCCGCCAAGGGCGGCGTGCGGTGGCAGTTCGACTTCGAGCAGGACGGCGGGGTCGACGAGGACGGCTTCCCGGTCACCGAGGCCGCCTACTCCTCGGAGCAGCAGTCGTTCAGGGCGGGCAGCACGTACACCAGAACCGTCAACACCGCGGTCTTCGCCCCGCACGTCGGCGCCGACCTCGGTGTCTTCCGGGACGGCGACGAGATCTACGGCGTGCTGCCGCTGTTCGCCGACGGCTCCGGGGACACCGGGTACTCGGCGTTCTCCTCGGTCCGCACGACTCTGTACCGCGACGGCGTGAAGGTCGGCTCCAACGACGACCCGCTGCTCGGCGGCGAGACCTTCAAGGTCCCGGCCGGTGACGCCGCCTACCGGCTGACCACGTCGGTCCGGCGCCCGGCCACGGTCGCCAAGGCCTCCTCGCGGATCGACGCGAGCTGGACCTTCCGCTCGAAGAAGCGGGCCGGCGTCACCGTGAAACTCCCCGTCTCCACGCTCCACTTCGGTGCGCGGACCGGCCTGGACAGCCGCGTCGAGGCCGGGAAGAAGGTCACCTTCCCGGTCACCGTCGAGGGCGCGGCCGCGGGCCGCGGCCTGAAGTCCCTGAAGGTGTACGTCTCCTACGACGGGAAGACCTTCAAGCGGACCGAGGTCCGCGACGGCAGGATCACCGTGAAGAACCCGGCGAAGAACAGGTCCGTCTCGTTCCGCGCCAGGATCACCGACAAGAAGGGCAACACGTCGCTGATCACCGTCCACGACGCCTACTACGGCAGGTGAGCGGCGGGCAGCGGCGGCGCGTGTGCTGAACGGGGGCGTGCCGGACATGTTCCGGCACGCCCTTCGCCGTGCCGCCGTGCCGCCGGGTCAGGCCGACGGAACTCCGCGGGCCGCGTCCGCGCCCCAGCTCGCCAGCAGCCGCAGGGACTGCGCCGACGGGGAGTCCGGCTCGGCGTGGTAGGTGAGCAGCGCCTGGTCGTGGTCGTCCGCCAGCCGGAACGTCTCGAAGCTGAGGGACAGCTCACCCACCAGCGGATGGCGCAGGCGCTTGACGCCGTAGCTCTTCTCCTTGACGTCGTGCGTCGCCCACAGCCGGCGGAACTCCGCGCTCTTCACCGACAGTTCGCCGACCAGGGCGGACAGCCGGGGGTCGTCCGGGTAGCAGCCCGCGTCCATGCGCAGGGCGCAGACGATGTCGATCGCCTTCTGCTCCCAGTCGACGAACAGGTCCCGGTAGTCCGGGCGCAGGAACACCATCCGCGCCCAGTTGCGCTCGGCGGGCGCGAGCTCCGCCCAGTCGCCGAAGACCGCGGCCGCCATCCGGTTCCAGGCGAGCACCTCCGTGCGCCGGCCGACCACGTACGCCGGGACGGCCTCCATCGAGTCCAGCAGCCGGCGCAGCGCCGCCCGCACCTGCTGCTGCCGTACCGCCGGCTTCTTCTTGTGCGCCGCCGGCTTGGCCAGGTGGGTCAGATGGGCGTGCTCGGCGTCCGTCAGGCGCAGCGCCCGCGCGATCGAGTCCAGCACCTCCGCCGAGACGTTCCGGCCGTTGCCCTGCTCCAGCCGCGTGTAGTACGCCACCGACACCCCGGCGAGCTGGGCCAGCTCCTCGCGGCGCAGCCCCGGCACCCTGCGGCGCCGGCCGAAGTCGGGCAGCCCCACGTCCTCCGGCTTCAGCCGGGCCCGCCGGCTGCGCAGGAACTCGCTCAGCTCGGCCCACCGGTCCAGGGGCGGTCCCGCGGCCGCTTCCGGTTCGACATCCATACGGCAAGTATCCGTGGTGCCGCGTGGCCGTACGCGGACAAGCCTGACCCCGCCAGTGGTAGGCACGGTGGTCGTACGCAAAAGCGGACCTGGGTGAGCCGCGGGACATGGGGCACGCTGGAAGACGTGCCCCGGCCGGAAGGCGACCGGGCACCGAGAGTCCGCTAGGAGATCCCCCATGACCACTGTTGCCGCGTATGCCGCGCCCGCCGCGAAGGCTCCGCTGGAGCGGACCACCATCGAGCGGCGTCCGGTCGGCGAGTCCGACGTCCTGATCGACATCAAGTTCGCCGGCATCTGCCACTCCGACATCCACCAGGCACGTGAGGGCTGGGGCGAGGCGATCTTCCCGATGGTCCCCGGTCACGAGATCGCGGGCGTCGTGTCCGAGGTCGGGCCCGGCGTCACGAAGTTCGCCGTGGGCGACCGGGTGGGCGTCGGCTGCATGGTCGACTCCTGCCGCGAGTGCGACAACTGCAAGGCCGGACTGCAGCAGTACTGCGACCGCGGCCCGACCTGGACCTACAACTCCGTCGGCAAGGACGGCGAGCCGACCTACGGCGGCTACTCCGAGAAGATCGTCGTCGACGAGAACTACGTCGTCCGCGTCCCCGACGGCCTCTCCCTGGACGTGGCCGCCCCGCTGCTGTGCGCCGGCATCACCACGTACTCGCCGCTCAAGCGCTGGAACGCGGGCCCGGGCAAGCGGGTCGCCGTCGTCGGCCTCGGCGGCCTCGGCCACATGGGCGTCAAGATCGCGCACGCGATGGGCGCCGAGGTCACCGTGCTGTCCCAGACCCTGCGCAAGAAGGACGACGGCCTGCGGCTGGGCGCCGACCACTACTACGCCACCGGCGACCCGGCGACCTTCGAGGACCTGAAGGGCACCTTCGACATCATCCTCAACACCGTCTCGGCCCCGATGGACTTCGGCGCCTACCTCTCGCTGCTGCGCACCGGCGGCTCGATGGTGAACGTCGGCCTGCCCGAGGAGCCGGTCCACGTGGCCCTGTCCTCGCTCTTCGGCAACCTGCGCAACCTGACCACCTCCAACATCGGGGGCATCCCCGAGACCCAGGAGATGCTGGACTTCTGCGCGGAGCACGGCCTGGGTGCCGAGATCGAGCTGATCGGCGCGGCCGAGATCAACGAGGCTTACGAGCGCGTCGTGTCCAGCGACGTCCGCTACCGCTTCGTCATCGACACCGCCACCATCTGACGGGCTCGCCACCGCACTGTCCGACGGGCTCGACACCGTCACCCTCCGACGGGCCGGCGAACGGTCCGGCTGACAGGCCCTGTGACCGGGCCGACCCACCGGTTCGGAGCACCGGCCGGCGTGCCGAGCGAGCGCGCCGGCCGGTTCCGCCGGTCACCCTGGCCCGGTCGGCCCGCCCGCCTCAGGCGACGTCGAAGCCCTCCCCGTCGGCGTACGACCGCACGGTCACCGCGCCGTCCGCGCCGGGCCGTACGACATGGGCCCGCCCGCGCCCCGCGACCCGGGCGGCCGGGCCGGCCACCTCCACCACGGTGTTCTCGTCGACGGCGACGCCGTAGGGCGCCTCGCCCCGCCCCACCGCCGCGACCAGCCGCGCCAGCGTCCCCCACTGGGCGGCGTGCACGTCCACGGCGAACGGTACGAGACCCAGACCCGGCCGCACCGCGACCTCCTCCAGGTCCTCCGCCGTGTCCTCCGGGCACACGGGGACCCCGTTCACGAGCCATCCGCCGACCACCGCCCGCCGGGCCGCGACGGCGGCGCCCGCGGAGAAGCCCGCGTACGGCGTTCCGCGTTCGGCGAGCAGCCGCGGCAGCCGGTCCGCGCAGCCGGCGAACGCCTCCTGGTAGGCGGGCGTCAGCCCGCCGCACACCAGCAGCCCGTCGGCGCCGTCCAGCGCCTCCTCCGGCTCGAACCGCCCACCGAGCGGCACGAGCGCCGGCACGGGTTCGCACCCGGCCCCGCTCCGGCCCAGCGCCAGCGCGAACCGCTCGAACTGCTCCTGCCCGTCCCCCTCGTCCACGACGACACAGGCGATCCGCGGCACACCGCCCGCGCGCTCGGCGGCCGCCCGCAGGAACGGCGCGTACACCTCCGCGCGCTCCCATCCGCCACCGATCAGAAACGTACGACCGCCCATCCGGCCCCTCCCCTTCACACGCCCTCACATCGGCGCTGGTCCTTGTGCGAGGGGCGAATGTACGGGACCGGGGCCGGTGCCGTCGCCCGAAAAAAACCGCTGCCGGGATCAGCCGGTGGCCGTCACCCGCTGGGCCACCGTGTTCCGCACCTGGCAGAAGTGGCGCGCCATGCCGTCGCCGCGGTAGCGCCAGGGCAGCGCGTTGACATGGCCGTCGACCAGCTTGAACTGCTCCAGCGCCGCCTCGTCGCGGTCCTGGAGGTGGAGGTAGAACGCCAGCAGGTGACGCAGCTCGGGCAGGCGCGGGTGGGCCGGGTCGGCGGCCGCGGCGTCGGCGAGCGCCGCCTCCACCCGGGCCAGCATCCGCGGGGTGTTGTCGGCCGCGGTGTCCTCCGAGTCGTCGTGCTCGAAGTGCGCGATGAGCGGGAGCGCCGTCAGCAGGCTGCCGGCCGGCGCCTCGGCCGCCGCCCGCTCGGCGAAGTCGAAGGCCAGCCGCTCGGAGCCGCGCCACTTGGCGCACCAGTACTGCAGCGCCGAGAAGTGCGCCTCGTAGTGGTGCGGCGCCCGGGTGGTGATCTGCGCCCAGAGCTTCTCCATCTCGGCGTTCGGGTAACCGAGCCCTAGCGCCACCCAGATCTCCGCGATGTACGGCGTCGGGTCGTCGGGGTTCAGCGCGGCGGCTCGCGCGATCTCCTCGCGGGCGCCGCGCAGCGTCCGGTGGAAGCCTTCGGCCTGCTCCCGCGTCGTGTGCTCGCCCGTCCTGGCGCCGCGCAGCTTCCAGGCGAGGATCACCGTGCTGCGCGCCCGGACCACGGCCGCGTCGGGGTCGTCGGGGCGGGCCGTCTCCCAGGCCAGCAGCCACTCGTCCTCCTCGGCCGCGCGCTCGGCGAGGAGGTATGCGGCCGCTGAACGGCGCTCCCAGTCCCGGCCGATGCCGTTCAGCAGCTCGGCGGCCGGCCGCCAGTCGCCGGCCCGGACCGCGGTGAGCGCCGCCGCCCAGTCCGCGGGCAGCGGGGCGGCGTGCTCGGTGTCCTGCCGCTCGACGGGCAGCAGTCCGAGCCGCTCGGCGGTCTTGGCGGCCTCGGCCGCCTCCGCGGCCTCGGCGTCGTCGTCGGGGCTGGGGGAGAAGAACTCCTTCAGGAAGACCCAGGCCAGCCAGAGTGCGAAGAGCACCGCGGGGGCGGCCAGGATGCCGAGGATCCAGAGCAGGACGGTCATGGTGGGGTGCGGTCCGTTCGTCAGGGGACGGCGTTGGGGTGCTGGTGCTGGTGCTGGTGCTGGTGCTGGTGCTGGTGCTGGTGCCGGTGTCGGGTGGCGGGTGCCGGTGCCTGGCGCCGGCTCGGACCCGGGGAGTCGGTGCCGGGCCGGCGGGGCGTGGTCGTGCGGCGGCGGGCGGCGGGCCCGCGGCTCACACGGCCGGCGTCGCCGCCGGGGGCAGCAGGGCCCGCAGCGGGGCGGTGTCGGGGCGGTCGGCGAGTGCCGCGTTCACGGCCGCCTCCAGCGCGGCCTCGGGCCCGCCGTCCGTGGCGTCGTGCGGGGCGTCGTGCGGGACCGGGCCGGTCAGCCGCGCGGCGGCCGCACGCGACCAGGAGAACTCCCAGCTCAACTGCGAACGGGCGCTGAACTCGGCCAGCACCATCGTCCGCAGCGACGAGCGCAGCCGCGGCCGCACGAACTCCCGGAAGACCCGGCCCTTCGCCGCGGCCGCCTCGTCGGACAGCGGCAGCCGCTCCGCCAGCCGCCACAGCCGGCCGTCGTCGACGACGTCCAGCAGCGCGGACAGCGTGGCCGGCTGCCCGGTGTACTCGTCGAGCGCCCGGTGCAGCGGGGTGCGCACGGCGGACATGTTCCGGACCATGGCGGCGTCCAGCAGTTCCTGCCACGCGGCGGCGCGCGGGTAGCCGAGGATCTCGTCCGCCAGCACGGCGTCCTCCAGCGCGGCCAGGGTCTTCTCCGCGTCGGTGAGCAGGGCGAGCGCCGGGCCGCCGGCCTCCGCCGCGCGTCCGTCGTCGGGCAGCGCCTCGATCCGGCGCACGCGTTCGGCGATCGGCGGGTGGGAGTCGTACGGCGAGGCCGGCATCGCGGGCAGCTCCGGCCGCGGCTCCGCCGGCTCCTGCGCGCGGGCCGCGAGCAGCCGGGCGAAGCCGCCGAAGAACTCGCCGCGCGGCGGCAGCAGCCGCACCGGCAGACCGAGGGTGGCGTACGAGTCGAGGTAGAAGTCGTGGGAGGCCGACAGGGCGGGGATCTCGCGCAGGGCCGAGGCGATCGCGTCCCGCCCGGCGATCCGGGCGGCGGCCCGGTCGGCCGCGTACTCCTGGGCGCGGGCGGTGGACAGGGAGGCGCGCAGATAGAGGTTGCCGTACAGCGTGTAGACCGACGCCATCATCCGGTACGTCACCCCGGCCCCGGCGGTGTCGACCTCCTTGGCCTTCTTGCCCTTGGCGACCCGCTTGGCGGCGGCCTTCTCCTGGCGCCCGCGCTCGGCGGCCACCTTGCCGTCCGCCTTCTCGCGGAAGTGCTCGATGACCCGGGCGATCTGCACCCGGCCGCGCACCACGAGCGCGGACAGGCGGGTGTCACCGCCGGTGTAGTGGCCGTACTCGTGGGCGAGCACACCGCGCAGCTGGGCTTCCGTCAGGCCGGTCAGCAGCGGGACGCCCAGACAGAGCAGGCGCGGGCCGGGCCGCAGGCCGAGCAGCCGCGCGTCCTCGCTGACGGCCGCGTTGACGTCGGCCGTCAGCACGATCGTGTCGGGGGCCCGGGTGCCGGTTGCCGCGGCCAGCTCCCGCACCAGCGCCCACAGCCGGGGTTCGTCCGCCTCGGTGACCTTGACGCCGGGCGGTCTCTCGCCCCTGGGCGTGCGCAGCATGAACATGCCGCGCACGACGGGCACGGCGAGCAGCACCGAGACCGCGACGATCTTGATGCCGGCGGGGCCGTGCACCCAGGTGACCACGGCCGCGTCGGCGCCGGCCAGCGCCGCGAGCAGCAGCAGGCTCAGCAGGTAGAAGCCGCACAGCAGAACGAGAGCGCGCAGCGCGCGCAGAGTTGCGCCCATCGGGCAGATCCCCCCACAGGACCCGGAGAAAGGAACAGGCCGGCGGGCGCCGCCGGGCGGTGCTGCCGGTGAGTGTGGGGGGACTCGGAGCAGACGTCGAGCGGGCTCGGGACGGCCTACGGCCTCCGGGGTACGCCCGGAGCGGCGCCGGGCAAAGCGCGAGCAAAGCCGGAGCAAGCGGAGTATGCCCTACCGGAGATCAGCGCGGCAATCCCCGCCCTGACCTGTGCGGACCGGTGCGCACAGGTAACGGCCGGGAAGGTCAGCCGGGCAGGCCCGCCGGGCTGCCCCCGGCCGCCTCGTAGCCGGCCACCGCCAGCGCGCGGTGGGCGGCGAAGGCGGCGGCCGGGTCGGCGGACAGGGTCCAGGGCAGCGCGCCGACATGGCCGTCGACGTGCGCGAGCTGGTCCATGGCCTCCGGCCAGCGCTCGGCCCGTACCAGGAAGAACAGCAGCAGATGGCGGACGTGGGCGAGCACCGGGTCGTCCGGGCGGGCGGTGTGCACCGCGTGCAGCGCGCCCTGGATCGCCCGGGTGACCACCTCGCTCTGGTAGAAGCTGCGGACCAGGTTGACCTCGGGGAGGTGCTCGAAGACCGCGAAGAGCGGCAGCGCGGCCAGCAGCGAGCCCTCCGGGGCGCGGGCCGCGGCGTTCTCCGCGAAGGCGTACGCCTCCTCGCGCGAACCGTGCCACTTCTCGCACCAGTAGTGCAGGGCCGCCAGGTGCGCGCCCATGTGGTGCGGGGCGCGCTCGACGACGTCCAGCCACAGCTTCTCGAACTCGGGCCGCGGACAGCCCAGGCCCCGGGCGGCGGACAGCTCGACGATGTACGGGACCGGGTCGCCGGGCGCGAGCAGCGCCGCCTCGCCGCAGGCCTGCCGGGCCTCCTCCATGATGATCCGGAAGTCGTCCGTGCCCGGCGCGGACGTCCGCCACGCCTGCTGCACCAGGAACTCGGCGTGCACGGCCGCGCCGCCGGCGTCCTTGGGCCGCTCCGCCCGCCACACTCTCAGCCACTGCCCGCCGGGCGTCTCGTGCACCCCGCCCGGCCGCTCGGCCAGCTCCAGTGCGGCCGCGCCGGCGAAGGCCTGGACCCGCTGCCAGCGCGCCTCGCCCTCCGCCTCGGTTCCGGCCAGCATCTCGGCGGCCGCGCGGTAGTCCCCGGTGCGCCGGACCACGTCCAGCACGTCCAGCAGGTCCTTGTCCGGGCCGGGCATCCGCACGTCCAGCTCCTCCTCGGGCACGAAGCCGTAGGCCGCCGCACGCGCGGGGTCGGGCAGGCCGGCCGGGCCCCGCCCCGCCGCCCCGCGCCTGCGCCGCATGACCGGGAGCAGCACGAAGGACAGCAGGACCAGCGCCATGAGCAGCCAGAGAGTCGCCATGCCCCAAGCGAACCAGACCTCGCCGACAATTGGCCAACCCCGCCCGCCGGACCTGTGGAAAACCCGCTCTCGGCGCCGCCGGCGCCCGGGGGCCGTACGCTCCCCGAGCCCGTCGGACGCCACCATCCGGCCAAGCGCACTACGCTCGGTGCACATGAGCGACAGGCACATCAGTCAGCACTTCGAGACCCTCGCGATCCACGCGGGCAACACCGCGGATCCCCTCACCGGCGCGGTCGTCCCGCCGATCTACCAGGTCTCGACCTACAAGCAGGACGGCGTGGGCGGCCTGCGCGGCGGCTACGAGTACAGCCGCAGCGCCAACCCGACCAGGACCGCCCTCGAGGAGAACCTCGCCGCGCTGGAGGGCGGCCGGCGAGGACTCGCGTTCGCTTCCGGCCTGGCGGCCGAGGACACCCTGCTGCGTACGCTGCTCAGCCCCGGCGACCACGTGGTGATCCCCAACGACGCCTACGGCGGCACCTTCCGCCTCTTCGCCAAGGTCGTCACCCGCTGGGGCGTGGAGTGGTCCGTCGCCGACACCAGCGACCCGGCCGCCGTGCGGGCCGCGATGACGCCGAAGACCAAGGTGGTCTGGGTGGAGACCCCCTCCAACCCGCTGCTCGGCATCACCGACATCGCCGCCGTCGCCCAGGTCGCCCACGACGCGGGCGCCCGGCTCGTCGTCGACAACACCTTCGCCACGCCCTACCTCCAGCAGCCGCTGTCGCTCGGGGCCGACGTCGTCGTGCACTCGCTGACCAAGTACATGGGCGGCCACTCGGACGTGGTCGGCGGCGCCCTGATCGCCTCCGACCAGACGCTGGGCGAGGAGCTGGCGTACCACCAGAACGCCATGGGCGCCGTCGCCGGCCCCTTCGACTCCTGGCTGGTGCTGCGCGGCGCCAAGACCCTCGCGGTGCGCATGGACCGGCACAGCGAGAACGCCACGAAGATCGCCGACATGCTCACCCGGCACGCGCGCGTGAGCAGCGTGCTCTACCCGGGCCTGCCCGAGCACCCCGGGCACGAGGTGGCCGCCAAGCAGATGAAGGCGTTCGGCGGCATGATCTCGTTCCGGGTCCAGGGTGGCGAGGAGGCCGCCGTCGAGGTGTGCAACCGCGCCAAGGTCTTCACCCTCGGCGAGTCGCTCGGCGGCGTGGAGTCGCTGATCGAGCACCCGGGCCGGATGACCCACGCCTCCACGGCCGGCTCCGCCCTGGAGGTCCCGGCCGACCTGGTGCGCCTGTCCGTCGGTATCGAGAACGTCGACGACCTGCTCGAGGACCTGCAGCAGGCCCTCGGCTGACAGCAGGCCCCCGGCCGGCAGCGGGCTCCCGGCCGGCAGTGGGCCGGGCGCGGGCGCGGTCCGTACGCCGGTACGGACCGCCCCGACCCCTTCACCAGCCGGTGAGCGGTGGAGTCGTCTGCGACGGCGGCTCCACCCAGGGCTGCGTCCGCACCGCCCACACGGTGAACGCCACCGCCGCCGCGCACAGCAGCAGCAACAGCAGCCGGCGCGCGAGCAGCCGGCGCCGGAGCAGACGTTCGCCGCGGCGGACCGCCTCGGCGTGCAGACCGGGCGGCACCGGCACCACCGCCCGCTCCATGATCCGCCGCACGGCGGCCTCCCGCTGGGGGCGGTTCACCGGGGCCTCCCGGCCGCCGGCCGCCTCATGACGGCGCCGCCCTCGCGCCCACCGCGGGCCGCGCCGCCTCGCGCGCCGGATGCAGCACGGTTGCCGTCGCCCGGTCGCAGATGGTGTGCACCCGCTCGACGGGCAGGCCCAGCAAAGCCGCCGTCTGCTCCTCCGCGACCCCCTCGAACATCCGCAGCACCAGGATCAGCCGTTCCTGCGGCGCCAGCTCGGCGAGCGGGCTGCGCGGATGCGGGCGGGCCCGGCCGGGGGCGCCGTAGTGCCGCCATGCCTCGTGGGCGAAGCGGGTGGCCAGGTACTGGCGGGCGCACACGTAGGGGTCCTCGCCGCGCAGCCGGTCCCAGCGGGCGTAGGTGTGGGCCAGCGCCGGCGCCAGCAGCCGCCGCGCGCGCGGGCCGTCGTCCGGTGCCTCTCCGGTGAGCAGGGTGGCGGCGTGCAGCAGCCGCCCCGCCGCGCCGGCGACGAACGCCTCGAACTCCCGGGTCCGGCGGGCGTCGCGGGATGCCCGCTGATCACGCACCGCGCCTCCCCCCTGAGGGCGTCCTGTCCGGTACGGGACGGGCGCACCGCGCACCACGCAGGACCTGGTCTCATATGAGGCCAGTGGCGGCCCGGGGTCAAGACTCGGGACCGCACCCGTCCGGGGCGCGTGTCAGGAGGCGGGTGTCTGCTCGGCGCCCGGCTGGACCGCCATCCGGGAGGAGAGCGCGGTATTGAAGCGCGTGAGGAGCGCGCAGAACTGCTCGCGCTCCTCCGGCGCCCAGTCGTGTGTCAGGTCGGCCATCAACTGACGCCTCGACGAACGCACTTCCTCCAGCCGGGTGGCCCCGCGCGGGGACAGCTGGAGCACCACCGCGCGCCCGTCCTCCGGGTGCGAGGTGCGCTTGACGAGACCCGTGTCGACCAGCGGGGCGACCTGCCGGGTGACCGTGGAGGAGTCGATCCCCATGCTCGCGGCGAGCGCCTTGACGCCCATCGGGCCCTCGGTGTCCAGGCGGTTGAGCAGCAGGTAGGCGGCGCGGTCCATGGTGTTGCGCACCTGCCCGACGCCGCCGAGCCGGGTCTGTTCGGCACGCCGGGCGAACACCGCCACCTCGTGCTGCAGGGTGTCGAGGAGACCGGTGTCACCGACGGTCGTCATGTCCATCGACATTTCAGGTGTTGTGGGCATGGCCGGAGGCTCGCTTCATGAGGGCTGCTGGGTTGGGGGACAGGGTACGCGGCCCGGGCGCGGGCCGTACCGGCGCTGCGCAAACCCGGTCTCGGAGCTTGGTCACACCCGTCACGCTCGAGCGTGAACTGCGAGACTCGAGTCATGAGCTACCGCACGGCAGGCTCCTTGCGCTCCGTCACCCTCGACGACGTGCGCGGAGCCCAGAAGATGCTCTCGGGCGTGGCACGGACGACCGCGATGGAGAGCAGCCGGCACCTGTCCCAGCTGGTCGGCGCGCCGGTGCACCTGAAGTGCGAGAACCTGCAGCGAACGGGGTCGTTCAAGCTGCGCGGCGCCTACGTCCGGATCGCCGGGCTGCTGCCGGAGGAGCGGGCCGCGGGGGTGGTGGCGGCGAGCGCCGGCAACCACGCGCAGGGCGTGGCCCTGGCCTCCTCCCTGCTCGGTGTGCACGCGACCGTCTTCATGCCGCAGGGCGCCCCGCTGCCCAAGATCAGCGCGACCCGGGAGTACGGCGCCGAGGTGAGGCTGCACGGTCAGGTGGTCGACGAGACCCTGGCCGCCGCCCAGGAGTACGCGGCGACGACGGGCGCGGTGTTCATCCACCCCTTCGACCACCCCGACGTCATCGCCGGCCAGGGCACGGTCGGCCTGGAGATCCTGGAGCAGTGCCCGGAGGTGCGCACGATCGTCGTCGGCATCGGCGGCGGCGGGCTCGCGGCCGGCATCGCGGTCGCGGTGAAGGCGCTGCGGCCGGAGGTCCGGATCGTCGGTGTGCAGGCGGAGGGCGCGGCGGCCTATCCGCCCTCGCTCGCCGCCGGCCGTCCGGTGTCGGTGCTGAACCCGACGACGATGGCCGACGGCATCAAGGTGGGCCGGCCCGGGCCGGTTCCGTTCGAGATCGTCGGCGACCTGGTGGACGAGGTCCGCACGGTCAGCGAGGACCAGTTGTCGGCCGCGCTGCTGCTGTGCCTGGAGCGCGCCAAGCTGGTCGTCGAGCCGGCCGGGGCCAGCCCGGTCGCCGCCCTGCTGGCCGAGCCCGGCGCCTTCCCCGGCCCGGTCGTCGCCGTGCTGTCCGGTGGGAACGTCGACCCGGTGCTGCTCCAGCGGGTGCTGCGGCACGGCATGGCCGCCCAGGGCCGCTACCTGGCGGTCCGGCTGCGGCTGACGGACCGCCCCGGCGCCCTCGCGACGCTCCTCGGGGTGCTGTCCGCGGCCGACGCCAACGTCCTCGACGTGAGCCACGTGCGGACCGACCCCCGGCTCGGACTCACGGAGGTGGAGGTGGAGCTGCACCTCGAGACGAAGGGCCCGGCGCACTGCGTCGAGGTCGGCCAGGCCCTGCGGCAGGCGGGCTACACGGTCATCGACTGAGCCGCCCGGCCTGGCCGCGGGAGGCGGTGTCACTCGTACGGGGCAATCCATTGGTAGACGCGATACATCGCGTTATGGTTTGTGGTGCCGCTCCCCAGTCGGTGCCGTGCCTCCGGCGGAGACGACGCCGGGACGGAGGACGCCGGGTGAAAACCGCTGATGGAAAACCGAAGGCGGCGGCGAGCACGCGAACCTAGCCTTTCCGAAGCATCCCCGACGACGTGGAGACCCACATGCCAGGCGCCATCTATGCCGAAGGCCTGGTCAAGACCTTCGGCGACGTAAGGGCACTGGACGGCGTAGACCTCGATGTCCCCGAGGGCACCGTCCTCGGCCTGCTCGGGCCGAACGGCGCCGGCAAGACGACAGCGGTCCGCTGCCTGACGACACTGCTGCGGCCCGACAGCGGACGGGCCGTCGTGGCGGGCGTGGACGTCCTCAAGGACCCCGACGCCGTACGCCGCTCCATCGGCCTGTCCGGACAGTTCGCCGCGGTCGACGAGTACCTGACCGGCCGGGAGAACCTGCAGATGGTCGGCCAGCTCTACCAGATGAGGGCGAAGGCGGCCCGGCAGCGCGCGGTCGAGCTGCTGGAGCAGTTCCACCTCACGGACGCCGCCGACCGCCCCGCCAAGACCTACTCCGGGGGCATGCGCCGCCGGCTCGACCTCGCGGCCGCCCTGGTGGTCTCGCCGCCCGTGATGTTCATGGACGAGCCGACCACCGGCCTGGACCCGCGCAACCGGCAGCAGCTCTGGGAGGTCATCAAGCAGCTCGTCTCCGGCGGCACGACCCTGCTGCTGACCACGCAGTACCTGGAGGAGGCCGACCACCTCGCCCACGACATAGCGGTCGTCGACCACGGCCGGGTCATCGCCAAGGGCACCTCCGACCAGCTCAAGGCCCGCACCGGCGGCGAGCGCGTCGAGGTCGTCGTGCACGAGCGCGAGCACATCGCCACCGCCGCCGAGGTGCTGCGCGGCTTCGGCAAGGGCGACACCACGGTCGAGGAGCACACCCGCAAGCTCACGGTGCCCGTCACCGGCGGCGCCAAGCTGCTGGCCGAGGTCATCCGGGAGCTGGACGGCCGCGGGATCGAGATGGACGACATCGGACTGCGCCGCCCCACCCTCGACGACGTCTTCCTCTCCCTCACCGGACACGTGGCCGAGGCAGAGGAGTCCGCCGGGAACGACCGGTCCGGCAGGACCGGCAAGGGCAGCAAGGGCAGCAAGGGCGCCAAGGGCGAGGAGACCGTGAAATGAGTGCAGTGACCGAAGCCGCGCCCCTCGCGGCCCCGGGAAACCCCGTCGGCCGGTCCGTCCGCGACTCGCTGATCGTCGCCAAGCGCAATTTGATCCGCATGTGCCGGATCCCCGAGATGGTCATCTTCGGGCTGATCCAGCCGATCATGTTCGTGGTGCTGTTCACCTACGTGTTCGGCGGTTCGATCCAGGTCGGCGGGTCCAGCTCCACGCAGGCCTACCGCGAGTTCCTGATGGCGGGCATCTTCGCGCAGACCGTCACGTTCGCCACCGCCGGCGCGGGCGCGGGCATCGCCGACGACATGCACAAGGGCCTCATCGACCGCTTCCGCTCCCTGCCCATGGCGCGCGGCGCGGTGCTGACCGGCCGGACCCTCGCGGACCTGGTCCAGACGGCGCTCACCCTGCTGGTCCTCGCCGTGGTGGCGGTGCTGGTCGGCTGGCGCACGCACGAGAACCTCGGCAAGGTGCTCGCCGGATTCGGCCTGCTCCTGCTGCTCGGGTACGCCTTCTCCTGGATCGGCGCGCTCATCGGCCTCTCCGTGCGCACTCCCGAGGCGGCCACCTCGGGCGGTCTGATCTGGCTGTTTCCGCTGACGTTCATCTCGAACGCGTTCGTCGACGCCAACCAGATGCCGGACTTCCTGAGACACATCGCCGAGTGGAACCCGTTCAGCGCCACCGTGCAGGCGTGCCGCGAGCTGTTCGGCAACCTGCCCCCGGGCTTCCAGACGCCGGACGCCTGGCCCATGCAGCACCCCGTCTGGGCCTCGCTGATCTGGTCCGTGCTGATCACCGTGGCCTTCCGCACGCTCGCGGTCCGCAAGTACCGCTCGGCCACCGCCTGACGGCGGCCGCCGCGTGCGGGCATGAAGACGCCCCCGGTGTCCTCGGACGCCGGGGGCGCGACATGAAACTGGTCCGGCGGCTCAGCCCGAGTACGGCTCGGCCTTCAGGATCCGCACGGAGGCCTTCTTGCCGTTCGGCAGCTCGTACTCCGCGTCCTCGCCGACCTTGTGGCCGATGACGCCGGCGCCGAGCGGCGACTGCGGCGAGTACGTCTCGACATCGGCGCTCGCGTACTCGCGGGAGGCGAGCAGGAACGTCATCGTGTCGTCCTCGTCACCGTCGAAGGCGATCGTGACGACCATGCCGGGCGCCACGGCGCCGTCCGCGGAGGCCGGCGCCTCGCCGACCTGGGCGTTCTCCAGGAGCTGGGTCAGCTGGCGCACACGGAGCTCCTGCTTGCCCTGCTCCTCCTTGGCAGCGTGGTACCCGCCGTTCTCGCGCAGGTCGCCCTCCTCGCGCGCGGCCGCGATCTTGGCGGCGATCTCCGTGCGCGCAGGACCAGTAAGGTACGCAAGCTCGTCCTTGAGCTTGTTGTACGCCTCCTGGGTCAGCCAGGTGACGTTCTCGCTGGTCTGGGTCACAGGGTGCTCCTCGTCGGTACTGGGAAATACAAAGCATCGCCCTACCCAGAAGAATGTTCCCTCTTGGATGGGCGAAACCACGAGCCTAACAATTCAATGGCGGAAGGGGGAGGACATAAGCCATCAGAATCACATCGACGCAGGTCACGGCCTGCGCATGGTCAGCCGGCGTGGCAGCCGAGCAGTTCGGCCGTCGTGCCCCTGGCCGTCGTACGCAGCGTGACGACCTTGTCGATGCGCGTGTCCGGTCCGGTGAAGCGGAAGTCCGCCCGCCCCACCTCGGCGCCGTCGTCCGACTGGGAGCGCAGGGTGCAGTAGCCGGAGGCGCCGGAGTCCTTGTGCACCTCGAGGTGCACCCGGACCGCGTCGTCGGAGGCCTTGAAGGTGATCACCTGGGCGCTGATCTCGTTCTGCGCGATGTAGTGGTAGGCGAAGTAGCCGATCAGTGCGAGAAGGGCCGCACCCAGCACCGATCCGGCGATCCTGAGCCTGCGGTCGGCACGGTCGTCCGACGAGCGGCCGTAGCGGCCCTCGGGCGGCCGCGTGCTCGCCGTGCTCATGATCGTCCCTCCGCGGAATTAAACGTCCCCCGATTCCGTCACTATAGAAGCCTGCGATTGCGCCGAAGACACGGGGCGCCGACTTACCGAGGATTGAGTCTTGACTGACCAGCTGCGACTGATGGCCGTTCACGCGCACCCCGACGACGAGTCGAGCAAGGGCGCGGCCACCATGGCGAAGTACGTGGCCGAGGGGGTGGACGTGCTGGTGGTGACCTGCACCGGCGGCGAGCGCGGGTCCATCCTCAACCCCAAGCTGCAGGGTGACGCCTACATCGAGGCGAACATCCACGAGGTGCGCAGGAAGGAGATGGACGAGGCCCGGGAGATCCTCGGCGTCCGGCAGGAGTGGCTGGGCTTCGTCGACTCCGGCCTGCCCGAGGGCGACCCGCTGCCGCCGCTGCCCGACGGCTGCTTCGCCCTGGAGGACGTCGACAAGGCGGCCGGCGAGCTCGTGAAGCAGATCCGCTCCTTCCGCCCGCAGGTGATCACCACCTACGACGAGAACGGCGGCTACCCGCATCCCGACCACATCATGACGCACAAGATCTCGATGGTGGCGTTCGAGGGCGCGGCGGACGCCGAGAAGTACCCCGAGGCCGAGTACGGCCCGGTCCACCAGCCGCAGAAGCTCTACTACAACCAGGGCTTCAACCGCCCCCGCACCGAGGCGCTGCACCACGCGATGCTCGACCGCGGCCTGGAGTCGCCGTACGGGGACTGGCTGAAGCGCTGGGAGCAGTCCGAGCGCGTCGAGCGCACGCTGACCACGCACGTCCCGTGCGCCGACTTCTTCGAGGTCCGCGACAAGGCGCTGATCGCCCACGCCACCCAGATCGACCCCGACGGCGGCTGGTTCCGGGTGCCGATGGACCTGCAGAAGGAGGTCTGGCCGACGGAGGAGTACGAGCTGGCGAAGTCTCTCGTCGACACCTCCCTCCCCGAGGACGACCTCTTCGCGGGCATCCGGGACAATGCCTGACATGAGCGCAAGCCTGGCACTGACGCACCTCGTCCCCCTCGCCAAGGAGGTCGACGAGAACAAGGTCACCCCCGGCGTCCTCGGCTTCATCGTGTTCGCGGTGATGGCCGTGGCCGTGTGGGGCCTGATGAAGTCGATGAGCAAGCAGATGCAGAAGGTCGACTTCAAGGAGGCCCCCGAGGCCGGGGCCGAGGAGAAGCCCGAAGCCAAGACGCCGCAGGGCTGACCCCGAGGGCTCAGTCCCGCTCCGGAACCGCCACTCCCATCACCTCCCGGGCGTGGCGGTCCGGGGTCATGCGCAGACGCCACGCCTGCCAGCCCGCCTCCAGGTTCACGCCCCGCTCCAGCAGCAGGGCGTAGGCCGGCACCCACTCGTCCAGCTTCTCGTCCCGCAGCGGATGCGAGGCCCGGGCGAGCTGGGCCAGCTCCTCCTGTGCGACCGCCGTGCCCACCTCCACCCCGCCCGGCGCCGCGTACGGCAGCAGGGTGCAGCGCAGGAACCGCGCCCAGTCCTCACCGCGGCGGTCGCCGTAGGACGTGAACAGGTTCAGCGCCTCGTCGCACAGCGCCAGCGCCTGCTGTATCCGGGCGTTGCCCGCGTCCACGACCGCCAGCTCCAGACAGCTCCAGGCCTCGCCGTGGGCGACGCCGATGCGCTGGAAGTCGGCGCGGGCGTCGACGAGGAGCTGCCGGGCGAAGCCGGAGTTGCGCAGCGAGCCGGTCTGCGCCGCCCGCTGGTCGCGGGTGACCCGCGCCGAGTGGTGCCGGGCGCAGGCCAGGCCGTAGACGTCCCGCATCCGGGAGAACATCTGCCGGGACCGCTCCAGCTCCCGGACCGCCTGGTCCAGCTCTCCCGTCTCCTCCAGCGCCTGCCCGAGGTGGAACAGCGTCCAGGCCTCGCCGCGCGCGTCCTCGTTCTCCCGGTGCCGCGCCGCCGCGCGCCGGAGGTCCTCCACGGCCGGCCCGGCGTCCCCGTCGACCAGCCGGGCCCGGGCGAGCTGGGTCAGCGCCCAGGCCTCGCCGCGCGCGTCGTGCGTCTGGCCGTAGCGCTCCAGGGCGGCCCGCAGCTCCGTCTCCGCCCTCGGCACGTCGCCCATGCGCAGGGCGAGCTGCCCGAGCTGGAAGTGCGCCCACGCCTCCCCGTGCACGGAGCCGCCCTGCCGGTGCAGGACCAGCGAGCGGGTGAGCAGGTCCAGGGCCTCCGCCAGCCGGGCCCGGTCCCGCTGCACCGCCGCCAGCGCGTGCATCGTCCAGGCCCGGTCGGTCGCCAGCTCCTCTGCGGCCTGCAGGTCCAGGGCCTCCTGCAGCCGGGCCGCGGCCTCGGTGAGGTTGCCCTGGTGGTGCAGGGTGATGCCGAGGGAGCACAGCGCGCGGGCCGCGCCCGCGTCGTGGTGGGCCTCCCGGTAGAGGTCGACCACGGAGGCCAGTGTGGTGCGCGCCTTGTCCAGCTCGCCGAGCTGCCGGGCCGCGATACCGGTGCGCCACTGCACGGAGCGCATCAGCAGGCCCTCGTCCACGGCCTGCGCAAGCTCGCTGATCTCACCGAGGCGGTAGAGGTCGCCGCGCAGCAGGCAGTAGTCGCACAGGGCGCCGAGCAGGTTCTGCACGGCGGTCTGGTCCACGCCCTCGGCGTGGCGCAGCGCGGCCGTGATGAAGCTGGACTCGTCGTCCAGCCAGCGCAGCGCCTCGTCCAGCGAGGTGAAGCCGTGCCCGCCGAACTGGTTCGAGCGCGTCGACATGTTGCCGTCGACCAGGCGCAGCACCGAGTCGGCCAGCTCCGAGTAGTTCACGATCAGCCGCTCCTGCGCGGCCGCCCGCTCGGCCGGGTCCTCCTCGTCCGCCAGCCGGGCCCGGGCGAAGGCCCGCACCAGGTCGTGCAGCCGGTAGCGGTCGCCGCGCACATGGTCGATCAGGCCGGCGTCCGCGAGGGCCGACAGATGCCGGGTGGCCTCCGGCTCGTCGGTGGCCAGCAGGGCGGCTGCGGCCGCCGCGCCGAGCGAGGCCCGGCCGGCCAGCGCCAGCCTGCGCAGCAGCCGGCGGGTGGCGTCGGGCTGGTCGGTGTAGCGCAGCCACAGCGCCCGCTCCACCGGCTCGACCGGGCCGTACGCGCCGAGGTCGGAGGCGAGCTGCCGGGAGGACCGCGGGCCGAGCGACGAGCCGGCGACGCGCAGCGCGAGCGGCAGCCCTCCGCACAACCGGCGCACCTGGTCGGCGGACTCCGCGTCGTACGGCCCCGAGGCGTCCTGCGCCGTCGCCGCCAGCAGTTCCTCGGCGCCCGCCGCGTCCAGCTCCCGCACCGGCAGGTGGTGCACCCAGGCACTGAGCTCGGCGGGCAGTTCGAGCGCGGTGCGGGCGGTGACCAGCACCAGGCTGTCGGAGTGCTCGGGCACCAGGGCGCGCACCTGCTCCGGGTCCGAGGCGTCGTCCAGCACAATGGTCACGGGAAGCCCGGTGAGGTGCCGGTGGTACAGCTCGGACAGCCGCTTGACCTGCTGGTCCGGGGAGGAACGCTCGCGGAACAGCAACTGCTCACGGGGCGCGCCGAGCCGGTTCAGCAGATGCAGCAGCGCGTCCCGGACGGGCAGCGGCGGCTCGTCCCTGCTGCCGCCGCGCAGGTCCACGACGACCGCCCCGCGGAAGTGGTCCCTGAGGTCGTGCGCCGCGCGGACCGCGAGCGTGGTGCGGCCCGAGCCGGGCTCGCCGTGCAGCACGACGACCGTCGGCCGGGTCTCGGTGGCCGCCCGGGCGGCCTGCGCCCACTGCCTGATCCGCGCCAGCTCCGGCCGCCGCCCCGCGAACGGTCCGTCGGGTTCGGGCAGTTGCCCGAAGGACTGCTCCAGCACCGTGCGCCTTCGGGCCGCCGCGCTCTTGTCGGCGCCGCGCAGCGCCGGGCCGGTCTTCTTCTTCGGCCCGGTCGAGGCGGTGAGCACCCGCTGCTGGTCGAGGAACGGGCGGATGCCGCGCACCTCCAGCGCGGTCAGCCACTGCAGCCGGAGCTGCTCAGGGCCCCCGGGCTGACCGGCCTCGCCCGCCCGGTGATGGGCGGCCGGCAGATGGGAGCCGGCCACCTTCACCACCGTCGCGGCGGCGCCCACCACGCCCACGGTGACGCCCGCGCCGACGGCGGTGCCGGCGCCGGTGCCCAGGGACAGGTCGGCGACCGCGGCGGCCACCGCGGCGACGGCGGCCACCAGCAGCGCCGTTCCCGCGCCCTCGCGCGCGTAGCGCTGGCCGAAGGTGACCCGGCCCGCCTCGGCCTCGTCGAGCGCGCGGACGTAGGTCTCGTACTCCTCGGCTGCCTGCTGCGCCATGGTGTCCAGCGAGCCGCGCGCCCGTGACAGCAGCGACTGCCCGTCGGTGCGGCCGCCGGAGCGCCGTACCTCCTCGTCCACGGCCCGCGCCAGCAGCCGCTCGGCCTCGGTCCGATGGCCGTCCCGCATGTCCCGTCCCCCTGTCGGCGTCAACTCCGTTGGCTAAGAGTGTCCTTCGGGGACCGCGGGTTGGCGAGGGGGCGACGATCAGCGAAGGCGTGCGGATTTGGTGACAACTCCCTTGTCGGCAGCCCGTTTCCGCGGTCACGACGAGAGGGTTTTCTCACCCGTACGCGTACCGCCGACCCTCCCGTCAGGGGCCGGCGCGGTGGCCCGGCGCAGCGCTCGCCCGGCCCGGGCCGGACGGCCGTCCCGCCGTTCCGCCGCACCGGCGGCCTCCACCGCCCGGCGGGCCGCGCTGGGCGCGGCCCCCCACTGCGTCCGGCCTCCCGCGGCACGCGCTGCGGGGTGGAATCCGCCGCCCGGGCGCCAGCCGTGCGTGCTGGGCCGGACGGCCCCGGCCGTGCGACGATGCTGGTATGAATCGACTGGCTCACTCCCAGTCGCCGTATCTCCTCCAGCACGCCGGCAATCCAGTGGATTGGTGGCCATGGGGAGAGGAGGCGATGCAAGAGGCCAAGAGGCGCGACGTTCCCATCCTTCTTTCGGTGGGCTATTCGTCGTGCCACTTAGCCGGCTGATCACTGGTGCCATGTCATGGCAGGTGAATCGTTCGAGGACCAGGCCACGGCCGACTACCTGAACGAGCACTACGTCAGCATCAAGGTCGACCGCGAGGAACGCCCCGACGTCGACGCGGTCTACATGGAGGCCGTCCAGGCGGCCACCGGTCAGGGCGGCTGGCCCATGACCGTGTTCCTCACGCCGGACGCCGAACCGTTCTACTTCGGCACCTACTTCCCGCCCGAGCCCCGGCACGGCATGCCCTCCTTCCGGCAGGTGCTGGAGGGCGTCCAGCATGCCTGGGCCGACCGGCGGGACGAGGTGGGCGAGGTCGCCGGCAAGATCGTGCGGGACCTCTCCCAGCGGGAGCTGGGCCACCAGGGCGCCGAGCCGCCCGGGGAACAGGAACTCGCCCAGGCGCTGCTCGCGCTCACCCGGGAGTACGACCCGCAGCGCGGCGGATTCGGCGGGGCGCCGAAGTTCCCGCCGTCGATGGTGCTGGAGTTCCTGCTGCGGCACCACGCGCGCACCGGCGCCGAGGGCGCCCTGCAGATGGCGTCCGACACCTGCGAGCGGATGGCCCGCGGAGGGATCTACGACCAGCTCGGCGGCGGCTTCGCCCGCTACTCCGTCGACCGCGACTGGATCGTGCCCCACTTCGAGAAGATGCTGTACGACAACGCGCTGCTGTGCCGGGTCTACGCGCACCTGTGGCGGGCGACGGGCTCCGAGCTCGCGCGGCGGGTCGCCCTGGAGACCGCCGACTTCATGGTCCGGGAACTGCGCACGGACGAGGGCGGGTTCGCCTCGGCCCTCGACGCGGACAGCGACGACGGCACCGGCGCCCACGTCGAAGGTGCCTACTACGTCTGGACCCCGCAGGAGCTGCGCGACGCCCTCGGCGAGGACGCCGAACGGGCCGCCCGGTACTTCGGGGTGACGGAGGAGGGCACCTTCGAGCACGGCCGGTCGGTGCTGCAACTTCCGCAGACCGAGGGCGTCTTCGACGCCGGGCAGGTGGCGTCGGTCAAGGAGCGCCTGCTGGCGCGGCGGGCGCTGCGCCCCGCCCCCGGCCGGGACGACAAGGTCGTCGCCGCCTGGAACGG
Organism: Streptomyces sp. NPDC038135; assembly: GCF_055601245.1. Classification (NCBI taxonomy): domain Bacteria; kingdom Bacillati; phylum Actinomycetota; class Actinomycetes; order Kitasatosporales; family Streptomycetaceae; genus Streptomyces; species Streptomyces sp. NPDC038135. The sequence goes on along the minus strand of NZ_JBVJXS010000001.1, from coordinate 431,608 downwards.
GCTGGCGATCGCCGCGCTCGCCGAGACCGGCGCCTACTTCGACCGGCCCGACCTGGTCCGGGCGGCCGTCGCGGCCGCCGATCTCCTGGTCCGGGTGCACCTGGACGAGCACGCCCACCTCGCCCGGACCAGCCGGGACGGCCGGGTCGGGCCCAACACCGGGGTGCTGGAGGACTACGCCGACGTCGCCGAGGGCTTCCTCGCGCTCGCGTCCGTGACCGGGGAGGGCGTGTGGCTGGACTTCGCCGGACTGCTCCTCGACCAGGTGCCGGCCCGCTTCGGCGACTCCGGCGGCGCCCTGTACGACACCGCCGCCGACGCCGAGCAGCTCATCCGCCGGCCGCAGGACCCCACCGACAACGCCACCCCCTCCGGGTGGAGCGCCGCTGCGGGCGCCCTGCTGGGCTACGCCGCCCACACGGGCTCCGAGGTCCACCGCACCGCCGCCGAGCGGGCGCTGGGCGTCGTGAAGGCCCTGGGCCCGCGGGTGCCCCGGTTCATCGGCTGGGGCCTCGCCGTCGCCGAGGCGCTGCTCGACGGGCCCCGGGAGGTGGCGGTGGTCGGCCCGTCCCTCACCGACGAGGCGACGGCGGCCCTGCACCGCACGGCGCTGCTCGGCACCGCGCCGGGCGCGGTGGTCGCGGCCGGGCCCCCCGGCGGCGAGGAGTTCCCGCTGCTCGCCGACCGCCCGCTGGTGGACGGCCGGCCGGCGGCCTACGTCTGCCGGAACTTCACCTGCGACGCCCCGACGACGGACCCGGAGCGGCTCGGCCGGGCGCTGAGCACCGGCTGACCGGCGGGCGGCGTCAGCCCCGCCCGCTGAACTCCGCCAGGGCGCGCTCCACGATCGTCTCCAGCCGGTCGTGGTGCGCGCCCTTCCAGTAGGCGCGGCCGCAGTCGCCGCACCGGGCGAAGACGTCGTACGTGTGCCGGGTGCCGTGCTCCAGCTGGTCGGCGACCTCCTCCTTGGTGGCCTCCGCCAGCAGGCCGTTGCACGCGGTGCAGCGGGTCCAGGGGCGCAGCTCGGGGGCGAAGCGCTCCAGGACGTCGCGGAGCTGGTCCTCGGGGCGGGTGCTGTAGACGTACGCGCCGGCCCACAGCTCGCGGCGGCGCAGCAGCCCCCGGTCGCGGCTGAGCATGACCCGCTGCTCGCCGGCCGAGCGCGCGGCCAGCGCCGGGTCGCCGATGTCGGTCGACTCGTACGCCGTGTCCACGCCGAGCAGGCGCAGCCGGCGGGCGAGGGTGCCGAGGTGGACGTCGAGCAGGAAGCGGAGCGGGGCGCCGGTGACCCGCTGGGGGCGGGTCACCGAGCGGACCTCCACCTCATCGCCCGCGACCGGGACGTACGAGGTGGGCACCTGGCGGCCGCCGACCCACAGGGAGCCGACCTCGGTCAGCGGGACGCCCGCCGACTCGACGACGTGGCCGAGGGTCGAGACGCCGTCGGTGGTGAGGGCGGTGGCGCCCCGGCGCCGAGCGCTCGGGACGAACAGGGCCAGGCCGGGGGCGAACTCGACGTGGATCTCGGGACCGTTCACCCGGTCAGGATGACACGGCGCGGTACGCCGGGGCTCACGGATTTCCGCCGGGCAGGCCGTGCTCCAGGACGTCCAGGGCCCGCCGCACGAGGTCGCGCAGATCGTCCTCGAAGTCGTTCTCCGCCCAGGCGAGGTAGACCTCCAGCAGGCCGCCGGCCAGGGACATCGCGTGGACGCGCGCCTCCAGGCCGTCCGGGTCGAGGCCGGTCCGCCCGGCGAGGGCGCCGCGCAGCAGCCGCCCGGTCTCCGCCACGCTCTCCATCATCCGGGAGCGGACGGCGGGGACGTCGACGCCGAGGCGCGCCCGCATCCGCAGCACCCCGGGGTCCTGCCGCGCCATCACGTCGACGGCCCGGTCCGTCACGTACCGCAGCGAGTCCGTCCACGGCTCGCCGGCCGGGCGGGCCAGCAACTCCCGCACCAGCAGCGGGCCGTACCCGTCCGTGAGGACGATGTCCTCCTTGGCCGGGAAGTACCGGAAGACGGTCGACGGCGACACCTCGGCCCGCTCGGCGATCTGCTCGATCGTCGTGGCGTCGTACCCCTGCTCCCCGACCAGCGCGTACGTCGCGGTGCGGATCGCCTCGCGGGTCTTGAGCTTCTTGCGTTCCCGCAGGCCAGGCCGGGGACGGCCGGCGGGGGAGTGGGGGGAGGGTGCTGCCGTCATACCGGTCATTGTCCGGCACCGCGGCCCGGAGGCGACCGTGCCCGGCGCCGGGCGGGCGTAGGCGCCCGGGCGCCTACGCGTGCTGGTACGCGACCAGCGAGATGCCGACGTAGTGGACGACGAAGGCGGCGAGGGTGAGGGAGTGGAATACCTCGTGGAAGCCGAACCAGCGCGGTGAGGGGTTCGGCCGCTTGATGCCGTAGACCACGCCCCCGGCGCTGTACAGCAGGCCGCCGACGACGACCAGCACCAGGACGGCGATGCCGCCGCTGCGCATGAAGTCGGGCAGGAAGAAGACCGCCGCCCAGCCCATCGCGATGTAGCAGGGCGTGTACAGCCAGCGCGGGGCGCCGACCCAGAAGACGCGGAAGAGGATGCCCGCGGCGGCAGCGGTCCAGATGCCCCACAGCAGCCACTGACCCTTGGCGCCGGGCAGGAGCAGCATGGTCAGCGGTGTGTAGGTGCCCGCGATGATCAGGAAGATGTTGGCGTGGTCCAGCCGGCGCAGGACGCCGTCCATCCGCGGGCTCCAGTTGCCCCGGTGGTAGAGCGCGCTGACGCCGAAGAGCAGGCAGGCCGTCAGGGCGTAGACGCCGCACGCGATCCGGCCTCTGCTGGAGTCGGCGAGGGCGGTGAGCACGAGCCCCGCGACGAGCGCGGCGGGGAACATTCCGAGGTGCAGCCAGCCGCGCAGCCTGGGCTTGACCGGGTGCGGCAGGGTGAGCGCCACGGGACCGCGGCCGGCGGCCGGCGTGTCGTTGGGCGCGTCGGGGACGGGCGCAGTCATGCCCGGCATGGTACCTACGGCCCCGTAAGTCGCCTGTCAGCGCACCCCCAAGAGGGCCCCAACGCAAAAAGTCCTTCTGTCGAACTTCATGTGGACGCAAAAAACCGCGGTAAGCGTGGCGTTCCTCACGTTGCTCACTTGTGATGCCCTCTGGACAGATGGGCACTAGAATCGGATGATCAAATGAGTGCGGTCGGCACCGGATGAGCGGCTACGAAGCGTCCGGGTCGAGGCCCCCACGGGGCGACAAGACAAAAAATCCCTCATTTAGGAGCAATCGTGGCGCGCGACATCGCGGCTCCCACCGGCGTCCCCACCAACCACCAGGAACTGATCTCGTGGGTCAACGAGATCGTCGAACTGACGCAGCCGGACAGCGTGGTCTGGTGTGACGGATCCGAGGCCGAGTACGAGCGGCTGTGCGAGGAGCTCGTCCAGAAGGGCACCTTCCGCAAGCTCGACCCGATCAAGCGCCCCAACTCCTACTACGCGGCCTCCGACCCCACCGACGTCGCACGCGTCGAGGACCGGACCTTCATCTGCTCCGCCAAGGAGGAGGACGCCGGCCCGACCAACCACTGGAAGGCCCCGGACGAGATGCGGGAGATCTTCCAGGGCTCCGGCGGCGAGGGCGGCGTCTTCCGCGGCTCGATGAGGGGCCGGACGATGTACGTCGTCCCGTTCTGCATGGGCCCGCTGGGCTCCCCGCTCTCCGCGATCGGCGTCGAGATCACCGACTCCGCCTACGTCGCGGTCTCCATGCGCACCATGACCCGCATGGGACAGCCGGTCCTCGACGAGCTCGGCGACAGCGGCTTCTTCGTCAAGGCCGTGCACACCGTCGGCGCCCCGCTGGAGGACGGCCAGGAGGACGTCCCCTGGCCGTGCAACTCCACCAAGTACATCTCCCACTTCCCCGAGGACCGCGAGATCTGGTCCTACGGCTCCGGCTACGGCGGCAACGCCCTGCTCGGCAAGAAGTGCTACGCGCTGCGCATCGCCTCCGTCATGGCCCGCGACGAGGGCTGGCTGGCCGAGCACATGCTGATCCTCAAGCTCACCCCGCCGCAGGGTGAGTCCAAGTACGTCGCCGCCGCCTTCCCGAGCGCCTGCGGCAAGACCAACCTCGCCATGCTGGAGCCGACGGTCTCCGGCTGGACCGTGGAGACCATCGGCGACGACATCGCCTGGATGCGCTTCGGCGAGGACGGCCGGCTGTACGCGATCAACCCCGAGGCCGGCTTCTTCGGCGTCGCCCCCGGCACCGGCGAGCACACCAACGCCAACGCGATGAAGACGCTGTGGGGCAACTCGGTCTTCACCAACGTGGCGCTGACGGACGACAACGACGTGTGGTGGGAGGGGATGACGGAGGAGACCCCGGCCCATCTCACCGACTGGAAGGGCAACTCCTGGACGCCCGAGTCCGGTACGCCCGCCGCCCACCCCAACGCCCGCTTCACCACCCCGGCCTCGCAGTGCCCGATCATCGCGCCGGAGTGGGAGGACCCCAAGGGCGTGCCGATCTCGGCGATCCTCTTCGGCGGCCGCCGGGCCAGCGCGGTGCCGCTGGTGACGGAGTCCTTCGACTGGAACCACGGTGTCTTCCTGGGCGCCAACGTGGCCTCCGAGAAGACGGCCGCCGCCGAGGGCAAGGTCGGTGAGCTGCGCCGCGACCCGTTCGCCATGCTGCCGTTCTGCGGCTACAACATGGGCGACTACATGGGTCACTGGGTCGACGTGGCCAAGGACAAGGACCAGTCCAAGCTCCCGAAGATCTACTACGTCAACTGGTTCCGCAAGAACGACGAGGGCAAGTTCGTCTGGCCGGGCTTCGGCGAGAACAGCCGCGTCCTGAAGTGGATCGTGGACCGGCTGGACGGCAGGGCCGAGGGCGTCGAGACCCCCATCGGCGTCCTGCCGACCAAGGAGGCGCTGGACACCGACGGCCTCGACCTGTCCGACTCCGACCTGGACTTCCTGCTCACGGTCGACAAGGAGGTCTGGCGCGAGGAGGCCGCCCTGGTCCCCGACCACCTCAACACCTTCGGCGACCACACCCCGAAGGAGCTGTGGGACCAGTACCACGCGCTGGTGCGGCGCCTGGGCTGAGACCCGCACCCCATGACTCCACGGCCGGTCCGGATGCCCTGACCAGCGATCGTCACGGCCGGCCGTGGTGACAACCCCGACGGGGCCCCGCACAAAGGCGTGCGGGGCCCCGTCGCGCGTCCTCTCGCCGCCCGTTCACGGCGCCTGCCGGCATCCCACCGGCACCGGCGGAGCGCCCGATCAAGCGGGTAAGGGGCGCAGTGGGCGCGACGGCACCGGCGACGGCGGACGTCCGCCGCCGAGTGCGACCGGATGTGTGGCACCCGGTCCGCGCGTCGCTGCAGGATGCGCGCGGACCGGGGCCGATCGGGGGACCCCGGGCGGGGTCAGCGGGCCGGGCTGAGCTCCCTCGGCCCGGCCAGGGCGGCGGCGTGCGCGTCCATCCGCTCGGCGGACAGGATCGCGGCCGCCGTGTCGGCGCGGGAGGCGGCGACCACCAGGGCGCGGCCCGCGAGGGCGTGCGCCCGGCGGTGCAGGCCCGCCGGCTCACCGGCGGCGGTGGGCTGGGCGCGCAGCGGCGCGCTGCCGCCGCGCAGCCGGGTCACCTGGGCCGCGAGCCGCTCGGCGGCCGCGTCCAGAGCGGCGGAGGGGGTCAGGGCCCGCAGTTCGTCCGTGACGGCGAGCAGGGCCGCGAGATGCCCGGCGAGCTGGATGTCCAGCTCCTCCTCGCGCGAGCGGTGCGGGAAGTCGGAAGGATCGCCGGCCATCGTGCTGTGGACCGACTTGGTGCGGATCGGTTCGTACATGGGGATGGCCTCCTGTGCTCTGACAGGAAGCCATCCTAGCTTGGATTTCGTCTAAAGTTGAGTCGGGTCACGGATCGCGGCCCTCCGGCTACCGTCGGCAGGGACCGCGGGCGCTCCGGCGACGGGCGCTAGGCCGTGTCCGCAAAGTCGCGTCTGCGTCACGACGCCCGGCACGCACTCTCGCCGCACCGGCCGAAAGCCCGAGTACACCCAGTACGAGGGCATCCGGCCGGCCCGCCGAGAGCACGCACCGGACGCCGCGACGCCCGCCCTGCGGGCGGACGACGCGACTTCGCGGACACGACCTAGGGCTGGCCGTAGCCGTCCAGGAAGGTTCCGATCCGGGTCACCGCGTCCCGGAGGTCGCCGGCGCTGGGCAGCGTCACCACCCGGAAGTGGTCCGGCTCGGGCCAGTTGAACCCGGTGCCCTGGACGACCATGATCTTCTCCTGGCGCAGCAGGTCCAGCACCATCCGCCGGTCGTCCTTGATCTTGAAGACCTGCGGGTCCAGGCGCGGGAACAGGTACAGCGCGCCCTTGGGGCGGACGCAGCTCACGCCCGGGATCTGGGTCAGCAGCTCGTAGGCGACGTCCATCTGCTCCTTGAGCCGGCCGCCCGGCAGCACCAGCTCGTTGATCGTCTGCCGGCCGCTGAGCGCGGCCACGACCCCGTGCTGGCCCGGCATGTTCGCGCACAGGCGCATGTTCGCCAGGATCGTCAGGCCCTCGATGTAGGAGTCGGCGTGGGCGCGCGGACCCGAGATCGACATCCAGCCGACGCGGTAGCCGGCCACCCGGTAGGCCTTGGACATGCCGTTGAAGGTGAGGGTCAGCAGATCGGGGGCGACCTTCGCGGTCGGGGTGTGCGTGGCGCCGTCGTAGAGGATCTTGTCGTAGATCTCGTCCGAGCAGACCAGCAGGTTGTGCCGGCGGGCGATGTCGGTCAGGCCCTTGAGCACCGCCTCGTCGTACACCGCGCCCGTGGGGTTGTTCGGGTTGATGATGACGATCGCCTTGGTGCGGTCGGTGACCTTGCGCTCGACGTCGGCGAGGTCGGGCATCCAGTCGGACTGCTCGTCGCAGCGGTAGTGCACGGCGGTGCCGCCGGACAGGGACACGGCCGCCGTCCACAGCGGGTAGTCCGGGGCCGGGACGAGCACCTCGTCGCCGTCGTCCAGCAGGCCCTGCATCGCCATCACGATCAGCTCGGAGACGCCGTTGCCGATGTAGACGTGCTCGACGTCCGTCTCGATGCCGATGGTCTGGTTGTGCATGACGACCGCGCGCCGGGCGGCCAGCAGGCCCTTGGCGTCGCCGTAGCCGTGCGCGCCGGAGACGTTGCGCAGGATGTCCTCGAGGATCTCCGGCGGGCACTCGAAGCCGAAGGCGGCCGGATTGCCCGTGTTGAGCTTCAGGATGCGGTGCCCGGCCGCCTCCAGGCGCATCGCCTCCTCGAGAACCGGGCCCCGGATCTCGTAACAGACGTTGGCGAGCTTGGTCGACTGGATCACCTGCATGTCCGTGAGCTTACGACCCGGTAACGGCTCATGGGTGGTGTCTTCCGCCACTTGAGACGGTGTGGTTTGCCTTGTTATCGGCGGTAGCTGTCTCAGGAGTCGCTCGCGTCCCTAGAATGCGCCGGTGCGCCGAGGCCGCTGACGTGCCCGGTGCGGCAGGGGACGGCGCGAAGACGGGCCGGGCAAGGGGAGGGCGGGGTTGTACGAGGCGCACGGTGGCGGCGGCGAACCGGAGGTTCAGCCGAACGTGTACCACCCGCAGACGGCCGCGGCCCCCTCGTACGAGGAGTACGCCGACCCCGCCGCCGCCCACGGCTGGCAGAACGCCTACGACGAGACCCGCGAGCTGCCCGCCGTCGCCGGACCGCCCGGACCCGCCGGGCCCTCCGCCCCCGTGGCGGGCCGCGTGGACGGCGGCCGCCGCGACCGGCGGCGCAAGCGGCGGGCGCCCGCCCGCCGCCGGACGGCGGTCGTCGCCGGCGGCCTCGGCGCGGCCGGCGCGGTGGCGTTGATCGCGGTGCTCGCCTGGCCTGACGGCGGCCCGTCCGGCCCCCGCCCGGCGGGCGACGGGCCCGCCCGTGTCCCCGGCGCCGCGACCACCCCCGCGGACTCCTCCGGCCCCGCGTCGAGCGCGCCCGGCGCCGGGTCCGGCCTTCCCGCGACGCCGTCGTCCACCGCGCCCGCCGCCGACGGTCCGGCGGCCACCGGCGCCGCCCGTCCCACGGCATCCGCCACGTCCGCCGCGCCCGGCTCCCCGGCCGCCACGGCCTCCGCCGTCCCCGCCAGCCGCACGCCCGCGCCCTCGTCCGCCACGCCGACGGAGTCCGGCTGGGGCACCCCGGGCGGCGGCCGGGGACACGGCCACGGCGCGACCAAGCGCCCCCGGTAGCGGGAGACGGCCGTAACGCGCCGTCAAGTGGGTAGGGGTGGCAGGCGAGTTGCGGCCCGCCGTCCGACAAACGTGCGCGTATGCCCCGGGCGGTCATGTCGTCGCATACAACTGCTTGCCCCCGCACGCCCCTCTCATGAGAATGCTCATGACAAGACGCAAGGCGGCCGGAAGATCTCCGGTCGCCCAAGTCGTAAGAGGGGACCCCCACATGAACAAGCCTCTCCTGGCCGCGCTCTCCTCCCTGGCCATCGCCGGGCTGGGCGCGACCCCGGCGGTCGCCGCACCGCAGGCCAAGGCGGCCAACGCGGTGACCGTCAACTTCGCCGGGACCGTCTCGCTCAGCAACTGCTCCGGCTCGGTCATCCGCTTCCCCAACTCCGCGGACACCGACCCGGCGCTCGTGCTGACCAACGGCCACTGCCTGGAGACCGGCTTCCCGGCGCCCGGCCAGGTCATCACCGGCCAGTCCTCCAGCCGCAGCTTCGGTCTGCTGAACTCCTCCGGCAGCAAGGTCGCCACGCTCCGCGCCAACCAGGTCGTCTACTCGACCATGACGGACACCGACGTCACGATCTACCGCACCACCACCACCTACGCGGCCATCAAGAGCTCGTACGGCATCAGCCCGCTCACCATGCAGGACACCCACCCGGTCGCGGGCACCGCCATCAAGGTCGTCTCCGGCTACTGGAAGCGGATCTACAGCTGCAACATCGACGGCTTCGTGTACCGCCTGAAGGAGGGCGACTGGACCTGGAAGGACTCGGTCCGCTACACCTCCGCGTGCAACACCATCGGCGGCACCTCGGGTTCGCCGGTGATCGACACCGCAACCGGCAAGGTCGTCGCCGTCAACAACACGGGCAACGAGGACGGCCAGCGCTGCACCGAGAACAACCCGTGCGAGGTCGACCAGAGCGGCAACGTCACCGTCCGCCAGGGCATCAACTACGCCGAGGAGACCTACAACATCCCGGCCTGCTTCACCACCGGCAACAAGCTGAACCTGAGCGCGTCCGGCTGCACCCTGCCCAAGCCGTAGCGTCCGCCGCCACGGCCCCCGTCCGGGCCGTGGCGGGCCCGGGCGGTCACACCGGCGTCCGGCGGACCGCCCGGCCCGCCAGCACGTCCGTGCGGCGGCCGTCCTCGATCGCGAGCCGGCCGTCGACCAGCACGTACGGAATCCCGGCCGGGAGCACGCGGGGCTCGGCGAAGGTGGCGCCGGAGGCGACGGTGTCCGGGTCGAACAGCACCAGGTCGGCCCGGTAGCCCTCGCGCACCAGGCCCCGGTCCGGCAGCCGCAGCCGGGCCGCGGGCCGCGCGGTGAGATGGGCGACGCACTCCTCCAGCGTCAGCACGCCCGCCTCCCGCACGTAGTGCCCGAGGTAGCGGGGGAAGGTGCCGTAGGCCCGCGGATGCGGCTTCGCGCCCCGCAGGATGCCGTCGGAGCCGCCGGTGTGGGCGCGGTGCCGCATGATCGCGCGGACGTTCTCCTCGTGGCCGACGTGCTGCAGGATCGTCGTGCCGAGCCGGTCCTCGACCAGCAGCCGGCGGGCGGTCGTCCAGGGGTCCTCGCCGCGTGCGTCCGCCGACTCCCGCACGGTCCGCCCGACATGGTCCGCCAGAGCCGGGACGGTCACCCCGGAGATCTCGATCGTGTCCCACTCCACCGGCACGCCGTGGCAGCCGTCCGAGCCGGTGACCTCGAGGTCGTGCCGGACGCGCTCGGCGGTCGCCGGGTCGGCGAGCCGGGTCAGGATCCCCTCCGGTCCGCCCTCGCCCGCCCAGCTCGGCAGCAGCGCGGCGAGGGTGGTGCAGCCGGGGGTGTACGGATAGCTGTCCAGGGTGATGTCGGCGCCGGCGTCCAGCGCCCGGTCGAGCAGGGCGAGGAGTTCGGGCGCGCGCCCCTCGTTCACGCCGAAGTTCATCGTCGCGTGGGCCAGGTGCAGCGGGCACCCCGCCTTCCGGGTCAGCTCCACCATCTCGGCGTACGCCTCCAGGGCGCCGGCGCCGTAGGACCGGTGGTGCGGGCAGTAGTAGCCGCCGTACGAGGCCACCACCCGGCACAGCTCGGTCAGTTCGGCGTCGTCGGCGTACATGCCGGGCGTGTAGGTGAGCCCGGAGGACAGGCCGACCGCGCCCTGCTCCAGGCCCTCCGCCACCAGCCGCCGCATCCGGTCCAGCTCCGCGCCGGTCGCCGGGCGGTCCTCCCAGCCGACGGCCATCGCGCGGACCGTGCCCTGCGGGACCAGGTAGGCCGCGTTCACGGCGATCCCGCGGTCGAGGCGGTCCAGGTACTCGCCGACCGTGCGCCAGTCGAGGTCGACGTCGTCGCCGTACCCGTTCCAGCCGGTGATCGCGCGGCGGACCTCGGCCAGCGTGCGGTCGTCCACCGGCGCGTACGACAGCCCGTCCTGCCCGACGACCTCGAGCGTCACGCCCTGGGCGAGCTTCGCGCTGTGGTCCGGGTCGCGCAGCAGGGCCAGGTCGGAGTGGGCGTGCATGTCGATGAAGCCGGGGGACAGGACGAGCCCCTCCGCGTCCAGCTCCCGCCGTGCCCGGGGCCGTTGGCAGCCCGCCGCCGCGGCCTCCTTGACGATGGAGACGATCCGGCCGCCGTCGACCACCACGTCGGCCCGGTAGGAGTCGGCGCCGCTGCCGTCGACGACGTCCGCGTCCCGGATGACCAGCTCCTCCACGGTGCCTCCTAGAAGAACGTGCGGATGTAGTCGACGACCGTTCCGTCCGCCTCGGCCAGCGGGATGAGCTGCCACTTGTCGAAGGACGTGCAGGGGTGGGACAGGCCGAAGCCGACCCAGTCGCCGACCTCCAGGTCCGCCTCCCCGGTGGTGCGCAGCCAGGCGTGCTGGTCGGACAGGCCCGTCACGGTGATCCCGTCGGCCGGGCGCTCGACGCCGTCCCGGCGCACCACCTGGGCCTCGGGCAGGTCCAGGTCGTGCGCCGCGTCCCGCTTGCCCGCGTTGACGAAGGCCTGCTCGGACGAGGGCCGGGACACGACCTGCGCCCACAGCCGGAACGCGGGCTCCAGCGCGCCCTCCTGGGGGACCCGGGTGAACGGGGTGAGCCTGCGGTAGTGCCCGTCGTCGTGCGAGACGTAGGCGCCCGAGCGCAGCAGCTTGAGCACGGGCGCGGACAGTTCGGGGATCTCCGCGAACACCTCGGCCACCGCGTCGAACCACGCGCTGCCGCCGGCGCTCACCACGATCTCGTCCACCCCGGCGAACCGGCCGCTCTTGTCGAAGTCGGCGGCCAGTGCCGTCAGCCGCCGCAGATAGGCCGTCACCCGCGCGGTGTCGGCCCGCGGCACCTCGCCCTCGTACCCCGCGACCCCGACCAGCCGGAGCGTCGGTACGGCGGCCACGGCGTCGGCGACGGCCGCGCACTCCGCCTCCGTGCGCACCCCGGTACGGGCGCCCTCGCCCGCGGCCAGCTCCACCACGACGTCCACCGGGCGGACGGCGCCGCGCAGGGCCGCGTCCATCAGCTCGACCCCGCGCACCGAGTCGACGTAGCAGACGAGACGGAACGCCGGGTCGGCCGCCAGCTCGGCGGCGACGCGGCGCAGTGCGGCCGGATCCACCAGCTCGTTGGCCAGGAAGATCCGCTCGACGCCGAACGCCCGGGCCACCCACACCTGGTGCGGCACCGCGAGGGTGATGCCCCAGGCGCCGTGCTCGATCTGCCGCTGGAAGAGCCGCGGGGCCATCGAGGTCTTGCCGTGCGGCGCGAAGGCGAGGCCGTGCCGCTCGGCGTAGGCCTCCATGAGCGCCAGGTTGTGCTCCAGCCGCTCGGCGGAGAGGGCGAGGACGGGCGTGCTGAACCCGCCCGTGAAGAGGTTGCGGCGCTGGGCGGCCAGCTCGGCGACGGTCAGGCCCTCGGCGTCCGGCGGGAGGCCCTTGAAGCGGTGGTCCACCCGTTCCTCGGCGAGGCGGGCGAGCGCTTCGGTGCCGGTTTCGCGGGGCATGTGACCCTCCTGATCCGATGCGTTGCATCATATGCAACGCCCATTGCGTATGTCGCTCACTGCTGTCTAGCATCTCGGCCGACACAGGGTCAACGAAAGCCGCTCACCCTCAGGACGACGAGGAGCCCCACCATCGTGAACGTCGTGGATGTCGTCACGCTCGGCGAGTCCATGGTCACCTTCCTGCCCACCCGGCCGGGCCGCCTCGCCGACGTCCCCTCCTTCGAACGGGGCATCGGCGGCGCGGAGTCCAACGTGGCCTGCGTACTGGCCGCCCTCGGCCACTCCACGCGGTGGGTGAGCCGGGTCGGCGCGGACGGCTTCGGCAGCCACCTGGTGGAGCGGATCGCGGGCTACGGCGTCGACGTCGCCGCCGTCCGCACCGACCCGGCCCGCCCCACCGGCGTCTACTTCCGCACGGCGGCCGACCGGGCCGCCGCCGACCACGAGGTGGCCTACTACCGGGCCGGCTCGGCGGCCTCCGCGATGTCCGCGGCCAACACGGACCTCACGGCGGTCCGCGCCGGCCGCGTGCTCCACCTGTCGGGCATCACGGCGGCGCTGTCCGCGCAGTGCCTGGACCTCGTACGGCACCTCTCCCGGCCGACCGCCGGGCGCCCCCTGCTCTCCTTCGACGTGAACCACCGCCCGGGCCTGTGGACCCGCGCCGACGGAGCCGAGGTGCTGCTGGAACTGGCCCGGGCCGCCGACGTCGTCTTCGTGGGCGAGGACGAGGCGGAGCACACCTGGGGCGTCACGGGCGGCCCGGCCGCGATCCGCGCCCTGCTCCCCGAACCCGCGCTGCTGGTCGTCAAGCAGGCCGCCCAGGGCGCGACGGCGTTCGCGCACGGCGACGCCGAGCAGCCCCTCCGTCCGGACGGCGGGGCTCCCGCGACCGGCCGCGCGCCACGGCCCGCCGCGGCCCCGCCCGTCCGCGAACCGGCCCCGCACGTGGACGTCGTCGCGCCCGTCGGCGCGGGCGACGCGTTCGCCGCCGGCTTCCTCTCCGCCACCCTGCGCGGCCTGCCGCTGAAGCACCGCCTCCGCCACGGCCACCTCATGGCGGCCGCCGCCCTCACCACCCCCGCCGACCTCGCCGCCCCACCCGCCCGCGACCACGCCGACCGCCTGGCCGCCCTGGACGACGAGGCATGGGGGAGACTTCGACTCGGCCCCGGCTGGACCCGGACCGACCGGGCCCAGGAGGAGGCGAACACCCCATGAGCCAGACCGTCGACCGCGCCCTCAGCATCCTGCCGCTGCTCGCCGAGGGCCCCGCCGACCTCGGCCAGGTGGCCGACCGCCTCGGCGTGCACAAATCGACCGCGCTGCGCCTCCTGCGCACCCTGCACGAGCACGGCCTGGTCTACCGCCAGTCCGACCAGCGCTACCGGCTCGGCGCGCGCCTCTTCGCCCTCGCCCAGGAGGCGATGGAGAACCTCGACATCCGCGAGATCGCCCACCCCCACCTCGTCCGGCTCAACGAGGCCTGCGGCCACACCGTGCACCTCGCCGTCCACGAGGAGAACGAGGTCCTCTACATCGACAAGGTGGAGAGCCGCTACCCGGTCCGGATGTACTCGCGGATCGGCAAGCCCGTGGCGATCACGGTCGCGGCCGTGGCGAAACTCCTCCTCGCCGACCTCCCCGAACCCGAGCGCCGCGCTCTCGCGGACCAGCTCGACTACCCCCTCTACACGCCCCGCTCCACCCCCAACGCCGCAGCGTTCCTGCGCGAGTTGGAGCAGGTGCGCGAACAGGGCTGGGCCACCGACCTCGGTGGCCACGAGGAGTCCATCAACTGCGTCGCGGCCCCCGTCCGCGGCGCCGACGGCCGGGTGGTCGCCGCCATGTCGGTGTCCGCGCCGAACGTCGTCGTCACCGCCGAGGAACTCCTCACCCTGCTCCCGCAGGTGCGCCGTACCGCGGACGCCATCAGCGGCGAGTACTCCGGAAGAACGCCAGTGAAGGGCACCCCCGTATGACCGAGAAGACCGCGCTCACCCCGAAGACCCACACCACACCGCCCGCGATGTTCTCCCACGGGGTGCGCAAGGGCAACGTCCTCCAGGTCGCCGGCCAGGTCGGCTTCCTGCCCGCCGAGGAGGGAAAGCCCCCCACGCCCGCAGGTCCGACGCTGCGCGAGCAGACCCTCCAGACCCTCGCCAACGTCAAGGCGATCCTCGAGGAGGGCGGCGCGAGCTGGGACGACGTGATGATGATCCGCGTCTACCTCACCGACGTCGACCACTTCGCGGAGATGAACGAGATCTACAACGCCTACTTCGGCGAGCAGGGCCTCACCCAGCCGCCCGCCGCCCGGACCACGGTCTACGTAGGCCTGCCGCCCGGCCTGCTCATCGAGATCGACGCCCTCGCCGTCCTGGGCTGACGGCGGCTCGCGCAGCACCCTCCCCCTCGCACCACCGGCACACGCACGGCACACGGCACGGCACCGCACCCGCGGCGCCGTGCCGCGATCCCCCCTGCCCGAAAGCAGTATGCATTCACGAAGAGGACCCCCGAATGTCCCATTCGCTCGCCGCAACCGCTCCAGCGCCCGCCGCCCCACCCCATACCGGAGGCCTGCTCCTGCTCGTCGACGGCACCGCCGGACTCCTCACCGTCGCCGCCATCGGCATAGCCCTGCTGCTCTTCCTGATCATCAAGGTCAGGCTGCAGCCGTTCGTCGCCCTGCTCGCCGTCTCCATAACCGTCGGCCTGCTCGCCGGCCTCTCGGTCACCGAACTCTTCGGCACCGTCCAGCGCTCCGACGCCGTCTCCACCATCGAGTCCGGCATGGGCGGCATCCTCGGCCACGTCGCCATCATCATCGGACTCGGCACGATGCTGGGCGCCATCCTCGAGGTCAGCGGCGGCGCCGAGGTGCTGGCATCCCGGCTGCTGCGCCTGTTCGGCGAACGCCGGGCGCCCCTCGCCATGGGGCTGACCGGCCTGATCTTCGGCATCCCGGTCTTCTTCGACGTCGGCATCTTCGTGCTCGCCCCGATCGTCTACGCGGCCGCCAAGCGCAGCGGCAGGTCGATCCTCCTGTACTGCCTGCCGCTGCTCGCCGGCCTGTCCATGACGCACGCGTTCCTGCCGCCGCACCCCGGCCCGGTCGCCGCCGCCGGACTGCTGCACGTCCAGCTCGGCTGGGTCGTCCTCATGGGCGTCGTCTGCGGCGTCCCCGCCGTCCTGGCCGCCTGGGCGTACTCCGCCTGGATCGGCAGGCGGATCTTCGTCGCCGTACCGCAGGATATGGTCGAGGCCGCGGAGGAGGCCCGGCAGGCCGTCCTCGCCGAGCAACGCGCCCAGGGCGTACGGCCGCAGGAGCAGCCGGTGCCGCTCGGCACGGTCCTCGCCATCATCGGCACGCCGCTGGTGCTGATCCTCGCCGCCACCTTCTCCTCCATCGCCCTCGACCCCTCCGCGGGCCGCTCGGTGCTGGAGTTCGTCGGCAGCCCCTTCGTCGCCCTCACCCTCGCCCTGCTGCTCGCCTACTACCTGCTCGGCATCCGGCGCGGCTGGTCCCGCAAGTCCCTGGAGACGGTGTCGACCTCCTCGCTCAAGCCGGTCGGCAACATCCTGCTGGTGGTCGGCGCGGGCGGTGTCTTCGGCGCGGTCCTCAAGGCGAGCGGGGTGGCCCAGGCGCTGTCGGACACCTTCAACGGCGTGGGCCTGCCGGTGATCGTGCTGTCGTACCTGATCTCGGTGGTGCTGCGGGTGGCCCAGGGCTCGGCCACGGTCGCCATCGTCACCACGGCCGGCATCGTGGCCCCGCTGCTGGCCGAGGGCCACCACTCCCAGGCCTTCGTCGCCCTCGTCATCATGGCCGTGTCGGCCGGTTCCATCTTCGCCTCGCACGTCAACGACGGCGGCTTCTGGATGGTCGCCAAGTACTTCGGCATCACCGAGCGGGACACGCTGCGCACCTGGACGGTGCTCGAATCGGTGCTGTCCGTCGCCGGGTTCGCGGTGGCCGGGGTGGTGAGCCTGTTTGTGTGAGTGTGACCTGGGTGAACCGATGTGAGGAGTGAGCTGACTGGTTCCGGCACAGGAATGTCGTCCATACTGCCGCCGTGGACCAGCGCATAGGATCGAGCAGCCAGCCCCTGAAGGGCGAGCCCGTCAAGGGCGCCGGTTTCGACCCGGCCTTCATCCCGGGGATCACCGCACCGGCGACGGAACCGGAACCGGCGGACGCCGGGCCGACGGCCGGGGCCGGACCCGGCACCGAGGACGCGAAGCCTGCGGCCGGGAACCGGTCCGGCACCGAGGACGCGACCCCGGGGGCCCCGGAGCCCGCCGAGGCGTCCGCCGAACCGGCGGACGGCGGAATGGAGCAGGAGGAGGAGAGCGCCCCCGAGGACGGCGCTCCCGCCTTCGAGGCCTCCGACCGCCGGGCCCGGTTCGCGGCCGACCGCCGCGGCGTCCGCCTCCGTCTGGACGAGGAGGACTGCGAGTTCCGCTGGGACGAGATCGCCGCGGTCGAGACCGAGTCCGCCCGCTTCGGCAAGCGTTTCACCATCACGGTGCACACCCCGGACCGCCGCTGGTACCCGATCGAGATCGAGGCGACGTCCAGGTCCCGCTTCGCGGAGTGGGAGTCCCAGCTGGACGCGGTACTCGACGCGTACTTCGAAGAGGCCTAGGACCGCGTGACGGCGGGGGCGCCGGGAGGAACCGGCGCCCCCGTCCCACGCGATCTCCCTAGCCGCAGTACTGGGCGGCCTTGCCGATGGACCGGTACATGCAGTCGGCGTTCTCCAGCAGTTGCAGCACCGCGTCCCTGTTGCGGGAGGTCTCCCGCTCGATCACCTCGTCGGGCGGGTAGAACCCGCCGTCCCGGCTGGACGTCGGATACATCTCGAAGGTGTAGTCGAAGATCTTCTGCGTGCCCCACAGGTAGTCGTCGATCGACCCGTCGGTGATGTAGAGATCGCTCGACTGCTCCGGTGTGTACCCGTTGCTCGCGGCCATCTTCTGGCCCACGGCCTTGAACGCGGCGGCGTCGTCGGCGGTCATCCCCGTCGCCGTGTCCGAGTAGGTGTACCCGAACGGCCACAGCACCAGCTCGCTGTAGGTGTGGAAGTCGATGCCGGCCCTGATCTGCTGCCTGCCCCCGACGACCCGGCTGCGCACGAAGTCGGACACGACCTTCACCTCGGGCGCGGACTCGGCGGCCGAACCGCGGTACGTCTCGGACGACTTCGTCCCCGACGAGCCGCCGCAGCAGCCCCACTTGTAGTCCCAGTTCCGGTTGAGGTCGGTCCCGACGTACGAGGACCCGGAGTTGGGCTGCCGGTTCTTCCGCCACGACCGGTACGACCCGGTGGCGATGTCGTACTCGCCGCCGTCCGGGTTGAGGTCGGGGACGAGCCAGATTTCCCGGCTGTTGACGAGGTTCGTGATCCGGGAGTCGCTCCCGTACCCGGCGGCGAACTCGCGCAGCAGGTACAGGGCCATCTCCACGGTCAGGTGCTCGCGGGCGTGCTGGTGGAAGGTGAACAGCACCTCGGGCTCGTCCTCGTCGGCGCCCACGTTGTCGCTGACCTTGACGGCGACGATGTCCCGGCCCTGGTACGACTTCCCGATCACCCGCTTGCTCATGATGTCCGGGTGGGCGGCGATCCGCTGGTCGATCTCGGCGTTCGCCTCGGCGTAGTTGTGGTACTTCGAGTCGGCGCTCGGGAAGTCGTACAGCCGCTGCTCGCCGCGGGCGCCGGCCCGGTCGGGCGCTGCGCCCAGCGGGGTGACGTCGTACCCGAGCCGGCGCAGCCGCCGGATCTGCTCGGGCCGCCCCGAGACGACCACGGTCTCCCCGTCGGCCTCGTCGACGGTGACGCCGCTGGCCTGGATGGCGGTGCGCGTCACGGGGTCCGTACTCCGGTGGATCTCGTACTGCCGGACGTCCTCACCGGACGCCGGGGCGGCCTTGCGGGCACTCTCGGCGGTGGCGTGCGTGGCGGTGGCCGAGACGGGGGCGGCGAGAGCGAGGGCCAGCAGCGTGCCGAGTGCGGCGGTACGCCTGCCGCCGCGCGCGCCGGAGCCGCGGATGCGAAGTCGCATGAACTCTCCTTGGGTCTCCAGGGGTTCCGGGGTCGCCGGAAGTGGGGGAGTGGAGCTGGGAGCTGGGGTGTCTCAGTGCGACGTGCGGGTGCGGACACGGGGAGCCGGTAGCTGTGTGTCCGCTGTGCGGGGCTGGCGCTCATGGTCCGGCGTTGGCATGATCAGGTCAATATGGAACCGAGGATGACGCGGGCTCCGTCCGAAACTCGCCGGAGCCGCGCGTCACGGCCTCGTCGGCCTCATCGGAAGGAGACGGTGAGCCAAGGGCTCTCGGGATCGGACATCAGCACCTGGTGCACGTCCACCATGTCCGTGTACCAGCTCCCGAATTCCTCGTCGTCGAAGTGCAGACAGCGCCCGAGGATGTATCCGGCGGCGAAGTCCCGCCACGACCTGTACGACCGCGCGGCGGCCCGGCCGGCCTGTACGACGGCGCCCTCCGCCTCCTGCAGTGAGCAGTACCGCGCCCCCAGCCCCCAGCGGGCCATCCCTGACGCCCGGCCGAAGTTCCAGGCGTCCACGGAGCCGACGTACCGGTTGCCGTCCAGGATCCCGTCGGCCCGGAAACGGGCCTCGTACCGGGTGATGCGGCCGATGAGGTGCTGCACCCCCTTGATGCGCGCCTCGGTCTCCGCCTCCGGGACGGTGGGCGTGGTGGTCACCCCGTCCGGGGTGAGGACGGTCTCCCCGCCGGCACGCGCGCGCAGCACCCGGGCCACGGTGTCCCGCCAGTAGCCGGTGTCGACATGCCCGCCGAAGTCGCGCGCGATCGCCCGCCGCACTTCGAGGGCGAACTCCCAGACGGGATTGGCGCCGTCGGGATCGAGCAGCGCCCGCTGCTGCTCCTGCCAGTCCTCCCGGCTCCCGACGCCCCACCACTCGCGCAGCAGCCGCCGCTCCGCGGTGTAGCCGTTCCCGTGGTACGCCATGGCGTTCCAGGCCAGCCCGTCCCGCACGATCAGCAGCGCTCCGCAGGCCAGTCCGCGCGCCACGGGCCCGTCCTTCGGACCGCCCACCCGCAGCGTGAGCACCCGCGCCCGGTCCAGCGGGGCCCGCTCCTGCGCGCCGTACTGGGCCCACGCGGCGGAGTGCGGCGGCGCGGAGGGCAGGAACGCCTCGCAGGGAGTCCCCGGGTTGACCACGATCATCGCCGGATCGGCCGGCGCCCACACCTGGGCGAACCACCCGAGCTTCTGCCACTCGAGCACCCGGTGCGGATCGGGCGCGGGCAGCATCCCCTCGGTGTACACGGCCCACACCCGCCCGCCGGCCACCCGTGGATCGTGCCCGAAGACGGGAATCGTCCTGCTCGGCTCCGCGTCCGCCCCGTCACGCCGGATCTCGAAGTACAGCCGGCTATCCGCGAGGGTGTCGAAGTACGCCGCCCAGTCCTCCCGTGCCTTGGCCTCCAGCAGAGCCTGCTCGATCTCCGTCGGCGGCGTCCAGACAGGCGGCGCGGCAGCCCCGAAACCCGCGGGCGGCAGCCCGAACGACATGGTGTGCCTCTCTCAGGTCGTCCGACCCTGAGCACCCTTCAGCGCTTCCACGAAGGGAGCGAACGCCCGGGGGGCGAAGCTGAGGGTGGCTCGGGCGGGGGCTTTGGAGTCGCGGACGGCTATGCGGGTGGGGCCTTCGGCGATCTCGACGCAGGCGTCTCCCTGGCCCCCGCCCGAGAAGGACGACTTCCGCCATGTCCCGGGGGTCAGCATGCTCACAGCTCCTTAGCCAGCCGGTGGATGAAGTCACGCGACCGGTGGGGGTCGAGTGACACCGCCTCCACCCTACGGAAGAGCGTTCGGTATCTCTGAAGTTGGGCCTCGGCATCGACGAAGACCGGACCGTTGGGACCGTCGCGAACGACGGTGTCCAGCCTGGGTACGGGACCGCCCGCGTACACCATGGCGCTTCCCGCGCCGCCGAAGCCGTCGATGTCGAAGGGGACGACGCGCACTGTCACATGGTCGGCCTCGGAGAGTTCGGCAACGCGGTTGAGCTGCTCGCGCGCTGCGGCTCGGTCACCGACCCTGATGCGCAGCGCCGCCTCATGGACCACCGCTGCGTACGGAACCGGATCCGCGCGATCGATGATGACCCTGCGCTTCATCCGATGCTCCACCCAACGCTCGACGTCACCGTCCGGGAACTCCGGATTGACGTAGGCGAAGAGGGACCGGGCGTACGCGGCGGTCTGCAGAAGGCCCGGGACATGCAGGAACTCGACGTCCCAGCGGTAGCTGGCATGGTGCTCCAGCTCGGGCAAGTCCATGAAGGGCGTCGGCAGGTGGCCCCGGTAGTCCTCCCACCAGCCACGGGTCCGGTCGGTCGCCATCCCGACCAGGGCCTCGATCAGTCCCTCATCCGTGCAGGCGTACAGAGCGGCGAGACGTCGTACCCGCTCCTCGCTCACACCGGCGGTGCCTGCCTCGATCTGACTCATCTGCGCCGAGTCGGTCCCTAGCAGCGCGGCTGCCTCGCGCCCCTTGAGTCCTGCGGCTTCGCGCAGTTTCCGCAGCTCAGCGCCCAGGCGCTCTTGTCGTGCGGTGGGCTGCTGCCTGCGTGGCATGGCTTCCTCCATCGCCTCAACTGCGGTGCGGCTGTGCCTCGTTCGGGGGGTAGATTACGGCAACCACTTGCAGGGTCCCAAAATATGGCCCTACTTTCCGTAATGAAGTGAACGCGCTGCGGAAGTGCACCGCGTCGTCCTGCCATGACGCCTGCGGCAATGCCACCGCGCGCTCTCGGACCGAAACCCTCACCTCACCGGAGTGGATGAGTCATGCCCGAAACCTGGGACTACACCCTCTACATCCCCAACGACCTCAGAGCGGTGACGATCTCCCGTCGCACGCTGCGTCTGATCCTCACGATGCACGGCCTGATCGGCATGGTCGACACGGCCGAACTCCTTGCCGCAGAGCTGGTGTCGAACGCGGTACGGCACACGAAGGGGCCGGCCGCGCTGAGGGTGCGCCGCTCGGTGGAGGGGGTGGTGTGGATCGGGGCGTGGGACACGGACCCCGGGCCGCCGGCGCCGTTCCGCCCGTGGGAGGAGGTGCCCGAGCTGGGGGAGGAAGGCCGGGGTCTGGCCCTGGTCAGGGCGTGCGCGGACTTCTGGGGCTGGCAGCCGTCGGCCAGGTTCGGGAACCGGGGCAAGTACGTGTGGTGCGAACTCGCGACGGCCTGACTCGTTGAGCCCTGACAGCCCAGCGAGGTGCGCGCCAGCATGGGCGTGGGGGCGATCTACCTGTAGGCAGAATTTGGCCCGCGCGTTACCCATGACGCACTTCGCCACGCTTCCTCAAACGCCGCGCCTGTGATCAGCGTGGCCCGGAACTCGGGTTGACCGGCCACATCCTCGATGGCGCCTACGCGAATTTCGCTGAGTCCGATTTCCGCCGACTCGTGCAATGCGTCAGCCTTCAGCTTCCGCCCGTCGCGGTAGTGCTGCACCTTTCGGACTTCGTATCCGTCGTCACCGATCTCGTTGAACAGGGTTGTGGGCTCTGACTGGAAATCGTGCAACCAGTCGACCTTCCAGTACTCCACGATCCAGCTCTTTCTTGTCCCTGCTCGCAGAGGGGTGTCTGACTTGCGGGAGTGGTCTCAGGACTGACCGGGCACTACTGGTCCTTCGTCTCCCAGACGATCACCTTGGCCGTGCCGGCGGTGAAGACATCGCCCATGGAGGTGATCGTCAGGGCGGCGACGCGGCCGGTGCGCGTCCTGACGCACAGGACGCTCTCGGTCGCCGCCTGGGCCATGAAGCCGCCGTGGGTGGCGAGCTGATCGGCGCACTGCTTCCTGCTCGGCGTTCCGGGGCCGGGCCACGCCGCCACGTCGGGAGCGCCGGATCGATTCGTCATCAGTGCGTCGCTGCTGCTGTACAGCGCGGCGTCGTAGGAGTCGTCGGTGCTCTGGGACGGGGGGAGGGAGTCGAGGTCCACTCCCGCCATGCCGATGTTGATCTCCCCCTGCCACCGTACCGGGCCGGCGGCAGCCGCCGCTGTCGTCGGTGAGGAGACGGCGGCCTGCTCCGAAGGGGAGTCCTGTGCCGGGGCGGTGACGTCGGGGCCCCTGCTCGCGATCGAGTCCGGGGGCGGTGCGGCGCCCTGCGCACTGCCCTTCCAGGGTGCGAGCGCCATGACCGCGAAGACCGCCCCTCCGACCAGCGCGGCGACGCAGACGGCCGGCAGCAGGAATCCCGATTGCCGGATGTTGATGTTGGGATTGGCGTTGAACTGCTGGCCGTTCGGCCCGACCTGCACGCCGGAAGGCCCGTGAAGGTGGTTGTGGTCGAATCTGCCGGGACCGTCCCCGCCGCCTTGTCCGAGGTCGGTCATCTGGGCGTCCCGAAGTTGTTGACCTGGTGGCCGTTGTCCCCGACCTGGACGGCCGTGTCGCCATGGAAGACATTGCCTTGCAGGGCGTTCGCGCCCTGGGCGGCGTGTTCGGGCCGGGCTGGAAGCTGGTCCAGCGCGTCCCGGAGCGACGCGGCGAAGGCCTCGTCGTGGTCGATCGCGTCCTTCAAAACGATCTGGAGCCACTGGCGGGTCTCGGGCGTAGGTTCACCGCGACCGGCCGCGGCCTCCTCGTCGAGGCGGGTCAGGGCCGTCTCCTGCCCGAGCTTCGCGCTGACCACCTCGTGCACCCGGTCCATCGCCGCGTCCAGGGCGCGGTCCGCCTCCTGGTCGGCCCGGGCCCCCACCCGGCGCGCTTTGCGAGCCGCCCATGCGAACAGGCAGCCGATCGCGATCTCCACGCCTGTCATCCCGCTCCCCCAAAAACTCCGGCTGACGACAGATCAGACCGTACTACCGGCGGGGTCGCAGACACAGGCATATGACAGAAATCGCCCGCCCTGACGGACCGCCGGCGCGGACCGATCCGAGAGCCCGACTCCGCGAGCGCTCAAGACGCTCACCAAGGCAGCGGATCGGGGCGGCGGTCCCACCACCAGCCGCGCCCCGGCGCGATGCCCCGCGCGCGGGCGAGCTCTCGGCACACCTGGTCGGTGTCCTCCACCGTCATCCGCGTGAAGAGGGTGTCCAGGGGCGCAAGAGCGTTCCCGAGCAGCGCGGTAACCGACTCGGGGAGTTGGTCACTTACCTGATCCAGTTCGTCCCTCGCCTCGAGACGTTCGAGATACAGGTCGGACGGAAACCAGCCGCCCGGCGCCCAACCGGCCTCCATCTGCCGGACGAGCTTTTCCCAGGCGCCTAGTCGGTTGCTCGCGTACCAGTGAGGCGTTCCAGGGGCTTTGGCCTCCTCCGGAAAGAGGCGTTGCACGTGTGCGGCGAAGGCGGCGCCTACAGGCGTCGCGACCTGCTGCTCGCGCACCACTTCGGCAATGCGATCGACAGGGACGTGGGGCAGTTCAGCCACCGGGGCCTCGACCACATCGATCGTGTAGCGGGGCTGCTCGTCGTCAGAGGAGTTCAGTCGTGCGCGCGTGATCACCCCGTCCTCTGCGGCCAGCCAGTAAGCGCTCGGCATGGCTTCCTCGGCAGGGAAGAGCACCGCGGATCGCGTTGCGCGGGCAAGCGCGGAGGCCAGTTCCCGCTCGCTCGGCTGCGGCTCCACGGACTCCTGGAGATAGATGTCCAGGGATGTGGACACGTCACCAAGGACCGTCTTCTTCTCGCAAAGCACCAGCGCATCCCAGTTCCGGAGGTCCTGATCGGTGGCCTCGTCGGCGACGTCCACATCCTGCACGCCCACGTGGAAGCACTGCGACAGGGCCAGCGTTACGCGGTCGAGAGACAAGGACTCCAGGATGAGGAGGTCGTACGTCATGGTGAATAGGTCCCGTTGTAGATATCCAGGGCCTTCTCTACGACCCCTGGGTTCCGTGTGAATCGTGGATTCCGCGTCAACTGGGGTGCGGCACTGATGTCACCCTTGGCCTTCACGATCTGCTGAAGAGCGGCGTACTCGTTTCGATCGAGCTTGGCGATTCCTGTGCCGCTGTCTGGATACACCCTCCCCGTGTCCTCCACGCCATAGGTGCGGCCGTTGATCTCATAGCGGTTCGATACCTTGTCGAAGTTTCCCTTGCCGGCGGCAATGTCGGCGACGTCCTGGTTGATTTCCTGTTCGTGGCCGCGAAGGACGACACTGTTGACCTCCTTGACCTCGCCGCTACCCGCTCCGGAGATCGTATGACGGGGGTGCGGGGGTTTGAGATCCTTACCTGCAGCCGGTCCCTTGATGTCGCTCGCCGCTGGCCATGGTCCCTTGCCTAGGCCCCCACTGGTGCCGCCTTCGCTGACTCTCATCGCGTGGGAGTCACCTGTCGCCAGATCACCGGTGACTCCCGAAAGATCACCAGTGACTCCTGCGAGGGCCACGCGCGGTCCAGCAAGATCGGTGTCGATCCCGTCGAAGAAGCTCGAAAGTCCCCCGCTTCGCGCCGCTCGGTAGGTCGCGCCCGCTCCTCCGAGGACGCCACCGGTGAGTGCACCGTACAGTCCCGCCTCACGGGCCTCATCGAGACTCAGCCCGTCCTTCTGCTCACCCAGGGCTATGGAAACCGGCTGGGTGACGGCGAGATCGACCGTGATGGACTCGACCCCGGCGAAGGCCGCCGTGGCCAGAGTGGTCCCTGCGATGGTGGCGATTTCCTCGGTCACCGCTATGCCCAGACCGGCGGCCAAGTCCGCGACCGTGACCGCCGCCGCCGCTGCCGCGCCCTCGGATATACCCGCTGTGAAGACGGCCAGGACGGTGCCGGCTACGACGGTGGCACCGACGATCTCCAACTCGTGTTCCAGCTTTTTCTTCGCCCCATGCACCACGTCGGCGTAGGCATCCAGGGCTTTGGCCATATCGCGCGCTGCATCGGCCAGGTCATGTAGCCACCCGTGCCCGCCGTGGTAATAGCGACGCCAGAACGGGTCGTCGAAGGCGGAGATGGCCTCGCCCTTGTTGTTCTCGATGAGGGAGCGTGCCGCTTTGTTGGCAGCGGATGTGACATCGTCGACATCATCGGCGAAGGATTTCCACGCCTTGGCGGCATCACGCAATCCGCCCTCGTCGGCGTCAGGCCACCACATGCCCGTCATGTCCTGGACGACCTTGCGGGCCTTGTCGGCGACGCTCACTGGCCGCTGTCCTTCGCGCCGTGAGCTACGTGGATCCGGCTGAACATGCCGCGGATCAGCTGCTCGTTGTCTATGTGCCCGTCAGCCATGTCGACCATGGCTTCATGGATGCTGGCCAGACCGTCGACCAGGATCTGGGTGGAGCGCTCGATGCGCTTGACGTGCGGGTCGTAGGCGTTGTGAAACTTTTCGCCCTGTTCGTCGTCCCCCCAAGGAGCGCCGGCTGCGGTCAGTCCTTGTCTCAGCCTACCGAGCGCCTTCGCAAGGGCAACGCTCTGGTGGTGGAAGTCGGGTGCTGTCGCCTTGATGTCGGCGATCTTGATTTCGAGTATCTCGGCGTCCGTACCCATGACTTGACCGGTTCCCCCGTCCGTTGACCGCCCGGACTTCCACCTTAGTAGTCGATCTTTAGTTCACTACTGCAGGACCGCAAAGGGGGAGTAAAGGTACGCCAAGTGGGCGTGATGTCGTTCACCCGCCCCTGAGGCACACACGGAAGCCCGGGCCCCCCGGACCCGGGCTTCCGTTCAGCCGGCGCTGATGTCACGGCATCGCGTGCACATGCGCCCCCACCGCGTTCGACCACGCGTTGCCGGACGAGGCGTCCCAGTTGGTGGACCAGGTCATCGCGCCGCGCAGGTCGGGGTAGGTCCTGGAGGGCTTGAAGGTGCCGCAGCCGGTGCCCTTGGAGAGGCAGTCCAGGGCGTTGTCGACGATCGTCGGGGACACGTAGCCGCTGCCCGCGCCGCTCGTCGAGGCCGGTACGCCGAGGCCGACCTGGGACGGGGAGAGGCCGCCCTCGAGCTGGATGCAGGCGAGGGCCGTCAGGAAGTCGACCGAGCCCTGGCTGTAGACCTTGCCGTCGCAGCCCAGCATGGAACCGCTGTTGTAGTACTGCATGTTGACGACCGTGAGGATGTCCTTGATGTTCAGGGCCGTCTGGAAGTAGGAGTTGGACGTCGACTGCATGTCGATCGTCTGCGGGGCCATCGTGATGACCAGCGACGAGCCCGCCTTCGAGGACAGGGAGCGCAGCGCCTGCGTCATGTACGTGGCGTTGAGACCGTTCTCCAGGTCGATGTCGACGCCGTCGAACCCGTAGGTCTGCATCAGGGAGTAGACGGAGTTCGCGAAGTTCGCCGCCGAGGCCGAGTCGCTGACCGACACCGTGCCGTTCTGGCCGCCGATGGAGACGATGACCTTCTTGCCCGCCGCCTGCTTGGCCTTGATGTCGGCCTTGAACTGGTCGACGGTGTAGCCGCCGAGGCCCGCCGAGTCCAGGTTGAAGGAGACCGCGCCGGGCGTGGTGGTGGCGTCGGCGAAGGCGACCGCGATGATGTCGTAGGCCGCCGGGACGTCGGAGATCTTCTGGACCTTCGCCCCGTTGTTGAAGTTCTGCCAGTACCCGGTCACGGCGTGCTTGGGCAGCGCACCGCCGCCGCCCCCACCCCCGCCGGTGGCCGCCGTCGTCGCCGTCACCGTGCCCGACTTCGCGGACTCGCCGGCCGAGTTGGTCGCGGTGACCTGGAAGGAGTACGAGGTCGACGCGGTGAGGCCGCTGATCGTCGCCGAGGCGCCCGTCACCGCCGTCACCTTCGTGCCGTTGCGGTACACGTTGTAGCCGGTGGCGCCGGACACGGCCGACCAGGACAGGGAGGCGGAGGAGGACGTCGTGCCGGAGACCGTCAGGCCGGAGGGTGCCGAGGGGACGGTGGGGGCCGGGTCGCCGCCACCGCCGCCGTCGGGGCCGTAGACGGAGATGTCGTCGGCGTAGTAGGGGGCCTGGCCGTACCAGCCGTGCGTGTACACCGTGACGGACGTCGTCGACGCGCCGGTGGTGAACGTCGTGGAGAGCTGCTTCCAGGACGCGGTGTCGGGGGTCCAGGTCGAGACGTCCGTCGTGCCCGTGCCGGTGACGCCCAGGTAGGTGTAGCCGCCCTGGACCCATCCGCTCAGCGAGTAGGTGGAGTTGGGCTTCACCGCCACCGACTGGGTGCACTGGGCGTTGTCCTGGCCGGCCGGGGTCGCCTTCAGGGCCGCGGCGCCGGAGTGGACGGGGGAGGAGACCGTCGTGCCGCTGGCGGCCGTACAGGTCCAGTTGCCCAGGCCCGACTCGAATCCGGCGTTGCGGGCGTTGTTGACGTCCGCGGCCGAGGCGGGGGCCGCGGCCAGGCCCGCTGCCGCGAGGGCGAGGGCGGTGGCGGCGGACCAGGTGCCGACGCGCGTGCGGCGTCTGCGTCCGGTCCGGTCCGAGGGCATGGCTGATGCACGGTCCACAGGGGCCTCCGGTGGGGGAGTCGGTGGGGAGGGTGGAGCGGGGGACGGTGGCCACCGTTGGCGTACAAGTTGGTCTAGGCCAATCCGGCTGTCAAGAGGTCCAGACCAAAACCGTCTCCGCTCGGAGGCTCAACCTGTCCGGTTTTGGCGTCACTTGTGCCCGATGAGTTCCACACGAGCTACACAAACGCTGTTCTCCGCTCATTGGGGCGTGGATACAGTGCTCAGGTAGTCACGCAATGAAGTCGTCCCGGCGCGTTGGAGTGACACCGACGAGCC
Source organism: Streptomyces sp. NPDC038135 (assembly GCF_055601245.1). NCBI lineage: Bacteria > Bacillati > Actinomycetota > Actinomycetes > Kitasatosporales > Streptomycetaceae > Streptomyces > Streptomyces sp. NPDC038135. Next base: position 403,636 of record NZ_JBVJXS010000001.1, on the reverse strand, counting down.
GCGGTGGCGTGAAGGAGCGGGGAGCTGCGCGTGCCAACTGCCATTGCCGTGACCAGTGCCGACATGGCGCTGCCGGCGCAGGACGAACGGACCATGCCGGCCGTCGTGCTGCGCGACCTCGACCGGCGCCCGCTGGAGCAGACCCTCACCGAACTGCACGCGCTGACCGAGCAGTACGGGTACGTCGTCGTCGTGTGCTCGCAGGCCACCCCGGAGCCCGTCGTACGGCGGCTGCACACCCTCCGCTCGCTGCTGGAGAGCGACCGCGTCGCCGTCTTCCGGCCCGAACTCCCCCCGCTCGGCATCGCCGTCCTGGCCCGGCAGCTCAGGCAGCTCGCCTCCTGCGACCTCAGCCCCGGCGTGCTCGCCTCGGCCGGCCGGCTGCTCACCCACTACATCCACGCCGGCGCCGTCCTCGGCTCGGTCGCCCGCCTCGACCGGGTGCCGGTCGGGCTCAAGTCGCACGCCAAGTCCTGGGTGCCGGGCAGCCAGTTCGCCGTCGTCGCCCATCCCGAGCCGCAGCTCGTCCGGATCGCCCCCGGCGCCAGACTCAAGGGGCCCGAGTTCGGCACCTGGATGCTCGTCGCCAAGGGACAGCTGCAGAGCGACTGGATCACCGGGCTCGCCAAGGAGTGGACCGCGCACGCGCTGCGCGAGACCCCGCTGCCCGCCGAGTCGCCGCGCTGGTGGGGCACGGGCCGGATGATCGAGTTCTGCAGCTACCTCGCCGACCTGTCCGTCCTCTACCAACTGGTCACCTCGGTGCGGCAGTCCACCTGCCACTGGTGCGGCCTCGACGTCATCGGCGACCGCTGCGTGTTCTGCTCCGCCACCCCGCCCGGGCACGAGCCGCCCGCGCCGCGCGCCCTGGAGCAACGAACGCCCGCCTGACCAGCACGAACGCCAGATCACATCCCGCTCGACCGATTCCCCCAATGAGGTTGCACGGTTCATGAACTCCCGTCAGCGCCGCGGCGTGATACTCCTGATCCTGTCGGTCCTGTGCGCTCTCGGCGCGTTCGCCGGCGTGCTCTCCGTCGTCCACGACGTGAACTCCAAGGTCGGGCCCGAGGTGACCGCCTACCGGGTCAGGTCCGACGTGAAGCCGTACACCGCGCTGAACACGGGCCAGTTCGAGAAGACCGAGATGCCCAAGCGGTGGCTGTCCGGCAACGCCGTCACCGATCTGCGGCAGCTCCGCGGCAAGATCGCCGTGACCACCCTGCGGGCCGGTTCCCTGCTCCAGACCGACATGATCGTCGACCGGCCCGCCCTCCAGCCGGGCCAGCAGGAGGTCGCCATCATGATCGACGCGGCGACCGGCGTCGCCGGCAAGATCACGCCCGGCTCGCGCGTCAACGTCTATGCCACCTTCGAGGGAAAGAAGGAGGGCGACCCCGACCAGTCGAAGATCATCGTGACCAACGCCCGCGTCCTCGACGTCGGCCGGATCACCGCGCTCGAACCCGACACCGGCAGGGACCGGCAGCAGCCGACCGAGGCCGTCCCGATCACGTTCGCGCTGTCCACCCTCGACGCCCAGCGGATCACCTACGCCGAGTCCTTCGCCCAGCGGGTCCGGCTCGCCCTGGTGGCGCCCGGCGGCCAGACCGGGGTCCCGGACAAGGACCGCACGTACGAACTCGCGACGGACAAGTGAGAGGCGGTCCGCATGCCCACCAGGATCCTCCCGGCCGGCGCCGACCCCGACGCCGTCCGCTCCCTCGTGACGCTGCTCAGCCAGCTTCCCGACGCGGAACCGCAGCCGCCCGTCACCGACTCCACCCAGCTGGTCGACTCCCTCGCCCGGCTCGCCGCCGAGTCGGTCGACGAACTGCCCGAGGTCGTCGTCGTCCACGAACGCATCGGCCCGGTACCGGCGCTGGAGCTGATCCGCGAGGTCGCCCTGCGCTTCCCGGCCGTCGGCGTCATCCTCGTCACCACCGACGCGAGCCCCGGCCTGTTCGCCGCCGCCATGGACTCCGGCGCCCGGGGCCTCGTCCCGCTCCCGCTGTCGTACGAGGAACTCGCCAGCCGCGTCCAGGCCGTCGCCCAGTGGTCCACGGGCGTACGCCGCCACCTCGGGCACGGCGCCGAGACGCTCGGCGGGGCCGGCGGCACGGTCGTCACGGTCAGCGGCGCCAAGGGCGGGGTCGGCGCGACCCTCGTCGCCATCCAGCTCGCGCTCGCCGCCCAGGCCTCCGGCCGGCCCACCGCCCTGGTCGACCTCGACCTGCAGACCGGCGACATCGCCTCCTACCTGGACGTCCAGTTCCGCCGCTCGGTCGTGGACCTGGCCGCCATCAACGACATCTCCCCGCGCGTCCTCGCCGACGCCGTCTTCCGCCACGACACCGGACTCGCCCTGCTCCTCGCCCCCGCCGAGGGCGAACGCGGCGAGGAGGTCACCGACCGCGCCGCCCGCCAGGTCATCAGCGCCCTGCGCTCGCGCTACGAGGTCGTCGTCGTGGACTGCGGCGCCCAGCTCGGCGGGGCGAGCGCGGCGGCGGTGGAGACGGCCGACACCGCGCTGCTGGTGGCCACGCCCGACGTGGTCGCTGTGCGCGCCGCCAAGCGGACCGTGCGCATGTGGGACCGGCTGCAGATCCGCAAGGCGGAGGAGACGACGGTCGTCGTCAACCGGCACACGCGCGGCACGGAGATCCAGCCCCCGCTGGTGCAGCGCATCACCGGAACGGCGCTGGCGCGCACGGCCGTACCCGCCAACTTCAAGGAGCTGCAGGCGGTCGTCGACGCCGGCCGCGTCCACGAACTGGACGCCCGGAGCACCGTCAAGCAGGCCCTGTGGGCGCTCGCCGGGGAACTGGGCCTGGCGAAGGCCCCCGAGGGCCCGTCCCACCGCGGCGGCGGCCGGCCGCGCGGCGACCGCGGCCCGGTGAGCTTCCGGCGGCGGAAGGAGTGAGGGCCCCGATGAGACGCCTGCGCGGTGACGACCGGGGCCAGGTCGCCGTCGAGTTCTTGGGTATGACCCCGCTGATCGTGCTCACGCTGGTGCTGATGTGGCAGTGCGTGCTCGTGGGGTACGCCTACACGCTCGCGGGGAATGCTGCCGACGAGGGTGTGCGGGCGGGCACGGCGGCACACCGGGGTGAGCGCTTCGGCGCGTGCCGGCAGGCGGCGCTGAAGCACCTGTCGGGGGCCTGGCGGGAGGGCGCCGAGGTGACGCGGTGCGGCGGGGAGGGCTATGTGACCGCCGACGTGGCGCTGAAGGTCCCCGTCCTCTTCCCCGGCTCCATCGACTTCCCCGTCACGGTGCACGGCCACGCCGGAGCCGTCGAGGAGGTGAAGGACTGACATGCCACGCAGGGGACGCGACCTGGGCCAGGTGGCCATCGAGTACCTGGGGTTCATCCCCGTCCTGCTGGTCGTCGGCCTCGCCGGCTTCCAGATCGGGGCGATCGCCTACGCCGCCGAGCAGGCCGGCACCGCCGCGCGGGCCGGGGCGCGGGCCGAGTCGCTGGGGCAGTCCGCCCAGCAGGCGTGCGCGCGGGCCGTCAGCGGGGGACTGACCGTGACCTGCGGCGCGAGCGGGGGAGGAGCCGACTCGGTCACCGTCACCGCCTCCGTCTCCATCCCCTCGGTCGTCCCGGGCTGGCACTTCGACCCCGCCGAGAAGTCCGCCACCATGCCCCGCGACCACTGACCGAGGAGAGGCGAACCCATGAGCCTGCGGGCACGCATCAACTCCCCCGAGGAGCAGGGCACCCGGGGTGAGGACACGCATCTCGTCGCCTCCTACCGGGCCAAGCTGCTGGAGGAGATCGACCTCGCCGAGATGAGTTCGCTCGCCGCCGCCGAGCGCAGGGCGCGGCTCGAACGGGTGCTCGGGCACATCATCAGCCGCGAGGGCCCGGTGCTCTCCACCGCCGAGCGCTCCCAGCTCATCCGGCGGGTGGTGGACGAGGCGCTGGGCCTCGGCATCCTCGAACCCCTGCTGGAGGACGCCTCCATCACCGAGATCATGGTGAACGGCCCCGACGCGATCTTCGTCGAACGCGGCGGCCGCGTCGAGCAGCTCCCGCTGCGCTTCGCCTCCGCCGACCAGCTCATGCAGACCATCGAGCGGATCGTGTCGACGGTCAACCGCCGGGTGGACGAGTCCAACCCGATGGTGGACGCCCGGCTCCCCTCCGGCGAGCGGGTCAACGTCATCATCCCGCCGCTGTCCCTGACCGGCCCCACCCTCACCATCCGCCGCTTCCCGCGCTCCTTCACCCTCCAGGAGCTGATCGGCTTCGGCTCGCTCGACGAGCCCATGGTGTTCCTGCTGGCCGGACTGGTGCAGGCCAAGTTCAACATCATCGTCTCCGGGGCCACCGGCACCGGCAAGACCACCCTGCTCAACGCCCTGTCCGGGCTCATCCCGGCGCACGAGCGCATCATCACCATCGAGGACTCCGCCGAACTCCAGCTCCAGCAGACCCACGTGGTCCGGCTCGAGTCACGCCCGCCGAACGTCGAGGGCAAGGGCCAGGTCACCATCCGGGACCTGGTGCGCAACTCCCTGCGCATGCGGCCCGACCGCATCGTCGTCGGCGAGGTCCGCGGCGGCGAGTCCCTCGACATGCTCCAGGCCATGTCCACCGGCCACGACGGCTCGCTGGCCACCGTGCACGCCAACAGCGCGGAGGACGCCCTCACCCGGCTGCAGACCCTCGCCTCCATGTCCGACGTCGAGGTGCCCTTCGTCGCGCTGCACGACCAGATCAACAGCGCCGTCGACGTCATCGTCCAGCTCACCCGGGTCGCCGACGGCGCCCGCCGCATCACCGAGATCGCCCTGCTCGACAGCCACGGTGGCGACCCGTACCGGCTCGCCACCGCCGCCCGCTTCCACGCCCGGCCCATGACCGCCGAAGGCCGGGTGTACGGCGCCTTCGAGTACCACCCGCTGCCCCGCCGCGCCGCCGACCGCCTCCACATGGCCGGCCAGCCCATCCCGCAGGCCTTCGGCGTCGCCCACTCCGCGGAGCAGCTCGCCACCCGAGAAGCCAGGTAGGCCCCCATGGAACTCCACACGCTCGTACGGCTCACCACCGGTGTCGCCCTGCTGACCTGCGTCCTGGCCGTCGCCGGCATCCACACCTACGCCGCGGGCCGGGCCCAGCGCGCCGCCCTCGTCGACCGGCTCGCGCTCACCGGACCCGACTCCGCCCCCGGCCGCCGGCGCCGCTTCCACTCCCTGGACCGCCGGCTGCGCCGCACCGCACTCGGCCGGAAACTCGAACTGCGGCTGGCCGCGACCGGCCTGGACGTCACCCCGGGCGAGTTCTTCGCCTACATGCTCGCCACGGTCGCATCGCTCTGGCTCATCGGACAGGCCACCCTGGCCCCCTTCTTCGGCCCGCTCGCCGGCCTGCTCGGCATCTGGGCGGCCGTCCAGTTCCTCAACTGGCAGCGGCAGAAACGCATCGAGCGCTTCATCAACCAGCTCCCCGAACTGGCCCGCATCCTCGCCAACGCCACCCAGGCCGGCCTCGCGCTGCGCACCGCGATCGGCATGGCGGCGGAGGAACTGGAGGCGCCCGCGGGTGAGGAACTGGCCAAGGTCTCCGACCAGCTGGCCATCGGCCACTCCCTGGACGACGCCCTCGGCGAGCTCGCCGACCGGCTGCCCTCCCGCGAACTGGTCGTCCTCGTCACGACCCTGGTGCTGTCCAACCGGGCGGGCGGCCAGGTCGTCTCGGCCCTGCGCAACCTCACCGAGACCCTCGAGGAACGCAAGGAGACCCGGCGCGAGATCCGCACCCAGCTCTCCCAGGTGACGATGACGTCGTACGCCGTCCCCGTCCTCGGCATCGGCGCGCTGTTCCTGATGAACGGGGTGAAGGACGGCGCTCTGGACCGCATGACCGGCTCACCGGTCGGCCAGGCCTGCGTGATCATCGCGTTCGCCCTGTACGCCGTCGGCTTCGTCCTCATCCGCCGGATGAGCCGGATCGACGTGTGAGGGGGGCTGACCTGATGGCATACCTGCTGGCCCTGCTGATGGGCCTCGGCGTCTGGGGCGTCTTCGCCGGCGTCCGGATGTACCGCGCGGACGCGAAACTGCCCGGCGACCTCGCGCTGGCCCTGGAGGTCGGCGCCACCCGAACCGGCGCGGTGGACTCGGTGATCGACCGCATGGGCATGCGCTACGCCCCGGCCGTGCTGCGGCTGATGGGCCCGCGCCTGGTCGCCCGGTACCGCCGCAGGATCGACCTCGCGGGCAACCCCGGCGGCCTCACCATCGACCGCTACGCGGCCCGGCGCGCGGTGTACGGCGCGCTCGGCGGCGTCGGCTTCCTGGTCTTCCTGCTGCGCGGGCAGTGGTTCGTCGCCCTGCTCCTGCTGCTGTTCGGGGCGTTCTGGACGGAGGTCGGCATCTGGTCGGCGATCCGCGTCCGCAAGGACGTCATCGAGCGGACCCTGCCGGACTTCCTGGACGTGCTCGCGGTGGTGGTGAGCGCGGGGCTCGGCTTCCGCCAGGCGCTGGACCGGGTGGCCACCCGCTACGAGGGCCCCTGGGCGGACGAACTGCGCATCACGCTGCGCCAGATGGACCTCGGCATGAGCCGCCGCCAGGCCTTCGCGGAGCTGCGGCGCCGCAACGACTCCGAACAGGTGGCGATGTTCGTGACGGCACTGCAGCAGGGCGAGGAACTGGGCGCGCCGATCGTCGACACCCTCGTCTCCCTCGCCAAGGACATGCGCCGCACGGACGCCCAGAACGCCCGCCGCAAGGCCGCACGCGCGGTCCCCAAGGCCACCCTGATGATCACCACGTTCATGGTTCCGGCGACGATGCTGCTGCTGGGCGCTGGCCTGCTGCTTGGCTCCGGCGTCGACTTCGGCTCCCTGACGGGCGAGTAGGCGGGGGCGGGGTGACCACCATGACGCCGGCGAAGGGGACCACGGGCCGCCGGCACTGGCGCGGCCGGGCGGGAGCCGCGGGCCGCCCGTACCGGCGCGGCCGGGCGGAGGACGCGGGCCCGGGCGCCGGGGCCGGACGGCCCGCGGCGGGCGGTGACACCGGCCGCGGCCCCGCCGACGGCGCCGGCGGCGACGCGCACCCGGTGGGCGGCCGGGCGTACCCGCCCTCACCCGACCCCGAGAAGCTGCAGGTCCGCGCCCTGCAGGCGATGTGCAGGCAGGTCTTCGGGTTCCGCCTCGCCATGATCGTCCTCGCGGCCCCGGCCGCCCTGCTCAACGCGTCCCCCGGCCTGGGCGTCCGCCTGGTCGGCGCGGCCGTCGTCGTCACCTTCATGGTGTCCTACGTGCTGTTCCGCGACTGGGAACGCTTCGGACCCCTGCTGCTGCGCCACCCCAGCCTGCTGGCCGCCGACACCCTCTTCGGCTCCCTCCCGCTGGTCTCCGCGGGCCCGGACACCACCCTCGCCTACGTCAGCGTCTGCACCCCGCTGCTCGCCGGCCTGGTCTACGGCTGGCGGGGCGCGGCCTGCTTCGCCTCGCTCCAGTCCCTGATCCTGCTGCTGGTCCACGCCACCCTCCAGGCCGACCAGCGGGCGGGCGTCGCCGAGTCCCTGCTGCTGCCCGGCCTGTGCGTCGTCACCGGCGCGATGGGCTCGACCCTGCGCAACCTGATGCTCCGCTACGGCGCGGCGACGCAGGCGCTCACCGCGGTGCAGGCCCGCCTGGCGGCGACGGAGGCGGTGCACGCCGAACGTGCGCGGCTGGCACGCGAGATGCACGACTCGGTGGCCAAGACCCTGTACGGCGTTGCCCTCGCGGCCGACGGCCTGGCGGCGACCGCGTCGGCCGGCGCCCCGGACCCGGCCCGGGTCCGCCGCCAGGCCGACCTGGTGTCCCGCTCGGCCCGCAGGGCGGCGGCGGAGTCCCGGGAGCTCCTGGAGGACCTGCGCCGCGACGACTCCCCGGCGGCGCCGCGCACCGACCTCTGGGCCCAGGTGACGTCCCGCGCCACGGACTTCGCCGCCCGCACCGGCCTGCCGGTGACCTGCCGCCGGACGGACGACCCCCGGACCCCCCTCCCGCCCCTGGCCGCACCCCTCGCCCGCCACCTCCTCGCCATCGCAACGGAGGCGCTGGAGAACGCCCACCGCCACGCGTCGGCGACCCGCGTGGAGCTGACCGCGGGGGTCGAGGGCGATCTGCTCCGCCTGTCCGTCCACGACGACGGCGACGGCCTGCCCTCCGGCACGACACTGGACGCCCTGCGCCGCGCCGGCCACTTCGGCCTGCTCGGCATGGTCGAGCGCGCCGCCGCGGCGGGGGCCCGCATCCGCATCGGCCGCGGCGGCAACGCCCGCGGCACGGAGGTCAGGGTGGAACTGCCTCTGCGTCCGGCACAGTCGGCGGTGCCGGGGCAGGCGGCGCGGTCCGGGCAGCCAGCGGTGTCCGGGCAGCCGGCGCGGTCGGGGCAGCCGGTGCGGCCCGGGCAGCCAGCGGTGTCCGGGCAGCCGGCGGTACCGGGGCAGTCGGCGTTGTCGGGGCAGCCGGTGCGGTCCGGACAGCCAGCGGTGTCCGGCCTGCCGCCGCCGTCCGGGCAGCCGGTGCGACCCGCGCAGTCCGCTGGACCCGCGCAGCCCTCTGGGCCCGCGAGACCCGACGCCACACCCGAGAAAGCCTGAGTCCTTGAGCCCGAGAGGAGGCACCCGATGCAGCACCTGAACCCCGGCCCGGACTTCCCGCCGGGCACCGTCACGGCCCCCCTCCGCCTCGTGGTGGCCGACGACAACCCGGTCATCCGCGCGGGCCTCACCGCCCTCCTCTCCGACCGTGAGGACACCACGGTGGTGGCGGAGGCGGCGGACGGCCGCGAGGCGTACGAGGCGGCACTGGTCCACCGCCCCGACGTCGTCCTCCTGGACGTCCGCATGCCCGGAGTCGACGGAATCTCGGCATTGCCCCACCTGGTACGCCTGGCCCCGGTCATGATGCTGACGTACAGCCACGAGACGGAGACCGTACGGGAGGCGCTGCGGCTGGGGGCGGGGGGTTACCTGGTGCACGGTGAGTTCACGACGGAGCAACTGGTGAGGGCGGTGCGCGACGTACGCGAGGGACGGCCGCATGTGACGCCGGGAGCGGCGCGGGCGCTGGTGAACGGGGTGCGGGAGAGTGCACCTGCACATGCGAAGCCGGAACTGCCGCCTTTTCTGGGCCTCGTTCCACCCCAAAACCTTTCGCAACTGCAACCGGATGTGGGACAGTCTTATCGGTCGCGGTTCCAACTGAGCGGCAGGGAGGCGGAGATCATGGACCTCATCGCGTCCGGCATGACCAACCAGCAGATCGCTGCCGCCTGCTTCATCAGCGAGAAGACCGTCAAGAACCACATCAACCGCATCTTCGCCAAACTCCACAGCACGACGAGGTCCCAGGCGGCCGCCAAGTGGCTGGGGGTGGCCTGAAATGGCCGACCGGGGGCGGGGCTGGGCCCGGGAATGGGTCCTGGGGCCCTTAGAGGGGCACCTTGTCGGGGCTTACGTTTCCGGGGTCGGAAGCGAAGGCGGAGGGAAACACCGTGAGCGATCTGTTGCTGAAAACGGCTGTGGCGACCAAAGTGCGTGTGAACGGCTGGAAGAACACGACGGTCGCAGCGATTCAGCGACGGGCCGGGGACAAGGGACAGACGGCCGTCGAGTATCTGGGCATCATCGCGGTCGTGGTCGCGATCGTCTTGGCGATCACCGGTACGGATATCGGCAAGACGATTCTCGACAAGATCAAGACCAAGATCACGGAAATCACCTGATCGACCGGCGAGTCCACGGCGACTCAGGGCAGGCCTTCCCCATCTACATCACGGTGGTGGCAGGCCTGCTCTTTCTTGCGTTCGCCTACCTTGCGGTCGGTCAGGCCGCGGTGAACCGGGGCGGAGCCCAGACCGCAGCCGACGCGGCAGCGCTCGCAGCGGCTCAGGAGGCACGGGACCAGCTCGTCGGCATGTGGGTGGACGCCCTGTCGGACCCCACCAAGTGGGCGGACATCTTCGAGGGCAAAGGCGTCGACGATCCGTGCTGGCGAGCCGAACAACTGGCCGCGGAGAACGACGCCCACGTCAACTCCTGTGACCCCGAGCTGCTCCGATACACGGTCGAAGTCCAGACCGACAAGACGGTCGGAGACTCCGTCGTGCCCGGGACCGAGAACATCAAGTCGACCAAGTCCGCGACAGCGGTCATCGAGCCCCTGTGCGGGTTCGATCCTCCCGGTGAGGACGACACGACTGATGTGCTGCCCCGCCTCACCTGCAAGGGTGGGAAGGATTGGGAACCGGATCCGGACGACCGAGCGGGGCTGCCGAAACCCCAGGACCTCTTCGATGTTCACCTGGCCGACTGACAAGCGCACGACGATCGAGAAGGAAGCAGAGTCATGAGCATTCGGTTCGCTGCGCAGGCCCGCAGGGGGCTGTTCGCGCTCACCCTGTCGACCGGTCTGGTGCTCGGTGCGGCCGCCTGCGGTGGCAGTGGCGATGACGCCAAGCCGGATACTTCGACGTCCGCTTCAAAGAGCGGCGGTTCCCGGCCGAGTGCTCAGGAGGGCCAGTCCGCCGAGCCGTTGGCCGAGCTGCGAGGTCCGGACGGCTTGTCCTTGTCGATCACGTCGGCGGAGCGTGACGCCGGCGGCTTCGTCACCGTTAACGCGCAACTCAAGAACGACGGTGGTAAGGACGCGGTTCTCTCGTCACAACTCAGCGGCAACGAGACCGAGATCATGAAGAACGGCCAGTCCTTCGGCGGCGCCACGCTGGTGGACTCGAAGGGCAGGAAGCGGTACTACGTGCTCCGTGACACGGAAGGGCGCCCGCTGACCACGACCGGCGTGCAGACTGTCAAGAGTGGTGACACCGTCCCCATCTTCATGCAGTTCCCCGCACCACCTGCGGGCACAGCCCAGGTCAGCTTCCAGTTGCCGACCTTCTCCAGCGCCTCCATCCAGATCTCCGGGTGAGGCCGAAGTGACCACCACACCCCGCCTCACCCTCACCCTCACCACAGCCGTCCTCCTCGCCGCGGCCAACCTCTCGCTGGCCCGTGCCGACGACACCTCCCCCAGCGACCCCCCGGGCACGGAACCCTCCGCCACTGCGCCTGTGAAGGTGGACCCCACCGATCCGGATCTCAAGCTCCCCGAGGGGGCCACCCTCGCCGAGCCCAAGGTGCTGGACATCAAGTCGGTCGTGGAGGACCAGAGCGGGGACGAGCGGCGCGAGGACACCAACGCCGACGTCACCTTCGCTCTGCAGGCCGAGGTCCTCTTCGGCAAGGACAGCGCCAAGCTGAGCGGCGAGGCGAAGGCCCGTATCGCGACCATCGTCGACGAGATCGAGAAGCAGCACGCGACCCGGGTCCGCGTCTTCGGCTTCACCGACGACCTCGGCTCCTCCGCCCACGGCGACGTCCTGTCCCGGCAGCGCGCCAACGCCGTGCAGGCCGTGCTCGACCAGGACCTGAACGACCCGAACGTCACCTTCGAGGTGCGCGGCTACGGCGAGCAGTACCCGATCGCGGACAACTCGACCGAGGCGGGCAGGAAGAAGAACCGCCGCGTGGAGGTGTCCTTCCCCCGCACCGACGGCTGACAGGCCCCGCCCGGAACCCGAGACCCCGAACCGAGACCCCGCGCCTACGCCGGCTCCACCGCGATCTCGACCCGCGCCCCCGCCACCAGCCCCCACCCCGCCATGGCCCCCGCCTCCGCCTCCAGCACATGGCGGGACCGGAGCCGGGGCAGGCCCAGGCGGCCGGGGCTCATCGTGCGGACGGCCAGGACGGTGAGGCCGCGGTCGAGGTAGGCGACGTCGATGGGGAAGCGCATGCGGAAGGTGTGCACGCTGCTCGCGGGGGACAGCAGCATCGCCCCGGCGAGCGAGTCACGGCCCAGCAGCCCCCTCGTCCGCGCCCGGTAGGACGTCGCCGTCTCCAGCGGGACCGTGACCGCCGCCCCGCCCCCGGCCGGCCGGACCACCAGCCGCCCCCGCCCGTCCCGCCACCGCGTCATCCCGAGCCCACCTCCGCGGTGACCGTACCCGCCGGAGGACGGGCGAAGCGCTGACGGGCGCGCACGTGAAGGAGTCGTCCCGGCGGAGCCGCGGGAGGCGGACGGCGTTGTCAGTGGCGGCTGCCACACTGCACCGCATGACCGACGAACACAGCGATGTGAGGCACGGCGATGTGCGTCTGCGCGAGGTGGTGGACGACGACCTCCTCGTCCTGCACGCCTACGAGAACGACCCGGAGGCGGTCCGGCGGTCGAAGTTCACCCCCCGGCCGCTGGACGCCTTCCTGAAGCACTGGCGGGAGCGGATCCTCCGCGACCCCGACAGCCTGGTGCGCACGGTCACCGTCGACGGCGAGGTGGCCGGCAGCGTCGTCTCCTGGACCGCGAAGGACGGGCGCAGATTCGTCGGCTACTGGCTCGGCCGCCCGTACTGGGCGCGCGGGGTGGGGACGCGCGCCCTCGGCCTCTTCCTGGAGCTGGAGCGGGTCCGGCCGCTGTACGCCGACCCCTTCTCCGGGAACACCGCGTCCGTCCGCCTGCTGGAGAAGCACGGCTTCCAGCACGTCGGCACGGACCGGGACGGCGACGACGTGTTCGCCGTGCTCGCCCTCCGGAACCCTCCCGCGCAGGGCCGGTGACGGGACACCGCACCGGCCCCCGGTGGTCAGCCGGCCGCCGGGCGGTGGTCGCCCGTGGCCCCGTCGATCAGTTCCCGCATGATGTCCATGTGGCCGGCGTGCCGGGCTGTTTCCGTGGTCATGTGGACGAGGGTCCAGCGCAGGGAGACGGGCCGGTCCCGCCAGGCGGGGCGGCCCAGGGCGTCCAGGGGCAGCTCGGCGATCATCCGGTCGGCGGCGGTCCGGGCGCGGCCGTAGAAGTCGACGATGCGGCCCGTCGTCTCGTCGGGGGCGATCCGCAGGTCCTCGTCCGTGTACGGGTCGAACCACAGGGGTTCCACCTCGCCGCCGAACGTGCCCACGAACCAGCCGTACTCCACCGAGGCCAGATGCTTGACCAGGCCGAGCAGGGTGGTCCCGGTCGGTGTCATGGGGCGCCGCAGCTGTTCGTCGTCCAGGCCGTCGAGCTTCCAGAGCACGGCGTCCCGGTGGCGGTCCAGGCTCGCGCGCAGGATGTCCTTCTCTTCCGCGGGGCTGCCGGCGGGTGAGTTCGTCATGGACGCGGAAATTAGCAGGACCCCATGACAACGGGGCTGTCACGATGGCGTTCATGACAGAGAACCGCTCCGCCCGCTCGTTCGAGGACCTCGTGGCCGAGGGCGCGGCCGTGCCCACCGAGGGTTGGGACTTCTCCTGGTTCGAGGGGCGGGCCCGCGAGGCGCGGCCCTCCTGGGGGTACGCCCGTGCGGCGGGGGAGCGGCTGGGGCGGGCCGAGTCCGCGCTGGACCTCCAGACCGGGGGCGGGGAGGTGCTCGACTTCGCCCTGGCCGGTGCGGGGACGGGCCGGCCGCGTCTGGTCGCCGCCACGGAGGGGTGGCCGCCGAACGCGGCGAAGGCGACCGCCCTGCTGCGGCCGCGCGGCGTGGTCGTGGTGGCGGCCCCGGACGACGCGCCGCTGCCGTTCGCCGACGCGTCCTTCGACCTGGTGCTCAGCCGGCACCCGGTGACCCCGCACTGGGCGGAGATCGCGCGGGTGCTGCGGCCGGGCGGTACGTACTTCGCCCAGCATGTCGGACCCGGCAGCGCGTTCGAGCTGGTGGAGTACTTCCTCGGGCCGCAGCCGGAGTCCGTGCGCCGGGCCCGTGATCCCGAGGGCGAGCGGAAGGACGCGGAGGCGGCCGGGCTCGAGGTGGTGGATCTGCGGGCGGAGCGACTGCGGATGGAGTTCCACGACATCGCGGCCGTCGTGCACTTCCTGCGCAAGGTGGTCTGGATGGTCCCGGGCTTCACCGTCGAGGCGTACGAGCCCCAACTCCGCGCCCTGCACGAGCGGATCGGGAAGGAGGGGCCGTTCGTGGCGCACAGCGCCCGGCACCTCTTCGATGTCCGGAAGCCGGCCTCCTGAGAAACAGGGGAAACCGGGCTTTTCCGTCATCGGTTCACCCGCGCTTCGCCCGGGGTTTCCACATCGTTATCGGGGGCGGTTCACATGCGTCTCATCCGTCACGTAGGTTCAGGCCAAGGTAATTCGCGTCAGCAAAGCTGCGCGGGCGGCACCGCGCAGTGGAGGGGGCTGCGCGGTGCCGCGACGCCCGGCCGACGTGCCGCGGTGGCGTCAAGCCGCCGTTCGCTCGCGGGGTAGCCCGTCGGAGGGACCCCGGGACAACTCGCCGAACGTTCACCAAGACGGCCCAAACCCTCTTGATCTCGCCGATCGGCCCCGGATTTCCTGGGAATCCGCTGTGAACCGGCCATGGAACACCCCAGAATCCGGCGTTCCGCGCACACCTCGCCGTCGCCGACTGATTCCGGAGAGTAGTTGTGGGGCGCCGATGCACGCGTCCGCCCTCACGAAGGGTTATGGTGGAAACCCCCCCTCGGGCCGGTCCGTCTCCCCCCCACGGACCGGCCCGTTTTTTCTTCGGGAACCGCTCGGCGGAGGGCCGGCGTCCCCGCTCCGGGGGGGCGAGCCGCCGGCGGCGGTACCCTCGAAACCCGCCCGAACCCCCGAAGGACCTCTCCCGTGAACCTGCGCGACAAGCTGCGTGGCCTGCTCGTCGGGCTCTACGCGCGCCGGGTGGAAGGTCACCTGGACCACGCTCAGGTGCCCAAGCACATCGGCGTCATCATGGACGGCAACCGCCGCTGGGCGAAGGCGGCCGGTTCCACCACGGTCCACGGCCACCGGGCCGGTGCCGAGAAGATCGAGGAGTTCCTCGGCTGGTGCAGCGAGACCGACGTCGAGGTCGTCACCCTGTGGCTGCTGTCCACCGACAACTTCGACCGTCCGCAGGAGGAGCTGGTCCCGCTCCTCGGCATCATCGAGGACGTCGTCCGCACCCTCGCCGCCGACGGCCGCTGGCGGGTCCACCACGTCGGCACCCGCGACCTGCTGCCCGCCGGGATGCAGGGCGTCCTCAAGGAGGCCGAGGAGACCACCGCCCACGTGGACGGGATAGTGGTCAACGTGGCCATCGGCTACGGCGGCCGCCAGGAGATCGCCGACGCCGTGCGCTCCATGCTCCTCGACGCCCAGGACAAGGGCGCCTCGCTGGAGAGCCTCGCCGAGTCCGTCGACGTAGACATGATCGGCCGTCACCTCTACACGGGTGACCAGCCCGACCCGGACCTCGTCATCCGCACCAGCGGTGAGCAGCGGCTGTCCGGATTCATGCTCTGGCAGACCGCCCACTCCGAGTACTACTTCTGCGAAGTCTTCTGGCCGGCCTTCCGCAAGGTGGACTTCCTGCGCGCGCTGCGCGACTACGCCGCACGTCACCGCCGTTACGGCGGCTGACGCGGCCCGCCGCGCACACCTCACGCCCCGTCGGCCACCACGCCGGCGGGGCGTCCCGTATACCCCGGTTGGGTGGGAAGTAACAAGGAGTTCACCGGTGCGCTGTCGGCCACTTCTGCATGGCGGCGCTTTTCGCCGGGCATAAGGGAAGCAGGTCGACGCCCGAACCACGGGTGTCGGATCTCAGCGGGCGGCACGGGGCCGTCCGCCCGGGAGGCCCTTTGCACCAGCCCGACCGTGCGGTCACCGTACGGAAGCAGCCGCGGAGGTCCGGTGTCCGGCCCGTCCTGCGCGGGGGCCGGGGACCGGTCGCAATGCTCCCGCCCTCCCGGCCCGGCTTCCGCTTCGTCGCTCCCCGACCTCATCCGAGGGGGTACGTCCTTCCGTGGTGACCAGCACAAAGCGCCACAAGCCAGATCGGCGCACTTATGTTCTCGACACCAGCGTCCTGCTGGCCGACCCCAACGCCCTGACCCGCTTCGAGGAGCACGAGGTCGTGCTCCCCGTCGTCGTGGTCACGGAACTGGAGGCCAAGCGGCACCATCCCGAACTCGGCTACTTCGCCCGCCAGGCGCTGCGCCTGCTGGACGACTACCGGGTGAAGCACGGTCGCCTCGACGCCCCCATCCCGATCGGCGAACTGGGTGGAACCGTCCGTGTCGAGCTCAACCACTCGGACCCCAGCGTGCTGCCCACCGGCTACCGCCTGGGGGACAACGACTCGCGCATCCTCGCGGTGGCCCGCAATCTGCAGGCCGAGGGATACGACGTCACGGTCGTCTCGAAGGACCTGCCGCTCAGGATCAAGGCCTCCTCGGTCGGCCTGCTGGCCGAGGAGTACCGGGCCGAGCTCGCCATCACGGAGAACTCCGGCTGGACCGGGATGTCCGAACTGACGCTCCCGGCCGAACAGGTGGACGTCCTCTTCGAGGAAGGGCACGTGTACGTCCCGGAGGCCTCCGGCCTCCCCGTGCACACCGGCCTGACCATCCAGTCGGAGCGCGGCAAGGCGCTCGGCCGGGTCACCGCCGAGGGCAACGTCCGGCTGGTGCGCGGCGACCGGGAGGCGTTCGGCATCAAGGGCCGCAGCGCCGAGCAGCGCATCGCGCTCGACCTGCTGCTCGACCCGGACGTCGGCATCGTCTCGATGGGCGGCCGGGCCGGCACCGGCAAGTCGGCGCTCGCGCTGTGCGCGGGCCTGGAGGCGGTCCTGGAGCGCCGTCAGCACCAGAAGGTGATGGTCTTCCGGCCGCTGTACGCGGTCGGCGGCCAGGAGCTCGGCTATCTGCCGGGCTCCGAGGCCGAGAAGATGAGCCCGTGGGCCCAGGCCGTCTTCGACACGCTCTCCGCCGTCACCAGCCGCGAGGTCATCGAGGAGGTCACCGCCCGGGGCATGCTGGAGGTCCTGCCCCTGACCCACATCCGGGGCCGCTCCCTGCACGACGCCTTCGTGATCGTCGACGAGGCGCAGTCCCTTGAGCGGAACGTACTGCTGACCGTTCTGTCCCGGATCGGCGCCAATTCGCGGGTCGTTCTGACCCATGACGTCGCCCAGCGGGACAACCTGCGGGTCGGCCGCTACGACGGTGTCGTGGCCGTGGTCGAGAAGCTGAAGGGGCATCCGCTCTTCGCCCACGTCACGCTGACCCGGTCCGAGAGGTCCCAGATCGCGGCCCTTGTGACCGAAATGCTCGAAGAGGGCCACATCTGACGGGAGTGGTCCCGTAGGCGCCGTCCGGCAAAGGCCAAGAGCCTAGCCGGGCGGCGCCTTCGCGTGTGGGGGTTTCCTGAAAACCCCTGGGCCAAACGAGGTGTGAGCTTTCACACGCAACTCGGAATTGCCACCCGGTGTCTGGTTACGGCAGAGTCTCACTCCTGTCAGGCCCCGCATACGGCACACCTGTACCCCCAGCGGTACGGCACCACAGCAGCACCACCCCAACTCAACAGCGTCGTCGTATGCCGCCCGCGCACCACGCGGCGCTCCCCGCAGGGGAGTTGCCCACCGGGCCCGCGCCTCCCGTGACCCCGCAGTTGGGAGGCCAGTGTCAAGGGCACGATTGCGTCCGCCAGGGTCACCGAAGCGGGCGATGCTGGAAGGAAACCGTGTGAGCCGGATTTCGGTCCGGGGATTCGCAGTGGCCTCGGCCACCGCGGTCACCGCCGTCGGAAGCGTCGTCGGTGTTGCCTCGGGCAGCACCGCGCAGAACAACGACGCCGAGGCGACGGCAGCAGCCGACACCACGCTCCTCGCGGACATACCCGCGGGTCAGCAGGCCCAGGTGCAGACCGCGTCCCTGACGCAGCAGGCCGACGCGCAGGCCATCGCCGCTGACGCGAGCGCCAAGAAGGACGCCGAGGAGGCCGCCCGCAAGGCAGCCGCCGAGACCGCGGTCGCCAAGAAGGCGGCCGCCGAGAAGGCGGCCGAGGCGGCCGCGAAGGAGCGCGCCGAGGCCAAGGCCGCGGCCACCCGCTCCACCCGGGACTCCTCCAGCTTCCCGGTGCAGAGCAGCTACTCCGTGGCGCAGATCCAGGCGATGGCGCGTCAGATGGTGGCGGCCGACCAGTTCCAGTGCTTCAGCAACATCGTGAACCACGAGTCGAGCTGGAACTACCAGGCGGTCAACGCCTCGTCCGGCGCCTACGGTCTCTTCCAGGCTCTCCCCGCCGGCAAGTACGCCTCCGCCGGCGCCGACTGGCGGACCAACCCGGCGACCCAGATCAAGTGGGGCCTCAACTACATGAACGAGCGGTACCACAGCCCCTGTGGCGCCTGGTCGTTCTGGCAGGCCAACAGCTGGTACTAGGCCGGCGGCCCCCGCTCAACCCCGCGCAGCCCCTCCTCGTCCTACGAGGAGGGGCTTTCGCACTGTACGGTCGTACGCGAACTGCTCCCGGGTGAGCGGTGGCGTACACCCGGGAGGCGGGGGAAGAGGACGGATCATGTCGCGAGTGCCAGGGTGGCTGGGCCGGCTGGGTGCCGGACTGACCGAGATGAGTGAGCGGTTGGACGAGCGCCGCGCCGAAGTGGAGAAGGACACCGGGTCCGGGTCCGACCCCGCTGTCGGCCGGAAGCCCGGCCGCAGGGCCGACCGGGCCGCCGATCCGGTGCCGTCCGTCCCCCGGCCCGCCGCACCGGCCGGACCACGGCCCGACCCGGCGCAGGCCGTGCCCTGGGGTGTGCGGGTCGCGGCCGAGGCGGGCTGGCGCCTGCTGGTCCTGGCCGGCACCGTGTGGGTCCTGATGCGGGTCATCAGCGCCATCCAGCTCGTCGTCTTCACCTTCGTCATCGCCCTGCTGGTCACCGCGCTGCTCCAGCCGACGGTCGCCCGGCTGACCCGGCACGGGGTGCCGCGCGGCCCGGCGACCGCGCTGACCGCGATCCTCGGCTTCGTCGTCATCGGGTTGATGGGCTGGTTCGTGACCTGGCAGGTCATGGAGAACATCGACACCCTCTCCAGCCAGATCCAGAGCGGCATCGACGACCTGCGCAACTGGCTGCTGAAGAGCCCCTTCCACGTCACCGACAAGCAGATCAACCAGATCGCCAAGAACCTCCGCGAGGCCATCGGAGCGAACACCGACCAGATAACGTCCGCGGGCCTGGAAGGCGTTCAGGTCGTCGTCGAGGCGCTCACCGGCATCCTGCTGGTGTTCTTCTCGACACTGTTCCTGCTCTACGACGGCAAGCGCATCTGGCAGTGGTTCCTGAAGCTGGTGCCCGCCGCGGCCCGCCCGGGCGTGGCCGGCGCCGGCCCGCGCGCCTGGCGCACCCTGACGGCCTACGTCCGGGGCACGGTGCTGGTGGCCCTCATCGACGCCATATTCATCGGCATCGGCATCTACTTCCTCAACGTGCCGATGGCCGTACCGCTGGCCGTCTTCATCTTCCTGTTCTCGTTCATCCCCCTGGTCGGCGCCGTCGCCTCCGGCGCGCTCGCGGTGATCGTGGCCCTGGTGACGCAGGGCGTCTTCACCGCGCTGATGACCCTCGTGGTCGTCCTCGCCGTCCAGCAGATCGAGGGCCACGTCCTGCAGCCCTTCATCCTGGGCCGCGCGGTCCGGGTCCACCCGCTCGCCGTCGTCCTGACGGTGGCGGCCGGCGGCATGGTGGCCGGCATCGGCGGCGCGGTGGTGGCCGTACCGCTGGTGGCGGTGACGAACACGGTGGTGGGGTACCTGCGCGCCTACTCGGCGGAGGTGGAGGCCGCCCCGGACGAGCCCTCAGCCGTAGAGGACGACCAGGGCGGCGAGGAGCAGCCCGACGCAGGCCGCGACGGCCGGGAGGCGGTACCGGCTCCCGGCGGCGAGCGCGACGCAGTATGACCAGGCCCCGCCCGTGAGGGCGACGGCCCACCAGCCCGCCGACGCGTGCGCCGCCGCCAGCAGGACGGGCGCCGGCAGGAGCGTCGGCGGGACGAGGGCGAGCCGTGGCCCGATGCCCAGCCGCTCGTAGACGACGAGCAGCACGGCCAGGGAGACCGCGAACAGCAGCGGGACGGCCGTCAGGTTCCATCCGGTGACGCAGACGCCGTCGGCCGTCCCGCAGATCCGGCCGCTGCGCCGGACGGTCCAGGAGAGGTAGGCCAGGGCGCCGGCGGCCAGGACCGCTCCGGTGACGGCGGCGCCCAGCAGCCGCCGCAGGGCGGGCGTCGGCGGTGTGCGGGGGGTGGTCATGTCCTGCAGCCTTCCGTAGGCGACGCCCGGGGGCCTGAGTACCGGTACTCAGGCCCCCGGGCCGGTCGATCGGTCGCAGCTCGGAACGAGTAGTTCTTGTCACATCACTGAACGCACCGCGGCCCCCGCCCATCGGATGGGCGGGGGCCGCGGTGTTCGGGAGCGGGTTACTCGGCCGCCTGGGCCAGAGCCGCCTCCGCGTCGAGGGTCACGCCGACGGCCTGGACCACGGACGCGATCTTGAACGCCTCCTGGACCACCTCGCGCTCGACGCCGGCCTTGCGCAGCACCTGCTCGTGCGAGTCGAGGCACATGCCGCAGCCGTTGATCGCGGAGACCGCGAAGGACCACAGCTCGAAGTCGACCTTCTCCACGCCCGGGTTGCCGATGACGTTCATCCGCAGACCGGCGCGCAGGGTGCCGTACTCGTGGTCGGACAGCAGGTGCCGGGTGCGGTAGAAGACGTTGTTCATCGCCATCACCGCGGCGGCGGCCTTGGCGGCCGTGTACGCCTCCGGCGACAGGTTCGCCTTCGCCTCCGGCTCCAGCTCACGCAGCACGATCGGGGAACGGGAGGCGATGGCGGTCGCCAGCACCGTGCCCCAGAGCTGCTGGGCCGGCAGGTCGGAGTTGCCGATGACCGAGCCCAGGTTGAGCTTCAGGTCCTTGGCGTAGTCCGGGACGCGGGACTTCAGCGAGTCGAGCGACATGGGTCACTCACCGGCCAGCAGCGCGACCGGGTCGAGCGTCTCGTCGCCCTTGCTCCAGTTGCACGGGCACAGCTCGTCCGTCTGCAGGGCGTCGAGGACCCGCAGGACCTCCTTGGGGTTACGGCCGACGGAACCGGCGGTCACCATGGTGAACTGGATCTCGTTGTTCTGGTCGACGATGAAGACGGCGCGCTTGGCGAAGCCGTCCTCGCCCTCGATGCCCAGCTCGCGCATCAGCTCGTGCTTGGAGTCGGCCATCATCGGGAAGGGCAGGTCACGCAGGTCGTCGTGGTCCTTGCGCCAGGCGTGGTGGACGAACTCGGAGTCACCGGAGAAGCCGAGGATCTGGGCGTCGCGGTCGGCGAACTCGTCGTTCAGCTTGCCGAACGCGGCGATCTCGGTCGGGCACACGAAGGTGAAGTCCTTGGGCCAGGCGAAAACGATCTTCCACTTGCCCTCGTAGGTCTTGTGGTTGATCGTGTCGAACTCCTTGCCCTTCTCCAGCGAGACGCAGGCGGTCAGTTCGAACTCGGGGAACTTGTCACCGACAGTGAGCACACGCTCTCCTTGCAGCGAGGCAGCACCCGGATCGCGGGTGCTACCCATGGGTTGGACTTTCCCGATGTTGGCACAGGGTGCATTGATACGGGAAATAGCTACACTCGGTCGTGTTGATCGGAGGTATCTATCAGTGACCGTCAGTAGCGGAAAACGGCGCCAGCCCAGCCTGTCCCAGCTCCGTGCCTTCGCGGCCGTGGCCGAGCACCTGCACTTCCGGGACGCGGCCGCCGCCATCGGGATGAGCCAGCCCGCCCTGTCCGGCGCGGTCTCGGCGCTGGAGGAGATCCTGGGCGTGACCCTCCTCGAGCGTACGACCCGCAAGGTGCTGCTCTCGCCTGCCGGCGAGCGGCTGGCCGTACGGGCCAAGGCGGTGCTGGACGAGGTCGGGGCGCTGCTGGAGGAGGCCGAGGCGGTCCGGGCGCCGTTCACCGGGGTGCTGCGCCTCGGGGTGATCCCGACCGTCGCGCCGTACCTGCTGCCCACCGTGCTGGGCCTGGTCCACGAGCGGTACCCGCACCTCGACCTGCAGGTGCACGAGGAGCAGACCGCCAGCCTCGTCGAGGGCCTGCAGTCCGGCCGCCTGGACCTGCTGCTGCTCGCCGTGCCGCTCGGCGTCCCCGGGGTGACCGAACTCCCGCTGTTCGACGAGGACTTCGCGCTCGTCACGCCGCCCGACCACCGGCTCGGCGGCCGCGAGGGCATCCCGCGCGAGGCGCTGCGGGAACTGAACCTGCTGCTGCTCGACGAGGGGCACTGTCTGCGCGACCAGGCGCTGGACATCTGCCGCGAGGCCGGGCGGGAGGACGCGCCGGTAACCACCACGGCCGCCGGTCTCTCCACGCTGGTGCAGCTCGTCGCGGGCGGCCTCGGCTGCACCCTGCTGCCGCGCACCGCCCTGAAGGTCGAGACGACCCGCGGCAGCCGGCTCCGCACCGGCTACTTCGCCGATCCCGCCCCCAGCCGCCGGATCGCCTTCGCCATGCGCGCGGGCGCCGCCAGGGGAGCGGAGTACGAGGAGCTGGCGGCGGCCCTGCGCGAGGAGCTGCGGCCGCTGCCCGTGCGGGTGCTGGACGCCTGACCGCACCTCCCGTGGACCCGGCGGCGCCCCGCACGGGACGCCGCCGGACGCCTACTCGGTGCGCAGCCCGTCGGGCCGCATCAGCCGCAGCAGCGGGGGCAGGCTGAGCAGGGTCACCGCGAGCACCACCGCGGCGCCGACGCCGGTCATGGACAGCACGCTCGCCCAGTCGACCGACACCGGTGTCGCCGTCATCTTCAGCAGCACCGCGCCGAGGGTCAGGCCGACCACCGAGGACAGCAGCAGCCCGAGGACGATCGGGACGGCCGTCTGCCACAGCACCGACAGGCCCAGCGTGCGGCGCCGGGTGCCGAAGGCGACCAGCGAGGACAGCAGCTTGCGCCGCTCGCGGAGCTGCTCGAGCTGCGAGACCAGCAGGCTCGCGCCGATCAGCGCCAGCACGCAGACCGCGCCGACGAACAGGCCGGTGCGCAGCGAGGTGTACTTCGTGGACTCCTCGGTCGCCGTCCAGGTGAACACGTCCGCGGCCGGCTCCACCCGGGCAGCCGTGTTGCGCACGTACTCCTGGGCGTCGGGCACCGACTCGTCGATGCGGACGAAGACATGGCCGTGCAGTGCGGTCCTGGCCTTCGCCGGCAGCGCGGACGGCGTGAGCAGCAGGCCGTTGGCGGCGTTCTGCAGCGCGTCCTCGCGGTACGACGCCTGCTTGAGGCCGGCCGGCACCCGCCAGGGCACCTCGAGGCCGGGCTCGCCCGAGTAGCTCGGGTCGACGTAGAGCTGCCGCTCGGGACGTACGACGGAGCCGATGGAGTCGTTGTACGAGGCGTCGTAGTGCGGGTTGCGCAGCCGGAACACGTCGCCGTCCCGGCAGGAGGGCAGCCGTGCCACCTCGCGCAGGGCGGCGCAGTCACCGACCGTCAGATCGACCAGGCTCTCCGGTTCCGTGCGCTTCTCCCCGACCGACGCGGTGGACAGCGCCATCGCCACCCGCACCCCCTCGGTCTTCCGGAACGCCTCGCCCGCGGCGGCGACGTCACGGTGGTCGGGCAGCGTGATCTCCATGGACGCCCGGTTCGGGTCGCGGCCGGTGTCCTTGGTGTACTGGCTCTCCACGCCCGCGAACAGCATCTGCAGCGCGATCGCGCCGGCCACCGCCACCGCGATGCCGTTGACCATGCGGGCCGCGGTGCCGCTGCTCAACTGCAGCCGTCGTACCGCGAGTTGCCAGGACACCGGGCCGGCGCCGAGCCGGGCGACGACCCGCTCAACGATCCACGGCAGCAGCGCGGTCACGCCGACCAGCAGCAGCAGGACGCCGCCGGTCACCAGGTACTGGTTGAAGCCGCCGCTGTCCCGGCCCTTGCCGACCATCGGGTACAGCAGCGCGAGGCCCGCCAGCGGCAGCAGCAGCCGCCACCACAGCCGGCGCCGGGCCGGCCGGGCCGTCCGCACCACGCCGAGCGGTTCCACGACCACCCCGCGCATCGCGAGCAGGGTCACCAGGACCGCGGACGCCGGCACCGCCACCGCCACCAGCGCGACGAGCGCGGGGGAGGGGTCGAGGTAGCTGGGGAACACGCTCTCGCCCAGCACCTGCACCGAACCGGCGACCTGACGTCCGATCAGGAAGAAGACCGTGCCGACGGCCAGCCCGAGCAGGGCCCCGGCCAGCGCCTCGCCCGCGGCGATCCGCCGGGTCATCCCGCTGTCGGACCCGACCAGCCGCAGCGCGGCCAGCCTGCGGTCGCGCCGCTCGCCGCCGAAGCGCACGGCAGCGGCGATGAACACGGCGACGGGCATCAGCAGGACCACGAACACGACCAGCACCATCAGCAGCAGTACCGGGTCGGCCTTCTCCACGGTCGGGTGCGGATCGCCGAAATGCGCCAGCCGGTCCACCCGGACGCCGCCGCCCGCGTCCGGGTCCAGGCCCTCGGCGCCCGCGTAGTACGCCAGCTCGTGCGAGCCGATCAGCCCGCTCTCGCCGATCGTCCCCACGACCCGGTGGGGCAGCCGCTCGCGCAGCAGCCGGGCGCCGTCCGAGGCGAGCAGGTCCCGCAGCGCGGGGGAGACGACCATCTCGCCCTTCGCGGGGAAGCGGCCGACCCCGGGCGGCAACGGCGCCCGCGGGCCCTCGGGTTCGAGGAGCCGGCCCCGGACGTCCTTCGAGTGCCACTGCGTGTCGGTCGCGGCGACCAGCACGGTGTCGTCGGCCTTGGGGCGGGTGGTGCTGGAGAACGTGTAGTCGTAGCGGGCCTCCTCGACCCGGTGCCGGGCGGCGAACACGTTCGGCAGCGCGGTGGTCAGCAGCAGCAGGGCGACGCCCAGCCCGACGCCGACCGCCGTCAGCGTCATCCGCACCCAACCCTCACGCCCGCCGGTGACGGCGAACCGGGCGCCCATGACGAGGTCCCCGAAGCTCCCCCGCGCCCATCCCCGCACGCGCGGCAGATCCCCCCTGCGCGGCTTCATACGGCCCGCTCCATGTCCCGGGACCTGCCGTCCCGCACGACGATCTCGCGGTCCGAGTACGCGGCCACCCGGGCCTCGTGCGTGACCAGCACGACGGCCGCGTTGGTGGAGCGGGCCGCGTCGGTGAGCAGCTCCATCACGCGCTCCCCGTTGAGCGAGTCCAGCGCGCCGGTCGGTTCGTCGGCGAACAGCACCCGGGGCCCGGTGACCAGCGCCCGCGCCACCGCGACCCGTTGCCCCTGGCCGCCGGAGACCTCACCGGGCCGCTTGCCCCTGAGGTCGTCCACCTCGAGCCGCTCCATCCAGCCCAGCGCGGCCCGCTCGGCCTCCTTGCGGGAGGTGCCGTTCAGCCGCAGCGGAAGCGCCACGTTCTCCACGCAGGTCAGCTCCGGCACCAACTGCCCGAACTGGAAGACGAAGCCGAACTCGCTGCGCCGCAGCGCGCTGCGCTCGACGTCGTTCATGGTGGCGAGTTCCCGCCCGGCGTAGGTGATCGAGCCCGAGTCGGGCGGCACTATGCCGGCGAGGCAGTGCAGCAGCGTCGACTTGCCGGACCCGGAGGGGCCCATCACCGCGACGACCTCACCGGCGTGGATGGAGAACGCGGCGCCGTCCAGCGCGAGCGTCGGGCCGTAGGCCTTGCGCAGGTCCTCGGCGGCGAGCAGGGAGCCCGGGGGAGGGGTCATCGGGCCACCTCCGCGCGGAGCCTGTCCAGCCGGGCGGCGGTCAGTTCCAGCCAGCGCAGATCGGCCTCCAGGTGGAACAGGGCGTGATCGCAGACGAGCTGGTCCGCGAGGTCGCCCTTGCGCTTGCGGTCGGTGAGGATGCGCATGCTGCGCAGGTGCTCGGAGCGCTGGGTGTCCAGGATGTCGGCCGCGTCCCGGTGGGTCAGCAGCGCCAGGACGACCTTGGTGTAGAGGGTGGACTGGAGGTACTCCTCCGGCTTCTCCGGGGTCGCGAGCCACTGCTCGACGTCGGTGACGCCGGCGTCGGTGATGGCGTACCGCTTGCGTTCGGGCCCGCCGCCCGACTCGATCCCGTCGACTTCCACGAGCCCGTTCTTCAGCAGGCGGGACATCGTCGAGTAGACCTGGCCGTAGTGCAGCGGCCGGTCGTGACCGAACTTCTCGTCGAAGGCCCGCTTCAGGTCGTAGCCGTGTCGGGGGCCGGACTCCAGGAGTCCTAGGAGGGTGTGACCGATGGACATGGCAGCACTCTACACACGGTGTATACGTCGCGTGTATACGCGGAGTGTCCAGTGGCTGGCAGGCGGTGGCGCGACGCAGGTGGGAGCCGATTGTCCGGATTCCGTAACGACGAGGGGCCCGCCTCCGTGTGGAGGCGGGCCCGTCCTCAGGGCGCCGGCGGCCCGGCCGCGGGGCCGGCGGGCGGCCGCCCGCGGCGGGGCAGCGGACCGGTGTCCCGCGGCAGCCGCCCCGCCTCGGAGAGCGCCTTGCGCAGCAGGAACTCGATCTGCGCGTTGGTCGACCGCAGTTCGTCCCCGGCCCAGCGCGCGAGGGCGTCGTAGACCGACGGGTCCAGCCTCAGCAGCACCTGCTTGCGCTGCCGAGGCCGTCGCCCGGACGTCTCCTCCGACGGATCCGTCACTGGTAGAGGGTCCCGGTGTTGAGCACGGGCTGCGGGGCCCGGTCCCCGCACAGCACCACCATCAGGTTGGACACCATCGCCGCCTTCCGCTCCTCGTCCAGCTCCACGATGTCCTGCTCGGCGATCCGGGCGAGCGCCGCCTCCACCATGCCGACCGCGCCGTCCACGATCTGCCGCCGGGCCGCGACCACCGCGCCGGCCTGCTGGCGCTGGAGCATCGCCGAGGCGATCTCGGGGGCGTACGCGAGATGCGTGAAGCGCGACTCGACGACCCGGACCCCGGCCGCCTCCACCCGGGCCTGCAGCTCGACGGCCAGCTTCTCGGTGATCTCCTCGGCGTTGCCGCGCAGCGACAGGCCGTCCTCCTCGTGGGCGTCGTAGGGGTACTCGATGGCGATGTGCCGCACGGCCGTCTCGGTCTGGGTGGCGACGAACTCGGCGAAGTCGTCCACCTCGAAGGTGGCCTGCGCGGTGTCCTGGACCTTCCAGACCACGACCGCGGCCAGCTCGATCGGGTTGCCGTAGGCGTCGTTGACCTTCAGTACGGCGGTCTCGTGGTTGCGTACCCGGGTCGAGATGCGGGTGCGCGAGGTGAAGGGGTTCACCCAGCGCAGGCCGTCCTGCCGGATCGTGCCCCGGTAGCGGCCGAAGAGCTGGACCACCCGGGCCTCGCCGGGCGCGACCGTGTTGAGGCCGCGCATCGCGATCACGGCGGCGAGGAAGACGAGGACGCCGCACAGGATGAGCCCGGCCTTGGCGCCGTCCGCGGTCACCGCCGAGGCGGCGGCGAACAGGGCCACGGCGGCGGCGAGTCCCAGCAGGCCGAGGAGCAGGGCGAGGCCCCCGCCGATGCTGTGGGCCTGGAACTCGCGCACGCGCGGCGCGGGCATCTCGGGTACGTCGACGGCCGCGGCCGTCTGGGGTGCGGACGTGTCGGGTGCGGGCACGGTGGATCCCCCGGTTCTCGAAGGCGTCCGACTTCCCCGGGCGCCTGGTTTCCGTCTAGCTAAGTGATATCACTTTATGCCGCTGGGCAACCCAACGCCAGGGATAACCGTCGGTTCCCTGTGGGGCGGGTGCTGATTCTCACGTCCGTAAAAGAGCGGATCGAGCGTCCTTTGTCATATAGACGGGTGTTAGCTTTCGGAGCTGACCACTGAGACGGAAGCGGGAGCGTAGGACTCATGGGACGAGCGGAAGAGAGACGAGCGCGACAGCGTGGTGGTCGCCGCGCGGCGCCCAAGCGCCACCGCTCGCAGTCCACGGCCGACTCCGCGGCGGCGGCGCCCGGCGGCAAGCCCGCCAAGGGCCGAATACGCAGGCTGTTCACCTGGAAGAAGATCCTCGGCACGTTCTTCGGACTGTGCCTGCTGTCCTTCGGCGCCTTCGTCGCGCTGTACCTGGCGGTCGACGTGCCCGCCGGCAACATCGCCGCCCAGCGGCAGAGCAACGTCTACAAGTACAGCGACGGCAGCGTCCTGGCCCGCGACGGCAAGGTCAACCGCGAGATCGTGGACCTGGACAAGGTGCCCAAGGCGGTCCAGCGGACCTTCGTGGCCGCCGAGAACAAGTCCTTCTACACCGACCCCGGAGTGGACCTCAAGGGCACCGCCCGAGGCCTGATCAACACCCTCTCCGGACGCGGCAAACAGGGCGGCTCGACGATCACCCAGCAGTACGTCAAGAACTACTACCTGAACCAGGACCAGACCGTCTCGCGGAAGCTGAAGGAACTGGTCATCTCGCTGAAGGTGGAGCGCGAGAAGTCCAAGGACGACATCCTCGCCGGCTACATCAACACCTCCTACTACGGCCGCAACGCCTACGGCATCCAGGCCGCCGCCCAGGCCTACTACCGCGTCGACGCCCAGGACCTCAACGTGCAGCAGGGCGCCTACCTGGCCGCCCTGCTCCAGGCGCCGAGCCAGTACGACTGGGCGGCCGCCACCCCGACCGGCAAGCGGCTGGTCAAGGCGCGCTGGAACTACGTCCTGGACAACATGGTCGAGGAGCACTGGCTGCCCAAGGAGAAGCGCGACGGCCTGAGCTTCCCGGTGCCCAAGGAGCCCAAGGGCGCCCCGGGCATGGAGGGCCAGAAGGGCTACCTGGTCACGCTCGCCAACGCCCAGCTCGCCCAGAAGCTGATGCGCGACGAGGGCCTGTCCAGGTCCGACGCGGCGGCCAAGGTCGACAGCCAGGGCTGGACCATCACCCTGAACATCAGCCGCAAGAAGCAGGCCGCGCTGGAGCAGGCCGTCAAGGAGCGGCTGACCAGCAAGCTGGAACCGAAGAAGCGCAAGGTCGACGGCGACGTCCAGGCCGGCGCGGTGTCGGTGGACCCGAAGACCGGCAGGATCGTCGCGATGTACGGCGGCAAGAACTACTTCGACCACTGGACCAGCAACGCCACCCGCCGCGACTACCAGCCCGCCTCCACGTTCAAGCCGGTCATCCTCGCCGCCGCGCTGGCGCAGAACGCCACCACGCAGGACGGCAAGACGATTCAGGCGAGCACGGTCTACGACGGCACCAGCCGCCGCCAGGCCGTCGACCACGGCGCCAAGGTCGGCTTCGCACCGCCGAACGAGGACAACCGCAACTACGGGCCCATCACCGTCCAGCAGGCCATGAACCAGTCCGTCAACTCCGTCTTCGCGCAGATGGGCGTCGACGTGGGGATGAAAAAGGTGATGAGCACCGCGAAGCAGCTCGGCATGGACACCGAGGGCATGCAGGCGGTGCCCGCGCAGACGCTGGGCTCCATGGGCGCCAGCCCGCTGGAGATGGCCGGCATCTACGCCACCTTCGCCAACCACGGCCGTGAGGTGACGCCCGGCATCGTGAAGTCGGCCGAACAGAAGGGCCGCTCGGTCGAGATGCCCGACGCCGTCGGCAGCCAGGTGATCAGCCGCACGGTCGCCGACAGCGTGACCTCGGTGCTCACCGGCGTGGTCGACGACGGCACCGCCCGCACGTCCGTGGCGGGCAACCCGCTGCGCAACGGCCAGGAGGTCGCGGGCAAGACCGGTACCTCCGACTGCAACCGCTCGGCCTGGTTCACCGGCTACACCCCCGACCTCGTCACCTCCGTCGGCCTGTTCGGCGAGGCGGCCAAGTCCGGCGGCACCGGCTGCGACGGCAAGCCGGTCAAGAGGAACGACCACGTCTCGCTCAGCGGCGCGATGGGCGGCGGCCGGGTCAACGGCGGCGGCCCGCCGGCCGAGATCTGGGCGGCCTACACCTTCGGAGTCACCGAGAAGTCCGAGTTCGACCTGGACACCACCCAGGGCGCGGCCGTCGAGCCGACGGACACCCCGACGGTCAGCGAGTCCCCGTCCGACACCCCGTCCAGCTCGCCGAGCAGCGAACCGCCGGTGTCCGAGTCGCCGTCGCAGTCGCCGTCCCGGACCCCGTCGCGCTCGCCCAGCCAGTCACCCTCCCAGTCGCCGTCCCAGAGCCCGTCCAGCGAGCCGCCGACGGCCCCCGTCAGCGAGGACCCGCTCAACCCCGCCGACGGCTTCGGCCAGTAGGAGCACGCGAAGAGGGGCGCCCGGAACACTCCGGGCGCCCCTCTTCGCGTGCGCTCACGCCCTGTTCAGCTCGAACCAGACCACCTTGCCGGTGCTCAGCCGGGTCGCGCCCCAGCGCCGGGCCAGCTTGTTGACCAGGTACAGCCCGCGGCCGCCCTCGTCCGTGGCCCGCGCCTGGCACAGCCGCGGCAACTGGGGCACGTCGTCGCCGACCTCGCAGCGCAGCACGTCCGTGCGCAGCAGCCGCAGCGTCACCGGACGGGTGGCGTAGCGCACCGCGTTCGTGACCACCTCGCTGACCAGCAGCTCCACCGAGTCCGTCAGCTCCTCGAGGCCCCACCGGGCCAGCGCGCGCCGCGCCAGCCGCCGGGCCTCGCGCGGCGCCGCGTTCTCCGGCTCCAGCGTCCAGTACGCCACATCGCTCGGCGCGATCCCGTCGAAACGGGCCGCGAGCAGCGCGATGTCGTCGTCCCGGTCGCCCGGGCCGAGCATGTCCAGCACCTCGTCGCACAGCGCCTCGAGCGGCGGCGGATGGTCCGGGCCGGTGAGCCGGGCGGTCGCGGCGAGCTTCTCGCGCAGCTGCTCTATGCCGGTCCACACGTCCCGCAGCCGGGACTCCACCAGCCCGTCGGTGTACAGCAGCAGCGTGGCCCCGGCCGGCGCGTCCAGCTCCACCGCCTCGAAGTCCACCCCGCCCACCCCGATCGGCGCGCCCGGCGGGACCCGCAGCACCTCCGCCCGGCCGCCCAGGTGCAGCAGCACGGGCGGCGGATGACCCGCGTTGGCGATCGTGATGCGATGCGTCACCGGGTCGTACACCGCGTACAGGCAGGTCGCCATGCGGTCGGTGCCGAGCCGCTGCGCCTGCTCGTCCAGGTGGTGCAGCACCTCCTGCGGGGGCAGGTCGAGACCGGCCAGCGTCTGCGCCGTCGTGCGCAGCTGGCCCATGATCGCCGCCGAGGTCATGGAGTGCCCCATGACGTCGCCGACCACCAGCGCCACCCGGCTGCCGGGCAGCGGGATCGCGTCGTACCAGTCGCCGCCCACCCGCGCCGTCTCCGCCGCCGGCAGGTACCGGGACGCCAGCCGCACCCCGGTCGGCCGGGGCAGCGTCTCCGGCAGCATGGTGCGCTGCAGCTCGTCGGCGATGTACGCCTCGCGGCCGTACAGCACCGCCTTGTCGATGCCGAGCGCGCTGTGCGTCGCGAGCTGCGCCGCCACCAGCAGGTCGTCCCCCTCGAACGCCGGCCGCTCCGGACGCCGCAGGAACAGCGCGGCGCCGATCACCCGGCGCCGGCCGCGCAGCGGCGCCAGGATCGCGTGCCGGCCGCCCGGCACGGCCGCCTCGCCGCCCTCGCCGAGCAGCTCGGGCAGCGCCGCCCGGGCCGCGGGCGCGTCGGCGAACACCGGCCGCACCCCGCGCAGCACCTCGTTCAGGGCGCCGCCCGGCCGCACCTCGCACAGCTCGGTGGTCAGCGACGACAGCTCGCTGAGGGCCGAGGCATCCGGCTCCGGCTCGGGGAACGGCGGCGGCGCCAGGCCCTCGGTGTCGCGCTCGTCCGGGATCCGGTCCGTGCGGCGCAGCCGCAGCACCACGGGCCCGGCCGGACGCTCGTCGCCCACCGGCAGCGGGTCGCGCAGATAGACCAGGATCGCGTCGGAGAACGTCGGCACGGTCGCCCGGCACAGCCCCATCACGATCTCGTCCAGATCGAGGCCGCGCGCGATCCGCCGGGTCGCCGCCCCGACGAACCTGAGCCGGTCACCGTCGCGCCGCATCGGCATCGGCCGCCCCGGTGGCAGCCCCCGCCCGGTGCGGCGGTCCTGGCCGCCCGGCCCCCGCTCCTGCTCGGCGCCCGGCTGCGGCGGAATGGCCTCCGGGGCGGGACGCGGGCGTCCCGCGTCCGTCGGCGCGGTGGCGGGCTGGGAGTGCTCGGGGCCGTTGACTTGGGGCTCCTTCCCCTTGTTCCCCTTGCCGCGGGGCGTGGTGGCCCCCGGCGCGGAGGGCGGTCCGTCGGCCCGGGCCTGTGCCGGTAAGGCCGGGCCGGCGAGCTGCTCCGGAGTACGCAGCAGCGCCCCGCGGGAGTCCGCGGGGTCGGCGCCCGTCTGCGGGCGGTCGTAGGACGTGGGGTGCTCCGTCACGCGCGTCGAATCCATCCGTCCGGGGCTGCGCGCCGGGCGCGCACATGGTCCCGCCGAAAGTCCGATACCCGGAATACGTGCCCCAGGAACGGAATTCCCGCGTGGTCAGAGGCCGTGCCTGTGCCGCCGGGGAACCCTGCCGGGCCCGCCGGGGTGTTGCCCTCGTACCCCTCGCTCACTCCTGCCGCCCCTCGGTGACGTCTGGTCAGACCCGGTTCGCACCCCGGGAGTTGCCTTGCGGATTCTTGCGGAGGACGATCCTACGGTTGTGGGCCGGGGGCGCATCAAGGGTCTCATGAGGACACGTGCGCGGGCGTACGGTCCCAGTCCTCGGGGAGTGACGGTACAGTCCAGGACGGATCCGGGCGCCAGTGCTGCCAGCCGTCGGAGAACGGCGGACCCCAG
This sequence comes from Streptomyces sp. NPDC038135, assembly GCF_055601245.1. NCBI lineage: Bacteria > Bacillati > Actinomycetota > Actinomycetes > Kitasatosporales > Streptomycetaceae > Streptomyces > Streptomyces sp. NPDC038135. Next base: position 371,087 of record NZ_JBVJXS010000001.1, on the reverse strand, counting down.
GCGTCGATCACCTCCACCGCGGCCCGGCCGGCCGCCCGCACCCGCTCGGCGGTCGCCTGGTCCATCAGCCCGTCCCGCTGCGCCTGCGCGAACTCGTCCTCGTCCCGCCAGTGCCAACTGCGGTCCGGGTGAACGGAGATGTCCAGGAAGTGGTCCTCGGAGTCGACCCCGCCCGCCCAGCGGCTCAGCGGCTGCTCGAGGTTGACGTACCAGTTCTTGAACCGCCAGCCCGGCTCCCAGAACAGCCACACCGACCAGGGCTCGGCGGGCCGGGCCAGCTTCAGCACGCCCGTGCCGAACCACCGGTCCCGCTGCACCGAACGCGGCCTGGTGTAGCGGGTCTCCAGCGGCTCCACGTGTACCGGCGTGCCGTCGGCGAGCACCGGCTTCACGCACTCCGTACCGGGCGCCATCCACACGGCGAGCAGGTCCGCGTCGTCCCGGACGACGGTGACGGGCCGCGCGATGTGGAAGCGCGCGCCGGCGTTCTCCCGGTACCGCCACAGGATCTGGCTCCCGGGGGTCCAGTAGGTCGCAGGCCCCGCCGCCACTCGTCTCACCGCTCCGTTGTCCGCCATGAACAGATATTAGGTGCCGTGCACATACGACGCTGCGGTGAGCGTCACGCTTCTGCGCGGCGGGGCCGGCCGTCACGGCCGCGTCATCCGCAGGACGTCCAGCGCCTCGTCGAGCTGCTCCAGCGTGAGGTCGCCGCGCTCCACGTAGCCGCCCTCCAGCACGACCTCGCGGATGGTCCTGCGCTCGGCCAGCGACTTCTTCGCGACCTTCGCGGCCTCCTCGTAGCCGATGTACTTGTTCAGCGGCGTCACCACCGACGGCGAGGACTCGGCGTACTCGCGGGCGCGTTCGCGGTCGGCGGTGACGCCGTCCACGGTCCGGTCGGCCAACAGCCGCGAGACGTTCGCGAGCAGCCGGACCGACTCCAACACGTTCTTGGCGATGACCGGCAGCATCACGTTCAGCTCGAAGTTCCCGGCGGCGCCCGCGGTGGCGATGGTCGCGTCGTTGCCGATCACCTGGGCGGCGACCATGAGCACGGCCTCGGGGACGACCGGGTTGACCTTGCCCGGCATGATCGAGGAGCCCGGCTGGAGATCGGGCAGCCGGATCTCGGCCAGCCCGGTGCGCGGCCCGGACGACATCCAGCGCAGGTCGTTCGCGATCTTCGTCAGCCCGACCGCGATGGTCCGGAGCTGTCCGCTGGTCTCCACGACCCCGTCGCGGGCGCCCTGCGCCTCGAAGTGGTCGCGGGCTTCGGTGAGCGGCAGCCCGGTGACCCGCGCGACCTCCTCGATCACCGCGGCCGAGAAACCGGGCGGCGTGTTGATCCCGGTGCCGACCGCCGTCCCGCCCAGCGGCAGCTCGGCCAGCCTGGGCAGCGAGGCCCGCAGCCGCTCCACGCCGTACCGCACCTGGGCCGCGTACCCGCCGAACTCCTGCCCCAGGGTGACCGGCGTCGCGTCCATCAGATGTGTCCGCCCGGCCTTGACGACGTCCGCGAACTCCTCGGACTTGCGCCCGAGGGCCGCGGCGAGGTGCTCCAGCGCCGGGATCAGGTCGTGGGTGACGGCGGCTGTGGCGGCGATGTGCAGGGACGAGGGGAAGACGTCGTTCGAGGACTGCGAGGCGTTGACGTGGTCGTTGGGGTGCACGTCCCGGCCGAGCCGCTCGGTGGCCAGGGTGGCGATGACCTCGTTGGTGTTCATGTTGGACGAGGTCCCGGAACCGGTCTGGAACACGTCCACCGGGAAGTGCTCGTCCCACTTGCCCTCGGCGACCTCGCGGGCCGCCTCCTGGATCGCCTCCGCGACGTCCTCGTCCAGCACGCCGAGACCGGCGTTCACCTTCGCCGCGGCGCCCTTGATCCGCGCCAGCGCCTCGATGTGCGCCCGCTCGATCCGCTGCCCGGACACCGGGAAGTTCTCGACGGCACGCTGCGTCTGCGCCCGCCACTTGGCGTGGACGGGCACCCGGACCTCGCCCATGGAGTCGTGCTCGATGCGGTAGTTGCTCATGCCCGTGTCAGCGATCGGGGCGCGGTGGTTGTTCCGGACCGTGGGTCCATTGGCACCACCGGCGTCACCGGGTCGGGGGACCGGGCTCCCCGCCGCCGGGCGGGACATCACGGATAAGTGTGACCATCGGCCCAAGACGGTGGGTGATTCCCGCCGTCACCACGGCTGGCAGGAGGACCGATCGATGTCTTTCACTCCCAAGGGTCTGCTCGGCGCCATCGCGGCGGTGTCCATAGGCGCGGCGACCTTGCTGGGCGCGGGAGCCGGCACCGCCGGCGCCGCGGGCGGAGCCCACTGCGACCGCGCCGAACGGCCCGTCTGGAGCGGCGACCCCAGCCGCAATCTGACGGCCCACGGATGCAACCTGCCGTCCGGCGAACGCCGTTGGTACCGCGTCGAGATCGACGACCTGGTCGAGGCCCACCACACGACGGACTACCTGAACGGCCCGGTCGGCCGGACCGAGAAGCTGCACGACAGGACCATCAGGTGCATGGGCTTCACCGCCGATGGCGCCACGGTGAACTGGTTCGGCTGCGTGCCGCACTGACACGCGGTCCGGTCGCGGTGCCGGGGGCGGCGTTGCCCGGCCGTCCCGGGCCGGGAGAACGGCAGAGCCCCCGGCGACGCGCCAGGGGCTCCCCACGGGTGCTGCCGCCGGATCAGCCCAGGCCCGGGCCCCGCACCGGGATGCTGGTGAACGTCGGCTGCGGAGCCGGGTCCTGGAAGAAGTCGTTCCCCTTGTCGTCGACGACGATGAACGCCGGGAAGTCCTCGACCTCGATCTTCCAGACGGCCTCCATGCCCAGCTCCTCGTACTCCAGGACCTCGACCTTCTTGATGCAGTCCTGGGCGAGCCGGGCGGCCGGGCCGCCGATGGAGCCGAGGTAGAAGCCGCCGTGCGCGTCGCACGCGTCGGTGACCTGCTTGCTGCGGTTGCCCTTGGCGAGCATCACCTTGGAGCCGCCCGCCGCCTGGAACTGCTCGACGTAGGAGTCCATGCGGCCGGCCGTCGTCGGGCCGAAGGAGCCGGACGCGTAGCCCTCGGGCGTCTTCGCCGGGCCCGCGTAGTACACCGGGTGGTCCTTCAGGTACTGCGGCATGCCCTCGCCCGCGTCCAGCCGCTCCTTGATCTTGGCGTGCGCGATGTCGCGGGCGACGACCAGCGGGCCGGTGAGGGACAGCCGCGTCTTGACCGGGTACTTGGTTAGCTCGGCGAGGATCTCGTCCATCGGCTGGTTCAGGTCGATCTTGACGACGTCCCCGTCCTGCTCCAGGTGCTCGTCCGTGGTCTCCGGCAGGAACCGCGCCGGGTCCGTCTCGAGCTGCTCGAGGAAGACGCCCTCGGCGGTGATCTTGGCGACCGCCTGGCGGTCCGCCGAGCAGGAGACGGCGATCGCGACCGGGCAGGACGCGCCGTGCCGCGGCAGCCGCACCACGCGCACGTCGTGGCAGAAGTACTTGCCGCCGAACTGCGCGCCGATGCCGATCCGCTGGGTCAGCTCGAAGACCTTCTCCTCCAGCTCCTTGTCCCGGAAGCCGTGGCCGAGCGGCGAGCCCTCGGCCGGCATGTTGTCCAGGTAGTGCGCGGAGGCGTACTTCGCGGTCTTCAGCGCGTACTCGGCGCTCGTGCCGCCGACGACGATCGCCAGGTGGTACGGCGGGCAGGCGGCCGTGCCGAGCGAGCGGATCTTCTCCTCCAGGAACTTCATCATGGAGGCCTCGTTCAGGACGGCCTTCGTCTCCTGGTACAGGAAGGACTTGTTGGCGGAGCCGCCGCCCTTGGCCATGAAGAGGAACTTGTAGGCGCCGCCGTCCGTCGCGTACAGCTCGATCTGCGCGGGGAGGTTGGAGCCGGTGTTCTTCTCCTCCCACATGGTGAGCGGGGCCATCTGCGAGTAGCGCAGGTTCAGCCTGGTGTAGGCGTCGTAGATGCCGTGCGAGAGCGCCTTCTCGTCCTCGCCCCCGGTGAGGACGTTCTGGCCGCGCTTGCCCATGACGATCGCGGTGCCGGTGTCCTGGCACATCGGGAGCACGCCGGCCGCCGCGATGTTCGCGTTCTTCAGCAGGTCCAGGGCGACGAACTTGTCGTTGGCCGAGGCCTCGGGGTCGTCGATGATGCGGCGCAGCTGGGCGAGGTGGGCCGGGCGCAGGTAGTGCTGGATGTCGTGGATGGCCTCCTCGGCGAGCTTGCGCAGCGCCTCCGGCTCCACCTTGAGGAACGTCCGCCCGTCCGGCCCCTCGACGGTGGACACGCCTTCCGAGGTCACCAGCCGGTACGGGGTGGTGTCCTCGCCCTGGGGAAGCAGATCGGTGTACGCGAACTCAGGCATCTCAGCCCATTCCTCACTCTGACGGACGGCTGCCCGCCGACGTTGGCGGGCCACACCAGCGTAGAACCTGCCGTCGGCGCGGAACCTGTGAGGTGAGGCTCAGTTCGACACGCCCATGGTTGTCCACACCCCTAGTCGCGATCTATCGCGTTTCGGTACGCTGCTGCCGTGGACCTTCAGAAGCACGCCCCAGCCCGGGACGGGGCCCCTGCCCCCGCCGACCTGCGCGCCTCGGACGCCGACCGCGACCGCGTCGCCGACATCCTCCGCGAGGCCCTGGCCGAGGGCCGGCTGACAGCGGACGAGCACGCCGAGCGCGTCGAGGGCGTGCTGCACGCCAAGACGGTCGGCGAGCTGGAGGTCTTCATCCGGGATCTGCCCGCGGCCCATCAGGGCCCAGCGGCGCCGGCCTACGCGTCCGTGCCGCCCCGTCCGGCTCCCGGCGCGATACCGGCCGAGGCGGACGCCAACGTGGTGGCCGTCTTCAGCAGTGCCATGCGGCGGGGCCGCTGGCGGGCCGGGCGCCGGCTGCACGCCTACGCCGTCTTCGGCAGCGTCGAGATCGACCTGAGCGAGGCGGTCTTCGAGTACCAGCAGGTCGTCATCAAGGCCGTCTCGGTCTTCGGCGACGTGCAGATCCGCGTCCCGGAGAACGTCTCGCTGCGCGGGACCGGGGGCGGCGTGCTGGGCAACTTCGAGGTGGCCCCGCTGGATTCGGTCGAATCGGAGGCGCCCGTGATCTATGTCGACGGCTGGGCCGTGCTGGGCAACGTGGAGGCGCGGCCCAAGCGCGGCAGACTCGTGGCCGACATCCTCGACCGCGTCCAGGGCAAGGTCGACCGGAAGCTGCGCAGACACCTGGACCGTTGACGGTCGCGAATCCGCCGGTGACCGGACGGGCGCCGTCCGGTCACCGGCGGGCGCGTGGGGGCGTGAAACGGACGACGCGCGCTCGCGGTCGGAAACGCTGTGCATAGGCGCGCGCACAGCGGGTAGGCCTTGCTGCATCGTCGCTCGCTCGCGAAGCCGTCGTCAGGAGTAGACCGTGCTGCAACCGCCGCATTCGTCCCTGCAGGTAGCTGCCGTTCCGGCCCAGCGGGTGCCAGTGCGAGACAGGGATCAAGAAGCCCCCTGGCACACCGAGGCGGTGTGCCGGCGTGACGAGGCCGGCCTGTTCTTCGCCCCGTCCAAGGAGCCCACGGCCGCCCGGCTGTCCCGCGAGGAGGCGGCCAAGCGCGTCTGCGCGCGCTGCCCCGTCATGGTCGAGTGCCGCGAGCACGCCCTGCTCCAGCCCGAGCCGTACGGCGTCTGGGGCGGCCTCACGGCCGCCGAACGCCGCGTGGTGCTGGCGCGTCGCCGCCGGCGGGACCTGGAGCTGAAGAAGACGGCCCGGGCGACGACGGACCGCATAGCCGGCTGAGAACCGGAACGGGCGCCCTCTCCGCACAGAGGGCGCCCATTGCTTTCCGGGTGCTTCTCGGGGAAGCGGGGTTCACCCCGCCCGGGTCACTTCGCCCGGTCGAAGTCGATCGCGCTGTAGGCCCGCAGCTTGCTCAGCCGGTGCTCGGAGTCGATCCGCCGCACGGTGCCGGACTTCGAGCGCATCACGATCGAGTCGGTGGTGGCGGTCTCCGACCGGTACCGCACGCCGCGCATCAGTTCGCCGTCGGTGATGCCGGTGGCGACGAAGAACACGTTCTCGCCGGTGACCAGGTCCTCCGTGGTCAGGACGCGGTCCAGGTCGTGCCCCGCGTCGACGGCGCGCGCCCGCTCCTCGTCGTCCTTGGGCCACAGCTTGCCCTGGATGGTGCCGCCCAGGCACTTCACGGCGCAGGCCGAGATGATGCCCTCCGGGGTGCCGCCGATGCCGAGCAGCAGGTCGATGCCGGTGCCCTCGCGCAGGGCGAGGATGGAGCCCGCGACGTCGCCGTCGGAGATCAGCTTGATGCGCGCGCCGGTGTCGCGGATCTCCTTGATGATGCCTTCGTGCCGGGGCCGGTCCAGGATGACGACCGTGACGTCCTCGGGCGTGCGGCGCTTGGCCTTGGCGACCCGGCGGATGTTCACCGACACGGGCGCGTTGATGTCGACGAAGTCGGCGGCCTCGGGGCCGGTGACCAGCTTGTCCATGTAGAACACGGCGGACGGGTCGAACATGGCGCCGCGCTCGGCGGCGGCCAGGACCGCGATCGCGTTGGGCATGCCCTTGGCGGTCAGGGTGGTGCCGTCGATCGGGTCGACGGCGATGTCCACCTCGGGTCCGGTGCCGTCGCCCACGTGCTCCCCGTTGAAGAGCATCGGGGCCTCGTCTTTCTCGCCCTCACCGATGACGACGACGCCGTTCATCGAGACGGTCGAGACGAGGGTCCGCATGGCGCGCACCGCGGCGCCGTCGGCGCCGTTCTTGTCACCGCGCCCGACCCAGCGGCCGGCGGCCATGGCGGCTGCTTCGGTCACCCGGACGAGCTCCAGGGCGAGGTTGCGGTCGGGTGCCTCGGAGGGCACATCGAGCTCGGACGGCAGATGATGATTCTCGGTCATCGGAGCGCACCTTTCTGATACGACGACGGCCGGATGAGGGTGTTGGTCCCGACTCTATCGTTGGGCGGACAAAATGAGCAGGGGACCCCACGGATGAGCGCTCCCGGCACCTGCGACGATAGAGGGCGTGGCAGGTTCCAACGGCAAGCAGAAGACGGTCCGGGACATGATCCTCTCCCTGGGCCTCATCGGGATCGCGGCGGCGGTCATCTACGTCTTCGTCCCGCACGACGATCACGCTCCCGACATCAGGCGGGTCGACTACCAGGTCGAGCTGGACACGGCGCGCCGTGCCGCGAGCTACCCGGTGGCCGCGCCCGAGGGCCTGCCCGGCGCCTGGAAGGCGACCTCGGTGCGCTTCCAGGGTGAGAACTCCGACCGCTGGCACCTCGGCTTCCAGGATCCCGAGGGTCAGTACGTGCAGGTCGAGCAGTCGACTCAGAAGCGGTCCGACTTCATCGCCCAGGCCAGCCAGGGCGCGAAGGCGACGGAGCGGACCGAGCGGATCGGCGGCCGCACCTGGACCCGGTACACCGGCGGCCGCTACGACGCCCTGGTCCTGGAGGACACCCCCGGCTCCACCACGGTGGTGGCCGGCACGGCTCCCTTCGACCGGCTGACGAAGATGGCGGCGGCCCTGAAGATGTCCTGAGCGCTTCGACGCGCATGTGAAGAGGCCCCCGGCGCGTAGCCGGGGGCCTCTTCATGTCGCGCGGGTTCAGACGGTCGTGACGACGTCCTCGTACGCCAGGCGCGGGGAGCGCGGGTACCAGGCGTCCGGGCCCGGACGGCCGATGTTGACGACCATGAGCGGGGTGTGGTCGTCGTCCAGGAACTCCTTGCGGACGCCCTCGAAGTCGAAGCCGGTCATCGGGCCGGCGGCGAGCCCGGCGGCGCGGACGCCGACGATGAAGTAGCCGGCCTGGAGCGCGGCGTTCATCGCGGCGGAGCCCTCGCGGACCGGGCGCTCGGCGAAGAAGACGTCCTTGGCCTGCGGGAAGGCCGGGAACAGGGCCGGCAGCTCCTCGTGGAACTCGTTGTCCGCGGAGAGGATCGCGACCAGCGGGGCGGCGGCGGTCTTGGCCTGGTTGCCCTCGGACATGTGCTTCACCAGGCGCTCGCGGGCCTCGGGGGAGCGGACCAGGGTGATGCGCAGCGGGGTCTGGTTGAAGGCGGTCGGGCCGTACTTGACCAGGTCGTAGATCGCCTGGACCTGCTCCTCGGTCACCGGCTCGTCGGTGAAGGTGTTCGCGGTGCGGGCCTCGCGGAACAGCAGGTCCTGGGCGGCGGGGTCAAGAACGAGAGACATGCGTGCCTTCCTCGGGTGCGCTTTGGTCCGGGGGCGGACCGGCTGACGCGTACGACTCTACGGCAAAGTTCAACCTTCAACCAAACCGTCGGCGGGGTGAGCCCCGGCACAGCGCGGGCCGCCGCCGCGCTACTCGGCGTCCTCCTCCTCGGCCTCCTCGGCCAGCGCCGCGTCCAGCCGGGCCCGCGCCCCCTCCAGCCAGCGCCGGCACACCTTGGCCAGCTCCTCGCCCCGCTCCCACAGCGCCAGGGACTCCTCGAGCGACGTACCGCCCGTCTCCAGCCGCCGTACGACTTCGATCAACTCGTCCCGGGCCTGCTCGTACGACAGCGCCTCGTCCACCTTGCTGCTCATCCCACCCACCCTAGACATCGACTCGCACCCCGAACTCGCCCTCGGCCACCCGCGCCCGCAGCGCCTCGCCCCCGGTCACTTCCTCCGGGTCGCGCACCACGTGCCCGTCCGCACGCTGCAGCACCGCGTAACCGCGCTTCAGGGTGGCCGCCGGGGAAAGGGCCACCACGCGCGCGTGCGTGTGCGTCAGCTCGGAGTCGGCACGGTCCAGGAGGTGGCCGAGGGTGCGCCGGCCGCGGTCCAGCAGCGACGCCACATGGTCGGCGCGCTCGTCGACCATCCGGTGCGGGTCCTCCATCGAGGGCCGCGCGAGCGCGTGCGCCAGCCCCCGCTCCTCCCGTTCCACGGCCGCCGACACGCACCGCCGGGCCCGGTCCCGCAGCATCCGCACCCGCTCGAACTCCTCGCCCACGTCCGGCACGACCTTCTTGGCGGCGTCGGTCGGGGTGGAGGCCCGCAGGTCGGCCACATGGTCGAGCAGCGGATTGTCCGGCTCGTGGCCGATGGCGGACACCACGGGCGTACGGCACTGGGCCACCGCCCGCACGAGCTGCTCGTCGGAGAAGGGCAGCAGGTCCTCCACGCTGCCGCCGCCCCGGGCCACCACGATGACGTCCACGTCGTCCAGCGCGTCCAGCTCCTTGACCGCCTGCACGACCTGCGGCACGGCGTGCACCCCCTGCACGGCCACGTTGCGCACCTCGAAGCGGACGGCGGGCCAGCGGTGGCGGGCGTTCTCCAGCACGTCGCGCTCCGCGGCGGAGGCCCGCCCGCACACCAGCCCGACGAGCTGCGGGAGGAAGGGCAGCGGCTTCTTGCGCTCCGGCGCGAACAGCCCCTCGGCCGCCAGCGCCTTCTTGAGCTGCTCCAGCCGGGCCAGCAGCTCCCCCACGCCCACCGGCCGTATCTCGGCGGCCCGCAGCGAGAGCTGTCCGCGCGGCGCGTACCACTCCGGCTTCGCCAGGACGACGACCCGGGCGCCCTCGCCGACCACGTCGGCCACGGCGTCGAACACCTGCCGGTAGCACGTCACGCTGACGGAGATGTCGTGCGAGGGGTCCCGCAGGGTCAGGAACACCACCCCGGCGCCCGGCCGCCGCGAGAGCTGCGTGATCTGCCCCTCGACCCACACCGCGCCCAGCCGGTCGATCCACCTCCCGATGAGCCGCGAGACCTCACCGACGGGCAGGGGCGTCTCGGGCGACGTGTTCACAGCCATGCCGCGAGCGTAACGGCGGGCACCGACAAAAGGCCCCGCCCGCACGCGCGCCCGCGGCGGAGCCGGAGGCGGGAGGCGGACGGCGGCCGCGCGGGCACGTGATCCCGGAGCCGGTGAACGCACCCTTACGATGGGTCCCATGACCGCTTCGTCTGGCCGCCGTGTCCTGCTCGCCGCCCCCCGGGGCTACTGCGCCGGTGTCGACCGCGCCGTGATCGCCGTCGAGAAGGCCCTGGAGCAGTACGGGGCCCCGATCTACGTCCGGCACGAGATCGTCCACAACAAGTACGTCGTGCAGACCCTGGAGAGGAAGGGCGCCGTCTTCGTCGAGCGGACGGAGGAGGTGCCGCCGGGGAACATCGTGATGTTCTCCGCGCACGGCGTCGCGCCGGTGGTGCACGAGGAGGCCCGCCAGGGCCGGCTCGCCACCATCGACGCCACCTGCCCGCTGGTCACCAAGGTCCACAAGGAAGCCGTCCGGTACGCCAATGACGACTACGACATCCTGCTGATCGGGCACGAGGGCCACGAGGAGGTCATCGGCACCTCCGGCGAGGCCCCCGAGCACATCCAGCTCGTCGACGGCCCCGAGGACGTCGCCAAGGTCGAGGTCCGCGACCCCTCGAAGGTCGTCTGGCTGTCCCAGACCACCCTCTCCGTGGACGAGACCATGGAGACCGTCGACGCCCTGAAGACGAAGTTCCCCGGTCTCGTCTCCCCGCCGAGCGACGACATCTGCTACGCCACGCAGAACCGCCAGCTCGCCGTGAAGCAGATGGGCGCCGAGGCCGAGCTGGTCATCGTCGTCGGCTCGCGCAACTCCTCGAACTCCAAGCGGCTCGTCGAGGTCGCCAAGCTCGCCGGCGCCCGCGACGCCTACCTGGTGGACTTCGCCGACGAGATCGACGAGGCCTGGCTGGAGGGCGTGACGACCGTCGGCGTCACCTCCGGCGCTTCCGTCCCCGAGGTGCTGGTCGAGCAGGTCCTGGAGTGGCTCGCGGCGCGCGGCTACGGGGACGTGGAGATCGTCAAGGCGGCCGAGGAGTCCATCACCTTCTCGCTGCCCAAGGAACTGCGCCGCGACCTGCGCGACGAGGCGGCGACCCTGGTCGCCGAGCGCGGCGGGACCGGCGCCGCCGGGGAGTGACCGGTGCGTCGGGGCCGGACCGGCGGCTCCTGACGTGACCGTACGTCGCACGTCGTAACGTGGTGCCATGCAGATCTTCGGCGTGGACATCGGCGGATCCGGGATCAAGGGCGCCCCTGTGGACCTGGACAAGGGGGACCTGGCCCAGGAGCGATGCAAGGTGCTCACCCCGCACCCGGCGACGCCCGACGGCGTCGCCGACGGGGTGAAGCAGGTCGTGGAGCACTTCGGCTGGACCGGCCCGGTGGGCCTGACCTTCCCCGGGGTGGTCACGGGCGGCGCGACCGTCCGTACGGCGGCCAACGTGGACAAGAGCTGGATCGACACGGACGCGCGCGCGTTGTTCGGCGGCCGGCTGGGCGGCCTGCCGGTGACCGTGGTCAACGACGCGGACGCGGCGGGCGTCGCCGAGATGCAGTTCGGCGCCGGCCGGGACCGGCGGGGCACGGTCATCCTGCTCACCTTCGGCACCGGCATCGGCAGCGCCGTCTTCGTGGACGGCGTCCTGGTCCCCAACACCGAGCTCGGCCACCTCGAGCTGAACGGCCACGAGGCCGAGAAGCGGGCCTCCAGCAAGGCCAAGGAGGACCACGACCTGAGCTGGGAGCAGTGGGCGCGCCGGGTCGGGAAGTACCTCGCGCACGTCGAGATGCTCTTCTCGCCCGAGCTGTTCATCGTCGGCGGCGGGGTCAGCCGCAAGGCGGACAAGTTCCTGCACCTCATCGAGGGCGTGAAGGCCGAGATCGTGCCGGCCCAGCTCCAGAACAACGCGGGCATCGTCGGGGCGGCGATGCACGCGGCGCAGGCACAGGCGCGGCTCGGGGGCTAGCCCGCGGGCCGCGACGCCGCCACGGGCCCGGGCCCGGGCGGAACGCGGCGGGACCCGCCGGTCAGGAACGGCCCCGGCGGGCCCGCACCCACAGCACCCGGCGCACCAGCACGATCACCCCCGCGAGCAGCGTCCCCCCGTACAGCCAGCCCGCCTGCGTGGCGAGGCCCGTGACCAGCCCCATGAGCCGTCCCAGCAGCCCCCCGCTGCCGTCCGCGACGGGGAACAGGCCCGCCGCGAAGGCGATCGGCACGACGACCGGGGCGGTGAGCACGTCACCGCCGCGCACCCACAGCGCGGTCAGCACGCACACCGGCAGGAACAGCACGCCGTACAGCGTCAGGGACGCGCCGAACATCAGCTGGTCCAGCAGTCCGAGCAGGAGCATCGCCGCCGCGCAGAACAGCCCCCCGCCGAGCCCGGTGAGCCGCAGCCCCGCCGGCCGCCCGTCCGGGCCCCCGGCGCCCGCCGGCCGTCCGTCCGTGGCCCGCGCCCCGCGCGGCACCGGCCGGCGCGACTGCGGCGGCAGCGACGCGGGCGGTGTCCCGCGGCGCTTTCCGTTGTTCGGGGGTCGGCTTCTGCGCTGCTCCATTGGACCAACCTAGGTCTGTTTATGTGCTGAATCGGCCCTCAGACACGCCGGTGAGCAGGGCCCGGCCGGAGCTCCCGCGCTCCCGCGAACCCGCTGTCGCGGACGCCGTAGACTGGTGGATCGGCCAGTGTCTCTGGCCCCTGGCAGCCCCTGGCCCCTCTCATCTACGGGAAGTCGCAACGTGTCGCTCACGATCGGAATCGTCGGCCTGCCGAATGTCGGCAAGTCGACCCTGTTCAACGCCCTGACCAAGAACGACGTGCTGGCGGCCAACTACCCGTTCGCCACGATCGAGCCGAACGTCGGCGTGGTCGGTGTCCCCGACGGCCGCCTGGCCAAGCTGGCGTCGATCTTCAAGTCGGAGCGCATCCTCCCGGCCACGGTCGACTTCGTCGACATCGCCGGCATCGTGCGCGGCGCCTCCGAGGGCGAGGGCCTGGGCAACAAGTTCCTGGCGAACATCCGCGAGTCCGACGCGATCTGCCAGGTCATCCGCGCCTTCAAGGACGAGAACGTCGTCCACGTCGACGGCAAGGTCTCGCCGAAGGACGACATCGAGACGATCAACACCGAGCTGATCCTCGCCGACCTCCAGACCATCGAGAAGGTCCTGCCGCGGCTCCAGAAGGAGTCCCGGATCAAGAAGGACGTGGCCCCCAAGGTCAAGGCCGTCGAGGAGGCCAAGGAGATCCTGGAGAAGGGCGACACGCTCTTCGCCCACGGCATCGTCCAGGGCACCGAGCGCAACGAGCTGCTGCACGACCTGCACCTGCTCACCACCAAGCCGTTCCTCTACGTCTTCAACGTCGACGAGGACGAGCTGGTCGACGAGGACTTCAAGAACGAGCAGCGCGCCCTGGTCGCCCCCGCCGAGGCGATCTTCCTCAACGCCAAGCTGGAGCAGGACCTCGCCGAGCTGGACGAGGAGGACGCGCTGGAGCTCCTGGAGTCGGTCGGCGCCGAGGAGCCCGGCCTCGCCACCCTCGCCCGCGTCGGCTTCAACACCCTCGGCCTGCAGACCTACCTCACGGCCGGCCCCAAGGAGTCCCGCGCCTGGACGATCAAGAAGGGCGCCACGGCTCCCGAGGCGGCCGGTGTGATCCACACGGACTTCCAGAAGGGCTTCATCAAGGCCGAGGTCATCTCCTTCGACGACCTGGTCGAGACGGGCTCGGTCGCCGAGGCCCGCGCCAAGGGCAAGGCCCGCATGGAGGGCAAGGACTACGTGATGCAGGACGGCGACGTGGTGGAGTTCCGCTTCAACGTCTAGGGGCGTCCTGCCGCGCCGCGTGGCGTGGTGTCCCGCCGGACTTCCGGGTCAGGGGGTCCCGCTCTTCGGAGCGGGACCCCCTGACCCTTCCGGTCAGAGCGCCGGGACGTAGTAACGGTCGAAGGTCATGCGCCCGTTGGCCGACGCGCCCGCGCGGGTGCCGGTCGTCGTCTTCGCCAGGGTGTACCAGGAGTCGACGTAGTCCGGGTCGTCGGTCCACCAGGAGGCCGGCATCGCGTCGATGACCGCGTCGGCCAGCGGAACGTAGGCGCCCTGGTCGGCGATGGTCAGCAGCGCGGCCGCGAGCGCCTTGGCCAGCGACGAGTAGTTCGTGTCGCCGTCGTCCTCCATCATCACGACGTCGGCCAGGTCGTACTTGTACAGCGACCAGTTGACCAGTATCTGGTTCGGGTAGTACGTCGTGTCCGTGTCGTCCAGGTACGGCATCGTCACCGTGTCGACGCGCACCTTGCCGTCCGGGCCGAAGCCGGTGACGAGGTCGAAGATCTCGGCGTCGCCCTTGAACCACGGTTCCTCGAGGTCGGCGACCGTGACGGCGGTGACCCGGGTGGTCCAGAAACCGGACGCCGCGCCGGCCGGCGCCGCGAACCCGTGCGACTCCGCCCTGCGGGCTGCCGGAGTGGTCGCCGGAGTCGGGACGCCCGCCGCGGCGAGTTCCTTCTCCAGGACCTTCAGGCCGGCCCTGGTCGCCTTGTCGGTGTCGACGCCGACGAGGTAGACCGGACGGTCCGGGATCCGGTCCGCGGCGAGGTCGTGCGCGTTCCCCTCGCTGTCGTAGGCGACGACCACGTCGGCGTCGTCGTCGGACGGGGACGAGGCCACCAGGGGCTCCACGCGGGACAGCGCGGCTCCGTTCGGCCGCTTGCCGGCCAGGCTGACCCGCAGCAGGGCGCCGGCGTCGGCGCCCAGGCCCTTGGCCGCGGCGACCCGCCGGTCGGCCTTCGCGACGTCGGCGCCGAGGCCGGCAGGGGCTTCGGTGGCCGACGCGTCGGTGAGTTCGCGCAGGCCGACCGGCCCGCCCTCGGCCAGGGCGCCGGAGACCTGGCGCCGCCAGGATCTGTCGGAGAGGGAGAGCGCGAGGGCTCTCGCGGTGCTGTCCTCGATCCCGGCCACCGTCGACGTCCGGTCCGGCTTCCGTTCGGGGGCCGGGGCCGCGGACGCGAGGCCCTGGGTGGTGGCGAGGGCGAGACCGGTCAGGGTGATGCCGGTGAGAACCGTACGGAATCGCTGCGCTGCGAGCAGGGCGAACAAGGTGTCCTCCACAAGTCGTCGCCGCCCGGTTCCGGGCAGGCCATGGACACCGGGCACGGAGTGGTCCCGGCGTGATGGTTCATGGAGCGGCACCATGGTGGGGCATCGGCCTCTACGCGGATAGACCGTCTTCGGTCGGCGTCGCGCGGCCCGGGCGGACGCGAGGCGGTCCGCCGTCCGGCGGCGACTGGACGCCCGCCGAGTTGAACATCACTGGAAACGACGTAGATTCGGAGGTGGACCGCCCGCGGACCGGCCGGCGACCGACTCGTTCGAGAGTCCGCCTGGGCGCGGTTCCCGTGGGGCCCGGTCCGTCGCACAGGATTGCGGTCGTTCTTCCCCCCGTTCGTCCGAGCCGGCAACGGGACGAGCGGTCTTCGTCGCAACGGGTGGAAACCGTACCGAGGGTCTGTGGGCCGCGCCGTGCAGCGGCGGCGTCCCGGCGCGCGCATGTTCACGAGGAAGACCATGGAGACGCGGAAAGCACAACGTCGTGCACCGGCCGGCGATCAGGTGACAGCCTGGCCGGCCTTGCCGGCGGGGAAGGCTGCGTTCCGCCTCGGCCGTGGCGGGATCCGGTCGCTGGACGACCGCAGTCCGCCGGACGAGCGGAACGCCGAACCCGGCGGACTCGGCTCGAACCGGGCCTTACGGTTGAACCGGGCACTACGGTCGCGGGGCTTCGCCCCCGCCGTCAGCCCCGGGCCTGTCGCAGCGCGTGGTGCGGAGTGTGCACCCGGTCGTACCGCCAGGCGAGCGCCGTCAGTTTGTCCTCCGTCCCCGTGCCGGGCTGGGGCGTCTCGAGGATGACCCGCCGGCCCGAGCGGTCGTCGACGACGAGGACGGTCTCCTCCAGCATCATGCGCCCGACCAGTGGATGCCTGACCTCTCGGGTGGTGACCCGCTGCTTTCCTATTTCGTGCTCCCGCCACCAGGCGTGGAAATCCGCGCTGCTTTCGCTCAGTTCATGCACCAGTGCGGTGAACCACGGCTCGTGCACATAAACTCCGGTCGCCGAGCGGAACTCGGCGAGTATCGAGCGGGCGCTCGACTCCCAGTTCTGCACCAATTCGCGCATATGGTCGCTGAAGAAGAACCTCAGCAGATGACGGTGTGCCGGGGTCGCAGCGGCCGGATCGCCATATACATCGGTCCGTGCCCGATTCCAGGCAAGAATGTCGAACC
>NZ_JBVJXS010000001.1:0-352500 GCF_055601245.1 Streptomyces sp. NPDC038135 | reverse complement strand
ACGACCTGCCGGGGCACAAGGCGTGGGCCGGGCGCATCTCCGCGGCCCTGGGCGAGCAGGCCCGGTCGCTGCGCGGGCACGAGTGGCCCGCCGGCGCCCGGAAGCCGGTCACCGTCCTGGCCGCCGATCTGGACCGGGCGCGCACCGAGTGGGCGAAGGTCGCGAAGGCGGCGGACGCCGATGCGTTCTACCGGCACTACGACACCGGTCTGCGGCTGCTCGACCCCAAGGAGGGCGTGCCCGTGCGCAGGGCCCTGGGGCTGGCGACCACCCCGCCGTCCGGCCACGGTCACGCCAGGGGCGGCACGGGGGACGGCGGCTCCGACGGTGGCGGCGGCATGGCGGTCTGAACCACGCCACGGCCGTGGTGATCGCGCGGAGGTGTGGCCGCGGCCACAGCGGGGAGAAAGTGCCTGGGTGAAGCCCTCTCCGGCCCCTTGTCATCACATCGAGTGATTCTCTGGCCTTTGCTTGCACGGGACAACCCACGGTTGCCAGGCTGTTGCTGTCTGTACAACCTGATGGGAGCGGCCAGTGACTTTCGGTGAGCAGCCGGCGTACTTGCGTGTCGCGGGTGATCTCCGCAAGAAGATCGTCGACGGTTCACTGCCTCCCCATACCCGGCTCCCCTCCCAGGCCCGCATCCGCGAGGAGTACGGGGTCTCGGACACCGTCGCGCTGGAGGCCCGCAAGGTCCTGATGGCCGAGGGCCTGGTGGAGGGGCGCTCCGGCTCGGGGACGTACGTGCGCGAGCGGCCGGTGCCGCGGAGTGTGGCCCGCTCCGGCTTCCGCCCCTCGGCGGGGGCCACGCCTTTCCGGCAGGAGCAGGCCGACGCCTCGGTGCGCGGCACCTGGGAGTCCAGCAGCGCGCAGACCACGGCCGGCGCCGTCATCGCCGAGCGGCTCGGCGTCGAGCCCGGCGCGCGGGTCATGCGCACGAAGTACCTGTTCAGGGAGGCGGGGGAGGCCATGATGCTCTCCACCTCCTGGGAGCCCCTCGCCGTCACCGGCCGCACCCCGGTGATGCTGCCCGAGGAGGGACCGCTCGGCGGCATGGGCGTGGTGGAGCGGATGCGGGCCATCGACGTCATCGTGGACAACGTCACCGAGGAGGTGGGCGCGCGCCCCGGCCTCGCCGAGGAGCTGCACGTTCTCGGCGGCGTCCCCGGCCATGTGGTCCTCGTCATCCAGCGCACCTACTTCGCCTCCGGACGCCCCGTGGAGACCGCCGACGTCGTGATCCCGGCCGACCGGTATCGCGCCGCGTACCACCTGCCCGTGAAGTAGCGCACACCCCGGCTCACACCACGGGCCCGCGATCCGCCGCGCGCACTGGCACCCGGTGCCACGCCGCCGCTGCAATCCGGCCGTTCTCCCAGGTGATCGCGGTGCGCCCGAAACGCCTCCGACCCACGACAACAGCACGGGGGACGGCGCGTTCGCGATCGTGCGCCCCCTGCGTTCTGGCTGGTTGCGTACCTCTTTGTGAAAAGACGTATTCGCTCCGTGAAGGTTGGGCGTACGCTCGGGCATATGCGGACTGCGGTTTCCTGGGGCGGGGCACGGCGGGCGCCCGAGTGCGAGGGAGGGCGGGGCGGTGCGAGAAGGAACGGTGGGGGCCATGAGTGAGGGCACGGGCGTCTCCCTGCCCTGGCTCGTGATACGTCAGGACGACAACGGCAACCGCTACCGCGTGGGACGGTACGCGACCCGGGCCGAGGCCCAGAAGATCGCCGACAGCCTCGACGACCACGGACACAAGCAGCTCTACTGGGTCGAGCGCATCGGCCAGAACGGGAACGGCGTCCACAACTGACCTGCCGGACCGTCCCGTAGGCTCCGTCCCATGACGGATCGCCCCATGACGGACCGGATCGTGGTGGTGGGAGCCGCCCTCCTCGACGCCGGCCGACTGCTCGCCGCGCGCCGCAGCGCACCCCCCGAGCTGGCCGGGCGCTGGGAACTGCCCGGCGGCAAGGTCGAGCCAGGCGAGCGGCCCGAGGACGCCCTGACGCGTGAACTTGCCGAGGAGCTCGGCATCGACGCGGAGCCCGTCGAGCGCGTACCGGGGGAGTGGCCGCTGAAGTCCCCGTATGTACTGCGGGTGTGGACCGCCCGGCTGCGCGCCGGCTCCGCCGCCCCCCGGCCCCTGCAGGACCACGACGAACTGCGCTGGCTCACGCCCGACCGGCTCTGGGAGGTGCCCTGGCTGGAACAGGACGTCCCCGCGGTCCGCGAGGTCGCCGCCCGTCTCGGCGCGGAAGCGCACTGACCGGAGCCCGCGACCGCAGGCGGGGTACCGCGCTGCGGGCCCTACGCCGTTCGCACCACAGTGCGCCGCCCGGCGCGGTACTGCCCCCTGGATACCGGGTATGTGCCCATTAACCCCATGAAAACGGACATGGGTGGGCTCGCTGGCCTGGGAAGTGATCGGCGTGATCGACACCGATGGCGACTGCGCCGAGTGGATTTTCCCCGCGGAGCCGGACGTCGTGCGCACGGCCCGTGGCGCGGTCCGCGGCCAACTGCGCGGCTGGGACCTCGACTGCGTCGCCGACCTCGCCGCGCTGCTGGTGAGTGAGCTGGTGACCAATTCCCTGCGGCACGCCACCGGCCCCATCGGCGTACGGCTGGTGCGGCCCACGCGGCTCGGCGACACGCTGCTGGTCGAGGTGTCCGACCCGCTCCCCGACCCGCCGCGCGAGCGAGTCGCCCAACCCGAGGACGAGAGCGGCCGCGGCCTGCAGCTGGTGGCCGGCGCCGCGCGCCGCTGGGGAACCCGGCCCGGCGGCGGCGGAAAGACCGTCTGGTTCGAGCTGGCGGTGCCCGGCTGAGCGCGGTGTACATCCCGGCGCCCGCCGTCCATACCGCGGGGCCGCCCGGCGACCGGGGCGGGAGTACGTGATTCGAGGCCGTGTTACCTGGTTAGAAGACTGGAAGTGTTGTCGCGGCCCGGTCCGAAAAGCACCTCGACCGAGCTGTGATCGTGAACACCGTGTTGTGCGGCGCCGTAGTGCTGGATACTGCGGGCAGCCGCCCCCGGTGACCGGTGCCGGGTGCGGTGAGCTGGAGGGGACGGTTCGCGTGAGCGAGATACCAGCGAAGGCCACGGAGTCCGAGGACCCGTCGGACGGCGCTAGTGACCAGGCCGCACGCCACGCGGGCGGGCCGGGCGACGCCATGTGGCAGAGCAGTCCGCCCGGCTCCATCTACGACTACATCAGGGTCGCGTCCTTCTCCATCGGTCCCGGCGGGCTGGTCGACCAGTGGAGCCTGCGCGCCGAGCAGCTCTTCGGCATCCCCGCCGAACGCGCCGTGGGGATGGACCCGATCGAGGCGTTCGTCGACTCCGACCTGCGCGAGCGCAGCCAGCGGAAGATGGCCGAGATCCTCGACGGCCGGGAGTGGACCGGGGTGGTGCCCTTCCGGATGCCGGACGGGCCGGACGGCGCCCGGGGCGAGGAAGGCATCGCCGAGGTCTACGTCATGCCCACCCGGACCGCCGAGGGGGAGCGGGCCGCCGTCTGCATAGTGGTGGACGTCCGCACCCTGCGCAGCATCGAGACGGACCTCGCCGCCTCGCAGGCGATTTTCGGTCAATCACCGTTCGGGTTCCTGCTGATCGACACGGATCTGAGGGTCCGTCGGGCCAACATGCGTTTCGCCTCCATCTTCGGCGGAACCCCGGACGACCACCGGGGAAAGGGAGTTCACGACTACCTGCCGCGCGCCGAGGCCGATCGGGTTTCGGCCACGCTGCGGCGGGTGCTGGAGACCGGCGACTCCATCACCGACATGCATGTGACCGGGTTCGTGCCCGGCTCCGAGGAACGCCGGCACTGGTCCGTCAACCTCTACCGGGTGCACAGCGGCAGCGGCCGCCCCATCGGCATCGCCTGGCTGGGCACCGACATCACCGCCCGCCGCGCGGCCGCCCGGGAGGCGGCGGCGGCCCGCCGCAACCTCGCCCTGCTCAACGAGGCAGGCGCCCGCATCGGCAACTCCCTCGACCTGGAGACCACGGCCCGCGAACTCCTCGACGTCGTCGTCCCCGGCTTCTGCGACCTCGCCACCGTCGACCTCTACCAGGGGCTGCTCATCGGCGACGAGACCCCGCCCGGGCTCACCGACGGCAGCGCCGAACTGCGCCGCGTCGCCTTCGCCAGCGCCGTCTCCGACGCGCCGCTCAGCGGTTCCGGCGACGCCGTCGAGGTCGGCGCGGTCCACCACTTCCCCTTCAACTCGCCCTGTGCGGACGCCCTGCGCACCGCCCGGCCGCAGCACGTGCCGCCGGAGGACGGGGAACTCGTGCAGTCCACGCTGGCCGTGCCGATGGTCGCCCACGACACCGTCGTCGGCCTCGCGCGGTTCGCCCGTACGAAGGGCAGCGAGCCGTTCGGCGACCGGGACCGGGAGCTCGCGGTCGAACTGGCCGCGCGCGCCGCCGTCTGCATCGACAACGCCCGCCTGTACCGCCGTGAGCACGAGCGGGCGCTGATACTCCAGCGCTCCCTGCTCCCGCCGGGCGACCCGGAGGCCTCCGGCCTCGACATCGCCTGCCGCTACCTGCCCGGGAACGCGGCCACCGAGGTCGGCGGCGACTGGTTCGACGTCATCGAACTCCCCGGACACCGCACCGCGCTGGTCGTCGGCGACGTCATGGGGCGCGGGCTGCGCGCGGCGGTCGCGATGGGCGAACTCCGCACGGCGGTGCGCACTCTGGCGCTGCTGGACCTCGAACCGGCCGAGGTGCTCTCCGCGCTGGACGAGATCGCCCGCGGCCTCGGCACCCCCGGCGGCGTCCAGCAGGCCACCCGCGCGGCGCGCCAGCCCCGCGACGCCGACCTCTCCGAGGTGTACCTCGCGACCTGTGTGTACGCCGTCTACGACTCCGTCACCAGGCGCTGTACGTTCGCCAACGCCGGGCACCTGCCGCCGGTGCTGGTGGAGCCCGGCGAGGCGGCCCTGATGCTCGACGTGCCGCCCGGGATGCCGCTCGGCGTCGGCGGCGAGCCGTTCGAGGAGGTCGAGGTCGAACTGCCGGAGGGTGCGCTGCTGGCCCTCTACACGGACGGTCTGGTCGAGTCCCGCGACCACCCCCTCGACGAGGGGCTGCAGGCCTTCGTGGGCGCGCTCACCGACCCCACCCGGCCCCTGGAGGACGTCTGCGACCACGTCCTGAACACCCTGGACACCCATCACGGCGAGGACGACATCGCGCTGCTGATGGCCCGCGTCCAGGGGCTGCCCGCCGAGTCCGTCGGCGACTGGACGCTGCCGCGCGAGCCGCGCAGCGTGGGGCGGGCCCGTGAGTACGCCCGGACGCAGCTGGTCGGCTGGGGTCTCGAGCCGCTGGTCGACACGACGGAGCTGCTGGTCAGCGAGCTGGTGACGAACGCGCTGCGCTACGGGGAGGGCGAGATCAGGCTGCGGCTGCTGCTGGACCGCACCCTGGTGTGCGAGGTGTGGGACTCCGGACTCGTGCAGCCGCGCCGCCGCCGGGCCCGGGACACCGACGAGGGCGGCCGCGGGCTACAGCTCGTCGGACTGCTCAGCGCGGCCTGGGGTTCGAGGCGCACGCCACGCGGCAAGACGGTGTGGTTCGAACTCCCCCTCCCCGGCGGTGAAACCAGCCTGACCGACCCGGCGGAGGCACTGCTCAGCCTCTTCTGAGAGTCGCGGCGCGGTCGGCGGGACACCTCTTCTGAAGCTGGGGGCGCGGGGGCGAGGGTGCCCGGCTGGGCGGAGGGGTTGGGCGGCGGAACCGGTCTGGCCGGCCCGGCGGGGCGCCGCACAGTCTCTTGTGAAGCTCGCGGCGGGGGCGCGGGCGTCCGGCTCGCCGATCGGCTTTTTCGGCGGCGGAACCGGCCTGACCGTCCCGGCGGAGGCACTGCTCAGCCTCTTCTGAGAGTCGCGGCGCGGTCGGCGGGACACCTCTTCTGAGAGTCGCGGCGCGGTCGGCGGGACACCTCTTCTGGGAGTCGGGGCGCAGCGCGGCAGGCGGTCACGGCAGGTGGCGGCGGGAGCGGGTTCGGGGGCCGCCGAAGCTCGCCGGGGGGCCGCCGTCCGGATCCTCTGCCAGAAGGATGCCGCCGAGGACGGCGCCGGTGAGGCCGGTGGCGTGGCCGTCGGGGAACGGGTTCCCATGGGCGCGCACGTCCCGTTCGGCCAGCTCCCGGGCCTGCCGGGCGAGCACGTCCGCCTCCGTACCCGAGTCCAGGGCCCTGACCGCCTGCGCCAGCCGGGCCCGTGCCTCTGCGCCCACCGCCCCCCGGTGCACGGCGACGAAGCTCTCCGCGGCGTCGACCGAGCCGCGCGACACGAGCAGCGCGGCGGCGTCCAGCACCCCGGACCTTCCCGCCTCCAGGCGCTCCACGGCCCGCGTGATCCGGCGCAGCGCGTCCAGAGGGTCGTACCGGCCGCCGGTCAGCTCGGCGCGCACGGCGGCCGGCGCGGCGTCGGCGTGCGCGAGGCGCGCCCGCAGCTCACCGCCGGTCAGGGAGGTGCGCCCGCCCTCCTTCCGCACGCCGGCGATCACCGCCTCCGCTCCGGTCAGCGCGGCCGGCACCAGCGCGGCCGCCTCCCGCAGCCGGGCGGCGAGCCGTTCCACCCCGCCCACCAGGACGCCGGCCTGGGTGACACCGCCCTCGGCGGCGCGCAGCTGCCGGGCGGCGCGTGACAGCTCGCCCGAATCGGCGTCCTGACGCGCCTCGTTGAGCCGTTCGGTGGCGAACACCAGCCGGTCCTTGGCCTGTTCCAGGTACCCGGTGACGGGCGCGCCCGCCGAGGGCCCGTACCGCTCCCGCAGTCCGGCCGCCGTCGCCTGCGCCGCCGCCGTCCGCGCGGCCAGCCCACGGAACCGCGTCTCCGCGACCTCGAGGGCCGCGCTCACCCCCTGCTCCAGACCGCGCAGCCGGTCCAGCTCCGCCGCCTCGGCGTCCAGTCGCCGTCCCGCCTCCGCGCACCGCCCGATCACCCCCACCAGTGCCTGCCGCCGGGCCGTCGAGTCCCCCGGGACCCCCTCCTCGTACCGCCGCCATATCGCGAACGCGGCCGACAGTTCGGTCTCCGCGGCCCGCAGGGCGTGGGCGAACGGCTCGACCGCGGCCGCCCCGAACAGCTCCTCGACGTAGGAGAGTTCCTCCCGGCTGCCGCGGACGCAGTCGTCGGCCAGCACCAGCGCGGCGCGGGCCTGCCGCTCGCTCTCGGCGGGAGTGGGCACGGGCGGCGCCGCCGGCACCACGCCCGGTGTGGTGCGGGTCCGGGCCCGCCGGGTGCGCCGCAGATACCCGTAACCGGCCAGCGCCCCGGCCGCGCCGAGGGCGGCGAGCGGCAGCACGAGGTCGGTCGTGGACGTCTCGTCCTGCCCCGGCGCGGCGGACTCGGCGACCGGTTGGGCCGGGGCGGCGGGAACCGGATCACCGCTCCCCATCGTCATCACCGGCAACGCCAGCCACCCGGTACCCACGAGCGCACCGGCCGCGGCGAGCGCCAGACGCACCCGTACGGGCGCGCGAGTGCGCCGGGGCCGGCCGCGGATCGGGGAGGACGTCACATTTCGGAGCGTATGGGCAGGTAGGCGCCCGCGCGAGTGGGGCGGACGCGGCTGGGGGAACGCGATGACAGGGGGTCGGATGGGCACGGAACGGCGCGACCGGGAGACGGAACCGGACCAGGGGACACCACGAGACCGGTCCCCCGAGACCCCGCCCGCCCCCGACGAACAGTCCGCGCCCGCCCGCGACGCAGATCGGCCCGCGCCCGACGCACAGTCCGCCCCCGCCCCCGACGCAGATCGGCCCGCGCCCGACGCACAGTCCGCCCCCGCCCCCGACGCAGGCCGGCCCGTGCCCGACGCACAGTCCGCCCCCACCCGCGACGCAGATCGGCCCGCGCCCGACGCACAGTCCGCCCCCGCCCGCGACGCAGATCGGCCCGTGCCCGACGCACAGTCCGCCCCCGCCCCCGACGCAGGCCGGCCCGCGCCCGACGCACAGTCCGCCCCCGCCCGCGACGCAGATCGGCCCGTGCCCGACGAACAGTCCGCCCCCGCCCCCGACGCAGGCCGACCCGCGCCCGACCAGCAGCCCACCTCCGCAGCCCCCGACGAACAGCCCACCCCCGCAGCCGCCGACGAGCAACCCGCACCCACCGACGCCGACGAGCAGCCCGCCCCCACTCACGGCGGGAAGCCCGGACGGCGCCGGCTGCGTCGTGTCCTGCTCGCCGTCCTCCTGGTCCTGACCCTGCCCCTGCTCACCGCCGAGACGGCACTGCGCCTCAACTACAACGGCACTCCGGCCCCCGGCGCCCTCACCCGTCACAAGGACGCCCTCTGGCTGGGCCACGCCTGGATGGACGGCCGCAAGACCGACACGGACGTGAAGGCCCTCGCCGATCGCCTCCGTGGCACCGGCATCCGCGACCTGTACGTCCACGCCGGACCCCTGGAGCACGACGGCACGCTGCCGAAGTCGGCATACAGGAGGGCGGGTTGGCTCACCGCGGCCGTGCACCGGGAGCTGCCCGGCGTCCGGGTCCAGGCCTGGCTCGGCGACGTGCTGGCCAGTGAGGGTCCCGACGGCATGCGCCTGGAGCGCGCCGCCACCCGCGAGGCGATCGTCGAGTCGGCCCGCGGCGTCCTCGCCGCCGGCTTCGAGGGCGCCCACTTCGACCTGGAGCCCCTCCACTCCGGCGACCGCGACTACCTCTCCCTCCTCGACGACCTGCGCGCCCTCACCCGCGCCCACCACGCCCTGCTCTCCGTCGCCGCCCACCAGATCGACCCGGTGCCCGGGTTCCACTCCTTCTGGGGCACGACCACCGGCCATCCCAAGTGGTGGTCGCAGGCCTACTTCGGGCAGGTGGCCCGCCGCGTGGACCAGATCGCCGTGATGTCGTACGACACCATGCAGCCCCTGCAGAGCCTGTACGGCGGCTACGTGGCCCAGCAGACCAGCCTCGCCCTGGAGGTCACGCCCAGGACGACCGGCCTCCTCATGGGCCTGCCCTTCTACCACGAGAACCGCTTCGGCCACTGGAACCACGCCGAGACCGCCACCGCCGCCGTCCGCGGCGTCCGCCTCGGCCTGTCCCGCACCGACGCCGGCCGCACCCGCTTCGGCGTCGCCCTCTACGTCGACTTCGCGGCCACCGAGGACGACTGGACCGCGTACCGGAAGGGATGGGTGCGGGGGTAGTGCCCCGGTCCCGGGTGCGTGTCATGCTCAGCGCATGAACACGTTCCTGGTGATCGCGGGCGCGCTGGCCGTGGCACTGATGGCCGCCTCCGGGCTCGCGGCCGTGACGACCGGCTGGGTGGCGCCCTTCGGCCGCCGACGGGTCCTGCGGCCGAAACTGCACGGGTACGGCCAGCTGCTCGGAGCGGCCGCGGCGTCCCTGTGGATGTTCCTCGGCGTGTTCCCCGCGCGGTTCGACGTGCTCCCGCTCGTCGCCTGGGTCGTGTTCATGGGCAGCCTCGGCATCCAGATGCTCGCGCAGCGCCCCGGCCGCACCCCCGTGCCGCCCGCTACGGAGTCCGTCTCCTGATCTTCGAGCCCAGCCACACCAGGGGGTCGTACTTGCGGTCGACGGCGCGTTCCTTCAACGGGATCAGGGCGTTGTCCGTGATCCGGATGCCCTCCGGGCAGACCTCCGTGCAGCACTTGGTGATGTTGCAGTAGCCGAGGCCGTGCTCGTCCTGGGCCGCGCGGCTGCGGTCCAGGCCCTGCTCGGCGGCCGCGTCCAGCGGGTGCATGTCCAGCTCCGCGATGCGCATCAGGAAACGCGGACCGGCGTACGCCCCCTTGTTCTCCTCGTGGTCGCGCACCACGTGGCAGACGTCCTGGCACAGGAAGCACTCGATGCACTTGCGGAACTCCTGCGAGCGCTCCACGTCCTCCTGCGACATGCGGTACTCGCCCGGGCCGAGACCGGCCGGCGGCACGAACGCCGGGACCTCCCTGGCCTTGCGGTAGTTGTAGCCGACGTCCGTCACCAGGTCCCGGACCACCGGGAAGGCCCGCAGCGGGGTGATGGTGACCGTCTCGTCCCGGTCGAAGACCGACATCCGGGTCATGCACATCAGCCGGGGCCGGCCGTTGATCTCCGCCGAGCACGAACCGCACTTGCCCGCCTTGCAGTTCCAGCGCACCGCGAGATCCGGGGCCTGGGTGGCCTGGAGGCGGTGCACGATGTCGAGCACCACCTCGCCGTCGTTGACCTCGACCGTGAAGTCCGCCAGGTCACCGCCGCTCACATCGCCCCGCCACACTTTGAAGCGGGCCTCGTAGCTGCTCACTCGTACAGCTCCTCTTCGGCGAGGTACTTGACCAGCTCCTCCTTCTCGAAGAGGGCGAGCAGGTCCGGGCGGACGGGTTCGGTGGTCTCCCGGGTGAGCCGGATCTGGCCCCGGGCGGGATCGCTGCCGGTGAGGGTGCCGCCGGGGTCGGCGAGCGCGCACAGCAGGTTCACGTTGCGCCAGGAGCGGTCCATCGCGGGGTGGTCCTCGCGGGTGTGCCCGCCGCGCGACTCGGTGCGCTCCAGCGCGGCGCGCGCCACGCACTCGCTGACCAGCAGCATGTTCCTGAGGTCGAGGGCCAGGTGCCAGCCCGGGTTGAACTGGCGGTGCCCCTCGACGCCGGCCTGCCGGGCCCGTACCCGCAGCTCGGCCAGCTTGTGCAGGGCCTGCTCCATCTCGGCCTCGCGGCGGATGATGCCGACCAGGTCGTTCATCGTCTGCTGGAGCTCCTGGTGCAGGGTGTACGGGTTCTCCGGCGGGCCCGCCTCGCCCTCCGCCCGCGCGGAGAACGGGCGCAGGGCCTCCGCGGACGCCGTGTTGACCTGGGCCTCGTCGACCCGCGGGCGCCGGTCCGCCAGCGCCTGCGCGTACTCGGCCGCGTGCCAGCCGGCCCGGCGCCCGAACACCAGCAGGTCGGAGAGCGAGTTGCCGCCGAGCCGGTTGGAGCCGTGCATGCCGCCGGCGACCTCACCGGCCGCGAACAGCCCCGGCACCCCGCGCGCCGCCGCCGTGTCGGAGTCGACGGCGATGCCGCCCATCACGTAGTGGCAGGTCGGCCCGACCTCCATCGCCTCCGCGGTGATGTCGACGTCCGCCAGCTCCTTGAACTGGTGGTACATCGACGGCAGCCGGCGCCGGACGACCTCGGCGGGCATCCGGGTGGACACGTCCAGGAAGACCCCGCCGTGCGGCGAGCCGCGGCCCTCCTTCACCTCGGAGTTGATCGCCCGGGCCACCTCGTCGCGGGGCAGCAGCTCGGGAGGCCGGCGGTTGTGCTCGGGGTCGTCGTACCACCGGTCGGCCTCCTCCTCCGACTCGGCGTACTTCTCCTTGAACACGTCCGGGACGTAGTCGAACATGAACCGCTTGTTCTCGGAGTTGCGCAGCACGCCGCCGTCGCCGCGCACCGACTCGGTGACGAGGATGCCCTTGACCGACGGCGGCCAGACCATGCCCGTCGGGTGGAACTGCACGAACTCCATGTTCAGCAGCGGCGCCCCGGCCAGCAGCGCGAGGGCGTGCCCGTCGCCGGTGTACTCCCACGAGTTGGAGGTGACCTTGAACGACTTGCCGATCCCGCCTGTCGCGACGACCACGGCCGGGGCCTCCAGGACGAAGAACCGCCCGGTCTCGCGCTCGTAGCCGAAGACGCCGCCGACCTGGTCGCCGTCCTTGAGGATCCGGGTGACCGTGCACTCCTGGAACACCTTCAGCCGCGACTCGGGGTCCCCGGACTCGCGGGCGTCCTCCTGCTGCAGCGAGACGATCCTCTGCTGGAGGGTGCGGATCAGCTCCAGGCCCGTACGGTCGCCGACGTGCGCGAGGCGCGGGTACTCGTGGCCGCCGAAGTTGCGCTGCGAGATCCGGCCGTCCTTGGTCCGGTCGAACAACGCGCCCCAGGTCTCCAGCTCCCACACCCGGTCCGGCGCCTCCCGGGCGTGCAGCTCGGCCATCCGCCACTGGTTGAGGAACTTGCCGCCGCGCATCGTGTCGCGGAAGTGGGTCTGCCAGGTGTCGTGCTCGTTGGCGTTGGCCATCGCCGCCGCGATGCCGCCCTCGGCCATCACCGTGTGCGCCTTGCCGAACAGCGACTTGCAGATCACCGCCGTACGGGCGCCCCGCTCGCGTGCCTCGATCGCGGCGCGCAGCCCGGCGCCGCCGGCACCGACCACGACGACGTCCCACTCCTGCCGGTCGACCACGGACATCAATCAGTCCCTCACTGGAGTCACTAGAAGAAGCGCGGATCGTCGAAGACGCCGGACGCGACGAGGTAGACGTAGAAGTCGGCGAGCGCCACGCTCACCAGGGACGTCCACGCGAGCAGCATGTGGTGGGCGTTCAGCCGCCCGACGAACTGCCACGCCTTGTAGCGCACGGGGTGCCGCGAGAAGTGCTTGAGCTTGCCGCCGACGATGTGCCGGCAGGAGTGGCAGGAGATCGTGTACGCCCAGATCAGCACGATGTTGGCCAGGAAGACCAGGGTGCCGAGGCCCATGTGCCCCCAGCGGTAGTGCGTGTCCCGGAAGGACAGCACGGTGTCGTAGGTCAGCACACCGGCGACCAGCAGGGCGGCGTAGAAGAAGTAGCGGTGGACGTTCTGCAGGATCAGCGGGAAGCGGGTCTCGCCGGTGTACCCGCGGTGCGGCTCGGCCACCGCGCAGGCGGGCGGGGACGCCCAGAAGCTGCGGTAGTACGCCTTGCGGTAGTAGTAGCAGGTCAGGCGGAACCCGAGCGGGAAGATCAGGATGATGATCGCCGGCGAGACGCCCCACCAGCTCCCGAAGAGGTCCGCGTTCGGTCCGGCGCGCATGGTGCGGCAGTTCTCCGCCAGGCAGGGCGAGTAGAACGGCGAGACGTACGGCGCCGCGTAGTAGTGCGCGTTGGAGAACGCCCGCCAGGTCGAGTAGACGACGAACGCGAGCAGACCGGCCGCGGTGACGGCGGGCGCCAGCCACCAGCGGTCGGTCCGCAGATGCGGTGCGGCGATCGCGGCGCGCGTGCCGCCGCGCACGCCGCCGCCGTCCGGTTGGGATTCCGTACCAGTAGCCAAGACGGGACTCCGGTCGGTTCGGGGTTCAGGGAGCGTGCCGGTCGCGGGCGCCCAGACCCTCGTCGTCCGAGTCCGTCCACAGGCTGATGTCGTACGGCGTGTCGGAGATGGTGACGAGGTCGGGCCGGTTGGCGGCGGCCGGGTGGTTCGCCGCCTCGCGCAGCAGCCGCAGGCTGTCGCGCAGATGGTCGGCGTCCATCCGGACCCGGCGCATCTCCAGGCCACCGCTGCCGAGCTGCTGCTCCAGGCGTCCGATCGACCGGTGCAGGTCGTCCAGGCAGCGCTGGACGGATGTCAGTTCGTCGTGCACGGACATGACTTGCCCTCACTTCCGCGGGTCTGCGGGCCTTGGGCGGCGACGTTCATGCGCCTTGGAGTGTTGCGCGTCACACCTGGTGCTGTGAAGAGATGTGCACCGATTGGCCGAGGCGTACGGATGCACTTTCGGTGTGTTGCGCCGCACGGGTGGGGTTCGTGTGCGTTGCCGACGTGTCGCCCGCTATTGCCGGATCCTTTCCTCTTCAGTGGGTGCATAGATCTGATCAGCTCCATATACCGCCAAAAGTGATCATAACGCCCGCGGCTTCCCGGAGGTAGCAGAGATGTCCCACCACGGCGTCGGCCTGCGCGCGGTCCTGCGCCCGGCCGCCTTGCTCACCGCGGGCGCCCTCGCGGTGCCGCTCCTGGCCGGCTGCGGCTCCGACGAGGAGGCGAGCCGCCCGCTGGCCGGACCGGACATCGGCCTGGTCGCCCGTGACAAGGTCGCCGAGGGCGGAACGCTGAAGTGGGCCGTGGACGCCGTGCCGGAGACCCTGAACACCTACCAGGCCGACGCCGACGCGGGCACCAGCCGCGTCGCGCAGGCGGTGCTGCCGTCGATGTTCCGGTCCGACGCGAACGGCCGGCCGCAGGTGAACCCCGCCTACCTGGAGTCCGCCAAGGTCATCGCGACCGAGCCGCGCCAGGTCGTGCTGTACAAGCTGAACCAGCAGGCGGTGTGGAGCGACGGCCGGGAGATCGGCGCCGCCGACTTCGCCGCCCAGTGGCGCGCCCTGTCCGGCAAGGACAGCGCCTACTGGACCGCCCGCAACGCCGGCTACGACCGCATCGAGAAGATCGAGCGCGGCTCCGGCGACCTCCAGGTCAGGGTCACCTTCTCCCGGCCCTACGCCGACTGGAAGTCGCTGTTCTCCCCGCTGTACCCGAAGGACGTCATGGGCACCCCGGACGCCTTCAACGACGGCGCCCGCCGGAAGCTGAACGTCACCGCGGGCCCGTTCAAGGTGGAGAAGGTCGACACCGCCGAGAAGGACGTCGTCCTCACCCGCAACCCGCGCTGGTGGGGCAGCCCCGCCAAGCTGAACGAGCTGGTGCTGCACGCGGTGGACCGCGACAAGCGGGTGTCCGCGCTCGCCGACGGGACCGTGCAGATCGCCGACATCGACGCCGCCGACGCCGAGCGCATCAAGGCGGCCGGCGGCGCGGCCGGCTCCCCGCTGCAGGGTGGCGGCAGGACCAGCGCGAGCAGGCTGCGGTCCTGGGCGCTCGCGCACGGCTTCGACGCCGAGCAGGTGAAGGCCGGCAGGAAGAAGCTGCGCAAGGCGATCACCCGGTACCTGGAGCAGCAGCAGGAACTGCGCGCCTTCGGCGTCCGCAAGTCGCTCGAGCCCGCCTACACCCAGCTCGCCCTCAACGGCGCCGGGGGCATGCTCGCCGACGAGCGGGTCCGCCGGGCCGTCGCGCGGGCCCTGGACCGCGAGGAACTGGCCAAGGTCGTGCTGACCCCGCTCGGCCTGCCCGCCGTGCCGGTCGGCAGCCACCTCGCCCTGTCCGGGCAGGACGCCTACGCCGACGGCAGCGGCGCCCTGGGCGGCCCGGACGTCAAGGAGGCGCAGGCGCTGCTCACCGACGCCGGCTGGGTGGCCGGCGGGCCGGTGAAGGAGCGGAAGCAGGGTGAGAAGGCGGCCGGCGCCGAGCGCGGCAAGGGCGACCAGGAGAAGAAGTCCGACGGCGGCAAGGACGGCGAGTACATCGTCGGCGAGGACGACAACAAGGCCGACGAGCACGAGTCGGCCGAGGAGCGCCGGGAGAAGGGCGACGAGGGCGGCAAGCACCTCGCCCAGGACGGCCGGCAGTACTCCGGCAAGGACCTGAAGCAGGGCGGCGCCCCGGGCGCCTACGCCCCGCGGGGCACCGCCGCCCCGGCCGGCGCCGTGACCGCGCCGCTGGCGAAGGACGGCAAGGCGCTCGACCTGCGCTTCGTGCTTCCCTCAGGACCGGGGTCCCAGACGCTGGACACCGTGGCCGCCCGGATCTCGGCGATGCTGACGAAGGTCGGCATCCGCACGACGATCACCAAGGTCTCCGACGAGAGCTACTTCAAGGACCACATCGCCTCCGGCGACTACGACCTGGCCCTGTACTCGTGGCCCTCCTCCGCCTTCCCCGCCACCGACGCCCGGCCGATCTACGGCAAGCCGATCCCGGCTGCCGACGGCTCGGTGAACATCGAACAGAACTACACCCGGGTCGGCACCGACCAGGTCGACCAGCTCTTCGACCAGGCCGCGTCGACGCTGGACGAGGACGAGGCGCGCGACCTGATCCGCAAGGCGGACTCCCGCATCTGGGCCGCGGCCGCCTCCATCCCGCTCTACCAGCGGCCCGAGCTGGTCGGCGTGCGCAAGGACGTGGTCAACGCGGGCGCGTTCGGCTTCCGGACGCCGGTCTACGAGGACATGGGTTTCCTGAAGAAGGGCGCGAAGATCGCACCCGGCCCGACCGCCACGAAGTGAGGATCCCGGCTGTCCGGCGGGTGGACCGGAGCCCGTCCGGAACGTGAACACGGGCCGTCCGGCACCTGGCCCCGTGGCCCTGCGGAGGCCGTCACCCGCAGGGCCACGTACCATGGGGTGAGGCCGTGGCGTGTCCAGCCCGGCAGGGCCCGCGCATCAGCAAGACGTCCGCGCAGGGCAATCCTCATACTCCGGGAGTACGCCGCAATATGGCCACGCGCCACGACATCCGTAACGTCGCCATCGTCGCCCACGTCGACCACGGCAAGACCACCATCGTCGACGGCATGCTGAAGCAGGCCGGCGCGTTCGCCGCCCACCAGCTCGACCAGGTGGACGACCGGGTCATGGACTCGAACGACCTGGAGCGTGAGAAGGGCATCACGATCCTCGCCAAGAACACGGCGGTGAAGTACCACCCCAAGGACGGTGGGGACCCGATCACGATCAACATCATCGACACCCCCGGCCACGCCGACTTCGGCGGCGAGGTCGAGCGCGGTCTGTCGATGGTCGACGGCGTGGTGCTCCTCGTCGACGCCTCCGAGGGCCCGCTGCCGCAGACCCGCTTCGTGCTGCGCAAGGCCCTCCAGCAGCGCCTGCCCGTCATCCTGTGCATCAACAAGACGGACCGCCCGGACTCCCGGATCGACGAGGTCGTCAACGAGACGTACGACCTGTTCCTCGACCTGGACGCGGACGAGGACCAGATCGAGTTCCCGATCGTCTACGCCTGCGGACGTGACGGCGTCGCCTCGCTGACCAAGCCGGACGACGGCACGGTCCCGGCCGACAGCGACAGCCTGGAGCCGTTCTTCTCGACGATCCTGGAGCACATCCCGGCCCCCACCTACGACGAGGCCGCCCCGCTCCAGGCCCACGTCACCAACCTCGACGCCGACAACTTCCTCGGCCGTATCGCGCTGCTCCGCGTCGAGCAGGGCGAGCTGCGCAAGGGCCAGACCGTCGCGTGGATCAAGCGCGACGGCTCCATCAGCAACGTGCGCATCTCCGAGCTGATGATGACCGAGGCGCTCACCCGCAAGCCCGCCGAGGTGGCCGGCCCCGGTGACATCTGCGCCGTCGCCGGCATCCCGGACATCATGATCGGCGAGACGCTGGCCGACACCGAGAACCCGGTCCCGCTGCCGCTGATCACGGTGGACGAGCCCGCGATCTCGATGACGATCGGCACCAACACCTCGCCGCTGGTCGGCCGGGGCGGCACCGGCAAGGGCGCCGACGCGAAGGCGGCCGTCAAGGACCGCAAGGTCACCGCCCGCCAGGTGAAGGACCGCCTGGACCGCGAGCTGATCGGCAACGTCTCGCTGCGCGTGCTGGACACCGAGCGTCCGGACGCCTGGGAGGTCCAGGGCCGCGGTGAGCTGGCGCTCGCCATCCTGGTCGAGCAGATGCGCCGCGAGGGCTACGAGCTGACCGTCGGCAAGCCGCAGGTCGTCACCAAGGAGGTCGACGGCAAGACCTACGAGCCGGTCGAGCGCATGACGATCGACGTGCCCGAGGAGCACATGGGCGCCGTCACGCAGCTCATGGGCGTGCGCAAGGGCCGGATGGACAACATGTCCAACCACGGCTCGGGCTGGGTCCGCATGGAGTTCGTCGTGCCGTCCCGCGGTCTCATCGGCTTCCGTACCGAGTTCCTCACGCAGACCCGCGGCACGGGCATCGGCCACTCCATCCACGAGGGCTTCGAGCCCTGGTTCGGCACCCTGACGACCCGCAACAACGGCTCCCTGGTCGCCGACCGCTCCGGCGCCGTCACCGCCTTCGCGATGACGAACCTCCAGGAGCGCGGCGTGCTCTTCGTGGACCCGGGCACCGAGGTGTACGAGGGCATGATCGTCGGTGAGAACTCGCGCTCCGACGACATGGACGTGAACATCACCAAGGAGAAGAAGCTCACGAACATGCGGTCCTCGTCGGCCGACTCGTTCGAGGCGATCGTGCCGCCCCGCAAGCTCTCCCTGGAGCAGTCCCTGGAGTTCTGCCGCGACGACGAGTGCGTCGAGGTGACCCCGGAGGCGGTTCGCATCCGCAAGGTGAACCTGGACGCCCGCGAGCGCGCCCGCGCCGCGAGCCGCGCCAAGCACGGCTGACGCCGGCGCCCCGAGCCCACAGAACCCGGCCCTCCGCCTTCCGGAGGGCCGGGCTTTCGGCATGAATGGCGGCACTCCGCGCGGGGAGCGGTTCGGCGACCGGTTCGCCCGGACGGGCACCGGTGACAAGTGTTCGGATAGCGGGGACAAGCGCGTCAAGTTTCGGACATGTAACGAAAAAAAAGTCACGAGCTGTCCGATTTGCCGAGAACCCTTTGGTCGTGTCAAGCGCGCACAGGTGTCGATCTCTGCAATTTTTGCTCAAAATATTGACGGTAGGGAGATCCCTATGTCTTCCGCCCTTGACGCGCGTTGAACGCATTGGCGAAAGTTCCCCCAAACCGCAGAACTCTCCGGTATCTGCGCTGCGCTCAGCTCTCCAACCCCCCGGGGGAAGAACTCACATGTCCAGTCCTGCCAAGGCTGAAGGCTCCGGGCCGTCGGTTGCCCTGGAGCCCGAACTCGAGCCGGCTCCTGCGCCCGCGAAGGGCGAGACCACGCTCGAGGGTCGCTCTCCCGGTCAGTTGATGTGGCAGCGCTTCAAGCGTGACCGTACCGGTGTCATCTGTGCGGCGATAGTGATTTTGTACTTCGTCGTCGGCCTGGCCGCGCCGTTGCTGACGAAGCTCAGCGGGACGGATCCCTACACCCTGTACGGGCAGGACCCGACGTACCAGGACAGCCCGGTCCTCGACGACTTCGGTCTGCCGCTCGGCTACTTCGGCGGCCTGTCCGGTTCGCACTGGTTCGGCGTGGAGCCGCAGTACGGCCGCGACGTGTTCGCGATGCTGGTCTACGGCATGCGCACCTCGCTGTTCATGGCGCTGGGCATCACGGTCCTGATGATGGTCACGGGCGTCATCCTCGGTCTCGTCGGCGGCTACTTCGGCGGCAAGACCGACTACTGGATCGGCCGCGTCACCGACTTCTTCCTCGCCTTCCCGCAGCAGCTGTTCTTCATCGCCTTCATGCCCGTGGTGACCGCGTTCTTCGTGGACCCGCGCGAGGAGACGCCCACGTACCTGCGTGCCGTCGCGATGCTCATCGTGCTCTGGCTCCTCGGCTGGATGGGCATGGCCCGTCTGGTGCGCTCGACCGTGCTGTCCCTGCGCGAGCGTGAGTTCGTCGAGGCCGCCAAGGTCTCCGGCGCCTCGCCCTGGCGGATCGTCCGCAAGGAGATCCTGCCTAACGTGGTGACGCCCATCCTGGTGCAGTTCACGTACACGCTGCCCAGCACCATCCTCACCATCGCGTTCCTGTCCTTCGCCGGTGTCGGCTTCGTCGAGCCGACCCCGGACTGGGGGAAGCTGTTCGCCAACGGTGCCAAGTACACCGAGCAGGACCCGGCGTTCCTCTTCTTCCCCGGTCTCGCCTTGGTGATCTTCGTCCTTGCCTTCAACCTCCTCGGAGACTCGGTACGGGACGCGTTCGACCCCAAGTCCGGGCGGTAGATCGTCCACTTGTGGGGGGATGACTGCCACCCCCGGAGTCGGCCTACCAGCCGCGTCAGGCAGTACTCAGGAATATCAACCGACAGGTAGGTGCATTCGCCTCATGAAGTCGTTCAGCTCGCGCAGAGCGCAGGCCATCGTCGTCGCCCTCGCGGCCGGCTCCCTCGTGCTCACCGGATGCTCCGAGAACAAGGGCTCCGACACCGGCGCGGACTCCAAGAAGGACCAGCAGGAAGCCTCGGTCCAGTCGAAGGCGGTCACCTACGCCGACGCCGCCGGCTCCACCGGCCCGGCCGAGGACATAGCCGGCGCCCAGAGCGGCGGCACCATCACGGTCTACCAGGAGGCGGGCCTCTCGCACCTGGACCCGGGCCAGATCTACGTCTCCGACGCCGGCCAGGTCGCCAACCTGCTCTTCCGCCGCCTGACCCAGTTCAAGGAGGACGACAAGGGCAACGTCTCGGTCGTGGGTGACCTCGCGACCGACTCGGGCAAGTCCTCCGACGGCGGCAAGACCTGGACGTTCACCCTCAAGGACGGCATCAAGGACGCGAAGGGCAACGCCATCACGTCCGCCGACGTCCGCCACTCCGTCGAGCGCCTGTACGCGAAGTTCATCTTCGACGGCCCGACCTACCTGCAGACCTGGCTGAGCGGCGCCAAGTACCGCGACGCGCTGCCCAAGGGCGGCTTCGACGGCAAGCACCTGCCGAAGTCCGTCCTGGACACCCCGGACGACAAGACCGTCGTCTTCCACTTCGACACGCCGCGCCAGGACCTGCCGCAGACCCTGGCCATGGCCGGCTACGCGATCGTCCCGGCCAAGGACGACACGAAGGAGAAGTACGACTCGGCCCCGGTCGCCACCGGTCCGTACAAGGTCCAGACGTACAAGAACGGCAAGTCCCTGGTGCTCGTCAAGAACACCAACTGGGACCCGAAGACCGACTCCGTGCGTCACCAGTACGTGGACGGCTTCAACTTCCAGTTCGGCGTCACCGAGTCGACCCAGACCAAGCGTCTGATCGCCGACCAGGGCAACGACAAGAACGCCATCCAGTTCACCGGCGGCGTCGAGGCCACGCAGATCCAGGACGTCATCAAGACGCCGTCCGTCAACAAGCGCACGGTCAAGGGCTACCAGCCCTACGTCATGCAGCTGACGTTCAACCTGGACCGCGTGAAGGACCTGAAGGTCCGCCAGGCCATCGCCTACGCGGTGAACTCCAAGTCGCTCATCGCCGGTGAGGGTGGTGTCTACGGCGGCGACGTGGCCCCGAACTACTTCGCCCCGACGCTGCCGGGCTACGAGGCCAAGTACGACCCCTACGGCCGTCTGAAGACGCAGCAGGGCAACATCGCGAAGGCCCAGGAGATGCTGAAGGGCGTCCCGGCCGCCGAGAAGAAGGTCGTCTTCGCCTACCCGAACAGCGAGAACGGCCAGAAGCGCAAGGTCGCCATCGAGGACGCGCTGACCAAGGTGGGCTTCAACGTCGTCTCCAAGGAGGTCGACGCCGCGAGCTTCTACGAGCAGATCGGCAAGCTGAAGAACCCGTACGACATGTACATCACCGGCTGGGGCCAGGACTGGCCGTCGCCGTCGACGGTCGTCACCCCGATCTACGACGGTGACCAGGTCGCCGACGGTGCGTCGAACTACTCGCACGTCAACGACCCGAAGGTGCAGGAGCTGATCAAGAAGGCGCTGAACCAGAAGCCCGAGCAGGCCGCGGCCACCTGGAAGGAGGCGCAGCACTACCTGCTGGAGAAGGTCGTGCCGGCGGCTCCGCTGTGGTACACCAAGCAGTTCCAGCTCTCGGGCTCGAACGTGGGCGGTACCCGCTACAGCTCGGTGTCGAGCCTCCTCGACATCAACCACCTGTTCCTGAAGAAGTCGTAACTCTCTACGGCTGAACGCGGGGACGCGCACCAGGCGGAGCGCGTCCCCGCACCTCCGTGAAACCTCCCACTCGTCTCCGCAGAGAGCAGCCCTCCCGCCATGCTTCAGTTCATCCTCCGGCGCACGGTCGGTGCCCTGGTCACCCTGTTCCTCATCGGCGCCGTC
The DNA here is from genome assembly GCF_055601245.1 of Streptomyces sp. NPDC038135. NCBI lineage: Bacteria > Bacillati > Actinomycetota > Actinomycetes > Kitasatosporales > Streptomycetaceae > Streptomyces > Streptomyces sp. NPDC038135. The sequence goes on along the minus strand of NZ_JBVJXS010000001.1, from coordinate 330,999 downwards.
ACGTTCTTCCTCTTCGTTGCCGCGCCGTCCGATTACGCCTCCCTGGCCTGTGGCAAGGACTGCTCTCCCGCGCGACTGGAGGACATCCGCCAGGCCCTCGGTCTCAACCTCCCGATCGCCCAGCAGTTCTGGGACTTCATGTCGGGCATCTTCGCCGGCCGTGACTTCCCGGCCGGTCACTGCAGCGCTCCGTGCCTCGGCCAGTCGTTCTACTCGGGCGAGATGGTCTGGTCGACGATCCTGGACCGCTTCCCCACCACGCTGACGCTGACCGCCGGCGGTGCGGTCGTCTTCCTCGTGGTCGGCGTGGGAGCCGGCATGATCGCCGCGTACAAGCGCGGCTCCGTGGTCGACAAGGTCGCCACCGGCGCCTCGATGGTGCTCAGCTCGTTCCAGATCTACCTGCTCGGCCCGATCGTCCTGTGGATCTTCGTCTACAGCACGGGCTGGATGGAGAACCCCGCGTACGTCCCCATCACCCAGGACCCCTGGGGCTGGTTCACCGGCATGCTGCTGCCGACCCTGGTGATGGCCACGATCTTCACCGCGCAGTACACCCGTATGGCGCGCTCCTCGATGATCGAGCAGCTCGCCGAGGAGCACGTGCGCACCGCCCGCGCCAAGGGCATGTCGCGCAAGTACGTCTTCTTCCGCTACGCCTGGCGTGGCGCGCTCATCCCGATCGTCACCGTCCTCGGCATCGACCTGAGCAGCATGCTCGGCGGCGCCGTCGTCACCGAGCTGACCTTCTCCCTGCAGGGCATCGGTCGCCTGGCCGTGGACGGCGCGATCCACAAGGACCTCCCCATGACCATGGGCGTCATGCTGTTCGGTGCCTTCTTCATCCTGATCTTCAACATCCTCACCGACATCGCGTACGCCTGGATCGACCCGCGCGTCCGGCTCTCCTAGGAAGAACGAACCACCGTGACCACACTGACCAAGACCGAGGACGCGTCGGCCCCGACCGGTCCGGAGAGCTTCCTCTCGGTGCGCGATCTGAAGGTGCAGTTCTCCACCGAGGACGGCATCGTCAAGGCGGTCGACGGCCTCTCCTTCGACGTCGAGCGCGGCAAGACCCTGGGCATCGTCGGCGAGTCCGGCTCCGGCAAGTCCGTCACCAACCTGACGATCCTGGGCCTGCACAACCCGCGGACCTCCCAGGTCGACGGCGAGATCCTCCTCGACGGCAAGGAACTCGTCACCGCCGGTGAGCGGGAGCTCGAGCGGCTCCGCGGCAACAAGATGGCGATGATCTTCCAGGACCCGCTGACCGCGCTGTCGCCGTTCTACACGGTGGGCCGCCAGCTGTCCGAGCCGTTCATGAAGCACCGCGGCGCCTCCAAGAAGGAGGCCAAGGACCGGGCCATCCAGATGCTGGAGAAGGTCGGCATCCCGCAGCCGAAGGTCCGCTTCGACGACTACCCGCACCAGTTCTCCGGCGGTATGCGCCAGCGTGCCATGATCGCCATGGCGCTGATGTGCGACCCCGAGCTGCTGATCGCCGACGAGCCGACCACCGCGCTCGACGTGACGGTGCAGGCGCAGATCCTCGACCTGCTGAAGGACCTCCAGCAGGAGTTCGGCTCCGCGATCATCTTCATCACCCACGACCTCGGCGTCATCTCGCACATGGCCGACGACCTGCTGGTGATGTACGCGGGCCGGGCCGTGGAGCGCGGCAGCGTCCGCGAGGTGCTGCACGAGCCGAAGCACCCCTACACCTGGGGCCTGCTCAGCTCGATGCCGCGTCTGGACAGCGATCTCGACCAGCACCTGACGCCCATCCCCGGCAGCCCGCCCTCGCTGCTCAACCCGCCCACCGGATGCCGCTTCCACCCGCGCTGCGCGTTCCGGGAAGAGGTGGAGGGCAACCTCTGCTCGGAGGTGCGGCCGCCGCTGGGCGAGGGTCGTGCCGCCGCGTGCCACCTCACGGCGGAGCAGAAGCAGACCATCTTCATCGACAAGATCCAGCCCCGGCTGCGCTAGGGAGAACCGAGACATGAGCGACAACCTCACCCTCCCGGCACAGCAGGGCACCTCCGGCACCCCGGCGGAGGCGCTGCTCGAGGTCAAGGGCCTCACGAAGCACTTCCCGATCTACGGCGGCTTCCCGATCAAGCGGCGGGTCGGCGCGGTGCAGGCCGTCGACGGCATCGACCTGACGGTCGGTGTCGGCGAGAGCGTCGGCCTGGTCGGCGAGTCCGGCTGCGGCAAGTCGACGACGGGCCGGCTGATCACCCGGCTGCTGGAGCCGACCGCCGGCTCGATCACCTACGCCGGGCAGGACATCACGCACGCCTCGCGCCGGCAGATCGCGCCCGTGCGGTCCGAGATCCAGATGATCTTCCAGGACCCGTACTCCTCGCTGAACCCGCGGCAGACCGTCGGCTCGATCATCAAGTCGCCGATGGAGGTCAACGGGATCGAGCCGGAGGGCGGCCGGGAGAAGAAGGTCCGTGAGCTGCTGGAGCTCGTGGGCCTGAACCCGGAGCACTACAACCGCTTCCCGCACGAGTTCTCCGGCGGTCAGCGTCAGCGCATCGGCGTCGCCCGCGCGCTGGCCCTGAACCCGAAGCTGATCGTGGCGGACGAGCCGGTCTCCGCGCTGGACGTGTCCATCCAGGCGCAGGTGGTGAACCTGCTCCAGGAGGTCCAGAAGGAACTGGGCATCGCCTTCCTGTTCATCGCCCACGACCTCGCCGTGGTGCGGCACTTCTCGCAGCGCGTCGCGGTCATGTACCTCGGCAAGATCGTCGAGGTCGGTGACCGCGAGTCGATCTACAACCGGCCGCGCCACCCCTACACGCACGCCCTGCTGTCGGCCGTGCCGGAGGTCGGCGTCGACGGGGACACCGCGGACCGGGAGCGCATCCGGCTCTCCGGCGACGTCCCCTCGCCGATCCACCCGCCGTCCGGCTGCCGCTTCCGCACCCGGTGCTGGAAGGCGCAGGACAAGTGCGCGACGGAGGAGCCGCCGCTGGTGCAGCTCTCCGGCAACCGTGCCGGCCACCTGACGGCCTGCCACTTCCCGGAGGAGCCGACGACCGAGGCCCGCGACGAGGACATCGTCATGGACCCGGCGCTGCTGGCGCTGGAGGAGAGCGACACCCCGGAGGCCTAAGAAACCGCCCGGGCCACGGTGATGATCTCGGGGCCGGCGGGGGTCAGTGGCCCCCGCCGCCAGTCCCCGTAGCGCTCGGCGACGGTCAGTCCGGCCTCGCCGAGGAAGCCGTCAAGGGCGTCGGCGCCGAGGAACCGCAGGGTGCTGTGGCACACCAGCGGCCGGTCCCACCGCGCGCCCGCGTAGGTCTCCGTGAAACCGAGCCGGTCCCCGACGGGGGCCGGCTCGGCGTCGTGCCACACCTTCACGAGGCCGCCGTCCCCGTCGGGGATCTCGTACACCTTCTCCGGCGTCCAGCGCTCCCAGGCGCGGGCCGCCGGATTCCGCGTCTCGAAGACGAACCGGCCGCCCTCGGCGAGCGCCCGCCGGACCCCGCGCAGGCAGGCGCGCACGTCGTCGTCGCCGAGCAGTTCCTGGAAGGCGTGACCGGTCATCACGACCAGGTCGAACGCCCCCTCCCAGCGGTGCGTCGTGAGGTCCCCGAGCACCCACTCACCCGCCGGGTCGGCCCGCCGCGCCTGTACGAGCATGGCTGCGGCCGGATCCAGGCCGGTGAGCCGGCCCCGGTGTCCCGCGTCCCGGGCGGCGCGCAGCAGCCGGCCGGTTCCGCAGCCGACGTCCAGGACCGTCTCCGCCTCCATGACGAGCCCCAGGTAGAAGTCGTCGTCGGGGCCCCAGGCGTTCAACCTGTCGTACAGCGAGGCGAGTTCCATGTCGGCGAATGCGCGATCGACCATGCCGCGAGTCTGCCTGCTGATCCGCCGATCAGTAAGCGGATCGGGGAATCCGCCGCGAGGCGTGAGTTTTATCAGCCTTTTCACGTGATATGTCTGATTGTGTATCACGAGGAGGTGCCGATGCGCCCAACCGGGCACGCCCGACGGGCCGCGGGCGCGCTGGCCCTGGCTCTCGCCGCGACGGCCTGCGGGGGCGGCGTCGGCGGCGCGGGCGGCGCCGGGGTGCTGACCTCCTCCTGGGGCGACCCGCAGAACCCGCTGGAGCCGGCCAACACCAACGAGGTGCAGGGCGGCAAGGTGCTCGACATGATCTTCCGGGGCCTGAAGCGGTACGACCCGAGGACCGGCCAGGCGAAGGACATGCTCGCCGAGAGCATCGAGACCCGGGACTCCACGAACTTCACGGTCAGGGTCAGGGACGGCTGGACCTTCTCCAACGGCGAGAAGGTGACCGCGAGGTCCTTCGTGGACGCCTGGAACTACGGCGCGAGCCTGCGGAACAACCAGAAGAACGCCTACTTCTTCGGCTACATCGCGGGCTACGACAAGGTCCACCCCGACAGCGGCCGGCAGACCGCGGACACCCTGTCGGGCCTCAGCGTCACCGGCCCGCTGACCTTCACCGTCCGGCTCAACCAGAAGTTCTCCAGCTTCCCCGACACCCTCGGCTACGTCGCCTTCGCCCCGCTCCCGAAGGCGTTCTTCACCGACCACGCGGCCTGGGTGAGCAAGCCGGTCGGCAACGGGCCGTACCGGGTCCGTTCGTACACCAAGGGCTCGGCGATGGCCCTGGAGAAGTGGGACGCCTACCCGGGCCCGGACCGGGCCCGCAACGAGGGCGTCAGCCTGCTGGTCTACACGGACAACAACACCGCGTACACCGACGTGCTGGCCGGCAACCTCGACCTGGTCGACGACGTGCCCGCCACCCAGCTCAAGAACGTGCGGACCGACCTCGACGGCCGCTACATCAACACCCCGGCCGGCATCCTGCAGACCCTCGCCTTCCCGTTCTACGACCCCAGGTGGAACACCCCCGGAGCCCGGAAGGTGCGCACGGGCCTGTCCATGGCGATCAACCGCGCGCAGATCACCCGCACCCTCTTCCGCGGCACCCGCACCCCGGCCACCGACTGGACCTCCCCGGTCCTCGGCGCCAAGGGTGGCTACCAGTCCGGCCTGTGCGGCCACGCCTGCGACTACGACCCCGGCGGCGCCAGGAAGCTGATCCGGGAGGGCGGCGGCATCCCCGGCGGACGGCTGAAGATCACCTACAACGCCGACTCGGGCTCCCACAAGCAGTGGGTGGACGCCGTGTGCAACTCCATCAACAACGCCCTCGGCGACGACCGGGCCTGCGTCGGCAACCCGATCGGCACCTTCGCGGACTTCCGCAACCAGATCTCGCGGCACAAGATGCCCGGTCCCTTCCGGGCCGGCTGGCAGATGGACTACCCGTTGATCCAGAACTTCCTGCAGCCGCTGTACTACACGGGAGCCTCCTCCAACGACGGCACGTGGTCGAACAAGCAGTTCGACCGGCTCGTCGACCGGGCCAACGCCGAGACCGACACCGCCCGCTCGGTCGCGCTCTTCCAGCAGGCCGAGGGCGTGGTGCGGGACAACATGGCCGCCATCCCGCTGTGGTACCAGAACGGCAGCGCCGGCTACTCCGCGCGTCTGTCCCACGTCGCGCTCAACCCCTTCAGCGTCCCGGTCTACAACGAGATCAAGGTCGGCTGAGCCGTCATGGGGCGCTACGTGGTGCGGCGGCTGCTGCAGATGGTCCCGGTGTTCATCGGGGCCACGGCGCTGATCTTCCTGATGGTGAACGTCATGGGCGACCCCGTCGCCGGCCTGTGCGGCGAACGGAGCTGCGACCCGGCGACGGCGGCCCAGCTCAAGAGGGAGTTCGGCCTCGACAAGCCGATCCTGCAGCAGTACGGGACCTACATGGTGAACATCTTCACCGGGGACTTCGGGACGGCGTTCAACGGCCAGCCGGTCACCGAGCTGATGGCGGCGGCGTTCCCGGTCACCATCCGGCTGACGATCGTGGCGATCCTCTTCGAGATCGTCGTCGGCATCGCCCTGGGCGTGGTCACGGGGCTGCGGCGCGGCCGGCCCGTCGACACCTCGGTGCTCGTCGTCACGCTCGTGGTCATCGCCGTGCCCACCTTCGTCACCGGTCTGCTGCTCCAGTTGCTGCTGGGCGTCGAGTGGGGCTGGATCAAACCCTCGGTCTCCCCGGCCGCGTCCTTCGACGAGCTGATCGTGCCCGGCCTGGTCCTCGCCTCCGTCTCGCTCGCCTACGTCACCCGGCTGACCCGCACCTCCATCGCCGAGAACAAGCGGGCCGACTACGTGCGCACGGCCGTCGCCAAGGGGCTGCCCCGGCGCCGGGTGATCACCCGGCACCTGCTGCGCAACTCCCTCATCCCCGTGGTCACCTTCATCGGCACCGACATCGGCGCGCTGATGGGCGGCGCCATCGTCACCGAGCGGATCTTCAACATCCACGGCGTCGGCTACCAGCTCTACCAGGGCATCCTGCGGCAGAACACCCAGACGGTCGTCGGCTTCGTGACCGTGCTCGTGCTGGTCTTCCTGGTCGCCAACCTGCTGGTGGACCTCCTGTACGCCGTGCTCGACCCGAGGATCCGCTATGCCTGAACGGCGACCGGAGCAGGACGGTGCGATCGCCGGAACCGGCATGGGAGGCGCCATGGATTTCGCGACCAGTGAGGCGACGACGCTCGAGCCGGCCCCGGGCGGCCCCGGCGCCGGGGGCGCGGCGGACACCGGCCGGCCGCGCTCGCTGTGGTCCGACGCCTGGCGGGAACTGCGCCGCAACCCGGTCTTCCTGCTCTCCGCCCTCGTCATCCTCTTCCTGGTCTTCATCTCCCTGTGGCCCTCGGCGATCGCCCCCGGCAGCCCCCTGAGCTGCGACCTGGCCAAGGCCCAGGACGGTCCCGGCCCCGGCGCCCCCTTCGGGTACGACGGCCAGGGCTGCAACGTCTACACCCGGACCGTGTACGGCGCCCGTACGTCCGTCACGGTCGGCGTCTGCGCCACGCTCGGGGTCGCGCTGCTCGGGTCGGTGCTGGGCGCCCTGGCCGGGTTCTTCGGCGGAGTGTGGGACTCGGTGCTCTCCCGGGGCACCGACATCTTCTTCGCCATCCCGGTCGTCCTCGGCGGTCTGGTCCTGCTGTCCGTGGTCACCAGCAACACGGTCTGGCCGGTCATCGGGTTCATGGTGCTGCTGGGCTGGCCGCAGATCTCCCGCATCGCGCGCGGCTCGGTCATCACCGTCCAGCAGAACGACTACGTCCAGGCGGCCCGCGCCCTCGGCGCCTCCCACTCCCGGATCCTGCTGCGGCACATCGCCCCGAACGCCGTCGCCCCGGTGATCGTCGTCGCGACCATCGCGCTCGGCACGTACATCGCGCTGGAGGCGACCCTGTCCTACCTCGGCGTCGGCCTCAAGCCGCCCAGCGTCTCCTGGGGCATCGACATCTCCGCCGCCTCGCCCTACGTCCGCAACGCCCCGCACGCGCTGCTGTGGCCCGCGGGCGCCCTCGCCGTCACGGTCCTGGCGTTCATCATGCTCGGCGACGCGGTGCGCGACGCCCTCGACCCGAAGCTGAGGTGACCGGCCGCATGCTGCTCGAAGTGCGCGACCTGCACGTGGAGTTCCGGACCCGGGACGGGGTCGCCAAGGCCGTCAACGGGGTGTCGTACGCCGTCGACGCCGGGGAGACCCTGGCGGTGCTCGGCGAGTCCGGCTCGGGGAAGTCGGTGACCGCGCAGGCCGTGATGGGCATCCTCGACACGCCCCCGGGCAGGATCACGGGCGGGGAGATCCTCTTCCAGGGCCGGGACCTGCTGCCGCTGAAGGAGGAGGAGCGGCGCGCCGTCCGGGGCTCGGAGATGGCGATGATCTTCCAGGACGCCCTGTCCGCCCTCAACCCCGTGCTCAGCGTGGGCGACCAGCTCGGCGAGATGTTCGTGGTGCACCGGGGCATGTCGAAGAAGGACGCCCGGGCCGGGGCGGTCGAGCTGATGGACCGGGTGCGCATCCCGGCCGCCGCGCAGCGGGTGCGGGACTACCCGCACCAGTTCTCCGGCGGCATGCGCCAGCGCATCATGATCGCCATGGCGCTGGCCCTGGAGCCCGCGCTCATCATCGCCGACGAGCCCACCACCGCCCTGGACGTCACCGTGCAGGCCCAGGTCATGGAGCTGCTGGCCGAGCTGCGGCGCGAGTACCGGATGGGCCTGATCCTGATCACCCACGACCTGGGGGTCGTCGCGGACGTGGCCGACCGCATCGCGGTCATGTACGCGGGCCGGATCGTGGAGTCGGCCCCCGTGCACGACATCTACAAGGCGCCCGCGCACCCCTACACCCGCGGCCTGCTGGACTCCGTCCCGCGCCTGGACCTCAAGGGCAAGGAGCTGTACGCCATCAAGGGCCTGCCACCGAGCCTGACGCACATCCCGCCCGGCTGCGCCTTCCATCCCCGCTGCCCGATGGCACGGGACGTCTGCCGCACCGACGAGCCCCCGCTGTACCCCGTCTCCGCGGAGCGCGGCAGCGCCTGCCACTTCTGGAGGGAGTGCCTGGATGACCGCGACCACTGAGCCCGTCCTGGAGGTCGGCGGCCTCGTCAAGCACTATCCGCTGACCCGGGGCATCGTCTTCCAGAAGCAGATCGGCGCGGTCAGGGCGGTCGACGGCGTCGACTTCCACCTGGGCCGGGGCGAGACCCTCGGCATCGTCGGCGAGTCGGGCTGCGGCAAGTCGACGGTGGCGAAGATGCTGTGCAACCTGGAACGGCCGACCGCGGGCTCGATCCGGTTCAAGGGCGAGGACATCACCGGGCTGTCGGGCCGGGCCCTGAAGGCCGTCCGCCGCAACATCCAGATGGTCTTCCAGGACCCGTACACCTCGCTCAACCCCCGGATGACGGTGGGGGACATCATCGGGGAGCCGTACGAGATCCACCCGGAGGCGGCCCCCAAGGGCGACCGCAGGCGCCGGGTCCGGGAACTGCTGGACGTCGTCGGTCTCAACCCGGAGCACATCAACCGCTACCCGCACCAGTTCTCCGGCGGCCAGCGCCAGCGCATCGGCATCGCGCGGGGCCTGGCGCTGCGCCCCGAGGTGATCGTCGCCGACGAGCCGGTCTCCGCCCTGGACGTCTCGGTGCAGGCGCAGGTGATCAACCTCCTGGACCGCCTCCAGTCGGAGTTCGACCTCTCCTACGTGTTCATCGCGCACGACCTGTCGATCGTGCGGCACATCTCGGACCGGGTCGGGGTGATGTACCTGGGGCGCATCGTGGAGACCGGCACCGACACCGAGATCTACGAGCATCCGACCCACCCGTACACCCAGGCGCTGCTCTCGGCGGTCCCGGTGCCCGACCCGGACTCCAGGGAGGACCGCGAGCGGATCATCCTGTCCGGCGACGTGCCGTCGCCCACCGACATCCCCTCCGGCTGCCGCTTCCGCACCCGCTGCTGGAAGGCCCGGGAGCGGTGCGCCCGGGAGGTGCCGGCCCTGGCCGTGCCGGAGGCGTTCCGCCCGGGCAGCGGCCCGGCCGCGCACGACTCGGCCTGCCACTTCGCCGAGACGCTGCCCGTGAGGCGCCCCGGCGCCGACGGGACGCGGGAGGCCGGGCAGCCCGCCGGCAACGGCAGCGGGCCGGGATGACATGGCGCATCCCGGCCCGCTCACGGCACCCGCACGGCCGTACGCCGATCAGTCTCGCGCGTGCGTATATCGGCACCGCTTCCGCGAAGTTGCCTGTTCGTTAAGGCGCTTCACGCAGATTCGCCCGGCTGGGGCAGCGAACGGCGCAGGAAGTCGAGCTGCAGGCGCAGCAGGTTCTCCGCGACGGTCTCCTGCGGGGTCATGTGGGTCACCCCGGACAGCGGCAGCACCTCGTGCGGCCGGCCCGCGGCCAGCAGGGCGGAGGACAGCCGCAGGGAGTGGGCGACGACCACGTTGTCGTCCGCCAGGCCGTGGATGACCATCATCGGCCGGTGCGGCTCGGCCGCGTCGACCAGGCCCGCGTCGTCGATCAGAGAGTTGCGGCGGTACACCTCCGGCTGCTCGTCCGGCAGACCGAGGTAGCGCTCCTGGTAGTGGGTGTCGTACAGCCGCAGATCGGTGACCGGCGCGCCCACCACCGCCGCGTGGAAGACGTCCGGGCGGCGCAGCACCGCCAGCGCCGCCAGATAGCCGCCGAAGGACCAGCCCCGGACCGCCACCCGGCCGAGGTCCAGCGGGAAGTCCCCGGCGAGCGCGTGCAGCGCGTCGACCTGGTCCTGGAGCACGACGGCCGCGAGGTCGTCCCGGATCTCCTTCTCCCACGCGGGCGAGCGGCCCGGCGTGCCCCGCCCGTCGGCCACGACCACCGCGAACCCCTGATCGGCGAACCACTGCGAGGTCAGGTGCGCGTTGTGCGCGGCGACCACCCGCTGGCCGTGCGGGCCACCGTAGGGGTCCATGAGCACGGGGAGGGGAGTGTCACCGTGGTAGTCCGTAGGCATAAGCACGGCGCACGGAATTCGGCGTGCGCCCCCCTGGGTGAGCGTCACGCGGGGGGACAAACCGGGATCTTCGGCGTGAGAGGTGACAGTGGCCGTTCGTTTTCCGTCACGCAGCACCTGGACACGGGTCCCCGGACTGTCCAGCGTCGCCGACACCAGCACCGTCACGTCCCCGGCCCGCACGGCCGTGTGCACGCCCGGCTCCTGCGACACGCGCTCCACGCCCAGCTCGTTCACCCGGTAGACATGGATCTCGCCGATCTCCGGCGCCGCGGCCTCCTCGCCCGCCGAGGCCGTGACCAGCACGTCGTCGGCCGTCACGTCGAGGACCGAACGGATGTGCAACTGCGGCCCGGTCAACGGGCGTTCGCCCACGGTCAGCACCCGCGCGCCGCCCTCGTCCGCGATCCGGACGAGCTGCCCGGACGGGCTCCAGCAGGGCACTCCGCCGAACAGTTCCAGCCATGTTGGATCTTCGTCGGCGTGCACCATCCGGGTCGCGCCGGTGTCCGGGTCCACCGCCAGGAAGAGCTGGCTGCGCTGGTCCCTGGACTGCACCAGGATCAGCGGCGCCCCCGCCTCTGACCAGTGCACTCGCGCCAGATACGGATAGCGCCCCCGGTCCCACGCGACCTCCGTGCGCCCCCCGTCGAGGCCCAGGACGAAGAGCCGGACGTCCGCGTTAGGGGTCCCCGCCGCCGGGTACGCGACGTGGTTCGGGTCACGCTCCGGGTGGGCCGGGTCGGCGATCCACCAGCGCCGCACCGGCGTGTCGTCCACCCGCGCCACCAGCAGCCGGTCCGAGGCCGGAGCCCACCAGAAACCCCGGCTGCGGCTCATCTCCTCGGCCGCGATGAACTCCGCGAGCCCGTAGGTCACCTGCTCGGCCTCCGGCTCCGCCAGCGCCCGGTCGCCCTCGCCCTCGGCGCCCGTCACCCGCAGCGCGCCCCGCGCCACGTACGCGATGTGCCGTCCGTCCGGCGACGGCCGCGGATCGATCACCGGCCCCGGGACCTGCAGTTCGCGTGCGGTGCCGGCCCGCAGTTCGGCCGTGAAAAGCCGCCCTGACAAGGCGAAAGCCGCCAACTCCACGGCCGCGTCGGTGGCATGGCCGACGATGCCGGCCCCGCCCTCCCGGCTGCGCTCCCGGCGTGCCCGCTCCTCGGGCGGAAGCTCCTCGGAGGCGCCCTGCAGCAGGGCGGCCGGATCGGCCGCCAGGCGTTCCGAGCCGTCCGCCGGGTCCAGGACCCAGAGCGAATTGGCCCGGTCGGTACCGGAGTTGGAACGAAGGAACGCGACACGCGAACCGTCGGGTGCCACCGCGAACGCACGCGGCGCGCCGAGCGTGAACCGCTGCGTGCGGGCGTGCCGACGGGGGAAGGAGTGAGCCTCGGTCGTCATACCCCGACCATATTGGCCATGCGCCCCCTTGTGCGGCCGTGCGCCGAGCGATGCGCGAGCACGGATAGTTATGATCACTACCGCTGAGTGGGTATGAACCCGCTGGCGTCCGCATGGACTTGCCGTACGGATCGACGCCCGGCATACGACCGGGTCACAACCCCCATAGTCCGAACCCCCCGCGTCCCTGGGATTTTTGGAGGTGAGCCGCCGTGGCACTCTCGATTTCGGCGGTGGTGCTGCTGGCGATCATCGTCTTCTTGCTGATCAAGAAGTCGGGACTGAAGGGCGGTCATGCGGTCATCTGCATGCTGCTCGGGTTCTATCTCGCCTCCTCCACCGTGGCCCCCACGATCAGCGAGCTGACGACCAACGTCGCCAGCATGATCGGCAGCATCAAGTTCTGAGGGCTGCCGACGCCGGACAGCGGCGGCAGCGGCCCGGTCAGCCCTCGACCGCGTACGGCACGAAGCGGGACCAGGCGGCGGGGGCGAAGGCGAGGCGCGGCCCCTCGGCGTCCTTGGAGTCACGGACGTGCACGGTGCGGGGGGCTGTCGCGATCTCCACGCAGGAGTCGCCGTCGGGGCCGTCGCTGTAGCTGCTCTTGAACCACACCGGTTCGGCGTCGCCGGTAGTGGGCTTGCGGATCATGTCGCTCCCAGCAGTTGCTCGATGAGGGCCAGTGACTCCCCGGGCGGAAGAGCCTGGGCTCTGACGGTGCCGTAGCGCAGTTCGAGGATGCGCAGCTCCCTCAGGCTCGAGACCGGCCGCCCGTTGAACATGCCGTCGGCGCGTCCCACCGCCGTTCCGTCCTCGAACTTCAGCAACTCGATCCTGCCGCTCATGCCGGGGTGCGGTGCGCTGTCCAACGGCATCACCTGGAAGGTGACGTTGTTCAGCCGCCCCACGTCCAGCAGGCGTTCGAACTGCTGTCGCCGCACCATTGTGCAACCAACCCTGCGGCGCAGTGTCGCCTCCTCCAGGACGAAGCCCAGGGCGGGGGCGGGTGACCGCTCGAAGATCGACTGCCTGGCCATGCGGGCGGCCACCCGTCGTTCCAGATCCTCCGGTGAGTAGGCGGGAAGCCAGCTCTCCAGCAGCGCCCGAGCGTGCTCCGGTGTCTGCAGCAGGCCAGGGATGCTGCTGCACACGTACACCCCGATCTCGACGGCCCTGTCCTCCATCTCCGCCAGATCCCGCACCTTCTTCGGGTACCGGACCTTCCTCACGTCCTCCTTCATGGCCGCGACGAGGCCCCCGGCGTCCAGCACCTCGTCCGCCGTGTCCAGGAACTCGGGCCGGGGGATCCGCTTGCCGGCCTCGATCTTGTAGACGAGGTCCTCGCCGTAGCCGACCGCCGCCGCGAACTCGCCGGCCCGCATCCCGGCCGCCTCCCGGCGCAGCCGCAACTGCCTCCCCACGGTGGCCACCACGGCGAGCGCCCAGTCGTCGTCCGGATCCACCTCCCACCCCGCCTCATCGGCCTGCGCCGCCCCGGCCCGGACCCGCACCGCCTCACCGTCCACCGACATCCGCGCCCCTCCGTAGTTCCAGTGACCGTGCGCGACGGCGCGATCACTCATCAAGGTAGGGGTGGCCCGGCGCCATGGGGTGCGTGAATCGGGAAAATCGGGAGATCGCCGATGGGGGAGCCGGCTTCCGGACGACGCCGTGCGACGCCTCGTAGGGTGGTCCCATGACGGAACTGCCCGACCGGCGTCTGCTGCTGGTGCACGCGCACCCGGACGACGAGTCGATCAACAACGGCGCGACCATGGCCCGGTACGCGGCCGAGGGCGCCCATGTGACCCTGGTCACCTGCACCCTCGGTGAGCGGGGCGAGGTCATCCCGCCCGAGCTGCGGCACCTGACCGGCGCCGCGCTGGGGGCGCACCGCCGCGGCGAGCTGGCCGCGGCCCTGCGCGAGCTGGGCGTGACGGACTTCCGGCTGCTCGGCGGTGCGGGCCGCTACGGCGACTCGGGGATGATGGGCCTCCCCGACAACGAGGACCCCGGCTGCTTCTGGCAGGCCGACCTGGACACCGCCGCCGGGTCGCTCGTGGAGGTGATCCTGGAGGTCCGCCCGCAGGTCCTCGTCACCTACGACGACGACGGCGGCTACGGCCACCCGGACCACATCCAGGCCCACCGCGTCGCCATGCGCGCCGCCGAGCTGGCGGCCGAGCAGGGGCACCGGATCCAGAAGGTCTACTGGAACCGCGTCCCGCGCTCCGTCGCCGAGGCCGCCTTCGCCCGCCTCCAGGACGAACTTCCCGCGCTGCCGTTCGCAAAGGCCGCCTCCCTGGCCGACGTGCCCGGAGTGGTCGACGACGAGCGGATCACCACCGCCGTCGACGGCTCCGCGCACGCCCCGGCCAAGGCCGCCGCGATGCGTGCCCACGCCACCCAGATCGAGGTGGCCGAGCCCTACTTCGCGCTCTCCAACGAGCTGGCGCAACCGCTGTTCACCACCGAGTACTACGAGTTGGTGCGCGGTACCGCCGAGCCCGGGGAGACCGACCTGTTCGCAGGTGTCACCGGCAACGAGGAGGCGTCATGAGCACCGCCGGACGCGGTTCCGCGCTGGCCCAGCCGCTGCAGCGCCCCCCGGCCGGGCGGATGGCCGCCTACGCCGGGCTGTTCCTGCTCGGCGCGGTCGTCGGCCTCGCCGGGGCCCTGGTCCAGGGCGCCTGGTTCCCCGGCGGCCTGCTGCTCGCCCTCGCGGGCGCGGCCGGGCTCTTCCTCGGCGGCGCGTACGCGCTGCGCGGCCGGGGCGGGGCGGTGGCGCCGGTGGCCGGCTGGATCGTCGCCGTCATCCTGCTCACCGCCAGCCGCCCGGAGGGCGACTTCCTGTTCAGCGCCGGACTGGGCTCCTACCTCTTCCTGTTCGGCGGCATGGCAGTGGCTGTGATCTGCGCCACCCTTGCTCCGGGACGGCAACCCGGCGGCGGCGCTGCCCGACTTGGCAAGTGACGTACCACTTCGCCGTGCGGCGCGCGTGCGAGTCCGGTGTGCATTTCCTCGGCGGTCATGGGATACGCGCCAGAAGTGGCCAGTATGGTGGTGCGCGCCGCCGAACTGCCCGCTGAGGTCGTAACGGGCGGTGGAGCCAACCGGGAGAACCTGCCTTGAGTCGTGAAACTGACACTCCGTCCTCCGGGCCCAACGGGCGCGGCGGAGCCGCATACCCCTCCGGGACGCCTCCGTACGGAACCCCCGTCGCCTCCGAAGCCGGTGCGGACGCGGGCCGTTCGGCCGCGCAGCCGGAGGAACGCAAGACCGAGACCACGCTGACGACCCGGATCCGGATCAACATCCCCGGGTCCCGGCCCATCCCGCCGGTCGTGGTGCGCAAGCCGGTCGGCGACGCCGAGGGCGCCAAGGACGACACTGGTTCCGACCCGCGGCCGGCTCCGGCCGCCCCGGCGCCCGCCGCGGCCGAGAAGCCCGCCGAGCCCGCGCCGCAGGCCGAGGAGAAGACCAGCGACTGGTTCGCGCCCCGCAAGTCGTCCGCGCCCAAGGGCGGTCCGGGCGGCGGCGGCACGAACGGCGCCGGACTGCCCGGCGGTTCGGCGGCGCCGTCCGCACCCGCCGCACCCGCCGCACCGGCCGCCCCGGCCCCGCGGCCGGCCGCCGGCCGCCCCGGCGGTGTGGTCGGCGCCATGGGCGCACCGGGCGGCTCCCGACCCGCCGGCACCAACGGGGCCGGCCTGCCCGGCGCCACCGGCGGCCCGGTGGCCCCGGGCCACGGCGGCGGCACCGGCTCCTTCGACGTGACCGAGGCGCTGGCCGCGGGCTCGCGCGGCGGCGCCCGCCCCGGCGGCGCCGACGAGCCGAGCCGCGACGACCTGCCGTTCTTCTCGGACGGCGGACAGAACGGTCCCGCCGGCGCGGCGGGCGGTGCCGGCGGACCCGGCGGGCCGGGCGGCTTCAACGGCCAGGGCGGCCGCGGACCGAAGGGCCCGGCGGGCCCGACGAGCGGACCGGTCACCGGTGACGGACCGAGGATCCCGCCGCCCGTTCCCAGGAGCGCGCTCAGCGACCTCGACCGCGATCCGGGCGAGTCCTTCGGCGGCTACGGAGACACCGGCAGCCACGCGCTGCCCGGCGACACCGGCAGCCACCCCCGGCCGGGCGACACCGGCAGCCACCCCCGGCCCGGCGACACCGGCAGCCACTCGCTGCCCGGCGGCGCGAACGGCCAGGGCCGGCAGGGCGGCCCGCTGGCCCCCGGCGCCTTCGCCGGTCCCGGCGGCGGCCTCAGCGACGACACCGCGATCCTCACCCCGCAGAAGCCGGCCCCCGAACCGGGCACGCCCGGGTACCGCGCCGCCGGCAACGTCTCCGGGCAGACCGTCACCAGCGGCATCCCGGTCGTCCCGTCCGCCGGGAACTCGCCGTTCGGCCCCGGCGCGCCCACCGACGGACCGGTGCCGCACCAGGCGCCCAAGCTGCCCCACCCGGCCCCGCAGTCCAAGGCGCCCGCCAAGCCGAAGAAGAAGGGCCGCAGCAAGCTGGTGCTGCTCACCGTCGGCGTGGTCGTCGTCGCGGCCGGCGTCTACGGCGCCGGGCTGCTGATGAACCACACCGACGTGCCCAAGGGCACCACCGTGCTCGGCGTCGACATCGGCGGCGGCACCCGCGACGAGGCCGTCAAGAAGCTCGACGACGCCTTCGGCGGGCGCGTGAACAAGCCGCTGAAGCTGGCCGTGGGCGGCAAGACCGTGTCCATCGCGCCCGACAACGCGGGGCTGCAGTTCGACTTCGCGGCCACGGTGAGCGACGCGGCGCAGAGCGACTACAACCCGGTCTCCGTGATCGGCTCCGTCTTCGGGCAGAAGCGCGAGGTCGAGCCGGTCATGCCGGTGGACGAGGAGAAGCTGCAGGCGGCCCTCCAGCAGACCGGCGGCGGCTCCGGCTCCGTGGTCGAGGGCGGCGTCGAGTTCCGCTCCGGCAAGGCCGTCGCCGTCTACGGCAAGGAGGGCAAGGCCATCGACGCGGCCGGCTCGGCCCGGGCGGTCGCCCAGGCCTACCGCGCGCTGGTGGAGACCGATACCGCCACTCCCGTCTCCGTGCCGACCGCCACCAGGCAGCCGACGGTCACCAAGGCCGAGGTCGACCGGGAGATGAAGGAGTTCGCGGAGCCGGCGATGTCGGCCAACGTGACGGTGCGGACCGACGCCCTGCACTCGATCCAGATGAGCCCGCAGAAGTCGCTGTGGAAGTTCCTCCGGGTCGCGGCCACGCCCGACGGCAAACTCACCGACAAGCCGGACCTGGACGCCCTGAAGCAGCTCTACGGCCAGACCTTCGACGGGGTGCTCATCACCCGGGGCAACGGAAAGAAGACGCCGGTCACCCCGCAGGACGTGTACGTCGCCCTGCGCCAGGCGCTGACGAGCCGGACGAACCGGGTCGCGGTCATCGACACGAACCCGAGCTAGCCGGGCGGGAAAGGGGGGCGTCCGCGGGCCGGACGCCCCCCTTCGCCATGTCACCGGAACCCCCGTGGCGTCACCGCAACCGCATGACATCTGTCATCCGGCACCGAGGACCGCCGACACTGCCGGGCCGCCGCCCCCACCGGTCAGCATGGGGACATGACAACGACAGCGGCACCGGCCACCACCACCCCGGTGGTCGGGTTCGACCAGGTGACCAAGACGTACGGGGACGTGCGGGCCGTCGACGGCCTCTCGCTCCGGCTGTACCCGGGGGAGACCGTCGCACTGCTCGGCCCGAACGGCGCCGGCAAGTCCACCACCCTCGACCTCCTGCTCGGGCTCAAGCACCCCGACGGCGGCACGGTCGGCGTGTTCGGCGCCAGCCCGCGCGAGGCCATCGTCGCCGGGCGGGTCGGGGCCATGCTGCAGAGCGGCGGGCTGATGGACGAGGTCACCGTCGCCGAACTGGTGAAGCTGGCCTGCTCCCTGCACCCGAGGCCGTACAAGGCGGCCGACGTCCTCGCCCGCGCGGGCATCGCGCAGATCGCCGACCGCAAGGTCAACAAGCTCTCCGGCGGCCAGGCCCAGCGCGTCCGCTTCGCCCTCGCCACCGCCGGCGACAGCGACCTGATCGTCCTGGACGAGCCCACCACCGGCATGGACGTCTCCGCCCGCCAGGCCTTCTGGGCCACCATGCGCGAGCAGGCCGACCAGGGCCGTACGGTCCTCTTCGCCACCCACTACCTCGAAGAGGCCGACGCCATCGCCGACCGGGTGCTGGTGCTGCACCGGGGCCGGCTCCTCGCCGACGGCACCGCGGCCGAGATCAAGGCGCGCGCCGGAGCCCGCCGGATCTCCTTCGAACTGGAGGGGACCATCGACGAGGCGGCCCTGCGCGGGCTTCCGTTCCTCACGTCCTTCGACGTCTCGGGGCAGACCGTCCGCATCCAGTCGTCCGACGCCGACGCGACCGTCCACGGCCTGTACGGCCTCGGTGTCTACCCCCGCAACCTGGAGGTCGCCGGGCTCGGCCTGGAGCAGGCCTTCGTCGCCATCACGGAGGCCGAGGAGGCCAGGCAGTCATGAACTCGCTGATCAGACTGGAGCTGACCCGCTCCCTGCGGAACAAGAAGTTCCTGTTCTTCTCGGTGCTCTACCCCTCGTTCATCTACCTGATCTTCTCCAGCAGCGCCGGCTCCGGCGAGAAGGTCGGCGCGACCGGCCTGACCGTCGCCACCTACCTGATGGTCTCCATGGCGTCCTTCGGCGCCCTGACCGCCGTCCTCATGGGCAACAGCGAGCGCATCGCCAAGGAGCGCGAGAGCGGCTGGGTGCGGCAGCTCCGGCTGACCCCGCTGCCCGGTCGCGGCTACGTCCTCGCCAAGACCGCGAGCGCGGCCGTGGTGAGCCTGCCGTCCATCATCGTGGTGTTCCTCGTCGCCGCCGCCTTCAAGGACGTGCGCCTGGACGCCTGGCAGTGGCTGGCCCTCACCGGGGTCATCTGGGCGGGCAGCCTGGTCTTCGCGGCGCTCGGCGTCGCCATCGGCTACCTCGCCTCCGGGGACGCGGTCCGCCCGATCACGATGATCGTCTACTTCGGCCTGTCCATCCTCGGCGGCCTGTGGATGCCCTCCACCACCTTCCCGCGGATCCTGCAGGACATCGCCGAGTGGCTGCCGACGCACGCGTACGCTGCACTGGGGCGGGCGATCGAACAGAGCGAGGCCCCGCACACGACGGACATCGCCGTCCTCGCCGTCTACTTCGTCCTCTTCGCGGGCGGCGCGGCCTGGCTGTACCGGAAGGACACGCTGAAGGCGTGAGTGCCATGACGACCGAGGACCGACCGCACGGACCGCGCGGCCCGCGCGGGACGGGGCTGGGGCAGACGCCCCGCAACCGGCGGGAGCTGCTGCGCAAGCTCGTCTGGGTCGGCGTCTGGCTGGTCTTCATGAGCTCGCCGGTCCACGACCTGGCCGCCGGCCACCACACGCCCGCCGGCACCGCGGCCGGCTGGCTCGGCCTGACCGTGTTCGCCGGTGTCTACCTGCTGCTGGTCTTCCGGAACATGGGGCGGCCGATGCGCCGCCCCCTGGTCGCCGGCCTCATCGTCGTCCTCTGCCTGCTGGCCGTCGTGCTGTGCCTCACGCTCGGCGCCGCCTGGCTCGGCCTGTTCTGCTACGTCTCCGTCGCCTGCGGGGCGGCCCTGCCGCTCCGGGCGGCCTACTGGGCGGTCCCGGCGACCGGCGCGGTGATGATGCTGGTCGGCCTGGCCACCGACCTGGAGACGGCCTGGAACCTGGTGCTGGTGGTGGTGCTCATCGGATTCGCGATGACCGGCGTCGTCCAGCTCATCCGCACCACGGTCGAGCTGCGCGAGGCCCGGGCCACCGTCGCCCATCTCGCCGCCAACGAGGAGCGGTTGAGGCTCGCCCGGGACCTGCACGACCTCCTCGGCCACTCGCTGTCCCTGATCACGCTGAAGAGCGAGCTGGCCGGCCGGATGCTGCCCGGGCACCCCGACAAGGCGGCCCAGCAGGTCGCCGACATCGAACAGGTCAGCCGCCAGGCCCTGGTGGACGTCCGGGAGGCCGTCACCGGGTACCGGCGCCCCCGGCTGTCCGCCGAGCTGGCCGGCGCCCAGGTCGCGCTGACCGCGGCCGGGGTGAGCGCCGTGCTGCCCGCCGAGCCGGACCTCGCCGGCGCCGGGGAGGACAGCGAGGCGGCGCTCGCCTGGGCGCTGCGCGAGGCGGTCACCAACGTGGTCCGGCACAGCGGCGCCCGCCGCTGCGTCGTCCAGCTCCTGCACCGCCAGACCCTGGACGGCCCGATGCTCGAACTCTCCGTGGAGGACGACGGGTCCGGCGGCTCCGGCGGCGACCGGGGCAACGGCCTGACCGGCCTGACGGAGCGGCTGGAGAAGGCCGGCGGGATGCTGGAGGCCGGGCGTGCCCGGCAGGGCTTCCGGCTGGTCGCCCGTGTGCCGCTGACGCCCTGAGGGCACGTAGGATCCGGGCATGAGCAGCCCGATCAAGGTCCTCCTCGCCGAGGACCAGTCGATGGTCCGTGAGGCGCTGGCCGCCCTGCTCGGCCTTGAGGACGACATCGAGGTCGTCGCCCAGGTGGCGCGCGGCGACGAGGTGCAGGCGGCCGTCGGCGCGCACGGCGTGGACGTGGCCCTGCTCGACATCGAGATGCCCGGCTGCACCGGCATCGAGGCGGCGGCCCGGGTGCGCCGGGAGTTCCCCGACGTGAAACTCGTCGTGCTCACCACCTTCGGCCGCCCCGGCTACCTGCGCAGCGCGATGGAGGCCGGCGCCGACGCCTTCCTGGTCAAGGACGCGCCGGCCGCCCAACTCGCCGCCGCGGTGCGCAAGGTGCTCGCCGGGGAACGGGTCATCGACCCCACGCTGGCCGCCGCCGCCCTCGCGGAGGGCGCCAACCCCCTCACCGACCGCGAACGCGAGATCCTGCGCGCGGCGGCCGACGGATCCACCAACGCGGAACTCGCGGCGGCCCTGCACCTGTCCCAGGGCACGGTCCGCAACTACCTCTCCACGGCCATCCAGAAACTCGCGGTCCGCAACCGGGCGGAGGCGGTCCGCACGGCCCGTGAGAAGGGCTGGCTCTGAGACCCGGGCCGGGCCCGGCCTCCTAGTTGAGCATCGCCCGGGCGGTCCGGGCCTGGCGGCGCACCCGGTCGGCGGCCGGTTCGTCGACCACCTCGATCAGATGCGCGTACGCGTCCAGCTCCGTGGCGCCCTCCTCGAACTGGCCCCGCTGCACCAGCAGCTGACCGCGCTCGTAGCGCAGCCGGGCCGGATGCGCGGGCAGCAGCAGGCTCAGCTCCACCGCCCACAGCGCGACGTCCGACCGCTCGGGACGGGCGGAGGCCCACGCCCGGATGTTGTTGAGGATGCGCTGCACGACCTCCAGCGGGGGCGCGGGCTCCAGCATCGACGGCTGCAACGGCGCCCCGGTCGCCCCGGCCACCAGCAGCTCGGCGTCCGTACCGGTCAGCACCCGCCCGCCGTCGAACGGATCGGCCAGCACCTGCTCCCGCGCCGTCCCGAACCCGACCACGAAGTGCCCCGGAAGCGCGACCCCGTACACCGGCGCCCCGGCCCGCCGGGCGACCTCCAGCCACACCACCGACAGCAGGATCGGCAGCCCGCGCCGCCGCCGCAGCACCTCGTGCAGCAGCGAGGACTCCAGCCGCTGGTAGTCGGCGGGGACGCCGTGGAACGCCTCGCCCTCGCCCAGGAGCCGGCACACCGCCTCCGCCCACGCCCGCGGCCCGCCCGGCCGGTACGGCAGCCGCCCGGCCAGCCCGTCCAGCTCCTGCTGGGCCGCGTCGATCCCGTCCTCGCCCAGCGAGCCGTCCGCCTCCGCGCCGATCAGCAGGCACAGCGCCGACAGGTCCGGCCGCTCGGACCGGGCCTCGGCGCCGAACCGCCGCCGCAGCTCCGCCGACCGCTCCGGCGGGGGCGGGTACGGGGGCGGGAGTCGAGGGTGCCGCATGTCTGGGTCATGCCCTCCCACGGCGATCGCTACGGCCCTCCGGCGCCACCGGTGTCCGGCAGGCGGTAGTGGTGGTACGCGTGGTGGGGTGCGAGGCCCAGCCGGGCGTACAGCCCCCGGGCCCCCTCGTTGTCGCTCTCCACCTGCAGCCAGGCCGCCGAGGCGCCCTCGTCCAGGGCCCGCCGGGCCAGCGCGGCCATCACCTCGGTGGCGAGACCCTGCCGGCGGCGGGCGGGATCGACTTCCACCGCGGCGAACCCGGCCCAGCGTCCGTCCACCACGCACCGTCCGATGGCCGCCGGAGCCTCGCCGGCGGCGCCGGGCACGGTCGCGAACCACACCGAGGGGCCTTCCCCGCTCCCGGCCCCGCCCGGGCGGGAGGACCCCGACCCCAGCACCCGCAGGGCCGCCTCGCTCACCCCCTTGCGCTGGTACCGGGCGAGCCACGCCTCGTCCGCCTCCCGGGACAGCGCCACCCCGGCTCCCTCCGCGGCGTCCGCGAGCGGCGCCAGCGCCCCGGTCCACAGCTCGGCGGTCACCTCGCGCACCCAGCCGCGCCGCTCCAGCTCCGCGCACAGCAGCTCCTGCGTGCCCTCGGCGCCGGTGGCGGTCTGCACGTAGGCGGGCAGGCCCCGCTCGCCGTACCAGCGCCGCACGGCCTCCAGGGCGGCGTCGAGGCCGAGCCCCGGTTCGCCGAGCGGCAGCACGCTGTTGGCGCGCCGGGTGAACCCCTGGGCCGCGCGCAGCTCCCACTCGCCCAGCCGCTCGCTCTCCACCGGCCGCCACGCCCGGGCGGCGACCCGGGCCAGCTCCGCGTAGGTGGCGGAGGGGCCCCGGCGGCGGGCCGGTGCGGCCGGGATCACCTTGCCCGCGACCAGCGCGGACTCCGCGAACCGGACGTTCCGCCCGTCCCGCGATGTGATCATGAGCACGCCGTCGTCCCATGATGTGAGAACACCGACCGTGTCGGTGAACTTCTCCGGCCCCGTCCCGGGCTCGCTCAAACGCCGTACCGAGACGCGTTTTCCCACGTCAGCAGCGGTGATGCGGACCTCGAGGCGTCCGTGCGCCGAGATTTCCACTGGTCAGTTCACCCCTCCTGTTCGGATCTTGCCCCAGAACGGAGATACTAGGGGCGGGCATCGACGACGCCGCGCTCCCGCGCGCCAGGCGGCGGAGCCTACGGAGGCCCGCCAGCGCCCTATCGAGGAGGAACGACAGCGTGACCTACGTCATCGCGCAGCCTTGTGTCGACGTGAAGGACAAGGCGTGCATCGAGGAGTGCCCGGTCGACTGCATCTACGAGGGCCAGCGGTCCTTGTACATCCACCCGGACGAATGCGTCGACTGTGGTGCCTGTGAGCCGGTCTGCCCGGTTGAGGCGATCTTCTACGAGGACGACACTCCGGAGGAGTGGAAGGACTACTACAAGGCGAACGTCGAGTTCTTCGACGAGCTGGGTTCCCCCGGCGGGGCCAGCAAGCTGGGCCTGATCGAGCGGGACCACCCCTTCATCGCCGCGCTGCCGCCGCAGGCCTAGTGACCCGCTGGGCGGCGGCCCAGCGGCCCGCAGCGCGCCGCCCCGGTCCCGTACGGCCGATCACCTCGATCAGCGCCGTACGGGACCGTGGCGTTCTCCGAAGCAGAAAGTGAGCCAGCACCCGTGTCCGCAGTCTCCGACCGGCTCCCGGCCTTCCCCTGGGACAAGCTGGAGCCGTACAAGAAGACGGCCGCGGCCCACCCCGGCGGCATCGTCGACCTGTCCGTCGGCACGCCGGTCGACCCGGTCCCCGAACTGATCCAGAAGGCGCTGGTCGACGCGGCCGACTCGCCGGGCTACCCGACGGTCTGGGGCACCCCGGCGCTGCGCGACGCGATCACCGGCTGGCTGGAGCGCCGGCTGGGCGCGCGGGACGTCACCCACCGGCACGTCCTGCCGATCGTCGGCTCCAAGGAACTGGTGGCCTGGCTCCCCACCCAGCTCGGCCTGGGCCCGGGCGACAAGGTCGCGTACCCGCGTCTGGCCTATCCGACGTACGAGGTCGGCGCCCGCCTGGCCCGCGCCGGGTACGAGGTCTACGACGACCCGTGCGACCTGGACCCGGCGAACCTCCGGCTGCTGTGGCTCAACTCCCCGTCGAACCCGACCGGCAAGGTCCTGTCCAAGGGCGAGCTGACGGAGATCGTCGCCTGGGCCCGCGCCCACGGCGTGCTCCTGGTCTCCGACGAGTGCTACCTGGAGCTGGGCTGGGAGGCCGACCCGGTGTCGGTCCTGCACCCGGACGTCAACGGCGGCTCCTACGACGGCATCGTGGCCGTCCACTCGCTCTCCAAGCGGTCCAACCTGGCCGGCTACCGCGCCGCGTTCGTCGCGGGCGACCCGGCCGTGCTGGGCCCGCTGCTGGAGATCCGCAAGCACGGCGGCATGATGACCTCGGCGCCGACGCAGGCCGCGGTGGTGGCGGCGCTGGGCGACGACGAGCACGTGCGCGTCCAGCGCGAGCGCTACGCCGCCCGCCGCGCGCTGCTGCGCGAGGCCCTGCTCGGCCACGGCTTCCGCATCGAGCACAGCGAGGCCAGCCTCTACCTGTGGGCGACCCGCGACGAGTCCTGCTGGGACACCGTCGCCCATCTGGCCGGCCTGGGCATCCTGGTCGCGCCCGGCGACTTCTACGGCGAGGCCGGCGACCGGTTCGTGCGCGTGGCCCTCACCGCGACGGACGAGCGGGTGCGCGCGGCCGTGGAGCGCCTGGCGGTTTAGGCCGTCACCGCACACGCGAACGGGGTCCGGGAGCGTTTCCCGGACCCCGTCGGCCGTGCGCCGGTGACGGCGGAGCTCAGCCGCCGAGCGGGAGCTGCGCGGCCGGCAGGGACGACGTCGGCAGCCCGCCCTGGGTCAGCGAGCCTGTGGACAGCCCGCCCGCCGCACCGGTCGCGGTGCGCCCGATGACGCCGCCGGCCGCCCGGGCCGCGTTCCCGGCCGCGTCCTTCGCCGCGGGCGCCGCCTTCTTCACGGTGCCGGCGCCGGTCCTGGCCACGGACGGGCCCGCCTTCTTGACCGCCTTGCCGCCCGTGTTGCCGGCGATGCCGGTGACGTGCTGCGTCGCACCGTCGACGGTGCTGCCGACGTTGGCCGCGCTGTCCAGCGCGGTCAGGCCGCCCAGCTCCGGGGTGGCCACCGGCTGGTTCGTGGCCGCGCCGGCAGAGCCGGCCGCACCGACCCCGGCGGCCGCTCCCGCTGCGACGAGCAGCGCGGCACGGGCGATCCGGCGGGTCAGGGGGAGGGACATGATGCTCCATTCGACGGGAGGAACGGTGGTGAGCCCGGGCCGGGCCCGGACGCCGTGCTTACCGCTCGAGGCCGATGAAGGTTGCGGACGCCGAAGGTAAAGAATGCGCAACGCATCGCATTATCGTTTGTGGATAAAAACGGGCAAAGGTGGCCCCTCGGGGGTGGTGCAGAAACCTTACGGCCCTTGAATCCCAAGGGCCGTCGAAGAGCCGTCCGCCCCCGGCCGCGGACGCGCCCGCCGCGCGGCCGCGCAACCCGGCCGGGGGAGTCCCCGTACTACTGTCCGGCCACGATCCGGACCGACCCCGCGGACTTCTCCGCACCGCCGGCGCCGTCCGCGCCGACCCGGTGCCAGGTGCCGCCGCCGTCCCGCGCGGTCCACTCCCGGTCCGCGTAGGACACCCGCTGGATGTGCAGCGCCGAGGAGTTGGCCACCGCCCAGTGCGCCAGCTGCCAGCCCCGCTCGCGCTCCCGCTCGCCCGTCGCGCCCGCGGCCCCCCGCGCGCTCTCGGACACCGGCACGGTCACCGTCCGCCCGTGCGCGGTCGCCGTCACGCTCGGCGACGGCGACGGCGAGGGCACCGGCGTACCGCCCACCACGGCGTTCGTCTCCTGTAGCGCGTCCCGCCCGAAGTCCCGTACCAGCGCCGCCCGTACCGCGTCCGGGCCCGTCGCCCGCGCGGTGCGCTCCGGGCGGCCGGCGCACGTCAGCGAGGCCGCCGCGCGGCCGGTCAGCGCGGCCGCCAGCAGCTCGGCGTCCGGCTCGTGCTTGGCGTACGCCTCCGGGTAGCCGCTGCGCTGCACCCGCTGCGCGGCCACCGTCAGCGGCAGGCCGGCGTAGTCCGGCACCTTGGCCAGGTGGGCGTAGAAGATGCCCGCCGCGTAGGCCGGGTCCATGATCTGCCGCTCGGTGCCCCAGCCCTGCGAGGGCCGCTGCTGGAACAGGCCGATGGAGTCGCGGTCGCCGTGTTCGAGGTTGCGCAGGCCCGACTCCTGGAGGGCGGTCGCCAGCGCGATGGTTATGGCCCGCTCCGGCATGTTCCGCCCGGTGCCCACGGCGGCGATCGTCGCCGCGTTCACCGCCTGCTCGGGCGTGAACTCGTACGACGGCCCGTCGTCGCCGGCGGCGACCACCCTGCAGCCGCGGGCGCCCGGACCGCCGGTGACGTACTGCACCACGAGGTAGGCGGCGACGCCGCACAGGACCAACAGCGCGGCGCCGAAACGCAGGAGGCGGCCGCGACGCTTGGGACGGGTGGGGGACGGCTCTGGCACGCGTACAAGGTACTGGAGGCCCTACCGCCCCGGGCGGCGGGTTCCGCACAGCGCGGCGCGGACCCGTCCCGAGGCCATGGCCTAGGGTCGGGACCATGGCCGACACCTCGCTTGACCTCACGCTGGACGCCGCCGAGCTCACCGCCCGGCTCGTGGACTTCCCGTCCGAGAGCGGCACCGAGAAGCCCCTCGCGGACGCCATCGAGGCCGCCCTGCGCGCCCTTCCGCACCTGACGGTCGACCGCCACGGCAACAACGTGATCGCGCGCACCGATCTGGGCCGCGCGGAGCGGGTCGTGCTGGCCGGCCACATCGACACCGTTCCCATCGCCGACAACGTGCCGTCCCGGCTCGACGAGGACGGCGTGCTGTGGGGCTGCGGCACCTGCGACATGAAGTCGGGCGTGGCGGTGCAGTTGCGCATCGCGGCGACGGTCCCCGCCCCCAACCGCGACCTGACCTTCGTCTTCTACGACAACGAGGAGGTCGCCGCCGAGCTCAACGGCCTGCGGCACGTCGCCGAGGCCCACCCGGACTGGCTGCGCGGCGACTTCGCGGTCCTGCTGGAGCCCTCCGACGCCCAGGTCGAGGGCGGCTGCCAGGGCACGCTGCGGGTGCTGCTGAAGACCCGGGGCGAGCGGGCTCACTCGGCGCGCGGCTGGATGGGCTCCAACGCCATCCACGCGGCCGCCCCGATCCTGGCCCGGCTCGCCTCCTACGAGCCGCGGTGGCCGGTCATCGACGGCCTGGAGTACCGGGAGGGCCTCAACGCCGTGGGGATATCCGGGGGAGTGGCGGGCAACGTCATCCCCGACGAGTGCGTGGTGACGGTCAACTTCCGCTACGCCCCCGACCGCACCGAGGAGGAGGCGGTCGAGCACGTCCGCGAGGTGTTCGCGGACTGCGGGGTGGAGGAGTTCGTGATCGACGACCACAGCCCCGGCGCGCTGCCCGGCCTCTCCCACCCGGCCGCCGCGGCCTTCATCGAGGCGGTGGGCGGCACCCCGCAGCCCAAATACGGCTGGACGGACGTCTCCCGCTTCTCCTCGCTCGGCGTGCCCGCCGTCAACTACGGCCCCGGCAACCCGCACCTGGCACACAAGCGGGACGAGCGGGTAGAAGTGGCCAAGATCCTCGCGGGCGAGGAGCGGCTGCGGTCCTGGCTCACCGCGTAGCGGGGGCCACCGGGCGCCGCACGCCGGACATGCTCACGTCCCCCGTCCGAAACCCGCGTGGATCTAGGCTGGGGCCGTACTACCCGCAAGCGGAGGGAGCGCACATGGCGACCGGCAACCCCCTGGGGAAGAAGCAGCCGCCGGACGAGCAGCGGCTCGGACCGGTCCTCCGACGGCGGGACAAGGTGACGGCCAGCACGACCGACCAGCGGCTGCTGGACGAGCGCGCCCCCGCCGACTGGGTCCACACCGACCCCTGGCGGGTGCTGCGGATCCAGTCGGAGTTCGTCGAGGGCTTCGGCACGCTGGCCGAACTCCCGCCCGCGATCAGCGTGTTCGGCTCCGCCCGGACACCGGTGGACTCCGCGGAGTACGACGCGGGCGTGCGGCTCGGCCGCGGGCTGGTCGAGGCCGGCTGGGCGGTGATCACCGGCGGCGGCCCGGGCGCCATGGAGGCGGCCAACAAGGGCGCCTGCGAGGCCGGCGGCACCTCGGTCGGGCTGGGCATCGAGCTGCCCTTCGAGCAGGGACTGAACCCCTACGTCGACATCGGCCTGAACTTCCGCTACTTCTTCGTCCGCAAGATGATGTTCGTCAAGTACGCGCAGGGCTTCGTGGTGCTGCCGGGCGGCCTGGGCACCCTGGACGAGTTCTTCGAGGCCCTCACGCTGGTCCAGACCCAGAAGGTGACCCGCTTCCCGATCGTGCTGTTCGGCACCGAGTACTGGGGCGGGCTGGTGTCCTGGCTGAAGAACACGCTGGTGGCCCAGGGGAAGGCGACCGAGAAGGACCTGCTGCTGTTCCACGTGACCGACGAGGTCGAGGAAGCGGTGGCGCTGGTGTCCAAGGAGGCGGGGCGCTAGGCGCTGTGCCGGGGAGTGGCCGGGGCCGGGGCTGAGCCCCGGCCCCGCTTGCGCTCCGCCCTCGGCTACGCCAGGCCGCGGCGGGCCACCGCAGGGGGGCGGTGGCCGGCGATGGACGCGACCATGTCCAGCACCTGGCGGGTCTCGGCGACCTCGTGCACGCGGTACACCTGCGCCCCCAACCACGCCGACACCGCGGTCGTCGCCAGCGTGCCGATCAGCCGTTCCTTCACCGGCCGGTCCAGCGTCTCGCCCACGAAGTCCTTGTTGGACAGCGACACCAGCACGGGCCACCCCGTGGCGACCATCTCGTCCAGCCGCCGCGTCGCCTCCAGGCTGTGCCGCGTGTTCTTGCCGAAGTCGTGTCCGGGATCGATCAGCACCGACTCGCGGGGCACCCCGAGGGCGACGGCGCGCTCCGCCAGCCCCAGGGTCACCTCCAGGACGTCGGCCACGACGTCGTCATAGGCCACCCGGTGCGGGCGGGTCCGGGGCTCGGCCCCGCCCGCGTGCGTGCACACCAGCCCCGCGCCGTGCCGCGCGGCGACCTCCGCGAGGGCGGGGTCGACGCCGCCCCACGCGTCGTTCAGCAGGTCCGCGCCCGCCTCGCACACCGCCTCGCCGACCTCGGCCCGCCAGGTGTCCACGCTGATGACCACGTCGGGGAAGCGGCGGCGTACCTCGGCGACGAAGCCCACCGTCCGGCGTGCCTCCTCCTCGGCCGTGACCTCCTCGCCCGGCCCCGCCTTCACCCCGCCGATGTCGACGATCGCGGCGCCCTCGGCCACCGCCCGCTCCACACGGGCGAGGGCCGCCTCGTCCTGGAAGGTGGCCCCCTGGTCGTAGAAGGAGTCCGGGGTCCGGTTCACGATCGCCATGATCACGGGCTCGTGCGGCCCGAATTCCCGCTTCCCCAGCCTGAGCATCCCCTGTGACCTCTCCTCGTACGTGCCTCGGTACAGCCGCCTGCGACCCTAACCGCCCCGCTCGCATGGCACGATCGGAGCCTGACAGATTCGTCTTCCGGCACAGCGTCCGGTACCGAGCGTGGGGACCCCTGGCGATGCTGATGTTCTTGTTCCTGGTCGTCGCCCTGGCCGTCGTGGTGGCCGCGGTGACACTCGCCGTGGTCAGCGGCGGCGAGCGCGGCCCGTTGCCGGAGGCCGCCCCGGAGCGGCTGCGGGACCCCCTGCCCCCGGACCGCCCGGTCGGCGGCCAGGACGTGGAGAACCTGCGCTTCCCGCTCGCGCCGCGCGGCTACCGCATGTCCGACGTGGACGACGCCCTCGGCCGGCTCGCCGCCGAACTCGCCGAGCGGGACGCCCGGATCGCCGACCTGGAGTCCGCGCTGGCCGGCGCCCGCGCCGCCGCGCACACCCGGCTGGACAAGCCGGGCCAGGGGGACCAGCGATGACCGCCGGAGCCGCCCTGGCCGGGCCCGACGGCAGGGCACGCTGCCCGTGGGCCCTGTCCGCCGAGGACTACGTCTCGTACCACGACGAGGAGTGGGGCCGGCCGGTCCACGGCGACGACGCCCTCTTCGAGCGGGTCAGCCTGGAGGCCTTCCAGTCGGGCCTCTCCTGGATCACGATCCTGCGCCGCCGCCCGGGCTTCCGCGCCGCGTTCGCGGGCTTCCACATCGAGAAGGTCGCCGCGTTCACGGACGAGGACCGCGCGCGGCTGCTGGCCGACCCGGGCATCATCCGCAACCGCGCCAAGATCGACGCGACGCTCTCCAACGCGCGCGTGCTCGCCGGCTGGGCCGAGGGCGAGCTGGACGAGCTGATCTGGTCGCACGCCCCCGACCCGGCGGGCCGCCCGGTGCCGCGGACCCTGGCCGACGTCGCCGCCGTCACCCCCGAGTCCACGGCCCTGTCCAAGGCGCTGAAGAGGCGGGGCCTGAAGTTCGTCGGCCCCACGACGGCGTACGCGCTGATGCAGGCCTGCGGCCTGGTCGACGACCACCTGGAGGGGTGCGTCAGCCGCACCTCTCCGGTGGTCCGGCCGCTCGGTTAGGTCGTGTCCGCGAAGTCGCGTCGTTCGCCCGTGACGCATACGCGACTTTGCGGACCCGGCCTAGCGGGTCAGCGGCCCAGGTACTTCGGCTTCTCCTTGTTCACGAAGGCCTGGACCGCGATCGCGTGGTCCTCGGAGCTGCCCGCGCGGGTCTGCAGCTCGTCCTCCTTGTCCAGGGTCTCGGCGAGGGAGTGCGTCAGGCCGTAGGCCACCGCCTCCTTGATCGCCGAGTACGCCACCGTCGGGCCCTCGGCCAGGGCCCGGGCCACCTTCTCGGCCTCGGTCCGCAGCTCGGCGGCCGGCACCAGCCGGTTGGCGATGCCCAGCTCCAGGGCCTCCTGCGCGCTGATGTTGCGCGGGAAGAGCAGCAGGTCGGTGGCGCGGCCCGGGCCGACCACCCGGGGCAGCGTCCAGGAGATGCCCGAGTCGGCGGTGAGCGCGACGCCGGCGAACGAGGTGTTGAAGGCCGCGGTGTCGGCCACCACCCGGTAGTCGGCGGCCAGCGCGAAGCCGAAGCCGGCCCCGGCGGCGACCCCGTTCACCGCGGCGACCACCGGCTTCGCCGCCGCGGTCAGCGCCCGCACGATCGGGTTGTAGTGCTCCCGGACCGTGGTCATCGTCTGCCCGGACCCGGTCTCGCGGTCCGTCATCAGCAGCCCGATGTGCTCCTTGAGGTCCTGGCCCACGCAGAACGCCCGGTCCCCGGCCGCGGTCAGCAGGATCGCCCGCACGGCGTCGTCCCCGGCCGCGGATTCCGCCGCCTCCCGGAGGGCGACCTTGGTCGCGACGTTCAGCGCGTTCATCGCCTCCGGGCGGTTCAGCGTGATCGTCGCGAGTCCGTCGGTCACCTCGTAGAGAACGGTGTCGGCCATGGGGCATCTCCTCCGGTGAGAAGTGGTGAGAAGTGGTGACGTACCGCTCAGTACGCCACGGTCCGAAGGACAGCATGGCGGACTTCGCCGCCCGGGCGCTCTGCCGGAGGTGTGACCTGCGTCAAACAAAAAGCGGGCGGCGCCGCTCGCGGCAGGTCCGTGCGGTGGCGAAGTATCGCAGCCACATCGCCGAATTGGGTGGTTTTGCTCGCGCGCGTTGCGCAAGCGATGCCGACTGATGTTGGTCATCGGGTCCTGCGATGCGGGATAATGGCCTGGAAGCAATGTGTTCGATGCCGGTGTCGCGTGTCCGGTACTAGGACCGCGGGGTGCCCTTCGTGGGGCTTCGGCAGACGATGAGCCTGGTTTCAGGAAGGGGAACGAGCATGGCGGCCATGAAGCCGCGGACGGGTGATGGCCCGCTCGAGGTGACCAAGGAGGGGCGGGGCATCGTCATGCGCGTTCCGCTCGAAGGCGGCGGTCGACTCGTCGTCGAGCTGACCCCTGACGAGGCCGAGGCGCTCGGCGACGCCCTCAAGAAGGTCGTCGTCTGACGAGCCGGCGATCCTGTCCTTCCGTCCGCCCCGGCATCGTATGCGGTGCCGGGGCGGACGTGCGTCCGGACCCCCCGGGCGCCCGTCTCACCGCTTGACGGCGCAGAGCAGTCCGTCGCCCACCGGCAGCAGCGACGTCACCAGCTCCTGGCTCTCCCGCACCGTGCGCAGCAGCTCACGCAGCCGCAGCACCTCCGAGGGCTGCGGTCCCGAGTCGACGGTGCGGCCGTTGGCGAAGATCCCCTCGAAGACCACCAGGCCGCCCGGGCGCAGCAGGCGCAACGATTCAGCTAGGTAGTCCGAGTACTCCTGCCGGTCCCCGTCGCAGAAGACGAGGTCGTAGCCGGCGTCCGCGAGCCGGGGCAGCACGTCCAGCGCGCGGCCCGGGATGAACCGGGCCCGGTTGCTGGCGAAGCCGCAGGCCCGGAAGGCCTGCCGGGCGAACTGCTGGTGCTCCGGCTCCGGGTCGACCGTGGTGAGCACCCCGTCCGGGCGCATGCCGTGCAGCAGGTGGATCCCGGACACCCCGCAGCCGGTGCCGATCTCCGCGACCGCCTTCGCGTCCACGGAGGCGGCGAGCAGGCGGAGCGCGGCACCCGTGCCGGGCGACACCGAGCGCAGCCCTGCCTCGCGGGCCCGGTCGCGGGCCCAGCGCAGGGCTTCGTCCTCGGCGACATAGGCGTCGGCGAACGCCCAGCTAGTCTGCCGGTTGGCGGTAATGACGCTCTCCTGTCCCCGTGGGTGCCTGGGCGTGACTGTATCCGTTGGCGTCGGGAACCCGCAGATGGGACCGCGCGTTTACAGGGTTGAGACGAAGGGCCCGGACGCGATGGGGGGCGAGCGGTGGATCGGGACGCCGAGCACATGCTGACGCAGCCGTATGAGCCGTATCAGCCCAGATCAATTTCTCGTAAAACCGCTTATCCGGTCCTAACGGGCGAGGTGGCTATGGTAGGGGCTCCACTGGACACCACCAGAGCTGACAGGGGAGGTGCGGCTGCGCCTGTTGACCGGAGAAGGACGCTGAGGCGTCTTCTCGGGGCGGCGGGGAAGCCGAAATCCGTGACCGACACTGCTGCTGACCACAGCCGGACCGCCGGCACCGCCGGCGCCGCCCAGACCGCGACCTTCTCCACCGACGCGGACGGGCAGGCGTGGACTCCGCCCACCTGGGAGGAGATCGTCAGCACGCACAGCGGCCGGGTCTACCGCCTGGCCTACCGCCTCACGGGCAACCAGCACGACGCCGAGGACCTCACCCAGGAGGTCTTCGTCCGTGTCTTCCGCTCCCTGTCGACGTACTCGCCGGGCACCTTCGAGGGCTGGCTGCACCGCATCACCACCAACCTGTTCCTGGACATGGTCCGGCGCAAGCAGCGCATCCGCTTCGACGCCCTCGGCGAGGACGCGGCCGAGCGCCTGCCCAGCAAGGAGCCGACCCCGCAGCAGGTCTTCAACGACGCGCACTTCGACGCCGACGTGCAGCAGGCGCTGGACACCCTCGCGCCCGAGTTCCGCGCCGCGGTCGTGCTCTGCGACATCGAGGGACTGTCGTACGAGGAGATCGCCGCGACCCTCGGCGTGAAGCTCGGCACGGTCCGCTCCCGCATCCACCGCGGCCGCTCCCAGCTCCGCAAGGCCCTCGCCCACCGGTCGCCCGAGGCCCGCAAGGCCGAGCGGCGCTCCTTCGTGGCCCGTGTCCCCGCTCTGGGGGGAGGGGGCGCGACCGCGTGAACGGATCCCGTCCGAAACCCGCTCAGCCGCACCTCGCCGAGCAGCACCTGGGAGACCGCCTCTCCGCCCTGGTGGACGGGGAGCTGGGTCATGAGTCGCGCGAGCGCGTCCTCGCCCACCTGGCCACCTGCGCCCGGTGCAAGGCGGAGGCGGACGTCCAGCGCCGGCTGAAGAACGTGTTCGCCGAGGCGGCCCCGCCGCCCCCCTCCGAGAGCTTCCTGGCCCGTCTCCAGGGCCTTCCCGGCGGAGGCGACCTCGACGGCGGCGGCACGCCGGCGCCCGGGGGAGGCTTCCCCGTGCGCGGCTCCGACACCGGCGTCTTCGGCGTGCGGCGCGAGGAGCGCTTCGAGTTCGGCTACGTGCCGGCCCACGCCGCGGCCCCCGCCTCCGAGCAGCGCGGCTTCCGCATGCATCCCGTCGGCCGCGACGCCGACCGCTCCGCCTCGCGCGGACTGCGGTTCGCGGCGGCCGCCGCCGGGGCGGTGTCGCTGGCCGCGGTCGCGCTCGGCGGCGTCACCACCGCCATCCCCGGCGACCTGGCCGCGGACGCCCGCGGCGGCTCCGGCACCGGCAACGTGGTCCCGGCCCGCTCGGCGGGCGCGGGCGCGGGTGCCGGCGCGGTCACGCCGGACACGCAGCGCCGCCGTGCCGTGGGTCCGCTGCTCGCCCAGGGCGGCAGCCCGCTCGGCCCGGGTCCGGCGGCGCCGACCTCCCTGTCCGCCCCGCTGCTGCCCGGCGCCCAGCCGCCCCTCGCGGGGCAGGTCCAGGACGTCATGCGCGATCTGACGGCGCCCGTGATGGCCGGCGCCGCCGCGGTCTCCCCGCTGATACGCCCGCTGGACGACATCACGCCGCTGCCCCTGACGTCGTGGCCCGCGACGCCCCGGGTGAACGGTCCGGTCCCGCTGAACGCCCCCGTTCCCGACACGCCCTCGGCCTCCGTCACC
Source organism: Streptomyces sp. NPDC038135 (assembly GCF_055601245.1). Classification (NCBI taxonomy): domain Bacteria; kingdom Bacillati; phylum Actinomycetota; class Actinomycetes; order Kitasatosporales; family Streptomycetaceae; genus Streptomyces; species Streptomyces sp. NPDC038135. The sequence goes on along the minus strand of NZ_JBVJXS010000001.1, from coordinate 296,483 downwards.
CCCTCGGCCGTCTCCGAGCCGTCCTCCGGACGGAACTGACCCAAGTCTCACCACCGGGCGGTACCCGTCCGACAGGTGGGCCGGGTACCGTTGAGCGACCGAGGATCGCAAGGAGCGTCAGGTGTTCAATGACATAGGACCACTCGAGCTGGTGACCATCATTGTTCTCGCCGTGCTCGTCTTCGGTCCGGACAAGCTCCCCAAGGTCATCCAGGACGTCATGCGGACGATCCGGAAGATCCGCGAGTTCTCGGAGAGCGCCAAGCAGGACATCCGCACCGAACTCGGCCCGGAGTTCAAGGACTTCGAGTTCGAGGACCTCAACCCCAAGAACTTCATCCGCAAGCAGCTGGACAACGAGGACCTGGGGCTGAAGGAGATCCGCAACGGCTTCGACCTGAAGAAGGAGATGGCCGAGGTCACCGACGCGGTGCACAGCCGCGACGGCCAGGGCTCGTCCTCCTCGTCGGGCGGGCGGATCGACATGGCCAAGAAGCCCGAGGAGCCCGGCAAGGGCGCCCCTCCGCCGTTCGACGCGGACGCCACCTGATCCTAACCGGGCCGGAGTGACGCACTTCACAGCCCGTTCACGTCGCACAGGACCCCGGTGGGCCGTCCGCGCGACCCACGCGCCGGGCGGTTTCCCTGCTGCCCTCACCGGTGTGGATATGCTGCCGAGTTGTTGTGCGGACCGGACGAGTACGCCCGAAGGGGGGCGGGCCTCCCGGTCCGACGAGAGCGAGGAGGCGTCCGGGCAGATGGAGACGACAAGTCGGGTGGGCGCAGACGCGCCGGCCGCGGAGGGCGGGCAACCGGCCCCCTCCGCCCCGCGCACCATCGACGGGTACCTGCGGGCGCCCTTCCCCTGGTACGGCCTCGACGAGGCCTTCACGGGGCCGCGCTGGCTGATGCAGGTCGGTACGGCGGCCGACGGCGCCGTGGAGCACGGTTCGATCGGGCACGGCGACGAGCCCTCCGTGCGCAACGAGCACATGGCCGCGGCTGCGGACGAGCCGCGCGAGAAGTTCGCGGTCGTCGTCACCGTGGCCGCGAACCCGTCCCGCCGCAGCGCCGACGGCACGGGACTGCTGGAGGCGACGTCGGTCTCCTCGGCGGCCTGGCTCGCGGGCGTGGGGCTGCTGTCCTTCACCTGGCCCGGGCAGATGGACCACACCCTGCGCGACGACTGGCTGGACCAGCAGACCGAGACCGCCTGGGCGCTGGCCGACGACCTCGGGGGACCGGAGTGGTCCGGACTCTCGCTGCCGGTCGACGGGGTGCCCGTGCCCTTCTACTACCGGGAGTCCGAGTTCGGCTGGGTGCTGGCCGGCACCACCGGGTCCGGCGTGCACGTCGGCGCCTACGGGCGGGGCATGAGCGCGTACGGACTCGGCTTCGCGATCGTCAAGGACGTCGCCGCGTACGCCTGAGGATCCGGTCGGCGTGCGCCCGGGGAACCGGCCGCGTACGCCCGACGGACCCCGCGCACGGCAAAGGGGCGCCAGTACCTCCCGGCGCCCCTTCGTCCCGGGCCGTGCGGCCGCGGGAACGCTCGGAACTTTGGCGCCGTCTCCGGGTGGTCGTCGATGTTGAGCTTACCCACGGTGAGCCTGCCCTCGTACGCCGAGGCGATGTCGTCCAGCATCAGAGAAATCATCTTGCACGGTCCACAGGCAGCCCAGAAGTCGACCAACACTGGACCGGCCCAGGAGGGCCGAGAACGCAGCAGAGAGCCACGCGTCCCCCCCCGCGTGCCCGAAGAGGGGGTGCCCGACGGGGAACGGCGGGGAGTCATGGCAATCAGTGCGGAAACGCACAGGTCAGCGTCTCGCCAGCTCAGCCCGGATCCGCGTACGCGATCTTCCAAACTGGTGCTCCAGGAACGGGCCGGCGAGCTTGACCGGGTCGTTAAGCCTCCACCGCCCGCGCGGTACAGTGCCGCTCCTCATAGATGGAGAGGGCGAGCATGGACAACCCGTTCAGGGATGGCGGACCGGTGGAGAAGGCGATGCCCTATCTGAGCCTCATCGTCTCCGCGATCCTCTTGGCAGCGGGGGTGAAGATGCACCGTGAGGGAGCATCTCTGTTCTGGCCGCTCGCTGCCGGGCTCCTGATGCTGCCCGCCTGTCACGCGATCTACCGGCGGATGCGTTCCCAACGCGACCGCGCCTAGAGTGACGTGCGTGCGGCGGCTGACACCAGTGGCTGACACCAACAAGCGCGAACCGCAGCGGACGAAGCCGGACCTCAGTGAACGATCGGTCGATGCGCAGGGCTAGTTGGTTGACGTGGCCGACCCCTGTGATCGACCTGATGGGGATGCGGCCGGATCTCAAACTCTGCTTCCAGTACCAGCGACCCAGGTGCGATCCCAGAGCCATCCGGGAGCGGCGCGCTAGCATCCCGCATGCCCATTCCATGGAGATCTAGCGTGGACGTATTCGCGCGCATCTTGAGACAGCATGCGGTCGACCCCGATGCAGTACGCGACGTCGCTGCCGCCTGGGAGGCCTTCGGCGAGTTCCTCCAGATCGAGGTCCAAGGGATCGAGCGGCCTGAGAACGACGGTGACGGCTTCATCGTCGAGTGGGGCAAGTGGGGATGGAACGACAACCATCCTGCGCTGTCCTTCAGTCGACTGCTCGCGGTCAGCGAATCCGACGACCGAGATGACCCCGACTGGCAGCCGGAATACTGGAAGGTGGAACTGCAACTCATCTTCGCCGCGGACCCGGCATGGGCAGATCTCGACCGCCTCAGACACCAGGACACCGGGTTCGACTACGACGAGATCGGCGCGCCGAGGATCGCCGCGCTGGGAGAGATGCGCCAATTCATCGAGTCCTACCCCCAGCTGGCGGCCATGTGGCGAGCCGAGCCCACGCGCAGCGGCTTGGCTCTTGAACGAGCGGGCTAGCTGAGGGACCGTGGCGGGCTCCCCGGCCCGTGCCACTCTCGTGCCAGAACGGGCGGGGACTCACGGGGAACCAGGGTTCGGAACGACACTTCCGCCGCGAGCTGATCAGGCCGGAGGATGCGCAGGTCACGCAGTCTCTTGCCTCACCTCGCTCCTAAAGCGGTGGCCAGCGGCCGCCCCGTGCCCTTCGAACGCCCGCGGGACTTGCACAGCGGCGCTTGGCTGAGTCATTGAGACTCCGTTGAAGAGGCCCAGTCGCCGTCAGCCGGATGGAGCGGCTCGGAGTTTGGCCGGCGACGTGGCTGGTCACATTGTGATCATGCCCGATTCTCAGGGCTACGGACGGCGGCGCCTGCCGCGGCGCCGGAGCCCGCGTGTGCGTGCACCCCGGGTGGACCGACAGTCGCCATCGGCATCTCCATGGTGGATGTCCTTTCTTGACAAGGCGGCGCGCGTCCTCGCGCCAGGAACTCTCGTCATCGGCTTGCTCTACTTCTTCGGCAGCACGTACACGGATACGTACTACTCCTTCTTCCGCCGCGCGATCTCCAGTTCTCGGTGCAGGGATATCTGGTCAACAGCCCCCGGGCGATTTTTGTCCCGATGTGGGTCCTGTTCATTGTTGGCCTGGGCCTGGCAATGTTGCTGCTGCTGATAAACCATGTGCTGGCAGGCCCCCGAAAGGCGGCCCGGCGTCGTGTGGTGGCCAGGTGGTTCTACCTCCCCGGCATGGCTGTCGTGCTGTTGATCCCCTTGATCCTCCCGGAGTCGGTGGCGCAAGCACCGGGTCTGATCTTGACGGGGGAACCTCCTGGGCTGTGGGCGCCACTTGTCCTAGCTCTGGGAGCGACGCTGTCCCTGTTCGGTTTCCGGCTGAGTCCCGGAGATTGGGGTTCCCCGGACAAGCGTGCACCGACCGGCAGACGCGTGTGGTTCGTCGCTGAGGTGATGATGGGCGGGCTGGTGGTGGCCGCCTTGTTTACGTATGTGGCCTACTACGCGACATCCGCGGGCCGGACTGACGCCAGCATCGATGCAGACAAAGGCTTCCCGGGCAACCCAGGTGTTGTTATCCATTCGCGGGTCAAAATCGCTCATGATGTTCCAGGGATCACCTACAGGGACCAAGGCGGCGGAAGTGGCCCCTACCGCTATCGCTATACCGGCTTCGTCACCCTTGCGAAAACGTCGGCCCACTTCTATCTCGTCACCCGCAACTGGCGGTCCGGACAAGTGGTGCTCGTGCTGCCGGATGACGACACCATCCGGGTTGAGATGAAACCACGGGCCGACTAGAAGGCTCGCTGACCAATGGCAACGCTTGAGCACGGCACTGCGATGCCCGCTGATCGATGCCTTGATGGAAGAAGTCTCGGCGCCGCCGTGTGCTCAGGTGTGACGGGGAGGCGCCGGGCCGTCTCTGGGCCGTGCAGGGACGCTCAACGACGACCAACGCCGACGCACGTCGACGGCTCCGCCGCTGGTCAGAAGGTTGACCAAGGACGGAGCCGCAGCTCGCGGACGCGTGGTGTCAGAACTTGTTCTTGGGGGTCAGCCCCAGGGACAGGCCCGACAGGCCGCGCTGACGGCCGCCCAGCTTCCCCGCGATCGCTCGCAGGGCGGAGCCCGCCGGGGAGTCCGGGTCGCTCAGGACCACCGGCTTGCCCTCGTCGCCGCCCTCGCGCAGCCGGACGTCGATCGGGATGCTGCCGAGCACCGGGACCGACGCGCCCGTGGTGCGGGTGAGGCCGTCGGCGACCGTCTGGCCGCCGCCCGTGCCGAAGACGTCGACCATCTCGCCGCAGTGCGGGCAGGGCAGCCCGGACATGTTCTCCACCACGCCGACGATCTTCTGGTGGGTCTGCACGGCGATGGAGCCGGCCCGCTCGGCCACCTCGGCCGCCGCCTGCTGAGGCGTCGTCACGACCAGGATCTCGGCGTTCGGGACGAGCTGCGCCACCGAGATCGCGATGTCGCCGGTGCCGGGCGGCAGGTCCAGCAGCAGGACGTCCAGGTCGCCCCAGTACACGTCCGCGAGGAACTGCTGCAGCGCGCGGTGCAGCATCGGGCCGCGCCAGACGACCGGCGCGTTGCCCGGGGTGAACATGCCGATGGAGATGACCTTCACGCCGTTCGCCGACGGCGGCATGATCATGTTCTCGACCTGGGTCGGACGGCCGTCCGCGCCCAGCATGCGCGGCACGCTGTGGCCGTAGATGTCGGCGTCCACGACACCGACCTTCAGGCCGTCGGCCGCCATCGCCGCCGCCAGGTTCACCGTCACCGAGGACTTGCCGACGCCGCCCTTGCCGGAGGCGACCGCGTAGACCCGGGTGAGGCTGCCGGGCTTGGCGAACGGGACCTCACGCTCGGCCTGGCCGCCGCGCAGGGCGTTCGCCAGCTCCTTGCGCTGCTCGTCGCTCATCACGTCCAGCGACACGTCGACCCGGGTGACGCCCTCGACCCGGGAGACCGCCTCGGTCACCCGCTGCGTGATCGTCTCGCGCATCGGGCAGCCGGAGACCGTCAGGTACACGGTGACCGCGACCGCGCCGTCCTCCCCGATCTCCACCGATTTGACCATCCCCAGCTCGGTGATGGGTCGGTTGATCTCGGGGTCGTTCACCGTCGCCAGTGCCTCGCGCACCGCGTCTTCCGTAGCCATAGAGACGATGGTACGGCGCTCCGTGGGGCCCGCGGGTAGCCCCTCAGCGGTCTTCTGCGTCACGTCCGGGCGACCGTTCCGCCCGCTCTGCCGGGAATACGACATGCCCGTCGTGGCGCCGCCGTTCCTCCAGTTCCTTCACCAGGTCCTGCAGCTCCGAGCGGATCCAGTCCCGGGTGGCCACCTCGCCGAGACCGGTGCGCAGCGCGGCGACCTCCCGGGTCAGGTACTCGGTGTCGGCGATCGACCGCTCGTTCTGCTTGCGGTCCTGCTCGAGGTTGACCCGGTCGCGGTCGTCCTGCCTGTTCTGCGCCAGCAGGATCAGCGGGGCCGCGTAGGAGGCCTGCAGGGACAGCATCAGGGTCAGGAAGATGAACGGGTACTGGTCGAAGCGCAGCCCCACCGGCGCGGCGATGTTCCACAGCACCCACAGGATGATGACGACCGTCATCCAGACGATGAAGCGTCCCGTGCCGAGGAAGCGGGCGATCCGCTCCGACAGCCGGCCGAACGCCTCCGGGTCCCACTCGGGCAGGATCCGGCGCCTCGGCGGGCGCGGCTGGTCCAGACGCGGGGCGCGGGGCCGGGTGGCGGCCGTGGCGCCCACCGGGTTGCGCTCGCGGGTCGCGGTGTCGCGCTCAGGAGCCATGAGTGGCCGCCTCCTCTCCCTCGTCCAGATGGAACTCCGTCTCCCGCCAGTCGTCGGGCAGCATGTGGTCGAGGACGTCGTCCACGGTCACCGCGCCGAGCAGCGCGCCGGACTCGTCCACCACGGGGGCGGCCACCATGTCGTACGCGGCGAAGAACCCGGCGACGACCGGCAGGGCGGCGTCCGGGTCCAGGGTCTGCAGATCGTCGTCGACCATCGAGCTGACCAGGGTGTACGGAGGGTCGCGCAGCAGCCGCTGGAAGTGGACGGTGCCCAGGTACTTGCCGGTCGGGGTCTCGTCGGGCGGCCGGCAGACGTAGACCTGGGCGGCGAGCGCGGGGGAGAGGTCCTGGTTGCGGACCCGGGCGAGCGCGTCGGCGACGGTCGCGTCCGGGCGCAGCACGATCGGCTCGGTGGTCATCAGACCGCCCGCGGTGTGCTCCTCGTACGACATCAGACGCCGCATGTCGGCCGCGTCGGCGGGCTTCATCAGGCTCAGCAGCCGCTCCTTGTCCGCCTCCGGCAGCTCGGCCAGCAGGTCGGCCGCGTCGTCCGGGTCCATGGCCTCCAGCACGTCCGCCGCGCGCTCCTCGGCCAGCTTGCCGAGGATCTCGATCTGGTCGTCCTCCGGCAGCTCCTCCAGGACGTCGGCGAGACGGTCGTCGTCCAGGGCCGCCGCGACCTCGGCGCGGCGCTTGGCGGACAGGTGGTGCAGCACGTTGGCGAGGTCCGCGGGACGCAGTTGCTCGAACGTGGCGAGCAGGTTCTCGGCGCCCTGGCCGTGCTCCTCCAGGGAGAAGCCGGTCACGGACGACCACTCGACGGTCAGGGTCTCGCCCTTGGCCCGGCGGAAGGCGCCGCCCTTCCTCCCCCTGCGGACGAAGACGCGGTCGATCTCCCAGTCCCGGCGGGCGGGGAGCTGCTGCACGGACAGGTCGAGGACGGTGACCTCCTCGTCGCTCTCCACCAGGCGCACCCGCCGGTCCAGCAGCTCGCCGAAGACGAGCCGCTCGGTGGGCCGCTGCTCGAAGCGGCGCACGTTGAGCACGCCGGTGGTGATGACCTGGCCGGACTCGATACCGGTCACCCGGGTCATGGGCAGGAAGATCCGGCGTCGGGTGGACAGCTCGACGACCAGTCCGAGGACGCGCGGGGGCCGTCGCCCGACGCGCAGCATGACCACCAGGTCGCGTACGCGGCCCACCTGGTCGCCGGCCGGGTCGAAGACGGGGACCCCGGAGAGGTGCGAGACGAAGATCCGGGGGGCGCCGGCTGCCATGACTGTGCTTCCTTTGCTCGCCTTGCTGTGGGATTGCTGTTCTCTGCCCGCTCGCGTGCGCTTCAGGCTAGCCCGTACCGATCCGGTACGCCCTGGTGGGCGCTCCGGACGGACTGGCTCCGCCGAGCGGGCGGGGCCCCGGTACGCTGCCGTACGCCGCTCAGCCACCGTCAGAAAGGCAGCCCCACCTGTGACTGCGATGCCCCTGGGCCGTGTTCGCCGGGCCGCGCTGGTGACCGCGACATGCGCACTGGCCGTGACGGGAGCGACGGTGCTGACGGGGTGCAGCGACGACCCGGACGCCGGGACCAACGGGGTGGGGAAACTGCCCGCAGCCCAGATCCAGGCGAAGACCCGCGCCGCCGCCGACGCCGCTCCCGCGGTGCGGCTGGCCGGGACCGTGGTCACCAGCGGCCGCACGTACCGGCTGGACATGCGGCTGAAGGACGACGGCGGCACGGGCTCGGTCACCTCCCGGGGCGCCACCTTCGGCCTGCTGCGGGTCGGCACGCAGCTGTATCTGAAGGCCGACGCGGAGTTCTGGAACGGCGGCGACAAGTCCGCGGCGGGCAAGCTCGACGGCAAGTACGTGAAGGTGCCGCAAGGAGACCCCGCGTACAAGAAGTTCAGCGGCTTCACGGACAAGGACCTCCTCCTCGACGGTCTGCTGACCCTGCACGGTTCGCCGGCGACCGACGGCCACCACGAGACGGCGGGTACCCGCACCATCCGGATCACCGGCGACGACGGCGACGGCGGCACCCTGGACGTCTCCCTGGAGGGCAAGCCGTACCCGCTGCGCCTGGAGCGCGCCGGTTCCGCGGGCACGCTCACCTTCTCCGACTGGGGCAAGGACTTCACCGTGACCCGGCCCGCGAAGGGCGAGACGGTCGACTACGGCAGGCAGCTCCCGGCGTCGTAGCCCGGCGGAACCCCGCGCTACCTCTTCTTCCGCAGCCCGGCCAGCAGCCGCGGCAGGGCGGCCGGGACCGGCCGGCGCGTCGTCGCCGGCGAGGGCACCGGACGCTCCGCCAGGCTCCCGGCGGGCAACGGGAGCGGCGGTCCGGCCGGAGCCAGACGAAGCACCCTGCACTCACGGGCCCACCGCGCGGGCATCTCCTCGCCGTCGGGGGCGTTCAGCCGCTTGCTCTTCAGCTCGGCCACGGCGGCCTCCCACTCCGGCGAGCCGGGGGCCGGCTCGGACACGCTGGCCCGCCAGGTCACCAGCCGGCCGCCCTTGTCCTTGCTGCGCACGGTCACCTCGGCCGAGCCGCCGTCGGCCAGGCCGGGCAGCGGCTGCTCCCCGGGCCCGTCGCCGACCAGGCACACCGCGCCCTCGTGCCACACGTGCCACAGCGCACGCGCGGCCGGGGCCCCGTCGCCCCTGACCCAGATGAGGCCGGACTTCTTGGTGGCCTCCTCGACGAGGGCCTGGTCGAGCAGCTCGCTTGTCATGCGCCCAGCCTAACCAGGGCCTACAGCCAGCCGTTGCGCTTGAGGGTGCGGTGGATGCCCAGACACAGGGCGACCGTGACGCCCATGATCACCGGGTAGCCGTACCGCCAGTGCAGCTCGGGCATGTACTTGAAGTTCATGCCGTAGACCCCGCACACCATCGTCGGCACGGCGATGATCGCGGCCCAGGCGGTGATCTTGCGCATGTCCTCGTTCTGCGCGACGGACGCCTGCGCCAGGTTGGCCTGGAGGATGGAGTTGAGCAGTTCGTCGAAGCCCAGCACCTGCTCCTGGACGCGGGCGAGGTGGTCGGCGACGTCCCGGAAGTACTTCTGGATGTCCGGGTCGACCAGCCGCATCGGCCGCTCGCTCAGCAGCTGCATGGGCCGCAGCAGCGGGGCCACCGCCCGCTTGAACTCCAGCACCTCGCGCTTGAGCTGGTAGATCCGCGCCGAGTCCACACCGCGCGAGACACCGCCCCGGCGGCCCGGCGAGAAGACCTCGGTCTCCACCTCGTCGATGTCGACCTGCACCGCGTCGGCCACCGCGATGTAGCCGTCCACCACGTGGTCGGCGATCGCGTGCAGCACGGCCGAGGGGCCCTTGGCGAGCAGTTCGGGGTCGTCCTGGAGCCGGTGCCGCAGCGCCCGCAGCGAGCCCTGGCCGCCGTGCCGGACGGTGATGAAGAAGTCCCGGCCGGTGAAGCACATGACCTCGCCGGTCTCCACCACCTCGCTGGTCGCGGTGAGCCGGTCGTGCTCGACGTAGTGGATGGTCTTGAAGACGGTGAACAGCGAGTCGTCGTACCGCTCCAGCTTGGGCCGCTGGTGGGCCTGCACCGCGTCCTCCACGGCCAGCGGGTGCAGCCCGAACTCGCGTGCGATACCGGCGAATTCCGACTCGGTCGGCTCGTGCAGCCCCATCCACACGAACCCGCCGTCGCGGCGCACCAGCCGCATCGCCTCCTGCGGGCTCAGCGGCTCCGCGCTGCGCACCCGGGCGCCGTCGCGGTAGACGGCGCAGTCGACGACGGCCGAGGGCGTCGCGGGGTCGCGCGTGGTGTCGTACGGCGCGCTCTGCTCCTTGCGCAGCGAGACACGGGACGACGGGCGGACCACGGCGCGCAGGTCGCGGATCATCGACATGGGCAGGCTCCTTCGCGGGCGGGCAGCGAAAGCGCGTGTCGACGGGTGGAACCACCCGGAATGGGGACGTCCGGCGGAAGTCCTCCCGGCCTCCGGCGGGGAAGGATGTTTGGCACGTCCACAAAGCGGGGAGCACCGCACCGTCGCGGTGGCGACTTCGCTACTGATGCAGAACTGATTCAGGTCAGACAGATCAGGCAAAGCGAGACGAAGTGCTCTTCCGAACGACGACGCGAAAGGGAAGGCGGCGGCCAGCCGGTAACTAGATCAGCAGCCGGAAGAGCGAGTGGTACTGCACGGTCGACTTCGATCCATGACAGCCCCACCTCCTCCGGCCGGTCCCTCGTAAGGGAGTCTCAGCGTCGGGACTCGATAGCGACGCTTCTGCGTGCTGCCCCGAACCACCGGCTCAGCGTAGCAGCAGCGTGTGGTGTCAAGGCGCCGCTTTGCCCGGAGCTGACGAGTTCTATGCTCACCGCATGGTTGATGTTCTTCCTCTGGTCGAGGCACGGTTGAGCACCGCGCTGGGCGCACCGGACGCGCGGGCCGCGGTCACCTTCCTCGGTACCGACCGCATCGAGGTGCTCCGGTTCCACGAGGGGGACGTGGTCCGTTACGCCTCGCTCGGCATGTCGGCGCACCCCATGACCGACCCCACGGCGATGCTCGCCGACCCCGTCAAGGGCCCGCGCGCCGAGCTGGTCCTGTCGGTACGCGCCGGCCTGGCCGACACCGACAAGGTGCTCCGCGCGCTCGCCGTGCTCGCCGCCTCCCCGCAGGTGGAAGGTGTGGTCGTGGCGCCCGGGGCCTCGCTCGACGTCGGTGAACCGCTGTGGCCCGGCGCTCCGTTCAGCTCCGTGCTCGTGGGCGAGCCGGGCGGGCTCGTCGAGGACCTGGCGCTGGACGACCCGATGGACCCGGTGCGGTTCCTGCCGCTGCTGCCGATGACCCCCAACGAGGCGGCCTGGAAGCGGGTGCACGGCGCCCCGGCCCTTCAGGAGCGCTGGCTGGCGAACGGGACGGACCTGAGGGATCCCACCCGCAGGTCCGTCCCGCTGGACGCCGCACCCGAGTGAGCAAGCTCACCAAGGCCCGTCGCCGAGGCGTCAGTTGGCGAAGACGCCGACCCCGTCCTCGGTGGCGTGCCGCGGCTGGAGCTCCTCGGCCTCGTGCGTGAGCGCCCTGCGCCGTACGAGGACCACGACCGCGCCGAGCACGGCGGTGACCGCCGCGACCACGAACGGGACGTGGATGTCGGTCCACTCCTCGATCTTCGGCGCGAAGTAGGGCGCGGCGGCCGCCGCGAACCAGCGGACGAAGTTGTAGCCCGCGCTCGCCACCGGGCGCGGCGCGTCCGACACGCCGAGGGCCAGTTCGGTGTAGACCGTGTTGTTCACGCCGATGAAGGCGCCGGACAGGATCGTGCAGACGACGGCCGTCGTGTGGTCGCCGTAGCCGAGCACGAGCACGTCCACCGCGAGCAGCACCAGCGAGCCGCCGAGCACCTTCAGCGAGCCGAACCGCTTCTGCATGCGCGGGGCCACGATCACCGAGAAGACGGCGAGCAGCAGGCCCCAGGCGAAGAACACGGCGCCCGAGCGGTACGGGGTCATGTTCAGCACGAACGGGGTGAAGGCCAGCACGGTGAAGAACGTGTAGTTGTAGAAGAACGCCGAGACGGCCGCCGAGGCCAGGCCGCCGTGGCCGAGGGCCTTGATCGGGTCCAGTATCGAGGTCTTCCGGGCGGGCTTCGGCTGCTCCTTCAGGAACACCGCGATGCACAGGAAGCCGATCGCCATCAGGGTGGCGGTGCCGAAGAAGGGGTAGCGCCAGCTCGCGTTGCCGAGCAGCGCGCCGAGCAGCGGGCCGCAGGCCATGCCGAGGCCGAGGGCGGACTCGTAGAGCAGGATCGCCGCCGCGCTGCCGCCGGCCGCCGCGCCCACGATCACCGCGAGGGCGGTGGAGACGAACAGCGCGTTGCCGAGGCCCCAGCCCGCGCGGAAGCCGACGAGCTGCCCGACCGAGCCGGAGGTGCCGGCCAGGCCCGCGAAGACGACCACGAACGCGAGGCCGACCAGCAGGGTCCTGCGGCCGCCGATGCGGCTGGAGACGAAGCCGGTCAGCAGCATCGCCACCGCCGTGATCAGGAAGTACGAGGTGAAGAGCAGGGACACCTGGCTGGGTGTGGCGCGAAGGCCCTGCGCGATGGACGGCAGGATCGGGTCGACCAGGCCGATGCCCATGAAGGCGACGACGGAGGCGCCGGCCGTGGCCCACACCGCCTTGGGCTGTCGCAGGATGCCGCCGGCTCCCGCGTCGAAGGAGTCCATGTGCCTCTCCCGTCCCGGCTAGATAGTTGGTTTATGCACATACTAAGTTAGCCGAGCTAATTAATGCAAGGTGCACCTAGTTTCTCCTGGTGGGGCGGGCGCGCGGCTTCCGTCCGGACGGGTGATCGTCCTTGACGCGGGCCGGTCCGGGTAGGACCGTGGGGCCCTATGAGGGGCGAACCCAGTTGCCCGAAGTGTGGTGGCCGGGTCAGGGCTCCCGGCCTCTTCGCCGATTCCTGGCAGTGCGACGCGCACGGGACGGTGTATCCGCTGCAGCCCGTGATCCCGCCCAGCGTCGAGGCGCTCAACGTCGTCGTGCACCGCACGCAGGTCCCGGTGTGGATGCCGTGGCCGCTGCCCGTGGGGTGGCTGTTCACGGGCGTGACCTACGCGGGGGACGACCGCAGCGGCGGCCGCGCCACCGCCGTGGCGTGCTCCGGTCCCGGTCCGCTGGGCGGCATGGGCGAGCTGATCCTCGTCGCCGAGGAGCTCGGTGTCGGACTCGGCGCGCACTACGCGGGCATCGACGGCCCGGACCCGGGCCCTTACATGAACGTCGAGAAGCCGCCCCAGGCCAAGGTCCTGGCCGCCGGGCGCCCGACCCCGCTCTGGCACGTCTCCGGCGGTCCCGACGACCGCGCGGTGTTCGCGGGCGAGGCGCTGGGGCTGTGGCTGTGGGCGGTGGTGTGGCCCGAGCAGTCGGGCCTGCTGATGTACGACGAGCTGGTGCTGGCCGATCTGCGGGACGCGGGCGCCGAGATAGACCTCGTGCCGTGCGGCGCGCTGTCGCCGAGGCTGCTCGAACCCTGAGTGCCGGCTGTAGGGGGCGCCGGGCGGTTACGGGTGTGACAGGGCATCCGGTTCCTGCCGCTATCCTTAGGTGTCCCCACCGTCCCGTCACCGCCTGGAGCAGCCGTGCGCATCGACCTGCACTGCCACTCCACGGCCTCCGACGGCACGGACACCCCGGCCGAGCTGGTCCGCAACGCCGCCGCGGCCGGCCTGGACGTCGTCGCGCTGACCGACCACGACACCACCCGCGGGTACGCCGAGGCGATCGCCGCGCTGCCCGCGGGGCTCACCCTGGTCACGGGCGCCGAGCTGTCGTGCCGGGTCGACGGCGTCTCCATGCACATGCTGGCCTACCTCTTCGACCCCGAGGAGCCCGGTCTGCTCGCCGAGCGCGAGCTGGTCCGGGACGACCGGGTGCCGCGCGCCCAGGGCATGGTCGTCAGGCTGAACGAGCTGGGCGTGCCGGTCACCTGGGAACAGGTGGAGCGGATCGCCGCCGGCGGTTCCGTGGGGCGGCCGCACGTCGCCACCGCGCTGGTCGAGCTGGGCGTCGTGCCGACCGTGAGCGACGCGTTCACCGAGGAGTGGCTCGCCGACGGCGGCCGGGCCTTCGTCGAGAAGCACGAGACCGACCCCTTCGAGGCGGTCCGGCTGGTCAAGGGCGCGGGCGGGGTGGCCGTCTTCGCGCACCCGGCCGCCGTCAAGCGCGGCCGCACGGTGCCGGAGTCGGTCATCGCCGAACTGGCGGCCGCCGGTCTGGACGGCATCGAGGTCGACCACATGGACCACGACGCCGACACGCGGGCCCGGCTGCGCGGCCTCGCCGGGGAGCTGGGACTGCTGGTCACGGGGTCCTCGGACTACCACGGCAGCCGCAAGACCGTCTCGCTGGGCGCGTACACGACCGATCCCGAGGTCTACGGCGAGATCACCCGCCGGGCCACCGGGGCGTTCCCGGTGCCGGGGGCCGGCGGAGCCTGAGGCGGCCGGCCCGCCTCACCCGATCGTCCCCGTTTCTCTCTTCAGCAAGGCCTGTAGCACCACCATGTTCGACCTCGCCGTCTTCGGCTCCCTGTTCCTGACCCTTTTCGTCATCATGGACCCCCCGGGGATCACCCCGATCTTCCTCGCCCTGACCGCCGGCCGTCCGGCCAAGGTGCAGAAGCGCATGGCCTTCCAGGCCGTGTGCGTGGCGGGCGGGGTCATCGCCACCTTCGGCGTCCTGGGCCACCAGATCCTCGACTACCTGCACGTGTCCGTCCCCGCGCTGATGATCGCGGGCGGTCTGCTGCTCCTGCTGATCGCGCTGGACCTGCTCACCGGCAAGACCGACGAGCCGAAGCAGACCAAGGACGTCAACGTCGCCCTGGTGCCGCTGGGCATGCCGCTGCTGGCGGGGCCCGGCGCCATCGTGTCCGTGATCCTCGCCGTGCAGAAGGCCGGCAGTGCGGCCACGCAGGTCTCGGTGTGGGCCGCGATCCTCGCGATCCACGTGGTGCTGTGGCTGGTGATGCGTTACTCGCTGCTGATCATCCGGGTCATCAAGGACGGCGGTGTGGTCCTGGTGACGCGGCTCGCGGGCATGATGCTCTCCGCGATCGCCGTGCAGCAGATCATCAACGGGGTCACTCAGGTGATCCGGGGGAGCTGAGAAGCGGGCCTCGGCTCCCCCGGAAAGCTTGAGTGAGCGCCGGGTGTTATGAGGCCGGGCTCTCGGCCGGGCGGATCCAGAGGCGCTGTCCTACGGCTGCGGCCTGCTGAACGATCCGGTTGACGGAGGCGGCGTCCACGACGGTGCTGTCCACGGTGGTGCCGTCGACCTCGTCGAGTCGCATGATTTCGAAGCGCACGGGCTTCTCCCTTCGTCTGGTCATCCTCCTGCGGAGAACTACTGGGGTGACGTGCTGTCGTAGGTATCCAACGCGCTGCGTGTTACAAACATTCCCTACACTAAATAAATTTTTCGAACGACTAATTACTGACCGGTAAGCGGCGTTGGCGGGACTGACCGAGAGCGGTTGTGTTCGCAGCGTGATCGCCAGGACAATGGAGGCGATGAACGACGACCTGGCGGACCTCGCCGCCCGCATCGACCACACCAACGAGCTGCTGCAGCGCATGCTCGCCGAGGTGGCGAAGACGCCCTCGACCCACGCGATCTTCGTCGACGCGGGATACCTCTACGCGGCCGCGGGCCGGCTCGTCGCCGGGACAGAGGACCGGCGCGCCTTCGACCTCGACGCCGAAGGCCTGATCGACGCCCTCATCGACAGGGCCCGCACGATCTTCGCCGACAGCCGGCTGCTGCGCGTCTACTGGTACGACGGCGCCCGCCGCCGCATCCACACGGCCGAGCAGCAGACCATCGCCGAACTGCCCGACGTCAAGGTCCGCCTCGGCAACCTCAACGCCAACAACCAGCAGAAAGGCGTCGACTCCCTCATCCGCAGCGACCTGGAGTCACTGGCCCGGCACCGCGCCATCAGCGACGCGGCCCTGCTGGGCGGCGACGAGGACCTGGTGTCCGCGGTCGAGGCGGCTCAGGGCTACGGCGCCCGCGTCCACCTCTGGGGCATCGAGGCCCCCGAGGGCCGCAACCAGGCCGAGCCGCTGCTCTGGGAGGTCGACAGCCAGCGCACCCTCGACCTCGAGTTCTTCAAGCCCTACGTCTCCCGCCGCACGGCCGCCGCCTACGAGCCCGCCACCGGAACCCGGCCCACCCGCGAGGACGTCCGCTTCGTCGGCGCCCGGATCGCGGCCAAGTGGCTCTCCGCACGCGGCCGCGAGGCCCTGGTCGAGCTGCTCCCCGGCCACCCCTACCTCCCGGGCTCCGTCGACCAGGACCTCCTCGTCGAGGCCGAGGGCATGCTCCAGTACTCCCTGCGCGGCCAGGCCGACCTGCGCCGCGCCCTCCGGGACGGCTTCTGGGAGCACCTGCAGACGCAGTACTAGCCGGCCGCCCACGACGCCGGCCCCGAGCCGCCGGTCCGCCCGGCCGGGTGCGTGCCGTCGGTCAGGCGGTGGGGGCGGGGTGAGTGTCCCAGAAGTCGGCCAAGGCGCGGGCCGTGGCGAGGGGCTGGTCGGTGTTGGGGGAGTGCTCGGCGCCTTCGACCACCGTCCGCCGGGCCCCCAGCCGCACCGCCATGTCGTCGAGCAGGGCCAGCGGCCAGGTGTCGTCCAGCGCGCCCGACAGCACGTGGAACGGCAGCGGCACGGCCGCGAGTTCGGCGACCCGGTCCGGCTCGGAGCACAACTGGCGTCCGGTGGACAGGAGTTGGGCGGGCTTGTTGCCCATCCAGCGGCGCCGCAGGTCGGCCCGGTTGTCGAGGCCGCCGTCCAGTCCGCCGGTGGCGGTCTCCTCCGGCGCCTCCATCGCCTGGATCGCGTCCCACACCTCGGCCATCGTCATCACCGCGAGCGCGTCCCGCAGCAGCTTCACGCGCTGCTGCTGGGAGACCGAGATCTGCGCGGGCCCCGAGGCCATCAGGGTGAGCGAGGCGAAGGGGGAGTGGTCGAGCAGCACGGCGGCGCGCGAGACCTGCCCGCCCAGCGAGTGCCCCAGCAGATGCACCGGCGCCGCCCCGAGGGCCGCCGCCTGCGCGAGTACGTCCTTCGCCAACTCCTCCTGGGCGTAGGCCGTTTCGTCGTGCTCGGGACCGTCCGTCTCGAACTGCCCGCGCCCGTCCACGGCCACGGTCCGGTACCCGCGCTCGGCCAGCGGCACGTGCAGCGGGTTGAAGTCCTCCTTGCTGCCGGTGAAGCCCGGCAGCAGCAGCGCGACCCCTCGGGGTTCGACCCCGTCGGCGACGGGCGCGTCGACCACGGCGAACTCGCCGCGCGCGGTCCGCAGGGAGTACGCGCGGGCACCGGCGGGCGGGGCGAAGGTGGCAGGCCTGCTCATGGGAAGAGGCTAACCGGCGTCGCCGCCCGGCGGGTGACGGGCCGTGTGCCGGGCGGAGGCGGGGAGGGAACGCCGACGGCCCGGCCCACCGAGGTGGGCCGGGCCGTCCGGTCGATGCCGTCGTGCCGTCCGGCTGGTGCGCCGGTACGCCGATCAGGCTTCGGGAGCCTCCGCTGCGGCCGCCGTCTTCCGGGTCCGGCGCGCCTTCGGAGCCGCCTCGGCGGACTCGGCGGCGGGCGCCGTCGCCTTGCGGGTGGTCCGGCGGCGCGGCTTGGCCTCCGGCTCGGCGGTGGCCTGTGCCGGAATCTCCGGGACGGCCGCCTCGGCGACGGCCTTGCGGGTCCGCCGTGCCTTGGGCGCGGCCACCTCGGCCCCGTCCACCGCGGCCTCGGCGGCGGCGGCGGTCTTGCGGGTCCGGCGCGGCTTGGCCTCGGCCTCGGCCGCTTCGGCGGTCTCCGGAGCGGCGACCGCCTTCTTGCGGGTGCGGCGGGGCTTGGCCTCGGTGGCTTCCGCGGTGTCCACGGCGGCCTCGGCGGCAGCGGCGGTCTTGCGGGTCCGGCGGGGCTTGGCCTCGGCCTCGGGCGCTTCGGCGGTCTCCGGAGCGGCGACCGCCTTCTTGCGGGTGCGGCGGGGCTTGGCCTCGGTGGCTTCCGCGGTGTCCTCGGCGGCGGCGGCGGCGGTCTTGCGGGTCCGGCGGGGCTTCGCCTCAGTCTCCGTCTCCGTCACCTCGGGTGCGGCGGCGGTCTTGCGGGTGCGGCGGGGCTTGGTCTCCGTGGCTTCCGCGGTGTCCACGGCGGCCTCGGCGGCCGGTTCCGCCGTCTTGCGGGTCCGGCGGCGCGGCTTCGGCTCGGCGGCCTCGACCACGGCCTCGGGCGCTGCCACCACGGGGGCGGACTCCGCCACGGGCGTCTCGACCGCGGGCGCCTCGGCAGCGGCGGTCTCGGCCGGCTGTGCGGCCTTCCGCGTGCGGCGGCGGCGCGGCTTCTCCGGGGTGTCCACGGTGGCCGGGCCCTCGGCCGTGTCCACCGTCGCGACGGCGGCCGGCTCGACGGCGGCCGGCTCGACGGCGGGCGTCGCGGCGGCGGGCGTCTCGACGGTCGCGGCAGCGGCCGTCACCGGCTCGGCCGCGCTCCCGCCGCGCGTGCGGCGACGACGGCGCGGGGTACGGGCTCCCGTGGGCTCCTCGGCGGTGCCGGACTCGGCGGCCGGCGCCGGAGCGGTGGAGGCGTCCGTCGGGGCCCCGCCGCGCGTGCGGCGGCGACGGCGCGGGGTACGGGCCGGGCGCTCACTCTCGGCCGACGGGGCGGCACCGGACTCGGCGCGGCCGCCACGGCCACCCCGGCCCCGGCCGCGCGCTCCGCGGCCGCCGGTCTCGCCCAGGTCCTCCAGCACCTCCGCGTCGAGCCCGGCGCGGGTCCGCTCCGAACGCGGCAGTATGCCCTTGGTGCCCTCGGGGATGCCGAGGTCGGAGAACAGGTGCGGGGAGCTGGAGTACGTCTCCGCCGGGTCGCTGAAGCCCAGCTCCAGCGCCTTGTTGATGAGCTGCCAGCGCGGGATGTCGTCCCAGTCGACGAACGTGATCGCCGTGCCCTTGGCGCCCGCGCGGCCGGTGCGGCCCACGCGGTGCAGGTACGTCTTCTCGTCCTCGGGGGACTGGTAGTTGATGACGTGGGTCACGCCCTCGACGTCGATGCCGCGCGCGGCGACGTCGGTGCAGACGAGGACGTCGACCTTGCCGTTGCGGAAGGCCCGCAGGGCCTGCTCGCGCGCGCCCTGGCCGAGGTCGCCGTGGACCGCGCCGGAGGCGAAGCCGCGCCGCTCGAGCTGCTCGGCGATGTCGGCGGCGGTGCGCTTGGTGCGGCAGAAGATCATCGCGAGCCCGCGGCCCTCGGCCTGCAGGATGCGGGCGACCATCTCGGCCTTGTCCATCGAGTGCGCGCGGTAGACGAACTGCTTGATGTTCGCGACCGTGGCGCCCTCGTCGTCCGGCGAGGTGGCGCGGATGTGGGTCGGCTGCGACATGTAGCGGCGCGCGAGGCCGATGACCGCGCCCGGCATGGTCGCGGAGAACAGCATGGTCTGGCGCCTGGCCGGAAGCATGTTGATGATCTTCTCGACGTCGGGCAGGAAGCCCAGGTCGAGCATCTCGTCGGCCTCGTCGAGGACCAGGCTCTTGATGTGGTTCAGGTTCAGCTTCTTCTGGCCCGCGAGGTCCAGGAGCCGGCCCGGGGTGCCGACGACCACGTCGACGCCCTTCTTCAGGGCCTCGACCTGGGGCTCGTAGGCCCGGCCGCCGTAGATCGCGAGGACGCGCACGTTGCGCACCTTGCCGGCGGTGAGCAGGTCGTTGGTGACCTGCTGGCAGAGCTCGCGCGTGGGAACGACGACGAGCGCCTGCGGGGCGTCGGTCAGGGCCTCGGGGGCGGCGCGGCCGGCCTCCACGTCGGCGGGGACCGTCACGCGCTCCAGGAGCGGGAGGCCGAAGCCCAGCGTCTTGCCGGTGCCGGTCTTGGCCTGGCCGATGACGTCCGTGCCGGACAGGGCTACGGGAAGCGTCATCTCCTGGATGGGGAAGGGAGTGACGATGCCGACGGCCTCCAGGGCCTCGGCCGTCTCGGGAAGGATTCCGAGGTCTCGAAACGTCGTAGTCAGGGTGCTGCCTCTTCTGTGTGGCGCGGCGCGAGGCGAGCGCGGGGGTCTTTGACGGACCGTGCCGGGGGACGTCGGTTGCCATACGGGCGAACCACTCGGGTCAGCCGTAAAGCACGGGACCTCTGCCGACGCTCTAGCGCTCGTACCGCTGAGGGTGTCCCTCCGGTCGACGTACGTATGTGCCGTACGGCCGGGGAGGGCTGTCGGGTCGGAGCCGATCGGGCCACCGACCGGGCATCCTCATGCGTGCGGCCTGTCGGGACGCGTCGAACATCGTCGACGCACTCAGCCAGGCGCATTACCACCATACCCCGGAATCGCGCACATGCGATGGCCGGTTTGCTCACGTAGTCGTCGTCACACTGCTCGGCCATGGGCTTCCGGGGCAGGACGAGCGGACTATTCTGCGCCTCATGACTAGCTCTGACAAGCCTGAGAACGCGTCCGCCGCCGCGGCCGGACCCACCGGCATCGCCGCCCAGGACTGGACCCGGGCCTCCGCCGACCCGCAGTACCGCGCCGCGGTCGTGGACCTGCTCGGAGCGCTCGCGTACGGCGAGCTCGCGGCGTTCGAGCGGCTCGCGGAGGACGCCAAGCTGGCGCCGACGCTCGCGGACAAGGCGGAGCTGGCCAAGATGGCGTCGGCCGAGTTCCACCACTTCGAGCGGCTGCGCGACCGGCTGACCGAGATCGGCGAAGAGCCGACCGCCGCGATGGAGCCGTTCGTGGCGGCCCTGGACGGCTTCCACCGGCAGACGGCGCCGTCGGACTGGCTGGAGGGCCTGGTCAAGGCCTACGTCGGCGACTCGATCGCCAGCGACTTCTACCGGGAGGTCGCGGCCCGCCTGGACGCCGACACACGCGAACTGGTCCTGGCCGTCCTCGACGACACCGGGCACGCCGGCTTCGCGGTGGAGAAGGTGCGCGCCGCGATCGACGCGGACCCGCGCGTGGGCGGGCGGCTGGCGCTGTGGGCGCGGCGGCTGATGGGCGAGGCGCTGTCGCAGTCGCAGCGCGTGGTCGCCGACCGGGACGCGCTGTCCACGATGCTCGTGGGCGGTGTGGCCGACGGGTTCGACCTCGCCGAGGTGGGCCGGATGTTCTCCCGTATCACCGAGGCGCACACCAAGCGGATGGCCGCGCTGGGCCTCGCGGCCTGAGGCCGCGGCCCGGCGTCCGAGGCGGCTGCGGTCGGCGGGCGGTACGCGCCCCCTCGGCGGCGCGGCCCGCTACGCCGGGATCGATCGTCGGCGCAGCCGGCGGCCGGCCGGGCGGAGCAGCAGGGACAGCGAGGCCGCCGAGACGACCGCCGCGCCCAGCAGGCTCAGCAGGGCCGTGCCGGGACCGAGCGCGCTGTGGGTGACGAAGTCGCCGAAGAGGGCGCCGGCGACACCCGTCGCGAAGACCAGGGCGGGGGCGGGAAGCCGGTGGGCCAGCCGCTGCGTCGCCGCCCAGGCGAGGAGCAGACCGACCAATGCCGATCCGAGTGCTTCCAGGATCATCTCCGGGTCCCTCCCACGGCCGGCCGGTGCTTCGCGGTCGTAGCCCGTCCTACCCGTGACCTGCGGAGTGCAACCCTCCTCTGTGGACGACTTGTGCTCCATCCGTGCGCGGACGGAAGGCGGAAGGGGCCCGGCGGCACATGCCGCCGGGCCCCTTCCGCAGAACGAGACCTACAGGGTGCCGAAGCCGACCTTGCGGACGGTCGGCTCGCCGATCTCCACGTACGCCAGACGGTCCGCCGGCACCAGGACCTTGCGGCCCTTCTCATCCTCGAGGCTGAGCAGCGGCGTCTTTCCGGCCAGGGCCTCAGCCACCACGCGCTCGACCTCGGCGACGCTCTGACCGCTCTCCAGAACGATCTCGCGGGGCGCGTGCTGCACGCCGATCTTGACCTCCACGGCTATGTCCCTCCGACGGTCAGTGCTGTGCGCGATCTTCCGCGCCGTACCAGCACACATTAGCCCGGTGAGGGGACGTAGACGCCGCGGGCCGGAACGCCATCAGCGAACACCGTGGGGGAACAGATGAACGTCAGTGGTGATCGAGGCCGTGCAGCGGGAAGCCTGCGATGCCCCGCCAGGCCAGTGAGGTCAGCAGCTGCACCGCCTGGTCGCGCGGCACGCTGCGGTCGCTGTGCAGCCAGGAGCGCGCCACCACCTGGGCGAGTCCGCCGAGACCGGAGGCCAGCAGCATCGACTCCGCGCGCGAGAGACCGGTGTCCTCGGCGATGACGTCGCAGATGGCCTCGGCGCAGTCGTTGGTCACCTTGTCGACGCGCTCGCGCACCGCGGGCTCGTTCGTCAGGTCCGACTCGAACACCAGGCGGAAGGCGCCGCCGTCGTCCTCCACGTAGGCGAAGTAGGCGTCCATGGTGGCGCGGACGCGCTGCTTGTTGTCGGTCGTCGAGGCGAGCGCGTTGCGCACCGACTGGATCAGCGCCTCGCAGTGCTGGTCCAGCAGCGCGAGGTAGAGGTCCAGCTTGCCGGGGAAGTGCTGGTAGAGCACCGGCTTGCTGACGCCGGCCCGCTCGGCGATGTCGTCCATCGCCGCGGCGTGATAGCCCTGAGCGACGAAGACCTCCTGGGCGGCGCCCAGCAACTGGTTCCGTCGGGCTCGGCGTGGCAGCCGTGTGCCACGTGGGCGTGCCGCCTCAGTCTGCTCGATGGCTGTCACGCCGCCTCCCAAAGTCGTCCACGTGCGGCGTAGGCCGCGCGGCCATCGTACTTTTCGGTAACCGTGCTGTGCGCGGTGCGAGCGCAGAATTTCACGGACCGGACGGCGATGAAAGCGGTTGACGTCCCCCTGGCGCGGCCGAACGGGTTCCGCGGGCCGGCCGCGAGGTCAGCGGTAGTCGTCCTCGTCGAGGGAGACGACGCGCCGCTGCTCGACGAGATCGGCCTCGTTGCCGCGGGCCGGGTCCACGTCCGTCAGGGGGTCGTCGTGCTCCGGTGCGATGTCCCTGTGCTGCTCGGCGGAGTCCACCTCGGGGGCCTCGACGTCGATGTCCGGGGAGTCGTCGTTCTCCCGGTCCTCGATCGCCTCGGGCTCGATCGGGTCCTCGATGGAGTCGTGGGTCATGGTGGGCTCCCTTCCTACGAACGTCCCTGGAACCGGCAGGGGCCACATCCGGGTGCCCTCTGTACGAGCCTAGGAGACACCTGATCCCGGTGCCATGCCATGGACGTCGGTCGGCCGTGTGATCGCGCGGGTCCGGAAGAGGGCGTCACCTCGTCCGGGTCCGCGCCGCGTTCCCGGTCCTGTGTCCGTGACGCACCGGTGCAATCTGTGACGGCGAACACATGAGCCGCTATGTGATCGTCTCGTAACATTGCCGCATGTCTTCGACCGAGTCGCCGTCCGTTCCGGCCGCAAGTGTCCTTCCCAGGGTCGCGCCCGTCCGGGTCGGCGAGGGCGAGCGGCTGCGGACGGTGGGACTGCCGGGGGTCACCCTGTCGCTGCGCTCGCGGCCGCCCGCGCGCGCGGGGCTGCCGCCGGCGTTCTTCGTCCACGGACTCGGCGGTTCCTCGCAGAACTGGTCCTCGCTGATGGCGGAACTGGACGGCGTCGTCGACGGCGAGGCCGTGGACCTGCCCGGCTTCGGCGACTCCCCGCCTCCGGACGACGGCGACTACTCGATCACCGGGCACGCGCGCGCGGTCATCCGCTGTCTGGACGCCGCCGGCCGCGGCCCGGTGCACCTCTTCGGCAACTCCCTCGGCGGCGCGGTCGCCACGCGCGTGGCCGCCGTACGGCCGGACCTCGTCCGCACCCTCACCCTGGTGTCGCCCGCCCTGCCGGAGCTGCGGATCCAGCGGACCGCGGTGCCGACGGGGCTGCTGGGCGTCCCCGGCATCGCCGCGCTGTTCACCAGGCTCACCCGGGAGTGGACGGCCGAGCAGCGGGTGCGCGGGGTCATGGCGCTCTGCTACGGCGACCCGGGGCGCGTGTCGCCCGAGGCGTTCGGGCACGCCGTGGAGGAACTGGAGCGGCGGCAGCAACTGCCGTACTTCTGGGACGCGATGGCGCGCTCCGCGCGCGGTATCGTCAACGCCTACACCCTGGGCGGACAGCACGGGCTGTGGCGCCAGGCCGAGCGTGTGCTCGCCCCCACCCTCCTGATCTACGGTGGTCGCGACCAACTGGTCGGCTTCCGCATGGCCCGCAAGGCCGCCCGCTCCTTCCGCGACTCGCGTCTGCTGTCGCTGCCGGAGGCGGGGCACGTGGCGATGATGGAGTATCCGGAACTGGTCGCGGGGGCGTTCCGGGAACTCCTCGCGCAGGCCGGGACACCGGGCGGCGATACGGCCGCCGACACGGACACGGAGAGCTGAGGGCTGGTGGGACGCCACAGTCGCCGCGGAGCGGCCCCCAAGGGCGACTCCGTGGACACAAACGCACAGGGAGAGACGCGGGGCGCGGCCCCCGCGGCCGGCCGCGAGGCGGAAGGACGCGAGGTCCGGCTGCCCGGCCAGCGGCAGGCCCCGGCGGGCGGCCCGGGCGCCCAGGGGGCCCCGCCGCGTCCGGCGCCGGGGACACCCGCCTTCCCGCCAGGCACGGCCCCGCGTGGTGTGCGCCGTTTCCCGGACGGGACTCCCGCGCAGGGCGTGCCGCGCCTTCCGGACGGCACGCCGGCCCAAGGAGTGCCTCGTCTCCCGGGTTTCCCGGACGGGACACCGGCTCACGGTGTGCCGCGGTTCCCGAACGGGACACCGGCGCAAGGAGTACCGCGCTTCCCGGACGGGACTCCCGCGCACGGCGTGCCGCGCCTTCCGGACGGCACGCCGGCCCGTGGGGTGCCGCGGCTGCCCGACGGGACGCCCGCCCAGGGAGTGCCGCGGGTCGGCGGTGGCGCCTTCCGGGCCCGTGGCGGACATCCCGAGCAGCGTGAGGCCGGGGGCGGCTGGGGCGAGTTCAAGGGGGCGGCCGGCGATGCCGGGACCGCTCCCGGCGGGCGGCCCGGGGCCCCCGGCGGACCGGCGGCCTCCGCGGCAGCCGGCGTCAGGCGGGGCCCGGCCGGCCCCGGCGCGGCCCTCCCGCGGCAGCGGCGCAAGGGCGGCCCCCGGCAGGACTACCTGGACGCCTTCGACGAGGACATAGACGTCTTCGAGCCCGGATCCGGCCGCCGTGCCGATCAGGGCGGCGGCCAGGGGCCGCACGATTCCGACACGGACCGGGCCGCTGCCGGGGCGGGTTCCGGTCCCGGCGGCGACGGGCCCGAGACCGCCGTGCCCGCGCCGCGGTCCGGCGGCAGGAGCCGGACCTTCACCGGTATCGCGGCCGCCGCCGTCACCACCGCACTGGCGATCGTCGTCGCCGGGCAGGTCGCCGACGGCCACGAGGACAGCGGCGTCCAGGCCCGGTCCACGGCCGGCCGGGCGGGCGACGCCGCCCCCGGCGGTACCGCGCCCGGCGCCGCGCCCCATGTGGCGGCGCTGACGTACGACCAGAAGATGGCCCGGACGTATCCGCTGAGCGCCAAGCTGAAGGGCTCGGGCAAGTTCGACGCGGTCCCGGGCCTCGACAGGGCGCCCGGCAAGGGGCAGAAGTACACCTACCGGGTGGACGTCGAGCAGGGGCTCGACCTGGACGGCGCGCTGTTCGCCGAGGCCGTGCAGAAGACGCTGAACGACGACCGCAGTTGGGCCCACGACGGTGCCCGTACCTTCGAGCGGGTCTCCTCCGGCAAACCGGACTTCGTGATCACGCTGGCCAGTCCGGGCACCACCGCCGAGTGGTGCGCCAAGTCCGGCCTGGACACCACGGAGGACAACGTCTCCTGCGACTCGGCGTCCACCGAGCGCGTGATGATCAACGCCTACCGATGGGCGCAGGGCAGCGAGACATACGGGGACAAAATCCATGCGTACCGGCAAATGCTCATCAATCACGAAGTGGGTCACCGGCTCGGCCACGGCCATGTGACCTGTGACAAGGACGGCGAACTCGCGCCGGTCATGCAGCAGCAGACCAAGTTCCTCGACCACGACGGCATTCACTGCAGACCCAACCCCTGGCCGTATCCCAGGAGTTGACGGGAAGCGCTTATGTCACTTTGACATGAGTCGCATGTTCGTTCATATTTCTCGGCATGTGGTCCCGTCACACCGTCTCGCGCAGCGCAGCCATCGAGCTGGCGCTGTTCGGTGTGACCGCGCTCTGCGTGGCCGACATCCACTGTCGCTGACGCCGCCTCCCTGGCGTTCGCGTCGCGACTTCTTCCCTTTTTCCCGTCCGTGACCGTGTCACGGGTGTCTTCGACGACCCGACGCCGGGGCCGACGTCTGTCCGCAGCCGTCTCACTCCTCGTTCATCCGTCTCACTTGTCGAGAAATCCTCGATCAGCCCCGAGAGGTCGTCATTCCGATGCGTCAACCGTCCGTCACAGCGCGCCGCGTGGCAGCGGCATCCGTCAGCCTGGTCGTGGCAGCGGGCGTCGCCGCCTGCGGTCCGCAGGACACCGATGCCAAGGGCTCGGCCGGCGACTCCGCGCCGCACAAGGGCGGCACCCTCACGGTGCTGAACTCGAACCCGCAACAGGACTTCGACCCCGCCCGCCTGTACACCTCCGGCGGCGGCAACGTCCCCTCGCTCGTCTTCCGCACCCTCACCACCCGCAACCGCGAGAGCGGCGCGGCCGGCGCGAAGGTCGTCCCCGACCTCGCCACCGACACCGGGCGGCCCAGCAAGGGCGCGACCGTGTGGACGTACACGCTGCGCAAGGGCCTCAAGTACGAGGACGGCACCCCGATCACGTCCGCCGACGTCAAGTACGGCATCGAGCGCTCCTTCGCGCCCGAACTGTCCGGCGGCGCGCCCTACCTGCGGGACTGGCTGGTCGGCGCCGCCGGCTACCAGGGTCCGTACAAGGACAAGAAGGGCCTGTCGGCGATCGAGACGCCGGACGAGCGGACCATCGTCTTCCACCTGAACAAGCCCGAGGGCGAGTTCCCGTACCTGGCCACCCAGACCCAGTTCACGCCCGTGCCGAAGGCCAAGGACACGGGCACGAAGTACGAGGAGCACCCGGTCTCGTCCGGCCCCTACAAGGTCGTCAGCAACGAGAACGACGGCGAGCACCTCGTCCTGAAGCGCAACACCCACTGGTCCACGGCCGTCGACGCCGAGCGCAAGGCCTACCCGGACACCATCGACGTCCGCTCCGGCCTCGACTCCTCCGTGATCAACCAGCGGCTGTCCGCGTCCCAGGGAGCGGACGCCGCCGCCGTCACCACGGACACCAACCTCGGCCCCGCCGAACTCGCCAAGGTCACCGGCGACAAGGACCTGGCCGCGCGCGTGGGCACCGGCCACTTCGGCTACACGAACTACATCGCCTTCAACCCGAAGGTGAAGCCCTTCGACGACCCCAGGGTGCGGCAGGCGATCTCCTACGCCATCGACCGGTCCTCGGTGGTCAACGCGGCCGGCGGCAGCGCGCTCGCCGAGCCCGCCACCACCTTCCTGCCCGACCAGAAGTCCTTCGGGTACACGCCCTACGACCCGTTCCCGGCCGGCAGGTCCGGCAACGCGGCCAAGGCCAGGGAACTGCTCGCGCAGGCCGGCCACAAGAACGGCCTCACCGTCACGCTGACCCACTCCAACAGCAAGGACTTCGAGACCAGCCCCGAGATCGCGACCGCGATCCAGGACGCCCTGAAGAAGGCCGGCATCACGGTCAGGCTGCAGGGCCTGGAGGAGAACGACTACGCGGACAAGATCCACAGCGTGAAGACCGAGCCGGGCTTCTTCCTCGCCCACTGGGGTGCCGACTGGCCCTCCGGCGGCCCCTTCCTCGCCCCCATCTTCGACGGCCGGCAGATCGTGAAGGACGGCGCGAACTTCAACACGGGCCTGCTCGACGACACGTCGGTCAACGACGAGATCGACGCGATCAACAAGCTGACCGACCTCGACGCGGCCGCCGAGCGGTGGGGCGCGCTGGACAAGAAGATCGGCGAGAAGGCCCTCGTGGTGCCGCTGTTCCACCCCGTCTACAAGCGCCTGTACGGCGAGGACGTCCGGAACATCGTCATCAGCGACTGGACCGGCGTGCTCGACATCTCCCAGGTCGCGGTGAAGTGACGCCGTGAGCGAGGCACTTGCCGCCACCCAGGCCCCCGGGACGGACACCGCCGTCCCGGGGGCCTCGGGGGCCCGTCAGTTCTGGCGGCGGCTGCGGTCGCAGCGCGCCGCACTGGTCGCCGCGGCCGTCGTCGCGCTGCTCGTCCTGGTCGCGCTCGCCGCGCCGCTGCTCACCGCCCTGGAGGGCCAGGACCCCACCACCTACCACCCGTCGCTGATCGACTCCGCGCGCGGGGGCGTGCCCGTCGGCTCGTTCGGCGGCGCCGGCGGCGGCCACTGGCTGGGCGTGGAGCCGCAGACCGGACGCGACCTGTTCGCCCGGCTGGTCTACGGGGCCCGGGTGTCGCTGGGGGTCGCGCTCGCCGCGACCGCGATCCAGGTCGCCCTCGGCGTGCTGATCGGCGTCGCCTCGGCGCTCGGCAGCCGGCTCGTCGACCAGCTGCTGAGCCGGCTCACGGACATCATCGTCGCCCTGCCGCTGATGATCATGGCGCTGGCGCTGCTCGCCATCGTCCCGACCAGCTTCCCCCGGCCGGTGCTGGTCACCTTCGTGATCGGCCTGATCGCCTGGGGCAACATCGCGAAGATCACCCGCGCGCAGACCCTCACCCTCAAGGGGCTCGACCACGTGGCCGCCGCCCGGCTCAGCGGCTGGGGCACCTGGCGGATCGCCCGCCGCGAACTGCTGCCCGGGCTCGCCGCGCCCGTCATCACCTACGCGGCCCTGCTCGTCCCCATCAACATCTCGATCGAGGCGGCCCTGTCGTTCCTCGGCGTGGGCGTGAAGCCGCCCACGCCCTCCTGGGGGCAGATGCTCACCGCCGCCGACGTCTGGTACCAGGCGGCGCCGCAGTACCTGCTGCTGCCCGCCGGGGCCCTCTTCGTCACCGTCGTCGCGCTGACCGTCCTCGGCGACGGGGTGCGCACCGCGCTGGACCCGCGCGCGGCCTCGCGGCTGCGGGTCGGCACCGGCGCCAGGGGCGAGGGCAGGGCGGCGGCCGGGACCGGCGGGGCCGACGACGGCACGGCCGGAACCGGCGACCACGCCGGTGCTGCGGCCGGATCCGGCAAGGAGGGCGCCGCGTGAACGGGTTCGGCGGTTTCGTGCTGCGCCGCACCGTCGGCGCCCTGATCACCCTGCTCGCCATCTCGGTGATCATCTACGTCGTCTTCTACGTCACCCCCGGCAACGTCGCCCAGATCAGCTGCGGCCCGCGCTGCTCGCCGGCCCAGGTCCAGCAGGTCGCCCAGCAGCTCCACCTGGGCGACCCCCTGTACCTGCGCTACTGGCACTTCCTGCAAGGCATAGTCGTCGGCCAGGACTACTCGACCGGCACCTCGGTGGCCCACTGCCCGGCGCCCTGCCTCGGGCTCTCCTACCAGAGCGACCGGCAGGTCACCGACGTCATCCTGACCAAGCTCCCGGTCAGCCTGTCACTGGTGACGGGCGCGATGGTGATCTGGCTGGTCCTCGGCGTCGGCACCGGGGTGCTCTCCGCCTGGCGGCGCGGCCGGTTCACCGAGCGGGCGCTGACCGCGGTCACCCTCGCGGGCACGGCCACCCCCGTCTTCGTCATCGGCCTGGTCCTGATGATCGTGGTCTGCGGTGAGCTGCGGCTGCTGCCGTTCCCGCAGTACGTGAAGTTCACCGACGATCCCGAGCAGTGGGCGTGGAACCTGCTGCTGCCCTGGCTCTCGCTCGCCCTCATCGAGGCCGCGGCCTTCGCCCGCCTGACCCGGGCGGCCATGCTGGAGACCCTCGCCGAGGACCACGTACGGACCTTCCGCGCCTACGGCGTCTCCGAGCGCGCGGTCGTCGGACGGCACGCCCTGCGCGGGGCGCTCGCGCCGGTCATCGCGCTGAACGCCAACAACTTCGGCGGAGCCGTCGGCGGGGCCGTCCTCACCGAGACCCTCTTCGGGCTCCCCGGCATCGGGCAGGAACTGGTCCACGCGGTCAAGGTGGTCGACCTGCCGGTCGTCGTCGGCATGGTCCTGGTCATCGGCTTCTTCGTGGTCATCGCCAACGCCGTCGCGGACGTCCTGTACGCGGTGGCCGACCGACGGGTGGTACTCGCATGAGCCTGGTCGAAGTCACGGACCTGACGGTCGAGTTCGGGTCCCTGCGGGCCGTGGACGGCCTGTCCTTCCGGCTGGAACGGGGCGAGGCCCTCGCGCTGGTCGGCGAGTCCGGTTCCGGCAAGTCCACGGTCGCCGGCGCCCTGCTGGGCCTGCACCGGGGCACCGGGGCACGGGTCGGCGGCTCGGTCCGCGTCGCGGGCACGGACGTACGGCAGGCCTCGGACGAGGAACTGCGCCGGCTGCGCGGCGCCGGGGCGGCCATGGTCTTCCAGGACCCGCTGTCCTCGCTCGACCCGTACTACTCGATCGGCGACCAGATCGCCGAGGTCCACCGCGTGCACACGCGCGTGTCGCGTCGCGCCGCACGCGCGCGTGCCGTCGAGGTGCTGGACCGGGTCGGCATCCCGGACGCGGCACGGCGGTCCCGCTCCCGCCCGCACGAGTTCAGCGGCGGCATGCGCCAGCGCGCCCTGATCGCCATGGCGCTCGCCTGCGAGCCGGAACTGCTGATCGCCGACGAGCCCACCACGGCACTCGACGTCACCGTGCAGGCCCAGATCCTCGACCTGCTGCACACGCTGCGCGCGGAGACCGGCATGGGCCTGCTGCTCGTCACCCACGACGTCGGGGTCGCCGCCGAGAGCGCCGACGAGGTGCTGGTCATGCGGCACGGCAGAGCCGTCGAACACGGCCCGGTCGGCACGGTCCTGGCGTCCCCCGGGCAGGCGTACACCCGCGAGCTGCTCGACGCCGTCCCGCGGGTGGACGCGCCCCGGGCCGCCGCACCGGCGGCCGGGGAGGTCGTACTGGAGGCCGCCGGCCTGCGGCGCGAGTTCGGGCGCGGCAAGCACGCGTTCACGGCGGTGGACGACGTCTCGCTGACCGTCCGCCGGGGCGAGACCCTGGGCGTCGTGGGGGAGAGCGGCAGCGGCAAGACGACGCTCGGCCGCATGCTGGTCGGGCTGCTGGAGCCGACCACCGGCTCGATCCGCCGCACCGGACGCCCGCACACCGGTGTGGATCCGGCCGTGCAGATGGTCTTCCAGGACCCGGTCTCCTCGCTCAACCCGCGCCGCAGCGTGGGCGAGTCCGTCGCGGACCCGCTCCGCGCGCGCGGGGAGCGCGACGAACGGCGCATCCGGGGGCGGGTGAGCGAACTGCTGGAGCGCGTGGGGCTGGAGGCGGCGCACTACGACCGCTACCCGCACGAGTTCAGCGGCGGCCAGCGCCAGCGCGTGGGCATCGCGCGGGCGCTCGCCGCGGACCCGCGCGTCATCGTCCTGGACGAGCCGGTCTCCGCGCTCGACGTCACCACGCAGGCGCAGGTGGTGGCGCTGCTCGGCGAGCTGCAGCGGGAACTCGGCCTCGCGCTCGTGTTCATCGCGCACGACCTCGCCGTGGTCCGCCAGGTCAGCGACCGGGTCGCGGTGATGCGCAACGGACGGATCGTGGAGTCCGGTCCCGCGGACGAGGTCTACGACGCCCCGCGCGAGCCCTACACCAAGCAGCTCCTGGCCGCCGTGCCCGCGCTCGACCCGCGGCTCGCGGCCGAACGGCGTGCGATCCGGCGCGAGTTGGCCGCGGCGTAACGTTTCATGCGCGGAGGATCACCTTCCGCAGTCATAGCGCGACGGAACGCGACCCGCACCGGAAAGTTACGCCCGTTCACCCCTTTTGGTGGCGCGATGGACAACCGTCCATCGCGCCACCGCCTTGTCCGCATACGTTCGTCCCGCTGCGAGCCGCCGGGACGAAGGCGGCTTCCCACTCGCGGAGATCGGGGGTGCACACGTGCGCATCGGACTGCTTACGGAGGGTGGCTACCCGTATGTGGGCGGTGACGCCGGGCTCTGGTGCGACCGGCTCGTGCGCGGGCTCGCCCAGCACGAGTTCGACGTCTACGCGCTCAGCCGCGGCCGGCAGCAGGAGGCCGCCGGCCGGTCTCCGCTCCCGCCGCAGGTCGGCCGGGTGCGTACCGCTCCGCTGTGGAAGGCCGAGGACGACGGCGTCGCCCACGGCAGGCGCGCGCGCCGGCGCTTCACCGAGTGCTACGGCGAGCTGGTCGAGGCCCTGAGCGGCGGACCCGGCGCGGCCTCGGGCTCGGCCGCCGGACCCGGGGCCGCCCCCCAGACGGACCGTTTCGGCAACGCGCTGTACGGCCTCGCCGAACTCGCCCGCGACGAGGGCGGACTGGTCGGCGCACTCCGCTCCGACACCGCCCTGCGCACCCTGGAGCGCGCCTGCCGCGCCCCCGGCGCGCCGCGCACGGCGCGCGAGGCGCGCGTGGCCGATCTGCTCACGGTCACCGCCCACCTCGAACGTGCCCTGCGCCCCCTCTCCCTGGACTGGTACGGCGACGACGGCCTCGGCGCCGCCGACCTCTGCCACGCCACCGCCGGCGGCACGGCCGCCCTGCCCGGACTGCTCGCCCGGCACCTGTGCGGAGTGCCCCTGCTGGTCACCGAGTACGGCGTACAGCTCCGCTCGCACTACCTGGCCCTCGGGCCGGACACCGCCGCCCCCGCCGTACGCGCCCTGCTCGCCGCCTTCCACGCCCTGCTCGCCACCGAGGTCTACCGGCGCGCCACCCTCCTCACCCCGGGCAACGCGCACGCCCGCCGCTGGCAGGAACGGTGCGGCGCCGACCGGGCCCGGATCCGCACCGTGCACCCCGGCATGGACGCCTCCTGCTTCGCCGAGGCCGGCGAGTCCCCGGACCGCGCCGATCCGTACACGCTCGGCTGGGTGGGACGCGTCGAACCGGCCAAGGACCTCGTGTCGCTGCTGCACGCCTTCGCCGAGGTCCGCAGGGAGGAGCCGAAGGCCCGGCTGCGGATCGTCGGCACGCCGGCGGGTCCCGAGGGCGAGGCCTATCTCGGGCACTGCCGGGTGCTCGCCGCGCAGCTCTTCCCGGACGAGGCGGAGGGCGTGCACGCGGTCGGCGACAACCCGGTCTCCTTCGAGGAGATCGGCGGACCCGAGGTGCCGACCCTGCCCGACGCGTACGCGGGCGCCGCCGTCGTCGTCCTCTCCAGCGTCGTGGAGGGCTTCCCGAACACCCTGGTGGAGGCCATGTTCAGCGGCCGCGTCACGGTGTCCACCGACGTCGGCGCGGTGGTAGAGGTCATCGGCGGCACCGGCCTCGTCGTACCGCCGCGCAACCCCCGGGCGCTCGCCGAGGCGTGCGTGGCGCTGCTGCGCGATCCCGAGCGCCGTGAGCGCCTCGGTGCCGCCGCCCGCGCCCGCGCACTCGAACTGTTCACGGTCGAGCAGAACATCGCGGCGTTCAACGGCATCTACCTGGAGATCGTCTCGCGCTGCCCGGTGCGCCGGATCGCCCTCGACGAGACGGGCGACCCGCTGCCGTTCGCCGCCCCCGCCGAGACCCACGTCCCCGTCCACTGGACCGGCACCACGGCCCGGGGACGCACCCGGGAGGCGTCCGGCCGGGCGTCCGGCGACCCGGTCCGCGCGACCTCGGGAGCGGCATGGGGAGCGGCTTCGGAGGGGGCGCTGTGAGCGGCACCGAAGGCGGCGCGCGGAGCGGTCCCGGCTGGGCGGAGAGCCTCGACGGCGCCAGGGACGCCGTGCGGGCGTCGCACGGCACGGACGCGCCGAGCAATGGCGACGAGCCGGACCGCGCGGACGCGCCGGGCGGTCGAAACGAAACGCACGGCGCGGACGCGCTGGACTTCATGGACCGGCTGGGCGAACTGGACCGCCCCGGGATGCCGGCCGGCGGCACGGCCTGGGACGAGCGGTCGCGTGAGGTGCTCACCGGTGCCGTGGCGCACGCCGGAACGGCCGCGGAGGGCCGCGCGGACCCGGTCGGCGCCGGTACGACGCCCGCGCCCCCGGCCCGGAAGGGCGCGGACGCCGCGCCCGGCGGAACCCGCACGGCCCCGTTCCGGCGCGGAAACGCCGACCCGGTGAAGAGCCTGCTGCACCGGCACCGTGAACTGTGCGAGCGGGCCGTGGACCCGCTGGAGATCGCCGCCGGACTGGAGGCGCGCGGCGTCACCGACCGGACCGCCGCCCGGTTCCGCCACCGCGACGTCTTCTCGCTCGCCGAGGAGCTGTACGCGCGCGTGCCGCGCGACGGCGCACCGGTCCCGAGCCCCGCGTCCGCACGGGGACCCCGCGTCCGGACCGGCTGGGTCCTGCTCACCCTTCTGCCCGGAGCGCTCGCCGCGGCCACCCTGACCGGACTGCGCCTGGTCCACGGCGAGCCCCGGTTGCCGGTGACCGCCGCCGGCCTGCTCGCCCTGGCCGCCGCGACGCGCGCCGCCCTGCGCCGCGGCCCCCTCGCCGCGGTGCCCGGCCCGGTCCCGTGGCGCACGGCGGCCGGCACGCGCGCGTGGACCCTCTGGCTGCTCGGCTACGCGCTGCTCGGCGACGGACTCCTGCGGACCGTCGTCGCCGGCGGTCCCGACGCACCACCCACCGGCGCTCCCGACGGCCCCTGGCCGATGACCGCCGCCCCCGTGCTGGCGCTCGCCCTGGCCTGCGCCCCGGCCGCCTGGTGCGCCCACCTCCTCGCCGCCGGCGCCCGCCGCAGGCTCGCCGGCAGCCGGGGACTCGAGGACTTCACCAGCGCCGCCCGGCCCCTGCTGGCCGGTGTCCTCGTCCTGTTCCTCGGCGCCCTCACCGGCCTGCTCGCCCTGTGCGGCACGGTCCTGCACGAGAGCGCGGCCTACCCGCAGGGTCTCGCCCTGGGCGCGCTCCTGCTGCTCGCCCGCCTGCTCGTCGCGCACCGCCGGCGCCACGCCCCCGTGCTCGCCCTCGGCGCGGCAGCGGTCGCCGAGGCGACCGCGCTCGCCCTGCTGCTGGCCACCCGGCTCCCCGGCTGCGCCTTCCTCGCCACGCCCGTGCAGACCGTGGTGGACACCTGGGGCCCGGGCGCCGTGCCGGCGCTCGCGTGCGGCGCGGCCGCGCTCGCCCTGCTGGTCCACGCGCTGCGCACCCTCACCAGGGCCTCGGCCCATGCCCCGGCGGGAGCACCCGAGTGAACCTTCCGCCACCTGCCCCGCCCGCGTCCGCCGCCACCCGCCCCGAGCGGGCGGCGGCACCCGGCCCCGGCCACGGCGTCCGGCCCCCCACCGCAGGCCACCGCATCACCCCTTCTAAGGAGAAGACCAGATGACCACCTCCCGACACGGAACGCCCGGAGCGTCCGGAGCCTTGGGAGCCGCCGGAGCGCACACCCCGGGAGCCGTCCGATGAGGGTCCTGCTGATCGGAGCCAACGGATACATCGGCCGCTTCGTCGCCGACCGCCTGCTCGCCGACCCGGCCGTCCAGCTCACCGCGCTCGGCCGCGGCGACGACGCCGACGTCCGGTTCGACCTCGCCTCGGGCAGCCCGGGGGCGCTCACCCGCTTCCTGGACGCGGTCCACCCCGGAGTGGTCGTCAACTGCGCCGGCGCCACCAGGGGCGGCGCCCGCGACCTCGTCCGGCACAACACCGTCGCCGTCGCCACCGTCTGCGAGGCGCTGCGCCGCAGCGGTTGCGGGGCCCGGCTGGTCCAGGTCGGCTGCGGGTCCGAGTACGGCCCCAGCCAGCCCGGTTCCTCCACGGCCGAGGACGCCGTGCCCCGCCCCGGCGGCCCCTACGGCGTCAGCAAGCTCGCCGCCACGGAGCTGGTCCTCGGCTCAGGACTCGACGCCGTCGTGCTCCGCGTCTTCTCGCCCGCCGGACCCGGGACCCCGGCCGGCTCCCCGCTCGGCAGGCTCGCCGAGGCCATGCGCCGGGCCATGCAGTCCGGTGACGGCGAACTCAAGCTCGGCGGACTCGGCGTCCAGCGCGACTTCATCGACGTCCGCGACGTCGCACGCGCCGTGCACGCCGCCTCCCTCTCCGCCGCGCAGGGCGTCATCAACATCGGCTCCGGCCGCGCCGTCCGCCTCCGCGACGCCGCCGCCGTCCTCGCCAGGGTCGCCGGGTACGGCGGCGCCCTGCACGAGCTCGACGCGCCCCCCGGGCCGCTGCGCAGCCCCATCGGCCACCCCCGCGCCGACTCCGAGCACGCGGCCCCGGTCGCCTACCCGTATCCCGACGGCTGCGGCAGCTGGCAGCAGGCCGACGTGCGCACCGCCCGCGACCGGCTCGGCTGGCGCCCCCGCATCAACCTCGAGGAATCCCTGGCCGACATCTGGATGGAGGCGGCATGCCGCATCTGACCAGCACCACAGCGAGCACCGCCGGTACCGGCGTCCGTACCGGCCTCGGCGTCCCCGGCTACGCCCATCCGCTGGTCGCCCCGGCCCAGTGGGCCGCACTCGCCCGCCCCGGCACACCGCTGGACTGGGTGGTGCTCAACGTCGCCTCCGGGCCCGGCAGCCGTCCCGACCCGCACTGCCTGGAGGCCGCGGGCCGGCTGCGCAACGGGGGCGTGCGCGTCCTCGGGTACCTGAACCTCGCCCACGGCGCGCGCCCCTTCGGCGACCTGCTCTCCGACGCGCACCGCCACCTCGAGTGGTACCGCGTCGACGGCTTCCTGCTCGACCGGTGTCCCACCGCGCGCGGTGGGCTGCCCGAGGTCCGCCGGGCGATCGGCACCCTGCGGGCGATCAGTGACTCCGCCCACATCGTCCTGGGCCACGGCAGCCACCCGCATCCGGGATACGCGGAGAACGCCGACCAGTTGGTGACGTTCGCGGGCCCCTGGGCCGACTACCGCTTCTCGCAGGCCGCCGAGTGGACCGCCGACTACCCGCCCGACCGCTTCTGCCACTTCGTGCACGGTGTGCCGCGCGGTCATCTGGAGGAGGCGCTGCGCATCGCCCGCTGGCAGGGCGCGGGCACGATCTACCTCACCGACCGCACCGACCGCGGCGGCCGGGCCGACCCCTGGGAGACGATGCCCGGCTACTGGGACGAGATCGTCTCGCGGATCGGAACAGGTGTCTCGGAATGAAGAAGGCCGTGGCAGTGTTACAGGGAGAACAACCGTAGTGATCGACCGACCAACGGAGTCCCCGTGTCGCTGCCACCCCTGGTCGAGCCAGCCTCTGAGCTCACCGTAGACGAGGTCCGCCGGTACTCCCGCCACCTGATCATCCCCGACGTGGGGATGGACGGGCAGAAGCGGCTGAAGAACGCCAAGGTGCTCTGTGTGGGCGCCGGCGGCCTGGGCTCGCCGGCGCTGATGTACCTGGCCGCCGCGGGCGTCGGCACGCTCGGCATCGTGGAGTTCGACGAGGTCGACGAGTCGAACCTGCAGCGCCAGATCATCCACAGCCAGGCCGACATCGGCCGCTCCAAGGCCGAGTCCGCCCGCGACAGCGTCAAGGGCATCAACCCGTAC
Source organism: Streptomyces sp. NPDC038135 (assembly GCF_055601245.1). NCBI lineage: Bacteria > Bacillati > Actinomycetota > Actinomycetes > Kitasatosporales > Streptomycetaceae > Streptomyces > Streptomyces sp. NPDC038135. Next base: position 259,225 of record NZ_JBVJXS010000001.1, on the reverse strand, counting down.
GTGAACGTGGTCCTTCACGAGGAGCGGCTCGAGGCCGACAACGTGATGGACATCTTCAGCCAGTACGACCTGATCGTCGACGGCACGGACAACTTCGCGACCCGCTACCTGGTCAACGACGCGTGCGTGCTGCTGAACAAGCCGTACGTGTGGGGTTCGATCTACCGTTTCGACGGCCAGGCCTCGGTCTTCTGGTCCGAGCACGGCCCCTGCTACCGCTGCCTCTACCCGGAGCCCCCGCCCCCGGGCATGGTCCCCTCCTGCGCCGAGGGCGGCGTGCTGGGCGTGCTGTGCGCGTCCATCGGCTCCATCCAGGTCAACGAGGCCATCAAGCTCCTCGCCGGCATCGGTGAGCCGCTGGTCGGCCGCCTGATGATCTACGACGCCCTGGAGATGCAGTACCGCCAGGTCAAGGTCCGCAAGGACCCGGACTGCGCGGTCTGCGGCGAGAACCCGACCGTCACCGAGCTCATCGACTACGAGGCCTTCTGCGGCGTCGTGTCCGAGGAGGCCCAGGCGGCGGCCGCCGACTCCACGATCACTCCCAAGCAGCTCAAGGAGTGGATCGACGACGGCGAGAGCATCGACATCATCGACGTCCGCGAGCCGAACGAGTACGAGATCGTCTCCATCCCCGGCGCCCGTCTGATCCCGAAGAACGAGTTCCTCATGGGCACCGCCCTGGAGAGCCTTCCGCAGGACAAGAAGATCGTCCTGCACTGCAAGACGGGTGTCCGCAGTGCGGAAGTCCTCGCGGTCCTGAAGTCCGCGGGCTTCTCGGACGCGGTGCACGTCGGCGGCGGCGTCATCGGCTGGGTCAACCAGATCGAGCCCGACAAGCCGGTGTACTGACCACCCCTCCCGCCTGCCGGCGGACCTGACGAAGCCCACGGCTCTGACCAGCTCAAAGCCGTGGGCTTCGGGTTTTTCCGGGGTGTGCGGTGGGCGTGGCACTCTCCCGGGCGAGTGCCACGCCCACCTGTTCAGCGGGAACGAGGGTCAGCGTTCACCGGCTCGCGGGAGACGGTCAGCGGCGGGTGCGGTGGTCACCGTCGCGGTGGTCGCGGTCGCCGCGGTGGTCGCGGTCACGGTGGTCGCGGTCGCGGTGGTCGCGGCCCCACGAGGCGTCGTCGACGAAGCGGCCGCGGTCGTTGCGCAGGGTCGCCGTGTCCGAGCGGTCCCAGACGGACCGGTTGCGGTCCTGGAACAGGTCGCGGCGGGTGTCGTGGCCGTAGCCGGTGTGGACGCGGACGGTGGAGCGGCCGTCCAGCCGGTAGTGGTGGAAGGTGTAGGTGTGGCCGTCCCGGTCGGAGAGGGTCCAGCCGCTGAGGTTGACCGGGCGGCGCGAGTTGTTGGTGATGTCGACCCACTCCCGGTTCAGGGCGCGGCTGGAGCGGTCGTCGCGTCCCGGGGCGTCGTGCCGCACGCTGCTGATGTACACCGCGTCGCGGTGGTGCCGGCCGGGGTAGTGGTCGGCGGCCGCGGCCGGCAGGGCCACGGCTCCCACGGCGGCGGCCGACACGGCGGCGACGGCGGTCATGCGGCGCACGGATGCGGAAATGGTCACGAGGATCCCCCTACAGGAGTCCATGGCACCCCCCTTACGGATCTGCGGAGGTGAGAACGCCGCAGGCCAGTGGTGGTGCGTTGTACGAGCGGCGGCCGGCTGGCCGCGCACTCACACTGTGCAAGCCATGCGCCCGGTTTGTGGGGGAGATGTGCGCGGCATTACGGCTTCAACATATTCCTGTGACTCTCTGCTGCATCGTCCATGTATGACTCCAACACGTCGAATTGAACGTTCGTCAGGAAAAGAGCCGCTTCAGCACTGGCTTGTCCGTCACGCGGCAGTGCCCAGGCGTCCTGCCGGGGTGAGCCGGTGTCACCCGAAAGTGAGTAACAGGAACGCCCCCTACCGATCGGACTAGTCCGCCACGGCACGGCCGTGTCCCGTGCCGGAACGCCTGTTCAGGACACCGCCCGCGTCAGGAGCAGACCTTGCCGTCCCGCGGCACCGTCCCGTCGAGCAGATAAGCGTTCACCGTCGAGTCGACGCAGTCGCTGCCGTTGCCGTACGCCCCGTGTCCCTCGCCCTTCCAGGTGAGTTCGACGCCGACGCCCTCGCCCAGCTCGTCGGCCATCCTGCGGGCGCCCTCATAGGGGGTCGCCGGGTCCCCGGTGTTCCCGACCAGCAGGATCGGCGCCGCGCCCGGCGCGCTCACCCGCGGGGTGTCGTACTGCCCGGCGACCGGCCAGTCGTGGCACCAGCCGGCCGTGTCCCAGCCGAGGTAGTCCCCGAAGACCGGCGATATCCGCTCGAACTCGGGCAGCAGTCTCTTGGTCCGCGCGAGCGTGGGCCGCTGCTTGTCGTCCAGGCACGATATGGCGCGCTGGGCGTGGCTCCTGGTCCCGTAACGGCCGGATGACTTCCGCTCGTTGTACTGGTCCGCGAGGGCGAGGAGTCTCGAGCCGTCGCCCTGCCCGGCCGACTTCAGCGCCTCGGTCAGCCTGGGCCAGCCGGCCTCGCTGTACAGCGGCAGGATGATGCCGGTGAGGGCGAGCGTCTGGGTCAGCTTCCGTCCGGACGCGGTCGGCAGGGGTCTGGCGTCGATGCTCCTCAGCAGCGCCGCGATCCTCCGTGTGCCCCGCTCCGGGTCCTGGCCGGTGGACCTCAGATAGTCCTCCAGCGCCCGCTGGAAGCCCCGCGCCTGGTTCTTCGCGTGGCCCACCGTGTCCGCGGTCGGGTCCACCACCGCGTCGAGGATCATCCGGCCCACGCGCCGGGGGAACAGGTGGGCGTAGACGCCGCCGAGTTCGGTGCCGTAGGAGATGCCGAAGTAGTGCATCGTCCGGTCGCCCAGCACGTGGCGCAGCAGATCCATGTCACGGGCGGTGTCGGTGGTCGAGAGGTGCGCCAGCAGCCGTCCCGCGGCCCGCTCGCACCCCTTCCCGAAGTCGGCGGCGTCCTGGAAGTACGCCTTCTCCTCGGCGGGATCGTCAGGCGTGGCGTCCACCGCCTCGGCGGCCTCGGTGTCCCGGTCGCCGCGGCAGCGCACGCCCTCGCTGGCGCCGACCCCGCGCGGATCGAAGCTCACCAGGTCGTAGCGCTCGCGCAGCTCGGAGGCGAGGGCTCCGTAGTACGGCATCGTCGACACCCCCGAGCCGCCGGGGCCGCCGAAGTTGAACACCAGGGAACCGATCCGGTGGTCCCCGGTCGCGCGGGCCCGGATGAGGGCGAGGCCGATCGTCGCACCACCGGGCTTCGACCAGTCCAGCGGCGCCTTGAGCGTGGCGCACCGCCACTCGTCACCGGGTGCCGCGGAGTCCTCGGCGGCCCCGCACCGGCGCCACTGGAGCCGCTGCGAGGTGAGCGACGAGGGTGGATCCGCAGCGGACGGCACGGCCGTCGCGGAAGCCTCGCCGGGCCGGCCGGCGGGGCTCGTCCCCTTGGCCTCGTCAGGGCCGCCGCCCGAGCCGCCGCCACCGCACCCGGCCACCAGCAGCGCCGCGGCCACCCCCGCCGTCCACCGCAGAACCCGAAGCATGCGCACCCCCCTCGCAGGCCCCCCGCGTCGTCCCGCGGCAGGCGTTCACGTCATGGTAGGCGGCGGGGCGCAAACCCGTTGCAGGCTGTGGATAAGCCTCTGACCTGCATATCTGCCATGGCCGGCCCGTGCTTCAGGAGCAGACCGTGCCGGCCTTCGGCACCTTCCCGTCCAGCAGGTATCCGTTCACCGCGCTCTGCACGCACTTGTTCTTGCTGTCGTACGCGCCGTGCCCCTGGCCCTTGTACGTCAGCTCGACTCCGACGCCCTTGCCGAGCGCGTCCACCATCTTCCGCGCGCCCTCGTAGGGGGTGGCCGGGTCGCCGGTGTTGCCGACGACGAGGATCGGCGCCGCCCCCGGTGCGCTGACGTCGGGATGGTCGGCGGCGCCCGGCACCGCCCAGTCGGTGCAGCTCAGCATGCCCCAGGCCAGATAGTCCCCGAACAGCGGCGAGGCGGCCCGGAACTGCGGCAGCCGCTGCCGGACCTCGTCCGCGGTGTAGCGCTGCTTCTCGTCGGCGCAGTTGATGGCGATGTTCGCCGCGGCGATGTTGCTGTACTCGCCGTTCTCGCTGCGCCCGTTCATCGAGTCGGAGAGCAGCATGAGGATCTTGCCGTCGCCCTCGTAGGCCTGCTGCAGCCCCTCGGTGAGGTACTCCCAGAAGTCCTTCGAGTACAGGGCCTGCGCGATGCCGTTGGTCGCGGCGGTCTGGGTGAGCTGCCTCGGGAAGGCGCCGGGGATCGGCTTCTTCTCCAGATCCGCGAGCAGCTTGGCGATGCGGTCCTTGACGTCCTGCGGGGTGTCCCCGACCGGGCACTCCTCCGTCTTCGACGTGCAGTCCGCGGCGAAGTTGTCGAGCGCCAGCTGGAACCCCTGGGCCTGGCCGAGCGCGCTCTGCGCGGGGTCCTTGGTGGGGTCGACGACCGCGTCCAGGACCGCGCGGCCGACGTGCCCGGGGAACAGGTGGGCGTAGACGCCGCCGAGTTCGGTGCCGTAGGAGATGCCGAAGTAGTGCAGCTTGTCGTCGCCGAGCACCTGGCGCATGAGGTCCATGTCGCGGGCCGCGTCGGTGGTGCGTACGTGCGGCAGCATCTTCCCGGAGTGCTTCTCGCAGTTCGCGTTGAACTCCCTGGTGCGGTCGACGAGCTGCTTCTGCTCGGCCTTGTCGTCGGGTGTGGCGTCCTGCTGGAAGTACTGGTCGAGCTGGGCGTCGCTCTCGCACTCCACGGGCCCGCTCCGGCCGACTCCGCGCGGATCGAAGCTGACCAGGTCGTACCGGGTGTTGAGGGTGGCGTAGTCCTGCCCGAACGCGGGGAGCGTGGTGACGCCGCTGCCGCCGGGGCCGCCGAAGTTGAAGATCAGCGAGCCGATCCGCTTGCCGGGGTCGCCGCTCGCCCTGGCCCGGATCAGCGCGATGTCGAGGGTGTCGCCCTTGGGCCTGCTCCAGTCCACGGGGGCCTTCATCGTGGCGCACTGCCACTGGGTGCCGTCCGGCAGCGGCGACGGTGAGGAGCCGCCGCCCTCCGCGGCCGAGGGGGCCGGGCAGTCCTTCCAGTCCAGTTTCTGCGCCGTCGGGTCCCCGTTCCCGGCACCGTCGCCGCACCCGGCCAGCAGGGCGGCCAGCAGCACGGCGCTGGTGGTCAGGGCAGCGGCACGCAGCCTGGAGGGGTTCGCCATGCTTCCATCGTGCGCGTGTGCGGGCCGGGCCGCGCGGGGCACGGGCCGTACGAGCGACGGCCGGGCCCCGGCCCGCGGGGAGCGCCTACAGGGCGCCCTTGCGGGTGAGCTGGTTGAACGCGAGCCAGCCGGGCAGCACCGGCAGCCACAGCGTGAGCAGCCGGTACAGCAGGACGGCCGGTGCGGCGACCTCCTTGGGCAGGCCGACGGCGATCAGGCCGAGCGTGAGGCTCGCCTCGACCGCGCCGACGCCGCCCGGGGTGGGCGCCGCGGAGCCGAGCGCGTTGCCGGCGAGGAAGACCACGGCCACGCTGGCGATGCTCAGCGAGGTCGAGCCGTCGCCGAAGGCGCGGATGGAGGCGTCCAGGCACATCACGAAGCAGGCGGTCAGCAGCAGCATGCCGCCGATGCCGGTGACGAGCTTCTGCGGACGCTGGAGCACGTCGAGCATGCGCGGCACGACACCGGCGAACAGCGACCTCACGCGCGTGACGACGAACTTCCGCAGGAACGGCACCGACGTCACCACCAGCACCAGCACCGCCACCGTCAGCAGGCCGGCGATGACCGTCCGGGACGGCGACAGCGAGGGCGTCTTCTCGGTTCCCGTCAGGTAGCCGAAGGACAGCAGCATCAGGATGTGGCAGCCGAGGCCGAACAGCTGCGAGGCGCCGACGCTGGCGACCGCGAGCCCCGGGCGCACTCCGGCGCGCTGCAGGAAGCGCGTGTTGAGGGCCACTCCGCCGACCGCCGCCGGCGCCACGATCTTCACGAACGATCCCGCGACCTGGGCGCCCACGGTCCTCGGCAGCGGCACCCGCTCCGGCACGAAGCCGAGCAGCGCCATGGCGGCGGCCACATAGCTGAGCGCGGAGAAGAGCACCGCCGCCAGCACCCAGCCCCACTGGGCGTTGGCGACCAGCGGACCGAACTCGATGTGGGTGAGCTGCGTCAGCAGGTAGTACGCGCCGATCGCGCCGGCGATGAAGCTGATCAGCGTGCGCGGCCGCACCCGCTCCAGCCGGGCCGGCTCCACGGGGGCCTGGGGCCTGATCCGCAGCACCTCGTGCCGGATCTGGGTGAGCAGGTCCTCCTCGCGGGCCTCGTCCAGGGCCTCGTCGATGGCCCGCTTCTCCGCCCGCTGCTCGGCCCGGACCGTCTTCTTGTCGGGCTTTCCGGGTGCGGGGCCGGCCGTCGCGGAGGCAGTCTCCTCCGCCCGGGCCAGCTTGGCCTGCCGGGAGGCCTCGAGCACCGCCTCGCGTTCGCGCTGGGCCCGCTCGCGGCCGAGACGGCGCAGCGTCGCGCGGGTGGCGCGGGTCAGGGCGATGGGCTGCAGCATCGGCAGGCAGTCCGCGACCGCGTCCGGGCCGAGCACGCCGACGGCCGAGGCCACCGCCCGTTCGGCGCCCGCCCGCAGGCCGAGCGTGGTGATCAGCTGGGCGACGTCCATGCGCAGCAGCAGGTCGCCGGCCGCGATCTCGCCGCCGCGCAGCTCGGTGAGGATCACTCTGCCGGAACGATCCACCAGAATCGCGTCGCCGGCCAGCCTGCGGTGCGCGATCCGCCGGGACTGCAGCGCCTGCGCCTGACGCCAGATGTTGCGCAGCAGCTCGTCGGTGATCTCCTCGTCCGCGAGCGAGTCCAGCGTGCGCCCGCCGGTGTGCTCGTAGACGAGCATGACCGCGTCCGGACCGAGCTCGGAGGTGGCGATCAGCTTCGGCGCGTTGGCGCCGGCCGCGATCGCCGCGTACGCCAGCAGCGCCTCCTGCTCCAGGGCCTGGCGCAGGGACTGCAGGCTGGAGCGGGTGGCGAAGCCCCGCAGGGTCAGGTTGCGCCAGGCCCGGTAGAAGAAGCCCTGGGCCTGCTGCTCCCGGTCGACGACCGTGACGTCCAGCGGACGGCCGTCCTCCAGGGTGACGAAGTAGCGCCGGCCGCGGTCGCCGTTCTCCGACTCCGCGGTCTCCTCGCGGGCCGCGGCGACCGGGTGGAAGCCGACGTGCCTGAGGCCCGCCATGAGCGTCCGCCCGGTGGGGCGGACGTTCGGCGAGCCGACCGCGTACAGCGTGCCGTAGGCGACGGTCCAGCCGATCAGCACGGTCAGGATGATCGAGAAGGGCGTCGTGTAGCCGGTGACGAGCATCGAGAACGCGTCGAGCAGCAGCACGATCCACAGCACCGCGCGCCATCGGGGTCTGCGGGACATCCCCACCGCCGTCATGTAGGCGATGACGGGTGCGAGATAGCCGTGCACCGGGTCGGTGAGGGCGTGGATGTCGCCCGGCGAGGGCTGGGTGAGCGCCTCCTGGATGGAGCCGGGCGCGGCCCGGGCCACCCACAGGTCCGTGGCGAGGGTCACTCCGTGCGCGAGGACGGCCGCGAGCACGCCGTCGGCGATCCGCAGCCCGTCCCGTTTGATCAGCCGTTCGATCGCGAAGGCGACCGGCACCAGCAGGATCGCGATGCTGGAGGCGAGCCCCGCGATCTTGATCAGCAGGTCGGGGGCCTGCCCCGTGCCCTTGTTGATGTCCTGTTCGAGGCCCGAGGTGGTCCCGTGCGCGAACGCCGCGACCGCGAGCAGCACGACGATGGCGAGCACGCCCACCAGCAGCCGCATGAGGTCGGAGGGACGGTGCACGCGCGCGGGAAGCAGCGGTTCGTCGCCTTCCACCTCCTCCGGGTGAGCCTCGTCACCGGCGCTCGCGTCCGGCCCCGGGGCGCCGGGGAGCGTCCCCTCGGCGGCCTCCGCGCCGTCCTCACGCGCGCGCGTGGCGTCCTCGCGCGTCCCCTCGCCGGTCGCGGCGCCGCCGTCCCGGCCCGTCGCGCCGGTGCCCTCCGGTGCGGAGGCGGCGGCGTCGGGACGCGCGGACGCGTCAGGGGTGCCCGCCGCGCCTTCGGGGTGCACACCCTGCTGCTTCATGGTCTCTTCTTGGTCTCGTATCACCGGTCACCGCCCGCACGATGGTGGCATGCCCCACCGGCACTCGCGGGCATCAGGGTGCAGATGCGGGGTCGGACAGTCTGCCGGAAGCGCCGCCCGAGGGCGAGGGGCCCCTGCCCGGCCTTCCGCGCCGCGTTGTCGGTGGGGTGCGGCAGGATGGGGCGAATGAGCGAGCGGAGCCCTGCCGAGGACACCCGTGACGGATGCGAGGACGCGCTGCCCGAGTACGCGGAGCGGGTCCTCGAGGTCGCCGAGCAGATCCCGCCGGGGCGGGTCATGACGTACGGCGACGTCGCCGAGTGGCTGGAGGAGGGGGGACCGCGCCAGGTCGGCCGGGTGATGTCCCTCTACGGGGGCGGCGTGCCGTGGTGGCGCGTGGTCCGCGCCGACGGCGTGCTCCTGCCCGGCCACGAGCTCGGCGCGCTCGCCCACTACCGGGCGGAGGGCACCCCGCTCAAGGCGGCGGGCAGGAGCGCCGAGGGCCACCTGCCGCGACTCGACATGAGACGGGCGCGATGGGACGGCGGCACGGGCACGGACGGTCACACCTGACAGCTTCCGCCATCGGATGCCCCCGAGGGGAATCGGTGGCCCGTACGAGGGACACCGGGGACGTTCGTTGCATGACGTACGTTCGTTGGTCGAGGGACACGCGTGACACCGGGGCTCCGAGGGGCCCGGGAGTCGCACGGGAAGAAGCGGAAGCCCTGCTTCCGCCCGATGTGGCGGCGTAGCGTCGGCTGCACGTGTCCCCCTCACCCCGCGGCCACCGCCTCGCACGCGTGACCGCCCGCCCACCAGCACGACCACCAGGACCGGCGAACCACGTGAGCTCCTCCTCCACCACCAGCCGTCTGCCGCACCCTCCGGTGCGGCAGGGGAACCGTGGCGCCTACCGGCTGGTCCGTAACCCGCCCGCCGCGATCGATCCCCCTCGACTGGACGCCGCCCAGCGCGCCGTGGTTGACCACACCGCCGGCCCGCTGCTCGTCCTCGCCGGTCCCGGCACCGGGAAGACCACCACCCTGGTGGAGTCCGTGGCCGCGCGCGTCGCCCGCGGCGCCGACCCCGAGCGCATCCTGGTGCTGACGTTCAGCCGCAGGGCCGCCGTCGACCTCCGCGACCGCATGGCCCAGCGCATCGGCGCGGCCCGCGCCCCCCGGGCGACCACCTTCCACTCGTACTGCTACGCCCTGCTCCGCGCCCACCAGGACAGCGGTCTGTTCGCGGAGCCGCTGCGCCTGCTCTCCGGACCCGAGCAGGACGTCACCGTCCGCGGGCTGCTCGCCGGGCAGCCCGACCTGGAGCGGCTCGGCCTGAACCACGTGCGCTGGCCCGACGAGCTGCGCGCCTGCCTGACGACCCGCGGCTTCGCCGACGAGGTCCGCGCCGTCCTCGCCCGCAGCCGCGAGCTGGGCCTCGGCCCCGGCGCCCTGGACGCCTTCGCCCGCCGCATCGGCCGCCCCGACTGGCGCGCCGCCGCCGCCTTCCTCGCCGAGTACCTCGACGTCCTCGACCTCCAGGGCGTCATCGACTACGCCGAACTCGTCCACCGCGCCGTGCTGCTCGCCCGCCGCCCCGAGGTCGCGGCCCGGCTCGCCGCCCAGTACGACGCCGTGTACGTCGACGAGTACCAGGACACCGACCCGGCCCAGGTGCGCCTCCTGCACGCCCTGGCCGGCGGCGGCCGCACCCTGGTGGCCTTCGGCGACCCCGACCAGTCGATCTACACGTTCCGGGGCGCGGACGTGAACGGCATCCTGGACTTCCCGGCGGCCTTCCCGCGCACGGACGGCCGGCCCGCGCCCGTCGAGGTGCTGCGCACCGCCCGCCGCTCCGGCGCCGCCCTGCTGGCGGCCACCCGCCTGATCACCCGGCGCATGCCGCTGACCCGCCTGCCCGCCGAGAAGGTGCGCGCACACCGGGAGCCCGAGGCCGTGCGCGACGGCGGCCGGGTCGAGGTGCAGACCTACCCGACGCCCGGCGCGGAGACCGACAACATCGCCGACATCCTGCGCCGCGCCCACCTGGAGGACGGGGTCCCCTGGCGCGAGATGGCCGTCCTGGTCCGCGCCGGCTCCCGGAGCATCCCGACGCTCCGCCGGGCCCTCACCGCGGCGGGCGTCCCCCTGGACATCGACGGCGACGACCTGCCGCTGCGCCACGAACCCGCGGTGGCCCCCCTGCTCACCGCCCTGCGCACGGTGGCCACGGCCGAGTCGCGGCAGGGACCCGCGGAGGAGGCCGAGGCCACGTCCTCCGGCGCGGAAGCGGACGACGAGAAGCGCGACGCCTCCTGGCTCGACGCCGAGACCGCGCTCACCCTGCTCGCCTCCCCGCTTGCCGGCATGGACACCGCCGACCTGCGCCGCCTCGGGCGCGCCCTGCGCGAGGAGGAGCGGGCCGCCGGGAACCCGCTGCCGGCGCCCTCCGACGAACTCCTCGCGCGGGCGCTCGCCGAACCCGAGCGCCTCGTCGCCCACGACCCGGCCTACGCGCGCGGTGCGCAGCGGCTGGGCGCGCTGCTCCGCACGGCGCGCGAGCGCCTCGCCGCCGGCGGCACGGCCGAGGAGGCGCTGTGGGACCTGTGGCAGGGCACGCCCTGGCCCGGCCGGCTGGAACGCGCCGCCCGGCGCGGTGGCGCGGCCGGCCGCAACGCCGACCGCGACCTGGACGCGGTGTGCGCGCTGTTCGCCACCGCCGCGCGCGCGGAGGAGCGCGTCGGCGGCCGCGGCGCCCTGAACTTCCTGGAGGAGATCGAGGCCCAGGACATCGCCGCCGACACCCTCACCCGCCGGGCCGTACGCCCCGACGCCGTCCGCCTGATGACCGCGCACCGCGCCAAGGGCCTGGAGTGGCGGCTCGTCGTCGTGGCGGGCGTCCAGGAGGGGCTGTGGCCCGATCTGCGCCGCCGCGGCTCCCTGCTGGAGGCCGACCGCATCGGCCGCGACGGACTGGCCGAACCGCTCACCCCGGGCGCGCTCCTCGCCGAGGAACGCCGCCTGTTCTACGTGGCCGCCACGCGCGCACGTGAACGTCTCGTCGTCACCGCCGTGAAGGCGCCGGCCGACGACGGCGACCAGCCCTCCCGCTTCCTCACCGAGCTGGGCGTCGAACCGCGGGACGTCACCGGCCGCCCCCGGCGGCCGCTGTCCGTGGCCGCGCTCGTCGCCGAGCTGCGCGCCACCACCGTCGACCCGGACGCCTCCGCCGCGCTGCGGGAGGCGGCCGCACACCGCCTGGCGAGGCTCGCCGCCCTCGCCGACGAGGACGGCCGGCCCCTGGTGCCGTCCGCCCACCCGGACCGCTGGTGGGGCATGTTCGAGCCGACCGAGAGCAAGGTGCCGCTGCGCGACCGCGACCAGCCCGTCGTGCTCTCCGGCAGCGCCCTCGACCAGCTCGCCAACACCTGTGCCCTGCAGTGGTTCCTGGGCCGCGAGGTGAAGGCCGACGCGCCCGCCACCGCCGCCCAGGGCTTCGGCAACGTCGTCCACGTCCTCGCCGACGAGGTCGCCTCCGGCCGCACCCCCGCCGACCTCGACGTCCTGATGGAACGCCTGGACTCGGTGTGGAACGCGCTCGCCTTCGACGCGCCCTGGAAGTCGGCCCAGGAGAAGGACAACGCGCGCGCGGCCCTGGAACGCTTCCTGAACTGGCATGTGCTGGACCGCACCGGCCGCACCCCGGTGGCGAGCGAGCAGGACTTCGACGTCACCCTCGGAGCGGGCGACTACCAGGTCCGCATCCGCGGCCAGATGGACCGGGTCGAGGCGGACGGCGAGGGCCGCGCGTACGTCGTGGACTTCAAGACCGGCAAGCAGGCGCCCAGCGGCGCCGAGGTGGCCCGCCACCCGCAGCTCGCCGTCTACCAGCTCGCCGTCCGCGAAGGCGCCGCCGACGACGCCTTCGACGGCGTGCGCCCCGAGGCGGGCGGCGCCGAACTCGTGCACCTGCGGCAGGGCGCGAACCGACGCGACGGCGGGGAGACCCTGCCCAAGGTGCAGAGCCAGGAGCCGCCGGCGGGGGAGTGGGTCGGCGAGCTGCTGGCCACCGCCGCCGGGAAGGTCCTCGACGAACGCTTCACGCCCACCACCGGCCAGCACTGCGCCCACTGCGCGTTCCGCGCCTCGTGCAGCGCCCGGCCGGAGGGCCGGCACGTGGTCGAATGACTCCCACGAGGCACCGTGACGCACGGCACCACACGCGCTGACCTGCGGTTCTTCCTGGCCGGACAGTCGGCGCGGTCCCGGTTGTCAGTGCTCGCCGCTAGCCTCTGACGACATGCCCGCCCGTATCACCGACCCCGAGCAGCTCAAAGAGCTCCTCGGCATCCCGTTCACCCCGGAGCAGACGGCCTGCATCACCGCGCCGCCCGCCCCGCAGGTGATCGTGGCCGGAGCCGGCTCGGGCAAGACCACGGTGATGGCGGCCCGCGTGGTCTGGCTGGTCGGCACCGGCCAGGTCGCCCCCGAGCAGGTGCTCGGCCTGACCTTCACCAACAAGGCCGCGGGCGAACTCGCCGAACGCGTCCGCACGGCGCTGATCAAGGCCGGCGTCACCGACCCCGACGCCCTCCCGGCGCCCGGCCTCCACCCCTCGCCGGCCGCGCCCGCCGGCCCCGCGTGGCCGGACCCGGAGAACCCGCCGGGCGAGCCGGTCATCTCGACCTACCACGCCTTCGCCGGCCGGCTGCTGACCGACCACGGCCTGCGCATCGGTCTCGAACCCACCTCCCGGCTGCTCGCCGACGCCACCCGCTACCAGCTCGCCGCGCGCGTGCTGCGCGAGGCCCCGGGCCCCTACCCCGCGCTCACCCGCTCCTTCGCCGACCTCGTCAGCGATCTGCTCACCCTCGACTCCGAACTCGCCGAACACCTCGTCGAGCCGGAGGAACTGCGCGCCTGGGACACCGGCCTGCTGCACACCCTGGCCGGCGCCAAGCTCACCAACGCCGATCTGCGCAAGGTCCCCGAAACCGCGGCCGCCCGCCGGGAGCTCGCCGGCCTCGTCCTGCGCTACCGGGCCGCCAAACGCGAACGCGACCTGCTCGACTTCGGCGACCAGATCGCGCTGTCCGCGCGTCTCGCCGGCGTCCCCGAGGTGGGCCGCATGCTGCGCGAGGAGTTCCGCGTCGTGCTCCTGGACGAGTACCAGGACACCTCCGTCGCCCAGCGCGTCCTGCTCTCGGGCCTGTTCGGCGGCGGCACCGGCCATCCCGTGACCGCCGTCGGCGACCCCTGCCAGGCCATCTACGGCTGGCGCGGCGCCTCCGTCGCCAACCTCGACGACTTCCCCGAGCACTTCGCGCGCGGCGACGGCCGCCCCGCCACCCGCCAGGCGCTCAGCGAGAACCGCCGCAGCGGCGGCCGTCTCCTCGATCTCGCCAACGGCCTCGCCGAACCGCTGCGCGCCATGCACGCGGGCGTGGAGGCCCTGCGCCCGGCCCCCGGCGCCGAGCACGACGGCACGGTCCGCTGTGCCCTGCTGCGCACCCACGCCGAGGAGACCGAATGGATCGCCGACTCCGTCGCCCACCTCGTCCGCACCGGCAGGGCGCCCGGCGAGATCGCCGTGCTGTGCCGCACGGCCACCGACTTCGCCGAGATCCAGGGCGCCCTCGTCGCGCGTGACGTACCCGTCGAGGTGGTCGGGCTCTCCGGGCTGCTGCACCTGCCCGAGGTCGCCGATCTCGTCGCCGTCTGCGAAGTCCTCCAGGACCCCGGGGCCAACGCCTCCCTCGTCCGCCTGCTCACCGGTCCCCGCTGGCGCATCGGGCCCCGCGACCTGGCCCTCCTCGGCCGCCGCGCCCGCCTGCTGGTCGCCCACGCGCGCGGGGACGGCGCCGACGACCCCGACCGCAGGCTCGCCGAGGCCGTCGAGGGAACCGACCCCTCCGAGGTGATATCGCTCGCCGACGCCCTGGACACGTTCCTGGAGTCGCCGCTGCGCGAGGACGACCGGGACGACGACGCACTGCCGTTCTCAGCGGACGCGCGCGTGCGCTTCGCCCGCCTCGCCGCGGAGCTCCGGGACCTGCGCCGCTCGCTGTCCGACCCGCTCATGGACGTCCTGCACCGCGTCCTCGCCGTCACCGGCCTGGAGGTGGAGCTGTCCGCCTCCCCGCACGCGCTCGCCGCCCGCCGCCGCGAGACCCTGTCCAACTTCCTCGACATCGCCGCCTCCTTCGCGGCCGGCGACGGCGAGGCCACCCTGCTGGCCTTCCTCGGCTACCTGCGCACCGCCGCCCAGTACGAGAAGGGCCTCGACAACGCCCTGCCCGGCGGCGAGAACACCGTCAAGGTGCTCACCGCGCACAAGTCCAAGGGCCTGGAGTGGGACGTCGTGGTGGTCCCCGGGCTGGTGAGCGGCACCTTCCCGAGCGCCCAGGGCCGCGAGAAGTGGACCGCGCAGGCCAAGGTGCTGCCCCATGACCTGCGCGGCGACGCCGACACCCTCCCCGACGTCGGGTCCTGGGACTCCCGGGGCTTGAAGGCCTTCCACGAGGCGATGAAGGAGCACCAGCACACCGAGGAACTCCGCCTCGGATACGTCACCTTCACCCGCCCCCGCTCCCTGCTCCTCGGCTCCGGCCACTGGTGGGGGCCCAGCCAGAAGAAGCCGCGCGGGCCCTCCGACTTCCTCCAAGCCCTGTACGACCACTGCGCCGCCGGCCACGGCGAGATCGAGGCCTGGGCCGACGAGCCCGCCGAGGACGAGGAGAACCCGGCGCTGCACACGGCCGGCGCCGAACAGGCGTGGCCGCTGCCGCTGGACGACACCGCCCTGGCCCGGCGCCGCGCGGCCGCCGGGACCGTCCGCGCCCACCTGGACGCCCTGGCCGCCCGGCCGCCCGCCGACCACGGCTCCGGCACCGTCGACGACCCGGACTGGCCGACACCTCCGGACGACGAGGACTTCCCGTACGACGAGGAGACCGCCTACGAGGAGATCGCCCACGAGGAGGACCTCCCGTACGGCGAGGACCCGTACGACGACATGCCCCACGAGGCCGGCTTCTCCCCCGACGAGCCGGCGCTCGCCCCCGGCGAGCCCGGCGGCTGGGACTCCTGGACCGCCGAGCGGCCGGCCGTGCCCCACCAGGCGCCCGCCCCCGACGAGCGCACGCACCGGCGCGCGCACACCCACCCCGGCGAACCGGCGGACCCCGCACCCCGCGCCTCGGACGAGATCCGTGTCACACCCGAGGAGGCCCGCGCCATCGCCTCCTGGGACCGCGACCTCGACGCGCTCACCGGCGAGCTGCTGCGGGCCCGCCGCGGCATCACCGACGTCCCCCTGCCGGCCACCCTCACCGCGACCCAGCTCATGCGCCTCGCCCAGGACCCCGACGGGCTCGCACAGGAACTCGCGCGCCCCATGCCCCACCCTCCGCGACCCGCCGCACGCCGGGGCACCCGCTTCCACGCCTGGGTCGAGGCCCGCTTCGAGGCACTCACCCTGCCCATGCTCGAACCGGACGAGCTGCCCGGCAGCGATGCCGAGATCACCGACGAGCGCGACCTCGAAGCCCTCAAGGAGGCCTTCGAACGCACCGAGTACGCCCACCGCACCCCCTACCGGATCGAGGCCCCCTTCCAGCTCACCCTCGCCGGCCGGGTCGTACGCGGCCGCATCGACGCCGTCTACAGGCACCGCGACGGCGACCGGACCACCTACGAGATCGTCGACTGGAAGACCCACCGCGCCCACACCGCCGACCCCCTCCAGCTCGCCGTGTACCGGCTCGCCTGGGCCGAGCAGCAGGGCGTACCGCCCGAGTCGGTCACGGCCGCCTTCCTCTACGTGCGCACCGGCGAGGTCGTGCACCCCGAGGCCCTGCCGGACCGCGCCGCCCTGGAACGGCTGCTCACCGACGAGCGCCCGGACCACCCGCGCGAGACGGCCTGGAGCGCCCGAGTGTGACGAAGAGCCCGCCGAGGATGCCCCCGCGGGCCGATAGGCTCGTGAGCATGAGCCAGACCCCGGACAGCGCCGTCCGCACGTACATCGAAGAGCACCGCGCCGCCTTCCTCGACGACCTCACCGCCTGGCTGCGCATCCCCTCCGTGTCGGCCCAGCCCGAGCACGCCTCCGATGTACGGCGCAGCGCCGAATGGCTCGCCGCCAAGCTGGCGGAGACCGGGTTCCCGACCGCCGAGGTCTGGCCGACCCCGGGCGCCCCGGCCGTCTTCGCCGAATGGCCCTCCGGCGACCCCGAGGCCCCCACCGTCCTCGTCTACGGCCACCACGACGTGCAGCCCGCCGCCCGCGAGGACGGCTGGGACAGCGAGCCGTTCGAGCCCGTCGTCCGCGGAAACCGCCTCCACGCGCGCGGGGCCGCCGACGACAAGGGCCAGGTGTTCTTCCACACACTCGGGGTCCGCGCCCACCTCGCCGCCACCGGCCGCACCGCCCCCGCGGTCAACCTCAAGCTGCTGATCGAGGGCGAGGAGGAATCCGGCTCGCCGCACTTCCGCGCCCTCGTGGAGGAGCGGGCCGAACGGCTCGCCGCCGACGCCGTCATCGTCTCGGACACCGGCATGTGGTCCGAGGACACCCCGACCGTCTGCACCGGGATGCGCGGCCTCGCCGAGTGCGAGATCCGCCTCCACGGCCCCGACCAGGACATCCACTCCGGCTCCTTCGGCGGCGCCGTGCCCAACCCCGCCACCGCAGCGGCCCGGCTGGTCGCCGCCCTGCACGACGAGCACGCGCGCGTGGCCGTCCCCGGCTTCTACGACGGCATCGTCGAGCTGACCGACCGCGAGCGCGAGCTGTTCGCCCAGCTCCCCTTCGACGAGGCGACATGGCTGCGCACCGCCAAGTCGCGCGCCGCCCACGGCGAGGCCGGACACACCACCCTGGAACGCATCTGGGCCCGCCCCACCGCCGAGGTCAACGGCATCGGCGGCGGCTACCAGGGCCCCGGCAGCAAGACGATCATCCCGTCCTCCGCCGTGGTGAAGCTCTCCTTCCGCCTGGTCGCGGGCCAGGACCCGGACCACGTCGAGAAGGCCGTCCGCGCCTGGGCCGCCGAGCAGGTGCCCGCCGGCATCCGGTACGAGATCGACTTCGGCTCCGCCACCCGCCCCTGCCTCACCCCCCTCGACCACCCCGCGCTGCAGTCCGTCGTGCGCGCCATGAGCCGCGCCTTCGAAGGGCCGATCCGCTACACCCGCGAGGGCGGCTCGGGACCCGCCGCCGACCTCCAGGAGGTCCTCGGCGCCCCCGTCCTCTTCCTCGGCATCTCCGTCCCCTCCGACGGCTGGCACGCCCCCAACGAGAAGGTGGAGCTCGACCTCCTCCTCAAGGGCGTCGAGACCAGCGCCTACCTGTGGGGCGACCTCGCCGGGAACTGGCGGCACGCCCCCTGACCCCGGCAGGCGCCGCAAGGGACGGCACCGCGCGCGGGGCACACTGGACGTACCGCCCGCACGCCCCGCCCGCGTCCCGGCCCGGTGCCCGCACGCCCCACGTCCGCCGAACCACCCGCCGAAACGAACCGTTGCACCTTGCTCTGGGGGAGTTGGAAGCACCCGTGACCACCTGGACCGACCAAACCGCCGACCGCCCCGTCTCGCTGACCGCCCCGAGCGGCATCGACCGCGCCGCCCACCACCGGCTCGACGAAGCCTGGCTCGCGGCGGCGTGGAGCCACCCTACGACCCGCTGCTTCGTGGTCTCCGGCGGCCAGGTCCTCATCGACGAGACGCCCGACGGACGCACCGAACTCGTCATGACCCCGTCCTTCGAGGCGCCGCTCACCGAGGCCCACCGCTACTTCCTCGGCAACGACGCGGAGGGCGTCAGCTACTTCGCGCTGCAGAAGGACGCCCTGCCCGGCCGTATCGACCAGTCCGCCCGCCCCGCCGGCCTGCGCGAGGCCGGACTGCTGCTGTCGCCGCGGGACGCGGGCCTCATGGTGCACGCCGTCGGCCTGGAGAACTGGCAGCGCACCCACCGCTTCTGCTCCCGCTGCGGCGAACGGACGGTCATCGCCGCCGCCGGTCACATCCGCCGCTGCCAGGCCTGCGGCGCCGAGCACTACCCGCGCACCGACCCGGCGGTGATCATGGCCGTCACCGACGAGGAGGACCGGATCCTGCTCGGCCGGCAGGTCCACTGGCCCGAGGGCCGCTTCTCCACGCTCGCCGGCTTCGTCGAGCCCGGCGAGTCCATCGAGCAGTCCGTGTGCCGCGAGGTCTTCGAGGAGGTCGGCGTCCACGTCGGCCCGGTCGAGTACGTCGCCAGCCAGCCCTGGCCCTTCCCGTCCAGCCTCATGCTGGGCTTCATGGCCCGCGCCACCTCCACCGAGATCAACGTCGACGGCGACGAGATCCACGAGGCCCGCTGGTTCTCCCGCGACGAGCTGCGCACCGCCTTCGAGACCGGCGAGGTGCTGCCGCCCTACGGCATCTCCATCGCCGCCCGCCTGATCGAGATGTGGTACGGCATGCCGCTGCCGACGCGCAGCTTCGTCTGAGGCAGCGGGCGGGCCACCGTCCACGACCCCGTCGGCCCGTCGAGGCAGGCGGGGTCGCGTCGTGTCAGGGGAGCAGGGGGCGCCCCTCCCTCGCGGCCTCGAAGTGCTCGTCCTTGAGCGCGTCGTATCCGTGCTCAGCGGCGAACCGCTCGATGCGGCCGAGCGGGGAGTCGGGCGGGGGCGGCTCCTCGCTGATCGTGAAGCCGAGGAGCTGCGCCCAGAACGCGGCGGCCACGTCCTGCGGGTCGTTCATGTCCATGCCGCGCACGGTAGCCCTGGGGTCTGACAATCCGATCGGCGCGGAGGGCGACACACGAAACCCCCGAGCGGCCGTGGAAGCCGTCGGGGGCGTGTGAAGCGAGGGTCAGGCGCCGAGCGCCTGCTTCACCTGGGCGAGGCTCGGGTTCGTCATCACGACCTCCGTGCCACCGCCGGAGGGAACCACCTGGACGGTCGGGACGGTCTGGTTCCCGCCGTTCGCCTTCTCCACGAAGGCCGCGGACGCCGGGTCCTGCTCGATGTTGATCTCGGTGTACGCGATGCCCTCCCGGTCCATCTGGCTCTTCAGCCGACGGCAGTAGCCACACCAAGTCGTGCTGTACATCGTCACAGTGCCCTGCATGTCTCTCGCGCTCCTCAGGCAGCTCGGGAAGGTCGTCCAGGGAGAGAACGCGAGGGAGAGGGCGGGCATTCCCCGCCCGGCCGGGGGCCGCCGTGCGGCCGCTCACGGGGCCCGGCGTCCCACCCGTGTCCGTGACACCTGCCGCATTGGTACGACCGCGGGCCCCCGCCTGTGGACAACCGGCACGGTGGTCCCGGGCGACCTGGCAGCATGGCAATGTGACAGCAGCAACGCACTCCACCCTCTTCCCGCAGGTACCGGACACGGCCGACGCGGTGCTCGAAGGGCTGGACCCCGAGCAGCGCGAGGTGGCCACGGCCCTGCACGGACCGGTGTGCGTCCTGGCCGGAGCGGGCACCGGCAAGACCCGGGCGATCACCCACCGCATCGCCTACGGGGTCCGGGCAGGCATCCTCCAGCCGTCCAGCGTGCTCGCCGTCACCTTCACCAACCGCGCCGCCGGAGAGATGCGCGGGCGTCTGCGCCAGCTCGGCGCCCAGGGCGTCCAGGCCCGCACCTTCCACTCCGCGGCCCTGAGGCAGCTCCAGTACTTCTGGCCGAAAGCCGTCGGCGGCTCCATGCCCCGGCTCGTCGACCGCAAGATCCAGCTCGTCGCCGAAGCGGCCGCCGCCTGCAACCTCCGCCTCGACCGGGGGGAGCTGCGAGACGTCACCGCCGAGATCGAATGGTCCAAGGTCACCCAGACGGTCCCCGCCGACTACGCGTACGCGGCCGCGAAGGCCGGCCGGGAGGCCCCGCGCGACCAGGCGGAGATCGCCCACGTCTACGCGGCCTACGAGGACCTCAAGCGGAACCGCGCGGTCATCGACTTCGAGGACGTCCTGCTGCTGACCGTCGCCGTCCTGCAGGACCGGCACGACATCGCCGATCAGGTACGCGCCCAGTACCAGCACTTCGTCGTCGACGAGTACCAGGACGTCAGTCCGCTGCAGCAGCGGCTGCTGGAACTCTGGCTCGGCGACCGCGACAGCCTCTGCGTCGTCGGGGACGCCAGCCAGACGATCTACTCGTTCACCGGAGCAACGCCCGACCACCTCCTCGACTTCCGCACCCGCCACCCGCGCGCCACCGTCGTCAAACTGATCCGCGACTACCGCTCCACCCCGCAGGTGGTCCACCTGGCCAACGGTCTGCTCACCCAGGCCCGCGGCCGCGCCGCCGACCACCGGCTGGAACTGGTCTCCCAGCGGGCGCCCGGACCCGAGCCCGTCTACAGCGAGTACACGGACGAGCCCGCCGAGGCCGAAGGCGCCGCCCGGCGTATCCGCGAGCTCATCGACGCCGGCGTCCCGGCCTCCGAGATCGCCGTCCTGTTCCGTACGAACTCCCAGTCCGAGACCTACGAGCAGGCCCTCGCCGACGCCGGAGTGCCCTACCAGCTGCGCGGCGCCGAGCGGTTCTTCGACCGGCCCGAGGTCCGCAAGGCGGGCGTGGCCCTGCGCGGCGCGGCCCGCTTCGGCGGCAACGACTCCCTGCTGGACGACGTCGTCGACCTGCCCTCGCAGGTACGCGCCGTGCTGTCGGGGGAGGGCTGGACCAGTGCGCCGCCGGCCGGCTCCGGCGCCGTCCGGGAGCGCTGGGAGTCCCTGGCCGCCCTGGTCAACCTCGCCCACGACTTCTCCGCCGCCCGTCCCGGCGCCACCCTCGGCGACTTCGTCGCCGAACTGGACGAGCGGGCGGGCGCCCAGCACGCCCCGACCGTCCAGGGCGTCACCCTGGCCTCGCTGCACGCGGCCAAGGGCCTGGAATGGGACGCCGTCTTCCTCGTCGGCATCGCCGAGGGGATGATGCCGATCACCTACGCCAAGACCGACGAACAGATCGAGGAGGAGCGCCGCCTCCTCTACGTCGGCGTGACCCGCGCCAGAGAGCGGCTCCACCTCTCCTGGGCCCTGTCCCGCGCACCGGGCGGACGGCCCAACCGCAGGCCCAGCCGCTTCCTCGCCGGCCTGCGCCCCGGCACCGCCGCCACCGCCGCCCGCGCAGGCGCCGGAGCGGCAGGCGGCGGCATCGAGCGCGGCGCGGCCGCCCGCACCCCGGCCGCCGTCCCCCGGCGCACCCAGCGCACCGTGGCCCGCTGCCGGGTGTGCGGCCGCACCCTCACCGACGCCGGTGAGATGAAACTGATGCGCTGCGAGGACTGCCCCTCCGACATGGACGAGGGGCTCTACGAGCGGCTGCGCGAATGGCGCGCGGTCCAGGCCGAGCGCAGCGGGCAGCCGGACTTCTGCGTCTTCACCGACCGCACCCTGATGGCCATCGCCGAGGCGTGCCCCGAGGACCCCGCCGGACTCTCCCGCATCCCCGGTGTCCGCGCCCGCAAGCTGCAGCGTTATGGAGCCGATGTTCTGGCCATCTGCGCAGGTCGGGAGATCGGGGCGGACGACGGGCGCGACTGATGCGAACTCGTCGAAAAAATAGTTTGCGCATGCCCCGGCAATCCCCATAGGTTCTAGGCACGGAAGCGGCGGCCTTCTCCAAGGTCCTGACTCCGTGTTGTACTTGCATATCCGTGCGGATCGGTTCACCCCGGTCCCCAAGACGCCGAGAGGAGGCGAGTCCAGTGATCAGCATCGAGACCAACATCAGCGCGGCCAAACTGACCGATCGCTCGGCCGTCTCCACGTGCATGCTCGGCGCCTCGAACCAGGGCACCGGTCTGTCCGGCATTCGTGCCGTCCGTCCGGCGTCCTCCCCTGCTCTCGCGGTCCTTCCCGTCCGTGAGCGCAATGAGCGACCGACGAAGGCACTGGAAGCGGTAGCGGCACAGGCACATGCCTATGCCTTTGCGGCGGCCGGTGCCGGATTCCGGAAGCAGACGACGCAGCACCACCTGATGTGGGCCTTCCGTGGGCCAGAACCCTGGAGTGATCCAGCCTGATCGCCGATCAGGCCGGCGCCTTCAGGGCCGCGGAACCCCACCCGGGATCCGCGGCCCTTCTGTTTTCCCCGAACGGGGACGACGGAGCGAAGGGGCCTCGGGACAGGAACAGAACCCGGTACCAAGCCGACGCCCGGTCAACAGGCCGGAACGACCAGACGAGGAAGACCGAACCGTGCAACTCGAAGCGCACGCCCCGTCAGTACCGCCTTCACGAACGATCCCCCCGCCCGGCCTCACGGAGGACCCCACCTTGATCCCCCTCACCGCGCTCACCGCGCTCGACGACGCCATCGAGAACCTCGGCGTACCCGTCCCCTGCCGTTCCTACGACCCCGAGGTCTTCTTCGCCGAGTCGCCGGCCGACGTCGAGTACGCCAAGTCCCTCTGCCGTACCTGCCCGCTGATGGAGGCGTGCCTCGCCGGGGCCAAGGAGCGGCGTGAGCCCTGGGGCGTCTGGGGTGGCGAGCTGTTCGTCCAGGGTGTCGTCGTCGCCCGGAAGCGGCCGCGTGGCCGCCCGCGCAAGAACCCGGTCACAGCATGAACATCACAGGAACCATCGACCGTCCCCTCACGCACGACCCCAAGAAGCAGGCCCCGATGAAGCCGTCCACCAGCGAGCCCGCGGGCTCCGCGACCCCAGACTTCACCACCACCGGCGCGAACGACTCGCGTCAGAACAGGACCCGAGAGATGCAACTCATCCCAGAAGCCCTGGCTCGTGCGCATATGCACGACATGCTGCAAGGCGCCGAGCAGGAGCGCCGGGCCGCCCGTGTGGCGACCGCCCGCCGCATGCAGCGCCGGGCGGAGCGCGCCTCGATGCGCGCCCGCCGTGCGCTGGCCATGGCCGTCATGCAGTGATCCAGCACACCTGAAGCGGTGGCCTCCCGGTGCGGGGAGGCGAAGCCTTCACCACGGGGGCCGGTCCGTCCGAACGGACCGGCCCCCGCCGTGCGTCACGGCACTACGCCTCGGCCGCCGGCTCCTCCTCGTCCAGTTCATCCGCCGGGACGAAGCCGGGCAGCCACTCCTCCAGCTCCTCACGGAGCCGCACCGTGGCCCCGAGCTGGCAGAGCACACCGATGGTGCTCAGCGTCACCCGGTGGATCAGCAGGTAGGCCGGCGGCAGATTGAGCTGCTTGCCCAGCTGGTAGGCGGGGGAGCGGACGTCGGCGATGCGGGCGGCCTGGCTGCGCATCCAGGAGCGGGTGAAGGTGAACGCCTCGACCCGGGCCGGTTCGATGATCGGCAGCAGGTAGTCGAGGACCGCGTCGGGGTCCAGCTCTATGGACTCCTTGACGAACCCCTCCGTGCACAGCAGCTCGTAGACCGGGTCCGCTTCGCCGTCGAGAGTCATCCGCAGCGAGACGCCTATCGGCTCGGGCAGGCCGCCCGGGAGCCGGTCGACGGTGCCGAAGTCCAGCACGCCCAGGCGCCACTCGCCGCCACCGTCCGGATCGCCGGGCAGCAGACGGAAGTTCCCCGGGTGCGGATCGGCGTGCAGCAGACCGGTGCGGGCCGGGCCGGAGAAGAGGAAGCGGGCCAGGAGCTGGCCGGCCCGGTCGCGCTGCTCCTCGGTGCCGTGGTTGATGATCTCCGACAGCGGGATCCCGTCGATCCACTCCGTGACCAGGATCTGGTCGCACTGGTGCACCACCGCCGGGACCACCACGTCCGGGTCGTCCGCGAACTCGTCCGCGTGCGCCTGCTGGGCCTGCGCCTCCAGCGCGTAGTCCAGCTCCTCGGAGACCCGGTCCCGCATCTCCGCGATCAGCGGCTTGATGTCCATGCCCGGGATCAGCGGCCCCAGCAGCCGCGCGAAGCGGCTGAGCTGGGTCAAGTCGGACAGCAGGGCCTCTCCCGCGCCCGGGTACTGCACCTTGACCGCCACCTCGCGGCCGTCGTGCCACACCGCGCGGTGGACCTGCCCGATGGAGGCCGCGGCCGCCGGCTTGTCCTCGAACTCCAGGAACAGCTCGCGCCACTCCGCTCCCAGCCGCTCCTCGAGCACCGCGTGCACCGTGCGGGTCGGCATCGGCGGCGCCGCGTCCTGGAGCTTGGTGAGCGCGGCGCGGTAGGGGCCGGCGATCTCCTCGGGCAGGGCGGACTCGAAGACGGACATCGCCTGCCCGAACTTCATGGCCCCGCCCTTGAGCTCGCCGAGGACCTTGAACAGCTGCTCCGCGGTGCGCTGCTGCAGTTCCCGGCCGACGATCTCCGCTGACTCGCCCACTATCCGCTTGCCCAGCCCCCAGGTCGCCCGGCCGGCGAAGCCGAGCGGGAGCGCGGCGAGCTTGGCGGTACGGGTGACCGCCTTGCGCGGAAGATCAGACATGCGCCCTCCAAGTCTCGGTCGGCCGCAACGCGCCTGCTTTGCGTCGTTGCTCCGGCGACGGCCGTCGCACCGCCATTGTCTCGCGCGGCTCCCCGTCCGTGGAGGAGTGCTTCCCCACACCTCTCTCCGCCGCCCCGCATCCGCATGCCGGGTGCGGCCGGATCGGCCGGGAGTGCCAGGTCAGACCGGGTAGGGACGCCTCCCAGCGGGCGCCGGCGCTGGACGGTGACTCCCCGTCCAGGAAGGCGAGGGCGTGGGCCGCGGCCAGTCCGGCGACCGCCGTGGCGAGAGCCAGATCACACGCCCCCACCCGGCGGGCGTTGCCGGAGCGCCACTGGGCGACCAGCCGGGGCCAGACCGGGTCGCGGTCCGTGCGGGCCTGGTGCATGCAGCCCGCGCAGCCCGTCCCGCCCGGCAGGACGAGGGGCCCGACGACGCCCGTGCCCTCGACGACCCCCGCGTACAGATGAGGCGTGCCGGAGGCCATGAGCGGTTCGGCGGTGAACGGGTCCGGTGCGTGCACCGCGACGTCGTCCCGCGAGGCGAGGATCACGAGGGACACACCGGGCTCGTCGGTTCCGGTGCCCGCGGTGGCCGCGGCGCGAGCGGAGCGGGTGCGGCGCGCGGGCCGGCCCGGGGCCGCGCGGCGGACCGCCGCCCGCGCCGCGTCCTGCCTGCGTTCGCGCAGCGAGTCGGCGGGGAGCCCGCCCGGGGCCACGTCCCACGGCTCGACACGCCCCACGTCGCGCACGTCGACCTCCCCGACACCGGCTCCCGACAACACCGACGCCAGCACGGCCCCGACCCGGCCCGCCCCTCTCACCTGAACGCGCAGCGAGCCGCGGGCGGCGAGCCGGGCGAGCGCGGCGCCCGGTTCCGCAGTGGTCAGGGACAGCGAGGCGAGGTCGGGGCGCAGCCGCTCCAGGACGTCCGTCCGCTCCCGCAGGGCGTCCGCGGCCGGTCCGCCGCCGCGTGTGTCGTCCAGCAGGCCGGCTCGGGTCAGCCGCTCGAGCAGCGCGTCGACCTGGCCTTCCGGCAGGTCCATACGCCGGCCCTCGTCCCGCAGCAGAGGCAGGCCGCGAGTGCCGTTGAGCAGGTCCATGAAGCTGCCGGTCGCCGTGTCCATCGGTCCCAGTGTCATCGCGTGCGCCGGGGTCATCCCGAACTGCACGGTGTTGAGGTCGCGCCAGCCGCGCCGCAGCGCGGGTTTCACCATCGGATGCATGACAGTCCCCGTGTCCGTCGCATTCTCCTGAATTGTTCCCCGGGTAGGCAAACGTCCCGTGGCCGGGGCGTCCCGTGTCCCGTGGGCCGGTGAAGTCGGTCACGCTGCACCCGCCTCCGCCAGCATGCCGGGCGATGCCGTGGTGGTGCCCGAAGTTGTCCACAGGCCGGGGGTGTTAGTCATACCGATCGGCGGCGCGACTCGGGCATATCGGTCGTACAAATCAAACACATGGTGGAGCACCGGCATCCGGGCGCCCCGGAGCCGGGACTTCGGCCCGCCCCAGCGGGTAACGTCGGGGCGTGCCCGCCGACCCCCTGCACCGCGCCGGAAAAACACAGCGCAGCACGACGAGCCAGCCGCCGAGCGGCTCGGGGGCGAGCGCGATCGAGGTCCGCAGGAGTACCCGGCGCCGCCGGACGGTCTCCGCGTACCGCGAGGGCGATCGCACCGTCGTGCTGATCCCCGCCCGGATGTCCGAGGCGGAGGAGCAGCGCTGGGTGACCCTCATGCTCGCCAAGCTCGCCGCCCAGGAGAGCAAACGGGTGCTGGGCGACGCCGAGCTGACCGAGCGTGCCGAGCGGCTGTCGGCCCAGTACTTCGGCGGCCGGGCGCGTCCCGCCTCCGTGCGCTGGGTCACCAACCAGAACACCCGCTGGGGTTCGTGCACCCCGGCCGAGGGCAGCATCCGCCTCTCGCACCGGCTGCAGGGGATGCCGGAGTACGTCATCGACTACGTCCTGTGCCACGAGCTGGCGCATCTGCTGGTGCCCGGTCACGGGGCCGACTTCTGGCGGCTGCTGGAGTCCTATCCGCGCACCGAGCGGGCCCGCGGCTACCTCGAAGGGGTGGTGGCGGCCGCGCGGCTGCCGCACGTGCCCGGCGCGCGCGGCGAGTGACCGGACCGCGCGCGGGGCGCGCGGCCGGTTGTGTACCGGGTCTGTACCGACTCGCACCTGCCGCGTCCTTTGCCGAAATTTGCGGTTAGCCTGTCGCGACGCACTCACATTCGGGATGGGGGACGGTCGTAACGCATGGCCAGGGAATTCCAACGCGGCCACAAGGCCAGGATCAGTGACCTGACGGCGGGCACCGATCTGTACGTAGGCGTGCAGATCTCGGCCCCCGGACTGACCTTCGACATCAGCTGCTTCGGTCTGGACGCCGACGAGCGCCTCTCGGACGACCGTTACTTCATCTTCTTCAACCAGCCGAAGTCCCCGGAGGAGTCCGTCCAGCTGCTGGGCGCCCAGGCCGGCGACACGGAGTCGTTCCGCGTCACGCTGGACCGCGTCCCGGAAGCCGTCCGGAAGCTGTCCTTCACGGCGACCGTCGACGGGGCCGGGCAGATGTCGCAGATCGGCCCCGGCTACCTGCGCATCGTGGCCGGCGGCGAGGAGGTCGCTCGGTACTCCTTCGACGGCTCGGAGTTCTCCACCGAGCGGGCCGTCATGCTCGGTGACTTGTACTTCAAGGACGTCTGGCGCTTCGCCGCGGTCGGGCAGGGCTTCGACGGCGGTCTCGAGGCGCTGCTGAGGAACTTCGGCGGCGAGGTGCTGGAGGAGGAGGCGCCGGCTGCCCCGCAGCAGCCGCAGCCGACGGCCGCCCCCGGCTTCGCCCCACCCGCCCAGTCCGCCGCCCCGCCCGCGTTCGGCGCCCCCGCCGCCCCGGCGCCCGCACCCGCACCCGCACCGGCCCCGCAGGGCTTCACCCCGCCCCCGGCCCCCGCGCCCGCCCCGAACGTGCACGGCGCGCCGACGGTCATCGCGCCGCTGGCCCCGCCCGCCGGTGGATCCGTGCCGCCCCCGGCTCCGGCGCCCGCGCCCTACGGCCAGCCGCCGCAACCGCCGTACGGCGGTCAGCCCAGCGCCCCGATGCCCCCGGGCTACGGCCAGCAGCCCTCCCACGGCGGACAGCCCGGCGCGCCCATGCCTCCCGGCTACGGCCAGCAGCCGCCGTACGGCCAGGTCCCCGGCCAGCAGGGCGCCGGCTACGGCGTCCCGCAGGGCGCCCCCCAGGGCGGCGCCGGAGTGACGGCCGCGCTGCAGAAGTTCCGGGAGACGCCCACCGGGCAGCGCTGGACTGCGCAGAACTCCAAGCTGATCCGCGTCGACCTCGGCGTCGGCGGCCAGCCCGTGCTGGCCCGGCAGGGCAGCATGGTGCTCTACCAGGGCAAGGTCGACTTCAGCTACAAGGGCGCCGGGTTCGCCGGGCGGATCGTGGGCAACGCGACCGGCCAGGAGATGCAGTTGATGCGCTGCACCGGCCAGGGCCAGGTGTTCTTCGCCGAGAACTCCACCCACGTGCACCCCGTCGAGCTCCAGGGCGACGCGATCTGCGTCTCCGCGGAGAACGTCCTCGCCTTCGACGAGAGCCTCCAGTACGAGGTCCGGCGGATCGAGGGGCACGGCATCCCCGGCGGCGCGCTGTTCACGATGCAGTTCCAGGGCACCGGCACGATCGTCGTCAAGACGCACGGCACGCCTGTCGTGCTGCCGGTGACGCCGACGACGTTCGCCGACTGCCACGCCGTGGTCGCCTGGTCGGCGGCCTCCCAGGTGATCGTCTCCAGCCAGGTGCGGATGCGCCGCAACGCCTATCCGGGCGACACCGGCGAGAGCGTCAACCTGCAGTTCCGGGGCGCTCCCGGCAACTTCATCGTCGTCCAGCCGTACGAGGTCTGAAGGAGCCCGTCATGAACCAGCCGCTCGCGGGCTACGCCCCCGCACCCGTCACCGCCCGCATGGATAACCACGGCAACCACATGCTGAAGGTCGCCATGCAGACCGGCAACGACCTCCTCGCGCGCGTGGGATCGATGGTCGCCTACGAGGGCTTCATCCAGTACGAGCCCAACCCGCCCGCCGTCCGCCAGATCGCCCGCGACTGGATGACCGGCGAGGGCGCCCCTCTGATGAAGTGCTCCGGCGACGGACTGCTCTACCTCGCCGACTACGGCGCCGACGTCGTCGTGATCAACCTCAACGGCGACGGCATCTCGGTCAACGCCACCAACCTGCTCGCCTTCGACGCCCACCTCAGCTGGGGCGTGGAGCGGGTCAAGGGCCTCGCCAAGTTCGCCGGGCAGGGTCTGTGGAACACGAAGATCTCCGGCCAGGGCTGGGTC
Organism: Streptomyces sp. NPDC038135; assembly: GCF_055601245.1. Lineage (NCBI taxonomy): Bacteria > Bacillati > Actinomycetota > Actinomycetes > Kitasatosporales > Streptomycetaceae > Streptomyces > Streptomyces sp. NPDC038135. Next base: position 230,367 of record NZ_JBVJXS010000001.1, on the reverse strand, counting down.
GCGCTGACCTCCCGGGGCAAGCCGATCGTGGTCGACTGCGGCGGCGGCGAGGACGAGACGTACGTCGACCCGGACGCGCTCGTCGCCTGGTCCCCGAACCTGAAGGTGAAGGGCAAGCGCAGCTTCAAGGCGCAGTCCCTGATCGGCCGGGGCAGCGGTGAGGCCTACCAGATGGCCTTCTCCGGACAGGGCATCGTCGTCGTCCAGCCCAGTGAGGACAGCACCGACCGCCTTCGGTTCCGGGGCTGAGGGGGAGTCAGAACATCATGCAGAGCCCGCTTTTCGCCCACAACGACCAGCAGACCCAGGAGCGCTGGAGCCTGCAGAACAAGCAGATGCTCCGCGTCACCCTGGAGGGCCACGACGACCTCCTCGCCCGCAAGGGCAGCATGGTCGCCTACCAGGGCCTGGTCGAGTTCGACGCCGAGTACCGCACCAACGGCCAGGCACGCGCGCGCAGGCACACCGGCGAGGGCCTGGACCTGATGCGCTGTCACGGACAGGGCACCGTCTACCTCGCCAACCTCGCCCAGTACGTGCACGTCATGGACGTCGAGCAGGACGGGCTGACGGTGGACAGCGCCTACGTCCTCGCCATGGACTCCACGCTGCACCACGAGGTCATCGCCGTCGACAGCGTGTACGGCATCTCCGGCTCCGGGAAGTACCAGCTCAACATCACCGGGCGCGGCAAGGTCGCCCTGATGACCTCGGGCGCGCCGCTGCTGATGCAGGTCACGCCCGACAAGTACGTCAACTGCGACGCCGACGCGATCGTCGCCTGGTCCACCGGGCTGCGGGTGCAGATGCAGGCCCAGACGCACTCCTCCGGCGTCTGGCGGCGGCGCGGCAGCACCGGTGAGGGCTGGGAGCTGAGCTTCATGGGCTCGGGCTTCGCGCTGGTGCAGCCCAGCGAGCTGCTGCCGCCGCAGAACGCGCAGATCGGCCAGGGGATCGCCGCGCAGTTCGGCATGGGACAGCAGGGGGCGCGCGGACAGAACCAGGGCAACGTCTGGAGCTGACCGCGGGCGAACCGGCGAGGGGTGACCGCCCGGGCGGTCACCCCTTCCGCGTTCAGAGCCGGGCGCGGGCCGCCTCCAGCAGGCGTACGACGGACTCGTCGGCCACGCCGGCCACCTCGTCGTAGGCGAACCAGCGCAGGTCGAGGGACTCGTCGCTGATCTCCTGGACGGCGCCGGGCGGGGCCAGCACGGTGTACTGGACGTCGAAGTGCCAGTGGCAGGGCGCCGGGATCGGATGCCGGTCCAGCCGGACCGGACCGCCGGGCACCAGGGACAGCCCCGCGATCCCCGACTCCTCCGTCGCTTCCCGCAGGGCGGCGTCCCGCAACGTGGCGTCCCCGGGCTCGCAGTGGCCGCCCATCTGCAGCCACATGCGCAGCTTCCGGTGCAGCGTCAGCAGGACCCGGCCGCGCTCGGGGTCGATCACCAGCCCGCTCGCGGTGAGATGACCGTCACCGCACGCCTTCCACATGCCGTCCGGGTGGGCAGCCAGATGGTCCAGGTAGGCCTGGCGCAGCTCTGCCTGGCCCTCGTACTCCTTCAGCACGAGGACCGCGTCGTCGTACAGGCTCACTCGGTGTCGTCGCCCTCGGCCTCGTCGTCCTTCTTCAGGTTCGGCTTCCCGCCGGTGCCGCCCGCCGCCTCGCCGAGCATCTTGTCCAGCTCGGAGAAGTCGAGCTGCTCGCGGTGCACGAAGCCGTCGGGGTCGTCCAGGTCGGTGGCCGTCGGCAGCATGTCCGGGTGGGCCCACAGGGCGTCCCGGCCGTCCACTCCGCGCGCGTCCGTGAGCGAGGCCCACAGCCGGGAGGCGTCGCGCAGCCGGCGCGGGCGCAGCTCCAGGCCGATCAGCGTGGCGAACGTCTGCTCCGCCGGGCCACCGGTGGCGCGGCGGCGGCGCAGGGTCTCGCGCAGGGCGTCGGCGGACGACAGACGCGGTTTCGCGGCCGCGTGCACCACCGCGTCCACCCAGCCCTCGACGAGCGCCAGAGCGGTCTCCAGGCGGGCCAGGGCCGCCTTCTGCTCGGGCGTGTCCTCCGGCTGGAACATGCCCTGCTGAAGGGCGTCCTGAAGCTGCTCGGGGTTCTGCGGGTCGAACTGCCCGACCACGTCCTCCAGCTTCGCCGTGTCGACCTTGATGCCGCGGGCGTAGCCGTCGACCGCGCCGAACAGGTGCGAGCGCAGCCACGGCACGTGCGCGAACAGGCGCTGGTGAGCCGCCTCACGCAGGGCCAGGTAGAGCCGGACCTCCTCCTGGGGCACGCCGAGGTCCTTGCCGAACGCCTCCACGTTGGCCGGGAGCAGCGCGGCCTTGCCGGCCGGGCCCAGCGGCAGGCCGATGTCGGTGGAGCCCACGACCTCGCCCGCGAGCACGCCCACGGCCTGCCCGATCTGCGTGCCGAACATGGCGCCGCCCATCGAGCGCATCATGCCGATCAGCGGGCCCGCCATGGCCTGCATCTCCTCCGGCAGGACGTCGCCCATGGCCGCGCCCACCCGCTCGGCGACCGGGTCGACGAGCTCCTGCCACGCGGGCAGGGTCGCCTCGACCCACTCCGCGCGGGACCAGGCCACCGCGGAGGCCGCGCCCGACGGCAGGGACGTCGCGTCGTCCAGCCACAGGTCGGCCAGCCGGACGGCCTCCTGGACCGCGGAGCGCTCGGCGCCGCCGACACTCGCGTCCTTCACGCCGTCCGGGGTGCCCTGGGAGACCGTCTGGCGGGCGATCTGCTTGGCCATGTCCCAGTTCACCGGGCCGCCCTCGTAGGAGAGCATCTGGCCGAGCTGCTGGAACGCGGCGCCCAGGTCGGTGGGGTTCAGGGATCCGAACATCGCTGCGAGCGGGTTGTCGGCGCCGGGGCCGCCAAAGCCTCCGGCTCCGGGCAGCCCGAAACCGAACGGGTTGGCCGGTCCCTGCTCACCACCGCTCTGCTGGTCCTTCTTCTTGCCCTCGTCGCCGTCTTCCGGCTCCTCCGGCGGAAGGCCGAAACCGAATGGGGTGTCACTCACGGGATTCCTCGGCTGGTAAGGCCACCGGTTCTCTCCGGCGGCGCGGCTGCCCGACGTCACCACCCAGCGTAGACACCCGGACCCGATCGGGCCTCGGTGCTTCGCCCACGGAAAGCCTGCGGCAGGATGGATGCACCTGGTACGTGCGCCTCACTCGCGCCCGTACCGAAGACAACCGCTGGAGACGCCCGGTGAGTTCCCCAGATCCACAGGTTCGCGCAGCGCGAAACCATACAGACCGCCCGTCGACCGACCACAGCCCCTCGGCCACGGCGCGCCGCGCCGACGGCACGACCGCCGTGCGCGGGCCCGTCGTCGCGGTCACCGGCGCGGCCGCCGGGGTCGGCGCGATGCTCACCGAGCGGCTCGCGGCCGCCGAGGAGATCAAGCAGGTCATCGCCATCGACGAGCGGCGCGGGGAGTGTGCGGCCGCACAGTGGCACATCCTGGACGTGCGCGACCCGGCGATCGCGGACAAGCTGCGGGGCGCCGACGTGGTGGTGCACCTCGCGCTCGACCTCGACCTGGAGACCGACCCCGCGGCCCGCACCGCGTACAACGTCCGGGGGACGCAGACCGTGCTGACCGCCGCCGCGGCGGCCGGGGTGCACCGGGTGGTGCTGTGCACCTCCGCGATGGTCTACGGGGCGCTGCCGGACAACGAGCTGCCCCTGTCGGAGGACGCCGAGCTGCGCGCGACGGCCGAGGCGACGGGCGTCGGGGACCTGCTGGAGATCGAGCGGCTGGCCCGGCGCGCCCCCCGCGCGCACCCGGGGCTGAACGTGACCGTGGTGCGGCCCGCGGTGCTGGTGGGAGGCACCGACACCGCGCTGACCCGGTACTTCGAGTCGCCCCGGCTGCTCGTGGTCGCCGGGTCGCGGCCCGCCTGGCAGTTCTGCCACGTCGAGGACCTGTGCGCCGCCCTGGAGTACGCCGTGCTGGAGAAGGTCGACGGGGAACTGGCCGTCGGCTGCGACGGGTGGCTGGAGCAGGAGGAGGTCGAGGAGCTGACCGGGATCCGGCGGATGGAGCTGCCGTCGGCGGTCGCCCTGGGCGCCGCCGCCCGTCTGCACCGGATCGGCCTCACCCCGTCCCCGGCGGGGGACCTGGCGTACACGATGTACCCGTGGGTGGTCAGCGGGAGCCGGCTGCACGACGCCGGGTGGCGGCCCCGCTGGACCAACGAGGAGGTGCTCGCGGAGCTGCTGGGGGAGGTCTCCGGGCGGCACACGGTCGCCGGACGCCGGCTGGGACGCAAGGACGCCACGGCCGCGGGCGCGGCGGGCGCGACGGTGGCGCTGCTGGGCGCCGCCGCGGTGGTGCGGCGGGCGCGCAAGGCCCGCCGGCGCTGAGGCCCCCGGCCCCGGCGAGGACCTCCGCGGGCGGCCGCCCGGCGCGGACCCTGTAGGAGGCTCCAAGGCGGCACGCGCGCGTGCCTGGTGAAAGTCGTATTCCGGGATGCCGGAGGCGTACGGCACGATGGGGGGCATGGCACCCACGAACGAGCACCCCGGCGAGCAGGCCGCGCAGGACCCCGTCAAGCTGATCGGCGTCCGGGAGACCCCGCTCTCCGTGGACGAGGTGTTCGCGGCCGTCGGGGACGACGCGGCCGGCGGCGTCGCGCTGTTCGTGGGGACGGTGCGCAACCACGACGGGGGCGCCGACGTCGACGCGCTCGGGTACTCCTGCCACCCCAGCGCCGAGGCCGAGATGCGGCGGATCGCCGAGAAGGTCGCCGCCGAGTTCCCGGTGCGGGCGCTGGCCGCCGTCCACCGGGTGGGGGACCTCCGGGTGGGGGACCTCGCCGTCGTCGTCGGCGTGTCGTGCCCCCATCGGAGTGAGGCCTTCGAGGCCTGCCGCCGGCTCATCGACGACCTGAAGCACGAGGCGCCCATCTGGAAGCACCAGCGGTTCTCCGACGGGACCGAGGAGTGGGTCGGCGCCTGCTGACCGGCGTCACCGCCGGCGCACCGGCCCGCCCGGTTGCGTAACCACCCCCCTCGCGTGAGCGTTGGCAGTGCGGATGGTTAATCTGCTGATCAGTCAGTCGCGGACGCTTCATGGGGTTGGGAGGTCGGCATGGCGGCGCTCGCCTGGTTGCTGATTCCGCTGGTTGCCGCGGTCGCGGCCGGACTGTGGGGCAGTTGGGCCAATCGGACCCGGAGAATCCGCAGCGACGGCCCCGAGCTGGACGGTTACGCCCGGTTCCGCGAGGCCATGGAGAAGAAGACCCACTCGGGCGCCCCCGGCGCCTGAGGAGAGGTGCCCTGACGGTGCGCTGACAGGGGCGTCCCGTACTGTCGTGACATGCCACGCCGCACCGCGACGATGCTCGCCTCCACCCTGATGCTGATCGCGCTCCTGTGCGCGGGTGTGCTCATCCCCGTGCCGTACGCGGAGATGTCCCCCGGGCCGACCGTGAACACGCTCGGGGAGCACGACGGCGAGCCGGTGCTGCAGATCTCGGGCCACAGGACGTACGCCACGGACGGCCACCTGAACATGACCACCGTCCGGGTCACCAGCGCCGACTTCCGGATGAACCTGGTCGAGGCCGTCTACGGCTGGCTGGCGCACGACAGCAAGGTCGTGCCGCACGACACCCTCTACCCGGACGGCAAGACCGAGCAGCAGTCCACCCAGGAGAACGCCGAGGAGTTCAGCCAGTCCCAGGAGAGCGCCAAGGTCGCCGCCCTGAAGGAGCTGGGCGTCCCGGTGAAGTCCTGGGTGATCGTCTCCACCGTCGTCAAGGGCTCGCCGGCCGAGGGCAGGCTGCACGCCGGGGACGTGATCAAGGCCGTGGACGGGACGGCCGTCAAGCAGCCGTCCGATGTCGCCGAGTACGTCACCCGGCACAAGCCCGGCCAGAAGGTCGTCTTCACCGTCGTCCCGGCCAAGGAGCAGGCCGCCGCCGAGAAGCAGCACGGCACGGCGACGAAGACCCGGGACGTCGCCATCACGACGGCGACCTCGCACGACAGCGGCGCCCGCCGCGCCATCGTGGGGATCTCCGCCGGGACCGACCACACCTTCCCGTTCAGCATCGACATCAAGCTCGCCGACGTCGGCGGCCCCAGCGCCGGACTGATGTTCGCGCTCGGCATCTACGACAAGCTCACCCCCGGCAGCCTCACCGGCGGCAACTTCGTCGCCGGCACCGGCACCATCGACGACAAGGGGACCGTCGGGCCGATCGGCGGCATCGAGATGAAGACCGTCGGCGCGCGCAGCAAGGGCGCCCGGTACTTCCTCACCCCCGCCGACAACTGCGCGGCGGCCGCCAAGGACACCCCGAGCGGGCTCACGCTCGTCAAGGTGAAGACCATCGGCGACGCGCTCGACGCGCTCAAGGACATCCGCGGCGGCGACACCGCCGCCCTGCCGAAGTGCACCACCAAGGGCTGACGGCGGCCCCGTGAACGCGGCTGGGGGCGCTCCCGATCACCGGGAGCGCCCCCATCGCCGTACCGGAGGAGATCAGTCCGCGAAGGTCGCGGCCAGCGCCTCGGCCAGGCCCGGCACCAGCTCCGGCCCCGTCAGGACCTCCGTCGCCGAGTCCTTCTCGCGCAGGCGCAGCGCCGACTCGCGGCCGCCGTCGCGCAGCACCGCGACCGTCATGCGCACCTCCTGGCGCTCGGGGTGCTCCGCCACCCACTTCGCCAGCTTGGCCTCGCTCAGGCCCTGCGGGACCTGCGCCTCTGCGGACGGCGGCAGCATCAGGCGCTCCACGGTGAGCGCGCAGCCCACCACCGCGTCCGGCCAGGCGATGGTGCCGAGGAACTCGTCGAGCGGCTTGTCCGTCGGCACCTCGTCCTGCTCGATCGGGGTGAGGCCGACCGTCTCGGACTCGTCGTCGAGGCCGAGCTGGGTGGCGAGCGAGGGTTCCTGGGCCCGCAGTCGTGCGGTGTCTACGAGGGCGAAGAGGCGGGCGGGCTGGTCCCAGCCGAGGCCGGAGGCGTACTCGTCGATCTCGAGTACGGCCCGGGTGAGCGGGTTCGCTGCCATGGGAGTGTTGGACATGGTCACAATCCTGCCTCGTTCCCGGGCGGAATCGGGAACCGAGTGAACCGTGAGTAAGTTGCATAGGTGTGGCCCGCGATCACGGGGGGCCTCGGCCGGCCCGTGAAATCGGGGGCCTGACGTATCGACAGCGAACTTCGAGGTGCGCACCTTGGCTTTCCAGATGCCGGACCGCGGCGGAGGCCCGACGGGGCCACGGATCAGAGCGGGACGCCCGTCCCGGCGGGCCCGGGCCCTGCTCGTGACACTGGGCGTCCTCGCCGTCCTCGGCATGGTGTTCACCATGTTCGCGGGGTTCTGGACCGACTGGCTCTGGTACCGGTCGGTGCACTACTCGTCCGTGTTCACCACCACGCTGTGGACCAAGATCGGGCTGTTCTTCGTCTTCGGGCTGCTGATGGCCCTCGCCGTCGGTCTCAACATCTGGCTGGCCCACCGGCTGCGGCCGCCGCTGAGCGCCATGTCGATGGAGCAGCAGAGCCTCGACCGCTACCGGATGGGCATCGCGCCGTACAAGACCTGGCTGCTGGTCGCGGTCGCCTGCCTCGTCGGTCTGATCGCCGGCGCCTCCGCGGCGGGCCAGTGGCGCACCTGGCTGATGTGGGTCAACGGCGTGCCCTTCCACCAGAAGGACCCGCAGTTCCACCTCGACGTGTCCTTCTACGCCTTCGACCTGCCCTGGTACCGGTTCCTGCTGGGCTTCGGCTTCGCCACCGCGATCCTGTGCCTGATCGCCGCCGCGCTCACCCACTACCTGTACGGCGGGCTGCGCGTCACCAGCCCGGGCGCCCGCGCCACCGCCGCGGCGACCGGGCACCTGTCCGTGCTCCTCGGCGTCTTCGTGGCGCTGAAGGCGGTCGCCTACTGGCTCGACCGGTACGGGCTGGCCGTCAAGTCCAGCGACTTCAAGGCGACCGGCAACTGGACCGGCCTGCGCTACGTCGACGCCAACGCCTACCTGCCGGCCAAGACGATCCTGTTCTGCATCGCCGTCATCTGCGCGCTGCTGTTCTTCGCCACGCTGTGGCGGCGCACCTGGCAGCTGCCCGTCATCGGCTTCGGGCTCATGGTCCTCTCCGCGATCCTGATCGGCGGCCTGTACCCGGCCATCGTGCAGAAGTTCCAGGTCCAGCCCAACGAACAGGCCAAGGAAGCCCCGTACGTCCAGAAGAACCTCAAGGCGACGCGCGAGGCGTACGGCATCGACGACACCAAGGTCACCGAGTACGCCGGCAAGTCCACCACCGAGGACAAGACCAAGCTGCGCGATCAGGTGGGCGACACGGCCAGCATCCGCATCATGGACCCGAACATCGTGTCGCCGACGTTCCAGCAGCTCCAGCAGATCCGGAACTACTACGGGTTCCCGACCAACCTCGACGTCGACCGGTACGCCAAGGACGGCAAGGAGCAGGACACCGTCATCGGCCTGCGCGAGCTGAACCTGGGCGGCATCCCGAAGAACAACTGGATCAACGACCACTTCCGCTACACGCACGGCTACGGCGCGGTCGCCGCCAAGGGCACCGAGGCCGACGCCGAGGGCCGGCCGGTCTTCACCGAGAAGAACCTGCCGTCCGAGGGCTCCCTCGGCACCTACAAGCAGCAGATCTACTACGGCGAGAAGACCACCACCTACTCGATCGTCGGCGGCCCCCAGAAGGAGGTCGACTACTCCGACGACGAGGGCGAGAAGACCACCAGCTACCAGGGCAAGAGCGGGGTCAACCTCGACAACCCGGTCAACCGGGCCGCCTACGCGGTGGCGTTCAACGAGCCGCAGATCCTCTACTCGGGCGCGATCGGCAAGGGTTCGCGGATCCTTTACAACCGCACCCCCAAGGAGCGTGTCGAGGCGGTGGCCCCCTGGCTGACCATCGACGGCGACGCATACCCGGCCGTGGTGAACCACCGCATCCAGTGGATCGTCGACGCGTACACGACCACCAACGGCTATCCGTACGCCTCCCGCACGACGCTCGGCGACACGACCGCCGACTCGCTGACCGCGACGAACAACTCCCGCGCGGTGGTGGCCCAGCAGAACCAGGTCAACTACATCCGCAACTCGGTGAAGGCGACCGTCGACGCGTACACCGGCGAGGTCAAGCTCTACCAGTGGGACGCCGCGGACCCCGTGCTGAAGACCTGGATGAAGGCCTTCCCCGGCACGGTCCAGCCGCGCGCGGACATCTCCGCCGACCTGATGGAGCATCTGCGCTACCCGCAGGACCTGTTCAAGGTCCAGCGCGAGCTGCTCACCCGGTACCACGTGACCGACGCGCAGACCTTCCTCAGCGGCAGCGAGGTGTGGGAGGTGCCCGACGACCCGACCAACGACTCGCGCAGCGCCGTGCCGCCGTACTACCTGAGCATGAGGATGCCGGACCAGAGCGCGCAGGCGTTCTCGCTGACGACGACGTTCACGCCGAACGGGCGCGACAACCTCAGCGCCTTCATGGCCGTCGACTCCGACCCGCGGACCGCCGACTACGGCAAGATCAGACTCCTGAAACTGCCGACCAGCACGACCGTCGACGGGCCGAAACAGGTCCAGAGCCAGTTCAACTCCGAGCAGGACATCGCCGAGACCATCAGCCTGCTGAGCAGAGGCCACTCCAAGGTCGAGTACGGCAATCTGCTGACCGTGCCGCTGGACGGCGGACTGCTGTACGCGGAGCCGGTCTACGTCCGCGGCGGTGAGCTGAAGTACCCGCTGCTGCGCAAGGTGCTGGTCACCTACGAGGGCAGGACCGCCTTCGAGGACACCCTGGACGAGGCGCTCAACAAGGTGTTCGGTGTGGAGGGTTCGACCACACCACCGCCGAAGACCGGGAACAACCCGCCCGACACCGGCAACCCGACGGTCAGGCAGGCGCTCGACGACGCGCAGAAGGCCTTCGAGGCCGGGCAGGAGGCCCTGCAGAAGCCGAAGCCCGACTGGTCCGCGTACGCCAAGGCGCAGGACGATCTCGAGGCCGCGCTGAAGCGGGCCGAGGAAGCCCAGGCCAAGGCGGACAAGGCGGCCGGCGGCGACAAGTCCGGGAGCGGCGGCAAGAGCTGATCAAGGCCACCCCGCGCCGTGGTACGGTTGCTGAGCAACGGCGCGGGGTGGAGCAGCTCGGTAGCTCGCTGGGCTCATAACCCAGAGGTCGCAGGTTCAAATCCTGTCCCCGCTACTGGAAACGAAGGCCCGGATTCCTTACAGGGATCCGGGCCTTCGTGGTGTGCGAACTCATGTACAGATCGAACGGGACGGCCGCGCCGCCGTGGGGAGTTGGGCTGTCTGTGTTTGACTTATCTCTCTGTGGGCATGTCGACAAAACGCTGAAGTGACCTCACGGGCTGCGGTATACCGGGTGTACCAAGGTTGCAGGTGGTGCGACGATGGACGTTATGGGGGACAAGGCAACTCTGTTCAGGACAGGGCGATTTGTGCAGTCTCCGGGTGAGGGGCCGACCCGGGACGAAATGGGCGACACGGGGGACGTCGCCGAGGACGCACGCCTCCGGCTCGCCGCGCGGACCGGCGACACCGAGGCGATGAGCGTCCTCGGCGCCATGCTGCTGCGCAGTGGAGACTTCGACGGGGCCGAGCCCCACCTGCGCGCGGCCACCGCGGCCGGCGACCGCGCCGCCGCCAACAACCTGGGTGTCCTGCTGCACCAGCGCGGCTACGCCGAGGAGGCCGCCGGCTGGTGGCGGATCGCCGCCGTGGCCGGCTCCGCCGCCGCCGCGCACGCGCTGGGCCGCCACCACCGGGAGCGCGGGGACGAGCCCGCCGCCGAGTACTGGCTGCGCCAGTCCGCCGAGCAGGGCCACGCACTGGGCGCCTACGCCCTCGCCGACCTGCTGGAGCACCGCGGGGACGCCGAGGCCGGGGACTGGATGCGGGCCGCCGCCGAGCGCGGGCACCGGGAGGCCGCCTACCGGCTGGCGCGCGCGCTCGACAAGAAGGCCGGCGCGGCGGACGAGGCCGGGTCCGACAACGCTGTCAAGGAGACCGAGCAGTGGTACCGGCAGGCCGCCGCGCGCGGCCACCGGCGGGCCGCGCTGCACCTCGGCGCGATCCTGGAGAAGCGGGGGGACCTGAAGGAGGCCGGGCGCTGGTACCTGACCTCCGCCAAGGACGGGGAGGCCCGGGCCGCCTGCGCGCTGGGGTTCCTGCTGCGCGACGCCGGGGACACCGAGAGCGCCGCCGTGTGGTGGCTCAGGGCCGCCCAGGACGGCGACGGCAACGCGGCCAACGCGCTGGGCGCCCTGCACGCCGAGCGCGGCGAGACCCAGACCGCCGAGCGCTGGTACCGGGCCGCGCTGGACGCCGGGGACGACAACGGCGCCTACAACCTCGGGCTGCTCTGCGCCGAGCAGGGCCGCATCGCGCAGGCCGAGCAGTGGTACCGGCGCGCGGCGTACGCCGGGCACCGGGAGGCGGCGAACGCGCTGGCCATCCTGCTGCTCCAGGGCGACGACCCGTCCGGCGCCGAGCCCTGGTTCTCCAAGGCGGCCGAGGCGGGCAGCGTGGACGCCGCGTTCAACCTGGGCATCCTGCACGCCGGACGGGGCACCGAGGAGGACGCCGCGATCGCGCTGCGCTGGTACGAGCGCGCGGCCGCCGCCGGGCACACCGAGGCCGCCCTGCAGGTCGGGATCGCCCGGCTGCGCGAGGGCGACGAGCAGGGGGCCGAGCGGCACCTGCGCTGCGCGGCGGGCGGCGGCAATCCGGAGGCGGCGTACCGGCTCGCGACCCTGCTGGACGCGCGCCGGCCCCCGGAGCCGGCGCACGAGCTGGGCGAGATCGTGCACGAGAAGACCGAGTGCGAGGAGTGGTACGAGCGGGCGGCCTCCCAGGGGCACCGCCGGGCCCAGGTGCGGGTGGGCATGCTCGCCGCGGCCCGGGGCGACGTGGTCGAGGCCGCGCGCTGGTACCGGGCGGCGGCCGAGGCCGGATCGCGCAACGGGGCGTTCAACCTCGGCCTGCTGCTGGCCCGCGAGGGCAGCGAGCCCGAGGCGGCGGTGTGGTGGACCCGGGCGGCCGACGCCGGGCACGGTCGGGCGGCGCTCCGCCTGGCCCTGGTCTACGCGCGTCGCGGCGAGCTGGCGGAGGGGCAGAAGTGGGCCGACCGGGCGGTGGCGCTGGGTCCGGCGGAGGTGTCCGAGCGGGCGGGCCGGCTGCGGGACGCCCTGCGGGAAGAGCTCTCGGCGTGACCCGGCCCACTAGCCGGTAATGGATTTGCCTCCGTGGGCTTCCCTCCCGTAGTGTCGTGTTCACCGACGCGGGGTGGAGCAGCTCGGTAGCTCGCTGGGCTCATAACCCAGAGGTCGCAGGTTCAAATCCTGTCCCCGCTACTGAAGGCCGAGGGCCGGAATCCGGAAACGGATTCCGGCCCTCGGTCATTTCCGCTTCCCCGGGAGTGAGCGCGCGAAAAAGGAGAGGGGCCGCGGCCCCTCTCCTCGTACGTCCGGCGTCACACGCCCTGTCTCACGCGCCCGCGCAGCTCGGGCACAGTCCGCGGTACGTCACCTCGACGTCCGACACCGTGAAGCCGAAGCGCTCGGTGTCGGGGAGATCCGCCAGCGGGTTGCCCGTGGGGTGCACGTCGCGGATCGCGCCGCAGCGGGCGCAGACCAGGTGGTGGTGCGGCCGGTGTGCGTTCGGGTCGTAGCGCTTGGCGCGCTTGTCCGTCGTGACCTCGATCACCTCACCGAGGGTCACCAGCTCGCCCAGCGTGTTGTAGACGGTCGCCCGGGAGATCTCCGGCAGCTTCGTGACGGCCCGCGCATGGACCTCGTCGGCCGTCATGTGGACGTGCTCGCCGTCGAGAACCTCGGCCACCACGCGTCGCTGTGCGGTCATCCGCCATCCGCGTCCGCGCAGCCGTTCCAGTAGGTCGCTCATGGAAGCAGCGTAACAGCAAGAGGACCAGATCCCGAACAGGTGTGACTTTGGAACGGCGTTTGACTTGGACAATGTCCAATGTAGGATCAAAGCTGACTTTGACCAATGGACAGGACTGGTCGGTAATGACGCAGGAGGCGCACGTGTCGCAGGGACCGCTCACCACGGAGGCCGGTGCACCGGTGGCCGACAACCAGAACAGCGAGACGGCGGGCGTCGGCGGCCCGGTGCTCGTGCAGGACCAGCTGCTCCTGGAGAAGCTGGCCCACTTCAACCGCGAGCGCATCCCGGAGCGCGTCGTGCACGCCCGGGGCGCGGGGGCGTACGGCACCTTCACGGTGACCGCCGACGTCACCCCGTACACGCGCGCCGCCTTCCTCTCCGGGGTCGGCAAGGAGACCGAGACCTTCCTGCGCTTCTCCACCGTGGCCGGCAACCTGGGCGCGGCCGACGCGGTCCGGGACCCCCGCGGCTTCTCGCTGAAGTTCTACACCGAGGAGGGCAACTACGACCTCGTCGGCAACAACACCCCGGTGTTCTTCATCCGCGACGCGATCAAGTTCCCGGACTTCATCCACACCCAGAAGCGCGACCCGTACACGGGCTCGCAGGAGGCGGACAACGTCTGGGACTTCTGGAGCCTGAGCCCGGAGAGCACCCACCAGGTCACCTGGCTGTTCGGCGACCGCGGCATCCCGGCGTCGTACCGGCACATGGACGGCTTCGGCTCGCACACCTACCAGTGGAACAACGAGGCCGGAGAGGTCTTCTGGGTCAAGTACCACTTCAAGACCGACCAGGGGATCAAGAACCTCACCGCCGCCGAGGCGGAGATCCTCGCGGGCAGGGACCCCGACTCCCACCAGCGCGACCTGCGCGAGTCGATCGAGCGCGGCGACTTCCCGAGCTGGACCGTGGGCGTGCAGATCATGCCGGCGGCGGACGCCGCCACGTACCGCTTCAACCCGTTCGACCTGACCAAGGTGTGGCCGCACGCCGACTACCCGGTCATGGAGATCGGCAGGCTGGAGCTGAACCGCAACCCGCGCAACGTCTTCGCCGAGGTCGAGCAGTCGGTCTTCTCGCCCGCGCACTTCGTGCCGGGCATCGGCCCCTCGCCCGACAAGATGCTCCAGGGCCGCCTGTTCGCGTACGGCGACGCGCACCGCTACCGCGTCGGCATCAACGCCGACCACCTGCCGGTCAACCGCCCGCACGCCGCCGGGGCGCGCACCAACTCCCGGGACGGCTACCTCTACGACGGCCGGCACGGTGGTGCGAAGAACTACGAGCCGAACAGCTTCGGGGGTCCGCGGCAGACCGGCCGGCCGCTGTGGCAGCCGTTCGACGGCTTCACGGCCGGCACCGGCGACCACCCGACGCCGCTGCACGCCGAGGACGACGACTTCGTGCAGGCGGGCAACCTCTACCGGCTGATGTCGGAGGAGGAGAAGGAGCGCCTGGTCGGCAACCTGGCCGGGGCGATCTCCCAGGTCTCGCGCGAGGACATCGCCGAGCGCGCGATCGGCAACTTCCGCACCGCCGACGCCGACTTCGGCAAGCGGCTGGAGTCGGCCGTGCGGGCACTGCGCGGCTGATCCGCCCGGGTCGGCCCGAGAGCGGCCGGGCGGGCCGGATCCCCTCGGGGGTCCGGCCCGCCCGTGTGTGCTCAGAGCGCCGGTGCGGGCTCCCGGGCCGGGGCCCAGCAGCGGATGATGTCGCGGACCGACACGATGCCGACGGGCTCGCCGCGGTCGAGGACCACCAGGTGCCGGAAACCGCCGCGGGTCATGGCCCGGGCCGCCTCCTGGAGGGTCCAGGTCGGGGTGGCGAAGACGACGTCGGTGGTGGTGTGGGCGTGGGTGCGTTCCGTGTCGGGGTTCTGGCCGAGGCCGACGGAGTTGAGGATGTCGCGTTCGGTGAGGATGCCGACGCCACCGGCGTCGGGGTCGTGGACCACGGCGGCGCCGACGTGGCGGGCGGACATCAGGGCGGCTGCCTGACGGAGGGTGTGGGCGGGTCCGACGGTGAGGACCACCGTGCTCATGGCGTCTCGGACGAGCATGGGATGAGGCCACCTCCTAGGAATCCATGACGTTGTGCACGGATTCACAAGTTCACAAGTGGGGGTCGACCTCAGAGTGCCCGGTAAAGAGCGGGTCAACAAGAGGGCGCGCGCGGCCAGTTGAGGGCGCGCGCGGAACTCGCCGGGTGCTCAGCGGCGCCGGTCGAGGTGCTCCAGCAGGACGTCGTGCAGCAGTCCGTTGGAGGCCGCCGCGTTGCCGCTGTGCGGGCCCGGACGGCCGTCGAGCCCGGTGAAGGCGCCGCCGGCCTCGGTGACGATGATCGCGTTGGCCGCCATGTCCCACAGGGACAGCTCCGGCTCGGCGCAGATGTCGACGGAGCCCTCCGCGACCATCATGTATGGCCAGAAGTCGCCGTACGCGCGCGTGCGCCACACCTCGCGGGTCAGGTCGAGGAAGCCGTCCAGGCGGCCCTGCTCCTCCCAGCCGGAGAGCGAGGAGTACGCGAACGACGCGTCCGCCAGCTCGCCGACCTGGGAGACGTGGATGCGGGACGCGGAGGTCAGACTGCGGCCGGTGAAGGCGCCGTGGTCCTTCGCGGCCCACCAGCGGCGGCCGAGGGCGGGAGCGGAGACGAGGCCGACGACCGGGTGGTAGCCGCCCTCGCCCGCCTCCATGAGCGAGATGAGGGTGGCCCAGACCGGCACGCCCCGGACGTAGTTCTTCGTGCCGTCGATCGGGTCGATCACCCAGCGGCGGGGCCCCGTGCCCTCGACGCCGTACTCCTCCCCGAGCACCGCGTCCCGTGGCCGGGCCCGCTTGAGGTGACCGCGGATCAGTTCCTCCGCCGCCTTGTCCGCCTCGCTCACCGGAGTCATGTCCGGCTTGGTCTCCACCTTCAGGTCGAGCGCCTTGAAACGGTCCATGGTGGTGGCGTCGGCCGCGTCCGCGAGTACGTGGGCGAGGCGGAGGTCGTCGAGGTAGTCCGGCATGCCTCGACCGTATCTGCCCCGGACACCGCGGGGCCACAAGGGGCTGGGGCCGGGCGGGGCGCGACGGTGGCCCGCGCACCCTTGACAGCGCCTGGGAGCGCGTCAAATCTGGGCGCAGAGTTGTCCGCCCCAGGGAGGCGATGATGCCTGCGGCCCGGGAATCCCTACTGGACGCCGCCGCCACGGCGCTCGCGCGCCGGCCGTGGTCCGCGGTGCGGATGGTCGACGTGGCCGCGGCGGCCGGGGTGTCCCGGCAGACGCTGTACAACGAGTTCGGCAGCAAGGAGGGGCTGGCCAGGGCGCTGGTGCGGCGGGCGGCCGACGGCTATCTCGCCGGGGTGGAACGGGCCCTCGCCGCGCACACCGACCCGCGTGACCGGCTCGCCGCCACCGCGGAGTGGACGGCGGCGGCGGCCCGGGACAGCGCGCTGGTGCGGGCCATGCTCACCGGGTGCTGGAGCGAGCGCCTGCCGGCGCCGGCCCCGGCCGCGGTGCGGTCCTCCTCCGCCGTGCCGGCGCAGCGCCGGGCGGACGGCCCGCTGCCCTCGCCCGGCGACCTCGTACGGCTGGTGCGGGACCGGGCGGTGACCGCGCTGGCCGGCCCCGCCGCGGCCACGGAGGACACCGCCGATCTGACCCGCTCCTGCGAACTGGCCGTGCGCCTCGCCCTGTCCTGCGTCGCGGCGCCACCGGGGGAGGACGGCGTGGCGGAACTGGTGCGCGGCGTCCTGGTCCGGCACCTGGTGTGAGCGCTGAGCCGACGCCGGGCGCGGGCGGCGGCTAGGCCGTGTCCGCAAAGTCGCGTCTGCGTCACGACGCCCGGCACGCACTCTCGCCGCACCGGCCGAAAGCCCGAGTACACCCAGTACGAGGGCATCCGGCCGGCACTCCCCCAGCCTTCGGCCGGGGGGACCCCCAGAGCACGCACCGGACGCCGCGACGCCCGCCCTGCGGGCGAACGACGCGACTTTGCGGACACGACCTAGTGCGCCGAGCCCGAGAGCTGCAGGCCGATCACGCCGACGATGACGAAGGAGATCGAGACGATCTTCAGCGTCGACACCAGGTCGCCGAGGAAGACCATGCCGTAGATCGCGGTGCCCGCCGCGCCGATCCCGGTCCACACGGCGTACGCGGGGCCGACGTCGAGCTTCTTCAGGGACAGGGTCAGCAGGCCGAAGCTGCCCAGGGCGAAGGACGCGAAGGCGATCGTCGGCCACAGCCGGGTGAACCCGTGCGAGAGCTTGAGGCACACGGCGAAACCGGTCTCCAGAATCCCGGCCACTATGACCAGCAGCCACGCCATGTGCGGTCCTCCCGTAGGTCCGGATCTCCGGCTCGGTGCGATTATGCACTTACCGAACGCGACCCCCGGCAAACCCCGCGGAGTTCAGTCGCCCTCCCTGCGGTCCCGCGTGGCCAGCAGCCGGCGCAGCGAGTACAGCCGCGCCGGGTCGGCGTGGCCCTCCTCGACGTACGCGTCCAGCGCGCAGTCCGGCTCGTCGTGGCTGCACGCGCGCGGGCAGCCCTCGGTGCCCGGCTCCAGGTCCGGGAAGGCGTGGATCACCCGGGAGGGATCGATGTGCGCCAGGCCGAAGGAGCGCACGCCCGGGGTGTCGATGACCCAGTCGGCCGCCCCGGTGAGGGGCAGCGCGAGCGCGGAGGTGGTGGTGTGGCGGCCGCGGCCCGTCACCGCGTTGACATGGCCGGTCGTACGCCGGAGGTCCGCCGGGACGAGCGCGTTGACCAGGGTCGTCTTGCCCACGCCGGAGTGGCCCACGAACGCGGTGATCCGCCCGTCCAGGAACGCGCGCACCCGGTCGGCGGCGGCGTCGTTCTCCAGTTCCTCCCGGCTGGTGACGACGTACGGGATGTCCAGCGCGCCGTACAGCTCCAGCAGCTTGTCCGGCGGGGCGAGGTCGGACTTCGTCATCACCAGCAGCGGCTCGAGGCCGCCGTCGTACGCCGCCACCAGGCAGCGGTCGATCAGACGCGGGCGCGGCTCGGGGTCGGCGAGGGCCGTGACGATCGCCAGCTGGTCGGCGTTGGCGACGACCACCCGCTCGTAGGGGTCGTCGTCGTCCGCGGTGCGGCGCAGCACCGACGTGCGCTCCTCGATGCGCACGATCCGCGCGAGGGTGTCCTTCTTGCCGGACAGATCCCCGACCAGGGCCACCCGGTCGCCCACGACGGCCGCCTTGCGGCCCAGCTCCCTGGCCTTCATCGCCGTCACGGTCCGGTCCCCGACCAGGCAGGTCAGCCGGCCCCGGTCGACCGTGAGGACCATGCCCTCGGCCGCGTCCTCGTGCTTGGGCCGGATGTTGGTACGCGGCCGGTTGCCCTTGCGGTTGGGACGGCTGCGGATGTCGTCCTCGTCGGTGTGCTTGCCGTAGCGGCGCATGATCCCAGTCCGCCCGTCAGTTCCCCAGCATCCCGGTCCACAGCTCGGGGAAGTCCGGCAGGGTCTTCGCCGTCGTCGCCACGTTCTCGATCCGCACGCCCTCGACCGCCAGGCCGATGACCGCGCCGGCGGTGGCCATGCGGTGGTCCTCGTAGGTGTGGAACACCCCGCCGTGCAGCGGGCGCGGACGGATGTGCAGGCCGTCGGCGGTCTCGGTCACGTCGCCGCCCAGTTCGTTGATCTCCTTGGTGAGCGCGGCCAGCCGGTCCGTCTCGTGCAGCCGCAGATGGGCCACGCCCCGCAGGGTGGAGGGGGAGTCGGCGAGCGCGGCGACCGCGGCGATGCCCGGGGTCAGCTCGCCGACGTCGCTCAGGTCGACGTCGATGCCGTGCACGGCGCCCGAGCCGGTGAGGACCAGACCGAACTCGGTCAGCTCGCAGGAGCCGCCCATCTCGGTGAAGATCTCCCGCAGC
This sequence comes from Streptomyces sp. NPDC038135, assembly GCF_055601245.1. Lineage (NCBI taxonomy): Bacteria > Bacillati > Actinomycetota > Actinomycetes > Kitasatosporales > Streptomycetaceae > Streptomyces > Streptomyces sp. NPDC038135. The sequence continues at coordinate 211,529 of NZ_JBVJXS010000001.1, read as the reverse complement.
CGGTCACCAGGCTGGGTGGTCCGCTCCGGCCAGTCCGGGATCAGCACCTTGCCGCCGGTGACCAGGGCGGCCGCGAGGAACGGTTGCGCGTTGGACAGGTCCGGCTCGATCGTCAGGTCCCGGCCGAGCAGCGCGCCAGGCGTCACCCGCCACACGTTCGGCTCGCCGCCCGACTCCGGGGTGTCCACCTGGGCGCCGACCGCGCGCAGCATGTCCACGGTCATCCGGATGTGCGGCAGGGAGGGCAGGGAGGCCCCGGTGTGCCGGACCTCGACGCCCTGGTTGAAGCGCGGGGCGGACAGCAGCAGCGCCGAGACGAACTGGGAGGACGAGGAGGCGTCGATCGACACCTGACCGCCGTCCAGCGCACCCGCGCCGTGCACGGTCAGCGGCAGCGCGCCCCGGCCGTCGTCGTCGATCCGGGCGCCGAGCACCCGCAGCGCGTCGATCACGCCGTGGAGGGGGCGCTCGTACGACCGCGGGTCCCCGTCGAACCGGATCGGGCCGTCGGCCAGCGCGGCCACCGGCGGCAGGAAGCGCATCACCGTGCCGGCGTTGCCGACGTCGACCGTGGCCGGACCCTGCAGGCCGGTCGGCAGCACGCGCCAGGCCTCGCCGGAGCCGTCCGGGCCGCCGGCGACCGAGGAGCTGGACGACACGGTCTCCTCGATCTCCACGCCCATGGCCCGCAGGGCGCCGGCCATCAGCAGGGTGTCGCGGGAGCGCAGCGGGCGGCGCAGCCAGCCGGGCTCGGAGGCGAGGGCGGCCAGCACGAGGGCTCGGTTGGTCACCGACTTGGACCCGGGCACGTGGACCGTCGCGTCGACGGCTCCGCTCGCGTGCGGGGCGGGCCAGAGGGCGGGGTGCGCGGTGTTCGGGGCCATGGGGCCACTTTATAAGGAGGGCCCGGCATCAACCTTCCAGCAGCCAGCGGCCCCCGCCGATCAGGGAGCACAGGGACACCGCGTGGAACAGGAACAGCCACAGCCCCGCCGGCACGTGCGTCAGCCGGGAAAGCTGGTCGGCGTCGGAGTCGCCCGCGCCTCCCCGCATGCGCTTGGCCTGCAGCTCGAACGGCGGCCGTACCCCGCCGAGCAGCAGGAACCACACCACCGCGTACGCGAACGCCGCCTGCACCTGCGGCCCCGTGAGCCACGACACCAGCAGGAAGGCGCCGCCGGCCAGCACCACGGTCAGTACCCCGTAAGCGTTGCGGATCATCACCAGCATGACGAGCAGCAGGGCGGTGGCCGCCCACAGCAGCAGGGTGATCCGGCCGGTGGCCAGCAGCGCGGCGCCGCCCAGGCCCAGCAGCGAGGGCGCCGTGTACCCCGCCGCCGCGGTGAGGATCATGCCCAGCCCGTACGGCTTGCCCCGGCTGACCGTGAGGCCGCTGGTGTCGGAGTGCAGGCGGATGCCGGTGAGCTGCCGCCCGGTGAGCAGCGCGACCAGACCGTGCCCGCCCTCGTGCGCGATCGTGATGGCGTTGCGGGCTATGCGCCACAGGGTGTGCGGTACGACGACGGCCAGCGCGGCGACCCCGGTGGCCAGCACCACCCACAGGTCGGGGTCGGGCTGGGTGCCGGTGAGCCGGTCCCAGAGGCCGGCGGTGAGGCTTTCCATGTGACCGAGCAGCTCCTGTCCTCGTACGGAGTCTGGCAGTGTGGCACGTATGTGCGGACGGTATGCATCCAGTCGTGGGCCCGAGGATCTCGCCGGAATCTTCGAGGTCGAGAAGTGGGAGCCGGAGGAGACCCTCGAGCCGGACTACAACGTGGCTCCGACCAAGGAGGTCTACGCCGTCCTGGACCGCCCGTTGAAAGACGCCGAGGACCCGCGTCCGGTTCGGCAGCTGCGCAGGCTGAAGTGGGGCCTGGTGCCCTCCTGGTCCAAGACGCCCGAGGGCGGCGCCCGGATGATCAACGCGCGCGCCGAGACCGTGCACGAGAAGCCCTCCTACCGCCGCGCCTTCGCCGCCCGGCGCTGCATCCTGCCCGCCGACGGCTACTACGAGTGGGTCACCGGCGCCCAGGAGCGCGAGCTGGAGACCGAGGGCAGGAAGAAGCGGCCGCGCAAGCAGCCGTACTTCGTGCTGCCCGCCGACGGCTCGGTCTTCGCGATGGCCGGCCTGTACGAGTTCTGGCGCGACCGGACCCTGCCCGACGACCACCCGTCCGCCTGGTGGGTCACCTGCTCGGTGATCACCACGGAGGCGGAGCGGACCCCGCTGGCCGTGGCCCCCGCCGAGGGACCGCACTCCCTCGCCGACATCCACCCCCGGATGCCGCTCATGCTCACCCCGGACCGCTGGGACGCCTGGCTGGACCCCGCGCGCACCGACCCGGACGGCCTGCGCGAGCTGCTCGCCCCGCCCCCGCACGGCCTGATGCGCGCCTACCCGGTCTCCACCGCCGTCAGCAACGTCCGCAACGGCGGCCCGGAGCTGCTGAAGGAGCTGGAAGGCCCGGAAGTCGGCACACTCTTCTGACGTGACCACCATGACCACACAGACCGTCCCGACGGACGCCGGCGAGGCCCGGATCACCTGGCACCGGGCCGGCGGGGCCTGGCTCGTGCTCGCGCTGAGCCACGGCGCCGGAGGCGGCGTCGAGGCCCGCGACCTCCAGGCGCTCGCCCGGGTGCTCCCCGGGCACGGGGTGACCGTGGCCCTCGTCGAGCAGCCCTGGCGGGTGGCGGGCAAGAAGCTCGCGCCCGCGCCGAAGACCCTGGACACCGGCTGGCGCGGTCTGTGGCCCGCGCTGGCGGAGCCAGGACTGCCCGTCGTCGCCGGCGGCCGCAGCGCCGGCGCCCGGGTCGCCTGCCGCACCGCCGCCGAGCTGGGCGCGCACGCCGTGCTCGCGCTGAGCTTCCCGCTGCACCCGCCGGGCCGACCGGAGAAGTCCCGCGCCGCGGAACTGCTCGGCGCCGGGGCGCCCACCCTGGTCGTGCAGGGCGGCAACGACCCCTTCGGCAGGCCGGGCGAGTTCCCCGAGGGGGATTTCCGGCTGATCGAGGTGCCCGGCGGCGATCACGGGTTCGCCGTCCCCAAGCGCGCCGGGATCACCCAGGAGCGGGCCCTGGAGATCATCACCGACGGCGTCGCGGGGTGGGCCGGCTCACTCGGATGACCCGGGAATGCCCGGCGGCGGGGCGCTGTTGAGGCGAACAGAAAGTGCTGGGGAACCGGCACCGACGTCGTAGGAGAGGAAGTCCGCCGCATGGGTTCGACCATCTGCCCGAGCCGTGAGCGTCGCGCTGACCTGGACTGGACGGTGCTGCACGCGGCCAGGACCGCTCCTATTCGAGCGGCGGCGGGTACGGGTCGTGTTCTATCCTCCGAAACAGGTGGGACCGGTCTCGGTCCCGTCCGGGAACTTGAGGAGGTGGGTCCGGTCACCGGTACCGACGCAGGGACCGACAACGGCCAGGCGGAGCAGCCCGAGGGCCGGGGCACGAGCGCGGACCCGGAGACCGGCTCCGAGTCGACCGCGCAGCGCAGCGCGCGCTTCGAGCGGGACGCGCTCGAGTTCCTCGACCAGATGTACTCGGCCGCCCTGCGCATGACGCGCAACCCGGCCGACGCCGAGGACCTGGTGCAGGAGACCTACGCCAAGGCGTACGGGTCCTTCCACCAGTTCCGCGAGGGCACCAACCTCAAGGCGTGGCTGTACCGGATCCTGACCAACACCTTCATCAACTCGTACCGCAAGAAGCAGCGCGAACCCCAGCGCAGCGCGGCCGAGGAGATCGAGGACTGGCAGCTCGCCCGCGCCGAGTCGCACATGTCGACGGGTCTGCGCTCCGCCGAGTCGCAGGCGCTCGACCACCTGCCCGACTCGGACGTGAAGGAAGCGCTGCAGGCGATCCCCGAGGAGTTCCGCATCGCCGTCTACCTCGCGGACGTAGAGGGCTTTGCGTACAAGGAGATCGCGGACATCATGGGGACACCCATCGGTACGGTGATGTCCCGGCTGCACCGGGGCCGCCGTCAACTGCGCGGCATGCTGGAGGACTACGCCCGCGAGCGCGGACTGGTCCCGGCGGGCGCCGGAGAGTCGAACGAAGCGAAAGGCTCGGGCTCATGAGCTGCGGAGAGCCGCACGAGACGGACTGCAGTGAGGTCCTCGACCACCTCTACGAGTTCCTCGACAGCGAGATGCCGGACGTCGACCGCGACAAGTTCCAGCACCACTTCGAGGAATGCTCGCCGTGCCTCGAGAAGTACGGCCTGGAGCAGGCCGTGAAGAAGCTCGTCAAGCGGTGCTGCGGCCATGACGACGTGCCCGCCGACCTGCGCGCCAAGGTCATGGGGCGGATCGACCTGATCCGCTCCGGGCAGACCGTCCCCGAGCACGACGTCACCAAGGCGCCCGCCGCGCCGGTGACACCGCAGGAGTCCTGACCCCGCGCCCTCCGGCCGGCCCTGTCACCCGAACGTGCTAATCCTCGGGCCATGGGCCCCCGGACCCCCCGAATCCCGCCCTAGGCTCCGAGCCTGCACCGGCACGGTCGGGGGAGGGCGCGATGGAGGCGGCGGTTCCGGCGAGAGCGCGAGGCTACGTGGCCTGTGTCGCCCTGCTCGCCGCGCTCTGTGCCCTGCCCGTGCACGCCACCCGCACGCCCTGGTGGGCGCTGGCCCTGCTCGCCGCGCTGTACGCGGCCTGTGACCACGTCGTACGGCGCCGCTTCGGCGGAACGTTCTACCCCGTGCTGCTCGCCGGCGCCTTCCTGCTGCCGCCGCCCGCCGCCGCGCTGGTCCCGCTGCCGGCCGCCCTGCTCGCCCACGTCGAGCACGGGCCGGTGCTGCTCCGGCGCGTCTGGCGGGCCGCGCAGCCGGCGCTCGCCGTGTGGGCCGCGGCCCGGGTCCACGGGGCGCTCGGCGGCCGGGACGCCGTCGTGGCCCACGCCTTCCCCTACGCCCTCGTGTCCGCGGGGGCGGCCGTGCTCGCCTTCTGCGTGGTCCTCACCGCGCTCGACGGAGGCCTCCTCGCCGCGGGCGTCGGAGTACCGCCCACGCCCTCGAGGCAGTGGCGGAGGGCGCCGGTGGGCCGGGCCTGGGGCGGGCTGCTGTCCCGCTCGCTGGCGCCGGTCGCGGTGCACGGGCTCGCCGGGCTGATGATGGCCGTGCTGTGGCGCAGCCGGTACGGTCCGGTCTCCGCGCTGCTCGTGCTGCTGCCGATGTGCGTCTCCTGCTGGGTCTTCGCCCAGTACCACCGGGAGCGCGCCGCCCACCAGGCCACCATCCGCGCCCTGGTGCAGGCCGTCGACATCAAGGACGGCTACACCCGCGGCCACAGCGAGCGGGTCGGCCGGGCCTCGGTGCTGATCGCCCGCGAACTCGGCCTGGACGACGAACGCGTGGAGGTGCTGCGCTTCGCCGGCATCCTGCACGACGTCGGCAAACTCGGCGTCCCCACCCGCCTGCTGCGCAAGGACGGCCCGCTGACCCCCGAGGAGCGGCGGATCATCGAGCTGCACCCGGAGTACGGCCACGAGATGGTCCGCGGGATCTCCTTCCTCGGCGAGGCCCGCGCGGCGATCCTGCACCACCACGAACGGCTCGACGGCAGCGGCTACCCGTACGGGCTGGCGGGCGGTCAGATCCCCGAGTGCGCCCGCGTGGTCGCCGTCGCCGACGCCTTCGACGCGATGACCTCCACCCGGTCCTACAGCAGGGCCCGCCCGGTGGCCGCGGCGGTCGAGGAGCTGGAGCGCTGCGCGGGCAGCCACTTCGACCCGCGCATGGTCACGGCGCTCGTCCGGGCCCTGAGCCGGCACGGCTGGCACCCGGCGGTCACCGCCGACGACGCCCCGCGCACGGTCCCGGCCCAGCAGCCGGCCGCCGGCCGCCGCAGCGGGGCGCACCGGTGACCGCACTGCGGCTCATCCACGCCTGCGCCGCCGTCGCCGCCGCCGTCTGCCTCGCCCGCACCCTGTGGACCGGCATCGCCGACCCGGGCGTCGCGCTCGCCTTCGGCCTGCTCATAGCCGTCGGCGAGCTGACCCGGTGGTCCGGCGCCGGAGCGCGCCGCACCGCGCCGCTGGGCACCGCCGGGTCGCTGTCGTACGCCCTGCTCGGGCCCGACGCCGGGCACCCCACCGGGCACAGCGCCGCACAGGTCGTCACCGTCGTCCTCGCCGCCTCCCTGCTCGGCGGCGTCCCGCACATCTGGTGCGGCCGCACCCCCACCCTCGACCACCTCGCCCGCCGCGTCCTCACCACCGGATTCGCCGCCGTCTGCTTCCAACCCCTCTTCCACAGCGGCGCCTTCCGGAGCTGGGACGGTCCCGCCTACGCCCTGCTGCTCGTGGCGCTGCTCGTCCTCACCGCCCTGTGCGACGCCGTCCTCGCCGCCGCCCTCGCCCACTCCCGCACCCGCTGGCGCTTCGGGCCGCTGCTCCGCGACGAACTGCGCGGACTGCTCGGCATCGGCTCCGCCGTGTGCGCGACCGGCGCGGTGATGGCGCTCGCGGTCGCCGTCGCCGGACTGTGGGCGCTGCCCGTTTTCTGCCTGCCGCTGCTGCTCACCCAGCTCTCGGTCCGCCGGTACGCCGCCGTCCGGGCCACCTACCGGCAGACCATCGCCTCCCTCGCGCGGGCCACCGAGGTGGCCGGCTGCACCCCCGCCGGGCACGCCCGCCGCGTCGCCGCGCTCAGCCGGGCCGTCGGCCGCGACCTGGGCCTGTCCCGCCCCGAGCTGACCGTGCTCGAGTACGCGGCGCTGATGCACGACATCGGCCAGCTCAGCCTGGTCGACCCGGTCCCGGCCGGGGCCACCGCCACGCTGCCCGGCGAGGAGCAGCGGCGCATCGCCCTGCTCGGCGGCGCCGTCGTACGGCAGACCGGGGTGGACGCGGCGGTCGCCACGGTCGTGGAGCGGCAGGCCGACCCGTACCCGGAGCAGCCGCTGGCAGCGCGGATCGTCCGGGCCGTGAACGCCTACGAGGAGAAGGCCCGCGACGCCGGACCCGAGGGCCCGCTGCTGGCCCTGGAGGAGCTGCGCCTGGCCACCGCCGGGGACTACGCTCCCGAGGTTGTCGAATCCCTCGGCCGGGTACTCTCCCAGGCGCTGTCTGACCCTGCGCGTGACGGGGTAACCCATGGGTAATGAGCGCCTTTGAGGCCGTACGTGGTTGGATGCGAGGGAGAGGGTGTCCGGGGGCACAAGCCAGCCCACTGTGCGGAAATGGAACTGGCAGGCGGGAATCGTGAGGATCTTCGGAAAGGGACGACACCGGCCCTCCGCCTCCTGGCGGCAGGCCACCGACCGGGCGTTCACGCTCATCGGCGACGGCCGGTACGAGGACGCGGGCGAGCTGCTGACACGCGCCGCCGACCTGGAACCCTGGCTCGCGGAGTCCTGGTTCAACCTCGCCCTGCTGCACAAGTTCCGGCACGACTGGGAGCAGGCCCGCGCCGCCGGTCTGCGGGCCGTCGCGCTGCTGGACCGGGAGAACGGCGCCCCGGACTGGTGGAACGTCGGCATCGCCGCGACCGCCCTGCAGGACTGGCCGCTGGCCCGGCGCGCCTGGCAGGCCTACGGGCTGCGGGTGCCCGGCGGCGTCGCCGCCGCGGGCGAGCCGCTCGGCATGGAGCTGGGCAGCGCGGCCGTACGGCTCTCCCCGGAGGGCGAGGCCGAGGTGGTGTGGGGCCGCAGGCTGGACCCGGCGCGGATCGAGGTGCTGTCCATTCCGCTGCCCTCGTCCGGGCGGCGCTGGGGCGAGGTCGTGCTGCACGACGGGGTCCCGCACGGCGAGCGCACCACGTCCGCCGGGCACTCCTTCCCGGTGTTCGACGAGATCGAGCTGTGGGCGCCCTCGCCCGTGCCCACCTGGGTGGTGCTGCTGGAGGCGGCCACGGAGGCCGACCGGGACGCCCTGGAACAGCTCGCGGCGGACGCCGGGTTCGCCGCGGAGGACTGGTCGTCCTCGGTGCGGCTGCTGTGCCGGATGTGCTCGGAGTCGCAGATGCCCTCCGACGAGGGCGACGGCGAGCACCTCGACCCCCACGACCACAGTGAACCCGGTCACCCCGGACCGCTCGGACACCGTACCGACGGGCAGCTCTGGGTGCCGGAGCGGGAGTGCGGCGTCGCCGCGCCGGCCTCGCTCGTCCGGGGCCTGCTCGACGGATGGGTCGCGGACAGCCCGGACTCCAGGGACTGGCGCGATCTCGAAGAGGTCTGCTGACCGCCGGCGACCGGCCGCACCGGCCCCGCGAGCCCGGCCCGGCCCGGACGGGAGGGCCTAGGCTGTACCCCGAGAATTCAAGGCTTGCAGGAAGGCATACGTCGGTCATGGCGCAGCAGGACACCGATCAGCAGCACGCGGGCGTGCTCCCCGTCGACGACGAGGGCTACGTCGTCGACACGGGGGACTGCGAGGAGCGCGAGGGGACCTGGCGCGAGCGCGGCACCTCGCGGCCGATCACGGTCGTCGGCAACCCGGTGCTGCACAAGGAGTGCAAGGACGTCACCGAGTTCGGCGCGGAGCTGGACCAGCTGGTCGCCGACATGTTCGCCAGCCAGCGCACCGCCGAGGGTGTGGGCCTGGCCGCCAACCAGATCGGCGTCGACCTGAAGGTCTTCGTGTACGACTGCCCGGACGACGAGGGCGTCCGGCACGTCGGCGTGGTCTGCAACCCGAAGCTGGTCGACCTGCCCGCCGACCGGCGCAGGCTGGACGACAGCAACGAGGGCTGCCTGTCCGTCCCGACGGCCTACGCGCCGCTCCCGCGCCCCGACTACGCCGAGGTGACCGGCCAGGACGAGAAGGGCAACCCGATCAAGGTCCGCGGCACCGGCTACTTCGCGCGCTGTTTGCAGCACGAGACCGACCACCTCTACGGCTACCTCTACATCGACCGCCTGTCCAAGCGTGACCGCAAGGACGCGCTGCGGCAGATGGCCGAGAACGAGCCACGCTACCCCGTGGTCGCCAACGACTGAGCCGCCCGGCCGGAACCCCGGCCACCACGCAGAGCAGCGACGACGTCCGTCACGACGCCCGTCCGGGACCGGCCCCCGGACGGGCGTCGTTCATTTGTTCGCCAGACGAATCCCGGCAACCAGGGGTGGTGATTGGAGCAAATCCGTTCCCACGGCGGTCAGTTGTGGTGCTGAATGGTAAGTGCGGGGATACGCAACGGCGCACGCCCGGCACGACAAGGAGGGCTGTGCGCGCCTGGCGGCTGAGAGGGGACAGTTCGTGCACGCTTTCTCACACGGCACCACATCGGCGACCTCGGTGGCGGTACCGCCGTCTCTCGCACTTCCGGTGATCGAGGACTCCTTTCCACGACAACTCCACCCGTATTGGCCGAAGCTCCAGGAGAAGACCCGGCAGTGGCTGCTCGAAAAGCGGCTCATGCCGGCGGACAAGGTGCGGGAATATGCCGACGGCCTGTGCTACACCGACCTCATGGCGGGGTACTACACCGACGCCCCCGACGAGGTCCTGCAGGCCATCGCCGACTACAGCGCCTGGTTCTTCGTCTGGGACGACCGCCACGACCGCGACATCATCCACGGCCGGGCCGCCGACTGGCGCCGCCTGCGCCGCCGGCTGCACGCGGCCCTGGACGCGCCCCGGCAGTACCTGGACCATCCCGATCCGGTGGTCGCGGGGCTCGCGGACAGCGTGCTGCGGCTGTTCTCGTTCCTGCCGCACACCTGGAACCAGCGGTTCGCCCGGCACTTCCACACGGTGATCGACGCCTACGACCGCGAGTTCCACAACCGCACCCGGGGTCACGTCCCGCAGGTCGAGGAGTACCTCGCCCTGCGGCGGCTCACCTTCGCCCACTGGATATGGACGGACCTGCTGGAACCCAGCGCCGGACGTGAACTCCCGGACGCCGTGCGGAAAAACCCGGTCTATCGCCGTCCGGCGTTGCTGAGCCAGGAATTCGCCGCCTGGTACAACGACCTCTGCTCGCTGCCCAAGGAAATCGCGGGCGACGAGGTGCACAATCTCGGAATCAGTCTCGTCGCACACCAGGGGCTGACCATCGAGGAAGCGGTCGAGGAAATCAGGCGGCGTGTCGAGGAATGCATCGGTGAATTCGTCGTCGCCGAACGTGAGGCGCTGCGGTTCGCCGACGAACTCGCCGACGACGGCACGGTGTCGGGAAAGGAACTCGGCACCGCCGTCCGCGCCTGTGTCGGCAATATGCGGAACTGGTTCAGCTCCGTCTACTGGTTCCACCACGAGTCGGGCCGGTACATGGTCGACAGCTGGGAGGACCGGTCCACACCCCCGTACGTCAACAACGAAGCGGCAGGTGACCAATGACCGTCGAGTCCGTGAAGCCCCAGACGGCCCGGACGGGCCCCGCGGCCGAACCGCGCGAGGCGCCCCTGGCCGGCGGCGCCGTCCCGTTCCTCGGCCACGGCCTGAAACTGGTCCGCGACCCCCTCGCCTTCATGTCCGGGCTGCGCGCGCACGGTGACGTGGTGCGCCTGAAACTCGGCCCCAAGACGGTCTACGCCGTCACCACTCCCGAACTCACCGGCGCGCTCGCGCTCAGCACCGACTACCGGATCGACGGACCCCTGTGGGAGTCCCTGGAGGGCCTGCTCGGCAAGGAGGGCGTGGCCACCGCCAACGGCCCGCGGCACCGCCGCCAGCGGCGCACCATCCAGCCCGCGTTCCGGCTCGACGCGGTCCCCGCGTACGGGCCGGTCATGGAGGAGGAGGCGCACGCGCTGACCGAGCGCTGGCGGCCCGGCGAGACGGTCGACTGCACCTCGGAGTCCTTCCGGGTCGCGGTGCGCATCGCGGCCCGCTGCCTGCTGCGCGGCGAGTACATGGACGAGCGCGCCGAGCGGCTGAGCGCCGACCTCGCCACCGTCTTCCGCGGTATGTACCGCAGGATGGTCGTGCCGCTCGGACCGCTGTACCGGCTGCCGTTCCCGGCCAACCGTGAATTCAACCGGGCGCTGGCCGATTTGCATCTCCTGGTCGACGAGATCGTCGCCGAGCGGAGGGCATCTGGTCAAAAGCCGGACGATTTGCTGACGGCATTGCTGGAGGCGAAGGACGACAATGGCGAGCCCATCGGGGAACAGGAGATCCACGACCAGGTGGTGGCGATAGTCACCCCGGGCAGCGAAACAGTCGCCTCCACGATCATGTGGCTGCTCCAGGTGCTCGCGGAACACCCGGAACACGCGCGGAAGGTGCGCGCGGAGGTCGAATCCGTGACCGGCGGCCGGCCCGTCGGATTCGAGCACGTCCGCCGCCTCACGCACACCAACAATGTCGTCGTGGAGGCCATGCGGCTGCGCCCCGCCGTATGGATTCTGACGCGGCGCGCGACCACCGACACCACGCTCGGCGGTTATCGCATTCCGGAGGGCGCGGACATCGTCTACAGCCCCTACGCCATCCAGCGCGACGCCCGCTCCTACGGTGACCACCTCGGTTTCGACCCCGACCGCTGGCTGCCGGAGCGGGCCAAGGAGGTGCCGAAGTACGCGATGAGCCCCTTCAGCGTCGGCAACCGCAAGTGCCCCAGCGACCACTTCTCCATGGCCCAGCTCACCCTGATCACCGCGGCGCTCTCGGCGAAGTACCGCTTCGAGCAGGCCGGCGGGTCGGACGACACCACCCGGGTGGGCATCACGCTCCGGCCGCAGAAGCTGCTGCTGAAGCCGGTGCCCTGGTAGGCCGCCCAGGCCGCCGCTGCCGGCGCGCTCAGGCGGCCTCCGGGCCGCGGAACGCGCGCCGGTAGGCGTTGGGGGTCGTGCCGAGGGCGCGGACGAACTGGTGGCGCAGCGCCGCCGCCGTACCGAAGCCGGTGCGGGAGGCGATGGCGTCCATGGTCTCGTCCGTGCCCTCCAGCAACTCCTGTGCCAGCAGCACCCGCTGGCGCAGCAGCCAGCGGTAGGGGGTGGTCCCCGTCTCCTGCTGGAAGCGGCGGGCGAAGGTGCGCGGCGCCATGTGGGCGCGGGCGGCGAGCTGTTCGACGGTCACCTCCTCGCCGAGGTGCCCCTCCATCCACACCAGCACCTCGCCGACCGTGTCGCACGGGGTCTCGGGCAGCGGCCGCTCGATGTACTGCGCCTGACCGCCGTCCCGGTGCGGCGGCACGACCATGCGCCGGGCGATCTTCGTGGCCACCTCCGGGCCCTGCTCCTTGCGCACGAGGTGCAGACAGGCGTCGATGCCGGCCGCGGTGCCGGCGGAGGTGATCACCGGGTCCTCGTCGACGTAGAGGACGTCCGGCTCGATGATCGCCCGGGGATTGCGCAGCGCCAGCTCCCGCGCCTGCCGCCAGTGCACACTGCACCGCCGCCCGTCGAGCAGTCCGGCGGCGCCGAGCACGAACACGCCCGAGCACACGCTGAGCACCCGGGTGCCCCGCGCCACGGCCCGCACGAGGGCGTCGAGCAGCGCGGGGGGATAGTCCCGGGTCACGTAGTCGCTCCCGGCCGGCACCGCGATCAGATCGGCCTCCTCCAGCCGCTCCAGACCGTACGGCGTCGACACGGTGAGCCCGCCGACATGGGTGCTCAGGGCGGGGCCCTCCGCCGAGACGACCGCGAAGTCGTACACCGGCAGTCCCTCGTCACTGCGGTCGATGCCGAACACCTCGCACACCACGCCCAGCTCGAAGGGGTGCACGCCGTCCAGCAGCACTGCCGCCACGTTCCTCAGCATGCTGCCAGTGTGCCCCGAAGCTGGCAGTAAATCGAGGGTGTACGGCAGTACTGCCACTGTCGGTAAGGAGTATCCGGCGCGACAGTGGTGTCATGACCGGAAACCAGATCGAAGGCCTGATCGGAATGCTCGCCACCCTCGGCATCCTGGTCCTCCTGATCCTCCCGTCCGTGCTCGGCATCGCCCGCGACAGGCGGGTCGACCGGCAGCTCAGGGAGGCTCAGGAGGCCCGGGACGTGGTGAGCCGGGAGAAGGAGGCTCAGAAGTCCTCGTCCAGGTCGACCGTGCCCTCCACGGCCACCTGGTACGCCGACGGGCGGCGCTCGAAGAAGTTCGTCAGTTCCTGAACGCCCTGCAGCTCCATGAAGGAGAAGGGGTTCTCCGAGCCGTACACCGGGGCGAAGCCCAGGCGCGTCAGGCGCTGGTCGGCGACGCACTCCAGGTACTGCCGCATCGACTCGGTGTTCATGCCCGGGAGGCCGTCACCGCACAGGTCGCGCGCGAACTGCAGCTCGGCCTCGACGGCCTCCCGCAGCATGTCCGTGACCTGCCCGCGCAGCTCGTCGTCGAACAGGTCCGGCTCCTCCTTGCGGACGGTGTCGACCACGTCGAAGGCGAACGACATGTGCATCGTCTCGTCCCGGAACACCCAGTTGGTGCCGGTGGCCAGACCGTGCAGCAGACCCCGGCTGCGGAACCAGTAGACGTACGCGAAGGCGCCGTAGAAGAACAGACCCTCGATGCACGCGGCGAAGCAGATGAGGTTCAGCAGGAAGCGGCGGCGGTCGGCCCTGGACTCCAGCCGGTCCAGCTTCTCGACCTCGTTGATCCACTTGAAGCAGAACCCGGCCTTCTCCCGGATGGAGGGGATGTTCTCCACCGCCGCGAACGCCGCCGCCCGGTCGTCTGGATCGGGCAGGTAGGTGTCCAGCAGCGTCAGGTAGAACTGGACGTGCACGGCCTCCTCGAAGAGCTGGCGGCTCAGGTAGAGCCGGGCCTCGGGGGAGTTGATGTGCTTGTAGAGGGTCAGCACCAGGTTGTTCGCGACGATCGAGTCGCCCGTCGCGAAGAAGGCGACCAGACGGCCGATCAGATGCTGCTCGGCCGGCGTCAGCTTCGCGAGGTCGGCGACGTCCGAGTGGAGGTCGACCTCCTCGACGGTCCAGGTGTTCTTGATGGCGTCCCGGTAGCGCTCGTAGAAGTCGGGGTAGCGCATCGGGCGGAGAGTCAGCTCGAAGCCCGGGTCGAGCAGGTTCTTGGCTTCGCTGGTCATCACTGGCAGGCCTCGCAGGACTCGGGGTTCTCAAGGGAGCAGGCGACCGCGTCGGGGTCGGCGATCTGCTGCACGGGGACGGTGGCTCGGGTCTGCGCCCGGGCGGCGCGGGCGATCCTCGTCGCCGGGCGCGAGCGCAGGTAGTACGTCGTCTTCAGCCCGGACTTCCAGGCGTACGCGTACATCGAGGAGAGCTTGCCGATGGTCGGCGTCTCCAGGAAGAGGTTCAGCGACTGCGCCTGGTCAAGGAACGGGGTGCGGGCGGCCGCCATGTCGATGAGGCCGCGCTGCGGGATCTCCCACGCCGTGCGGTACAGGTCGCGGACGTCCTGCGGCACCCAGGTGAAGCCCTGCACCGAGCCGTTGGACTCGCGCAGCGCCTCACGGGTCTGGGCGTCCCACACGCCGAGCCGCTTGAGCTCGTCCACCAGGTAGGAGTTCACCTGGAGGAACTCGCCCGAGAGCGTCTCGCGCTTGAACAGGTTGGACACCTGCGGCTCGATGCACTCGTACACGCCCGCAATGGACGCGATGGTGGCCGTGGGCGCGATGGCCAGGAGCAGCGAGTTGCGCATCCCCACCTCGGCAATCCGCGCCCGCAGCGCCGCCCAGCGCTCCGGCCAGGTGAACTCGACGCCGTAGTGGTCGGGGTGCAGCACGCCCTGGGCGGTGCGGGTCTTCCGCCAGGCCGGCAGCGGGCCGTTGCGCTCGGCGAGGTCCGCGGACGCCTCGTACGCGGCGAGCATGATCCGCTCGGCGATCCGCGTGGACAGCGCCCTGGCCTCGGCGGAGTCGAAGGGCAGCCGCAGCTTGAAGAAGACGTCCTGCAGGCCCATCGCGCCCAGGCCCACCGGACGCCAGTTGGCGTTCGACCGGCCCGCCTGCTCGGTCGGGTAGAAGTTGATGTCGACCACGCGGTCGAGGAAGGTGACGGCCGTGCGGACGGTCTCGTCGAGCCGCTCCCAGTCGAGGTCGCCGGCCGCCGTGTCCACGAAGGCGCCGAGGTTGACCGACCCCAGGTTGCACACCGCGGTCTCGCCGTCGTCGGTGACCTCGAGGATCTCGGTGCACAGGTTGGAGGAGTGCACGACGTGGCCCGCGGTCGCCGTCTGGTTGGCGGTGCGGTTGGCGGCGTCCTTGAAGGTCATCCAGCCGTTGCCGGTCTGCGCGAGGGTGCGCATCATGCGGCCGTACAGGTCCCGGGCGGGCATCGTCTTCCGCGCGAGCCCGGCGGCCTCCGCCCTGCGGTACGCGGCGTCGAACTCCTCGCCCCACAGGTCGACCAGCTCCGGCACGTCCGCCGGGGAGAACAGCGACCACCGCTCGTCGGCGTCGACCCGGCGCATGAACTCGTCCGGGATCCAGTGCGCGAGGTTCAGGTTGTGCGTACGGCGGGCGTCCTCACCGGTGTTGTCCCGCAGCTCCAGGAACTCCTCGATGTCGGAGTGCCAGGTCTCCAGGTACACCGCGGCGGCCCCCTTGCGCCGGCCGCCCTGGTTCACCGCGGCCACCGAGGCGTCCAGCGTCTTCAGGAACGGCACGATCCCGTTGGAGTGCCCGTTGGTGCCCCGGATCAGCGAACCGCGGCCGCGGATGCGGGAGTAGGACAGGCCGATGCCGCCGGCGTGCTTGGAGAGGCGGGCGACCTGGTGGTACCGGTCGTAGATGGAGTCCAGCTCGTCCAGCGGGGAGTCGAGGAGGTAGCAGGACGACATCTGCGGATGCCGGGTGCCGGAGTTGAAGAGGGTGGGGGAGGAGGGCAGGTAGTCGAGCCGGCTCATCAGGCCGTACAGCGCGGCGACCTCGTCCACGGAGCGGGCGGTGTCGTCCTCGGCCAGGCCGGCGGCGACGCGCAGCATGAAGTGCTGCGGCGTCTCGATCACCCGGCGGGTGATGGGGTGGCGGAGCAGGTAGCGGCTGTGCAGCGTGCGCAGGCCGAAGTACCCGAAGCGGTCGTCGGCCGCCGGGTCGACCAGCGCGTCGAGCCGTTCGGCGTGCAGCCGCACGAACTCCGCGGTGCGGTCGGCGACGAGACCCTCACGATGGCCGACGGCGACCGACCCGGTGAAGGACGTGACGCCCTGCGAGGCGGCCTCGGCGCGGATGGAGACGGTCAGCAGCCGGGCGGCCAGCCGGGAGTAGGCGGGGTCCTCGGAGATCAGCCCGGCGGCCGCCTCCGTGGCCAGCTCGCGCAACTCCGCCTCGTCGGCCCGGGCGGACCGGCCGCGCAGCGCGGCGGCGGCGACCCGGCCGGGGTCGGCGTCGGGGAGGTCGGCGGTCAGCTCGGTCAGGGTCCGCAGCAGTGCGGCACCGGGACCGTCGGTCTCCACCGGGGCTCCGCTCGCCGGGGTGGCTGAAGCCGGGTCGGCTGGCGCGATGGTCACGTGGGGCTCTCCCTCGCTCGGCACGGGGCCTTGCGGAGGGCAGGGGGCAGCGCGAGCGCGCACGGCGTCGCGTCCCCGGCCCATTCCACGAGGCCCGGACGTCGATGAGCACCCGGACCGGACGGCCGGGCGCGTGCTGCCGGCAGGTCCTCGGACTGAACAGGCGTGCGGAGACACGCGAGTACACCGTTGCGGGACAGTTCCGGATTCGCACCGGATTCCCCTGCGGCGACAGCGAGCATGAGCATACATCTAGTGCCGGGCCGTCGTGTCACCCCCACATGTTGTGCCTGCTGCGTGTTGCGACGGCTCCGCAGGGTCAACTCGCACGACAGCGGGCCGCCGGGGGAGGTGCCCTCGGCGGCCCGCTGCGGGTGGTCCGTGACCGGTCGCGCTAGTGGGCGCTTCCCGCGGTGGCGGGCGGGAGCTCCACCTCGACGCCGGGGTCGCCCGCGTCCGCCGTGTAGTCCTCCGGCCGGGTCTCGTCGAGGCCCTCCGGGGCCTTCACGGCCTTCAGGACGAAGGTGAGCACCACGGTGACCACGACATTCAGCACGAACGCGGTGAGGCCGATGTAGCCGATCTCCCCGATGCCCGGGATCTCCTTCGCGGAGCCGCCGAAGTGCTTCTGGGTCGGCGAGGCCACCCCGTACGCGGCGAGCGTGCCGTACACCATGCCGACCGCCCAGCCGGCGAGCAGCGCCCAGCGGTGGAACCAGCGGGTGAACAGGCCGCCGACCAGGGCCGGGAAGGTCTGCAGGATCCAGATGCCGCCCAGCAGCTGGAAGTTGATGGCGACCGTCTTGTCCATCGTCAGGACGAAGACCAGCGCGCCCACCTTCACCAGCAGCGACACGATCTTGGAGACCCGGGTCTCCTCCTTCGGCGTGGCGTCCGGCTTGATGAAGTCCTTGTAGATGTTGCGGGTGAACAGGTTCGCCGCCGCGATGGACATGATGGCCGCGGGCACCAGCGCGCCGATGCCGATCGCCGCGAAGGCCACGCCCGCGAACCAGTCCGGGAACATGTTCTCGAAGAGCTGCGGGATCGCCAGCTGGCCGTTGGTGACCTTCACCCCGGCCGCGATCGCCATGAAGCCGAGCAGGGCCAGCAGGCCGAGCATCAGCGAGTACAGCGGCAGGATCGTGGTGTTGCGGCGGATCACCTCACGGCTCTTGGAGGACAGGGTCGCGGTGATCGAGTGCGGGTACATGAACAGGGCGAGCGCGGAGCCGAGCGCCAGGGTGGCGTACGTCCACTGGCCCGCCTCCGGCGGTGCGAGCGCGCCGCGCGGCTTGCCGGTGGCCGGGTTCACCTGGCTGAAGGCGTCACCCGCCTTGGCGAAGACGTCGTCGAACCCGCCCAGCTTGATCGGGATGTAGATGATCGCCACCGCGATGACGATGTAGATCAGCGCGTCCTTCACGAACGCGATCAGCGCGGGGGCGCGCAGACCGGACGAGTAGGTGTACGCGGCCAGCACGCCGAAGGCGATGAGCAGCGGCAGGTCCTTCACGAACCAGTTGGTGTTCTCGCCGCCGCCGACGCCCATCACGTCCAGCACCGCCTGGATGCCCACGAGCTGGAGCGCGATGTACGGCATCGTCGCGAGGATGCCGGTGACCGCCACGGCCAGCGACAGGCCCTTGGAGCCGAACCGGCCGCGCACGAAGTCCGAGGTGGTCACGTAGCCGTGGCGGTGCGAGACCGACCACAGGCGGGGCAGGAACGTGAAGATGAGCGGGTAGACGAGGATCGTGTACGGGACGGCGAAGAAGCCGGCCGCGCCCGCCGCGTAGATCGCCGCCGGCACGGCGACGAAGGTGTACGCCGTGTACAGGTCGCCGCCGAGCAGGAACCAGGTGATCCAGGTGCCGAACGACCGTCCGCCCAGGCCCCATTCGTCCAGGGAGTGCTCGTTGTCGGCCCTGCGCCAGCGTGCGGCCATGAAGCCCACGACCGTGACGGCCAGGAAGAAGAAGATGAAGACGCCGAGTGCGACGCCGTTGACGCCGTCCTTCACTTCGCCGCACCCCCGCTCCGGGCGCCGCGGGCGCGCTGGTCACGCTGCCACAGCTGGTACGCCAGCATCGTGAGCGCGGTGGAGAGCAGCACCCACAGCATCTGGTACCAGTAGAAGAACGGGATCCCGATGAAGGCGGGGTCCGTCTTGGAGTACGAGCCGACCCACAGCATCGCCACGAAGGGCGCGACGAGACACAGCCCGATGATCACCCGGACCGGCGTCACCACCGGTGGTCTCACTTCTTGCGTTTCGGACATGCCACGGCTCCGTCCCCTCGCTGATCACCTGTGTAATGCGCAGGCAATCTAGGTGACGCCGTCACGGCAGCGGAAGACCTCGTCCGCATATCGGCATATCGATTTCGCGTGCGGAGCGTGAAGGTTCTTCGCCGGTTCAGTCCTGAGGGCGCTTCAGACGGGCGACGAACTTGTACCGGTCGCCCCGGTAGACGGACCGCACCCACTCCACCGGCTGGCCGCCGCGGTCCAGCGAGTGGCGGGAGAGCATCAGCATCGGCAGGCCCACGTCGGTGCCGAGCAGACCCGCCTCGCGCGGCGTGGCCAGGGAGGTCTCGATGGTCTCCTCGGCCTCGGCGAGGTGGACGTCGTAGACCTCGGCGAGCGCGGTGTACAGGGACGTGTACTTCACCAGCGACCGCCGCAGCGCGGGGAAGCGCTTGGCCGACAGATGGGTGGTCTCGATGGCCATGGGCTCGGCGTTGGCCATGCGCAGCCGCTCGATGCGCAGCACCCGGCCGCCCGCCGTTATGTCGAGGAGCTCGGCGAGCCGGTCGTCGGCGGTGACGTACCCGATGTCCAGCAGCTGGGAGGTGGGCTCCAGGCCCTGGGCGCGCATGTCCTCGGTGTAGGAGGTCAGTTGCAGCGCCTGGGACACCTTCGGCTTGGCGACGAAGGTGCCCTTGCCCTGGATGCGCTCCAGCCGGCCCTCGACGACGAGCTCCTGCAGGGCCTGCCGGACGGTCGTGCGGGAGGTGTCGAACTCGGCCGCCAGCGTGCGCTCCGGCGGGACGGGCGTGCCCGGCGCCTGCGTCTCCGTCATGTCGAGCAGGTGCTTCTTCAAGCGGTAGTACTTGGGCACGCGCGCGGTACGGACGGTCGTGCCGGCCTCGTGCTCCGCACTGCTGACGTCGGTGCTCATGCTCTGCCTTCCCGGCTCCGGGTGCCGAAAGCGACCGACCGACCGTCGGCCACGGCTCACATCGTGGCACGGCTTCGTGTGTCGGGCTCCACCCGCACGCTCCGTGATCTCCTCTGTATACCGGCGCACCCCCTGCTGGTCTAGTCCAGCGGCCCCGGCGGCAGGCCTGGGGCACGCCGGGGCGGGTGGGCCGGACGCCCCCTATATGCCCTGCCAGTCCGGCTTGTGGGCGTAGGTGTGGCGGAAGTAGTCGGCCAGCTTGAGCTTGGACGCGGCGGCCTCGTCGACGACCACCGTGGCGTGCGGGTGGAGCTGGAGCGCCGAGGCCGGGCAGACGGCCGCGACCGGTCCCTCGACGGTGGCGGCGACCGCGTCCGCCTTGCCCTCGCCGGTGGCCAGCAGCACCAGGTGGCGGGCCTCCAGGATGGTGCCGATGCCCTGGGTGATCACGTGGTGCGGCACCTGCGCGATGTCGCCGTCGAAGAAGCGCGCGTTGTCGATCCGGGTCTGCTCGGTCAGCGTCTTGATCCGGGTGCGCGAGGCGAGCGAGGAGCACGGCTCGTTGAACCCGATGTGCCCGTCCGTCCCGATGCCGAGGAGCTGCAGGTCCACGCCGCCCGCCTCGGCGAGCGCGCGGTCGTAGGCCTCGCAGGCCGCCTGGACGTCCTCGGCGGTGCCGTCCGGCCCGATGAAGGCCTCCATCCCGATGCCGAGCGGTTCCAGCACCTCCCGGCGCAGCACCGAGCGGTAGGACTCGGGGTGGTCGGCGGGCAGCCCCACGTACTCGTCGAGCTGGGCTATGCGCGCCCCGGAGGTGTCCACCGCACCGGAGCGCCACTTGAGCGCCAGTGCCTGGTAGACGGGCAGCGGAGTGGAACCGGTGGCCACACCGAGCAGCGCGTCGGGCTTGCGTCGCAGCAGCTCGGCCATGGACTCGGCGATCAGCTCGCCGCCCGCCGCGGCGTCCGGGACGATGACAACTTCCACGCTGGGCCTGCCGTTCTCAAGAGGGCTTGAAGTCTGGGAAACGTGCCATGTGGTTTAGACCAATCTAACAGAATGCGCGGTCGCGGGAAGAGGGGTGCGAGCCGCACGCCTTGTTTTCTAGCGATCGCTACATTAAAACTGTACTACGCGGCACGGACCTTTCTCTAGGGATCGCTATAGAATGCACTCCATGGTGACGGGTCAGGAGACGAACGCGCAGGCCAGGCCGTCGAGATCACGGGGGCGCCCGCGCTCCTTCGACCGGACGACCGCCCTGGAGAAGGCGCTGACGGCCTTCTGGCGGAACGGCTACGAGGCGACGTCGGTCTCCGATCTCACCCGGGTCATGGGCATCGGCGCCCCGAGCCTCTACGCGGCCTTCGGCGACAAGCGGACCCTGTTCGAGGAGGTCGTCGAGGTCTACGCCGGCACCCACGGCGCCTTCGCCGACCGGGCCCTCGCCGAGGAGCCCACCGCCCGGGCCGCCGTCGAGCGCATCCTGCGCGAGGCCGCCGCCCGCTACGCCGACCCCGAGCACCCTTACGGCTGTCTGGTCGCGCACGCGGCCACCAACTGCACGAGCCCCGAGGTCGAGGGGCTGCTGCGGGACCGGCGCGACGCGTCCCTTGCGGCCCTGGAGTCCCGCGTCCTGGGCGACGTGGCGGCCGGCCTGCTGCCCGCCGGCACCGACGCCGCGGCCCTCGCCCGGCATACGACCGCGATGCTCCACGGCATGTCCCAGCAGGCCCGGGACGGCGCGAGCCAGGCGCAGCTCCGGGCGCTCGCCGAAATTGCCATGGTTATCTGGCCCCGCGGCTGAGCCGGTCGGGCTAGGCTGCGTGGCATCGCGTGCCGTCTGGACGCATGCTCTCGCGCTCATGGACACGCGCTCGTGGTCTAGTCCACAATGCCTGGGGGGATTCCCCCGGAAAACTGAACAGCTTCCGCCTTCCCCGCACAGGAGGGCGGACCGAGGACCCGGTGCTCTCTGCCCTGACTGCCCCGGCTCCTCGGCCTTCGGCCGAACGGGACCGCACACCCCGCGGCCGATGATGCTCCGGGCTGCGGTGCCGGAAGGGTTGAGGGTCCCTTCCAGGCGCCGCGGCCCGCGGGTGTTTTTCGGTCACCCGTGCGGCCCCGGGTACGCTCGCATCGTGCCCTCCATGAACGAACTCGTACGCCAGCACACGGCCCTCGACGACTCCGACCTCGAGTGGCTCCACCTGCTGGTCTCGGAGTGGCAGCTGCTCTCCGACCTCTCCTTCGCCGACCTGGTGCTGTGGGTCCCGACCAGTGACGGCACCCGGTACGTCTCGGTCGCCCAGATGCGCCCCAACACCGGCCCGACCTCGTACCAGGACGACATGGTCGGCCACCTCGTCCCGCGCGGCCGGCGGCCCATGCTGGACGCGGCGCTGGACGAGGGCCGGATCGTGCGCGAGGGCGACCCGGAGTGGCGCGAGGAGGTCCCCGTCCGGGTCGAGTCCATTCCGGTGCGGCGGGCCGGCCGCGTCCTCGGCGTCATCGCCCGCAACACCAACCTGCTCACCGTCCGCACCCCGAGCCGGCTGGAGCTGACCTATCTCCAGAGCGCCTCGGACCTCGCGCAGATGATCGCGGCCGGCTCCTTCCCCTTCCCGGACCAGCAGGTCGACATGGACGCCTCGCCGCGGGTCGGGGACGGACTGATCCGGCTGGACGCGGACGGCACCGTCCAGTACGCCTCGCCCAACGCCCTGTCCGCCTACCACCGGCTCGGCCTCGCCGCCGACCTGGTCGGTCACCACCTGGGCCGGACCACCGCCGAACTCGCGCCCACCCGGGGGCCGGTGGACGAGGCGCTCGCCAAGGTGGCGAGCGGCTGGGCGCCGCGTGAGTTCGAGATCGAGGCCCACGACGGGGTCATCCAGTTCCGGGCCATCCCGCTCAAGCCCAAGGGCACCCGCATCGGTTCGCTGGTGCTGTGCCGGGACGTCACCGAACTGCGCCGCCGCGAGCGCGAGTTGATTACCAAGGACGCGACCATCCGGGAGATCCACCACCGGGTGAAGAACAACCTGCAGACCGTCGCGGCCCTGCTCAGGCTGCAGGCCCGGCGCATCGAGTCCGAGCGCGGCCGGGAGGCGCTGGAGGAGGCCGTCCGCCGGGTCGGCTCGATCGCGATCGTGCACGAGACGCTCTCCCAGAACCTGGACGAGCGCGTGGAGTTCGACGACATCGCCGACCGGGTGCTCGCGATGGTCGCCGAGATCTCACCGGGCAAGGTGACCGGCCGGCGCAGCGGGCGCTTCGGCATACTCGACGCCGAGGTCGCCACCCCGCTGTCGATGGTGCTCACCGAGGTGCTGCAGAACGCCCTGGAGCACGGCTTCCGCGAGGGCGACACCGGCACCGTCGAGGTCTCCGCGGTCCGCGGCGGCACCTCCAAGGAGGCCCGCCTGCTGGTCACCGTCCAGGACGACGGCGTCGGCCTGCCCGAGGGCTTCGACCCGCACCGCTCGGGCAACCTCGGCCTGCAGATCGTACGGACGCTGGTGGAGGGCGAGTTGGGCGGAACCTTCGACATGGTCCCGGCGCCGGAGCGGGGGACCCGGGTGATCCTCGACATCCCGGTGCGCGCGCAGAAGTGAGCCCGCTCGTCCCCGACAGCATTGAGCCCCGGACCACTTGGTGATCCGGGGCTGAAGCTCGAAGCTATGCGCATCGGGGGTACTGCGCGCTGCGGCTCGGGGGCGGGAGATGCGTACGCGGTGTACGCGCCGCCAAGCTCAGGCTGTCATCGGGGTGGGGATGTCAGGCGGAGGCCTGACGAGCCCGGTTGCGGGCGGCGCGGCGCTTCATGGCGCGGCGCTCGTCCTCGCTGAGACCACCCCAGACGCCGGAGTCCTGACCGGACTCGAGCGCCCACTGCAGACACTGATCCATAACGGGGCAGCGACGGCAGACGGCCTTGGCTTCCTCGATCTGCAGCAGCGCAGGACCGGTGTTGCCGATGGGGAAGAAGAGCTCGGGGTCTTCCTCGCGGCAAACGGCGTTGTGACGCCAGTCCATGGCTGCTACCTCTCCTTGGTATTACATGCACGTTGCTTGTGAATGTGAACGCTTTCACGAATCCCTCAACAAGTGAAGGGCCGACCGCCGAGTCTTCCCCGGCGTGGTCCTTGGTTTGTAGAGGGGTTCCGGTGATCAGTGGAGGCCGTTCCTGCGGGCCGTCCCGATCGCCACGTAGAGACTCGCAAACCTCAGCGGCGGATACAACCCCTTCCGGAAAGTTTTTTTTGATTCCTCGGTGTCGACTGGGTCACAGCCGTACTTCCATGGGGTGGATCCTGGCCTAAACGTTCGAGTGAAAGGACTTTCGCCTCTTCCGCTCACACAATCACACGCAGTGCGCGGCGTACGCCTGTGAACGTCACGCTCGTACGCAGCCCCAGGTGGTCACCGTCCATCTGAAGGGGCAGCGGCACCTTCGAATGCAAGGTGAACCGGTCCAGGTCGTGCAGTGAGACGGCATGCTTCCCATGGGGTCCCCGCTCGGGGGACGAAGTGAGCAACTGGGTGCCATACCGGGCAACCGCGGCCGTGGACAGACGGCTGAGACCCAGTACGTCGAGGCCCGTGTCGAACGAGGCCTTAGGTGACGTGTACATCGGGCGATTGCCGAGATACGTCCACGGGGACGTGTTCGAGGCTATGGCGACCACGAGATCGGTGACCGGATCCGCACCGGCCCGTTCGAGCGTGATCGTGCCGTGCCGGCGGTGCTGCTCGCCGAGGAACTGGCGCATCACCTGGCGGACGTACAGCGCGTGCGTCGACTTCTTCCCGCGCTCGCGCTGCTGCTCCACCCGGCCCACCACACCCGCGTCGAACCCGAGACCGGAGTTGAAGGTGAACCAGCGGGCCGGCACCGACTCGTCCTCGGTGCCGGGCGTGCCCGAGGTCAGGCCCAGGCCGACGACCCGCTGGCTGTTCTCGCGCAGGGCGTCCAGCAGAGCGCCGGTGGCCTCGACCGGGTCGTTGGGCAGACCCAGCGCACGGGCGAAGACATTGGTGGAGCCGCCCGGCACCACGGCGAGACCGGGCAGCCGGTCCGGGTCGGGGCCCGCGTGCAGCAGGCCGTTGACCACCTCGTTGACGGTGCCGTCGCCGCCGAGGGCCACGACCATGTCGATGTCCGAGCTCTGCGCGGCCTGCCGGCCCAGGTCGCGGGCGTGGCCGCGGTACTCGGTGGTGACCGCCTCGAGCTTCATCTCGCTCGCCAGCGCGTGGATCAGCACATCACGCCTGCGTGCGCTTGTGGTGGTTGCCGCCGGATTGACCACGAGAAGTGCACGCATGGACTGCAGCGTACCTACTGGGGGGTACCCGGCCCAGACCGAGGTAGGGATCCGGTAAGAGGAGGGGACGTGAGCCTGCCCACGCGGGCCCTCGGACCGGCGGCCCGCGCCCGGCACCTCCCCGGCTGCCGTGGGTGGCCGGCGGATACCCTTCAGGGGTGAGCAGTGAGCAGAACCCCGCCCCGGACACCGCCGAAGCCCCCGCGGGCGCCGGGCCGCGCCCGCGCCGCCTGACCTGCGCGGCGGCGCTGACCGCGCTGGAGGGGGCCGCCCTCGTGATCGGCGGCGTGTGGATCCTGGTCCTCGCGCTCACCGGCGCCCCGGACGACCGTCAGCAGGCGGTGACCGGCGGGATCACCCTGCTCGTACTGGCGCTGCTGCCGCTGCTCGCCGCGCGCGGCCTGCTGCTGCGGCGCGGCTGGAGCCGCGGACCGGCGGTGATCACCCAGCTCATGGCCCTGCCGGTGGCCTACAACCTGCTCCAGGCCGACAGCATGGCCATCCCGGGCGGCATCGCGCTCGCCGTCGTGGCGGTCGCCGCCCTGGTGCTCCTCGTGAGCCCCGCGACGACCCGGGCGCTCGGGATCAGGGGCCCGGGCCGGGCCGAGTAGGCGGCCCGCTCGGTCCGGTCACTCGCGGCGCCCGGATCAGGCGGACCCGGTCACTCCTCGACCAGCAGCTTCTCCCGCAGCTGGGCCAGGGTGCGGGCCAGCAGCCGGGAGACGTGCATCTGGGAGATGCCGACCTCCTGCGCGATCTGCGACTGGGTCATGTTCCCGAAGAAACGCAGCAGCAGGATCCGCTTCTCGCGGGGCGGCAGGTCCTCCAGCAGGGGCTTGAGGGACTCCCGGTACTCGACGCCCTCCAGCGCCTCGTCCTCGGCGCCGAGCGTGTCGGCCACCGCGGGGGACTCGTCGTCGGTGTCGGGGACGTCCAGGGACAGCGTGGAGTACGCGTTGGCGGACTCCAGGCCCTCCAGGACCTCCTCCTCGGAGATGGCCAGCTTCTCGGCCAGCTCGTGGACGGTGGGCGAGCGGCCGTGCAGCTGGGACAGCTCTGCGGTGGCCGTCGTCAGCGCCAGGCGCAGCTCCTGCAGCCGGCGCGGCACCCGGACCGCCCAGCCCTTGTCGCGGAAGTGCCGCTTGATCTCGCCCACGACGGTCGGGGTGGCGTACGTGGAGAACTCCACGCCGCGCTCCGGGTCGAAGCGGTCGACGGACTTGATCAGGCCGATCGTGGCGACCTGGGTGAGGTCGTCCAGCGGCTCGCCCCGGTTGCGGAAGCGGCGGGCGAGGTGCTCGACGAGCGGCAGGTGCATACGGACGAGCTGGTTGCGTAGTTCCGCGTACTCCGCGCTGCCCGCGTTCAGCCCGCGCAGCTCGAGGAACATGGCACGCGCCCCGCTGCGGTCCTGGGGATCGCGACGGGTGGCGTGCACGGCCTCGGCGCCCACCGCGTCGTCCTCCGCGTTTCGCTCGTGCTCGCTCATCGTCCCGCCCGTAGCCCTTCCCCGAGCCCCCGCCCCCGCGCGGGCGGCGGACCCGGATCCGCCGCGCGCCCCGGGAGGCGCGCTCTGCACGGCACCGTCGCCGGCGGCCTCCGCGGAGTCGTCCTCCGGGTGCGGCCTGGCCTGCTCGGGGATGCCGTCGACGCCGTCCGCCATGCGCCGGGCGCCGTCCGTGGGGCCTCGGCCCTCCGCCGGCAGCTCCCGTGTGCCGCGCTCTTCGTCCCGCACCGGCCCGTCCCCGTTCCTCACGCCGGCCCGGGGCCCGCGCCGCGCTGTTTGTAGAGGCTGATCGACACGGTCTTGTCCTCGTCGACGGCGGACGAGACCTTCCCCGCCAGCGCCGAGAGCACCGTCCAGGCGAAGGTGTCCCGCGAGGGGGCGTGACCGTCGGTGGTCGGCGCCGACACCGTGACCTCCAGCGAGTCGTCGACGAGCCGGAAGACACAGCTGAGCACGGAGCCGGGCACGGCCTGCTGCAGCAGGATCGCGCAGGCCTCGTCCACGGCGATGCGCAGATCCTCGATCTCGTCCAGGGTGAAGTCCAAGCGGGCCGCCAGACCGGCCGTGGCCGTCCGCAGCACCGACAGGTAGGCACCCGCAGCCGGCAGCCGGACTTCCACGAAGTCCTGGGTCGCGGGCTCGCCTGCGATCTGGGACACCCTCACCTCCATGGTGGTACAAGCTTCACGGGGCCGAGGGTCGCCCCCCGGGGTAACGCGTACGTGGTTCCGCGGTGACGCTATCGCGCTCCGAACGTTTCTGTCCCCGGGGCCCCAACCCCCTGGCGTCACTCACAGTAAAGCTGCGAATACGCTCCGTGTCTAGAGGGTCTGCGAGCCCAAATGGGAAGAGCGCGCGCCGGGTTGACGTACCCCGGCGTCACACGCCCGAACCGCGTCGGCGGCGGCCGCTCACTGAAGTGTCACACGAGTACGTGGTCGACGAAGCACCAGCGCCAGTCCTCGCCCGGCTCGAAGGTCCGCATCACCGGGTGACCGGTCTCCGTGTGGTGCCCCGTGGCGTGCCGTCCCGGCGAGGAGTCGCAGCAGCCGATGTGGCCACAGGTCAGACAGAGCCGCAGCTGCACCGGATGCGTGCCCTGCGCGAGACACTCCGGGCACGTCTCGCTCAGCGGCTCGGGCTGGGGGTGCGGCAGCGCGTCGGAGTGCGTGCACTGTTTCATGATTGCCAGGTTACGACGGGCGCGCGGTCGGCCGCGCGGAAAAACGAGGGTGGGCGAGGACCATGGACGTGATGCCGCTGCTCCTGCTGGTGGCGGGGAGTGCCGCGGTCGCGGGGGCGGCCCGGCGTACGCCGCTGCCGGCGCCCCTGCTGCTGGTGGCGGTCGGCCTGGCGGTCTCCTACATCCCCGGCGTGCCGGACTACCGGCTCGACCCCGAGGTGGTCCTGCCGCTCGTGCTGCCCCCGCTGCTGTACACCTCGGCGAGCGACAGCTCCTACCTCGACCTGCGCGCCCAGCTCAGGCCGGTGGCGCTGCTGTCGGTGGGGTACGTGCTGTTCGCGACCGTCGTCGTCGGCTGGGCCGCCTACCTGGTCATCCCAGGGATGCCGCTGCCCGCCGCCCTGGTGCTGGGCGCGGTGGTGGCGCCGCCCGACGCGGTCGCCGCCACGGCGGTCGCCCGCCGGGTCGGGCTGCCGTCCCGGATCACCACGATCCTGCAGGGGGAGTCGCTGCTGAACGACGCCACCGCGATCACCGCCTACAAGGTGGCGCTGGCCGCCGCCATCGGCGAGGGCGCCACCTGGGCGGGCGGCATCGAGGAGTTCCTGATCGCGTCCGTCGGCGGTGTCGGCGTCGGCCTGCTGCTCATGGCGCCGCTGCACTGGCTGCGCACGCACCTGAAGGAGCCGCTGCTGCAGAACACGCTGTCCCTGCTCATCCCGTTCGTCGCCTACAGCGTCGCCGAGCAGGTGCACGCCTCCGGCGTCCTCGCGGTCGTGGTCGTCGCCCTCTACCTCGGGCACCGCGCGTGGGAGGTCGACTTCGCCACCCGGCTCCAGGAGGACGCGGTGTGGAAGATGGTCGCCTTCATCCTGGAGTCCGCCGTGTTCGCCCTGATCGGCCTCCAGCTCCCGGTCGTCCTCAGGGGCCTCGGCGAGTACGAGGGCGTCACGGCCGCCTGGTACGCGGTCGTGGTCTTCGTGGTCGTCGTGCTGGCCCGGTTCATCTGGGTCTACCCGGCGGCCTTCGTGCCCCGGATGCTGTCGGAGCGGATCAGGACCCGGGAGGAGAACCCGACCTGGCGGGGGGCGATGGTCACCTCGTGGGCCGGGATGCGCGGAGTGGTCTCCCTCGCCATCGCCTTCTCCATCCCGCTGACCGTGCACGGCGGCCATCCCTTCCCGCAGCGCAACCTGATCCTCTTCCTGACCTTCACCACCGTCATCGGCACTCTGGTCCTGCAGGGGGTGACCCTGCCGCCGCTGATCCGCCTGCTGAAGTTCCCCAGCCGCGACCGGCGGGCCGAGACGCTGGCCGAGGCCAACGCCCAGGCGCAGGCCTCCCGGGCCGCGGAGAGCCGCCTCGAAGAACTCCTCGCGGACGAGCGCAACGCCCTGCCGCCGCCGCTCGCCGACCGCCTGCGCTCGGTGCTGGAGCGGCGCCGCAACGCCGTCTGGGAGCGGCTCGGCCAGGTCAA
Organism: Streptomyces sp. NPDC038135; assembly: GCF_055601245.1. NCBI lineage: Bacteria > Bacillati > Actinomycetota > Actinomycetes > Kitasatosporales > Streptomycetaceae > Streptomyces > Streptomyces sp. NPDC038135. The sequence goes on along the minus strand of NZ_JBVJXS010000001.1, from coordinate 182,531 downwards.
CCCGGTCACCGGCGAGTCCGTCGACGACACCTACCGCCGGCTGTCCCGCGACATGATCAGCGCCGAGCGCGAGGTGTTCGTCCGGCTCCGCGACCACCGCTACATCGACGACGAGATGCTGCGCGCGCTGCTGCGCCGGCTCGACCTGGAGGAGGCGGCCGCCTACCGGGAGGCCGCCTAACGAGGCCGCCCGGATCGCGCCGGGCTACGGGAACGGCCGGCCGGTGACGACCGCCGTGACCGTCGTCCCGCGCGCGAAGGCGCCCTCCTCGGCCAGGGAGACGAGCCCGTACAGCATCTTGGCGACATACAGCCGCTCCACGGGCAGCGAATGCCGCTGCTCGAAGTCCTGTGCGAAGGCGTCGAGCGCGGGCGTCGTGCGGGCGTAGCCGCCGAAGTGGAAGCGGTCGTCCAGGGACCAGCTCCCGCTGCGGGCGCCGAAGGCGGCTTCCTGGAGCGCCTGGACGTCGGCGGCGAGGAAGCCGCCCTTCAGCACCGGTATGCCGAGCGCCCGGCTGCCGGCGGGCAGCCCGGCGGCGAGTCCGGCGAGCGTCCCGCCGGTGCCGCAGGCCACCGCGACGACCTCCGCGTGCCCGGCCAGTTCCTCGCCCAGGGCCCGGCAGCCGCGCACGGCCGCGGCGTTGCTGCCCCCCTCGGGGACGACGTGCGCGTGTTCGGCGCCGGCTGCGCGCAGGATCGCGGCCCGGGTCTCCGGCTCGTGCTTGTGACGGTATGTCGATCTGTCGACGAAGTGCAGCCGCATCCCGTCGGCCGCGCACCGGGCCAGCGACGGGTTGAGCGGCCGGCCGGCCAGCTCCTGGCCCCGGACCACGCCGGTGGTCGCCAGCCCCAGCAGCCGGCCCGCCGCCGCCGTCGCGCGCAGATGGCTGGAGTAGGCCCCGCCGAAGGTGACCAGCGCCCGGCCCCCGGCCGCCTCGATGTTGGGAGCCAGCTTGCGCCACTTGTTGCCGATGAGCTCCGGGTGGACCAGGTCGTCCCGCTTGAGCAGCAGGCGCAGGCCGCGCCGGCCGAACCGGTCGTCCCGCGCCTCCTCCAGGGGTGAGGGCAGGCGCGGGGCGAGCGGGTCGGTGTGCGGGTCGGCGCTGGTCACGCCCTCATTGTCGCCCGGCGGCGAGCGCGGTCGCGGACGGCTGTCACTTCAGGCGATCGCGTACCCGTTCCCGCAGCCACGCCATCGAGAAGCCGCGCGGGTCCACCTTGCCCGGCTGCCATTCCAGGTGGCCGATCACCGAGCGTTCCGTCCACCCGTGGTGGCGGCACACGGCCGCGGCGGCCCGTGCGATCGCGTCCAGCTGCGCCTCGGGCCAAGGGTCGTCGCCGTCGCCCATGTTCTCGCACTCGAAGCCGTAGAAGTGCCGGTTGCCGTCCGTGTTCGCCTCGTTGTCCGGCGGCAGCCGTTTCTCCGCGATCACGGCCCGCAGCACCTCGTCGTCACCGAGCCCGGCGTGGTTGGCGCGGCCGTAGCCGACCAGGTGGATCCTGCCGTCCTTGGTGATGACGCCGTGGCACAACGGGCCGGGCAGGGCCGCGTGCCCGTCGCGGCAGAGTTCGACGGTGCGGGCGCTGCCCCGGGTCACCGTGTGGTGGATCATCACGCCGTGGACCGGGCCCCAGGGGCCCTTGTGGTTGCGGTTGTGGTGCTCCCAGTCGCCGACCTCGACGACGGTCGCGCCCTCCGCTCGCAACGCGGCCAGAAACCCGCTCGCGGACATGGGTGGGGCCATGGCCGCCTCCTTCGTGCTGTGCGCGGTCGGCCGCCGGTCGCGGCCCACTCGTCAAGCTGCTTCTACCGAAACCGGACGTCCCGGACTACCTCGTTCGCACACTGTGCGAGCCGATCCGGACAGGCGGCGCATCCGGGGCGGCTCCGGACAAGATCCCACTTTCTGCCCAGTAGTGCGATGATCCATTCCCGCTCTTTCGGGTAATGGCACGGCCACGTTACGTAGTGGAACCTTGCTCGTGAGACCGGTGTGCGACTCGGCGCCGGGCATACATGAGAGGGCATTCCCATATGTCGGTAGGCGAAGAGGTCCGCACGGAGCAGGGCAAGCCGCAGCAGTCTCTCGGCACGGCGGCAGCGCGGAACCTGGCCACCACCACCAAGTCCGTTCCGCAGATGCAGGAGATCAGCTCCCGCTGGCTGCTGCGCACACTGCCCTGGGTGGACGTCCAGGGCGGCACGTACCGGGTGAACCGGCGGCTGACGTACGCGGTGGGCGACGGCCGCATCACCTTCGTCAAGACCGGGGACCAGGTGGAGGTCGTCCCGGCCGAACTCGGCGAGCTGCCGGCGCTGCGGTCGTACGAGGACGACGAGGTCCTCACCGAGCTGGCGCGGCGCTGCCGCCAGCGCAACTTCGCGCCCGGAGAGGTCATCGCCTCCTTCGGCGCGCGGACCGAGAAGGTCTACCTGCTGGCCCACGGCAGGGTCGAGAAGATCGGCTCGGGCCCCTACGGCGACGACGCGGTCCTCGGCGTCCTCGCCGACGGCGCCTACTTCGGCGAGGCGGCGCTGCTGGACCCGGACTCCATCTGGGAGTACACCGCCCGCGCGGACACCGCGTGCACGGTGCTGGTCCTCGGCCGGGAGGACTTCGAGCAGGTCGCCGAGCGCTCCGACTCGCTGCGCGAGCACCTGCGGCGGCTGCGCTCCATCCCGGCGCAGCGGACCAACAAGTTCGGCGAGAAGGAGGTCGAGCTGGCGGCCGGCCACAGCGGCGAGCCGGACATCCCGCACACCTTCGTCGACTACGAGGCCCGGCCGCGCGAGTACGAACTCAGCCTCGCCCAGACCGTGCTGCGCATCCACTCGCGCGTGGCCGACCTGTACAACCAGCCGATGAACCAGACCGAGCAGCAGCTGCGGCTGACCGTCGAGGCGCTCAAGGAGCGCCAGGAGCACGAGCTGGTCAACAACCGGGAGTTCGGGCTCCTGCACAACTGCGAGTACGACCAGCGGATCCAGCCGCACGACGGCGTACCCGGCCCGGACGACATGGACGAGCTGCTCAGCCGCCGGCGGGGCACCAAGCTGTTCCTCGCCCACCCGCGCGCGATCGCCGCGTTCGGGCGTGAGCTGAACAAGCGCGGCCTGGTCCCGGAGACCATCGACATCGGCGGCAACCGCATCCCCACCTGGCGCGGGGTGCCGATCTACCCGTGCAGCAAGATCCCCGTCACCGCGGAGCGCACGACCTCGATCATCGCCATGCGTACCGGCGAGGCCGACCAGGGTGTCGTCGGGCTGAGGCAGTCCGGCATCCCGGACGAGATCGAGCCGAGCCTGTCCGTCCGGTTCATGGGCATCAACGAACAGGCGGTCATCAAGTACCTGGTGACGGCGTACTACTCGGCCGCCGTCCTGGTGCCCGACGCGCTCGGCGTGCTGGAGAACGTCGAGATCGGCCGGTGGAGGTGACCTCCGCGCACCGCCCCGCCGTGTCCCCGCCCTCCGGGGCGGGTACATCTCCGGGGTACGCGTTCAGCGGGGGCGCGAGCGCCGCCGTCCGCGGGCATCGCGAGGGGGAGCCATGGCCGATTTCATGACGGAGACCAGACAGCGCGCACCCGGACCGCGTGAGCCGCGCGAGTCCACCGGCGGCGCCGCGGCCGGCCCGCCGGACGGGCAGGAGGCGACGGAGCTGCTGGAGCGCACCCGGGCCCTCGTGGACCCGGAACTGCGCGCGGCGGTCGACTCGTTGCCGGGTTCGATGCGCCGGATCGCCCGCTACCACTTCGGGTGGGAGCACGCGGACGGCACCGCGGCGGCCGGCAACGCGGGCAAGGCCATCAGGCCGGCGCTCGTCCTCGCCGCCGCCGCGGCGCTCGGCGGCCCGGCAGCGATGACGGCGGCCGTCCGGGCGGCCGTGGCGGTCGAACTGGTCCACAACTTCACGCTGTTGCACGACGACGTGATGGACCGGGACGCCACCCGAAGACACCGGCCCACGGCCTGGACCGTGTTCGGCGACGCCGACGCGATCCTCGCCGGTGACGCGCTGCAGGCACTGGCCCTGCGGCTGCTCGCCGCGGACCCGCACCCGGCCTCCGGGCCGGCCGTCGCCCGGCTCGCCGACTGCGTCGTCGAGCTGTGCGCCGGGCAGCACACCGACACGGCACTGGAGCGGCGCGCTCCGGGGGAGGTGACCCTGGACGAGGTGCTCGCCATGGCCGAGGCGAAGACCGGCGCGCTGCTGGGCTGCGCCTGTGCGCTCGGCGCGCTGTACGCGGGCGCCGGGAAGGAGGAGGCGGCGGCGCTGGACGGCTTCGGGCGCCAGGCCGGGCTCGCCTTCCAGCTCATCGACGACGTGATCGGCATATGGGGCGACCCGCTGCGCACCGGCAAGCCGGCCGGTGCGGATCTCGCCGCCCGCAAGAAGTCCCTGCCGGTGGTGGCGGCGCTGACCTCCGGCACCCCGGCGGGCGCCGAACTCGCCGCGCTGTACGGCAGACCGTACGCCGAGGGAGAGGACGGGGACGGCGGGGAGATCGCGCGTACGGCCCTGGCGGTCGAACGGGCCGGCGGCCGGGACTGGGCGCAGGCGGAGGCGGCCGACCGGATGGCCCGGGCGGTGCAGGAGCTGGCCCGTGCCGTCCCCGCGCCGGAGAGGGCGGGCGGACTGCTGGCCCTGGCCGAGTTCGTGACCCGGCGCAGCAGCTGAACCGGCCGCCGTCCGGCGGCCGGCCGAGGACCCCGGGGCCACCGGGACCGTGCGGCTCCTGACCCCGCACGGTCACCGGGGCTCCGGCTCGGGCGGGACCCGCGCACCCCCACCGCGCGCGGGTCCCGTCGCTCGTCCGTCAGGTCGCGCTGCCAGCCTGCCCGCCGGCGGGTGAACAGCCGGAGGGGGTCGCGCCCCCGGTTCACGCCTCCGGTACGACCGTCCTCACGATGCGGTCGACCAGGCCCTCCGGCACCGTCACGCCCTCCAGGGCTCCGTCCAGGACGCCGGGGAGGGTGAGGTGTTCGAGGAGGAGGCCGAGCATCGCGAGGTAGAGCACGGCGACGGTCTCGTCACCGCCGGGGAGCCCGGCCGCGCGGTGGAACTCCATGCCCTGCTCAAGGTCGCCGCGCACCGACGCGGTGAAGGAGGCCCGCAGTTCCGGGCGGCGGGTGGCCTCCAGACGCATCTCGAACAGGGCCAGGTAGCCGGTGCGGTCACGGACCGCGCGGTCCATGAGGTCCCGCATGAAGGCGGTCACCAGGGCGCGGTCGCGGCGCTGCGACAGCAGCGCCTCCAGCACCTTCGGGTCGGGCGCGAGCCGCACGTGCAGCCGGGCGTCGATCTGGCGGAGCAGGTCGTCACGGCTGGCGAAGTAGTTGGAGGCGGTGCCCGTGGGCACGCCGGCCTCAGCGTCCACCGCGCGGAACGTCAGCCCGCGCGCGCCCTCCCTGGCCAGTACGGCGATGCCGGCGTCCACCAGCGCCGCGCGCCGCTCCGGATTGCCCGCCATTGCGGAGCCCCTTCTCTCAGTTGACCCCGGACGGGATTCCGTCCCGGAAGTCTCTTGCAACCACTACGACTGGAGTACTACAAATGGAGCACTACAAGCGCAGTGGTCATCCCGCCGCTGCGCAGCCTACGAAAAGAGACCCGCTTGCGAAAGCTCACGTACTTCGTCGCCTGCTCGCTCGACGGCTTCATCGGCGACGAACAGGGCGACGCCTCGGCGATGTTCCGCTTCCTCGACGAGGAGTACCTCGATTTCCTCCGGACGGAGTTCCCGGAGACCCTGGCCAGTCATGCCCGGGCCCAGCTCGGCCTCGACCACCTGGAGAACCGGCGGTTCGACACCGTCATCCAGGGCCGCCACAGCTATGACCTGGCGCTGAAGGAGGGCATCACCAGCCCCTATGCGCACATGCGGGAGTTCGTCGCCTCACGCACCCTCGGCGCCTCGCCCGATCCGAACGTCGAGATCGTCGCCGACGACGTGGTCGGCCGCGTGCGCGAACTCAAGGCGGAGCAGGGCGGCCTGGACATCTACCTGTGCGGGGGCTCGCGGCTCGCCGGCGCCCTGGTCGACGAGATCGACGAACTCGTCGTCAAGAGCTATCCGATCATCTACGGCACCGGTATGCCGATGTTCGGCACCGGGGCGCGGATCACGCAGTTCGCCCTCGATTCGGTCCGGACCTTCGGCAACGGCGTGATCGTGCGGACGTACCGCAGGGAGCGCTGAGCCCACGGCCGCCCTACCCTGAGGACATGGGCAGCGAGAGCAGTGTCTGTCCCGTCTGCGGGCAGGCCGTCGAAACGGTCGTCAGCCGGTACAAGACGCTGGGCGCGTGGGTGCCGAAGTGGGGCCCCGGCCCCTGCCGCAACCCGGGCTGCGCGTCCCGCGCGGAGCACACCGGGACCGCCGACGTACCGGCCGCCCCGGACACCGGGGCGGAGGGCCCGCCGTCCGGTGGGGACGCCGCGCGCCGGACGTGAACCCGCGCAGCGGCCGCCTTTCCCCGGTGCGCGCGGCCCGGCGGGGGCCGTAGCGTGGCCGCATGCCGAAGCTCCCGCACATCGTCCACATCACCGAACGCGCACTGTGGGACGAGGCCCGCGCCCGCGGCGCCTATGAGATGTCCACCCGCGGCCGCACCCTCGAGGAGGAGGGGTTCGTCCACTTCTCCACCCGCGAGCAGCTCCCGCGCATCGCGGCCTTCCTGTACGGCGAGTACGAGGGCCCCGACGAGCTGGTCGTGCTGGTCGTGGACCCGGCCCTGCTCGGCGTGCCGGTGAGGTACGAGGCCATGCCGCCGAACGGCGAGGAGTTCCCGCACGTGTACGGGCCCGTCCCGGTCGGCGCCGTGGTGGACGTCGAGCCCTGGGGCCGGCCGGACTCCCGCTGACCGGGCTCACCCCGGCGGACACCGGGCGCGGTCCGGCGACCGTGGCGGACGCGGGGCGCCTCAGCCCGCCTCCGGGTCCACGGGCCAGCGCCCGGGGGGCGGGCCGGCGGGCCGCTGGAGGAACCGCAGCATGTTCCCGGCCGGGTCCCGGAACGCGCAGTCCCGCACCCCGTACGGCTGGTCCGTCGGTTCCTGCAGCACGTCGCCGCCGGCCTCCCGGACCCGCTCGTACAGCGCGTCGCAGTCGGCGGTGGTGAAGATGACCCCGCGCAGCAGCCCCTTGGCGAGCAGTTCGGCGATCGCCTGCTTGTCGGCCGCCGAGATGTCCGGGCTGGCGCCCGGCGGCTCCAGCACGATCTCCACGTCCGGCTGCAGCGGCGAGCCCACGGTGACCCACCGCATCCCCTCGAAGCCCACGTCGTTGCGGACCTCCATGCCGAGCACGTCGCAGTAGAAGTGGAGCGCCTTGTCATGGTCGTCCACGGCGATGAAGCACTGCTTGAGTTTCAGGTCCATGGCCTCACGCTAGGCCCAGCCGGGCCGCCGCGCGCGGAAGTCCCGGCCGAACCGATCGCCGGAGTGCGGGCGGGCGCCGTTCAGTACGGCCGGCGGCGCGGGCGCGTGAACGAGCGCGCCACGCAGGACGGGATCACCGCGCTCTCCTCGTGCGAGCCGGCCCGGTAGGCGCTCGGCGTCTGGCCGACCAGCTCGGTGAACCGGGAACTGAAGGAGCCGAGGGAGGTGCAGCCGACGGCGAAGCACACCTCGGTCACCGTCAGATCGCCGCGCCGCAGCAGGGCCTTGGCCCGCTCCACCCGGCGGGTCATCAGATAGCTGTACGGCGTCTCCCCGTACGCCTTGCGGAAGCTGCGCTGGAAGTGACCGGGCGACATGTGGGCGCCGCGGGCCAGCTCCGTCATGTCGAGCGGCTCGGCGTACTCGCGGTCCATGCGGTCGCGCACCCGCCGCAGCCGTACCAGGTCCTCCAGATCCACCCCGACAGCTTGGCACGGCGCGGCTGCGATACTCCAGCCATGGACACGGGGACGGCGACGGGCGGGCGGCGCACGGACACGGCCGGGCGGGCCCGCCCCGCGGACTGGTCGACGCGGCCCGCGACGGCCGAGGACGTCGAGACGATCGCCGAGCTGCGGGCCGAGGTGATGCGCCCGGACCTGGAACGCCTCGGACGCTACGACGAGCACCGGGTCCGCCAGCGGCTGCGGGACGCCTTCTCCACCCGGTACACCTCGGTGGTCCTGAGCGGCGGCGAGTTCGCCGGATGCCTCACGGTCCGGCCGGACGCCGGGGACAGGCAGTGGCTGGAGCACTTCTACCTCGCCCCGCGCCACCAGGGCCGGGGGCTGGGCTCCGCCGTCCTGCGCGCCGTGCTGGAGCGCGCCGACGCACAGGGGACGGCCGTCGCCCTGAACGTGCTGCGGGGCAGCGCCGCCCGCAGGCTCTACGAGCGCCACGGCTTCGTCATGGAGGCCGAGGACCCGGTCGACGTGTTCATGGTGCGCCCGCCCGGCGGCATCGGTCTCCCACTGTAGGTCCGCGGCCCGATCCGGTTTCCGCCGGTGCGTGCCAGCCTCGTCCCATGACGCATTCCTGGCCCGGTCACCTCGACGTCGGAGCGGTCCGGTTCGCCCGGCCGACCGCGCACTTCGAGGACGTCGTGGTCTTCTACCGCGACGTCCTCGGCCTGCCCGTGCTCGCGCAGTGGCGCGGTCACGCGGGCTACGACGGCATCGTCCTCGGCCTGCCCGGCGCCCCGGTGCACATGGAACTCCTCCAGCACGGCGATCCGCCCCGCATCCCCGAGCCGCACCCCGAGAACCAGCTGGTGCTCTACCTGCGCGGCCCCGAGGCCGTCTCCGTCGCCGTCCGCCGGCTGGCCGGCCACGGGTACGGCCCGGTCCCCGCCGCGAACCCCTACTGGACCGAACGCGGCGGCGTCCTCTTCCAGGACCCGGACGGCTGGCAGGTCGTGCTGGCCCCCTGGGTGTTCGGCGAGGATCCGCCACCGGCGCCCTGAAGCGCGACAAGGGCGCGAAAAGACCGCACCCGGACCGTCAGGACGCCCAGGAGGGCGTGCCGACGATCCGGGTGCGGGGAGGCGGACCTGGCGACCTGGAAAAACGGGTCACAGGGCGTGATCGTGAGATCAGGCCTTCTTGGTCTCCCAGAAGATCTTGTCGATCTGCGCGATGTAGTCCAGCGCCTTCTGGCCCGTCGCCGGGTCGGTGGACGCCTTGGCGGCCGAGAGGGCCTTCAGGGTGTCGTTGACCAGCTGGTGCAGCTCCGGGTACTTCTCGAAGTGCGGGGGCTTGAAGTAGTCGCTCCACAGCACGGAGACGTGGTGCTTCGCCAGCTCGGCGCGCTGCTCCTTGATGACGGTGGCACGCGCCTGGAAGTGCGGGTCGTCATTGCCGGCCATCTTCTCCTGGACGGCCTTCACCGACTCCGCCTCGATGCGGGCCTGGGCCGGGTCGTACACGCCGCAGGGCAGGTCGCAGTGCGCGCTGACCTTGACCTTGGGGGCAAACAGGCGGGAAAGCATGGAGCATTCCTTCCTCGTGATCGTCTTCTCAGGTGCGACATTACTCCCTGTGGGACCTGTTTTCGTGAGTGCCCCCTAGGGCTTAGGACAAAAGTCCGGGGTCACACTGGGACTGGTGGAGGAACGGACCGGGGAGGTGCCGGGATGCCGGAGCTGTCGCAGGAGAGCGAGCGGGGGAGATCCGGGGCGCCCTTCGGGCTCGCCGAGGTGACGGGTCCCTCCATGGTGCCCACGCTGCACCATGGCGACCGGCTCCTGCTGCAGTACGGTGCGGCGGTCCGGCCGGGGGACGTCGTGGTGCTGCGGCACCCCTTCCAGCAGGACCTGCTCGTCGTCAAGCGCGCGGTGGAGCGGCGCGAGGGCGGCTGGTGGGTGCTCGGGGACAACCCCTACGCGGGCGGCGACAGCACCGACTACGGGGTGGTGCCCGACGAGCTGGTCCTGGGCAGGGCGCGGCTGCGCTACCGGCCGCTGCGGCCCGGTCAGCGTTCGCCGCTGGCGCTCGTGCGCTGGGCGTTCTCCGCGGCGAGGCCGCTGCTCACCGACCGGTCGGCCTCCAGGCGCTTGCGGGCCCGGTAGGCGGCCACGTTGGCGCGGGTCGCGCAGCGGTCGGAGCAGTAGCGCCGGGAGCGGTTGGTGGACGTGTCGAGGTAGGCGTTGCGGCAGGGGGCCGCCTGGCACAGGCCCAGCCGGTCGACGCCGTACTCGGTCAGGTGGAAGGCCAGGCCCATCGCGGCGATGGCCGCGTAGCCGGCGGTGGCGTTGGAGGGGTGGTCGGCCAGGTGCATGTGCCACAGCGGGCGGCCGTCCTCGTCGCGGTGGTCGTGACCGGAGATCTGCGGACTGACCGGGAACTCCAGCAGCAGTGAGTTGAGGAGGTCGACCGCGAGGGTCTCGTCGCCCTCGTCGGCCGCCTCGAAGACCGAGCGCAGCCGGGACCGCACCGAGCGGAAGCGGGTGACGTCGGCGTCCGTGGTGCGGCGGGCCGCCGAGGCATTGGCGCCGAAGAGGTCGCGGACGGCCTCGACCGACGTCAGGGAGTCCTTGCCCCGGACCGGTTCCTCGCTGTTGACGAGGCGTACGGCGTAATCCGAGTAATAGGCCAGTTCCACTTGTAGTCCTTACGGAGGCGCTCTATGGTCATGTCTGCGGTCGGGTAACAGCCGGTCGTGCTTCCAGGGTATTACGCGTGCGTGAGGAGACGGGGCTTCCATGACCACCAGTACCGGCACCGGAACCGACTGGACCGCCTGGCAGAAGAGCTGGGACCGGCAGCAGGAGTGGTACATGCCGGACCGCGAGGAGCGGTTCCGGATCATGCTCGACATGGTCGAGGCGCTCGTCGGCACCGCGCCGCGCGTGCTCGACCTCGCCTGCGGCACCGGCACCATCACCGCCCGGCTGCTGGCCCGCTTCCCCGACGCGACCAGCACCGGGGTCGACCTCGACCCGGCCCTGCTGGCCATCGCCCGCGGCACCTTCGAGGGCGACGACCGCGTCTCCTTCGTCACCGCCGACCTCAAGGACCCCGACTGGCCGGCACGGCTGCCGTTCGGCTCCTACGACGCGGTGCTGACCGCCACCGCCCTGCACTGGCTGCACAGCGAACCCCTCGCGGCACTCTACGGACGGCTCGCCGAGCAGGTGCGCGCCGGCGGTGTGTTCATGAACGCGGACCACATGATCGACGAGAGCACCCCGAGGATCAACGCGGCCGAACGCGCCCAGCGGCACGCCCGTATGGATCAGGCCAAGCGGGACGGCGCGCTGGACTGGGCCGAGTGGTGGCGGGTGGCCGCGGAGGACCCGGTCCTGGCCGAACCGACGGCCCGCCGCTTCGAGATCTACGGCGAGCACGCCGACGGCGACATGCCGTCCCCGGCGTGGCACGCGCGCGCCCTGCGCGAGAAGGGCTTCGAGGAGGCCCGGCCGGTGTGGTGCTCGCCCTCGGACACGCTGCTGCTCGCGGTGAAGTAGGTGGGGACGACGCTCGCAGGTGATGGGGTGAATGCCCTGCGATTGGTCCTGGCGTCCTCGTGTGAAAACAGTGCTACGGCGGCCACCGTATCGATGTTCCGCCGTAGCACTGCGTTTGTGAGGAGGCCGACCCTGACGGCCTCGCCCTCGGTCAGCGCCGCCCTCGTTGCGGTAGGAGCACCATCAAAACTGTCTTGCTCTGAGGAAGATCTGAGCTCTGTGTGCGCGGTTTCTGCCAGCCTCACAGAAGTGCAGTGCAACGGCGGGGTGCGCTCACCTGTCCCGGTGAACGCACCCCGCCGTAGGAACTCTCTTAGAGCACCTTGGACAGGAACGACTGGGTCCGCTCGTGCTGGGGATCGGTCAGGACGTCGCGGGGATGGCCGGATTCGACCACCACGCCTCCGTCCATGAACACCAGACTGTCGCCCACCTCGCGGGCGAAGCCCATTTCGTGCGTGACGACGACCATCGTCATGCCGGACTCAGCGAGGTCGCGCATGACGTCCAGGACGTCACCGACCAGCTCCGGGTCCAGCGCCGAGGTCGGCTCGTCGAACAGCATCAGCTTCGGGTCCATCGCCAGCGCCCGGGCGATCGCTACCCGCTGCTGCTGGCCACCGGAGAGCTGCGAGGGGTAGTTCCCGGCCTTGTCGGCGAGGCCCACCCGCTCCAGGAGCTGCATCGCGCGCTCCTTGGCCCGGGCTTTGCCGACGCCCTTGACCTGGACCGGCGCCTCGATGACGTTCTCTGCCGCTGTCATGTGCGGGAACAGGTTGAAGCGCTGGAAGACCATGCCGATGTCCCGGCGCTTCAGCGCGACCTCGCTGTCCTTCAGCTCGTACAGCTTCTCGCCCTTCTGGCGGTAGCCGACCAGATCGCCGTCCACGTAGAGACGGCCGGCGTTGATCTTCTCGAGGTGGTTGATGCACCTCAGAAAGGTCGACTTGCCGGAGCCGGAGGGGCCGATGAGGCAGAACACCTCACCCTGTTTGACCTCCAGATCGATGCCCTTGAGCACCTGGACGTGGCCAAAGGACTTGTGGACGCCCTCCGCCTTGACCATCGCGGCCGTGCCCGTGGGGACGGCGTCACTCTTGCTCAGCTTGTCGGTCATGCGCCCACCGCTCCCCTCGGGCTGCCCAGCGACAGCACGTTCGCCCGCACCTTCTGCCACGGGGTCGGCGGCAGCTGGCGGCTTGAGCCGCGTGCGTAGTAGCGCTCGATGTAGTACTGGCCCACGCTCAGCACCGAGGTCATGATCAGGTACCAGGCCGCGGCCAGGAAGTACATCTCCACCGGGGCGCCGGAGTTCTGGCCGATGTCCTGGGCGAAGCGGAACAACTCCGGATACTGGACGGCCGCCACGAGCGAGGTCGTCTTCAGCATGTTGATCACTTCGTTGCCCGTCGGCGGCACGATCACGCGCATCGCCTGCGGGATGATGATCCGCCGCAGCGTCTTGCTGTGGCTCATACCGAGGGCGTGCGCCGCCTCGGTCTGGCCCTCGTCCACCGCGAGCAGGCCGGCCCGGCAGATCTCCGCCATGTACGCCGCCTCGTTCAGACCCAGGCCGAGCAGCGCCGTCAGCAGCGGCGTCATGAAGTTCGACCAGTAGTCCTTGTAGAACGGCATCAGGTTGATGTACTCGAAGACCAGGCCCAGGTTGAACCAGAGGAACAGCTGGACCAGGACCGGGGTGCCGCGGAAGAACCAGATGTAGAACCAGGCGATCGACGAGGTCACCGGGTTCTTCGACAGCCGCATCACCGCGAGGACGATGCCGCCCACGATGCCGATCAGCATCGACAGGACCGTCAGCAGAAGGGTCTTGCCGACACCCCTCATGATCCGGTCGTCGAAGAAGTAGTCCGGAACTGCGTGCCAGTTGATCTGGCCCTGGCTGAACGCGTAGATGATCGCGACGAGGATCGCGATGGCGATGACGGCGGTGACGTACCGTCCGTAGTGCCGGACCGGGATCGCCTTGATGGCCTCCGGGCCGGCCGGGGGAGTGCGCTGTTCCCCGGCCGCCGACTTGTCGATGTCAGTCACGGGTGTTGCCTCTCAGTGGCCGCTTCGGGTCCGCGGGTCACTTGCCGCCGTTGATCACGGACTGCTTGACGGCGCCGTCCTGCGCGCCCCACTTCTCCAGGATCTTGCCGTACTCGCCGCTCTTGATGACGGCGTCCATCGCGGCCTGCAGGGCGTCCCGGAGCTGGGTGTCCTTCTTGGCCACGGCGATGCCGTAGGGCGCGGCCTCGACCTGCTCGCCGACGACCTCGAAGTCCTTGCCGCCGCCGGAGGTCTTCACCGCGTACGCGGCGACCGGGAAGTCGGCGGACACGGCGTCCGCGCCGCCCGAGCGCAGCCGGGTCTGGGCCTGCTGGTTGTCGTCGAAGGCCTCGATCGCGAGCTTCTTGCCGCTCGGACATTTCTTGGCCTGCTCCTTGGCCAGGTCCTCCGAAGTGGTGCCGCGCTGCACGGCGAGCTTCTTGCCGCAGAGGTCGTCCCAGGTGGTGATGCCCTTGGTGTCGCCCTTGCGGGTGTAGATGGAGACACCGGCGGTCAGGTAGTCCACGAAGTCGACGCCCTCGCCAACCTTCTTGCCGGTGTCGGGGTCGACACCCTCCTGACGGTTCTTGTTGTCCGTCATCGCCGACATCGCGATGTCGTAGCGGTCCGAGCGCAGACCGGTCAGCAGGCCGTCGAAGGTGCCGTTCTCGAACTGGAACTTCACCCCGAGCTGCTTGCCCAGGGCCGCCGCCAGGTCGGGGTCGAGGCCGACGACTGCGCCGGAATTGTCCTTGTACTCGACCGGGGCGTACGCGATGTCCGACCCGACTCTGACAACGCCGCTGCTGCGGATGTCCTTGGGCAGCTTGCCGGCCAGCGGCGCGCTGCCGGCGGCCGAGCTGCCGGAGTCGTTGCCACTGTCCTTGGTCTGGTCACCGCAGCCGGTGAGGATCAGGGCGCCGGCGACCGCGATCGCACCGACCGCTGCAGTCCGGGCGCGGGCGGGAGTACGACGGGTGGAGCTTGCGGTCATGGTGGTTCCTCCGGCGGGTGGAGAGAGGTGCCGATGGGTCGACGGAAACACACACCTTCGGGTGTCGCGACCTCGTGGGTTTACGGCATCTTGCCATTCGGGTTAGCCCATTCAGTGGAGTCGCAATGTCAAAATCGGATAACGGGTGATCCCTCCATCACGTCAGGACGGGCCCTCCCCGGCCCCGCACCCCGGATCATCTGCGGAGATCCCGCCCTCTGGCCGCAAAAACTTCTACCCGTCTCACGATGTGGTCGGCCAAGACGGTGGTTTTTCCCATCCTGCAGGGCCCTTGCCAGGGGCGTGAGCGTCCTGTCAGCCCCGTGTCACCCCTGTGTGGCTTTCTGGTTCCCAGATGTGACCTTGCACCTAATGGACTCGTCGTCAGCGCCGTCCGTCCGGTAAGAAGGTTCTTTACACCCCTCATCCGGGGCTCAGGGCGCGTGTGCGGCGCGCCCGTCGCGCAGCCGCCCGTACGTATCGGCAACCGGGCCTGCGCGGTGCCCGCCCACCCCTCACCAGGAGTGGTCGACCCTCAAACCATGCATACCTAAGGGGTAAGACAAAGTGGCAGCGGAGATCGTCAATCCTCGCAGCGACAACACAACGGATCAGGACGGGGCCGAGCCCCTCGATTCCTTCGATCCCGCGTTCGCGCTCCATCGCGGCGGCAAGATGGCCGTGCAGGCCACCGTTCCGGTCCGCGACAAGGACGACCTGTCCCTCGCGTACACGCCCGGCGTCGCGCGCGTGTGCACCGCGATCGCGGAGCAGCCGGACCTGGTCAACGACTACACATGGAAGTCCTCGGTGGTCGCCGTCGTGACCGACGGCACGGCCGTGCTGGGACTCGGGGACATCGGACCCGAGGCCTCCCTCCCCGTGATGGAGGGCAAGGCCATCCTGTTCAAGCAGTTCGGCGGGGTCGACGCGGTGCCCATCGCGCTCGACTGCACGGACGTCGACGACATCGTCGAGACCGTGGTCCGGCTCGCTCCCTCCTTCGGCGGAGTGAACCTGGAGGACATCTCGGCGCCCCGGTGCTTCGAGATCGAGCGCCGGCTGCAGGAGCGCCTGGACATCCCGGTCTTCCACGACGACCAGCACGGCACGGCCGTCGTGACGCTCGCGGCGCTGCGGAACGCGGCCCGGTTGAGCGGGCGCGAGATCGGACAGCTCCGGGCGGTCATCTCGGGCGCCGGCGCGGCCGGTGTCGCCATCGCCAAGATGCTGATCGAGGCCGGCATCGGGGACGTGGCCGTGGCGGACCGCAAGGGCGTCGTGTCGGCCGGCCGGGAGGACCTGACGCCGGTCAAGCGCGAGGTGGCCTCCTTCACCAACAAGGCCGGCATCACCGGGTCGCTGGAGGACGCCCTCGCGGGCGCGGACGTCTTCATCGGCGTCTCCGGCGGCACGGTCGCGGAGGCGGCCGTCGCCTCCATGGCCGAGGGCGCCTTCGTGTTCGCGATGGCCAACCCGAACCCGGAGGTGCACCCGGAGGTGGCGCACAAGTACGCGGCGGTCGTCGCGACGGGGCGCTCCGACTTCCCGAACCAGATCAACAACGTGCTGGCCTTCCCCGGGATCTTCGCGGGCGCGCTGCAGGTGCGGGCCTCGCGGATCACCGAGGGTATGAAGATCGCCGCCGCCGAGGCGCTGGCCGCCGTCGTGGGCGACGACCTCGCCGCCGACTACGTCATCCCCTCGCCGTTCGACGAGCGGGTCGCCCCCGCGGTGACGGCGGCGGTGGCGGCCGCCGCCCGGGCCGAGGGCGTGGCCCGACGCTGACGTCGCGCCGGAATGGCCCCGCCCGTTTCGGGCGGGGCCATTCCCTTTTGCACGCCCGCCCGACTGCCCGATCGACTGCCTGCCCGACCGGCCCGCGGGACGGAGCCGTGCCCCGGAGGCATGCCGGGCCGGGCTGCGCCGGTCGGGTGCCCTTGCGCAAGAGGGCATGTGTCACAGCCCCCCGCGGTTCCGCCGGCTGCACGGCGCACCTATCGTCGAGCCCATGTTCGCTGCCTACGCCGCCCGAATCGACCGCGACCAGCCGCTCACCGGACTCGAGTTGGGGGAGCGTCCGGCCCCCGAGGCCCGGCCCGGCTGGAGCACCGTGAACGTCCGCGCCGCCTCCCTCAACCACCACGACCTCTGGTCCCTGCGCGGTGTGGGCCTGGCCGAGGACAAGCTGCCGATGATCCTCGGCTGTGACGCCGCCGGGATCGACGAGGACGGCAACGAGGTCGTCCTGCACTCCGTCATCGGCCAGAGCGGCCACGGGGTCGGTCCCAAGGAGCCCCGCTCCATCCTCACCGAGCGCTACCAGGGCACGTTCGCCGAGCAGGTGGCGGTGCCGACCTGGAACGTCCTGCCCAAGCCGAAGGAACTGTCCTTCGCCGAGGCCGCGTGTCTGCCGACGGCCTGGCTGACGGCCTACCGGATGCTGTTCACCAACGCCGGGGTCCGCCCCGGTGACTCGGTCCTCGTGCAGGGCGCGGGCGGCGGTGTCGCCACCGCCGCGATCGTGCTGGGCAAGGCGGCTGGCCTGCGGGTCTTCGCGACCAGCCGGGACGAGGCCAAGCGCAAGCGCGCACTGGAACTCGGCGCGGTCGAGGCGGTGGAGTCGGGAGCCCGGCTGCCGCAGCGCGTGGACGCCGTCATCGAGACCGTGGGCGCCGCCACCTGGTCCCACTCGGTGAAGTCCCTGCGGCCCGGGGGCACGCTCGTGATCTCCGGCGCCACCAGCGGTGACCGTCCCTCGCACGCCGAGCTGACCCGGATCTTCTTCCTCGAGCTGAAGGTCGTCGGCTCCACCATGGGCACCAAGGACGAGCTGGAGGACCTGCTCTCCTTCTGCGCCGCCACCGGCGTACGCCCCGTCATCGACGAGATCCTGCCGCTGGACCGGGCCCGTGAGGGTTTCGAACGGCTGGCGTCCGGCGAGCAGTTCGGCAAGATCGTCCTGACCAACGAGTGATCGAGCCCGCCGGCGGCGTGGCCCGGGGGAGGGCCGGGGCCACGCCGCCGTGCGGGCCCCGGCCGCCCGCGGGTCAGACCCTCGGGCGGCGCAGTATCGCGCCGATGTGGGCCGCCGCCGCGGACAGGTGCCCGCGGGCGTCCTGGAGCTGGTCGGCGGTGACGCCGTGGTCCCGGGCCGCGTCGCGGATGTCGTCGCGGAAGCGGTCCAGCAGGCGGTCCAGGTCGCGGGCCGGTTCGCCGGTGGGGGCCTCGTGCGCCCAGGACGGTTCGTACTCCGCCGGGAAGTCCTCCGGGGGCGTGGAGTACTCCGGCGCGGGGGCCGACTTGCGCGGGGCGGCGCCCGCCCCTTCCGCGGTCCGGCCGAAGCCCCGGTCCTTGCCGAACTCCTTGCCGTACTCCTTCCCGAACTCACCGAACTCCTTGGCGAGTTCGGTCAGCCCCTCGCGTACCCCGGTCGGCCAGTCGCCACGGGTGAAGTGGTCCTGCACGCGCTCCTGGACCCGGTGGGCGATGCGCTGCATCTCCTCCTGCGCCTGGGCCCGCGCCCGCGCCTGGGCCTCCTGGGCCTGGTGGCGGGCCCGCTGGGCCTCCTCGCGGGCCCGGCGGCTCTCGTCCTTGGCGCGGCGGGCCTGCTCCTTCCACTCCTGCTTGACCCGGCGCATCTCCTCCTTGGCGGCCCGCCAGGCCTCCTTATCGCCGAGGTCGCCGCTGTCCCCGAGGGGGCCCGTCTCGCCGCCGGTCCTCCCGGAGCCCCGGCGGGCCTCGGAGGCGGCGGCGCGCATCTCGCGCCGCAGATCGCCTGCCGCGCCGCGCACGTCGGCCTTGATCTCGGCGGCGAGCTCCGCCACGGACTCGCGGATCTCCAGCTCCAGGTCGGCCAGCTCGCCGCTGCGGTCGGCGAGTTCGGCGCGGCCGGCGTCGGTGATGGCGTATACCTTGCGGCCGCCCTCCGTGGTGTGCGTGACCAGGCCCTCGGCCTCCAGCTTGGCCAGACGGGGGTAGACCGTGCCCGCCGAGGGGGCGTACAGGCCCTGGAAGCGCTCCTCGAGGAGTCTGATCACCTCGTAGCCGTGGCGCGGGGCCTCGTCGAGCAGCTTGAGCAGGTACAGGCGCAGACGGCCGTGGGCGAAGACGGGGGGCATGTCAGAGCACCTTCTTGTCGGTCGTGCCGTCGGTCGTGCCGCCGGCCGGGGAGCCGGCGCCGGCCTCGCGGGGGGTGTCGGGCTCGTCCTCGCCCGGCGGGCGGCGCAGCAGCGCGATGGAGCCCGATACCGTCGTCGCCCTGAGCTTGCCGTTGCCCGCGCCGAGCCGGCCGGTGATCTTGTGGGCGCCCCACTGGCCGTGCACGCGCAGTCCGTCGAAGGCGTTGGAGATCGTGCCGCTCGCGGTGTTGGCCTCCACCTCCGCGTCCGCCGGGTGCGGCAGCCGGATCGCGATCTCGCCGGAGACGCTGGTCAGGCGGACGTCGGTGGGCCCGTCCGGGTCCAGGTCGATGATCATGGAGCCGCTGACCGAGTCGGCCCGGACGGAGGGGCCCGAGCCCTCGACCACGGTCAGGTCGCCCGAGACGGAGTTGAACCGCAGATCGCCCGTGACGGCCTGGGCCTCCAGGTTGCCGGACACGGTGTCGGCGCGGACCTGGCCGGAGAGGCCGACGAGGGTGGTGTCACCGGTGACGCCCTTGATCACCGAGGGGCCGCTTGTCCCGGAGACGACCGCGCCCGCGCCGACCACGCCCACCTCCACGCGGGTGTCGGCCGGCACCGCGAGGGAGACGACCGCGCTGCGGCGCCAGCCCTTGCGGTCGAGCCACTTGAGGAAGCCCTTCCACGGCAGGTCGTCGTAGGCGACGGTGAGCGTGCCGCCCTGGTGGGTGACGATCAGGGGTGGACCCTCGATGTCCGTGACCTCCAGGCGCGCGGAACCTTCGTCCGTGCCGACGACGTTCACCGTTCCGTTGACGATGCGGACGTGCAGGTCGCGTACCGGGGTGTCGAAGGTCAGTTTCTGGGGGTCGGCGATGGACCACTCGGACATGAGGCCTCCTTGGCCGGACACGGACACGCCATATCGCGTCTTCTGAGAAACACGATATATCGTGGATGGGGAAAGTCAAGGCGTCTCTGCATAGGCTGTAGGTGCGCCCACAGGGCTGGGCGGACAGGCAGGAGAGGCAGTTCATGTACTTCACCGACCGCGGGATCGAGGAGCTCGAGAAACGGCGCGGCGAGGAAGAGGTCACCTTCGAGTGGCTCGCCGAGCAGTTGCGCACGTTCGTCGACCTCAACCCGGACTTCGAGGTGCCCGTCGAGCGGCTCGCGACCTGGCTCGCCCGGCTCGACGACGAGGACGACGAGTAACCCGGCGACGACGGCGGCCGGCGACCCGGCGCCGAGAGCGGCGACGGCGATGAACGGCCCTTGTCGTCCGTTGCCCCTCCCCCTCACCTGTCACCGGAGTTAGCCTTCTTCTCCATTCGGTGAACGGGGGCGTCATGGGTGGAGGAGTCGAACGCGTACGGCTCGACGACGGAACGGTCGTCTGGGCCAGGATCGGCGGGCGCGGCGAGGACGCGCCCGACGAGGGCGGTTACTGGGACACGAGCCTCGGCGACCGGGTCGTCGACATGGCGGGCGGGCTGGCCGGCACGGTGGGCGGCGTCGTGCGCTCCTTGCGCGCCGGTCTGGACACGCCCGCGGCGGTCGAGGTGTCCGTCAGCTTCGGCATAGAACT
This sequence comes from Streptomyces sp. NPDC038135, assembly GCF_055601245.1. NCBI lineage: Bacteria > Bacillati > Actinomycetota > Actinomycetes > Kitasatosporales > Streptomycetaceae > Streptomyces > Streptomyces sp. NPDC038135. The sequence goes on along the minus strand of NZ_JBVJXS010000001.1, from coordinate 162,359 downwards.
GACGGCGCAGGCCGGCCGGATCGTGAGCGCCATCGCGCAGGGCGGCGGCACGTCCTCCCTGACGGTGTCCCTGACCTGGACCGAACCCGCGACAGCGGCGGGCGGCGCGGATCCCGCGGCGCCCGGCGGCGGGGACACCGCCCCGCGCCCGCCGGCCCCCGGCTCGGCATGAGCGCCTTCGACGAGATGGTGCGCCCCTCCCTCGCGCGCATCGGCGCAGCGGGTGACGGGTATGCAACGGACCGTGACCCGTACTGGGGATCGGGGTTCTTCATCGCCCCGGGCTGGCTGTTGACCTGTGCCCACGTCGTGGGGAAGGGGGGAGCCGCGGTGTGCCGAGGGGCGAGCGCCTTACGCGTGACCTGGCAGGAACGCTCCACCGAACCCGCCGCCGCCGACGCCTGGCAGGAACGCTCGGGCACCGGGACCGCGGTGCTCCTGGCGCCCCGGCCCGAGGAACCGGAGTCGCTCCGCGACCCCTGGCCGTTCCCCGACCTGGCGCTCGTCCGGGTCGACGGCGCGGACGACGTGCGGTGCCTCTGGCTGGGCGACCGGGAACCCGGCGCCCGCGCCCCGCTCGGGCTGTACGGCTGGTCCCTGCAGACCGGCGAGCTGGGCGTCCGGCACGGCACCGGCGAACTCGCGGGTTCCGACGCCCGCGCGCTGCTGCTCGGCGGCAGCCTGCCGATCGGCGGACTGTCCGGCGGACCCGTGCTCGACCTGCGGCACGGCTCCGTCGTCGGCGTCATCAAGGGCCGCCGCCGGGAGGAGGGCGTCGCCGTCCCGGTCACCGCGCTGCACGAGCTGCTGGACCGGCGCGACACGGCCGGCGTCCTGCGCGACGTGCTGCGCGCGCACGATCGGCACCATCTCCGGCTCCTGGACGACCCGTCGCCGTACCCGAACTGGACCACGCTCCAGGCCACGCTGCCCGCGCTCGCGCCGCCCGTCTCCGGGATCACCGCCGAACTCCGGGCGCGGCTCTACGGCCACCTCGCCGAGCTGCCGCCGCCCGCCGGGGCGGGCGAGATCGTCCACCTCGTGGAGCAGGTCAAGGAGCGGGTGCGGGGCGAACGGCTGCGCTCGCTGGTGCCGCGGAACGTGCGGACCTGGCGCGAGGGCGCGGCCCTGCTGTACGGACTGCGCACCCTGGACGAGGAGGGCGGCGGGACGCTGGTCGACCTCGACGCCGTCCTGCTGTACGCGGCGGAGGTGGTGCGCAGGACCGTGCGGGAGCGCCCCGGTGAGACCGACCCGGCCCTGCTGCGCGCGTTCACCGAATGGCTCGGCGCGCAGGCCGGGAGGCATCGGCACTGGGCGGTGAGCGGGGCCATCCGGGGACTGCTGGACGGTGTCGACGGCCGGTGGCCGGACGGAGGAGCGAACGCGGCGGCGGGTGGAGCGGCCGGAGGGGTGACGGGTACGGGGCCGGGCGCCGGCCGCACCCCCACGAGCACCCCCGTGCCCGCCGCAGCCGCCACCACGGCCGCCACTACGGCCGCCGCCACGGCCGCGCCCCCCGCCCCCGTGACCGTGCCTCCCCTCGTTTCCGGACTCCAGGCCCCGCCCGCGCCCGTGCTCCCGTCCATACCCGAGCCTCCGGCCCCGCCGGACCTTCCGTTCGTCCCCGACCCCCGGGTCGCCCCCGAGGCCCACGGGGTGGGGGCCACGCCGGCCGAGGCGGTGGCCACCGGCCGTACCGACGTCCTCGTCAGGGTCGGCGCGTCCATGTACGGCGGGCTGCATCCCTGGAGCGTGGAACTGGTCCACGACGGCCTCGACGTCACCCCGGTCGCGTCCGACGACCGGGGGGTGCCCGTCGGCGAACTCGCGGCGGTGCTGCGCGCGCCGCTGGGCCGCGCGCTGGACCTCGGGGACCACGGCGAGCACCTCGCCGGGATCGAGGTCTTCCTCCCCCGCAAGCTGTTCGACCTGCCGGTGGACGAATGGCAGTTGCTGCCCGACCACCCCGGCGCACCGGGGGACGAGGGCCGGGACGACGAGGACGACGACGACTTCGTGGACGAGCGGTCCATGCCCCTCGGCATGCGCCGGACCGTCGTCATCCGGGACCTGCGGCGCAACGAGCGCCCGCCCTCCCCGGAGTGGCGCAGGCGCTGGCGGGCGGTGGCCCGCGGACCGCTCACGCACGAGCCGCTGCACGGCCGCGCCCCGGCCGACGGCCACGCCGCCATGCCCCGCTCCGGGAGCCGCTACCCGTACTACGGCACCCTGACGGCGCTGGACGACACCTGCGTCCCGGTCTACTGCGGTCCCGTGGCGAGCGGGGAGGGACAGGCGGCGATGAGGGACGCGCTGACGGCGGGCCACCCGGTGGTGCTGTGGCGCCGGGACCGGCACGACCACGACGAATGCAAGGACTTCCACGAGCAGGCCGCCCATGTGGTGGGCGCCGCCCGGCACGCCGACGGCCTGCACGAACCGGTGCGCGAGCTGCGCATCCGGCTGTACGACCCCGACGCTGCCGGGGCGCAGGGCCTGCGCGGGAAACTGGCCCTCCTCTACGATCCGCCGGACCGCCCGCCACGATCCGCCGGGACGATGCGCCCGCCCCCGCTGGCCGCTCCGGACGGCTGACGCATGGCGTGTGCCAGGCGGACGGATCCGCCGGAGCGCCAGGCGAAGGGTTCCGCCGGAGAGCCAGGCGGACCGCCCCGCCGGACAGCGCGGCGGAGGGTCCCGCCGGACAGGCCCGGCGGACGCCCGCGGATGGCCGGCCGGTCCCACGGCCGGCCCGGCCCCGGCCCTGCCGCCGTCCCCGCCCGCCCCCGCCGCCCGCCGGTCCGGTCGCCCGTCCGGTCGCCACCCCACGGCGGATCCGCCCGGCGCGCCCGGACATCCCGTCAAACCCCGTACGCAACACGGCTGTTCGAAGGTCCGGAAGTGAACGCCGGGCCGCTCGAACCTCGGCAGACACGGCCGCCTGACGGTAGCCTCGTAGCGCGCATGGCCGGGCCCGCTGCATGATCACCGGATTTGGGAGGAGCCCAAGGTGAACGACTGGCGGATCTACTGCGGAGTGGGTCAGCCGCACGACGGCATGCGGCGGTTGCCGCCCCCGCCGCCCTGGCGCGACTTCACGTCCGCCCGGGGCGACGACGCGGAGGCCGGCCCCGAGGACCCCAGCAGCGCCCGCCGGCTCGGCGTCCGCCGCCGCCTGGTGGAGAGCTACGCGCCCCGGCCGGCCGAGGTGGACGCGGTCAACGCGGCCCTGTACCTGCGCCGGCCGCTCCTGGTCACCGGCAACCCGGGCACGGGCAAGTCGACCCTGGCGTACGCCATCGCCCATGAACTCGGTCTCGGCAAGGTGCTGCGCTGGCCCATCGTCAGCCGCACCGGTCTCCAGGACGGGCTGTACCGGTACGACGCCATAGGCCGCCTCCAGGACGTGCAGCTCGAGCGGGCCCGCGGCGGCGAGGGCGGCACGGCCGCGCCCGGCATCGGCTCCTACATCCGGCTCGGCCCGCTCGGCACCGCCCTGCTGCCCGCCGAGCAGCCCCGCGTACTGCTCATCGACGAACTCGACAAGAGCGACCTCGACCTGCCCAACGACCTGCTCAACACCCTGGAGGAGGGCGAGTTCTCCATCCCCGAGCTGGAGCGGCTGGCCGACCGCGAACCCGTCGTCGAGGTGCTCACCCACGACGGCGGCCGGGTCGCCGTGCACGGCGGCCGTATCGCCTGCACCGCCTTCCCGGTGATCGTCCTGACCTCCAACGGCGAACGCGACTTCCCCGCCCCGCTGCTGCGGCGCTGCGTCCAGCTCGAGCTGGACCCGCCCGGCGAGGAGCAGCTCACCGCGATGGTCGAGGCGCACCTCGGCACGGAGGGTGTGGCCGGCGGGGCCGATCTCATCCGCAGGTTCCTGGAGCGCGAACCCGGCGAGGTGCTCGCCGCCGACCAGCTCCTCAACGCCCTCTTCCTCACCCGCCACGACCCGCGCGCGCAGAGCCTCACCCGGGAGCGGATCGCCGAGATGCTCATGCAGCCGCTCGACCGTACGAGGTGAGGGACGGATGCCCGGGATGCGCCTGGACGAGCTGATCGGCAAGCTGCGCCAGGGCGGGCTCGACCTCACCGCGGAGGACGTCGCCGACGCGGTCTGGCTGGCCCGGCGGCTCGGCGCGGCGCCGCCCCGCGACGCGCCCGCGCGGCAGCCCGGCACCGGCCCGGTGGACCCGCCCGCCGCCGGTCCGGACGCAGCTCCCGTCGACGCCGACGTCGACGCCGGCACGCAGACGCCGGCCGCCGAACCGCCCCGGCCCCGGGCGGACGCCCCCGCAGCCCCGGTACCGCTGCTCACCCCCGGCCTCCCGGCGCGCCCGCACGGGAACGCCGGCGCGCCCACCGCCTTCCCGGTCCGGGCGCCCGCCGCGGGCGCCCTGCCCGGGCTGCTCGGCCTGGAGAAGGCGCTGCGCGCCCTCGGCCGCTACCAGGTCGCCGCCGCCCCGCCCCGCGACGAGCGGATCGACGAGGAGGCCACCGCCGAGCGGGCCGCCGCCAGCGGCATCCTGCTCCCGGTCACCCGGCCCGGCCGCCGCCGGCGCTGCGACGTCCAGCTGCTCATGGACACCGGACCCAACATGGCCGTCTGGGGGCAACTGGTCGAGGAACTAAGGCAGGCCTGCCAGCAGTCCGGCGCCTTCGCCTCGGTCCGCGTCCACCAGCTGTACGCAGACGACTCCGGCGCCCTCCTCGTCGGTACGACCACCGGTCCCGGACGGCACACCCGGCTGCGCCCGGCCGACGAACTGCACGATCCCACCGGCCGCCGGCTGACCTTCGTCATCAGCGACTGCGTGGGCCCGCTGTGGCAGAACGGCAGCGCGCAGCGGCTGCTGCACCAGTGGCCGCGCACCGCCCCGCTGGCCGTCGTCCAGCCGCTGCCGCCCCGCCTGTGGGGCCGTACCGAGCTGCCCGCCGAGCCGGGACTGCTGGTCCGCCCCTACGGGGTGGCCGGGAAGCTGTCCTTCGAACCCGACGACGAGCCGTGGGAGGAACCCGCGCCGGGCGCCCGGCCGGTGCCGGTGCTGCAGCCCACCCCGGAGGCCTTCGAGGCCTTCGCCCGGCTGCTCGGCGGCAGCGGTCCGGTGAGCGAGCGGGCCTGGGCGGCGTTCACCGACCCGGGCAGGGCCCCGGCGCTCGCCGGTGCGGCCGCGCGGGACGACGGCCCGTCGTACGACGACGGTGATCCGTACGGCGACGACCGGTCGCGCGTCCACGACGAGCCGCGCAGCGACGACGAGTTGCTGCGGGCCTTCCGCGCCGGAGCCTCGCCCGGCGCCGTACGGCTCGCCGTCTATCTCGCCGCGGCCCCGCTCACCCTGCCCGTGATGCAACTGGTGCAGCGGGCGATGCTGCCCGACACCGGGCCCATGGAACTGGCCGAGGTGCTGCTCGGCGGGCTGCTCAGGCAGCTCCCCGGCACCGGGGACCAGCCCTGCTTCGCCTACTCGGGCCGGGTGCAGAACCTGCTGCTGTCCTCCCTCGACCAGGACACCGCCGGGCTTGTGCTCAAGCACTGCTCGGCCTACGTGGAGCGGCACTTCGGGCGCGGCACCCGCAACTTCGCCGCGCTCGCCGCGGCCCGGCTCGCCGACCACGACCCGTCCGCCGGCGCCGGTCACGTCCCGCCGGACGGCGTCCGCCCCGAGGACGGCGGCAGCGTCGAGGCCGAGCTGTTCGCCCGGATCCCGGCCCGCGTCCTGCGCTTCTACCTGCCCGACCTCGTCACGCCCGACCCGCTCACCGAGGCCGAGCGCCTGCTCGACCAGTGGCGCCACCTGGCCGACCCGGAGGTGCTGCGCCGCGCCCGCGAACAGGCCCGCGCGGCTACCGCCCCCGCCCCCGCCGTCCTCCCGGGCGCCGGCGCCGCCGTCCGGTCCCACCTGGTCCTCGGTCGCGTCCTGCGCGCCGAGGCGGGCACGGCGGCCGCACGTGCGGCGGGGCGCCGCGCCGAGCTGCTGCGCGAGGCGGCGGCCGAACTCGCCGCGGCGCACGCGGCGGCCGGCGCCGACAGCCGTGAACGCGCCGAGGCCGCCCTGGAACTGGCCTCCTGCCGCCGTGAGCTGTGGCGTCTGACGGCGGAGGGCGACCAGCTCGCCGCCGCCCTGGACGTCCTGGACGCCGCGGCCGCGCCCTGGCCGTCCCTGACCGAACGGGCACGGGCCTGGCCGGGCGCCGGGCACGAGGCCCCCTCCGCGCGCCCGGACGACACCGGCGGGAGCGCCCGGCCCGGCACCGGGACGGGGGAGGGGACGGCCGACGGTACGGTCCCGGCCGCCCGGGCGGACGCGGACGATACGGCTCGCGGCGCGACCGCCGCACAGCACCGGGCGCCGACGGCTGCGGGCGAGGGTGCCCGGCCCGGCACGGACACGGGCGACGGGCCGGGCGACGGCGTGGCCCCGGCCGCCCGGGCGGAGGCGGACGATACGGCTCGCGGCGCGACCGTCGCACAGCACTGGGCGTCGACGGGCGGCGAAGGCACCAGGCCCGGCACCGGTGACGGGACGGGGGAGAGGACGGCCGACGGCGTGGCCCCGGCTGCCCGGGCGGCCGCGGACGCCACGGCTCGCGGCGCGAGCACGGCACAGCACCGGGCCCCGGCCGCTGCCGGCGAGGCGCCCTGGTACGTCACCGCCCACCGCTCCCGGCTGCTGCTGCGTGGCCGGATCCTGCTCGACCTGCGGCACCCCGCCGCCGCCATCGGCGAACTCCGTGAGGCCTGCGCCACGCTGGACCTGGAGCGGGCTCCCGACGCCGTACGCGGGCCGGCCCTGCTCGACCTGGCGCGGGCGCTGCGGGAGGCCGGGGCCGAGGACGGCGAGACCCGGCAGGCGCTGCTGCGGGCCCGGCGGGCCGCCGGGGACGACCCGGGTCTGCTGCTGCCCAGCCTGGCCGCGCTGGCCGCCTTCCACGACGCGGCGGGCGAGGCCCCGGAGGCCGACGAGGCCTACGAGCGGGCCGCGCTGCTCGCCCCCGCCGACGGCGCCCTGCGCTGGCAGCTCCTCACCTCCTGGGGCGAGTCACTGCTGCGGCGGGCCTCCGCGCGGGACGGCGCGAGGATCGTGGACCGGGCCGAGTACGTGCTGCGCGAAGCGCTGCAGGCGCTCCCCGCCCGGTCCGCGCACCGCGGGCGGCTGCAGGGACTGGTCGGCAGCGCGCTCGCCCAGCGCTTCCGCCACCTCGGCTTCCTGCCCGACCTGTTCGAGAGCCGGCACCTGCTCGGCCAGGCGGTGCGCGCGGCCGCCGACGCGGCCGTACGGGCCGAGGTCTGGCTGCAGTTGGGCCGGGTGCGGCTGGAGGGCTGGCGCCGGGCCGGGGCGCCCGTACTGGTGGACGCCCTGCAGGCCTACGAGAACGCGGACCGGGAGGCGCGGGCCGCGCACGGCGAGGACCCGGGCTCGGTGACCTCCGCCCGGGCGCGGCACGGCAGCGGGGCGGTGCTGGCCCTGATGGGCCGGCCCGCAGCGGCGGCCGGGGCCTACCGGGCGGCGCGGGAGCAGTGGCAGCGGCTGGCGGGGGCGCTGCGCCCGGTCGACTGGGCGGACGTCGAGCTGACCCGGCGCGCGGAGGCGGAGCCGGTGACCGGTGAGGGACCGGCTCGTGCGGTGCGGGAACTGCCCGACGAGGAATGGGAGCGGATCGCTCCGCCCTGGTGGCCGTGGACCGAAGAGTGGGCGAACTGGTCAGAACTTGACCGGAGTTGATCTGGTCAGGGTTTCCACTTCCGGGCTGTCGGGAAGAACTGGGCAGCCATGACGACGGAGCGGGCCGTTCGCGGGCAGGGAGGAGCCGAGTGTGGCGGAGCAGTGGAGCGGGGCGGCCGCCCCCGGCCGGGACGCCGGGCATGCCGCGCGTCTGCCCGACCTCATCGGCGTCGACCTGCGTACCTTGCGGTTTCTCGATGATCCGGAACTGACCGCGGCCGTCGACATCGTCCTGCGGGACGCCACCGAGTGCCGGCAGGTCTGGTTCAGCGACGGCGAGGGCGAGGTGCAGCCGTCCCGGGCGGGTACGTTTTCAGCCGGACTCGGCGAGCCCGGCCGGCGGCCGGACGAGCGGGGATGACCTCGGCGCCGATACCCGCCGAGGTCTTCGGGGCGCTCGCCGGAACCCGCCCCACACCCAGCGGTACGCAGGCACTGCGTGCCGCGGTCCACGCGCGTCGCATGCTGCTCCTCAAGTCCCTCCTCGTGCGCGTCGACCGGCAGCGCCGGCTCCTGGAGCCCGCCGCCCACCGGGAGTTCGAGCGGGCCTGGGCGCTGCTGGCGGCCGCCGAGCGGACCGACCCCGCCGCCGTTCGCGAGGTGCTCGACTACCCGATGACCGGCGCCTGGCTGGCCGCCGCGCTCGCCGCGCCCCAGGGAGCCGCGTTCGAACGGCATCTGGCCCACCTCGGCGGCGTCGCCGTCGCCGCGGCCGTCCGCGCGGGCCACCCGCCGGCCGGAACCCTGGCCGTGCCCACCGGCCTGCTGGTGCTGCCCGGCCTCGGCGTGCTGCGCTGCCCCTCGGGCCGGGTCCGGCTGAGCGGCGGGCCGGGCGGGGCGCGGATCGCGGACGCGGGCGGCCGCACCGAGGCGGTCCTGCCGCGTCCGGCACGGCGGTCCGCTGCCGGCGCGGCCCCCCAAAACGGCGAAGGGACAGGCTGGAGCGCGCTGCGGACGCTGCCCGGCGGCACCGTCCGCCTCGACGACCTCGACCCGTACCGGGCGCTCCCGCCCGGCAGCGTCCCCGGAGCACCGCCCGCCGCCGACCGCGCCGACTCCCCCTGGGAGGCCTGGGCCGGCCGCTGGCGCCGCGCCCGCGAACTGCTGACCGCGGTCGACGGGCGGCGCGCCGCCGAGACCGGCGCCCTGCTGCGCGCCGTGGTCCCGCTGGCCGCCGCCGGGCCGGGCGCCACCCCGATGAGCGCCACCCGCAGGTCCGCGCCCGGCGCCGCGCTGATCCAGCTGCCGGGCACGGCGCGAGAACTCGCGGAGTCCCTGGTGCACGAGACCCACCACAGCAAGCTGGCGGCGCTGGACGAACTGGTCCCGCTGTGCGCGCCCGGCGGGAGCGCGGTGCACCGGGTCGGCTGGCGCCCCGACCCCCGTCCGGTCCCGGCCGTGCTGCAGGGCGCATACGCCCATCTGGCGCTGACCGACCTGTGGTGGAGGGTGCGCACCGGCGCCGGGGCCGCACCGGCGTGGCGGCGCCGGGCCGGCGAGCGGTTCGAGCTGTTCCGCGAGGAGGTGGGGCAGGCCTTGTCCCTCCTCCTGGAATCCGATGAACTGACCGTAGCGGGACGGGAGTTCGTCCAGGGCATGGAGCGTCATCACGCCGGTCTCGGCGTGGCGGCCCAAAATGTTCTGTGACGCTCCGCAGGGGCGTAATTTCTGTGCGTTAGCGTGTGCCGTGAGAGTGCGGTGGCGGGAACAGGGAGCGTGCGATGGCGGAACAGCGGCGGTCGGGCGGGGACGGGGCTCCGGCCTCCGAACGCATCCTGGTGGTCTTCCCCGGCTACCACCGGGCCTGGGCGGCCTGGATCGCCCAGTGCCTGGAGAGCCACGGACACCAGGCCACGCTGCAGCGCTGGGACCCGCCGCGCGAGACCCCGCTGGAGGACTCCCTCGCCGACCTGCTGCTGGCCTCCGGCCCGGTGCTGCTCGTCCTGGACGACTGGTTCTTCGAGCTCGGACCGCGCCCGGCGGGGGAGTGGAACGACGCCCTGCGCGGCTTCGTCGCGGCGAACGCCGACCGGTTCGCGGCCGTCAACCTCACCAACCGGTCGCTGCTGCCGGCCACCGCGGTCCTCGAACCGGCCAGTCTGTGGGGCCTGAGCGAGGAGGCCGCCGAGGAGCGGCTGCTGCGCCGGCTGGGCCTGGAGCGCCGCCGGGTCCCGCGGCCGACCGCCCACCGGGCCCGCTACCCCGAGAACCGCTGCGAGATCTGGGGCGAGGTCCCCCGCCGCAACCCGCGCTTCACCGGCCGGGACGACCTGCTCACCAGCCTGCACCAGCAACTCGCCGACGCCGACCGGGGAGCCGCCGTCTGCACCCTGCTCGGCATGTCCGGCATCGGCAAGACCCAGCTCGCCGCCGAGTACGCGCACCGGTTCAGCACCGACTACGACGTCGTCTGGTGGGTCAACTCCGACGACCGCAACATCCAGCGCGACCGGCTCGGGGAGCTCGCCGTGGAGCTCGGACTGCGGGTCGGCAACGAACCCGGCGAGCGCATCCGGGCCGTCCGGGAGGCCCTGCGCCGCGGCGAGCCCTACGGCCGCTGGCTGCTGATCTTCGACGGCTGGGACGACACCGAGGGCGTCGACACCCTGCTCCCGCAGGGCGCGGGCCACGTCCTCGTCACCTCCCGCAACCGCGGCTGGGGCGAGCACACCGACATCCTCGAGATCCCCGCCTTCCTGCGCGCCGAGTCCACCGCCTACCTGCTGCGCCGCGCACCGCACATCAGCGCCGCCGAGGCCGACGAGGTCGCCGCCGAGTTCGGCGACGTGGCGCTGCCGCTCGTCCAGGCCGCCTCCTGGCTCGGCGAGTCACGCATGGAGGTGCCCGAGTACCTGCGCATGGTGCGCGAGCGCCGGCTGTCCACCGTGGACGAGCCCGCCACCGGCGAGGGCTTCCCGCGCTCGTCCATGACGTCCTGGTCGATACTGCTCAACCGGCTGCGCGGCGCCCAGCCGCAGACCATCGACATCCTCGGCCTGTGCACCTCGTTCGCGCCCGGACGCATCCCGCTCGGCCTCATCCGCGCCTACCCGCACGCCGACCTGCCCGAGCAGCTGCGCTGGATGTCCGGCGACCTGACCGCCTGGACCCGCGCCCTGGACACGCTGGTCAACTACTCGGTGCTGACCCGGGAGACCCGCGGCCCGGTGGGCGTCGAGATGGGCCCGCACCAGGAGTCGGTGCACATGCACCGGCTGGTCCACGACATCGTCTCCAAGCTGACCAGCGAGGAGAGCCGGGCCGTGCACCGCCAGGCGGTCCGCACCCTGCTGGCCCAGGCCGACCCAGGCAACCCGCTGGACAGCCGCAACTGGCCCCGGTACGCCGAACTGCTGCCCCACCTGGAGCCCTCCGGCGCCCTCGGCAGCGCCCAGCCGCGGGTCCAGGAGACCGTGCTGAACTGCCTGCGCTACTGCTATCGCAGCGGCGAGTACAAGGGCGGCCTCGACCTGGCCCGGCGGATCCGCGACCGCTGGTCCCGGATCATGGACCCGCTGGCGCAGCCCATGCTCGACCTCACCACGCAGGAGAGCAACATCCTGCGGGCCAGCGGCCGGTTCCGCGACGCCTACGACCTCGACCGCGCCGTCCACCAGCGCCTCGGCGCCGCCGCGTCGCCCCCGGAGCTGGCCGAGCTGTCCACCAAGGGCGCCATGGCCGCCAGCCTGCGCCACCTGGGCCGCTACGACGAGGCGTACGAGCTGCAGCGCGAAGTCCTCGACGGCTACGGCAGACTGCTCGGCCCGGACGAGGGCCCCGCGCTGATCGCCCGGCACAACCACGGCGTCGGACTGCGGCTGCTCGGCCGCTACCAGGAGGCGTACGAACTCGACCTGGACACGCTCGCCAGACGGGACAACGTCCTGCGCGCCCGGCACATCAGCACCCTCAACTCGGGCGGCGCCGTCGCCCACGACCTGCGGCTGCTGGGCCGGTACCGGGACGCGCTGGCCCGTCAGGAGACCGTGGTCCGGCTGAGCCTGCAGGTGCTCGGCGCACGGCATCCGCAGACCCTGTCGGCCCGCGGCCAGCTCGTCATGTGCCGCCGCCGGGAAGGCGGTCACATCCAGGACCTGGGACCCGAGATGGCGAACCTGCTGGAGCAGCTCGCCCAGGTGCACGGGGGTGACCACTACCGGACCCTGGCCTTCACCACCAACTACGGCAACTACCTGCGTGAGCACGGCGACCTCGACCAGGCCCGGGAGCTGATCGACCGGGCCGAGGTCGGCTACCGTGCGCTGCTCGGCCCGGCCCACCCGGTCGCCACCGGCATGCTCTCCAACACCGGTCTCGTCATGCAGGCCGCCGGTGAACGCGCCGAGGCCCTGGCCATGTTCGAGGCGTCCTTCGCGGGCCTCACCGCCACCCTCGGCCCCGACCATCCGTGGGTCCTCGGCTGCGCCCTCAACGCGGCCAGCGCCCGCAACCTGGGCGACCGGATCACCGACGCCGTGGAGCTGAGCCGGGAGACCCTGCGCCGGGCCCGGCACACGCTGGGGCACGAGCATCCGCTCACGCTCTCCTGCCAGGTGGCGCTGGCCGCCGATCTGCGGGCCGCGCGGGAGCACGAGGAGGCCGGAAAGCTGGAGGACGACGGCCTCCTGGGCCTCACCCGCACCCTCGGCGCCCAGCATCCCCACACCATCTCGGCCCGCCAGCGAACCCGCCCCTACTGGGACTTCGAGCCCTACCTGGGCTGACCGCGCCGCGAAGGGGCGCGGGGAACGGCGCGAACCACCCCCACACACCCGCAGCCGCGCGGATTCCCGACCACCCCACCCGGTAGGCGAAGGGCCCGGCTCCGAGTTCACAGGAACTCGGAGCCGGGCCCGATTCGGCTGAACCGCCGGAGGCCTACGCCTCGAACACCTCACGCACCAGCTGCTCCTGCTCGGCCTGGTGCCGCTTCGCGGAGCCCACCGCCGGGGACGAGCCGTGCGGACGCGAGATGCGCCGCAGCCGCTCGCCGGCCGGGATGTCGGCGCCGACCGCCAGGTCCAGGTGGTCGATCAGGTTGAGCGCGATGAACGGCCAGGCACCCTGGTTCGCCGGCTCCTCCTGCGCCCACAGGTACTTCTCGGCGTTCGGGTACTTGTTGACCTCGGCCTGGATCTCGGTACCCGGCAGCGGGTACAGGCGCTCGATGCGGATGATCGCCGTGTCGGTGACACCGCGCTTGACCCGCTCGGCCTCCAGGTCGTAGTACAGCTTGCCCGCCACGAAGACGACCTTGCGGACCGCGGCCGGGTCCACCGAGGCGTCGCCGATGACCGGGCGGAACTGACCCGAGGTGAACTCCTCCGTCTTCGACGCGGCGGCCTTGAGGCGCAGCATCGACTTCGGGGTGAAGACCACCAGCGGCTTGTGGTGCGGGTTGTGCACCTGCCACCGCAGGAGGTGGAAGTAGTTCGACGGGAGGGTCGGCATGGCGACCGTCATGTTGTTCTGGGCGCAGAGCTGCAGGAAGCGCTCGACACGGGCCGAGGAGTGGTCCGGGCCCTGGCCCTCGTAGCCGTGCGGGAGGAGGAGGGTGACGCCGGACGTTTGGCCCCACTTCTGCTCCGCCGCCGAGATGTACTCGTCGACCACCGTCTGCGCGCCGTTGACGAAGTCGCCGAACTGCGCCTCCCACATGACGAGCGCGTCGGGGCGGGCCAGCGAGTAGCCGTACTCGAAGCCCATGACCGCGTACTCGGACAGCAGGGAGTTGTAGACGTTGTACCGCGCCTGCTCCTCGGCGAGGTACATCAGCGGCGTGAACTCCTCGCCCGTCTCGCGGTCGATGAGGACCGCGTGGCGCTGGCCGAAGGTGCCCCGCTGGGAGTCCTGGCCGGACAGACGGACCGGGGTGCCCTCCAGCAGGAGGGAGCCGACGGCGAGGGTCTCGCCCATGCCCCAGTCGATCGTGCCGTCCTCGACCATCGTCGCCCGGCGCTGCAGCTGCGGCAGCAGACGCGGGTGGACGTGGAAGGAGTCGGGGATGTTGACCTGGGACTCGGCGATCCGCTTCACGACCTCCGTGGAGATCGCGGTGTTCACGGCGACCGGGAAGTCGGCCTGCGGGTCCGACACCGGGCCGGAGGCCGGCTGGGAAGTGGCCTCGCGGACCTCCGTGAAGACCTTCTCCAGCTGGCCCTGGTAGTCCTGCAGGGCCTGCTCGGCCTCTTCCAGGGTGATGTCGCCGCGACCGATCAGGGACTCGGTGTAGAGCTTGCGCACCGAGCGCTTCTTGTCGATCAGGTCGTACATCAGCGGCTGGGTGAAGGCCGGGTTGTCCGACTCGTTGTGACCGCGGCGGCGGTAGCAGATGAGGTCGATCACCACGTCCTTGTTGAACGCCTGGCGGAACTCGAAGGCGAGCCGCGCGACGCGCACGACGGCCTCCGGGTCGTCGCCGTTCACGTGGAAGATCGGGGCCTCGATCATGCGGGCCACGTCCGTCGCGTACATGGAGGAACGCGAGGACTCGGGGGCCGCGGTGAAGCCGACCTGGTTGTTGATGACGATGTGGACCGTGCCGCCGGTGCGGTAGCCGCGCAGCTGCGACATGTTCAGGGTCTCGGCCACGACGCCCTGGCCCGCGAAGGCCGCGTCGCCGTGGATCGCCACCGGCAGGACCGTGAAGTCCGTGCCGCCCTTGTTGATGATGTCCTGCTTGGCGCGGGCGATGCCCTCGATGACCGGGTCGACGGTCTCCAGGTGCGAGGGGTTGGCGGCCAGCGAGACGGTGATCTGCTCGCCGTCCAGACCGGTGAAGGTGCCCTGGGCGCCCAGGTGGTACTTCACGTCGCCGGAGCCGTGCATCGACTTCGGGTCGAGGTTGCCCTCGAACTCGCGGAAGATCTGCGCGTACGACTTGCCGACGATGTTGGCGAGGACGTTCAGGCGGCCGCGGTGGGCCATGCCGATGACGACCTCGTCCAGGCGGGACTCGGCCGCCGAGTCGATGACCGCGTCCAGCAGCGGGATGACGGACTCGCCGCCCTCCAGCGAGAAGCGCTTCTGGCCGACGTACTTCGTCTGCAGGAAGGTCTCGAAGGCCTCCGCCGCGTTCAGGCGGCGCAGGATGCGCAGCTGCTCCTCGCGCTCCGGCTTGGAGTGCGGGCGCTCGACGCGGTCCTGGATCCACTTGCGCTGCTTGGGGTCCTGGATGTGCATGAACTCGATGCCGGTGGTGCGGCAGTACGAGTCGCGCAGCACGCCGAGGATGTCGCGCAGCTTCATCATCGACTTGCCGGCGAAGCCGCCGACGGCGAACTCGCGCTCCAGGTCCCACAGGGTGAGGCCGTGCTCGGTGATGTCCAGGTCGGGGTGCTTGCGCTGCTGGTACTCCAGCGGGTCGGTGTCGGCCATGACGTGGCCGCGGACCCGGTAGGAGTGGATCAGCTCGAAGACCCGCGCGGCCTTGGTGACGTCGTCGTCGTGGCTGGCGTCGATGTCCTTGAGCCAGCGGACCGGCTCGTAGGGGATGCGCAGGGCCTCGAAGATGTCGTCGTAGAAGCCGTTCTCGCCGAGCAGCAGGTTCGCGACCTGGCGGAGGAACTCGCCGGAGGCGGCGCCCTGGATCACCCGGTGGTCGTAGGTCGACGTGAGCGTCATGACCTTCGAGATGCCGAGCTTGTTCAGCGTGTCCTGGCTGGTGCCCTGGAACTCGGCCGGGTAGTCCATGGAGCCGACGCCCATGATCACGGACTGGCCGGGCATCAGGCGCGGCACGGAGTGGACGGTGCCGAGACCGCCGGGGTTGGTCAGCGAGACCGTCACGCCGGTGAAGTCGTCCATCGTCAGCTTGCCGTCGCGGGCGCGGCGGACGATGTCCTCGTAGGCCTGCCAGAACTCGAAGAAGTTCAGCGTCTCGGCCTTCTTGATGGCGGCCACGACGAGTTGGCGGTCGCCGTTGGGCTTCACCAGGTCGATGGCCAGGCCGAGGTTGACGTGCGGCGGCTTGACGAGGGTCGGCTTGCCGTCCTTCTCGCCGAACGAGTAGTTCATCGACGGCATGGCCTTGATGGCCTGCACCATCGCGAAGCCGATCAGGTGCGTGAAGGAGATCTTCCCGCCCCGGGCGCGCTTCAGGTGGTTGTTGATGACGATCCGGTTGTCGAACAGCAGCTTCACCGGGACCGCGCGGACCGAGGTGGCCGTCGGCAGCTCCAGCGAGGCGTTCATGTTCTTCGCGACGGCGGCGGACGGACCGCGCAGCGTCACGTACTCCGGACCCTCGGGGGCCTCGGCGGCGGGGGCGGCCTTGGCCTTCGGCTGAGCGGGCGCCTGTGCGGGCGTCGCCGGCTTGGCCGGGGCGGGGGCCGCCGCCTTCGCCGCGGGGGCGGGAGCGGCGGGAGCCGGAGCGGCGGGCGGGGCCGCGGCGGGCTGGGGAGCGGCCGCGGGCGCCGGAGCGGGAGCGGCCTGGGCCGGAGCGGCCGGCTGGGCCTGAGGAGCCGGGGTGGTGGTCCCTGCGGCCCCCGCGGCCGCAGTACCCGCCGGAGCCGACGCGGCAGGCGCACCCGGCTTGTAGTCGGCGAAGAAGTCCCACCAGGCACGGTCTACCGAATTCGGGTCCTGGAGGTACTGCTGATAGATCTCGTCGACGAGCCACTCGTTGGGGCCGAACGCCGCGGCGGGGTTCTTCCCGGCTTGGTCGTCGGTCGAGATGCTCGAGTTACTGGGGGACTGTGGCGACACGGCGGCAACCGCCCTCTTCCGCTTCACAAGGTTATGGACAGCGGGAATAAAGGCTACGCCTCCAAGACCGTGAAGGTCAGGTCGGGCCCGTCCATCGTCGCGTAAGTCACACCGGAAATCTTGTTTCAGGGCTTGATATGGCGGGAAACAAGTGTGGTTCCGGATGCGTGAGAGGGTGCGCGGGATCGCCGAGCGGGGCCCGGCGCGGCCTTGCGGCACGCGTCTTCGGGGCCCGCCCCTGATCACACGTGTCCGGCTGCGCGGACGCTCGTGGATCTTGAGGTTCCGGTTCGGACCCTACGTCAACTTCGGATGGAAGTCTCTCCCGGAAGAGTGACAATGATCCGGCAGCCGCGCTCGGATTCGGCCACACCGATCCGGCCGCCGTGGAGATCGACGGCCCAGCGGGCGATCGCCAGGCCGAGGCCGGTGCCGCCGTCGCTGCCCGGACCGTGCGGCCGGGTCACCGCGCCGCGGTTGAACCGCTCGAACACGCGGTGCCAGTCCGACCGCGGGATGCCCGGGCCCTCGTCGAGCACCTCGAGCTCCAGCGAGTCCGGCTGCGGCCCGCGCCGCGCCTTCACGGTCACCCGGCCGTGCGGCGGGCTGTGCTTGACCGCGTTGTCGATCAGGTTGGCGACCACCTGGTGGATGCGCTCGGGGTCCGCGTGCGCGGTCAGCTCCGGCGGGGAGACGTCGAGGTGCAGGTGCACGTCCGTCCGGGTGTGGCTGCCGGAGCCCGAGGCGATGCCCGCGCGCGCGGAGGCGACCATGTTGGCCTCCTTCAGCACGCCGGACAGGTAGGGCCACACCTCGAAGCGCCGCATCTTCAGCGGTACGACGCCGTTGTCGAGCCGGGACAGGTCCAGCAGCGTCTCCACGAGCCGGCCGAGCCGCTCGGTCTGCTTCAGGGCCGTCCGCATGGTCTCCGGATCGGCCTCGGTGACCCCGTCGACGATGTTCTCCAGCACCGCGCGCAGGCCCGCGATCGGGGTGCGCAGCTCGTGCGAGACGTTCGCCACCAGTTCCTTGCGCTGGCGGTCCTGAGCCTCCAGCTCGTCCGCCATGACGTTGATCGTCACGGCGAGGTCGCCCAGCTCGTCCCGGCGGCCCTCGCTCACCCGGCGGGTGTAGTCGCCCTGCGAGATCGAGCGGGCGACCGTGTTCATCTCGTCCAGCGGGGCGGTGAGCGAATGGGCAACGAACTGCGTTATCAGCAGTGTGGCGATCATCGAGAAGACCGTGATGAAGCGCAGCTCCGTCTTGGTGTGCACCGCGATCATGGACAGACCCGTGGTGATCAGCACCGAGATGACGACCAGCGCGCCCAGCTTGGTCTTGATCGAGAACGGGCGTACGCCGCCCCAGGGCTCCTCCGCGGAGTTCCCGGGGCTCCTCCGTGCGGCCTCCCGCCCTGCGCTCATGGCGTCGGCGTCTCCAGCGCGTACCCGACGCCGTGCACCGTGCGGATCCGCTCGGCGCCGATCTTCCGGCGCAGCGCCTTGATGTGGCTGTCCACGGTCCGGGTGCCGGAGGCGTCCGCCCAGTCCCACACCTCGGCCAGCAGCTGCTCGCGGGAGAGCACCGCGCGCGGGGTGTTCGCCAGGCACACCAGCAGGTCGAACTCGGTGGGCGTGAGGTGGACGTCCTCGGAGCGCACCCGCACCCGGCGCTGCGCGTGGTCGATCTCCAGCTCGCCGAGCCGCAGGATGCCCGAGCGGGGCGTGGAGGCGGCGACGGCCGCCCGCTCCACCCGCCGCAGCAGGACGTGCACCCGCGCGGCCAGCTCCCGCATCGAGAACGGCTTGGTCATGTAGTCGTCGGCGCCGACCCCGAGGCCCACCAGCATGTCGGTCTCGTCGTCGCGCGCGGTGAGCATCAGCACCGGCACCGGGCGCTGGGCCTGCACGCGGCGGCAGACCTCGAGGCCGTCGAAGCCGGGCAGCATGATGTCGAGGATCAGCAGGTCGGGCTGCCAGGCCTCGGCCGTGTCCACCGCGGCCGGTCCGTCGGCCGCGGTCTGCACGAGGAATCCCTCGGCGCGAAGCCGGGCCGCGATGGCGTCGACGATCGTGGGATCGTCCTCGACCACCAGCACCCGGCGCTGTGCGCCGGGGGTGGTCGTGGCCGCGCCGGTCTGGGAGGTGTGTGTCTGCTCCATCGCCCGCCCCTGTTGCTTTCCGGAATCAGTGGGGTGATCCCATGACTGCGATTGACGCTTGAATGATCCGCGCCAGGGCAGCACATTACGGGGACAGGCCGTGCCGTCGCTATCCAGGGCGGACGGCGAGGTGTACGGCGTCCGGAACGCCCCGGGCAACGGGGACCTCTTCGGTACGCACCTGACGGAATCCGGCATTCCGCAAGGTTCCTTCAAATTCCGGAGAGGGTTCGGCCGACCATACTGCAAACACCCCGTCCGGCCTCAACACCCTTGCGCACGCGGCGAGTCCGGCCGGGGAGTAGAGGCCGCCGTTGTCCTCGGTGACGGTCCAGCCCGGACCGTTGTCGATGTCGAGGCACAAAGCGTCGAACGTGTCCGATGTCTCCTTCAGATAAGTGAGCAGATCCGCCTCGACGATCCGGGTGCGCGGATCGCCGAGCGCCGCGGCGGACACCTCCGCCAGCGGGCCCCGGCGGTGCCAGTCGATGACGGCCGGCTCCCGCTCGGCGACGGTGATCCGCCCCCAGCGTCCGCCGGCCGCGGCGTGCGCGAGCGAGAACCCCACGCCCAGTCCGCCGATCAGCACCTCGGGCGCCGGGCGCCCGTTCAGCGCGTCGTACGCGGCGTCCACCAGCAGCCGCTCCGAGCGGCCGTCGGAGGTGTCCATCAGGAAGCAGCCGTTGGCGATGATCTGCAGCAGCGCGCCGTGCCTGCGCAGCACCACCTCGCCGTACGGGCCTTCGCGACGGTCCAGGACCACGGGGGAGTCGTACGCGGCAGTCATGCGCCCATCCTGCTCTGATCCGGCGTCAGGGGCACCGGGATTTCGGTGATCGCTCACAGCGAACGGCGGGCCGGGAACAACCGCGAGCCGTCGGACATTGAGTCGGCATAGCTCAAGTTGACTGCCTAAGGGGAGATCATGGCTGCTGAGTCCACGGCGTTCACGCTCGTACTGCCGGTGCTGCCGCTCGACGACGAGGTCGTGCTGCCCGGCATGGTGGTCCCGCTGGATCTGAGCGACGCCGAGGTGCGGGCCGCGGTGGAGGCGGCGCAGGCCGCCGCCCGCTCGGAGCCCGGCAAGCCCAGGGTCCTGCTGGTGCCGCGCGTCGACGGCACCTACGCGAAGACCGGTGTGCTCGGCACCGTCGAGCAGGTCGGCCGGCTGGCCGACGGCGACCCGGGCGCGCTGATCCGGGGCCGCGGCCGGGTGCGCATCGGCGCTGGCACGACGGGTCCGGGCGCGGCCCTGTGGGTGGAGGGCGCGCGGATCGACGAGACCGTGCCTGAACCGCTGCCCGGCCAGGTCGCCGACCTGGTCAAGGAGTACAAGGCCCTGGCCACCGCGTGGCTGCGCAAGCGCGGCGCCTGGCAGGTCGTGGACCGGGTCCAGGCCATCGACGACGTCTCGGCGCTCGCCGACAACTCCGGGTACTCGCCCTTCCTGACCACCGAGCAGAAGGTCGAGCTGCTGGAGACCGCCGACCCGGTGGCCCGGTTGAAGCTCGCCACCCAGCAACTGCGCGACCACCTCGCCGAGCAGGACGTCGCCGAGACCATCGCCAAGGACGTCCAGGAGGGCGTCGACAAGCAGCAGCGCGAGTTCCTGCTGCGCCGCCAGCTCGAGGCCGTCCGCAAGGAGCTGCGCGAGCTGAACGGCGAGAGCGACGGCGAGGAGTCGGACGACTACCGCGCCCGCGTCGAGGCCGCCGACCTGCCGGAGAAGGTCCGCGAGGCCGCCCTGAAGGAGGTCGACAAGCTGGAGCGGTCCAGCGACCAGTCGCCCGAGGGCTCGTGGATCAGGACCTGGCTGGACACGGTGCTGGAGATGCCGTGGAACGAGCGCACCGAGGACGCCTACGACATCCAGGGCGCCAAGGCCGTGCTCGACGCCGAGCACGCGGGGCTCGAGGACGTCAAGGAGCGCATCACCGAGTACCTGGCCGTGCGCAAGCGGCGCGGCGAGCGCGGCCTCGGCGTGATCGGCGGGCGGCGCGGGGGCGCCGTGCTGGCGCTCGTGGGCCCGCCCGGCGTCGGCAAGACCAGCCTCGGCGAGTCCGTCGCGCACGCCATGGGGCGCAAGTTCGTCCGGGTCGCCCTCGGCGGCGTACGGGACGAGGCCGAGGTCCGCGGCCACCGGCGCACGTACGTCGGCGCGCTGCCCGGCCGGATCGTCCGCGCCGTCAAGGAGGCCGGGTCCATGAACCCGGTGGTGCTGCTCGACGAGATCGACAAGGTGGGCTCCGACTTCCGGGGCGACCCGGCGGCGGCCCTGCTCGAGGTCCTCGACCCCGCGCAGAACCACACCTTCCGGGACCACTACCTGGAGGTCGAACTCGACCTCTCCGACGTGGTCTTCCTCGCCACCGCGAACGTCCTGGAGGCCATCCCGGAGGCGCTCGCGGACCGGATGGAGATCGTCCGGCTGGACGGCTACACCGAGGACGAGAAGGTCGTCATCGCCCGTGACCACCTGCTCCCGCGCCAGCTCGAGCGGGCCGGCCTTGACCGGGACGAGGTCACGATCGACGAGAGCGCGCTGCGCAGGCTCGCCGGCGAGTACACCCGCGAGGCGGGCGTGCGCACCCTGGAGCGGTCCCTGGCCCGGCTGCTGCGCAAGGTCGCGGCCCAGCACGAACTCGGTGAGCGGGAGCTGCCGTTCACCGTCCGGGACGAGGACCTGCGCGCGCTGATCGGACGCCCGCACCACGTGCCCGAGTCCGCCCAGGACCCGGCCGAGCGCCGGACCTCCGTCCCGGGCGTGGCCACCGGCCTCGCGGTCACCGGCGCCGGCGGCGACGTGCTCTTCGTGGAGGCGTCCCTCGCCGACCCGGAGACCGGCGCGGCCGGACTGACCCTGACCGGTCAGCTCGGCGACGTGATGAAGGAGTCGGCGCAGATCGCGCTGAGCTTCCTGCGCAGCCACGGCGCCGAACTCGAGCTGCCGGTGGGCGACCTGAAGGACCGGGGCGTGCACATCCACTTCCCGGCGGGCGCGGTCCCGAAGGACGGGCCGAGCGCGGGCATCACCATGACCACCGCCCTCGCCTCCCTGCTCTCCGGCCGGCTGGTCCGCACCGACGTGGCGATGACCGGCGAGGTCTCGCTGACCGGCCGGGTGCTGCCGATCGGCGGGGTGAAGCAGAAGCTGCTCGCCGCCCACCGCGCCGGGGTGACCACCGTGATCATCCCCAAGCGCAACGAGCCCGACCTGGACGATGTCCCGGCCGAGGTGCTGGACAGGCTCGACGTCCACGCCGTGACCGACGTCCGCCAGGTCCTGGAGCTGGCCCTCGCGCCCGCCGCGAACGGCGCGGAGCCGGAGGTTCCGGTGGCGGCGTGACGGACGCCCCCGGATGAGGGAGGGCCCGGGTCCCGCACGGGACCCGGGCCCTCACCGCGTCCGCGGGCGCCCCTCACCGCGTCCGCGGGCGCCGGGCTCAGTCCGCGGAGAGCGACTGCTCCGCCCACACGGTCTTGCCCACCCGGTCGTGCCGGGTGCCCCAGCGTTCGGAGAGCTGGGCGACCAGCAGCAGGCCCCGGCCCCCCTCGTCGTAGATCCGGGCGCGCCGCATGTGCGGGGTGGAGCCGCTGGCGTCGTAGACCTCGCAGATCAGGGTGGGGTCCTGGTGGATCAGCCGCAGCCGGATGGGCGGCCGGCCGTGGCGGATGGCGTTGGTGACCAGCTCGCTGACCACCAGCTCGGTGGTGAAGGCGGCCTCCTCCAGCCCCCACGCGGAGAGCTGGTCGCTCGCGTGCTTGCGGGCCCGGGCCACCACCGTGGGATCGCTGGTCAGCTCCCAGGAGGCCACCCGGTCGGCGCTCAGCGCCCGGGTGCGGGCGACGAGCAGGGCGGCGTCGTCGTCGGGACGACGGGTCGTCAGCTCGGTCAGCACCCGGTCGCAGAGCGCGTCCAGGGTCGGCGCGGGCCGGCCGAGGGCGCCGAACAGTAGGTCCAGTGCCTCGTCGACGTCGGGACCGTGGGGCTCGAGCAGTCCGTCGGTGTAGAGGACGAGCAGGCTGCCCTCGGGCAGCTCGGTCTCCAGGGCGTCGAAGGGGAGCCGCCCGCCGAGGCCGAGCGCCGGGCCCGCGGGCACGTCGAGAAGGCGGACGGCGCCGTCCGGGGTGACCACGGCGGGCGGGGGGTGGCCGGCCCGGGCCAGGGCGCAGTGGCGCGAGACCGGGTCGTAGACCGCGTACAGGCACGTGGTCCCGATGCCGCCCGCCGCCTCGCCGGCCGGGTCCGCGCCCTCGTCCGCGGCCAGCCGCAGCACGAGGTCGTCGAGGTGGGTGAGCAGTTCGTCCGCGGGGAGGTCGACGTCGGCCAGGGTGCGTACCGCTGTGCGCAGCCGGCCCGTGGCGGCGGAGGCCCGCGTCCCGTGGCCGACGACGTGGCCGGCGACCAGGGCGACGCGCGCCCCGGACAGCGGGATCACGTCGAACCAGTCACCGCCGGCCCCGGCCCGGGCGCCGGCGGGCAGACGGCGGCCGGCGATGTCCAGGGCGTCCTGGCCGGGCGGTGCGTGCGGCAGCAGGCCGCGCTGCGCGGCCGTGGCGGCGGGGTGCGGCCGGGCGTACCGTCGCTCGTTGTGCAGGCCGGTGGCCGCCCGGGCGGCCAGCTCCTCGGCGAGCAGCAGGTCCTGCGGGCCGAACGGCTCCCTGCGCCGGTCGCGGCCGAAGAGGGCGACGCCGAGCGTGCTGCCCTCGGCGAGCAGCGGGACCGCGATCAGCGAGTGCGTGCCGGACGGGCCCGGCCGCGCGGCGCCCGGGTCCGCGGCCGCCCACCCCGGGCCCACCGGGTCCGAGGAGTCGCGCAGCACGGACCGGCCGGTGGCCAGGGACTCGGCGGGAGCCGTCCCCGGCTCGTAGGCGACCGTCCCGCCCACCCCGGGCCCGGCCGGGGGGCCGCCGTCGTCGGACTCGGCCCGCACCGCGGCGCGGCGCAGGACAGCCCGCCGGGCGCCGGCGCCGAACGCGTCCTGAGGGCCGCCGGGTGTGGGCGGGGAGTCGAAGAGGTCCACCGCCGTGAAGTCCGCGAGCCGGGGGACCGCGGCGTCGGCCAGTTCCCGCGCGGTGCGCTCCAGGCCGGGGGCGATGGGATCGTGCGCGGCGGTCTCGTCCGGGGCGTGCTGCCGGAGCGCGGGGCCGGGGGCGTGCCGCTGGGTC
The DNA here is from genome assembly GCF_055601245.1 of Streptomyces sp. NPDC038135. Lineage (NCBI taxonomy): Bacteria > Bacillati > Actinomycetota > Actinomycetes > Kitasatosporales > Streptomycetaceae > Streptomyces > Streptomyces sp. NPDC038135. The sequence goes on along the minus strand of NZ_JBVJXS010000001.1, from coordinate 138,590 downwards.
GCGAGACAGACCGCGCGCACCGCGCCGGTGCCGTCCTTGAGCGGGGTGAGCACGGTGGGCCGGTCGAGGTCGGGTCCGAGGACGGCCCGCACCTCGCGCGGCTCCCCGGTCTCCAGCACCTGGCGCATGGTCCGCTCGGCCTCGTCCCGCGCCGGCCCGGGCGCGATGTGCGTCAGCCGCAGCCCGCGCATCGCCGCCTCGGGCAGGGACAGCGCCCGTTCCAGCCGGCGGTTGGCGCGCATCAGCCGCAGTTCGGTGTCGAAGATCGCCAGCGGGAAGGGGGACTGGATGAAGGTCCACTCCTCCAGCGGTTCGCCGCGCGGCGGCTGCGGCCGGTCCGCGACGGCGGTGACCACGAGCCAGCCGGACTCGCCGGCGCGCCGCGTCCGGCGGTGGGCGAGCAGCCCCTGCTCCAGCCGCCGGCCGTCCCGGTGCCGCAGCGCGACCGTGCCGTGCCAGCGGTCGTGGCCGGCCAGGGCGTGCCGGACCGCCGGTCCGTCCGCGGCGGCGAGCAGCGCGGCGGCGGGCCGTCCGACGACGGCCGCGTCCTCGTAGCCGAGCAGCCTGCGGGCACCCTCGCTCCAGCTGGTGAGGATGCCCTGCTCATCGATGGTGGCCGTGGCCGTGTACGTGGACTGTCGCTCCATCGCCGCTCATCTCGCCCCTGTCCGGCAGGCTCTCCCTGACCAGAATGATCCCGGGCGGCGCGGAGCACCAACGCAGCGGAACGGCGGCCGTCCGCGGGGACGGCCGCCGTGGTGGGACGCGGGGCGGGGATCAGCCGTTGGCCAGGGCCTGCACCCGGTCCAGTGCGCCGTTGAACTTGTCGTGGTCACCGACCGTCGGGCCGGAGGAGGTGTACTGCCACATCGTGTAGTACGACCAGCCCGCCGGCAGCGTCCCCACGGTCGAGGCGTAGCGGGCGATCCACAGCGGGTTGTTGGCGGCGAAGCCGCCGTAGTTGCCGGTGCAGTCGGTCCACCAGCTCGTCGCCGTGTAGATCACGGCGTCCCGGCCGGTGCGCGCCTTGTAGGTGTTGAGGAAGTCGGCGATCCAGCTGACCATCCCGCTCGCGGTCTTGCCGTAGCAGGCGGCGCCGTACGGGTTCCACTCGATGTCGAGCACGCCGGGCAGGGTCTTGCCGTCCCGGGACCAGCCGCCGCCGTGGTCCACGAAGTAGTTGGCCTGGGTGGCGCCGCTCGTGGTGTCCGGGGTGGCGAAGTGGTAGGCGCCGCGGATCATGCCGACGTTGTACGAGCCGTTGTACTGCTGGGCGAAGTACGGGTTCGTGTAGTACGTGCCCTCCGTGGCCTTGGTGTAGGCCCAGCGGACGCCGCTGTTCCAGAGGGTGGACCAGGCGACGTTGCCCTGGTAGCCGGAGACGTCGACGCCCTCGGTCTGGGTCGCGTCACCGGTGCTGGGGGTGCCGTGCTGCCCGTCGTGGGCGGCCACCCCCATGCCCATGGACGCCGAGCCGCGGCTGGGGGTGGTCGCCGCCTGGGCGGTGGTGAGCGGGAGGGCGAGGCCGAGCGCCATGAGCAGGGCCGTGACGAGGACGGCGAGCGGGCGCGGGCGGAGGGAACCAGGTCTGTGCACGGGCATGACGTGCCTCCGGGGAGAGGGGTGGGGGGATCGTGGGGTGTCCGCTTGACCACTGGCGTGGGCATGTCATTGCTTGCCTGACACAGAAGCTACGCACGTAGATGACACCCTGGGAAGAGGCTCCGGATTCTGCCGTTGGTCTAAGCCTGCGAAATACTTGAAGAGCTGCGGCTATGAAGCCGGTTGGCGAAAACTTTCAGGACGGCGAAACCGATCAGGGGTGCTGACGTGCACGAGGACGCAAACGGCGACGGACGCCGTGTCACCGGACAGGTGACGCCCAGTGGTGCAGACCAGGAATTCCTGGCACTGGAACGCGAGTTGACCTTGCTGCTCCGGCGGGCCCGGGCCAACCAGGGCGAGATGGCCCGCGAGGTCCACCCCGACCTGGAGTCCTCCGCCTACGGTCTGCTCATCCGCCTCGACGAACTCGGCGGCCAGCGCGCCACCGAGCTCGCGGCCTACATCGGCGTCGGCAAGGCCACCATGTCCCGCCAGCTCCGCGCCCTGGAGGAACTGGGGCTGATCGTCCGCGAGCCCGACCCGGCCGACGGCCGCGCCTGGCTGGTCACCCTGACCGACGAGGGCCGCCGCCGCGTCGGCACCGTCCGCCAGGCCCGCCGCGCCCGCTACGTCAGCCAGCTGGCCCACTGGGACCGCCGCGAGGTCGCGGAACTGGCCAGACTGCTGCACGAGTTGAACGGCGTCACCGAGCGCTGAGCCGCGTGCTCACAGCTCGGCGAACACCACCGTCGCGTCGTCGTGCGTCTTGCCGGGGCCGAGGAACGCCCGCTCCTCCCGGTCCGCCGACTCCAGCCCGCGCACCCGGTCGACCAGCGAGCGGGCGCCCTCCTTGGCGACGAGCGCGAACAGGTCCGCCCAGTCGCCCTCCCGGAACCGGTCCGTCCAGCGGGTCGCGCCGTCCGACAGCGCCGCCAGCGCGCGGACCCGGCCGCGCGGGAGGGTGCCGGCGACGGCGCGGGCGGCGACCGAGGGGTCGGCGGCGGCCGTGAAGAAGCCGCCCTCCCGGTTGCGGAGGTTGGCGTCGACCAGCGCGTCGGTCGCCAGGGCGGAGCGGGGCAGCCGGGCCAGCCGGTCGTCCAGCACCGCGGTGACCGCGCCCTCGGGGGCCTGCAGGAGCAGGGCCGCGTCCGACAGCACCAGGTACTCCACCAGGTCGGCGGACCAGCGGGCCAGGGCCACGGTTGCCTGCGGGGTGCGCGGGTGAGAAAGGTCACAGGTGTCCGCGTGGGCCTCCGCCGTCCGGGCGATCGCCCGCGACAGGACCTCCGGCAGCGTCAGATCTCGGCCGGAAACGGCCAGTTCGGTCAGCGCGCCGCCGAGCCGCGACGTGAACCAGTGGACGGAGTGTGTGCAACCCGTCGCGCCGCGCGGCGGCGTCACTCCGTCCAGCAAGATCACACAACCACCCTGACCGGAAGCGGGTAGTCCGACGCCCGCGAAGTCCTCGTTGGGGCGGTTCGCGTCGCCGGGTTCCGAAACGAGATCTGTTCGCATCCGGCCAGTCTGCACCAGCCCTTCACAGCTTCCGCCAAAGGCGGCCATCGGTCGCCGAATTGGCACGGCCTCGCAGGTCAGGTGCCTGCTTTGGGGGCAAATGACGTACTCAGGCAACGCGTGGTGGCGAATACTGCCAAAGCCTGCCGCGCGCGTCCAACCGGCCCGCCGCGCCCGCGCGCCGCACGCGCCGCCGGAACTTGCCCGCCAACTCCCCTCCGATGTTCACTCCTTCGAGTGGCGGGTCAGGTGATGCGCGACCACTGCCCACCGGCGCTGGGAGGGTCGGAAACCGTATGAACCGGGTGTACGCACCACTTGGCCCCGAGACGACGGGCCGCCACCCGGGCCCTTGAGCAGACGAGTTCAGGATTGCGAGCACCGGTGCAGAAGAAGTGGCCTCGGCGCACAGGCAGGCAGACGGCTCCCGAAGGGGGCGTCGGACAGACCCCCGTGGGCACGGGTCGCCCCCGTCACGTGCGAACCCGGCTGATCGTGGCCGTGACCGTGGTGGCCGCCGCCATCGCCGGAGCGGGAGCACCCTCGCTGCTCGCCGCCTCCCAGGACGTCAGCGACTCCCAGGAACTGGTCACCCTGTCCGTCCGCACCCAGGACGCCCTCGCGCTGGCCCACTCGCTGGCCGACGAACGCGACGAGGTCACCTCCTACATAGCCGCGGGCCGGCCCAAGTCCAAGGCGCCCACCGAGCAGCGCAGCGCCCGCGTCGACCGCCAGGCCGAGGACCTGCGCGCCGACCCCGACACACCGGCCGACCTGCGCACCGCCCTCGACCGCGTCGCCGCCGTCCGGCATGCCGCGCTCACCGGCAAGTCGGACGCGCTCAAGACCCATCAGGCGTACTCCGCGACCATCACGGAGCTGCACCGGCTCGCCGGCGAACTGGCCGACACGATGCCGCCGCGGGCCGGCTCCGGCGGCCACGCGCTCGCCGAACTGGACTCCGCCGTCCAGCAGTCCGCCGCCGCCCGGGGCCTGCTGCTGGCCGCGCTCGGCGTCCCGTCCAGCACCCGGACGGTGATCGACCCCGCCACCGGCCTGCCCAGCACGACCAGCGAGCCCACCGAGGAGGGCCGCAAGCAGCGCGACGCGCTCACCGCCGCCGCCCAGCAGGCCCGGCTGCGCGCCGACGCGGCCCTCGCCGACTTCCGAGAGACCGCCCCCAAGGCGTCCGTCGCCTCCTACGACTCCACGGTCACCGGCCCCGAGGTCAACTCGGCCGAGAAGTACCTCGCCGCCCTCACCGACCAGCCCACCCTCACCGGCAGCGACCCCGCCACCAGCGCCAGGAAGCTGGACGCGGCCCTGTCCGCCCGGGTGGACCTGATGCGGGGCGCCGAGTCGGCCCTCTACGACCACCGCACCAAGGACCTCGAGAAGCTCCGGGGCGACGACGTCACCGCGCTGGAGATCCGCATCGCCGTCCTCGGCGCCCTGATGCTCCTCGCCGTCGGCATCGCCACCGCCATGGCCCGCACCCTCACCCGCCCGCTGTCGGTGCTGCGCCGCGGCTCGGCCCGGCTGGCCGAGGCGGAGGACCCGCTGGGCCAGGAGCCGGTCGCCTTCACCGGCCGCAACGATGAGTTCGCCCAGGTCGTCCGCTCGGTCAACGCCCTGCACGCGCGCGCCGCCGCCCTGCAGGAGCGGGTGACCACCCTGGAGGCCGACCGCAAGCACCTGGTCGGCCAGCGGCAGAAGATGGCCGACGCCCGCGAGGAACTGCGCGCCGAACTCGACGCGTCCGCCGCCCACCTGGAGCGGCTGCGCACCAGCATCGGCGGCACCTTCGTCAGCCTCGCCCTGCGCACCCTCGGCCTGGTCGAGCGGCAACTGGCGGTGATCGAGGGCCTGGAGGAGCGCGAGCAGGACCCGGAGCGGCTCGCCACCCTCTTCAAGCTCGACCACTTCGCCACCGTCATGCGCCGGCACAGCGAGAACCTGCTGGTCCTGGCCGGCACCGAGCACGTCCAGCAGTCCCACGGACCGGTCCCGCTGGTCGACGTGGTGCGCGCGGCGGTCAGCGAGATCGAGCGCTACGAGCGCGTCCGCATCGCCGCCCTGCCCCCGCACGCCCACGTGGTCGGGTTCGTCGCCGACGACCTCTCCCACCTGCTCGCCGAACTCATGGAGAACGCCGCCTCCTTCTCCCCGCCGGACCTGCCCGTCGAGGTCTCCGGCTGGCTGCTGGAGTCCGGCGAGGTCATGCTGTCCGTCCAGGACGAGGGCATCGGCATGACCGGCGACCGCCTGGACCGCCTCAACGCCCGCCTCGCCCAGTTCGACCCCGAGTCGCCGTACGACCAGGAGGGCGACGACGGCCTCGGCCTCGGCCTGTACGTCGTGGCCCGGCTCGCCCACCGCCACGGCATCCGCACGCAACTGCGCGAGCAGAAGCAGGGCGGGGTGGCGGCGGTCGTGGTCCTGCCCCGGACCCTGCTCGCCGAGGCGCCTGCGACGGCGGCCCCGCGCCCGGCCACCCTCTCGGACACCCAGAGCTTCTCCCTCCCGGGTGCCGACGCCGAGGTCAACTCCAACGTCCTGCACGCCCGCACCAAGGACGCCGACCCCCTGGTCGCCCTCGCCGAGAAGGCCGCCCGCGAGGCGGAGGCCGAGGCCGGTCCGGCGGAGGGCACCGAGGTCCACGCGCGGGCGGAGGCCGCCGAGCCGGCCGCCGAGGAGACCGCGACCCGGCCGAAGGAACCCGCGGAGACCTTCGCCGAGACGACGATGGAACTCCTGCTCCCGGAGGTCGCCACGCAGCCCGCGGCCGCCGGCGCCGAGGACACCCCACCGGTGCCGCCCGCGCCCGCCGCCGAGAGCCGCACGGCCGAGGCGAGTGGCACCGAGTCCGCGGACGCCGAAGGCGAGGCGCTCACCAGCAAGGGCCTCCCCAAGCGCACACCCAGGATCACCGCTCCCGCCGCCGCCCAGCCCCGCCGGCGCGGCTCGTCCGTCGACGCCGACGCCCTCCGCCGCAGGCTCGGCGGCTTCCGCCAGGGAGCGCAGGCCGGCTACCGGGACGTAGAGGCGGAGATCACAGAACGCACCGAAGAGACCACGGGGGGCACCGTCGAGGAGGCAAGCAGTTGACCGCGCCCAGTACCTTCGGCCTGAGCAGGGAGGCCCGCAACCTGCACTGGCTGCTGACCAACCTGGTGGAGGAAGTCCCCGGCATCCAGTCCGTCGCCGTGGTCTCGTCGGACGGCCTGCTGCTCCTGTCGTCCGACCCCGGCCACGCCGAGCAGTCCCGCCAGTCCCGCCCGACGAAGGGCCCCCGGGGCTCCGCCGCGGACCTCGCGACCATCGTCTCCGGCATCGGCAGCCTCACCGTCGGCGCCGCCAAGCTGATGAAGTTCGGCGGGGTCAAGCACACGATGGTCGCGATGGACGAGGGCAGCCTGTTCGTGATGTCCATCAGCGACGGCTCGCTGCTCGGCGTGCACGGGTCTGCGGAGTGCGACATGAGCGTCGTGGCGTACCACATGGCGCTCTTCGTCGGCCGGGCCGGACACGTCCTGACCCCCGAACTCCGCAGCGAGCTGCGGAAATCCATGGAAGCCGAGTCCACGGGGAGCGCCCGATGAGCGGCACACCGAACAAACTTCCCGTGCGCGGCGGCGAGCGCAAACCCGCCCGGGTCCGCCCCTACTCGCTCACCGGCGGCCGCACCCGCTTCGGCCACGTGCTCCTCGTGGAGACCTTCGTGGCCGCGCTGGAGGCCCCCGAGGAGCGCCGGGAACTGACGAACGGCTCCCTCACCACCCGGGTCATGCCCGAGCTGCGGGCCATCGTCGAACTGTGCCGCCGTATGCGCACGGTGGCCGAGATCGCCGCGCTGCTGAAGATGCCGCTCGGCGTGGTCCGCGTGCTGCTGAGCGACCTCGCGGACCAGGGAAAGATCCGTGTGTACGGCACCGGAACCGGTCACGGCACCGGCCGCCCGGACCGCGCGCTGCTGGAAAGGGTGCTGAGTGGACTCCGCCGTCTCTGACGCCACGGGCGTCGCCCCCCTCGTCGCGGGGTTCAGCGAACCCGACGAGGACCTGAAGGCCTGGCAGCAGGACCGGACGCAGGCTCCCACCGCCACGAAGATAGTGGTGGCGGGCGGCTTCGGCGTCGGCAAGACCACGCTGGTCACGGCCGTCTCGGAGATCACGCCGCTGCAGACCGAGGCGCTGATGACCGAGGCGAGCGAGGGCACCGACGACCTCACCGCCACGCCGGGCAAGTCGACCACCACCGTGGCCATGGACTTCGGCCGCCTCACGCTCGACGACGACCTGGTGCTCTACCTCTTCGGCACGCCGGGCCAGCAGCGCTTCTGGTTCATGTGGGACGACCTGGTGCGCGGCGCGATAGGCGCCGTCGTGCTGGCCGACACCCGCCGCCTGAAGGACTGTTTCCCCGCACTGGACTACTTCGAGAGCTGCGGACTGCCGTACGTCGTCGCGGTCAACCACTTCGACGACAGCGAGCTTTTCGAACCGGAGGACGTACGCGAGGCGCTGACCATACCCGCGCACATCCCTGTCATGATCATGGACGCGCGGCGCCGGATCTCGGCGATCGAGACCCTACTGGCCCTCGTCGGCCACGCGCTGGACGAAACCCCCGAGTAGTCCCGACCTAGGAGCACCACCCGCATGCGGAAGATACTCGTCGTCGGAGCCGGCCAGTCCGGACTCCAGCTCGCCCTCGGCCTGCAGTCGCACGGCTACGAGGTCACCCTGATGTCGAACCGGACCGCGGACGAGATCCGCTCCGGCCGGGTCATGTCGACGCAGTGCATGTTCGACACGGCCCTGGGGCACGAGCGCGACCTCCAGCTCAACTTCTGGGAGTCCCAGGCCCCGAAGATCGAGGGTCTCGGCGTCTCGGTCGCGGCCCCCGGCTCCTTCGACCCGGGCCCCTCCCAGCGCGCGATCGACTGGGTGGGCAGGCTGAACGGCTTCGCCCAGTCCGTCGACCAGCGGGTGAAGATGGCCGGCTGGATGGAGACGTTCGCCCAGCGCGGCGGCCAGCTCGTCATCCACGGCGCGGCCGTCGGCGACCTCGACTACTTCTCCCGCGCCTACGACCTCGTGCTCGTCTCCGCCGGCAAGGGCGAGCTGGTGTCGATGTTCAGCCGCGACCCCGAGCGCTCCCCGTACAGCGAGCCGCAGCGCGCCCTCGCGGTGGCCTACGTGCACGGGCTCGGCCCGCGCCCGGAGCACCCGGACTTCGACGCGGTCCGCTGCAACCTCGTCCCCGGGGTCGGCGAGCTGTTCATCATGCCGACCTACACCACCTCGGGCCGCGCCGACATCCTGTTCTGGGAAGGCGTCCCCGGCGGCCCGCTGGACGTCTTCAACGGCGTCAAGGACCCCGCCGAGCACCTCTCCCTGACCCTCGAGCTCATGGAGAAGTTCACGCCCTGGGAGTACGCGCGGGCGACGAAGGTCGAGCTGACGGACGCGGGCGGCACCCTGGCCGGCCGCTACGCCCCGACCGTGCGCAACCCCATCGGACGGCTGCCCTCGGGCGGGCTGGTCCTGGGCGTCGCCGACGTGGTCGTGGCCAACGACCCGATCACCGGGCAGGGGTCCAACTCCGCGTCCAAGTGCGCCGCCGCGTACCTCGCGTCGATCCTCGAGCAGGGCGACAAGCCGTTCGACGAGGACTGGATGCGGGCCACCTTCGACCGGTACTGGGCCACGGCCCAGCACGTCACCAAGTGGACCAACGCCATGCTGGCGCCGCCGCCGGAGCACGTCCTGAACCTCATCGGCGCGGCCGGCCAGCTCCAGCCCGTCGCCGACCGGTTCGCGAACGCCTTCAACGACCCGGCCGACTTCGAGAACTTCTTCTACGACCCGGAGAAGACGAACGCCTACCTGGCCTCGGTCGCCGGAGCCTGACGGGCCGGGCCCGGGCGGCCCCGGCCGCACCGGCGCCGAGACGCTCCTCACCTCGGCGCCGCAGGCCGGCTGCCCGCCTCCGGCGGGACGCCGCGCGGGGGGTCGTCCGGGCGTACGGCGCCGAGGACCGGGGCGGACGCCAGCGGGGTGACCTCGACCCGCTCGCCGGGTCTCGGCGCCTGGACCACCCGGCCGCCCCCGACGTACAGCGCCACGTGCGTCGCCCCGGGGAAGTACACCACCAGGTCGCCCGGGCGCAGCCGGTTCAGCGGGACCTTCGGCAGCCGGGCCCACTGCTCCTGGCTGGTGCGCGGGATGGGGGTGCCGGCGTGCCCCCACGCCTGCGAGGTGAGCCCCGAGCAGTCGTACGACGCCGGGCCCTGCGCTCCCCACTGGTACGGCTTGCCGACCTGGGACAGCGCGTAGCGGACGGCCCGGTCTCCTTCGCCGGACGGCGGCTTGTCGTCGCCGAGGGCGCCGGAGGCCGTGAGGCGCTGCTGGGCCTCGCCGACCCCGGTCCGCTCCAGCGCCGCCACCGCGGCGAGCTGCTCCGGGGTCAGCGAGGCGAGGAGCCGCTCGACGTCGCCGAGCCTGGCCGTGACGGCGTCGCGCTGCCTGCGCTGCTTCCCGGTGAGGGTGAGCTGCTCGTCCAGTGCCTTGCGGGCCGCCCTGGCCAGCGCGTCCCGCTTCCGCTCGGCGCCGGTGAGGCGGTCCACCGTCTCGGCGCGCTCGCGGGAGAGCCGGCCGATGACATGGCCCTCGTCCAGCGCGTGCTGCGGGTCGCGGGCGAGCAGCAGACGGAGGTAGGGGGAGAGGTCGCTGCTGTTCTGGTACTGCTGCCGGGCCAGGCGCCCGGCGTCCCTCCTGCCGCCCTGCAGCGCGAGCCGGGCGCGGGTGAGTTCGCCGTCGAGCCGGGTCACCTCGGCGCGCTGCCGCTTCAGCCGCTCCGCGGTGGCGTTGTACGACTCGGTGGCCTCCTCGGTCTGCCGGTACAGCGCCTGAAGGTCCGTCAGGAGCTGGGAGACGGACCGCGGCGGCGCTGGTTCGGCCACCGCGGGCACGGGCGCGAGGACGGCCTGGGCCGCCACCGCCGCCGTACAGGCCAGGCGCAGGAGTACTGCTGACACGTCTTCACCTCCGGTACGGGGCGGACGGTCCCTCCGTCCGCATCCGCACGGTGATATTCAGACGTGTTCATGGGCTTGTGTGCCGATTGTGGGCCGGACGGCCCCACGCTCTCACCCGGTCGTGTCACCCGGCTTGCGGGACGGAGCACCGCCCGGCTTGGACCAAGGCCACCTGAGCCCCTCGCCGGGCCCGCCCTCCGGGTCGTAGCGGTACTTCCAGCCCCGGACCAGACCGAGCCGTTTGCTGTGCCCCCTCGGCACGCGCCGATAGACGTGCACGAGGGGCGGGCCGCCGGCCGCGTCCGGCACCGGAACGCGGTACGTCTTCGGGGGATGGCCGGTCAGGCCCAGCAGCACCGGCAGCACGCGCCCGTCCAGGGGGCCGCCCTCGAACGGGGTGTCCTCACTCTTCACCGGTCCGGCCCTCAGCCTTCCTCGGCGAACGCGCCGACCACGTCCGCCGTCTGCGGATCACGCCCCGCGGTCACGGTCAGGACCGCCACGAACTGCTCGACCAGCCAGTCCCGCAGCTCCTCGACCGGCGGCTGCTTCCCCTCGTCCAGCCAGATCAGCGAGGCGGCCTCCACAGCCGTGATCCACGTCCGGACCGTCATGCGCAGGCGCGGCCCCGGCGCGCGGACGCCGAGGTGGCTGTAGATGTGGTCGGCCGCGGCCCGCCGTACGCCGTCCACGATGGCCGTCGTCCGGGAGGTCTCCACCACGCTGCCGCCCTGCAGCAGCGCGCTGAAGCCGGTGTCGTGCTGGTCCACGAAGGCCAGGTAGCGGTCGAGCGCGCGGGACAGGCGGGGCAGCAGGGGGCCGAGCCGGGGCTCGTCGAAGCACTGCTGGAGCTCCTCGCCGGCCGACCTGAGCGCGGCCTCGTAGAGCTGCTGCTTGCCGCCGGGGAAGTACCGGTACACCAGCGGACGGGAGACCCCGGCCGCCTCGGCCACGTCGTCCAGCGACACGTCCTCCGGCGCGCGGTGCGCGAAGAGCGAGAGAGCGGCGTCGAGGAGCTGGCTGCGCCGCTCCTCGACACTGAGACGACGGTAGGCGGGGGTGGCGGCCTGCGGGGTCATGCCAAGAAGCGTAATCGGACCGTGAAGAAGCCGCGCAGGCACGGCCACACCCGACCGTGCCCGCACCCCGCGTCAGTGGTGCGAACCGCCCGGGCAGGGCCTGGGCCAAGCGCCCCGACGACTTCCACAGCCGCTTCGTGGTCGGCCTCGGGCTAGGCCAGGAGCCCCGACGACTTCCACAGCCGCCGGCCCACACCCCGCAGGACGCCGATGTCGTCGAGGAAGTCCGTGAGCCGCTTGGCGCCGGTCTGCATGACCTCCCGGCGGTGCCCGCTCGCCTTCACCTGCGCCATCGCCTCCCGCTTGTCCAGTCCCACGTTCGTGTAGACGTCGGGGTTGATGAACGCCACCGAGAACACCCGCGCGAACTCGCCGGACGTGACCCGGGTGAACTCCTGCGACCACTTCGGCGCCGTCAGCATCTGGCGCCGCAGCTCCTCACGCGCGTACCGCACATGACGGGCCTCCTCCACCACGTGAATGCGCGTGACGCCGCGGATCAGCGGCTGCACCCGCTCGTCCGGGAAGGTCAGCCGCTGCATCCAGTCCAGCACCTCCTCGCCGAGCAGCGTGGCCGTGAAGGAGCCGGGCGTGGTGGATATGGTCTTGAACAGCCTGCCCAGGTTCTGGTGGACCCGGCTCACCGGGTACCAGGGGGTGCCGCCGTGCGAGATCAGCCGCGCGAACATCTTCGAGTGCCGGCACTCGTCCTCGATCTCGGTGAGGGCGTACCGCACGTGCGCGCTCGTCGCCGCCTTGTCGTAGATGTGCCGGACGAGGAGCTGCATCAGGATCAGCTCGAACCAGATGCCGAGCGAGGCCAGCGCCGCGGCCTCATGCTGGGAGAGCAGGATCCGCTGCTCCTCGCTCATCCGCTCCCACATCGGCGTGCCGTACAGCGAGACGAGCTCCGGCGGCCAGAACCACTTGCCCTCCTCGAAGGGCGCGTCCCAGTCCAGCTCCTTGTCCGGGTCGAAGGAGTGCTTGGCGGAAGAGACGAGCAGCCGTTCGGCCACCTGTTCGCGGTCCTTGAGCAGGCCGAGCGCGTCGCGCAGTCCGTCCAGCGCGTCCGCTTCCGTCAGGGTCGTCATGGCTCCCTCACCTCGTTACCCGGGGGTACGTTCCGCTTCTTATGAGACTGCCTGTCAGCAAGCCCGTCAATCCCCCGCGCATGACTTGTTGACTCGGCGTCTACGTGTGAGCCTGCGAAGTATGCCGACGCATGACCTGTACACCGACGAGCCGGGAGACTCCCCCTGGCAGGTGCCCGCGCGCGGGGCGGCCAGGTTCAGCTGGGAGTACGACCAGGGCCGCGACCGCCTGCTCGCCCTGTACCAGAAGGGCAAGGACAAGCAGTGGGACGGGCAGCGGCGCATCGACTGGGAGCTGGAGGTCGACCCGTACGACCCGCTCGGCACCCCCGACGAGGCGATGTCCCTCTACGGCACCCGGCACTGGGCCGGTCTCACCGAGCGGGACAAGGGCGAACTGCGCAGGCACTACGCCTCCTGGCAGTTCAGCCAGTTCCTGCACGGCGAGCAGGGCGCGATGATCTGCGCCGCCCGGATCGTGGAGTCCGTGCCCGACCTGGACGCCAAGTTCTACTCGGCGACCCAGACCATGGACGAGGCCCGGCACGCCGAGATCTACGGCCGCTTCCTGCACGAGAAGATCGGGATGCTCTACCCGATCGACGACAACCTGCAGTCCCTGCTCGGCGACACCCTCCGCGACAGCCGCTGGGACATGCCCTACCTCGGTATGCAGGTGCTGATCGAGGGGCTGGCGCTCGCCGCCTTCGGCATGATCCGGGACACCACGAACAAGCCGCTGCCCCGGCAGATCCTCGCCTACGTCATGCAGGACGAGGCCCGGCACGTGGCCTTCGGCCGCATGGCCCTGCGGGACTATTACCAGCAGCTCACCGACGCCGAACTGCGCGAACGCGAGGAGTTCGTCATCGAGGGCTGCCACCTCATGCGGGACCGGCTGCGCGGCGTCGAGGTGCTGGAGAACTTCGGCATCCCGCGCGCCGAGGCCGAGCGGTTCAGCGAGGAGTCCGAGTTCCTCCGGCTCTTCCGCAAGCTGCTGTTCAGCCGCATCGTGCCCTGTGTGAAGGACATCGGCCTGTGGGGCAGGCGGCTCCAGCAGGCCTATGTGGACATGGGCGTCCTGGAGTTGGGCGATTCGAGCCTGGACCTGCTGATGGCGCAGGACGAGGAGATCGCCGAGCGGCTGGACGCCGAGCGCTTCGCGGCCGAGGAGCGGGAGCGGGTCGCCGAGGTGGAGGAGGCGATCGAGTCGGGGGCGGCCGAGGACTGAGCCCCACCCCCTGTGCAGTACGGTTCTGGCGTGTCCATGCCTCCACCCCCTCAGCAGCCGCAGCACCCGTACGGCCAGCAGCCTCCGGGCCCCTACGGGCAACAGCCCCCGGGCCCCTACGGCCAGCAGGCTCCGCCGGCCCCCGGTCCGTACGGCTCCCCGTACCCGCAAGGGCAGCCCTACCCTCCGCAGCCCCACCCCCAGCAGCCCTACCCCGGCTGGGGCGTGCCGCCGATGGGCCCGCCCCCGAAGAAGCGCGGGCCCGGTCTGGCGCTGGGCATCGTGGGCGGCGTCATAGGCCTGGTCGTGCTCGGCTCCGTCGGCGTCGGCGCGGTGCTCGAGACCGGCTTCCCCGCCGCCGAGAACGAGCTGTCCCTGCCCCACAAGCTGCTCGACGAGAAGTACGAACTCGCCGAGGACCTCTCCAGCACCGAGGGGCAGAAGGTCGAGGACGAGGCCGACGGCGCCTGGGACGCCAAGGACATCAGCGCCGTGGTCGGCCGCTACAGCCCGGGCGGCGACGACACCAAGGGCATGCTGCTGGTCTCCGGCATGTACGGCCGGTTCAAGAACGAGGCGGACGTCCGCAGCGGCATGCTCAAGGGCGCCGCCGAGACCGACGGCGTGACGGTCGCCGAGCCCGCGCGGGACGTCACCCCGGCGGGCTCCGACGTCACCGTCTCCTGCGAGGTGCTCACCCAGAAGCAGGCCCTCGTCACGATCACCTACCCGGTCTGCACCTGGGCGGACGGCAACACGGCGGCCGTGGTGGGCGAGGTCGACCTGCGGCGGAAGGACTCCGCCCGCATCGACCTCGACACCGCCGCACGCAACACCCTGAAGGTCCGCTCCGAGATGATCAGGCCGATCGGCTGACCTCGCTCCCTTCCTGTGCGGGGAACGAGTTCCGCAGCGTGAAGGCGTACGGCGTCGGGCCGTGCGCCCTCAGGTGCAGCAGCCGCTCCTCCGCCTCGGCGACGTCGGGCCGGTGCCCCGCCGGCACCCACCACAGCGCGGTCACCGCGTCCCCGGGACGCTCGAACCACTCACGGCGCCGCGCCAGCAGCTCCCGGTGCCGGCCCCGGTACATGAACGCGGTGAGCGCGTCGGCGTCCCGCCAGACCGACATGTTGACGATCAGCCAGGCGTCGCCGAGGAAGGCGATGTCGGTGGCGTTGCCGGAGTCGCTCTGCAGCCGCCAGACGAAACCGTCCGACGCGTCCGCCACGGCGTTCACCGGGTCGAGACCGTCGACGAAGTCCTTCAACTGCGGTGAATCCAAGGGATACTTGAGGCGGGCGATGTTCACCTGGGCGAGATGGTGCACGGGCTCCGGATCCGTCATGACCGGACGTTAGGTCGGCCGGCGGCGCTTTCGGTACCCCCGTCTCACAGGCCGAGAACCGCGCGCATCACGTCCTTCGCGATCGGCGCCGCGTCCCCGCCGCCGCTGATCTCGCCCCGGTCCGCCGAGGCGTTCTCCACCACCACCGCCACCGCGACCTTCGGTTCCAGGTCGTCGTCGGCCTGCGCCCAGGAGACGAACCAGGCGTACGGCACACCGGCGTTGCCGAGGCCGTGCTGGGCGGTGCCCGTCTTGCCGCCGACCGTGGCGCCGGGGATGGCCGCGTTGGTGCCGGTGCCGTCCCGGACCACATCCGTCATCAGCTCCTTCAGCCGCGCGGCCGTCGACGGGCGCATCACCTGACGGTCCGGCCGCATCCCGCCGCCCGAGAGGGACTCACCGCCCCGGCGGGTGGTCGACTCCACCAGATACGGCGTCCGCAGCCGCCCGCCGTCGGCCACGGCCGCCGCCACCATCGCCATCTGCAGTGGAGTCGCCCGGGTGTTGTACTGCCCGATCGAGGACAGCGCGAGCTGCGCCTTGTCCACACGGGTGTCGAAGGTGCTGGGGGAGACGGCGAAGGGCACCCGCAGCCGGGTGTCGTTGAAGCCGAACGCCTGCGCCGTGGCCGACATGCCCGCCACCCCGACGTCCACGCCCAGCTTGGCGAACACCGTGTTGCACGACCACTTGAACGCCTCCCGCAGCGAGGCGTCCTTGCAGCCGTCGCCCTCGTTGGTCAGCCGGGTCCTGGTGCCGGGCAGCCGGTAGGGGTCGGGGGAGCGGGTGAGCGCGTCCAGGTCCCTGACCACCCCCGCGTCCAGCGCCGCCGCCGCGGTGACCACCTTGAACGTCGACCCCGGCGGATACGTCTGCCGCACCGCCCGGTTGAGCATCGGCTTCTCCGGGTCGTGGTTGAGCCGGGCCCACGCCGAGGCCGCCGCCTCGCTGTTGCCGGACAGCTCGGCGGGGTCGTACGAGGGCGTCGACACCAGCGCCAGGACCCGCCCCGTGGCCGGCTCGATCGCGGCCACCGCTCCCTTGCGCCCGTGCAGCCCGTCGTACGCGGCCCGCTGCGCGGCGCGGTTGATCGTGGTGACGACGTCGCCGCCCGGAGTGGCGCCCCGTGTCACGTCGTTCCACAGCGGCAGCGGCGCCAGCATCGGGTCGGAGCCGGAGAGCACCCCGTCCTCCGCGTCCTCCAGGAACGTGGTGCCGTAGAGCTGCGAGGCGTGCCCGGTGACCGGGGCGTACAGTGGGCCGTCGCGGTACGTGCGTTCGTAACGCAGTTGCTCGCCGGTGTCGTTGGAACCGGTGACCGGCTCGCCGCCGACCAGGATGTCGCCGCGCGGCTGCTGGTAACGGGCGATCGTGGCACGGCGGTTGGCCGGATTCGTCTCGTAAGCGCCGGCCTGGAACACCTGCACCCGGGCGGCGTTGACGAGCAGCGCCACCAGCAGCAGGACGCCGAACGCGGAGGCGTGCCGGATGTACCTGGTCATGGCCGGCGCACCGCCGTACTCGGTCACCGCGCCCTCCGCCCCTCGTGTGCGGTCACGACGCCTCCCGGCCGTCGTACTGGCTGCGGGCCGAGTCGCTGACCCGGATCAGCAGCGCCACGATCGCCCAGTTGGTGACGACGGAGGAGCCGCCCTGGGCGAGGAACGGCATCGCCATGCCGGTCAGCGGGATCAGCCCGGTGACCCCGCCCGCGATCACGAACACCTGCAGCGCCAGGATCGAGGCCAGCCCGACCGCGAGGAGCCGCCCGAACGGCTCGCGCAGGGCGAGACCGGCCCGGTAGCCGCGCTCCACGAGCAACGCGTACAGCAGGAAGATCGCCGCGAGGCCGGCCAGGCCCAGCTCCTCCCCGGCGGTCGCCAGGATGAAGTCCGACTTGGTGGCGAAGCCGATCAGCACGGAGTGGCCGAGCCCCAGACCGGTGCCCAGGACCCCGCCCGCCGCGAAGGCGAACAGGGACTGCGAGAGCTGGTTGGGCCCCTGCCCGGCCTCGATGGTGGCGAACGGGTGCAGCCAGTCCTCGATCCGGCCGCCCACGTGCGGTTCCAGCCGGCCGACGGCGACCGCGCCGAGCACCGCCAGCAGCAGGCCCACCGCGATCCAGCCGGTGCGGCCGGTGGCGACGTACAGCAGGACGACGAACAGACCGAAGAAGAGCAGCGACGTACCGAGGTCCCGCTCCAGGATCAGCACGCCGACGCTCAGCAGCCAGATCGCCACGATCGGGCCGAGCACCCGCCCGGTCGGGAACTGCAGCCGCCACAGCCGCCGGCCCGTGTAGGCGAGCGCGTTGCGGTTGGCGGCCAGATAGGCGGCGAAGAACACCGCGAGCAGCACCTTCGCGAACTCGCCCGGCTGGATGGAGAACCCGCCGATCCTGATCCAGATGCGCGCGCCGTTCACCGCGGGGAAGAGGATCGGCAGCAGCAGCGCGACGAGGGCGGCGACCACGCACACATAGGAGTAGCGCTGCAGCACCCGGTGGTCGCGCAGCATCAGCACGACCAGGATGAACAGCCCCACCCCGAGCGTCGACCACACCAGCTGGGCCGGCGCCGCCCGGTCGCCCGGCGTCTCCAGGTCCAGCCGGTAGATCAGCACCAGCCCGAGACCGTTCAGCAGCACACCGATGGGCAGCGGGAGCGGATCGGCGTACGGCGCCCGCTTGCGGACCACGAAGTGCGCGAACAGGGCGAGCACGCCGAGCCCGGCGCCGTAGCCGGCGGCCCCCGGCGGAACGGTGCCGCTCCGGGCCAGCCCGACCGCGCAGTAGCCGTACACGGACAGCAGGACGGCCAGCAGGATCAGCGCCAGCTCGACGCCACGGCGCCGGGGCAGGCGTGCGCCGGGCGCGGGTGCCCGCGGCTCGGCGACGGCGGTTCCGGCCTTGGTCATGTCCGGAACTTACCCAAACAGGACACCCCGACCGGGCAGACTCCCCGCGCGGCGGAACGCCCGGGGGAGTGGGCCCGGGGGCGCGGTGGAGCACCCAGGGGTGTGGGGCTTGGGGCGCGGTGGAGCGCCCAGGGGCCTGGGCCGGGCATCAGCGGCTCTGTGGCGCGGACGCCATGGCTACGTGGGTTTCGCCGGCTGCGGAGATCCGCCCTTGGCCGTCTGTCGGCCTCTCAGCTCCGGCGGGTTGAGCCCGGCGGATGCCTCTCAGGCCTCTGGCGCCCACCGGCCTCACACCTCCGGCGGGTGCAGCCTGACTATGCCCCGCGCCCCCGCGGCGCCCGTCGGCCTCACACCTTTTGCGGGCCCCCGCCGACCTCACGTCTCCGGCAGCGTCAGCCTCGCCACCGCGCCCCCGTCGTCGGCGTTGCCGAACGTCAGGCGGGCGCCCAGCACCTCCGCCTGCCCGGCCGCGATCGTGAGCCCCAGTCCGTGGCCCGTGGCGCCGCCCTCGGTGCGGAACCGCTGCGGGCCGTGCGCGACCAGGTACTCCGGATAGCCGTCCCCGTGGTCCCGCACCGTCACCACCGGGCCGTCCACCGTCAGCACCACCGGCGCCCGTCCGTGCTTGTGCGCGTTGGCCACCAGGTTGCCCAGCACCCGCTCCAGGCGCCGCCGGTCCGTCTCCACCCGGGCGTCCCGGACGATCCGCACCTCGGTGTCCGTCCCCGAGGCCCGCACCACCCGCCCGGCCAGCGCGCCCAGCTCCTGGAACTCCAGCTCGCGACGCTCCCGCCGGGTGTCCAGGCGGGAGATCTCCAGCAGGTCCTCGGTGAGCGTCCGCAGCGCCGCCACCCGGTCCCGGACCAGCTCCGTCGGACGCCCCGGTGGCAGCAGCTCGGCCGCCGCGTGCAGCCCGGTCAGCGGGGTGCGCAGCTCGTGCGCCACGTCCGCGGTGAACCGCTGCTCGCTCAGCAGCTTGCTCTGCAGCGACGACGCCATGGAGTCCAGCGCGGCGGCCACCACGGCCACCTCGTCCTGCGGCCGGGTCGGATCCTTGGTCCGCGGGTCGTTCACCCGGGCGTCCAGATCGCCCGCGCTGATCCGCCGTGCCACCCGCGCGGTGCCGTTCAGCCGCCGCGTCACCCGGGTCACGGCGAACGCGCCGACCAGCACCGTCGCCCCGATCGCCAGCGCCGACGACCACAGGATGGACTGGTCGAGCCCGGCGATCGTACGGGCCTGCTGCGAGTAGTCGACCTCCACCGCGAGCGCCCGGTGACCGTCGGCCGGGCCCGCCGCCCACATCGTCGGCCGCCCCAGGTGCGAGGAGACCATCGTGCCGCGCTTCCCGGCCACCGCCAGCGCCCGCAGCCGTCCCGGCAGCCCCCGCGGATCCAGCCCCGCACCCGGCAGCAGCGCGTCCCCGGCCTCGTACGCCGCCGTGGCGTCGTCCAGCCGGGACAGCGCCAGGTCACGGGCGCGGCCGACCGTCTGGTTGGTGACCGACACATGCACCAGCACCCCGAGCAGCGCGGCCAGCGCACAGCTCATCACCGTGATGAACACGGCCGCCTTCACCGCCAGCGCCCCGGCCCACCGGGGCAGCGCGATCCTCATGACCCGCTCGCGGAAGCGCCGGGGGACGCCGGCCCGGGCGCCGCCGACGCGGAAGCCGACGGGCTCGGCCGGCGGCCGTCCGGAGCCCTGCCGGTGCGCAGGAACTCGTCCCGGGAGAACACCATGGCGCGCCGGTCCGGATCCCACGTCCAGGTGGTCCGGTACTCGTACCCCGCGATCCCGGCCGGCGAGCGCTCGATCAGGGCCCGGCCGGCCAGTTCCACGCCGATGATCGCGTCGTTGTCGGCCAGCACCTGCACCAGCCGGTGCTTCTCGACCGTGTAGACCCGCACCGCCGTCTGGTTGGTCGGGTACAGCCGGAAGCCGAGCGTCATCTCGTCCCGGCCGTCCCCGGTCAGGTCCCGGTGGTACGCCCTGAGCAGCGGACACCGCGCCCGCACCCCGCCCGGCTCGCACTCGCGCACCCGGTCCACGGTGGCGTGGTACGCCCCCTTCGACCCGTAGTCGTCCGGGTGCGCGGCGATCTCCGCCCGTACGACGTCCACCGGGTCGACCTTCCGGATGTCGTCACCGGGCACCGTGATGCCCTTGACGGTCTCCCGGGTGGCCACGGCGTACGGGTACGCCGGGCTGGACGCCGGCCGCAGATCCGGCCAGAGCCGCGCCGGGCTGATCGCGGTCGGCGTCGTCCCGGCGTTCTCGAGTCCGCCCCGGTCCCCGCAGCCCGCGACCGCCACCGACAGGAGGGCGGCGACGGCCGCGGCGCGGGCGGCGCGAGAGGCTGGCCTGCGGACGGACACGGGGCTCCTGGTGCTTCGGGGGACGGTGAGGTCGGCGGCGACGGCCGAGGCCGCTACACCCTATGCGCAACTCGTAGGAAAGTCCTTTTTGCGTACCTGAACCCTCCAGTCGGCCGCCGTCGCTCCTCGGCTCCGCCTGTCGGCCGCCGTCGCTCCCCGACCTCGCCTGTCGGCCGCCGTCGCTCCTCGGCCCCGCCTGTTGGCCGCCGTCGCTCCTCGGCCCCGACCGGCGCTGCGGCCCTCCCCGGCCCCGCCTGTCGGCAGGCCGCCGTCGCTCCTCGACCCCGCCCGGCGACCGCCGGCCGCTCCCCGGCCCCGCCCAACACCGCGACCCTCCCGACCCGCCCCGCCGCGATCCCGCCCGCGCCTCGCCCTCCGAGGCCGGCCTTGTTCTTGCCGTCGCCGCGCCCGCCTGTTCCCATGGTCAGGGGGTGATGCACGCATGAGCGGCACGAGCGGCATGGGCATCGAGGGCGGCATGGGCGGCTTGAACGGAGTGCGCGTGGTGCCGGCCCGGCAGCAGGGTCACGAACGCCTGTACGTGTGCGGACCGGACGGATCGAGCGTCGCCTGGTACGACCGTGACACCGGCCGCGTGAACCTGGTCGCGGCGGGCCGCGAGGCCGAGGTGCTGGACGCCCTCAAACCGTTCCTGACCGGCCCGGTGACCGTGGGCCCGCCCCCGGTGCCCACCCCCGCCGAACTGGCCCGGCTCACCCTCCACCCCGACGACGACCTCGCCCCCAACCGCCCCGGCGAGGCCCTGCTGGTCGCCCTGGACCGCGATCCCGGCCCCGCCCACCGCCTCCGCCCCGACCCGCGCCGCCGCGCCCTCGCCGCCGAGCAGACCACCGGCGAGGCCCTGGACGGCCTGGAAGGGGCAGGCTGGCACGTCCTGCACTCGCTCCCGCTCCCCGGCGGCGACCGCATCCACCACCTGCTCATCGGCCCCGGCGGCCTCTTCGCCGTACACGCCCTGTACGCGCGCAAGCAGCGGGTCCTGGTCACCGACCCGATGATCACCCTGGGCCGCCACGACCCCGAGCCCGTCCTGCGCCGCCTCCGCGCCGGCGCCGACCGCGCCTCCTACGCCCTGACCGCCGAGGTCCACCCCCTCCTGGTCCTCCTGGACCCCGCCGAGATACGCACCCCCACCCCACCCCGAGGCGTCCGCGTCCTGCGCACCGCCGACCTGCCGACCCTGGCCCGCCTCGGCGCCCTACTGAAGCCGGCGGACGCCGAGGCCCTGCACGCGATGGCCCGCGACAGGAGGACATGGGCGAGGCTGTAGCCGGGCACCTCGATCCCCCCGGGGCTCGGTCAGGGCAACTGCCCGGCCCCCCGCCCCGCCACCAGTCCGTCCATCAGATCCCCGGACTCCCGCACCCGCCCCACCACGTCCCCCGCCAGGAACTCCAGCTCCTCCGCCCGCCGGCACCCCTCCACCTCCGCCCACGTCACCGGCGCCGAGACCAGCGGAACGGACCGCGCCCGCACGGTGTACGGCGCCGCCGTCGTCTTGCGCCCCGCGTTCTGGCTCCAGTCCACGAACACCTTCCCCGGCCGCAGGCTCTTCGTCATCCGGTGCACCACCAGGCGCGGCATCGCCCGCTCCGCCTCCACCGCCAGCGCCTTCGCGTACTCACTGGTCCGCTCCGGCGACCCCCCGCGCACCGCGGCCAGCAGATGCAGCCCCTTCGACCCGGCCGTCTTCGCGTACGCCTCGATCCCGTCCGCCGCCAGCCGCTCCCGCAGCCACAGCGCGACCTCGCAGCACTGGACGATCGTCGCCGGCGCCCCGGGATCCAGGTCGAGGACCAGCCGGTCGGCCTCCTCGGGCGACTGCACCAGCCACTGGTGCGTATGGAACTCGGCGACCAGGTTCGCCGCCCACACCAGGCTCGGCAGATCCCGCACCACCACCATCCGCGCCGGTCCCTCCGACCGGGGCACCTCGGCGGTCATGACCCAGTCGGGGGTACCCGGCGGAACGTTCTTGGTGAAGAACACCTGCCCCTCCGGCCCGTCCGGATAGCGCAGCAGGGACACCGCCCGGTCCCGCAGATGCGGCAGCATCACGTCGGCGACGGTCGCGTAGTAGTGCAGCAGCTCACCCTTGGTGAAGCCGGTCGCCGGATACAGCACCTTGTCCAGGTTGCTGAGCGCGACCCGGCGGCCCTCCACCTCTGTGATTGGCGTCATAGGATGACAATCCCAGACAAGCGCCCCCATATCGCCGTACAGCACACACGACGCCCGATCGGAACGGAGGCCGCGGCCCGTGCGATCCATCTGGAACGGAGCCATCTCGTTCGGACTTGTCAGCATCCCGATCAAGCTGGTGAACGCCACCGAGAGCCACTCGATCTCCTTCCGCCAGATCCACACCGAGGACAGCGGCCGCATCCGCTACCGCAAGGTGTGCGAGCTGGAGGACCGCGAGGTCGACCAGGCGGAGATCGGCAAGGCGTACGAGGACGCCGACGGCACGATCATCCCGATCTCCGACGAGGACCTGTCCCACCTGCCGATCCCGACCGCCAAGACCATCGAGATCGTCGCCTTCGTGCCGGCCGACCGGATCGACCCGCTCCAGATGGACACGCCGTACTACCTGGCCGCGAGCGGAGCCCCCGCCGCCAAGCCGTACACCCTGCTGCGCGAGGCTCTCAAGCGCAGCGACAAGGTGGCCGTCGCCAAGTACGCCCTGCGCGGCCGGGAACGCCTGGGGATGCTGCGCGTGGTGGGTGACGCCATCGTCATGCACGGACTGCTCTGGCCGGACGAGGTGCGCGCCCCCGAAGGCGTGGCGCCGGACGGCGACGTCACCGTCCGGGACAAGGAACTCGACCTCGCGGACGCCCTGATGGACACCCTCGGCGAGGTCGACCTGGAGGAGCTGCACGACGAGTACCGGGAGGCGCTGGAGGAGGTCATCGCGGCAAAGGCGGCGGGCGAGGCCCCGCCCGAGGCCCCCGAGCCCGCTGAGGGCGGCAAGGTGCTGGACCTGATGGCGGCCCTGGAGAACAGCGTCCGCGCGGCCCGCGAGTCCCGGGGCGGGCGCACGCCCGCCGAGGGGACGGAGGAGGCCGAGGTCAGCTCCCTCGCCCGGCGCCGCTCCGCCCCCAAGGAGACGGGCGGCAAGAAGTCCACCGCCACGACGGCGAAGAAGGCCCCCGCCAAGAAGACGGCGGCCTCGAAGAAGTCGACGGCGAGAACCACCCGGAGCGAGAAGAAGACCACACCGGCGAGAACGACGTCCGGCTCCGAGGCCGACGCCACCACCGGATCCACGTCCAGGTCCACCTCGCGGTCCACGTCCAAGTCCACCTCCAAGTCCACCTCCAACTCGACGTCCAAATCGGCCACTTCCGCCAAACAGACGGCGAAGAAGACCCCGGCGAAGAAGGCGGCCTCCCGCCGGCGCTCGGCCTGACGGCGGGGCCGCCCCGCAGGGCCGGAGCGGGCCCGGGCAGGGAATGGACCGGTATTCCCTCCCCTGATGTGGGACGACTCGGGCACGATGTGGGCGTGACTTACGTGGTGACCGTGACCATGGCCCCTGCCAAGGGCGCTCCGGAACTCGACACGCTGCAGCGGGAGGGCGTGATCTTCCTGCTGCGGAAGGGGTTCGACTCGCTCGAAGCGGTCGAGGGACCGGACGGCATGGAGATCGAGCTGATGGACGACGTCATAGCCGCCCATCCCGGAGGCGCCCTGCTCAAACTCTTCGTGGACGCTCCGGCACTGGAGTTCGCGGAGGACGCCGCGCGCGAGGTCGTGGCAGAACTCCTGGAGCGCACCGAACCGCTCGCCGACTGGCAGATCACCCGCTGCGCGGTGGAACTGAACTCCGCGCTCCTGCAGGAGAGCCTCGACGCCGCCGACGGCCCCGACGCCCCGCCGGCCGACCCGGCGGAACGCGCCCGCCGCCACGCCGCGGCCGAACCGGCACCCGCTCAGGGCCGCCTCGACCAGGCCGAGGTCGACGCCATGCGCACCAGGCTCCGCACCCTGGCCCCCGCCCTGGAGGCCTTCCCCCTCGACCGCTTCGGCTTCTGCGACGACGAGGACGAGCGCACGGTGTCCCGCGAGGCGGCCGAGATCGCCGCCGGCGCGCTCGTCTTCGCCATCGACCTCCTGGTGGACGAACTCTTCACCGACCTGGCCGGCCTGGAGGAGGACGGCCCCACGGTGGCCGAGAGCGACGCGACCTTCATGCTCCTGGACGACCTGCCCTCGCAGCACGCCGACGAGTACACCGTCCTCTTCGCCCGCCGCCTCACCGTCACGGCGGTCACCCTGACGGCACGCCTCACCCAGCCCCACTTCACCGGCCCCCACTGCGTGGCCGAGGACATCCTGCTGAGGGTCCTGCTCACCCAGGCGGAGGTCACGGCCGACCTCTACGACCTCCTCACCGACGAGGTCACCACGGCCTTCGAGAACCTCGCCGACACCCTCGACGAGGACCCGGCCCACGACCCCCTGGACCACGCCCCGCCCGGAGTGGAGAACTGGTTCGTCCCCTTCGACGCCGAGAGCCCCGTCCACCCGTACGCCACCAACGACGACGAGGAGTCCCTGCAGGGCCGGTGACCGCGGCCGAGCGAGGGACCGCACCCCCCGGATGGCTTTCCCGATGAGCGCCGCGCGGAAAGTCGATCTAGCTTCGAAACGAGCACCGAGTGGATCATCCGACGGTGCGCTCTTCCGATTTCGAAGGAGGACGACACATGCGCAAGCTCCGAACGGCCGTTGCCGCGGCCGCCCTCATCGGTGGCGTCGGCTTCATGGGAGCCGCCCCCGCCACCGCCCTGCCCATGGGAGGAGGCGGTCACGGCGGCGGTTGCAAGTCCCACGACCTGAACATCGACATCCTCGGCGAGGTGGGCGTCGGCAACGGCGTGCTCGGCAACTTCATCAACGGCGAGGGCAGCCCGGGCGCCCAGTTCACCGACATCGGCTCCGACTGCGGAGGCTGGTAAGACCACCTCCAAGCACACCCGAATAGGTCCGGGCACCTGGCCGACGAAGCCGACGCCCACTCCACCAAATCTGTGGCAGAGACTCTCATCTCAAGGTGGACACCAAAGGCCCCGCACCATCACCGGTCCGGGGCCTTTGAGTTGGCGTCCCGCCGCCCCGATGTCCCCGTCCGCAACGGGCGATCCCTGACAAGATGACGCCATGGAACGTGTGCTTGGAATCGGCGGCTACTTTCTGCGGGCCACCGACCCGACGGCATTGTCCGCGTGGTACCGCGACTGCCTGGGCCTGGACGCGGACGAGAACGGCCTGTGGCGACAGGAAGCGGGCCCAACGGTGTTCGCGACGTTCGAGCACGGGACCGACTACTTCGGCTCTCCCGCCCAGCGGACGATGCTCAACTTCCGGGTCCGCGACCTGGACGCCATGCTCGCTCAACTGCGGACCAGGGGAGCGGATGTGTCCGAGGAGACGCAGGACATGGAAGGCGTCGGCCGCTTCGGCTGGGTCACCGACCCCGAGGGCAACCGCATCGAACTGTGGCAGCCCGCCTGACCCCGCCGTCACGCCGCTGGCGACGTACTGCCGGCCCGCCCCACCGCCCGCAGAGGGAACTGCGGTAGACGAGAGCCGGCCCTGCTGGCCCGAGTCCTGCCCTCATTCCGCCTCATTCCGTCCGCTCCCTAGCTAGGAGCACCTCCCTGGTGGCCCCCACCAGACAACCCGCAGCGAGCACGCCGAACACGATCGCCGCTTGCCGCGCTCCGTCGGCATCGCGTCCGTCGAGGTACGCAACGCTGCGAACCTCGGCGGGGTGCGCCGGGTCGTAGACGACAGCGATCTGCCCTCCGGGCGTCACGGCGTCCGCCGAGCCGGCCTCCACATCGACGTCCGCGCGCACCGAACCCGAAGGCGTGGCGAAGCGCACGATCGCGGAAGTCGCCCAGCCCTCCTCCGACCGCCCCGAGACCTCGACCACGGTGGCGTCGGTCCGCTGGCCCTGGTTCCGGAGATCCGCCACCACCTGATACTCCTGAGCGGCATCCCACCCCGCGACGCCGGCAACAGCGACGCACACCAGAAAACCCCCGGCGGCCAGCCGCACCCTGGCCCAGCGGGGCGCCACGAGCCAGGCCTCCGGCCCGAGCCGCAGCACCCCAGCCACCAGAGAGGCCGGCGAAGGAACGGCCCAGCCCCGGCGGAGCAACAGCTTCAAGACACCGTCCACCGCGGCCAGCGCCACCGCCCAGCCGAGACCATAGACCCACAAGGACCCGAACGGCCCGAAGGCCATCCACACCACGATGGCCACGACACCCGCGAGCGCACTCCACCCACCGGCAGAGCCACCCGCGCCCAGACCGTCACTCAACCCGACTTCGCGCTGAGCCATCTGCGCCTCCAGACCCCGTCAGGAGAAGAGACTCACCGGACGCCGTTCGGGTTGTAGAAGCACCTCGCCGCCTCGGCGAGCGCTTGTGGCAGTCCACGGCGCGTCAGGACGTCGCTCACCGCGCATGTGTCTTGTCGTACTGTCCGACTAGTCTGCGCGCCATGGGGCTTGGCGACATCAACTACGAAGACGTGGTCGCGGCGACCGAGGAGGCCCGCCGTCTCGGCCGGGACAACTTCCTCCAGCTCTACGGCTTCAGGCGGGCCAAGTCGTACGAGCTGGTCCTGGACGGACTTCGTTACGACTCGAAGGCGATAGCCGGCGTCGCCCACGGGCATGCCACCGGCGACTTCCTGCGCGCGAAGGACTTCAGCGGCGGCGCGGCCACGGTGGCGCGACGCCTGCGCGAGCTCGGCTTCGTGGTGGAGACCGGAGAGACATCCCGGAACCGGGCAGCTCTGTTGGAGCGCCTCCGGACACTCCGGGTTTCCCGCGGCCCAGGAAACCCAGCCCCCAGCCGACACCAGCCGTTGAGCCTCCTGTGGGCAGTTGCCCGCGCGGCCGACGAGTGGCCTCGGATGACCCCGTGGCCCGAGTTCCGAGACGGAGTGGGTCCCCTTCTGGTCGAGTTCGGCCTTCCCAACGCGAAAGCCACCCCGGAGTACCCCTTCTGGCATCTCCGAGGCAGCGGGCTGTGGGAGGTCCAAGGCGTGCCGGCCGAGTCTGGCAAGGAAATGCCCAAGAAGAGCATCCTCGATGCACACCACCCGCAGGCTGGTCTGACGGAAGAGGCCACTGATCTACTCCGGGACCCGGTAATCCGCCTCGATGCCATCGCCACTATCTGCGACACCTATCTCGAGGACGTAGACCGCCGGGCCCTGTTCGAGCGCATTGGCCTGGGCGGATACACCACAGCCAGCGGTCTGTTGACCTCGTGGGTGGACGCGAGCAGCAGGGCCGGCACGGACGAGTACGAGCGGTCGATCGGCCCCGCCTCGCGCCGTGACACGGTCCGCTCCGTCATCGTCCGCGACGAAGCACTGGCCAGGAAGGTCAAGGAACTCGAGCGCGACCGGTGTCAGATCTGCGACACGGCGCTCCGCTACCTCAACCGCCCGTACAGCGAGGCTGCGCACATAAGAGGCCTGGGCGGCCCCCACCACGGCCCCGACGAACTGCAGAACCTCCTGTGCCTGTGCGCCAACTGCCACGTCCTCTTCGACGGCTTGGAGATCTATGTCGACCCCGATGGCCTGGTCAGGGAGACAAGAGGCAACAGAGAACCCCGCCCGCTCCGTCGCGACTCCAGGCATCCGATAGACGAGGCGCACATCGGCTATCACCGCAATCTGTGCACCGTCAACGTCTTCGGAAATGCCACCGCCTGACGCATCTTCCCCAGGCCTGGCACCGGGGAAGCGGGTATGAGCGCTCCGTTTACAGCACCATCATCAACAAGACACCGCTGACAGCGCGCACCAACCGCCTGATCGGCGGCCAGGCGCTCTCCGGGCACCTGCAGTGGCTCGCCAAGGCTGCCGAGACAAGCCCGGAGGGCGTCGAACAGCGCATCAGGACATACCTATCGGACCCATGACTGATGGGGGCCGACGACTTCGACGCCTTTGTCGAGGGGGGCGCAAGGTGGTCCAGGGGCACATCGCAGCGGCTCTGGGCAAGCCGGTCGTGGACGACCACGTTCCCGGTCAGCGACCAGAGGTGGCGGTCCAGGCGACGGAGAACGACCTGACGTCGAACGTTCCAGCGCACGTGGAGTCATGCGCCCCGGCTCACGCACCACCGGAGGGCTGACGCCGGGGCGGACGAGCGCTCGCGTGCGAGCTCCACGCCTCCCGGCCGCCTGCCCAGCCATCCCAATCGGAGTAGACCAAGTGGCGAGGCGACGGCTTGCGGATGCGGGGTGGTGGCCAGCGGGACATCCGCGAACAACCGGAGGCAGCGATGTCACAACTAGGTCACCTTCTTCACTGATCCCTCACATCTGAGGTTGCAGCGAAGTTAGTTTCACCCCTCACGTACTTAACCCTGGGGGGTCCCGTGAGCTACTACCAGCCTCAACCGCCGCCGTTTCAGCCTCCGCCCGTACCTCCGACCGCTCGTCCCGCACCCAAGTGGGCCAGGAAGCGCTTCGTACTGCCCGCCCTGGGTCTGGCGTTCATCCTCGGCGTGGGCAGCGCCGGTGCCGACGACGAGAACCCGAACGCGACGAAGACCGTGGCCGACCACAAGGCGCGCCCGACGGCCACGGCCACGGTCACCGCGACAGCCACGGCGACGGAGACCGCGAAGCCGAAGCCTGCGCCGACAGTGACGAAGACGAAGACGGTCAAGGTGAAGGTGACCGTCACCGCACACGCCGCTGCGGCAGGGGCGGGAACGGGCAGCAGCTCGTCGTCTGGTGGCTCGTCGTACAGCGGCGGGTCCAGCTCCTCGGGCGGCACCAGTTCCGCCGGCGGCGGCGCGACGGCTCTGTGCAACGACGGCACGTATTCGTACGCCGCCCACCATCAGGGAGCCTGCTCACATCACGGCGGCGTGGCTGTCTTCTACCGGTAGCCGACGCCTCGGGACGATGCTCCGACTGCTGGTGTGAGCGCGGGACCGGTAATCCCTACTCCGGGGCCGGTCTGACCGCCTCGGGACATCCGGCGCACACCTCGTGCTGAAGCGCCCACAGGGACGGGGTGACGGGTGTGGTGATGCGCCCAAGGCTTGCCGTTCAAGGCATCGGCCGTCGCAGTCGGAGTGCCTTGAGCGACAAAGCCTCGAGGCGCGGTCCCTCCTTCACCCGGAGACCCCACACACGGAGGGTGGCGTACTTGCGGTGCATACGCGAAGACCCCGGCCTCAGCGTTTTCGCTGGTGACGGGGTCTTTGGGCACCTCATGCTGGGTGCCCCCGGCAGGATTCGAACCTGCGCACACGGCTCCGGAGGCCGCTTCAGGCCCGGACGTACGTGCAGGTCACGCGCGCTTATGCGACCAGGGGGCATGTCCTTGTCCACAGATGGTCCACGAACTACTGCGGTTAGCAGGCCCAAACGGTCGGCGCTGGCAACGATGCGAGGCGGCCAGGCCTAACACACCTGGTTGAGTCAGGAAGTGCGGGTAACGGCCCCGGAGGTGAACCACTGGACGAGGGTGGCTGCCAGGTGTACGCCCGCCCGAGCGGCCTCCAGTGTTTCGGGCGTGGTGGTGGTTTGTCCTCCGTGGCGGGAGGTCTGTCCACCCCATAGGGCGCTCATCATGGCCTCGGTCGCGAAGATCGGATCCGTGCTTGGAGGCGCCGGAATGGCGGTGGTGAATTTGTGACGAGCATTCCTTATCTCGCCGAGCATCGTGCCCAGGGTCGCCTTCGTGTGGTTGGGCTGGATCACGACATGTGCGGCGGACTCCACGGCTTTGATCGCCTCACTGTAAGCCCGCACCGGGTCAGGGTGGAGTCCGTAAGCGGCCTGCCAGGCTGTCGCGAGGTGATCGCTGGCGGAGCCGGCAAGAGGCGTGGCGGCGGCGTCCTTGATGCTGCTGCGCACGGCGTGGCGTACGGAAGGGTGGATACGGACTTCCAGTCCGTCGCATCCGTGGTTGACGCGGTACGCCGAGCCAGCGTCATTAAGGATCTTGTCGAGAGTGGAAGGGGAACTCGCCCAGTTGTCCATCTTGTATTCGACTCGGCAGGCGAGCAGAGCGTCCACTACGTCCAGCAAGTCGATGTCGGTTGCTGACACCAGTCGGTCAACAGCTTTCGGATGTCCAGAAGTCTCCAGGCGTAGCCGTAGACACAGCGTTTCGGCAGCATCATCGCGGGCCCCGACAAATAGCTCTATGGCATCGAGTTCATCCCCTACCCATCGCTGCAGCGGCCGAAGGAGATAGGAAGGCACCCCCTCGGACGGTGTCTCGTCGACGACGGCAGTGAGGCCTGCACGTACGGAGAAGGGAGGCCGTGGACTGGCGGTCATGGAGCGAGAGCCTACTGCGGAGCCCAGTTGAGAGCGACGGGGTAATGACATGCAGAAGCGATGCCGCATCGATCAGGCAGGGGCCGGTTGCTCCTTCAGCGTCGCCCCTAGCGACGGCCCGGGGTGCCTCAAACCCGGGGCCGCCCCCTTGCAGTGCTCCACGGCCAGGCACCTAGCCCTCCGCGTTCGGCGAGCAGTCGGCAGAGATGCCGCCTGGCCCGTTCTTCCGTGCAACAGTTCCGGCATCGTGATGCTGGTGATCAACGGTGTCCAGGTCGTCATCGAAGCTCTCGGCTTCACGTGCCGAGGCATTGGGCATCGTTGGTCCAACGAAGAGTTTGTTCGTATGTCCCTCCACCACAGCCACGAGAAGGTCAGATTCGGCTCCCAGTGGTCGCCCCCTTCGTGCTGACCGATCCTCGGCCGGCCACCACTCCGCGATCACGTGAAGGGCATGGACGTCGGAGGTCCTGGCTAGTTTGCATCGCGCTACTCGACGGCCGTGACCCGCGGAGATGTTG
Source organism: Streptomyces sp. NPDC038135 (assembly GCF_055601245.1). Classification (NCBI taxonomy): domain Bacteria; kingdom Bacillati; phylum Actinomycetota; class Actinomycetes; order Kitasatosporales; family Streptomycetaceae; genus Streptomyces; species Streptomyces sp. NPDC038135. The sequence continues at coordinate 107,500 of NZ_JBVJXS010000001.1, read as the reverse complement.
CCGGACAGGGTGTAGAAGCCGCCGTCGCAGGCTTCAAAATAGGCGAACTCTTCGCTGTGGTGAGGGTCTTCGAGTTCAGCAGTCCGCGCCTTCCACCCCTTCAAAGACTCAACGAACGAACGAGCGCCGCTGCCGTGCCAGTTGCGTCCGTGCTGTTGAATGCTCCATTGGCCTCGGTTGCTGATCCACCCGAGTGCGTCCAGTTCATCGAGGAGGCACAGCAATTCGCGCTGATCCCAAGCAGCAACGGGTATGTCCAAGCACACACCGCTACCCGCTGACGGTACCCAGTCCACATCAGGCAGTTCGAGGCAGAAGACCGTGGAGCCGAAGCCGCCCACCCCGGAAAACCATGGCACTTCGTCCCCGTCCGTGTTCAGCAGCCTGTAATGCGATTCCGGGAGTCGCCGAGACTTTCGGGTTTGGCCCCCCAGGAACCGTTGGACCTCGCGATGCTGTGCGCCGAGGTGCACCCGCCCGTGGACGACCAGCTCGTCATGCTTGACGCGGAGGAGCCGATCAATCTCGTGCGGATCCTCCAGAGAGGTGAGGACATCAGCCTCGTCGAAGACCAGGACCAGACCGTACTCACGATGCCCAACGATCTCACGGATCGCCGCATCATTGATGCCCAGCATGGTGAACAGGACACCGATCACGGTGCCGTCACCGCGTCGCAGCCTGCTTCGGACCGCGTCAACGACGTCAGTGCCAGCCGCGTCGTTCTCCCACTTCACCTCGACGAGATAGCGATGGCTGCGGGAAACGACGGCGAAATCCGTCTGTCGAGGGCCGGCCATCCTCGGGTTGTGCTCTGCCTCGAAATGCGCCTGCCGAAACGCTCGCTCCAGTAGGGCTTCCAACTTGTACCCGCGCCGCTGGGCATTCGAGATCGCGCGCAAGGCGTGCAGCTCACGTAGCAGGTCGGAGGCATGCCAGGGCTCGGACATGAAGTTGTCGCTGGCTACGGCCGGGCGCTGGCCCTCATTGAGGTTCATACCGAGCCATCCTTGCGCACGCCTACGACATCGCCGTGCCTCCCGGACGGGCACCCTCTCCGGAGGCCCCTTGGCTGTCCACGCGGAACCGGCCATTGTGCCTCAGCGCCAGCGCCGGACGGCCCCCCGGCGTCGCACAGTCAACGCGTTGGTCAGGAGCTTAATCGTGACGAGTCGGGTGGGACCTGTCCACGGATGGTCCGCTGGGTAGCGCTCCTCCGGTGGACACCCGGGAAGGTGCGGCGCACGTCTTTACGGCCCCGTTGCTCAAAGCAACCGTCTGCGCGGTACCCTCACGGGATCTACACATGTCAGGGGAGGGCATGCCGTGAGCGACGCCTGGGTTGCCATCGACTTCGAAACTGCCAATGGGTATCGCGGAAGCCCGTGCGCAGTGGGCCTTACAGCCGTCGAGGATGGCCGCATCACCGAGCGGATGTATACCCTCATCCAACCTCCCGCACCGTATAGGCACTTCGATCCGTACAACACACGCATCCATGGCATCGGGGCTTCCGACGTAGAGACCGCTCCTAGCTGGGCGAAAGCCCTCCAGCGGATCCTGGAGTTCACTGCCGACAGGACCCTTGTCGCTCACAATGCGGCCTTTGACTTGGGTGTGCTTCGTGACGCCTGTACTGCGGAGGGGTACTCCTGGCCGACGTTGCGCTACGCCTGCTCCCTCGTTGTTTCCCGGAGGACCTGGCGGCTGATCTCATACGCGCTTCCCGAGGTCGCCCGACACGTTGAGGTGCCGCTAGAGGAGCATCACCAGGCTGGCGCCGATGCAGACGCCGCCGCGCACATCATGCTCGCAGCCATACGGCACCACAAAGCCGCGAGTCTTGATCAACTCCTCAAAGAACTGGACATAGTTCACGGCACCGTAGCGCCCAACGCATGGTCTGGTTCCCAAAGCAAGAGCAATTACAAGGGGAAGCCCTCAGCTCCGCTGCCTGGGGCGAACCTGGATGCTGACCCTGATGGTGCCTTCTACGGCAAGACCGTCTGTATCACAGGAACCCTGAGCAGGATGAAGCGGTCTGAGGCTCAGGCGGCCCTCGCCGACGCCGGCGCCACCCCAGTGAAGAATGTCAGTGGTACGACGGACGTCCTTGTGGTGGCCACGCCCGACCCGCGGCGGTTCGCTATTGGTTCGGAAAAGAGCAGCAAGCAAAAGACTGCTGAGAAACTGTTGGAGACTGGAAAAGACATCGAGATCATCGGTGAGGCGGACTTCTTCGAGCGTCTGAACAGCTGAGCTTGAGGCGCGCCAGGGCGTCCGCGACTCGTGCAGCCAGATGCCGGCCTGCAGTCTGTTGCCTGTTCGGAAGTCCTACGCGGTGACAGGCAACTCTCTGCTCGTTGTCGTGCTTGGGCCGCAGCTCACTACAGCAAGAGCCGTGCCGTCGTACCTGCCAACCTCGTAGGTACTTCCCTCGATCTGTCGGATCGTAGCCTCTGACGATGGAATGAACCTGTCTGGGCTCCTTCTAAGGACGGTCTACAGGCGGCCCTGGTGGACCTCCAGCAGGCCTGACACCGCCGTAGGACGACCCGTTGATCAACGCAACTGCCCCCGGTAATCTCACCGAACGTACAAGGCGGCCTAGGCTGCGAGGCCGACGTATCTCGCTGGCAGGGGGGAGACTCCAAAGCAAGCCAACCTGTAGGCAGGTGCCAGTGTCGTCATCGTGGACCTTCGGTGTCGAGCACGCTGATCACCCAGCCAGGCCCGTGGTGCCCCCTGGGGTTTTCCAAGCCACCTGGAACTTAGGTTCGATGACGTCGCATCAGCAAGTTGTGCTTCGATAACCGTGCACTGTGCGCGCACTCGCTGCAGCGCTCGACATAGCGTCTGATCTCCGTGAAGGAGCCAAAACAGCCGTGACAGCCATCTCCCCGGACCGAGTCGCGCAGGCTGCGACTGCCATCACTGATGCTGGCAGCTCTAGGGCTGACGCTGACGTTGCCAAGCTCATGGTGCTGAAGTATCTCGGACTGCAGCCGGGAGCGAGTCTGGTGGTAACTAACCAGGACGTGATAGGAGCTTGCGATTACCTATACGGTGCGCCCGGTCATGAGCCCTGGTCTTGGTACGAACCCTTCAGTGGAGATTGGAGAAAGGACGCAGGCAACGGAGGATGGCCTGTCGGCAGTGTAAAAACGCAGTTTGAGCGCCCTAACCGCAGCCTAAAGGCATTGCTGAACTCGGAGAAAGTGGGGGCAGCGGTTCGCGTTTCACTCAAAGGCGATGAACTGGAATATATAGAAGCGCTACCAAAGCACATTAAAGCAAGAAAATTTCCTCTGTCGGAAGTGGTCATCTGGTTCTCTCGGAATAGGGTCGACCTACCGACCGCAGCAGAAGTCGACCTTTCCGCATTGATCGACGACTTCGCCGAGTGGTTTCATTTCAGTGATGAAGAGTTGGGAGCTCTGTTTGGTGACATCGCCGACGAGAAAGTTCCCTTGGTGGCTGACGAGGAAGTTGAGCCGATCGGTTTGCGCCTCCCTCCTCCCTCGCTGCCGACAGACCGAAGCCCTGTAAACCCAAGCGAGCCAACAGTAGTTGCGGACGAGGGATATTCCTGGACGCAGGGCTACGCTAATAAGTCATTTAGGTCAATTGATGTCAGGGGCATGGTTGAAACCGTAAAGACTCTGGCGGATAAAAGGGATCTCGTACTTCCGGATGAAGACACCCTGATTGAGAGGTGTGTCGTTGCCCTGCTCTCCGGCAACCTAATACTTCAAGGTCCTCCCGGAACTGGCAAGACGACGTTGGCGCGACTCTTGGCCGAGGCTTTTTCCGCAGACGTTGTAATCACTACCGCGACCGCCGACTGGACCACATATGACGTTATCGGTGGATTGCGTCCTGCAGCGGACGGATCGCTGGAACCTATTCTGGGAGCCGTACCCAGGACAGCACTTTCCTGTGCGGAAGCCATGCGCGAGGCAGAAACCCAGTACAGCAAGGCTGATGCAAGCAGCGGAGTGAATACCGAAGCGCGATGGCTGATTATTGACGAGTTGAATCGTGCTGACATTGACAGGGCAATAGGAGGACTCTACACCGTCCTCTCGACCACGGATGTCTCTCACTTGCGTACGACGCCCATCGACCTCTGGTTTGAGCACAAGCCTGAGCGCCGACTGCTGTGGGTCCCGGGCAGGTTCCGAATTATTGGGACCATGAACGACGTAGACACATCCTTCGTGAATTCAATCTCTCAAGGGCTTACGAGGCGTTTTCAGTTCGTTTACGTGGGTGTGCCAAGTCAAGACCAGACCATCAGCGAGATGGAGTTGTGTCGACGGCAGGCGCAAGATTGGCTTGTTACTCAGTATCCAGATCTCGACTTGATGCAGCAGGGGGACGCGGTAAGCGCTGCTCTGACCCCCATCCAGGAGCGAATGACCGACATCTTTGGATGGCTGCGTCACGGACGCCATGCTGAGGCCACAGGGGCTATCTATTCATGGCCGATTGGCAGTGCTCAGTCCGTTGATCTGTGGAAGGCCGTGCTGCTGACCCTCGCCTCCGGCCCCGATATTACGGACGAAGCCTTGATTCGCGCTTTCGACGCATGTTTTGCCGATCGGATCGTTCCGCAAATGGGAACTCTCCGTTCATCTCACATTGCCGAGATACAGGAATATTTCGAGGCAGAGCATGCGCCGCTAGTTGAGACCTGCCGTGCCGTCCGACACCTTTGTAACACACAGTCAGTTCGATAGGCGCGAGCGAATTGGAGACTGCTGTGAGCGCTGCGTCCGGTGGATATTTCGAAAGTGGTGGCCGGCGCGCAGCAACGTACGCAACCCTGCCGCTGCTTGGTACGCATTTCTCTCGTGGATTGCGCGAGAAGTTGAAGGAAGCAGAGTCGTCAGTTTCACGTTCGGTATCGAACGGAGCCGACGTACCAGCGGATCTGGCGCAGGCTGTCGCTGGATTGCGTCTACGTGTTGCACTCGCGGCAGGCGAGAGACTGATGGGCACTCTCGAATCCGTCATGGATCGCCCAAATTTTCGATACGGCGTCGTGCGTCACGAATCCGTTGGAGTGCTTGCAGGCAAGCTCGACGTCGCACGATGGGTGATGCGCAGGTGGGAGGTGCGGGTACCGACTACTTACCCAATCATCCGAGTTCAAAGGACATCAAGGACACCAGAGAACTTGCTCGCTTGCTATTCACTTCTGTGGATCACATCCGAGGTTGAGCAGGCATTTATAGCATCGCGGGCCCCGCTGAACAGCAGGGAAGGGAAGGCGGCTCACGGATTGCTGGAACGCCTCAATTCGATGCTGAGAATGCCCGACATCATGGAGAACAAGTTTGAGGTTGCTCATCGTGGAAGTGAGGAGTGGGCATCCGCACTCCTTGATGACGTCGAAAGGCGCTTGGCAGCCGGGCACGTAGGCAACCGCGAACCCTATCAGAAACTTGCCGACTGGGTTCGGCGTACCCTGTCGGGAAAACCTACTCTGCAACAGGGTGACGAGCGGTGGCTTTTCTATGACGAGACATTTGACACGACGCTGTTCGAGCTTTGGTGTCTTATGAGCATCGCGGATGAAGTATCCAAACACGTGGGCCAGTCACGTCAAGTGCCAAATATGCGTCACACTGGTCGACTTCCTACGTATCAGTGGTCACACAACTCCGTGGATGTTTCTATTCACTTCCAGTATGACTTGATTAACACTGCTGTCGGTGAAGTTGCGGCGTGGCAGCGTAATGGTAAGGCGCTAGGCGGTCGACCGGACTTGACCGCTATCTTGAAGACCAAAGGCGCCGGGGAGGAGGTCAAGTCGGTCGTGTATATAGACCCGAAGTTGAGGAAACGCAACGGTATCCCAACTGAGGAGATCTATAAGATGCTTGGCTACTTCTCCAATGCGGGGCTAGGTAACTCGGGAGTGGGAGCCATTCTCTTTTACACGCCCCATAAATCCCCCAAGCCTATCTACGACTTTGGCTCTGACCAGGGCGGTCGTGTCGTGGCAGTCGGCGTCGACCCAGCGAGCCCAGGCGAGAACACTGCCGGCCTTGAACTATTGGCAGGGATGATCCTTGGATGTCCTGTTAATGATCAAACGTCAGTTGACCAGTGAGCTCGGCGAACTTCTCGTCCGTAATGGGATTGAGGTCCACACCGACGGCATTACGGCCCATCGCAAAGGCGGTCCGCAGAGTTGTTCCTGTTCCCATGAACGGGTCCAGCACCACACCTCGTTCCAGAGGCGCCTCTTTTCCGCAATCGCAGCTTGACCATCCAACGGTTTCCTTCTGGGCAAAGGTAAACTCCCTGAAGTAGCCTCCGAGGACCTTCTTGGCCTCGGCTGCAAGTAGCTGAACGGCCGCGGCATTCCTGCCTGTACCGTTTTGAACCTGCAGAGCCTTACCTGCGTCGGATACTCCGGTGGCTTGGACGGCTGCAATGTGGTCAGGGGTCAGCCCTGCCTCCTTGGCAATTTCCATGGCACGTCGTGCTTGCGGCCGACTCGGATCGAGCTTCGCCGTTCGCTCGACGATCCTTCCCCGCGGCGTTCCGCACTTCCCGCAGACCGCCAAAGGGCAGGCGAGTAGTACTGCTCGCCTCACGATTTCAGTGGGAAAGGGAGCGAGGTGCCTTCCCATATTCCGTTCAGGGTTGATCCGCCAGACGTCCCCGGGGTTAGCGCCATTGCCAACGTCTTTCGAGTACCCAAACAGGTCGTAGTAGTAGTTGGACTGAGGGGCCAGATGAATGATGTACTCATGGCGGCCCGCGAGTTTGTTTTTTGCTGGCTCGGGCATCCCTCCATCCTTTGCCCAGATGATTCGATTGCGCACGAGCCAGCCATCGTCAATGGCAGCGGCCTCGATACGGCTCGGAATCCCTGCGAGTGAACGCTTCACATACGTGTCACCTACGTTGAGGAAGACAGAGCCCGTCGGCCGGAGGACGCGCCTCCACTCTTTCAGGCAGTCCATCATTGCATCGACGTATGCTTTGGGAGTGGCCTCTTGACCGATCTGGCCAGCGACCCCGTAGTCGCGCTTTTTGTAGTATGGGGGTGACGTAACGACGAGATCTACCGAGTCGTCGGCCATCGAAATGCTTCTCGCATCCCCCACCTTCACTTCTACGGTGGGTTGCTCGGAGTCCTCGAATTCCGTTGCGTACTCGTTAGGCGCTACAGGCCTCGGGGGAACCGCTGAGACGCGATCAGCATTACCCTGGTTTGCTGCAGCGTCGTCAGCATGGACTTCGTTCTCGCGGTCTCGACTCCGACCCCGCTGGGGAGGCATGGTTGCCATCGCTCCGAGACCGCCTTTCTTCTTACTGCTTCAACTCAGGCTTCGGTGTGTGTTTCATGGTCCTGCAATTCAGCAGGCCCAAGTGCGAGCCTTGAGTATAGGGCCTAGGCTTTGGCTCGTCGAGTCCTGTAGTCGAGTGGTCACGCTTTGCCTACCTGGCGGATCTGACGGAGAGGCAAGCGACTTGGCCACGCGAGGTCGGCGTAGCGACTTTGGCCGGGAGCTGCTTTGGCGCGAGTGATCATGGCCCCGTAAGCTTCCGGCGCGTCGGGCAGTCTGTGGACCTGCCCGGTAAAGCACGACGTTGGGGCCATGATCTTCGAGGCTCGCGCCAAAGTGGCTGGCTAAAGTCGCGGAGCCGACCGCCCCAGCCGCGACGTGTTCTGACCTCATGCACTGTGTGCCTGCCTCTTGGGCGGGAGCGGGCGGCCGGCGGTGCCGAGCGGGGCGGAGACATGAGCGCGGGCGCCGTCGGCCGCCCGCTCCCGCCCGGAGGAGCGAAGCGACGACGGGTGCTTGAACCTGTAGGGAGACTTTGAATCACGTCCCGTGCTGATGATCGTTGATGCTGCTCTTGTGCCTGATGGATGCTGGCTCGTGGTGTAGAACCCTGGGCATGGGGAGTGAACGGCGAGAGCGGATGAGGGTGCTTGGGACGCGTCTTCGTGCGCTTCGTAGAGCGGCCGGCCTGACGGGTGCTGTGCTGGCGCAGCGGGCCCATGTGGGGCAGCCGACGGTGTCCAAGGTCGAGACCGGGCGCATGGTTCCGAGCCTTGATGTGCTGGATCGGCTCTCGCGCGCCCTCGACCTCGATGGGTCGACCGTCCGTGAGGTGCGTGACCTCTTGGCCGCGGTGGAGGCGGCTACGGACTCCGATCAAGTGGAAGACAGCGCGATCCCGGCTGGTGCCGCCATTGATGATGAGATCCGCTCCGCTGGGCTCGTGCGCTCGTTCCAGTGCGTCGTTCTCCCCGCCATGCTCCAGAGTGCGGAGTACGCCCGGCACGTCTTCGAGAGTGCGCCGAACGCGACGCCTGAGTCGGTCGGCCGGGCTGTTGCTGCCCGTGTGGAACGTCAGAGCGTGTTGTACGAACCGGGGCGGGAGTCGGTGTTCGTACTGACCGAAGCTGTGTTGCGGACGTGGCCGGGGACCCCGGCGCTCATGCTCGCTCAGCTGGACCGTTTGCTGGCCATCGAGAGTCTTAGCACCGTGCGGCTCGGGGTCATCCCTTGGCGTCGGCCGGTGCCGGTCCTGCCTCGCCATGGGTTCATGTTGTGCGACCGGCGAGCGGTCGTGGTCGAGACGTTCGGCGCTGAGCGGGTATCCGCCGACTCCGCCGAGGTGGCCTCGTACGACGAGACGTTCGGCCGCTTCGAGGGGGCTGCGGTCTTCGGCGGCGAGGTGCGGGAGCTGCTGTTGCAGGTGATGAAGGAGTTCCGCGACTTGGGAGACACCCTCACCCCTTAGAGGAATAATTCCTCTAGATGCCTGGCATGCGAGCCGTTCGTGGGAATACTCTGCCGCTGCGCTGTTTAGTCCCCTAGACGATGGTGGAGGAGTCTCCTATGCGGTCCAAGTGGTGCCGTGCGTTTCCTGGTGTGGCTGAAGAGGTGGCACATGCCCGTCACTTCGTCGCTGCCCTGCTCGACGGGCGCGGCCCCGTCGAGGATGCCGTCCTGGTCGTGAGCGAGTTGGCGACCAATGCCGTACGGCACTCGCTGAGTGGTTCGGCCGGCGGCTGGTTCCTCGTAGTCGTCTGCTTCGGCGGCGACGATCTCGTCCGCATCGAGGTGGTCGACCAGGGCGGTGAACGCGTGCCGCACCTGTGTGACGTGACCAGTCAGGAAGAGGGCGGCCGCGGGCTGCTGCTGATCGCCTCCTGCGCCAAGGACTGGGGCGTGAAGAACTGGCCCGACGGGCGTTCCGTCTGGGCCGAGCTGGCGCGGGAGGGTGCGTGAGAGCGCTCTGTTCGTCAACGGTCGGCGGTCACCCTGTGGGCGGTGGTGGGTGAGTCCTCGGGGTGTGCCTCGGCGACGGTCCCGGTTCTTCGTGATCGGCGTTAGTACAGGACGGCACCTCCCGCCCATTCCGTCTAGGGCCCTAGACTCCTGGTTACTTCTAGGAGGTGCGGTCATGTCGGACGAGCTGCAACGGATCACCGCGATCGATGATCCGTACCTGCTCCTGCGCGAGGTCACGAAGAGGCTGGCCGACGCACAGCAGGAGGTGACCGAGCTTGCCCGGCTCCGCCGCCGTGTGGTCCAGGACCTCCACGCACAAGGGCTGTCCTATGCGCAGATCGCCGAGAAGGCAGGCCTAAGCCGTGGGCGGATCCACCAGATCCGGCACACCGGCCCGGCACCGGAGGGGGCCTTCCTGGGGGTGGGCGCCGTCACTGTCGTGACTCCGCTCCGGTGGGACGGCGAGAAGAAACGTCCGGTCGTCGCCATGGCCGACATGAACTCCGGCAAGCGACTGGAGGAGCTGGCCAAGTCCTATGGGCTTGCTGTCAGTTCCGGTCACGTGCTGGTGAGCGGTGAGATCGACCTGAACCGTGACGGCCTGATCATCGTCTGCGGGCCGGCCATGTCCCAGGCCATGAGTGACCTGTACGCCCAGGACCCGGTACTCGGCTGGGAGCGTACGGAGGGCGAACCGTGGGCTCTGGTGGACCGGCGCACCGGCGCCAAGTACCACGCGGGAGCGGACATCGAGCCGCACCGCCCGCACGACGTCGGATACCTCGGCAGGCTGCCCCGACCGGACGGCAACGGCTCGGTGCTCGCCATTGCCGGAATCCATACGGCAGGCTCCCTCGGCGTGGTCCACCTGCTCACCTCGGACCTCAACACGCTCTGGGGACAGGTGGGCGAGCGCCACTTCTCCACGCTGGTGAGCGTCGAGTACGACCCCGAGACCGACGAGCCACGATCCGTGGAACTGCTCTGCCCCCTCTACCTGCACGACGAGGAGGCGACGGCGTGAACGTCGTCCTCGGCTCGCAGTCGGCCGACTCGGGACGGGAAAACGAGGACTTCGCCGCCGCCTCTTTCGGCGCGGCCGTTCTCCTCGACGGTGCCGGCGTGGCCGGGGCGGAGACCGGATGCGTGCACGGCATCGCCTGGTTCTCCTCCACGCTGGGCGGGCTGCTGCTGGCTGACATCGCGGCGCACCCCGCCCGGCCGCTCGCCGACTGTCTCGCCGACTCGATCCGAGCGGTCCGCTCCCTGCACGAGGACACATGCGACCTGGCTTATCGGGCCAGTCCGACCAGTACGGTCGTCGCTGTCCGGGCCGAGGCGGGAGCTCTGGAGTACCTCGTCCTCGGTGACTCGACCCTCCTCCTCACCGAGACGGACGGGAGTACGGCCGCCATCACCGACCAGCGCTTGGACGACGTGGGCAAGCGGTTGCGCGGAGCGGTCGACGCACTGCCCACCGGCTCACCCGAACACTCCGCTGCCCTCGCGGAATACCGGGACGCACTTACCAGCCTGCGTAACCGGCCAGGCGGTTTCTGGATCGCCGGCCCCGACCCGCGAGCGGCCGAGCATGCCCTGACGGGGACGGTGCCGCTCGATTCACTGGCCTCCGTAACGCTGCTGAGCGATGGCGCGACACGACTCGTCGACAGCTTCGAACTTGCCGACTGGAAAGAGGCGTTGGGCATCCTCAACTCATCAGGGCCGGATGGGTTGATCCGCCGCGTTCGCGCAGCCGAGGCCGACGATCCCAACGGTCGGCGCTGGCCGCGAGGGAAGGCCCGCGATGACGCGACCGCGCTGCACTGGGTCATGTCCTAGCGCGCCCGGCGGTCTCAAGACACGTTCGTATACCCCCCTAGACAGTTGACGGGGTGTCGTTACGGTAGTCGTCAACCCCCCTAGACAGTTCCGGGGGCGGACACCCTACGCTGTCTAGGGGGGTATCCAGTCCGGCTCGGCGTCCGTAAGGGCGCCCGACCCAAGTGAGGTTCACTCCATGCGCGTCATCCCCGTCGACACTTCGGCCGCCACTCTGCTCGTCACGAAGCTGCCCGAGGTCAAGGTGAAGGACCGGCAGACCGGTGAGGTGGCCGTGGACCCGGTGACCAACGACCGGCTCATGGTCCTGGAGTTGGTGTTCATCGCTGAGGGCGGCTCCGACATGATCAAGGTCACCGTTCCCGAAAAGGGCATCGGTGAGGGCCTGGTCATGGGTTCGCCGGTCTTCCTGTCCGGTCTGGTGGCACGGCCGTGGGAGAGCGAGTTCGGCGGCCGCGCCCGGCACGGCATCGCCTATCGGGCTGACGCCGCCATGGTCGGTACCCCGGCGGCGGCGCGGGGCTGAGTGCCATGACCGATGCCTTGTGGATTCTGATCCTGTTACTGCTGGCGGTGGCCGTGCTGGTCGCGGTGCGCCGTCGGCTGCCGGTCCTGTTCTGGTGGCTGATCGGGTATCCGGTCGTCACGTTGCGGGTGCTCACCTCGTACCGGGCCACCATGGATGCCTGCGGCCTGACGGTGCCGGCCTCAGCAGTTCGCCGGGCCACCGCTCGGATGATGGGGCGGCAGGCGGCCCCTGTACCGCCGCGCCGGTCGCTGCCCCGGCCGACTGGTTCCGGGCTCGTGATGCGGCTGCGCATGGCGGCCGGGCAGGCGCCCGAGGATTTCACCGCCTCGGCCGACCGGCTGCGGCATGCCTGGGGCGCGCATGCCGTGCACGTGCGCCCCACCAAGCCAGGGCGGCTGGAGCTGCGGCTCGTCGGCTGGGACGTCCTGGCTGACGTTCGGCCCGCTCGTCGGTGGCTGCAGACCGGACCGCTGTCCCTGCCGCTGGCGCTGCGTGAGGACGGACACTGGCACGTCCGGGACTTCCGCACCGTGCCGCACGAACTCATCCTCGGCGCCACGCAGTCGGGCAAGTCCGTGTACCTGCGCAACCTGCTGTGTGGGCTGGCCCGGCAGCCCGTCGCGCTCGTCGGCATCGACTGCAAATGGGGCGTCGAACTGGCCCCGTTCGCGCCCCGTCTCTCGGCACTCGCCGATACACCGGACCGCGCGAACGACCTCCTGGACGTCCTGGTGGAAGAGATGGAAGCGCGGTTCCGCCTGATCGGCATGACGGGCGGGGCCGGTGCGGACACCGTTCTCACCTCGGACGTGTGGGGCCTGCCGGAGAAAGTGCGGCCGGTGCCGCTCGTGGTCGTCGTCGACGAGGTCGCCGAACTCTTCCTCGCGGCCAGCAAGGACGACGAGAAGCGGCGGGACGCCATGGTCACCAAGCTCATCCGCCTCGCCCAACTCGGCCGCGCGGCCGGCATCTATCTGGAGGTGTGCGGGCAGCGCTTCGGTGCCGAACTCGGCAAGGGCGCCACCATGCTCCGCGCCCAGCTCACCGGCCGGGTGTGCCACCGCGTCAACGACGAGACCTCCGCCAACATGGCGCTCGGCGACATCGCACCCGAAGCGGCGCTTGCCGCTACCTCCATCCCGGCCGAACGGCCCGGCGTCGCGGTCGTCGGCGACTCGTCCGGCGGCTGGTCCCGTGTCCGCTCGCCCCACCTCACCCTCAACGACGCGGCGGCCGTCTGCCGCGACACTTCGGGCCTGGTGCCGGAACTGCCCCGGCTCGACTCCTTCCGGCCCGTCGTCGCCAAAGAGCTCGCCGGTCCTTCCCCGGCCGCACCCATCGCGCCCACCGCTCGCCCGGTGACCGAGTAACCGCGCTCCCTCTGCCACGGTCGGCGTGACCGCCTCGCGCCACGTCCCTACCCCTCCCATGCCCGAAACCGGAAGGAAGCCGAGCCGATGCGAGCCCACCTGGCCCGAATGGACGCCGTGGTCGTCCAGGCCGTCATCGCGGGCGCCCTGTCCTTCTCCCACCTGCACGACCTCGCCGCCGCGGCCGGACAGGGCGGCTGGAAGGCGTGGGCCTACCCGGTGAGTGTCGACCTGCTGCTGGTCGCAGCTTGGCGGCGCATGCGCCAGCAGCAGCAAGCGGGGCAGACGGCAGGGAGCCCGCGGCTGTGGTTCCTGGTGGCCCTGGCCGCATCCCTAGGCGCCAACGTCGCCACCGCCGGCCTCCTCGACCTGGACCACGTACCGGCCTCGCTCCGCGTGGTCGTCTCGGGCTGGCCCGCCGTCGCCTTCTTCGGCGGAACGCTGCTGGCCCACGCTCCGCACGGCAAGGAAGCGCCGGCGGCCCCGGCCCCCTCCTCGACGACGCACACGGATGCGGAACCGCACCCCGCCCCGGCGGCCGTCGACGGGCCCGACCGCGACGCCCTTCCGGCGCCTCACTCCGGTCCCGAACCGGCTGCGGAACCCATCACCGAGCCGGTCGCCACTCCGCCCCCGGCTCCCTCCATCGCCGTCTCCCTGCCGCCCGCCCTCGTGGACCGCGTCCGGGCCCTGGCCGAGGAACACCGCTCGGCCACGGGTCACCCGGCCGACCCCGACGCCGTACGCGCTCGGCTCGGCCTGCCTCCGTCCATGACCCCGTCCGTCGCCGCGCACCTCTGAGAGGAGCACCACCGTGAACCGGCGCTTCCGCAACGTCCGCCGCATAGGCCCCGTCAACGTCGCCTCCTACGTCGACCGAGGACGCAACCGCCACCTGGCCGCCTGCACCGCACCCCGCTGCGACTTCTCCGCCGAGTACGACAGCCGCGCCGCCGCCGAACTCGCCGCCCGTACCCACCGCTGCCCGGCCTGACAGGAGACCACCGCAATGAACGTTCCGCTCTGGCTCGCCCTGCTCGTCGTCGGCGTCCTCGGCGTCAAGCTCATCCGCCCGCCCTGGTGGCTCATCGCCGTCCTGCTCCTCGGCGGCTACCTCCTCGCCGACAGCCTGCTCGCCCCCGTCATCAACAGCTTCCTCAAGTGACCCGCGAAGGAGATCCGTTCATGTTCCGTCCGAAGGTCCCGACCATGCCCCAGCCCACCGGCCTCATCGTCCCGCCCGCCGTGGTCGAACCGACCACCATCGCGCCGAGCGTTCTGGCTCCGCCGCCGGCCACCGCAGCACCGGCCCCGTTCCGCTCGGCCAACCAGCTCACGCCTGGCACCGCGCTCGCCCTCGTCGGCGGCGGCACCGCCGTGGTCCTGGTCGTCGGCGCCGTCCTGGTCAGCATGCTCCTCGCCGTCGCCATCACCGCCACGTCCGTGGCCCTCTGCGCCGTCGTTATCCGCTCCATCCTCACCCGCCGCTGACCTCATCGCTCCGCCCCCTCGGCCTGCCCTCGCTGTCTAGCCCCCTTGACAGGTCGGGCGCTCGCACCCAAGTCCGCCCCTGCAAGGAGGAACCCGCACATGCGCCCTGCGGCTCCGACCGCAGCTATTCGCCAGCTGGCAGCACTCGCGCAGCACGGCGACCTCAGCTCCTACGCACGCCAGATCCAGCGCCTCGGCGGCTGCGAGCGGCCCGTCCGGATGGAGGGCCACCGGCTCGACGTCCACGCCACCACCGGTGAGATCGTCCGCGAGATCGCCGGCCGCGACCTCCCCGCCGGACAGCTCCTCATCCGCTGCAACAACCGCCGCGCCACCCGATGCGCCTCCTGCGCCGAGGTCTACCGCAAAGACACCTTCCACCTGGTCACCGCCGGACTGAGCGGCGGCAAGGGCATCGGCCCCGCCGTCGCCCAACACCCCCGCGTCTTCGCCACCTTCACCGCCCCCTCCTTCGGCCCCGTCCACAACCGGCCCGGCGGCGGCCGGTGCCGCTGCGGACGCCTCCACCCCGACGACGACCCCGCCCTCGGCACTCCACTCGACCCGGACCCGTACGACTACCGCGCAGCCGTCCTGTGGAACGCGCACGCCGGGGCACTGTGGGCCCGCTTCACCACCTACCTGCGCCAGCACCTCGCCTCCCGTGCAGGCATCAAGCGCACGGAACTGCGCCACTGCCTCAAGGTCTCCTACGCCAAGGTCGCCGAGTACCAGCGGCGCGGCGCAGTCCATTTCCACGCCGTCATCCGCCTCGACGGCCCGGACGGCGCCGACGATGCCCCGCCAGCCTGGGCCACCACGGATCTGCTCACCGACGCGATCCGCTCCGCCGTCGGCCTCGCCGAGGCACCCGGCCCGTCCTCGACGGCCGGACCTACGCCTTCCGCTTCGGCGAACAGCTCGACATCCGCCCCATCCGCTCGGCCGATTTTGCTGGCACCTCGGAACTGTCCAGCCGCGCCGTGGCCGCCTACATCGCCAAGTACGCCACCAAGGGTGCTGAGACCGCCGGCACCCTGGACCGCCCTATCCGCAACCCGATCACCGACCTGATCGGCTCGGGCGTCACCGACCACGCCCGGCGGATGATCCTCACCTGCTGGCACCTCGGCGCCCTGCCCGAACTCGAGCCTCTGCGCCTGCGCAAGTGGGCGCACATGCTCGGCTTCCGCGGCCACTTCTCCACCAAGTCGCGCGCGTACTCCGTCACCCTCGGCACCCTCCGCCAGGAACGCGCCGACCACAACGAAGCCTTGGCCCGCGAACGCGCGGCCGAAGCCGGCCACCCGCTGCCCGACCCGGACACCGTCCTCGTCCTCTCCCACTGGGTGTTCGCCGGCACGGGCCTAACTGCAGCAGAACACCTCATCACTCACGGCACTGGCGCCCCAGCAGGCCAGGCAGACGACGACACGGAAGGAGCGCTGACATGGACCACCGGCGCGACGAACTGATGACCGTCCCGCAGATCCTCGCGGAGCTGGGTGGGGTGTCTCGCCGCACCTTTTACCGATGGCGTGAACTGGGCCAGGGTCCGGCTGCGTTCAAGCTGCCCAACGGCGAACTCCGGGTGTGGCGTGCTGACTTCGCCGCTTGGCTTCGGCAGCTGGAGGCAGCGGCGTGAAGTCTCTCGATGTGAAGGTGTGGGGCGTCCGAAAGCGGAACACCAAGAATCCGTCCTATGACGTCCGGTGGATGGTCGCCGGAAAGGTCTTCTCCGAGCAGTTCCGCACTAAAGGGCTGGCGGACCACTACCGCTCCAAGCTGCTCCGCGCCACCCATGCCGGCGAAGAGTTCGACACGGTGACGGGGCTGCCGGAATCGATGGTCGAGAAGGCGGCCTCGATGACCTGGTACGCCTTCGCTCTGAAGTACCTCGCCATGAAGTGGCCGCACGCGGCGCCCAACACGCGGAACGGGATCAATGAAGCGCTGACTGCCGTGACGATGGCCCTTCTCGACGAGCGTCCGGGGCAACCGTCCGAGGAACTGCTCAGGAAGGCGCTTCGCAACTGGGCGTTTATCCTTCCCGGCCCGGACGAGCGTGCATTGCCGACCGAGGTCGCGAACGTATTGCACTGGGTGGCTAAGGCGTCGCGCCCGCTCTCGGACCTCGGGGACGCCGCGATTGGGAGGGCTGTCCTGGACTCGCTCAGGCTGAAGCTCGACGGGACGGCGGCGGCCGCAGAGACCGTCCGGCGCAAGCGTCGGACGCTCGTCAATGCGCTGCACTACGCGGTGGACCTCGGTGAGTTCAAGGAGAACCCGATTACGCGCATCCGCTGGAAGAAGCCGAAGGTCGCCGGGGAGGTCGATCCCCGGGTGGTAGCCAATCCCGAGCAGGCTCGTTCCCTGCTGACCGCAGTTTCGTACGTCGGTGGGTACAGCCGTGCGCGTGGCCGTCGGCTCGTCGGCCTGTTCGCACTGATGTACTACGGCGCCCTGCGTCCGGCTGAGGCGGTCGGCCTCACGAGGGCGGACGTGAAGCTAGCCGAGACCGGCTGGGGGACTGTCCTGCTGAACCGGACACGTCCCAGTGTCGGCAAGCAGTGGACGGACTCCGGCGAGACCCATGACGACCGCGGTCTGAAGAACCGGCCGGCAGAGGAGGTCCGCATCGTGCCGATCCCGCCCCAGCTCGTCGCCATCCTCCGGCAGCACCTCGACACCTTCGGCACCGCCAAGGACGGGCGGCTGTTCACCAACGAGCGCGGGGGAGTGGTGGGCTCGTCCACGTACTACCGCGTCTGGCAAGAGGCCCGTGCGCTAGCCCTTCCGCCGGCCGCGGTTGCCTCCCCGCTCGCTGCACGTCCGTACGGCCTCCGGCACTCGGCCCTGTCGACCTGGCTCAACTCTGGGGTAGACCCGACCGAGGTCGCCGAGCGCGCGGGCAACAGCGTCGAGGTCCTGCTGAGCCGTTACGCCAAGTGCATCGACGGACGGCAGGAAATCGCCAACCGCAAGATTGAGGAGCTGTTGCGCGAGTACGAGTGATTCCCATCGAGCCGTGCATGGTTCGGAGATTGCGACCAGCTCGGGCTTCACCAACCTGAGTACCGAGGATGTGACGGGGCAGGGACGAGCGTAGCTCTGGGATCGCAATTGGCGCGTCTGCCTCGCAAGATCCACAGCCTGGCGAGGCAGACCCAGAGACCCTGGTGGTCTTCTCGGTGGTGAAAGAAGGCGAGTCGTGCCCTGCATCTACTGATGACTACCTAGCCATGCCGGGCGACGAGATGCCTGGTACATCGGACGCAATCTTATGGATGCGATGGACCAGATGGCAGCCCTGACTGGCGAAATAACCGCGGTGGACGCCACTGGGGCGGGGCGGAGTACGGACAATGAGAACGACTGGCGAGTTTGCACCACCACTCCAGTAGCGGGAGAGGTGATCGAAGACAGCGTGGTCTTCGAGGTCGTTCCCAACCATGAGAAGTGCCCCGGCTAGGGTCCTGTCTGCCGAACGACAGACCAGCGATGACTGCAAACCTTTAGGCCCCTGGAGGTGTCCAGGGGCCTTGGCGTTACTGAGCTTCCCCCGAGATGCAGGGGAAGGTGACAACGGATCAGATGGCTTTCATGAGAGAAGCCCTGACGATGCCTGCCCCGAGGAGGTCTCCGCTGGAGTTGCATGAGCGTGCGGTGCGGATGTACCGGAGTGCCGAGCCGAGGCCGCGATCCGTCGCATGGCTGAGGAACTCGGTGTGCATCACGAGGCCCTGCGGGGCTGGATCCGCCAGGCCGAGGCGGACGCCGGCGAGCGGGGCGGCCTGCTCACCACTGAGGAGAAGGAAGAACTCGCCCAGCTGCGGCGCGAGGTGCGGGAACTGCGTCGTGCCAATGAGGTACTGCGGACGGCCTCGGCTTTTTTCGCCGCGCAGCTCGACCCGACCCGGCCCAGGTGACCGCGCTCCTCGACGAGCACCCGCACCTGGGGGTCAAGCCCACTCCGGGAACTGCACATCCCCTCCTCCACCTACTACCGCTGGCGCGGGTCCGAGAAGGAACCCTGTGAACGGCGCCGCCATGACACCGAGCTGACCGGACAGATCCGGCAGATTTCCCAGGACTCTGGCGGGATTCACGGTCGCCCAGGGTCCCTGCCCTCCTGTCACGCGACAACGTTCCGCGAAGTGGCTGCGCTCTTGGCAATCCAACTCGATGATGTTCAGATGCCTGACGTTCTTTGGATCAAGCTCATCGGAACGGTGCCCGCCATACTCTGGGTGGCCTTCGCCGCCATGGTGTACTTCACCCTCCGGCGCACGATCATCCAACGCATGGTTCCCCGCTTGACTGCCGTACGAGCACTGGGCGTGGAGGTCGAACTCGCTGCTGAGCTGCTGGATCGAGCCCAGGATGTCAGCCAGACGACCGTCACCCCGATTGCTAGGCGCACGGCACTTGGTCGGCTGGAGCATGCCGCCGAGCTACTGCAGGGAGGCAAGATTCTCTGGGTTGATGATCGCCCTGAGGGTATCGCCTCGCTTGTGGAGCTCTTTCGTGCCGCTGCAATGCATGTCGACGTAGTCGTCTCGACCGATGAAGCAACACCCCTATTTCGCCGCAGGCCGTACGACATCGTGATAAGCGACATCGACCGAGACGGTGACCCGCAAGCAGGGATCAGCATGCTGCGCGTGCTGGAGCAGTACAACATTGATGCGCCGGTGTTGATCTATGCGGGGTACTTCGATCCCGAGAGAGGTGTTGACCGGAGAATATTCGCAGCAACCACGATACCGGTCGATTTAGTGCATTACGTCATTGATCTCATGGAGAGGGCCCGCCTGGGCTCGCTGTGATCTTAGGTTGGTGGTGTCTTAGTGACCCAGTCAGCGCCACCGCGACCTCAATCCCGAGCAGGCTCGGTCCCTGCTGACTGCGGTCTCGTACGTCGGTGGGTACAGCCGGGCGCGTGGCCGTCGGCTCGTCGGCCTGCTCGCCAGCATCTACTACGGCGCCTTGCGTCCAGTTGAAGCCGTGGGCCTCACGAGTGCGGACCTGAAGCTGCCTCAGGCTGGCTGGGGACGGCACTGTTGAACCGGACGCGTCCCAGCGTCGGCAAGCAGTGGACCGACTCTGGCGAGACCCACGATGACCGAGGACTCAAGAATCGGCCGGCGGAGGAAGTCCCGGTCTTGCCTATCCCGCCCCAGCTCGTCACCGTCCTCCGGCAGGACCTCGACACGGTCGGCACTGCCGATGACGGGCGGTTGTTCACCAATGAGCGCGGGGGAGTGGCTCGTCCACGTACTACCGCGTCTGGCAGGAGGCCCGTGCGTCGCTGGCGCTTCCGCCGGCTGCGCTTGCCTCTCCGCTCGCTGCGCGTCCGTACGATCTCCGGCACTCGGCGCTGTCCACCTGGCTCAACTCCGGGGTGGACCCGACCGAGGTCGCCGAGCGCGCGGGCAACAGAGTCGAGGTCCTGCTGAGCCGCTACGCCATGTGCATCGACGGGCGGCAGGAAATCGCCAACCGCAAGGTCGAGGGCCTGCTGCGCGAATACGAGTGATCAAGCAGGTAAGTCGGAGCCCTCCGCTTGTATGAGCGGGAGGGCTCTGTCGTGTATCAGCCGCGTCCATGGCGGCCGGTAGATGTTCGATGCACCTGGCGCGTCGCGTTCTGCATCATCAGTGAGCGGACACCTCAGAGGTCCCGTCCAATTCCCTTCTACGAATATGGCACCGGGCTGTCGACGCTCACTGTATGGGGCATTTAGAAGAGGGGCCGCGCCGACTGCACAGCGGGCAGTTCCGCTGTCCGTACTGCGGCCTACTGCAGGACCGGGTCCCGACACTTGAGCATGATTGGGTGCTACTGGAGCCGGACACGTCTCCGCTGGCCCATACGGTGCCGGCGGAGTATCGGTGGATTGAGTTATCCGATGGGCGAGTGGCCATCTATGGGGTGGGGCCGCCCGACCCATATCAGCGATGCCGTATCGAGCATCGGTTGGCTTGCTCGGCGCAGCCGCTGCCGGATCTCTGGCCGTGGTTGACGACGCTCCGCGGTGAGAACGCGCGACGAGTAGAGCGCCAGGAGGCACCGGAGCTCCCTGAGCAGTGGTCGGATGCCGGGTGACAGCCCCCTCGCCAACGCGGGGGCTGACCTGGGCAGACGCCCCAAGATCCTGTCCACGAATAGTCCACAGACCCCGGCATACGCCCGCTCCGGGCGGCACACGCCTGCACATACGCGAAGACCCCGGCCTCAGCGTTTCCGCTGGTGACGGGGTCTTTGGGCACCTCATGCTGGGTGCCCCCGGCAGGATTCGAACCTGCGCACACGGCTCCGGAGGCCGTTGCTCTATCCCCTGAGCTACGGGGGCGTGTCGGGCGCTGAGCTGTTCGCTTGCGGCGACGGGTAGAACACTAGCAGGTCCGCAGGGGTGATCAGGAACGGGTTTCCCGGGGTGAGTCGGGGTCCTGTTCTCCGGCTCCTGGCTCCGTCGGGGTTGAGATGAACGGAGCCGGTCCGCGACAGGCGGTGGCGTCCCCTCACGGGGTGGAAACGGGGCGGCCCCCCCTCGCGCGGAGTGGAAGACAGGGCGTGGTGCCCCCGCGCGAGATGGAAGACAGGGCAATGGCGTCCCCCGCACGGGGTGGAAGGCCCGGGCGGTGATTGCCCCGCACGGGATGGAAGACAGCCCGATGGCGTCCCCCGCGCAGGTTGGAAGTGGGGAAAAGCCGGACGCGGTGGCCGGTGCCGACCTACTCTCGAGTTGTGCCAGGCGCGTCGGGTCGGGTGCTTGTTGTGGACGACAACAAGGTCATCCGGCAGCTGATCAGGGTCAACCTCGAGCTGGAGGGGCTTGAGGTCGTGACCGCGGCTGATGGTGCCGAGTGTCTGGATGTCGTGCATCGGGTAAGGCCCGATGTCGTCACCCTCGATGTCGTCATGCCCCGGCTGGACGGGCTCCGGACCGCCGCGCGGCTGCGTGCCGATCCTCGTACGCACGATCTTCCGCTCGCCATCATCAGCGCCTGTACCCAGTACGAGGTGGAGAGCGGGCTCGACGTCGGTGTCGACGCCTTCCTCGCCAAGCCCTTCGAACCCGCGGAGCTCGTCCGGCTCGTCAAGCAGCTCATCGAGCGGAAGCCCGGCCGCGGCCGCCGCGCGGAGGGCGTGGGGGAGAGGGAGGAAGACGGGGAGGGCGACGAGGGCCAGGGTGGAGGCAACGGTGGGGCGGGAGTGGCTGTTGGGTGAGGGGGCTCGTAGGCGGAGGCGCGGAGCGTCTCGCACGCCCTTCCCTCTCGCACGCCCTCGCACCCTCCTCCACCTCGCACCGTAGAACCGCCTCGCACCCTTCTCCGTCTCGCACCGTAGAACCCCCTCGCACCCTTCTCCGTCTCGCACCGTAGAACCCCCTCGCACCCTTCTCCGTCTCGCACCGTAAAACCGCCTCGCATACCCACCCCCCACCTCCCCTACGCTTGTCCCGTGACCCCCGTCGAGCTCTCCCGCACCGTGTTGCACTCGGTGCGTGCTGCCGTGGCCGACGGGGAGCTGTGTGTGGAGCCGGGTGCGCTGCCCGAGCGGGTCGTCGTGACCGAGCCGGGGCCCGGCGGGTGCGGGGACTACGCCACCAACGTCGCCCTCCAGCTCGCCCGCGCCGCCGGGCGGACGCCCATGGACGTCGCCGGCGTTCTCCGCGAGCGGCTTCTCGACGCCGACGGCATCGACGACGTCGTCGTCACCGGGCCGGGATTCCTCAACGTCACCCTCGCCGACAGCGGTGGAACGGCCGCCGGTCTCGTCACCGAGATCCGGCGGCTGGGCGCCGCCTACGGGCACGGTGACGCGCTCGCCGGGCAGGTCGTGCTGCTGCGCGTGCCGTACGAGGTGCGGGCCGAGGTCGTGGCCGACGCGGTCGTGCGGATCGTCGCGACGCAGGGCGGGCGGGCCGAGGTCGGGCACGGGGAGCCGGTGAACCTGCGGCCCGTGCCCGCGCCGGAGGATCCCGCGCCGCTCGGGGCCGACGCCGCCCAGTGGGCGCTGCTCCATCCCGCGTCGCACGACCGGCCCCGCATCACCGCGGACCACCTGGTGCAGCGGGAGGCCAATCCGCTGTTCCGGGTGCGGTACGCGCACGCCCGTACCCGGGCCCTGACCCGCGGCGCCGCCCGCCTCGGGTTCGGGGCCGAGCCCGGGCCCGTGGCGGCCCGCGAGGTCGTCGCCGCCCTCGCCGACCACCCCCGCGTCCTCACCGCGGCCGCCACCCACCGCGCCCCGGACCGTCTCGCCCGGCATCTCGTCACCCTCGCCGATGCCGTGCTGCCCCATCTGCCCGGCGTGCTGCCGCGCGGCGAGGAGAAACCCTCGGCCGCCCACCGTGCCCGGCTCGCCCTCGCCGAAGCCGCCGGGACGGTGCTGGCCGGTGGCCTGTCCCTGCTCGGCATCGACGCACCCGAACACCTCTGAGGCGACCCAGGACGCCGCGGAGAGAGACAGAGAGTCTGAGAGCCACGTCATGAGCCGTTCCGCCCACCCCGCCGGGCCCCGTCACGCCGACGTCCTTCCCGAGGGGCACTACTCCGCCCCGCCCGCCGACCTCAACGCCCTCGACCCCAAGGTGTGGGCGCAGACCGTCGGCCGGGACGAGGACGGTGTCCTCACCGTCGGCGGGATCCCCGCGACCCGGCTCGCCGAGGAGTTCGGCACCCCCGCCTACATCCTCGACGAGGCCGACTTCCGCGCCCGGGCGCGCGCCTGGCGCACCGCGTTCGGCGCCGACGCCGACGTGTTCTACGCCGGGAAGGCGTTCCTGTCCCGGGCCGTCGTGCGCTGGCTGAACGAGGAGGGGCTCAACCTCGACGTGTGCTCCGGCGGGGAACTGGCCACCGCGCTGTCCGCCGGGATGCCCGCCGAGCGGATCGCCTTCCACGGCAACAACAAGTCCGTCGCGGAGATCGAGCGGGCGGTCGAGGCCGGGGTCGGCCGGATCGTGATCGACTCCTTCCAGGAGATCGTGCGGGTCGCGCACGTCGCGCGGTCGCTGGGCAGGCGGCAGCGGGTGCAGATCCGGATCACCGTCGGCGTCGAGGCGCACACCCACGAGTTCATCGCCACCGCGCACGAGGACCAGAAGTTCGGCATCCCGCTCGCCGGCGGCCAGGCCGCCGAGGCGGTGCGGCGGGCGCTGCAGCTCGACAGCCTCGAGGTCATCGGGATCCACAGCCACATCGGTTCGCAGATCTTCGACATGTCCGGCTTCGAGGTCGCCGCCCACCGGGTGGTCGGGCTGCTGAAGGACATCCGGGACGAGCACGGCGTCGAGCTGCCCGAGATCGACCTCGGCGGCGGCCTCGGCATCGCGTACACCAGTGCCGACGACCCGCGCGAGCCGCACGAGATCGCCAAGGCGCTGACCGAGATCGTCGGCCGGGAGTGCGAGGCCGCACGGCTGCGCACGCCCCGCATCTCGGTCGAGCCCGGCCGCGCCATCGTCGGGCCGACGGCGTTCACGCTGTACGAGGTCGGCACCGTCAAGCCGCTCGAGGGGCTGCGGACGTACGTCTCCGTGGACGGCGGGATGTCCGACAACATCCGCACCGCGCTGTACGACGCGGAGTACAGCGTCGCCCTGGTCTCGCGCGCGAGCGACGCCGAGCCCGTGCTCAGCCGTGTCGTCGGCAAGCACTGCGAGAGCGGGGACATCGTGGTCAAGGACGCGTTCCTGCCCGCCGACCTGGCGCCGGGCGACCTGCTCGCCGTGCCCGCCACCGGCGCCTACTGCCGGTCCATGGCCAGCAACTACAACCACGTGCTGCGCCCGCCCGTCGTCGCGGTGCGGGACGGCGAGGCGCGGGTGATCGTGCGGCGCGAGACGGAGGAGGACCTGCTGCGTCTCGACGTCGGCTGACGCGGCCGGAGAGAGGAGCCGGCGGAGCCGGAGACACCGGTTCCGCGGGCCTCGGTGAACTCCGGGACAAGGGCCGGAAGATCTTCGGTCTTCCCATCCCGGCAAAATGAAATACATGTCTCACGATCCGGACGAAGGGTAGAAACTCCCGTCCGGTGAGTGAGACTGGTCCAACCGTAGACGGTAAGAGGAAACGAGGTCGGATGATGCGTACGCGTCCGCTGAAGGTGGCGCTGCTGGGCTGTGGAGTGGTCGGCTCAGAGGTGGCGCGCATCATGACGACGCACGCCGACGACCTCGCCGCCCGTATCGGGGCCCCGGTGGAGCTGGCCGGCGTCGCCGTGCGCCGGCCCGGCAAGGTGCGCGAGGGCATCGACCCCGACCTGGTCACCACCGACGCCACCGCCCTCGTCAAACGCGGCGACATCGACGTCGTCGTCGAGGTCATCGGCGGCATCGAGCCCGCGCGGAGCCTCATCACCACCGCCTTCGAGCACGGCGCGTCCGTCGTCAGCGCCAACAAGGCGCTGCTCGCCCAGGACGGGGCCGCGCTGCACGCGGCCGCCGAGGAGCACGGCCGGGACCTGTACTACGAGGCCGCCGTCGCCGGCGCCATCCCGCTGATCCGGCCGCTGCGCGAGTCCCTCGCCGGCGACAAGGTCAACCGGGTGCTCGGCATCGTCAACGGCACGACCAACTTCATCCTCGACAAGATGGACTCCACCGGCGCCGGCTACCAGGAGGCCCTGGACGAGGCCACCGCGCTCGGTTACGCGGAGGCCGACCCGACCGCCGACGTCGAGGGGTTCGACGCCGCCGCCAAGGCCGCCATCCTGGCCGGCATCGCCTTCCACACGCGGGTGCGGCTCGACGACGTCTACCGCGAGGGCATGAGCGAGGTCACCGCCGCCGACTTCCGCTCGGCCGCGGAGATGGGCTGCACGATCAAGCTGCTCGCCATCTGCGAGCGGGCCGCCGACGGCGCCTCGGTGACCGCGCGGGTGCACCCCGCGATGATCCCGCTGAGCCACCCGCTCGCCTCCGTGCGCGGCGCGTACAACGCCGTCTTCGTCGAGTCCGACGCCTCCGGGCAGCTCATGTTCTACGGCCCCGGCGCCGGCGGTTCCCCGACCGCCTCCGCCGTGCTCGGCGACCTGGTCGCCGTCTGCCGCAACCGGCTCAACGGCGCAACGGGGCCCGGTGAGTCGGCGTACGCGGCCCTGCCGGTCTCGCCCATGGGCGAGGTCGTCACGCGGTACCACATCAGCCTCGACGTCGCGGACAAGCCGGGTGTACTGGCGCAGGTCGCGACCGTGTTCGCCGAGCACGGGGTGTCGATCGATACGGTTCGCCAGCAGGGCAAGGACGGCGAGGCCTCCCTCGTCGTCGTCACCCACCGCGCGTCCGACGCCTCCCTGACCGGGACCGTCGAGGCGCTGCGCAAGCTCGACACCGTGCGGGGTGTCGCCAGCATCATGCGGGTTGAAGGAGAGTAACCAGCAATGACCCACCAGTGGCGCGGAATCATCGAGGAGTACCGGGACAGGCTGCCGGTATCCGACACCACGCCGGTCGTGACGCTCCGCGAGGGCGGCACGCCCCTCGTGCCTGCGCAGGTGCTCTCCGAGCGCACGGGCTGTGAGGTCCACCTGAAGGTGGAGGGGGCCAACCCCACCGGCTCCTTCAAGGACCGCGGCATGACCATGGCGATCTCCAAGGCCAAGGAGGAGGGGGCGAAGGCGGTCATCTGCGCCTCCACCGGCAACACCTCCGCCTCGGCCGCCGCCTACGGGGTGCGGGCCGGGATGGTCTCGGCCGTGCTCGTGCCGCAGGGCAAGATCGCGCTCGGCAAGATGGGCCAGGCCCTCGTCCACGGCGCCAAGATCCTCCAGGTCGACGGCAACTTCGACGACTGCCTCACGCTCGCTCGCAGCCTGAGCGAGAACTACCCGGTGGCGCTGGTCAATTCGGTCAACCCGGTGCGCATCGAGGGCCAGAAGACGGCCGCGTTCGAGATCGTGGACATGCTCGGCGACGCCCCCGACATCCACGTCCTGCCGGTCGGCAACGCGGGCAACATCACCGCCTACTGGAAGGGCTACAAGGAGTACGCCGCCGACGGCGTCTCCGCCCGGACCCCGCGCATGTGGGGCTTCCAGGCCTCCGGCAGCGCGCCGATCGTGCGCGGCGAGGTGGTCAAGGACCCGTCGACCATCGCCACCGCGATCCGGATCGGCAACCCCGCCTCCTGGCAGTACGCCCTCGCCGCCCGCGACGAGTCCGGCGGCGCCATCGACGAGGTGACGGACCGTGAGATCCTGCGCGCCTACCGGCTGTTGGCCGCGCAGGAGGGCGTCTTCGTGGAGCCCGCCTCGGCCGCCTCGGTGGCCGGTCTGCTGAAGGCCGCCGAGCAGGGCAAGGTGGACCCGGGGCAGCGCATCGTGTGCACCGTCACGGGCAACGGGCTGAAGGACCCGGACTGGGCCGTCGCCGGCGCGCCGCAGCCGGTCACCGTCCCGGTCGACGCGGCCACCGCTGCGGAGCGCCTCGGCCTGGCCTGAGCACCCGCGGGCCCGGGGGACCGGGCTCGCCCACCCCGCCCGGCGGGGACGATCCGCGGCGGGGTGCACGGGAGGTCCACGACACGCATCGTGCGCCTCCCGTGCGCCCTATGTCGCCGCGGAACCATCCTTCGATAGGCTGTACTGAACCCGCCTACCGCATATGCCACCGCGTGTGGGCGCGGGCCGCGCCGTCTCCGCGACCCGACGGGTCCTCGTACGTCATCGAATGTCCATCGAAACGATCGAGTGTCCGTCGGGACGATCGAGCGGCGTTCGGCCCCTTCGGATGTCTTCGACACTCACGCAGCTCAAGGAGAGTCTTCGAGCGATGGCCGGTCCAGCCTTCCGCGCGGCCGCCGTACGGGTGCGCGTCCCTGCCACCAGCGCCAATCTCGGTCCGGGCTTCGACGCCCTGGGCCTCGCGCTGGGGCTGTACGACGACGTCGTCGTCCGGGTGGCCGACTCCGGTCTGCACATCGACATCGCGGGCGAGGGCGGCGAGACCCTGCCCCGCGACGAGAGCCACCTGCTCGTCCGCTCCCTGCGCACCGCCTTCGACCTGCTGGGCGGGCAGCCCCGCGGCCTGGAGATCGTCTGCGCCAACCGCATCCCGCACGGCCGCGGCCTCGGCTCCTCCTCGGCCGCCATCTGCGCCGGAATCGTCGCCGCCCGCGCGGTGACCATAGGCGGTGAGGCCCGGCTCGACGACGCGGCGCTGCTCGCGCTGGCGACCGAGATCGAGGGCCACCCCGACAACGTGGCCGCCTGTCTGCTCGGCGGTTTCACCCTGTCCTGGATGGAGGCCGGCGCGGCCCGTGCCATCAGGATGGAGCCCGACGATTCCATCGTTCCGGTGGTTTTCGTGCCCGGGAAGCCGGTGCTCACCGAGACCGCCCGCGGCCTGCTGCCGCGCACCGTGCCGCACGTCGACGCCGCCGTCAACGCGGGCCGTGCCGCCCTGCTCGTCGAGGCCCTCACCAGGCGCCCCGAGCTGCTGCTGCCCGCCACCGAGGACCGGCTGCACCAGGAGTACCGCGCCCCGGCCATGCCGGAGAGCGCCGCGCTGGTGGAGCGGCTGCGGGCGGACGGGATCCCGGCCGTCATCTCCGGCGCCGGACCCACCGTCATGGCGCTTGCCGACGCCGACAGCGCCGAGAAGGTGTCCCACCTCGCGGGTGAGGGCTGGGCCGCCAACCGGCTTGACCTCGATGTCCAGGGAGCGAGCGTGCTGCCGCTTGCGACCTGAGACACGGTTGCCGGATTTGGAGAGGGGGAATGTTTGTTGGATCCGGTAGTGTTAACCTCAAGTCTGCACCCGACCCCACCATGGCGAGGTGCTTCGTGTCCCCGTCCGGGACAGACATCCTTCCGGGAGCCTCCCACACCACTCCGTGTTCCGTGCGCCGTACCTGGGCAGTACGACGTATGCGGACATTGAGCGGGGCCTAGGGCACGCTCCGGAATCGGTGCGACCACGCCACGTGACACCGGGTGTCACGGCTCGCGGAAGCGCCATCACCAGAAATTCTCTTCCGCCGCTTTGGCGGACCACCGCCCCGGCACGGTCCATCGAAGACAGGACCGTAGCCGGACAGCACAACCGGTCGCCGAGCCAGACAGGCCGACGTCCGCTCCAGGGAAGGACCCTTCGTGAGCGACACCACCGATCTGATGGGCGCACGTGTCGAGGAGACCGCTGCCGCGCCCGCCACGGACGCCTCCGCGCCTGCCAGCGGTGCCGGCTCCCGGCGGCGCCGGGGTACCGGCCTTGAGGGCATGGTGCTGGCCGAGCTGCAGCAGGTCGCATCCGGCCTCGGCATCAGGGGCACCGCGCGTATGCGCAAGAGCCAGCTGATCGAGGTCATCAAGGAGGCCCAGGCCGGGGGCGCCGCTCCCAAGGCGGAGGCGGCCCCTGAGACCAAGCCCAAGCGCCGGGCCACCTCCAAGGCCCGCACCGGCGAGGACGCCGCCGAGAAGAAGGCGGACAAGGCGGCCGGGGCCCCCGCTGAGAAGGCCGTGGCCCAGCAGCAGATCGAGATTCCCGGCCAGCCGGCCGGCGGCGCCGCCCGTTCGGGCGAGGCCGAGCGCGGCGGAGAGGACGCCCCGGCCGAGCGGCGTCGCCGTCGTGCCACCGCCGAGGCGGGCAGCCCGGCCGGCGCCGAGAGCGTCGCCGCCGAGGCGAAGGGCGAGTCCAAGAGCGACGCGCAGCAGCAGGGCGGCCAGCAGGGCGAGGCCCGTGGCGACGCCGGTGACGGCGAGGGCCGTGGCCGCCGCGACCGCCGCGAGCGTGGCCGCGACCGCGACCGCGACCGCCGGGGCAAGGGCGACGACCAGCAGGGCGGCGGCCGCCAGGACCGTCAGCAGCAGGGCCAGCAGCAGGGCGGCCGGCAGGACCGCAACAGCGGCCCGCAGGACGACGACGACTTCGAGGGCGGCCGCCGTGGCCGTCGCGGCCGCTACCGCGACCGCCGTGGCCGCCGCGGCCGCGACGACATCGCCGAGCCGCAGGTCGCCGAGGACGACGTCCTGATCCCCGTCGCGGGCATCCTGGACATCCTCGACAACTACGCCTTCATCCGGACCTCCGGCTACCTGCCCGGCCCGAACGACGTGTACGTCTCCCTCGCCCAGGTCCGCAAGAACGGCCTGCGCAAGGGCGACCACATCACCGGCGCGGTCCGCCAGCCGAAGGAGGGCGAGCGCCGCGAGAAGTTCAACGCGCTGGTCCGCCTCGACTCCGTCAACGGCATGGCGCCCGAACACGGCCGCGGCCGCCCGGAGTTCAACAAGCTGACCCCGCTCTACCCGCAGGACCGCCTCCGCCTGGAGACGGACCCGGGCGTGCTGACGACCCGGATCATCGACCTCGTGTCGCCGATCGGCAAGGGCCAGCGCGGTCTGATCGTGGCCCCGCCGAAGACCGGCAAGACCATGATCATGCAGGCGATCGCCAACGCGATCACCCACAACAACCCCGAGTGCCACCTGATGGTCGTCCTCGTCGACGAGCGTCCGGAAGAGGTCACCGACATGCAGCGGTCGGTGAAGGGCGAGGTCATCTCCTCGACCTTCGACCGCCCGGCCGAGGACCACACCACGGTCGCCGAGCTGGCCATCGAGCGCGCCAAGCGCCTGGTGGAGCTGGGCCACGACGTGGTCGTGCTGCTCGACTCGATCACGCGTCTGGGCCGTGCGTACAACCTCGCCGCCCCGGCCTCCGGCCGCATCCTGTCCGGTGGTGTCGACTCGACCGCCCTGTACCCGCCGAAGCGGTTCTTCGGTGCGGCCCGCAACATCGAGGACGGCGGCTCGCTCACCATCCTCGCCACCGCCCTGGTGGACACCGGGTCCCGCATGGACGAGGTGATCTTCGAGGAGTTCAAGGGCACCGGCAACATGGAGCTCAAGCTCGACCGGAAGCTCGCCGACAAGCGCATCTTCCCGGCGGTGGACGTCGACGCGTCCGGTACCCGCAAGGAAGAGATCCTGCTCGGCAACGAGGAGCTCGCCGTCGTCTGGAAGCTGCGCCGGGTGCTGCACGCGCTCGACCAGCAGCAGGCGATCGAGCTGCTGCTGGACAAGATGAAGCAGACCAAGTCGAACGTCGAGTTCCTGATGCAGATCCAGAAGACGACGCCGACGCCCGGCAACGGCGACTAGCCGGTAGGTATCGGGTAAGAAACGAGGGCCGCCCCCCGTCACCAGGTGACGGGGGGCGGCCTTTTCGCGCTGAGAGGGAGGGGAGCGCATCACGCGCCCCGTTCACCACACCTCTCCCTGGGGGGAACCGCCTTGCCCACGCCCGAACCCGGGCGGCACAGACGCCGGATACGTCTTGCCGTCCCCCTGGCCGCGGCCGGTGTCGCCGCCGCCGTGGCCGCCGCGCTGATGACGGCCTCCGCCGGCGCGGCCACCGCGCTGCCGAAGCCCGGTACCGCACCCGCCGTCGCCCAGCCGTCCCAGTCCACGCTGGAGAAGCGCATCGCCGGAGCCTCCGGCACCGAGCAGCCGGCGAAGACCAGCAGCCCCTCGGCCGTGTCGCCGAAGATCATCGGCGGCAGCGAGACCACCATCTCCTCGGCGCCCTGGATGGCCCAGCTCTGGTACTACGACGACAGGAACACCACCGACACCGCCGACGACGTCGGCTTCTTCTGCGGCGGCTCGGTCGTCTCGCCGACGAAGATCCTCACCGCCGCGCACTGCCTGCGCAACGAGAACAAGAACTACGACTGGGCGGCCCACGGCGCCGTCGTCACGGGCACCGACCAGCTGCCCACCACCGACGCGGCCGGCGCCACCGACCTGCACGGCGGTCAGGCCACGGGCGTACTGCGCCAGTGGTGGCAGCCCGGATACGACCCGGTGGACCGGGAGACGGGGAGGTACGCGGACGACCTCGGCGTGCTCACCCTGGGCGTCCCGGTCAAGGCCACGCCGATCCGCATGGTCGCCTCCGGCGACACCGCGTCCTACGCCACCGGCACCAGCGCCAAGGTGTACGGCTGGGGCCGCACCAGCTCCACCACCCAGGACCTCTCGCAGACCCTGCGGACGACGTCGCTCACCCTGCACTCCGACAGCGCCTGCGCCGGGTCCTACGACACGGCCTACGTCGCAGGGAAGATGGTCTGCGCGGGCACCCAGAGCGGCAGCGACACCGGTACCAGCGCGACGTGCAACGGCGACTCAGGAGGCCCGCTCGTGGTGGGCGGCCGGATCGCCGGAGTGGTCTCCTGGGGCGTCACGGACTGCGTGGAGAAGGGCTACTACAGCGTCTTCACGAAGGTCGGCGCCTACGTCGGTTCCGCCTACCACCAGGTCGACGACGGCAACCTGAGCTACAAGGACAACAAGGCCGACATCTTCGTGCGCGCCTCGTCCACGAAGACCGGGTACGAGAAGGACTCCAAGGGCACGTCCTTCGGCTCGCGCATCTCCTGGGGCGACTGGGGCGGCGTCAACCTCGCCCTCCAGACCGACCTGAACCGGGACGGCTACCAGGACGTGGTCTACCGGGTCAGCTCCACCGGCGACGTGTACTGGGAGCACTTCGTCCTCAACAGCGCCCGCACCAGCGGGAGCTGGACCGACACGAAGATCTTCACCGGCTGGAAGACCCGCAAGCGGATCATCACCGCGGGCGACGTCACCGGCGACTACCTGACCGACGTGCTCTCCGTAGACTCGAACGGCACGCTGTGGCTGTACGCGGGCAAGGGCAACGGCACCTTCGCCTCCAAGGTGAAGGTGAGCACCGGCTGGGACCAGTACAACTCGGTGCGCGGCCACGGTGACTTCAACGGCGACGGCAAGGCCGACCTGCTCGCCCGCAAGTCGAGCACCGGCGACCTGTACCTGTACAAGGGCACCGGCAAGTCCGGCACGGGCGCCTTCTCCGCCCGGGTCAAGGTGCGCAGCGGCTGGACCGGCTACAACGCCTTCGACGCGGTCGGCGACGTGAGCGGCGACGGCAAGGCCGACTTCCTGGCCCGCACTCCCGGCGGGACCCTGTACCTGTACAAGGGCACCGGAAAGGGCACAAGCGAGATCTTTGACACAAGGGTTTCGGTCGGCACCGGTTTCCAGGCGTACGACATCTGGGGCTGAAACCGCAGGTGAGCCCGGCTCACCGTGGGCCGTACGGTCACGCACGGTGCCCGCCGCCGCACGCGGCGGGCACCGTGCGCTGTGCAACCCTGTGCCGAGTTTCTCCGTCTGACCGGGCGGAGCGACGATGGAGCGGTGACGACCGCGCCTGACCCTGAAAGCAGGGGGTAGACGACAGGACGAGACCTAGGAGTGACGTGTCCGCCGAGAGCACGCCGGAGCCCGGCATAACGGAGCCGGTCCCCACCGGCCCGGAGAACAGACGCGGGGGCCGCCGCCGCAAGGCCGCCACCCCCGGCAAGCGCCGCAAGGCCCTGCTCGTCACCGCCTGGGCGGCCGCCGGAGTGGTCGTGCTGGGCGGCACCGGTCTCGGGTACGTCTACTTCAAGCTCAACGGCAACCTCAAAAGCGTCGACATCAACCAGGCCCTCGGCGACGAGCGGCCCACGAAGGTCGACAACGGCTCCGAGAACATCCTGGTCCTCGGCTCGGACACCCGCTCGGGCAAGAACCGGAAGCTGGGCGGCGGCACGGACGACGGCAGCGCCCGCTCCGACACCGCGATGATCGTCCACGTGTACAAGGGGCACAAGAAGGCCAGCGTGGTCTCCGTCCCGCGCGACACCCTCATCGACCGCCCCGCCTGCACCGACACCGGCGGCGGCAGCCATCCCGCGGCCTCCGGCGTGATGTTCAACTCCGCCTACTCCACCGGCGGAGCCGCCTGCGCCGTGAAGACGGTCGAGTCCCTCAGCGGCATCCGCATGGACCACTACCTCGAGGTCGACTTCGCCGGCTTCCAGCGGCTCATCGACGACCTCGGCGGAGTCCCGGTCACCACGACGAAATCCATCGCCGACCCGCAGAGCCATCTGCACCTCAAGGCCGGCACCCACACCCTCGACGGTGAGCGGGCGCTCGCCCTGGTCCGCACCCGGCACGGCGTCGGCGACGGCTCGGACCTCGGCCGCATCCAGCTCCAGCAGGCCTTCGTCAAGGCGCTCCTCGACCAGGTCGAGCACGTCGGCGTGCTCAGCAACCCCAAGAAGCTGTACGACCTCGCCGACACCGCCACCAAGGCCGTCACCGCCGACTCCGACCTCGGCTCGGTCAACGCCCTCGCGGACTTCGCGAACGGCCTGAAGGGCATCGGCTCCTCGCACATGCGGATGGTCACGATGCCGGTGCGCTACGACCCGGCCGACCCCAACCGGGTCCTGCTGCAGAAGGCCAAGGCGGAGCTGATCTGGAAGGCCCTGAGGAACGACAGGCCCATCCCCGCGTCGGCCACCAAGGGCACCGCCGCGGGCGAGGCCAAGGGCGTCGTCAGCGGCTGACCCCCGCCCCGGGACCGCCTCCGGGAATACACGGCCCCGCCCCCCGGTTTTGGGGGATGGCGCCAGTCCTGGCAGACTGGTACGTCGGCTCCGGTTCACGCTCTCGCATCCTGCGGCTGCGACCCGGCGCCCTCCCGAACCTAGGAGACACCTTGAAGCGCGACATCCACCCCGAGTACGTCGAGACGCAGGTCAGCTGCACCTGTGGCGCGTCGTTCACCACCCGCAGCACCATCCAGTCCGGCACCATCCGGGCCGAGGTCTGCTCCGAGTGCCACCCGTTCTACACGGGCAAGCAGAAGATCCTCGACACCGGTGGCCGTGTGGCCCGCTTCGAGGCCCGCTTCGGCAAGGCCGCCGGCTCCAAGAAGTAGCGAGCCCCATACCGCCGGTCCACGGTCGCGCCCTCTCGCGGGGGTGTGCCCGGGACCGGCGTTTTTGGTCGCCCGCCCTTACCTCACCGCAGTATCAGGAGCCGAAAGATGTTCGAGGCCGTCGATGAACTCGTCGCCGAGCACGCCGACCTGGAGAAGCAGCTCGCCGACCCGTCGGTCCACGCCGACCAGGCCAACGCGCGCAAGCTGAACAAGCGCTACGCCGAGCTCACCCCGATCGTCGCCACGTACCGCTCCTGGAAGCAGACCGGCGACGACATCGAGACCGCGCGCGAATTCGCCGCCGACGACCCCGACTTCGCGGCCGAGGTCAAGGAGCTGGAGAAGCAGCGCGAGGAACTGACCGAGAAGCTGCGCCTGCTGCTCGTGCCGCGCGACCCCAGTGACGACAAGGACGTCATCCTGGAGATCAAGGCCGGCGCCGGCGGTGACGAGTCCGCGCTGTTCGCCGGCGATCTGCTGCGCATGTACCTGCGGTACGCCGAGCGGATCGGCTGGAAGACCGAGATCATCGACGCCACCGAGTCCGAGCTGGGCGGCTACAAGGACGTCCAGGTCGCGGTGAAGGCCCGCGGGCAGATCGAGCCCGGCCAGGGCGTGTGGGCCCGGCTCAAGTACGAGGGCGGCGTGCACCGGGTGCAGCGCGTGCCGGCCACCGAGTCCCAGGGCCGGATCCACACCTCCGCCGCCGGTGTCCTCGTGACCCCCGAGGCGGAGGAGGTCGACGTCGAGATCAACCCGAACGACCTGCGGATCGACGTCTACCGGTCCTCCGGGCCCGGCGGCCAGTCGGTCAACACCACCGACTCCGCGGTGCGCATCACGCACCTGCCGACCGGAGTCGTCGCCTCCTGCCAGAACGAGAAGAGCCAGCTGCAGAACAAGGAGCAGGCGCTGCGTATCCTGCGCTCCAGGCTGCTCGCCGCGGCGCAGGAGGAGGCGGAGCGGGAGGCGGCCGACGCCCGTCGCAGCCAGGTCCGCACCGTCGACCGCTCCGAGAAGATCCGCACCTACAACTTCCCGGAGAACCGCATCTCGGACCACCGCGTCGGCTTCAAGGCGTACAACCTGGACCAGGTCCTGGACGGCGACCTCGCCGCCGTGATCCAGGCCTGCGTCGACGCCGACTCGGCGGCGAAGCTGGCGGCCGCGTAAGAGGCGCGTACGAGTTACACGGAGGACTTGCGTGCAGTCACCCACCGGGGCGCGACCCCCGAGCCCCCGCAGTCTGCTGCTCGCCGAGGTGGCCCAGGCGACCCAGCGGCTGGCCGACGCCGGCGTGCCCTCGCCGCGCACCGACGCGGAGGAGCTCGCCGCGTTCGTGCACGGCGTGAAGCGGGGCCAGCTGCACTCCGTGAAGGACTCCGACTTCGACGCCCGCTACTGGGAGGTCATCGCCCGGCGTGAGCAGCGCGAGCCGCTGCAGCACATCACCGGGCGGGCCTACTTCCGGTACCTGGAGCTGCAGGTCGGGCCTGGTGTGTTCGTGCCCAGGCCGGAGACCGAGTCCGTGGTCGGCTGGGCCATAGACGCCGTGCGCGCCATGGACGTGGTCGAGCCGTGCATCGTCGACCTGTGCACCGGCTCCGGCGCCATCGCGCTCGCGCTCGCCCAGGAGGTGCCGCGCTCGCGCGTGCACGCCGTGGAGCTGAGCGAGGAGGCGCTCCAGTGGACCCGCAAGAACGTCGAGGGGTCCAGGGTCGACCTGCGCCAGGGCGACGCCCTGACCGCCTTCCCGGACCTCGACGGCCAGGTCGACCTGGTCGTCTCCAACCCGCCGTACATCCCGCTCACGGAATGGGAGTACGTCGCGCCGGAGGCCCGTGACTACGACCCGGAGATGGCGTTGTTCTCCGGCGAGGACGGACTCGACCTGATCCGCGGCATCGAGCGCACCGCGCACCGGCTGCTGCGGCCCGGCGGGGTCGTCGTCATCGAGCACGCCGACACCCAGGGCGGCCAGGTGCCCTGGATCTTCACCGAGGAGCGGGGCTGGGCCGACGCGGCCGACCACCCGGACCTCAACAACCGCCCCCGGTTCGCGACGGCGCGCAAGGCGCTGCCGTGAGCACCCCGACGACTTCCAGCCCGCAGTACCCGCACGAGGAGGCTCGCTAGACATGGCACGGCGATACGACACCAACGACGCGACCGACCGTGTGACGGGTCTGCGCGAGGCCGCGTCCGCCGTCCGCCGGGGCGAGCTGGTGGTACTGCCGACCGACACGGTCTACGGCATCGGCGCCGACGCGTTCTCCGCGGAGGCGGTCGCCGACGTGCTGGCCGCCAAGGGCCGGGGCCGCAACATGCCCACCCCTGTGCTGATCGGCTCCCCGAACACCCTGCACGGGCTCGTCACGGACTTCTCCGAGCTGGCCTGGGAACTGGTCGACGCCTTCTGGCCGGGCGCCCTCACGCTCGTCGCCCGGCACCAGCCGTCCCTGCAGTGGGACCTGGGCGACACCCGCGGCACGGTCGCCGTGCGCATGCCGCTGCACCCGGTCGCCATCGAGCTGCTCACCGAGGTCGGTCCGATGGCCGTGACCTCGGCCAACCTCACCGGCCACCCGGCGCCCGAGGACTGCGACGCCGCCCAGCGGATGCTCGGCGACTCCGTCTCCGTCTACCTCGACGGCGGCCCGACGCCCGGCAACGTGCCGTCGTCCATCGTGGACGTCACCGGCGAGGTGCCGGTGCTGCTGCGGCAGGGCGCGCTCTCCCCGGAGGAGCTGCGCAAGGTCGTACCCGACCTCGAGGTGGCGAATTGACGGCCCCTGACGCGGGGCGTGGCATAGGCAGGGAGAGCGCCGCGGAGATCACGACGACGTTCGTCGGGCTGCCCCGCGACTGCTTCCGCATCCTCCACGTCAGCACCGGCAACGTGTGCCGCTCCCCGATCACCGAGCGGCTGACCCGGCATTTCGTGACGGAGCGCCTCGGTGTGCTCGGCGGCGGGCTGATCGTGGAGAGCGCCGGCACCTGGGGTCACGAGGGGGCGCCCATGGAGGCCAACGCGGAGACCGTGCTGGCCGAGTTCGGCGCCGACGCCTCCGGGTTCACCGGCCGGGAACTGCTGGACGAGCACGTCATCATGGCCGACCTCGTCCTCACGGCCACCCGCGACCACCGCGCCCAGGTCATCTCCATGGGCCACTCGGCGGGCCTGCGCACCTTCACTCTGAAGGAGTTCACCCGCCTGGTGCGCGCCATAGACCCCACCACGCTGCCCCCGCTGGAGGACGGCGTGGTGGCGCGTGCGCGCGCCCTGGTGCGCGCGGCGGCCGCGCTGCGCGGCTGGCTGCTGGCGCCCACCGCGGAGGCGGACGAGGTGTACGACCCGTACGGGGCGCCGCTGCCCTTCTTCCGCTCGGTCGGCGACGAGATACACGAGGCGCTCGATCCCGTGGTGACCGCGCTGACCGGGGTCCCCGCCCGCGCCTGACGCGGGCGGGCGCCGCCCGCCCGTGGGAACGCCGGCGCCGACGGGTGGGGCAACCCGCGCGTACCGGACATCCCGGGCCTACATTGGTCTCACGTCACCGTCGACCGCCCGGAGCCCGCCATGTCGGTCACCCGCACCCTCGAGACCGATGTCCTGCGGGACCAGGATCCCGAGCTCGCCGACATCCTGTACGGGGAGCTGGACCGGCAGTCGACGACGCTGCAGCTCATCGCCGCCGAGAACTTCACCTCGCCGGCCGTGCTGGCCGCCCTCGGCTCGCCGCTCGCCAACAAGTACGCCGAGGGCTATCCCGGCGCCCGGCACCACGGCGGCTGCGAGATCGTCGACGTGGCCGAACGCCTGGCCGTGGAGCGGGCCACGGCGCTGTTCGGCGCCGAGCACGCCAACGTGCAGTCCCATTCCGGCTCCTCGGCCGTCCTGGCCGCCTACGCCGCCCTGCTGCGCCCCGGCGACACCGTCCTCGCCCTGGGGCTGCCCTACGGCGGCCACCTCACGCACGGCTCGCCCGCGAACTTCTCCGGCCGCTGGTTCGACTTCGTCGGCTACGGCGTCGACGCCGAGACCGGCCTCATCGACCGCGACCAGGTCCGCCACCTGGCGCTCAGCCACCGGCCCAAGGCCGTCGTCTGCGGCTCCATCGCCTACCCCCGCCACCTCGACTACGCCTTCTTCCGGGACGTCGCAGACGAGGTGGGGGCGTATCTGATCGCCGACGCCGCGCACCCGATCGGCCTGGTCGCCGGGGGAGCGGCGCCCAGCCCGGTGCCGTACGCGGACATCGTCTGCGCCACCACGCACAAGGTGCTGCGCGGCCCGCGCGGCGGAATGATCCTGTGCGGGGCCGAACTGGCCGAGCGGGTGGACCGGGCCGTGTTCCCCTTCACCCAGGGCGGCGCGCAGATGCACACCATCGCCGCCAAGGCCGTCGCGTTCGGCGAGGCGGCGGCCCCGGCCTTCGGCGCCTACGCCCACCAGGTGGTCGCCAACGCACGGGTGCTCGCAGGCCACCTGACCGCCGAAGGGCTCCACGTGGTCACCGGCGGCACCGACACCCACATGGTCACCGCCGATCCGGCGCCGCTCGGCGTCGACGGACGCACCGCGCGCGGGCGGCTCGCGGCGGCCGGGATCGTGCTGGACTGCTGTGTCCTTCCCCACGGTGACGGCCGCGGACTGCGCCTCGGCACGGCCGCCGTGACGTCGCAGGGCATGGGGGAGCCGGAGATGGTCCGGATCGCGGCGCTCATGGCCGCCGCGCTGCGGGGCGAGGCGGAACCGGGCGTGACACGGGCCGAGGTGCGTGAGCTGACCGGCGCATTCCCCCCGTATCCAGGGTGAACCGGGGTACGCGCACCTGTGTGCACCCCGACGCGCGCGGTGGCTCACAGCCGCCCGTGCAACCATCGTCGCTACCCGGAAGTCCTCATCCATATGCGTCCGTCGCTAGGGTGTGGGGCTGTGATGGCCAGCGAGACCTGTGGGGAAGCCCGTGCGTGAATACCTGCTGACGCTCTGCATCACGGCCGCGGTGACGTACCTGCTGACAGGACCGGTACGGAAGTTCGCGATCGTGGCGGGGGCGATGCCGGAGATCCGGGCACGTGACGTGCACCGGGAACCCACTCCGCGGCTCGGCGGGATCGCGATGTTCTTCGGACTGTGCGCGGGCCTGCTGGTGGCGGACCACATGACCAACCTCAACGAGGTCTTCGCCAAGTCGAACGAGCCGCGGGCGCTGCTGTCCGGCGCCGCGCTGATCTGGCTGATCGGCGTCCTGGACGACAAGTTCGAGATCGACGCGCTGATCAAGCTCGGCGGACAGATGATCGCCGCGGGCGTCATGGTCATGCAGGGTCTGACGATCCTGTGGCTGCCCGTCCCGGGCGTGGGAAACGTGGCGCTGACCCAGTGGCAGGGCACCCTGCTGACCGTGGCGCTGGTCGTCATCACGATCAACGCGGTGAACTTCGTGGACGGCCTCGACGGCCTGGCCTCCGGCATGGTCTGCATCGCGGCGGCCGCGTTCTTCCTGTACGCCTACCGGATCTGGTACTCGTACGGCATCGAGGCCGCCGCCCCGGCGACGCTGTTCTCGGCCATCCTGATGGGCATGTGCCTGGGCTTCCTGCCGCACAACATGCATCCCGCGCGGATCTTCATGGGCGACTCCGGCTCGATGCTGATCGGGCTGGTGCTGGCCGCCGGCGCGATCTCCGTCACCG
Organism: Streptomyces sp. NPDC038135; assembly: GCF_055601245.1. NCBI lineage: Bacteria > Bacillati > Actinomycetota > Actinomycetes > Kitasatosporales > Streptomycetaceae > Streptomyces > Streptomyces sp. NPDC038135. The sequence continues at coordinate 67,516 of NZ_JBVJXS010000001.1, read as the reverse complement.
GCCAGGTGGACCCGGACGCGCTGGCCCTGTTCACCGGTTCGGAGAAGGCGGCCGTGCACCAGACGGTGCCCGTCTACATCCCGCTGCTGCTGCCCCTGACCATCATCGCCGTGCCCGCCGCCGACCTGGTGCTGGCCATCGTCCGGCGCACCTGGCGCGGTCAGTCGCCGTTCGCCGCGGACCGCGGCCATCTGCACCACCGCCTGCTGGAGATCGGCCACTCGCACAGCAGGGCGGTGCTGATCATGTACTTCTGGTCGGCGCTGATCGGCTTCGGCGCGCTCGCCTACTCGGTGAACTCGGCGTCGATGTGGATCGTGCTCGGCGTCGTCTTCCTGAGCGCGATCGGCCTGATCCTGCTCCTGCTGCCCCGCTTCACGCCCCGGGTGCCCGCGTGGGCCCAGCACTTCGTGCCGCCCCGCTACCGCAGGCGCCGCCGCGCGGCCGAGGACGTGGAGCTGTCCGCGGAGTCCGGGGAGACCGCGGAGGCCGCCGCGCAGGAGCCGTCGGAGTCCGAGAGGCGGACCCCCGTGGCGGCCGGTACGACAGGGGTCAACGGGGCGACCGCCATCGGCCCTCGTTCGCGTATCGGCAAGGCCACAAGGTAAGAATCTGACTAGAGCATTGCCATCTCGTGGGGGAGCAAAGCTCCCTAATACCAGACAAAAGGGCTGGGTTTTTGCACAGACGCGCGCCATCACACTCATGTGTGACAGCAAGCACACCCAGCAGGTAAAGACCTCATCAAATAGTTTGTGATACGGTTCACGAGAACCCCGGATAGAACCGAAGGACCGTAGTGCGACGGTCCGCCGGTGTGAGGTCTCGACTACTCAGCCCGGGACTACGCTCGTCCATGACGACACCTGCCCCCCTGTGAAAGCGGAGTTGCCGCCATGCCGTCCAATGACGCCCGGAACCTACTGCAGATCGCTGTGCCCGCAGCGGCCGCCGGCGTGATCGCCGTCGCCGTGAGCGCCGCGGTCGCGGGAGGCAAGGGCGCCCTCGGCGCGGCTGTCGGCACGGCGCTGGCCGTCCTGTTCATGGGAATCGGCCTCTACGTTCTGCAGTGGACGGCAAAAACGCTCCCGCAGCTGTTCCAGGCCATGGGGCTGATGCTCTACATGGCGCAGCTGCTGCTCCTCCTGATCTTCGTCGCCGTCTTCAAGGGCACCTCACTCTTCAACGCCAAGGCGTTCGCCGTGTCGCTGGTCGTCACGACCGTCGTGTGGATGGCCGCGCAGGCGCGCGCACACATGAAGGCCAAGATCTTCTACGTCGATCCCGACTCGGCGAAGAGTGAGAAGCACGAGAAGACGGGGCCGCCGTCGTGAGGGGTAGGGGCGGGATAAAGGCCTGTGAGATCTCCTGCTATCGTCCGGTGCCAACTGCGGCATCGCGGGCGCGGGCATCCGAGCTGACGCCTGCTCAATCGCGAGGCTTGATGCCCCCCAGCCGCCCCCACATCCGTAACACCAGTCCGGTGCCGATCAGCGGCCCTGCGCCGCGCCGACACAACGAGGTTGCCGTACCCATGCGTCACGCCGAAGGAGCCCGCGGTGAGTGCTGACCAGACCCAGCTCGCCTTTGACTGGAGTTGTCGGATCATGTCCGACAACGGGTGTGGCTTCCCGGCTCCGGGCCTGCACTCGTTCCTGTTCAAGCCGATGGCCACGGTCGGCGGCTTCGAATTCAACAAGGTGATGCTGCTCGCGCTCGTCACCACGGTCGTCGTCATCGCCTTCTTCTGGGCCGCCTTCGGCAACGCCAAGGTCGTCCCCGGCAAGCTGCAGATGATCGGCGAGGCCGGCTACGACTTCGTGCGCCGCGGCATCGTCTACGAGACGCTCGGCAAGCGCGAGGGCGAGAAGTGGGTGCCGCTCATGGTCTCCCTCTTCTTCTTCATCTGGCTGATGAACATCTGGTCCGTGATCCCGCTGGCCCAGTTCCCGGTCGCCTCGGTCTTCGCGTTCCCGGTCGTCCTCGCGGTGCTCGTGTGGGTGCTCTGGGTCGGTCTGACGTTCAAGCGCCACGGCTTCGTCGGCTTCTTCAAGAACATCACGGGCTACGACAAGTCGCTCGGCGCGGTGCTCCCGCTCGTCATGGTCATCGAGTTCTTCTCGAACCTGCTCGTCCGCCCGTTCACGCACGCGGTGCGACTCTTCGCCAACATGTTCGCCGGTCACCTGATGCTGGTGATGTTCACCGTCGCCTCCTGGTACCTGCTGAACAGCTGGATGATCCCGGCCGCAGGCATCTCCTTCGTGATGACCATGGCCATGATCTGCTTCGAACTTTTCGTGCAGGCCGTCCAGGCGTACGTCTTCGTACTGCTGGCCTGCTCCTACATTCAGGGCGCTCTCGCCGAGCACCACTGAGCCTCAACACACCCCCGGTCGTCCGGTGGCCAACCCCCACCGGTCCGTAAAGAGAAGGAAGATTCACCATGGCTGCCACTGAGACCCTCGCCGCTGTCTCCGGTTCCATCGGTTCTGTCGGTTACGGCCTCTCCGCCATCGGCCCCGGCATCGGCGTCGGCATCATCTTCGGCAACGGCACCCAGGCCCTCGCCCGTCAGCCCGAGGCTGCCGGCCTGATCCGCGCCAACCAGATCCTGGGCTTCGCCTTCTGTGAGGCGCTCGCCCTCATCGGCATCGTCATGCCGTTCGTGTTCGGTACCAAGTAAGACATCCGTACCGACACGTATCGACGAAAGGCACTGATGTGATCGCCAACCTGGCACAGCTGGCGGCCGAGGAGACCGAGCAGAACCCGCTCATCCCGGCCGGCCCCGAGCTGCTCGTCGGCACCATCGCCTTCGCCATCGTGTTCTTCTTCTTCTGGAAGAAGCTGCTTCCGAACATCAACAAGGTTCTGGAGGAGCGTCGCGCGGCGATCGAAGGCGGCATCGAAGAGGCCGACGCCATGAAGGTCGAGGCCCAGAGCGTCCTTGAGCAGTACAAGGCTCAGCTCGCCGAGGCCCGGCACGAGGCCGCGCGTCTGCGCCAGGAGGCGCAGGAGCAGGGTGCCGCGCTCATCGCCGAGATGCGGGCCGAGGGCCAGCGGCAGCGCGAGGAGATCGTCGCCGCCGGTCACACCCAGATCGAGGCCGACCGCAAGGCCGCCGCGGGCGCGCTCCGCCAGGACGTCGGCAAGCTCGCCACCGACCTGGCCGGCAAGCTCGTCGGCGAATCCCTCGAGGACCACGCCCGGCAGAGCCGTGTGATCGACCGCTTCCTCGACGAGCTCGAGGAGAAGGCCGAGGCCACGCGATGAACGGAGCGAGCCGCGAGGCCCTCGCAGCCGCACGTGAGCGTCTCGACGCGCTGACGGACTCCACGTCCGTGGACGCGACGAAGCTCGCGGACGAGCTGGCGGCCGTCACCGCGCTGCTCGACCGCGAGCCCAGCCTGCGTCGGGTCCTCACCGACCCGGCGCAGCCCGGTGAGGCCAAGGCCGAGCTGGTCCAGCGGCTGATCGGCGGTCAGGTCGGCACGACCACCGCCGACCTCGTGGCCGGCATGGTCCGTTCCCGCTGGTCGCAGCCGCGCGACCTGGTGGACGCCCTGGAGGAGCTGGCGAACGTCGCCGACCTCACCTCGGCGCAGAAGACGGGCACGCTCGACGACGTCGAGGACGAGCTGTTCCGGTTCGGCCGGATCGTCTCCTCGAACACCGAGCTGCGTGCCGCGCTCACCAACCGCTCGGCGGGCGCCTCGGCCAAGGCCGAGCTGCTGCGCCGGCTCCTCGGCGGCCGGGCCAAGCCCGCCACCGAGCGTCTGGTCGCGCGCCTGGTGTCCGCGCCGCGTGGACGTAGCCTGGAGTCGGGACTGGAGTCCCTGTCCAGGCTCGCCGCCGAGCGCCGGGACCGCATGGTCGCCGTCGTCACGTCGGCGGTGCCCCTGAGCGACGGGCAGAAGCAGCGCCTCGGCGCCGCCCTGACCAAGCTCTACGGCCGCCGGATGCACCTCAACCTGGACGTCGACCCCGAGGTCGTCGGCGGGATCCGGGTGCAGGTCGGTGACGAGGTCATCAACGGCTCCATCGCGGACCGGCTGGAGGACGCGGCCCGCCGCATGGCGAGCTAGCGACACCTCGGCAATCGAGAAAACGCAAGACGTGCTTACGGCCCTGGTTGGGCCGTGCAGAGGATTCACCTCGTTCAGGGGGGAGTCCCCATCCCCCCAAAGTGAAACTTCGGGCCCAACAAGGAGAGCAGGGAACCCAGATGGCGGAGCTCACGATCCGGCCGGAGGAGATCCGGGACGCACTGGAGAACTTCGTCCAGTCGTACAAGCCGGACGCGGCCTCGCGCGAGGAGGTCGGTACGGTCACCGTCGCCGGCGACGGTATCGCCAAGATCGAGGGCCTGCCCTCGGCCATGGCGAACGAGCTGCTGAAGTTCGAGGACGGCTCCCTCGGTCTCGCGCTGAACCTGGAAGAGCGCGAGATTGGCGCCGTCGTACTCGGTGAGTTCAGCGGTATCGAGGAGGGGCAGCCGGTGCACCGCACCGGTGAGGTCCTCTCCGTCGCGGTCGGCGAGGGCTACCTCGGCCGCGTCGTCGACCCGCTCGGCAACCCGATCGACGGCCTCGGCGAGATCGAGACGTCCGGCCGCCGCGCCCTCGAGCTGCAGGCGCCCACGGTCATGCAGCGCAAGTCGGTGCACGAGCCGATGGAGACCGGCTACAAGGCCGTCGACGCCATGACCCCGATCGGCCGTGGTCAGCGTCAGCTGATCATCGGCGACCGCCAGACCGGCAAGACCGCCCTGGCCGTCGACACGATCATCAACCAGCGCGACAACTGGCGCACCGGCGACCCGAAGAAGCAGGTCCGCTGCATCTACGTCGCCATCGGCCAGAAGGGCTCCACCATCGCCGGCGTGCGCCGCGCGCTGGAGGAGAACGGCGCCCTGGAGTACACGACCATCGTCGCCGCCCCGGCGTCCGACCCGGCTGGCTTCAAGTACCTCGCGCCGTACACCGGTTCGGCCATCGGTCAGCAGTGGATGTACGAGGGCAAGCACGTCCTGATCATCTTCGACGACCTGTCCAAGCAGGCCGACGCCTACCGCGCCGTGTCGCTGCTGCTGCGCCGCCCGCCGGGCCGTGAGGCCTACCCGGGTGACGTCTTCTACCTGCACTCCCGTCTGCTGGAGCGCTGCGCCAAGCTCTCCGACGAGATGGGCGCCGGCTCGATGACCGGTCTGCCGATCGTCGAGACCAAGGCCAACGACGTGTCGGCGTTCATCCCGACCAACGTCATCTCCATCACCGACGGCCAGTGCTTCCTGGAGTCGGACCTGTTCAACGCCGGTCAGCGCCCCGCGCTGAACGTCGGTATCTCCGTCTCCCGAGTCGGTGGTTCCGCGCAGCACAAGGCGATGCGCCAGGTCTCCGGCCGCCTCCGGGTGGACCTCGCCCAGTTCCGTGAGCTCGAGGCGTTCGCCGCCTTCGGTTCCGACCTGGACGCGGCCTCCAAGGCCCAGCTGGAGCGCGGTCAGCGCATGGTCGAGCTGCTGAAGCAGGACCAGTACCAGCCGATGTCGACCGAGGACCAGGTCGTCTCCGTCTGGGCCGGCACCAACGGCCGTATGGACGACGTCCCCGTCGTCGACATCCGCCGCTTCGAGCGCGAGCTGCTGGACTACCTGCACCGCAAGGAGTCGGGCCTGCTCACCTCCATCCGCGAGGGCGCGAAGATGTCGAACGACACGATCCAGGCGATCGACGACGCCGTCGCGGAGTTCAAGAAGCAGTTCGAGACCTCGGACGGCAAGCTGCTCGGCGAGGACACTCCTGCCGCTGCCGCCAAGTGACGTAAGGAAGGGACCTGACTCATGGGAGCCCAGCTCCGGGTCTACAAGCGTCGCATCCGATCCGTCAGCGCGACCAAGAAGATCACCAAGGCGATGGAGATGATCGCCGCCTCGCGCGTCGTCAAGGCGCAGCGCAAGGTGGCGGCCTCCACGCCGTACGCGACCGAGCTGACGCGCGCGGTCACGGCGGTCGGTACGGGTTCGAACACCAAGCACCCGCTCACCACGGAGGCGGAGAACCCGGCCCGCGCCGCGGTTCTGCTCCTCACGAGCGACCGCGGTCTGGCCGGCGCCTTCAACTCCAACGCCATCAAGGCGGCGGAGCAGCTCACCGAGCGCCTGGAGCGCGAGGGCAAGCAGGTCGACACGTACATCGTCGGCCGCCGTGGTGTCGCCCACTACAACTTCCGTGAGCGCAAGGTCGCGGAGTCGTTCACGGGCTTCACCGACGAGCCCTCGTACGCGGACGCCAAGAAGGTCGCGGCGCCGCTGATCGAGGCCATCGAGAAGGAGACGGCGGACGGCGGCGTGGACGAGCTCCACATCGTCTACACCGAGTTCGTCTCGATGATGACGCAGACCGCGCTCGACGCCAGGCTGCTGCCGCTGCGGCTCGAAGAGGTCGCGGAAGAGGCCGTCCCCAAGGGCGAGATCCTTCCGCTGTACGACTTCGAGCCGTCGGCGGAGGACGTCCTCGACGCCCTGCTGCCGCGCTACGTGGAGAGCCGGATCTACAACGCGCTGCTCCAGTCGGCCGCTTCGAAGCACGCCGCCACGCGGCGCGCGATGAAGTCGGCCACCGACAACGCGGGCGAGCTGATCAACACGCTCTCCCGTCTTGCCAACGCGGCCCGCCAGGCCGAAATCACCCAGGAAATCAGCGAGATCGTCGGTGGAGCCAGCGCCCTGGCCGACGCGACCGCGGGGAGTGACCGATAAATGACCACCACTGTTGAGACCGCGACGGCTACGGGCCGCGTCGCCCGGGTCATCGGCCCGGTCGTCGACGTGGAGTTCCCCGTCGACGCGATGCCGGACATCTACAACGCCCTTCACGTCGAGGTGGCCGACCCGGCCAACGCCGGCGAGAAGAAGACGCTGACCCTGGAGGTCGCCCAGCACCTGGGTGACGGCCTGGTCCGCACCATCTCCATGCAGCCCACCGACGGTCTGGTCCGCCAGGCCCCGGTCGTCGACACCGGCAACTCCATCACGGTGCCCGTCGGCGACTTCACCAAGGGCAAGGTGTTCAACACCCTCGGTGAGGTGCTGAACGTCGACGAGAGCTACGAGGGCGAGCGCTGGGGCATCCACCGCAAGGCCCCGAACTTCGACGAGCTCGAGTCGAAGACCGAGATGTTCGAGACCGGCGTCAAGGTCATCGACCTGCTGACCCCGTACGTCAAGGGCGGCAAGATCGGTCTGTTCGGCGGCGCCGGCGTCGGCAAGACGGTGCTCATCCAGGAGATGATCTACCGTGTCGCCAACAACCACGACGGTGTCTCCGTGTTCGCCGGTGTCGGCGAGCGCACCCGTGAGGGCAACGACCTGATCGAGGAGATGGCCGACTCGGGCGTCATCGACAAGACCGCCCTGGTCTTCGGTCAGATGGACGAGCCCCCGGGCACCCGTCTGCGCGTCGCGCTGGCCGGCCTCACCATGGCCGAGTACTTCCGTGACGTCCAGAAGCAGGACGTGCTGTTCTTCATCGACAACATCTTCCGCTTCACGCAGGCCGGTTCCGAGGTCTCCACCCTGCTCGGCCGTATGCCGTCCGCGGTGGGCTACCAGCCGAACCTGGCCGACGAGATGGGTCTCCTCCAGGAGCGCATCACGTCGACCCGCGGTCACTCGATCACCTCGATGCAGGCGATCTACGTCCCCGCCGACGACCTGACCGACCCGGCCCCGGCCACCACCTTCGCCCACCTCGACGCGACGACGGTTCTGTCCCGTCCGATCTCGGAGAAGGGCATCTACCCGGCCGTGGACCCGCTGGACTCCACGTCCCGGATCCTGGACCCGCGCTACATCGCCGCGGATCACTACAACGCCGCCATGCGCGTGAAGACGATCCTGCAGAAGTACAAGGACCTCCAGGACATCATCGCGATCCTCGGTATCGACGAGCTCGGCGAGGAGGACAAGCTCGTCGTCCACCGTGCCCGTCGTGTGGAGCGCTTCCTGTCCCAGAACACCCACGTCGCCAAGCAGTTCACCGGCGTGGACGGCTCGGACGTGCCGCTCGACGAGTCGATCGCCGCGTTCAACGCGATCTGCGACGGCGAGTACGACCACTTCCCCGAGCAGGCGTTCTTCATGTGCGGTGGCATCGAGGACCTTAAGGCCAACGCCAAGGAGCTGGGCGTCTCCTGAGCCCCGTGCTCTCGATGAGGGGGCGGGTGCGTCCCGCCCCCTCGTCCACGCCCTCTAGAATTGACCCCAACACCCGGCATCCCCGCCGGGTGGTGACCCGAGGAGCCACCCTTGGCTGCTGAGCTGCACGTCGAGCTGGTCGCCGCCGACCGCCAGGTCTGGTCCGGCGAGGCCACCCTGGTCGTCGCGCGCACCACGTCCGGCGACATCGGCGTCATGCCCGGTCACCAGCCGCTGCTCGGTGTGCTGGAGTCGGGCCCGGTGACCATCCGTACGAGTGATGGTGGAACGGTCGTCGCCGCGGTGCACGGCGGTTTCATCTCGTTCGCGGACAACAAGCTGTCGTTGCTGGCCGAGATCGCCGAGCTGTCGGACGAGATCGATGTCCAGCGCACGGAGCGCGAGCTCGAGCGCGCGAAGGCGGATGACGACGCGGAGGCACAGCGCCGCGCCGACGTCCGTCTGCGGGCGGCGACGGCGGCGCGTTGATCCAGCGCGCGGTGTGATGACGTCACTCAGCCGCGGTCGGTCCGGAGCAATCCGGTACCGACCGCGGCTGAGGCAGATGTGGGTGTTTTTTCGGTTTCATTACTCAGTTGTTAGCGCAGTGACACTGCCAGGGAGACGAGGAGGTCGGTGCCGATGGTCCTCGCTCTGACTGTGTGCGGGATCGTGGTCGCGCTCGTGGTGGTGGGACTGTTCCTGTTCGGGCTGCGGCGCAGACTGATCCAGCGCTCCGGCGGGACCTTCGACTGTTCGCTGCGCTGGGACGTGCCCGAGAAACCGGACGCGGGCGGCAAGGGCTGGAGCTACGGCGTCGCCCGCTACAACGGCGACCGGATCGAGTGGTACCGGGTCTTCTCCTACGCCCTGCGCCCGCGCCGTGTCCTGGAGCGCGCCGCCATCGAGGTGGCCGGCCGCCGGCTCCCCGAGGGCGAGGAGGAGCTGGCGCTGCTCTCCGACGCGGTGATCCTCGCCTGTGTCCACCGCGGCACGCGCCTGGAACTGGCGATGAGCGAAGACGCGCTGACCGGGTTTCTCGCGTGGCTGGAAGCAGCCCCGCCTGGTCAGAGGGTGAACGTGGCGTAGCCACGTTCACCCTCTCAGTGGGGGTCCCCCGGACGAAGTCTGGGGGAGCGTCAATGTCGCCTGGGTGCTCTACAGGTTGCTGTTGATGGCGCTCACCAGCTCGCCGTTGCTGGTGTCGCCGCTGAACTCCCAGAAGAACGCGCCGCCCAGGCCCTGGTTCTTGGCCCACGCCATCTTCGTGGCGATGGTGGCGGGGGTGTCGTAGGACCACCAGTTGCTGCCGCAGTGCGCGTACGCGGTGCCGGCGACGGTGCCGGTGGCCGGGCAGGACGTCTTGAGCACCTTGTAGTCCTCGATGCCCTGCTCGTAGGTGCCCGCGGCCGGGCCCGTGGCGGTGCCGCCCGGGGCGTCCTGGGTGACGCCGGTCCAGCCGCGGCCGTAGAAGCCGATGCCGATGAGCAGCTTCTTCGCCGGAACGCCGATCGCCTTGAACTTCGCCATCGCGTCGGCGGTGGTGAAGCCGGCCTTCGGGATGCCGGAGTACGAGGTGAGCGGGGAGTGCGGGGCGGTCGGGCCCTGGGCGTCCCACGCTCCGAAGAAGTCGTACGTCATCACGTTGTACCAGTCGACGGAGTTCGCGGCGCCGGCGTAGTCGGCGGCCTCGATCTTGCCGCCGTTCGAGCCGTCCGCGGTGGTGGCCGCGGTGACCAGGTTGCTGGTGCCGAACTTGGCGCGCAGCGCGGCCATGACGTTCTTGAAGGCCGCCGCCCCGCTGGTGTCACAGCTCAGCCCGCAGGCGTTCGGGTACTCCCAGTCGATGTCGATGCCGTCGAAGACGTCGGCCCAGCGCGGGTCCTCGACCAGGTCGTAGCAGGACTGCGCGAAGGCGGCCGGGTTCTTCGCGGCCTCGCCGAAGCCGCCGGACCAGGTCCAGCCGCCGAAGGACCACAGCACCTTGATGTTGGGGTACTTGGCCTTGAGCTGACGGAGCTGGTTGAAGTTGCCGCGCAGCGGCTGGTCCCAGGTGTCGGCGGCGCCGCTGACGGACTGGTCGGCGGTGAACGCCTTGTCGTAGTCGGCGTAGGAGTCGCCGATCGCGCACTTGCCGCCGGTCACGTTGCCGAAGGCGTAGTTGATGTGCGTGATCTTCGAGGCGGAGCCGGACGTCACCAGGTTCTTGACGTTGTAGTTGCGGCCGTAGATGCCCCACTCGGTGAAGTAGCCGAGCTTGACCTTGTCGCCGGTGGGCGGGGGAGTGGTGCCGCCGCCGGTGGTGTGCACGGCGACCGCGCCGCTGACCGGTCCGGTCTGGTCGGCGGTGTCGCGGGCCCGTACGGTGTAGGAGTAGTCGGTGCCGGCGGTCAGCCCGGTGTCGGTGTACGAGGTGGCGGTCACCGTGGAGACGACCTTGCCGTCGCGCAGGACGTCGTAGTTCTTGGGGAGAGCGCGGGCCGCCGCCGGATTCCCGCCTAGCGCTCCCCGCCCGGCACCCACAGCACGTCGCCGGTCTCCTTGTTCGCCGTCCGGGCCAGGATGAACAGCAGGTCGGACAGGCGGTTGAGGTAGGTCGCGGTCAGCGGGTTCATCACCTCGCCGTGCACCTCGAGCGCCGCCCAGGTGGAGCGCTCGGCCCTGCGCACCACCGTGCACGCCTGGTGCAGCAGGGCGGCGCCGGCGGTGCCGCCCGGAAGGATGAAGGAGCGCAGCTTCTCCAGCCGCTCGTTGAAGCGGTCGCAGTCCGCCTCCAGCCGGTCGATGTAGAACTGCTCGACCCGCAGCGGGGGGTACTCCGGGTTCTCCTTCACCGGCGTCGACAGGTCGGCGCCCACGTCGAACAGGTCGTTCTGGACGCGGGTGAGGACCTCGACGATCTCCGTGTCCAGGCCGCCCAGCGCGATCGCCGTGCCGAGCACCGCGTTCGCCTCGTTGGCGTCGGCGTACGCCGAGATCCTGAGGTCCGTCTTGGCGACCCTGCTCATGTCGCCGAGGGCGGTGGTGCCCCGGTCGCCGGTCCTGGTGTAGATGCGCGTCAGATTGACCATGTGACCAGCGTAGTTACGCTCCGGGTGTCCGGAGCCCGCGTGTGCTCACTGTCACGGCCCGTACGCGCCCTTCTCGACGGCACCGGTGCCCGGCGGGTGAGCGGTCCTCGTGCCCGCGGTGCGCCCGGGCGCTCGGCGGCGGCGGGTGCGGAGGCCGCCGCGTACGGTGATCACGGACGGCCAAGTCGGGGACGGCGGGAGACATGACGGGGCTCGAAGAGCTGGAGGCCACGCTTCCGGCGATGACGCGGTGGCGCGTGCCGGAGGGCCGCGGCGTGGACTGGGCGGTCCTGGAGGCGGCCCTCGGGACGGCGCTGCCCTCGGACTTCCGCCGCCTGGCGGAGGCGTATCCGGTGCTGGTCGTCGACGACTTCCTCATGGTGTCGTCGCCGGCACCCGGCGCCGAGGCGCTGTGGGCGTCGGCGTGCCGGGAGGACGAGGTGCTCCAGGACCTGTACGAGATGGACGACACCGAGGGCTACGTGCCCTTCCCGCGGCCGGGAGGCCTGATCTCCTGGGCGGAGTCCTGTTCGGGTGACGCCTTCTACTGGAAGGCGGACTCCGCCGACCCGGACGCGTGGCCGGTGGTCGTCCGCGGGGACAACGGCGACTGGTCGGAGTTCCCGCTCGGCGCCGTCGCGTTCCTCGCCGGCGTGTACGGCCGCACCGTCGACGTGCCGGGCATGCCCAGGAGCTTCCCCGGCGAGAACCCGCAGGTGCTGGGTCTGAGCGCCTGACCGGCGCCTGGATCCGGTGGGGCGCCCCCGCGGCGCCGGGCGCTAGGCCGTGTCCGCAAAGTCGCGTCTGCGTCACGACGCCCGGCACGCACCGGACGCCGCGACGCCCGCCCTGCGGGCGAACGACGCGACTTTGCGGACACGACCTAGTCCGCCGTGACGCCCCAGTACGCGATCCGGGCCGGCTCGCCGTCCTCGTACAGCACCGTGCATCTGCCCTGCCCCCGGCCCGGGAAGTCCAGCCGGTCGGAGTCCAGGGCCGCCCTCCAGTCGGCGCGGGTGGGACGGCCGCCCGGCGCCCAGGCGCGGACCTCCTCGTCCGTCAGCGGGCGCATGAACGGGCCGTCGTCGGGGTCCGTGGCGTCGATCAGCTCGGGCTGGTCCAGGACCGTGCCCGTGCCGCCGGTGAAGACGTACTCGTGCCAGGCCGGGTCCCGCCAGAGCTGCTCCACGGTCCGGCCCGGGAATCCGTGGTCGTCCCGCGCCAGCTCCGTCTCCTGCGCCCGGCGGAACGCCGCCGCCAGGTCCTGCTGGTAAGGGCCCGTCTGCGTCCAGGAGTTGCCGCCCATGTCGATGCCTCTTCCCTCGGCTCACCGGTCAGTGGTGGCCAGCGTAGGAGGCGGGACTGACATCGATATCGGGGGACGGCCCGGGCGGCGGACCGCGGACGTGACCGGCATCTCACCCCGTGAGACGTGAAACGCGTTACTAACTCCGCCGCTGCGCCCCTCACGGGCGCTAGTGTCCGGCCGAGAGATAGGCCCCGGCGTGACCTTTTCGCCTGCCCGGCGGCGTCCGGTGAAGCAACTGTCCCAGGACGCCGGGATCAAACCCGCGAGCGGACGAGGGAAAGGCGCGCCAGGGCCTGACGACAGCGCGTATCAGGGGAGTCGCACAGTGGCACGGAAGCTCGCCGTCATCGGGGCCGGCCTCATGGGGTCCGGTATCGCTCAGGTCGCCGCGCAGGCGGGCTGGGACGTCGTCCTGCGGGACGTCACCGACGAGGCCCTCAAGCGTGGCACCGACGGCATCAAGGCCTCGTACGACAAGTTCGTGAGCAAGGGCAGGCTGGAGGCGCACGACGCCGACACCGCCCTCGGCCGCATCACCGCGACCACCGACCTGGACGCCGCCGCCGACGCCGACATCGTCGTCGAGGCCGTCTTCGAGAAGCTCGAGGTGAAGCACGAGATCTTCCGCGCGCTCGACAAGATCGTGCGGCCGGACGCCGTGCTCGCCTCCAACACCTCCGCCATCCCGATCACCAAGATCGCGGCGGCCACCGAGCACCCCGAGCGGGTGGTCGGCGTGCACTTCTTCTCCCCGGTGCCGATGATGCAGCTCGTCGAGCTGGTCCGCGGCTACAAGACCAGCGACGAAACCCTCGCCACCGCACGGGAGTTCGCGGAATCGGTCGGCAAGACCTGCATCGTCGTCAACCGGGACGTGGCCGGCTTCGTCACCACCCGCCTCATCTCGGCCCTGGTGGTCGAGGCGACGAAGCTGTACGAGTCCGGCGTGGCCACGGCCGAGGACATCGACCTCGCCTGCAAGCTGGGCTTCGGGCACGCCATGGGCCCGCTGGCCACCGCGGACCTCACCGGCGTCGACATCCTGCTGCACGCCACCGGCAACATCTACACCGAGTCGCAGGACGAGAAGTTCGCCCCGCCGGAGCTGATGCGCCGGATGGTGGACGCCGGTGACATCGGCCGCAAGAGCGGGCAGGGCTTCTACAAGTACTGACCCGTACAGATCGGTACGGATCCGGACTCACGCCTCAGGGGCATCACCCCTGGGGGTGAATTCGGTATCGGTTCGCTTACAAGCAGCAACCGCGCTGCCACTCAGGCAGTCAGACGTTGCACAGCACAAGCACCGTCACGGAGTACGCCAGACCGCACTCAACGGGGAGCGCATATGTTCATCAGGGGCGACCACGCCGAGCTGGTCGTCGGGGGCCGCCTCGACGTCCGCAGCGCGGCGGACGCCCGTACGGCCCTGCACTCGGCCGTCGACGGCGGCGTCGGCGACCTGGTGCTCGACCTGTCCGAGCTGGACTCCTGGGACGCCACCGGACTCGGGGTGATCATGGGTGCCCACCGGCGGGCCGGCCGCTGCGGTCGCCGCCTGGTGCTGCGCGAGGTGCCGCCGCAGATGCAGCGGCTGCTGGTCGCCACCCGGCTGCACCGCATCCTCGCCATCGAGGGCGGCATCGGGGTCGACTCCCTGCCCCGGGTCTAGCACCCGCCTGGCGGGCCGTGCCGGAAGCCGCGGGGGAGTGGCGCGCCCGTCCGGCCCCGCGAGCCGTCGGCAGCGGCCCTGCCGTACTCTCGCCGGGGGCCGGCCGGTGCCGGGCAGGGGGCGTCCGGGACCATGAAGCATGCTCCCGGATGACTGGCACCTCACCCAAGACGCCGACGACTTCCTCGCCCGAGCCGGGGACTTCCTGCGCTCGCGTCCCGTCCTGCACAACACGCCGCTGACGGACATCGAGAGACTGCGGAACCGCACGGCGGCCGAACGCGCCGCCGCACCCGCCGTCTTCGGCCTGCTGGAGTCCGGGGGCGAGGTCCGCGCGATCCTCTACCTCACCCCGCGCGGACGCCTGGGCCTCACGCCCCTCGGCGCCGAGCGGGCCGACACCCTCGCCGCGCGCCTGGCCGGCCTCGGCCACTTCCCCGCCGACGTCATCGCGGACCACGACACCGCCGGCGCCTTCGCCGAGGCATGGCGACGGCACACGGGCTCGGCGCCGGTGCCGTTCTGGCGGACCCATCTCTACCGTCTCGGCACGCTCACCCCGCCGCGGCCGCGTCCGGAGGGCCGGGGACGCCGCACGGGCGTCAAGGACCGCGAGCAAGTGGTGCGCTGGTGCCGTGAGTTCTGCGTCGACGTGGGGGAGCGGTCCTCCATCGAGCTGATCGACGCCGGCTCCTGGGACGCATCGCGCTTCGGCGACAGGCACTTCACCTTCTGGGAGACCCCGGACGGCGCCCCCGTCTCCATGGCGGCCGCGACCTCGGTCGTCGGCGGCATGGTCCGGGTGGACCCCGTCTACACCCCGGCCCGCCTCCGCGGCCGCGGCTACGCGGGAGCCGTGACGGCCGAGGCGAGCAGCGCCGCGCTGGCCGCGGGCGCGACGGAGGTCGTCCTGTTCACCGACCCGGACAACCCCACCAGCAACGCCCTCTACCAGCGCCTCGGGTACGTCCACGTCGCCGACTTCGCCGGATACCGTCTCGCTCGCCCGGACGGGCCCAACGCGGCCGATCGGGGGTGAATGGGGCGACGGGGGAGAGCCGGGCGCAGCCCCCTTACCGCACCACGAGGGCAATCCTCACCGGACCGTGACGTCTCGGGCCGCGCGGCACCCCGCCCTGTCGTGGATACTGTGCGAAGGTTTAGGGTTCGGTCGCCCGCTGCCTGAAACCCTCGAGCGGGCCCGGACCAGAAGCGACAGCGCGGTGTGCAGCAGGCCGGGAGGGGCCGGTACTCGCGGGCACACGACGCTTTTGGGGGGCTTGAACCCATGGACCCGATCACTCCGGGACCCGACGAGCACGGGCAGGCTCTCAGCCGCCGCCCGCCCCGGGAATCCCTGACCGCCGACTTCGGCCCGGGCACGCCCGCGATCGCCCGTACGGCACAGCTCGTCTCCGGCGGCTTCCTGCTCACCGTCAACCCGGTGGACGGCAGCGAGATAGAGACCTGCCCGCCGCACCAGAGAGCCGAACGGCCCCGTAAGCGCACGCCCGCCGAACGCGCCGAGGCCGAACGCGCCGCCCGGCCGCCGGTGCCGCCCGGCCCGGCGCTGCCCGCGCTCTCCCTGCTGGAGCGCCAGGACGAACGCGAGCGCCTGGTCCGGCTGCTCGCCCGGGGCCGCTCGGTGCGGCTCACCGGACCCGGCGGCTCCGGCCGCACCGCCCTGCTCGACCTCGTCGCCGAGGACTGCGCGGACCTCGCGCCCGACGGCGTGGTCCGGCTCACCGGCTTCCGCCGCACCGCCGCCGACCTCCTCCACGACCTGTTCCACGCCGTCCACGACGCCCCGGCGCACCGCCCCGAGCAGGACGAACTGGTCGCCCTCGTCGCGGAGATCGGCGCGGTCGTCGTCGTGGACGACCTGGAGTTCGGCGGCGCCGCCCTGGACGAACTGCTCGGGGCCACCCCCGAGTGCGCCTTCCTGTTCGCCGCCACCCCGGACGTGCCCGGACCCGCCGCCGGCTCCGAGGTCGAGGAGGTCTTCCTCGGCGGTCTGGACCGCGCGGCCGGCGTGGAGATCCTGGAGCGGGCCGTCGGCCGTGTCCTCACCGAGGAGGAGGCCAACTGGGCCGGCGACCTCTGGTTCGAGTCCGAGGGCCTGCCCCTGCGCTTCGTGCAGGCCGGCGCCCTGCTCCGGCAGCGCGACCAGCTCCGCGCCAGCACCGGGGCGGTGGACGCGTACGGCGTCTTCGAGGACGTACGGTCCCCGCTCCAGGAGGAGTTCGACGCCGACGACGGCGACCAGGTGGCCCTGCCGTCCCTGGGCGAGGCCGCCGCGCCCGCCCCGCTGCTCGCCTCCCGGCTCAGCACGTCCGCCCGCGCCACCCTCCGCCTCGCGGTGGCGCTCGGCGGCGAGGTGCCGCACCAGGCGCATCTGCCCGCCCTCGTCGGCGACACCCACGCCGACGCCGCCCTCGGTGAACTCGCCGGCTGCGGACTGGTCTCGGCGGTCGGCTCCCGCTACCGGCTGGCGGCCGGCGTGCAGGCCCAGCTCGAGGCGGCCGGATACGACGCCGGCATACCCGGCGAGGCCCGCACCGCCGCCGAGCACTACGCCTGGTGGGCCGGGCACCCCTCGGTCACCCCCGAGCGGGTGTGCGCCGAGGCCGACGCGGTCCTCGCCGCGCTCGCCGTGGTGGTGCCGGCCACGGAGGCCGCCGCCGAGGGCGAGGAGAGCGTCGCGGTACGGCTCGCCCGCACGGCCGCGCCCGCCTTCGCCGCCGGGCTGCACTGGAGCGCCTGGGAACGCTCGCTGCGCTCCGGCGCCGAGGCCTCCCGGCTCTGCGGTGACGTTTCCGAACAGGTCTACTTCCACCACGAGTTGGGTGTTCTCTCGCTCTGCGGCGGACAGCTCGACCGGGCCCGCGCCGAGCTGGAGGCCGCGGGCGCCCTGCGCGGGGCGCTGGCCGACAAGCGGGGCGCCGTCGCCGGGCGCCGCGCGCTGGCGCTGGTCGCCGACCTCGCCGGCGACGCGCCCGGCGTGGCGGCGATGGCCGGCGAGGAGGCGGCCGACGCCCGCCAGGAGGACCCCGCGTCGCCGCCCGGCGGTGTGCCGGCCGTCCGCACGGCGCCGTTCGGACCGGCCGGCGAAACCCTCGTCAGCAGGCAGCCCCCGGCCGCCGCGACCGGCGGCGGCATCCGCCGGCTGGCCCGCCGCAACCTGGTCGCGGCCGGATCCGGGGCGCTCCTCGTCGCCGTGCTCGGCACGGTCGTCACGCTCGGCATGACCTCCGAGCAGAACGCCGACCGCAACCCGGCCGGCACCGTCGACGTCAACCCGTCGGTGAGCCAGGACACCGGCGACGGCAGCCCGGCGGCCCACCCGAAGAAGAACGACGACGGCGACGCCGGACCCGGCACAGTCTCCAGCAGCCCGACCAACCCCGGTCCCGACGGCACCTACGGCACCTCGGACGACCCGGCCCCGCCGGCGAGCTCCGGCCCGTCGTCCCGTCCCAGCGCCACGAAGGGGTCCGGCGGCGGGGGCACGACGCCGACGCCGACCAGGAGCACGCACCGGCCGGGCTCGCCGACGCCCACGCCGACCAGGTCCACCCCGCCGAGCAGCCCCCCGCCCAGTTCCACCGCGCCGGAGTCCCCGGACCCTTCGGACAGCCCGTCCTCGTCACCGGGCACGTCCACCTCGGCGTCCGGCCCGGCGTCCGGCGCCCCGACGGCGTCGAGCGGCGCGGCCGGCGCACCGGAGTCGGACGGCCGGGGCTCCGTGATCTGATCCCGTCCGCACGACGCGCGAGGGCCGGCTCCCCGGGGGAACCGGCCCTCGGCCGTACCGGCGTGGCCACGGCTCGCGACGGCCGCGGCCCGGCTCAGAACAGCCGCAGCTTGTCGTCCTCGATGCCGCGCATGGCCTCGTAGTCCAGGATCTGGCAGTGGATGCCGCGGTCGGTGGCGAGCACCCGGGCCTGCGGCTTGATCTCCTGCGCGGCGAACACACCGCGCACCGGGGCCAGATGCGGGTCGCGGTTCAGCAGTTCGAGGTAGCGGGTGAGCTGTTCGACGCCGTCGATCTCGCCGCGCCGCTTGATCTCGACGGCGACCGTCCCGCCGTCCGCGTCCCGGCAGAGGATGTCCACCGGGCCGATCGCGGTCATGTACTCGCGGCGGATCAGCGTGTAGCCCTCGCCGAGTGTCTCGATGCGGTCGGCGAGCAGCTCCTGCAGGTGCGCCTCCACGCCGTCCTTGATCAGGCCGGGGTCGACGCCGAGTTCGTGCGAGGAGTCGTGGAGGATCTCCTCCATCGTGATGATCAGTTTCTCGCCCGCTTTGTTGATCACCGTCCACACGCCCGCGTCGTCACCCGCGCCCTCCTTGAGCGTGCAGGGCGGAGACATCCAGTTGAGGGGCTTGTAGGCCCGGTCGTCCGCGTGGATGGAGACGCTGCCGTCCGCCTTGACCAGGATCAGGCGGGGCGCCGAGGGCAGGTGGGCGGTGAGCCGGCCGGCGTAGTCGACCGAGCATCGGGCAATGACGAGACGCATGGTCGGCAACGCTACTCGACACCCGGTGGTGCGCGCGATCCGCCCTCCTCGCACCGGCCCCACCGGCACCTCCGGTCCGTGCGGACATCCCTTTTATCCCTGGAAACTCCTGTTCAGGTCTGGCCGATTGTGTACGCAAAGGGACCGTTCCATATACGCAATCTGCTGGTGTGGTCACCGACCGTTGCCTACCGTAGAGAACGGGAGGTCGCGGTCCGTGTACCCAGCGTGTTCGGTATCGCGAACTCCCTTGTCTGTCCGGCAACCCCTGCTCGGCGGGGGTGCGAGAGGAGAACCCATGTCGCTCGACGTCTCACCGGCCCTACTCGAACAGGCCGAGCGAGGCGAGGTCGACGAAGCAGCATTCGTCGACTGCGTCCGGACCTCCCTGCCCTATGCGTGGGAGATGATCAGCTCCCTGGTGGCCCAGCTGAAGGTGGACGGCGGACCCTTCGCCGACAACCAGACGCCCCCGCCGGACGAGCAGGCACGCGGTCAGCTGCTGCGTGCGCTCGCGAGTGACGCCATACGCGGTGCGCTGCAGCGGCACTTCGGTGTACGGCTGGCCTTCCAGAACTGCCACCGGGTGGCGGTGTTCCCGCTGGACGACTCGGTCAACGAGACGCTGGCCCGGTTCACCTCGGTGCGCAACCAGCTGCTGAACCAGTCGCCGGAGCTCCGGGACTGCTGACGCGCGGACACCCGGCTGCTGACACAGAGGGCCGCTCGCTTGCCGCTCCACCCGGGGGAGGTGCATACGTACTGGGGCGGCAAGCACCCCTGGGCACCGGGGATCCGGCGGCGCGTCAGCGGAGCTGGGGCAGCACCTCGGCGCCCAGCCGCCGTACGTTCTCCTCCGTCGCCGCGAGATCCCCCGAGCCCTCGACGAGCAGGGCGAACCGGGAGATCCCGGTGCGCTCCGAGGTGGCCGCGAGCCGGTCGGCGGCCAGCCGCGGGGTGCCCACCGGGTGCAGCCCGCAGAGCAGTTCGGTGTAGGCGTAAGGGTCCCGCATCGCGCGCGCCCGGCCGTCCACCGTCACATGGGCGTCGAGGCCCTGTTTCAGCCAGCCCGGCATCGCCTTCAGCAGGGTCTCCACGGCGTCGGTGCGCCGGTCCGCGAGCTGGCAGACGCCCGCCGAGACATGGGCCGCGCCCGCGATCTCCTCGGCCGGCCGGTCCGCGGCCCGCGCGGAGCGCCGCCACAGGGCGACCATCTCGGCCTTCTCCTCGTCGCCGATGTGCATCCCGAGCAGCATCGGCAGTCCGCGCTCGGCCGCCAGCCGCACCGTGGCCGGTGAGGTGCAGGCGACGACGACCTCCGGTCCGGGCGTCTCCGTCAGCGCCTCCGAGGGGCGGGGCACGACGGGCACCTCGCGGAAGGAGAAGCGTTCGCCCGACGCCGCGACGGACGGTTCGCGCAGCCAGCGCACCAGCAGATCGAGTGATTCCGGGAACCCCCGCTCGTACGCCTCCAGGCCCGCGCCGAACACCTCCAGGTCCACCCACGGGCCGCCGCGCCCCACGCCCAGCGTGAACCGCCCGCCGCTCGTCAGGTGCAGCAGCGCGGCCTGCTCGCCGAGCGCGACCGGGTGCGCGGTGGGCAGCACGCTGACCGCGGTGCCGACCCGGACCCGCTCGGTGCGGCCGAGCAGCACGGCGGCCAGGGTGACCGCGGACGGACATGTGCCGTACGGCACGAAGTGGTGCTCGGCCAGCCACACTGTGTCCAGCCCGGCCTGCTCGGCGACCTCCGCCGAGCGGACCGCACGGTGCAGTGCCTCCCCGGGGCCCTGACCCGGGAACTGGGCCGCCAGCACAAAGCTTCCTACGCGCATCGCTCTTCCTGCTTCCTTGGCTCCGACCGGAGCTCCCCCACTGGGCATAACCGTCTGACACGTGCCGAGGACACGGCCTGGCGGGGAGATTTGCGGATTGTCTGCAGAATGCGCCCCCTGGCAGGGGCACTTGTGCGGTCCGGAGCGCTACGCGTACCCGTACCGGCGCCGCGTACGCTGGACGCGGCCCGTGCTTCCTGTATAGCTCCGAGAGGTGTCCCGTGTCCCCGCGTCGCAACCGACCGAAGGCAGCCGCATCGTCCGGCCCGAGCGCCGAGGACGACCAGGCGGGCCGGTACGGCGGCTGGCAGTCCTCGGAGAGCTGGCGGGGCGAGGAGTGGAGCGTGCGCCATGTCGCGGGGGCGAGCGCCGAGGGCAAGACCTACCGCTGCCCGGGCTGCGACCAGCTCATCCCCTCCGCCGTCCCGCACGTGGTGGCCTGGCCGGAGCACGCGGGCGTGGACGACCGCCGCCACTGGCACAAGGCGTGCTGGAACGCGAAGGACCGCCGCACCACGAGGGTGCAGCGGTCCCGTAACGCGCCGAGGTTCTGACCCCGGGACTCAGACGTCCCGGCTCTGGAGCAGCGCGTAGGCGCCCGCGTAGGCGGCGGCGGTCACGCCCAGCATGATCCACAGCGGGTCCCAGCCCGACGGGCCGGAGTGGCTCAGGGTGTTGTCGTAGAACACGCCCATCTGGCTCGGGATCGAGTACTCCAGCAGTGCCGTCTGCACCTTCTCCAGCGAGGACGCGTTCATGAACAGCGCGATCACGAGCGGGGCGAGCACCGCGCCGATCATGATGGTGATGGCGCCCGCCGAGTGCCGGATCATCGAGCCGACGAGCAGCGACAGCAGGCCGAGCAGCGCGATGTAGAGGCTGATGCCGAGCGTGGCCTTCAGCCATTCCCCGGTGGACGGGTCCTTGGCGCCCTGGCCGTCCAGCATGGACGCCTGGAGCATCGCCACGAAGGACACCACCGCCAGCGTCACCACGAAGGCGAGGGCGAAGAACACGATCGACTTGGCGGCCAGCACCCGGCCACGGCTCGGGCACGCGGTCGTCGTCGTGCGGATCATGCCGGTGCCGTACTCGGACGCCGTGGTCAGCACGCCGAGCGTGATGATGCACATCATGCCGATCAGCAGACCGAAGAAGCCGAGGGTCAGCGGGCTCTGGCCGCCCAGGTCGCCGGAGCCGCGGACCGCCACACCGGCCAGCAGGCCGATGCCGACCACGAGCAGGACGAAGACGCCGAGCGTCCACATGGTCGAGCGCACCGACTTGATCTTGGTCCACTCGGAGGCCAGCGCGTGCCCGAGGTGGGTGCGCACGACCGGGATCGGCGAGCTGTAGCCGGGGTGGTTCGCGCCGGGCGCCGCCTGCCATTCGGGCGCGGCGGGGGCCTGCGGCATCGGGGGCTGGTGGGTGCTCATCGGGCGTCCTCGGGCTGGGTCGGGTCGGCGGCCGGGGCCGCGGGTGCGGACTGGGACGGTTCGGCGGCCGGGGCCGGGGGAGCGGCCACCGGAGGCTGGGCCGCGGGCGCCTGCGGGACCGGCGGCGCCTGCGGCGGCTGCGCGGCGGGAGCGGCGTACGGGTTGGGGGCGGCCGCGCCGGGAGCCCCGTACGCGCCCGCCGGCGCACCGCCGTACGGACCCGAGGGCGCCTGCATCGCGAACGGGTGGCCGCCCGCCTGCGGCGGCGGCGGGGCGTACCAGCCGGGCTGGCCCTGACCGGGAACCGGCAGCGGCGGCTGGGCGCCCGGCGGCAGCGGCTGCTGCAGGCCCGCCTTCTGGTCGGTGGTGGAGCGGTAGTCGACGGCACCCTGCGTCATCCGCATGTACGCCTCCTCCAGCGAGGCCTGGTGCGGCGACAGCTCCCACAGCCGTACGTCCGCCTCGTGCGCGAGGTCGCTGATGCGGGGCAGCGGCAGCCCCGTCACACGCAGCGCCCCGTCCTGCTCAGGCAGCACGTGGCCGCCCGCCTCGGTGAGGGCGGACGACAGCTTCTCGCGCAGCTGCGGCTCGGTGTCGGGGGTGCGGACCCGCGCGAAGTCGGCGGAGTTGGCGGAGATGAACTGCGTGACGCTCATGTCCGCGAGGAGCTGGCCGCGTCCGATGACGATGAGGTGGTCGGCGGTCAGCGCCATCTCGCTCATCAGGTGCGAGGAGACGAAGACGGTACGGCCCTCGGCGGCCAGCGCCTTCATCAGGTTGCGCACCCACAGGATGCCCTCGGGGTCGAGGCCGTTGACCGGCTCGTCGAAGAGCAGCACCTGGGGGTCGCCGAGCAGCGCCGCGGCGATGCCGAGCCGCTGGCCCATGCCCAGCGAGAAGCCCTTGGACCGCTTCTTCGCCACTTCCTGCAGGCCGACGACCCCGAGCACCTCGTCCACCCGGCGGGCCGGGATGCCGGAGAGCTGGGCGAGGCTGAGCAGGTGGTTGCGGGCGGACCGGCCGCCGTGCACGGCCTTGGCGTCGAGCAGGGCGCCGACCTGCCGGGGGGCGTTGGGCAGCCTGCGGTACGGGTAGCCGCCGATGGTCACCGTGCCGGACGTCGGGTTGTCGAGCCCGAGGATCATCCGCATGGTGGTCGACTTGCCCGAGCCGTTGGGCCCGAGGAAGCCGGTCACCGCTCCCGGGCGCACCTGGAAGGAAAGGTTGTACACGGCGGTCTTGTCGCCGTAGCGCTTGGTCAGGCCGACAGCCTCGATCATGCTCCGCACCCATCGAAAGGTTCAGGACAGCGGGGCACACGCCCCCGTAAGGGTTAGGAGGATATCCGGGCGCTGACGGTTCCGGCCAAGGACGAGTAAAGCCGGAGCGTCAGCGACAGTGGCCGGATCCGGTCACTGGGCGTCCCGCCGCTTCAGCAGGGCGTACCCGCCCGCGAGCGCCGCGGCCACCCACAGCGCCATGATCCCGAGGCCGCCCCAGGGGCCGTAGGGCGTGTCGTCGCCGATCCTCGGCACCACCTGCATGATCCGGCTGCCGGCCTGGTCGGGCAGGAAGCGTCCGACCTTCCTGGTGGCGTCGACGTTGCCGAGGATGTTGGAGACCAGGAAGAAGAACGGCATCAGGATGCCGAGCGAGAGCAGCGGCGAGCGCAGCATCGTGGCCACGCCCATCGAGAACATCGCGATCAGGGTCATGTAGAGGCCGCCGCCGATCACCGCGCGCAGCACACCGGGGTCGCCGAGATGGGTGCGCAGCGAGCCCAGCATGGCCTGCCCGAGGAAGAACGCGGCGAAGCTGGTGGCCATGCCGACCACCAGCGCGAGCGCGGTGGCCACGGCGATCTTGCCGAACAGGAAGGCGCCCCGCTGCGGCACGGCGGCCAGCGAGACCCGGATCATGCCGGTGCTGTACTCGTTGGAGACGACGAGCACGCCGAACACGATCATGGCGAGCTGACCCAGGGTCATGCCCGCGAAGCTGACCACGGTGGCGTCGAAGGAGAGCCGCTCGCGCACCGGCATGTTGTCGAACTGGTTCCGGGTCAGCGCGGAGATGAGCATCCCGAGGGCGAGCGTGACCACCACGGCCAGCGAGAGCGTCCACACCGTGGACGAGACGGACCGGATCTTGGTCCACTCGGACCGGATCACCTGTGCGGCGGCCATGCTCAGGCTCCCTTCCAGCCGGCGCCCCAGTCCTGGCTGGACCGGGCGCCCGGTTCGGCGTGCGCGTGGTACTCCACCGACCCGGCCGTCAGCCGCATGAACGCCTCCTCCAGCGAGGCCTGCTGAGGGCTCAGCTCGTGCAGCACGATCCCGTTCCGGGCGGCCAGCTCCCCGATCCGCTCGGCCTTGCCGCTCTCCACCTCCAGCGCGCCGCCGCCCGCCTCGACGACGGTGACACCGCCCTCGTGCAGCACGTCGAGGAGCCGCTCGCGCTGTGGCGTGCGGATGCGCACGTAGGCTCGGGAGTGCTGCCGGATGAAGTCGGCCATGGAGGTGTCGGCGAGCAGCCGCCCCTGCCCGATGACCACCAGGTGCTCGGCGGTCAGCGCCATCTCGCTCATCAGATGGCTGGAGACGAACACCGTCCGCCCCTGGGCGGCCAGCGACTTCATCAGGTTCCGGATCCAGTGGATGCCCTCCGGGTCGAGGCCGTTGACCGGCTCGTCGAACATCAGGATCCGCGGATCGCCGAGCAGCGCGCCCGCGATGCCCAGCCGCTGGCCCATGCCGTACGAGAACCCCTTGGCCTTCTTCCGGGCCACGGCGGTGAGTCCGACGGCGTCGAGCACCTCGGCCACCCGGCGCGCGGGAATGCCGTTGCTCTGCGCCAGACACAGCAGGTGGTTGTAGGCGCTGCGGCCGCCGTGCACCGCCTTCGCGTCGAGCAGCGCCCCGATCGAGGTGAGCGGGTCCCTGAGCTGTTCGTAGTGCCGGCCGTCGATGCGCACGTCCCCGGCGGTGGGATGGTCCAGCCCGAGGATCATCCGCATGGTCGTGGACTTCCCGGCGCCGTTGGGCCCCAGAAAACCCGTCACGATGCCCGGGCGCACGGTGAAGGTGAGCTGGTCCACCGCGACCTTCTCGCCGTACCGCTTGGTCAGCCCCTCGAGCTCGATCATGCGGCCACGCTAGGACGGCGGCCGGGGCCCTGCCACTCGGGCGCCGGCCAGGAACGCGCCCGTGCGCGGGGTCAGCGGGAGGGCCGGCGGATCCGCACGGGGCCGCGGGCCCGCGCGGGATCGACCGGGGCGCCGTGCTGGGTGATCTCCACCTCGCCCCGGGCCGCGAGCCGGGCCGCGGCCCGGCGGACGGGCTCCATCAGCTCCCGCCAGCCGTCGTCGTCGGACCGGTGGACCGCACGGGCCACGTCCGACGGGCACACCGAGGCGCCCGGCCTTCTGCGGTCCAGCAGATCGAGGACGGCGTCCTCGAGGGACCGGTCGGTGTCGGACATTCGGCGGACCCCTTTCCTCACCCGTCAGGCGGGTCCCCCCGTCTCGCCCGTCGGGCCGGTCCCTCGTCTCTCCCGCCAGGCTACGCGCAGACGGAAGGGGCGGCGGGACCACGTCCCACCGCCCCTCACCGGGTCGCTCGACTAGCGGGTCTGCTGCGCGGGGACGCCCCGGGAGATCGGCTCGTCCTCGGCCGGCGAGCCGGCGGCGGCCACCGCGGCACCGGTCAGCGTGGCGAGCATCTCGCGGACGTTCGTGAGCTGAGCGTTGATGGAGTCGCGGCGGTTGGTGAGAGCCGCGAGCTCGCGCTCGGATTCCGAACGGATACGGTCGGCCTTGGCGTTGGCGTCGGCCACGATGTCCTCGGCCTGACGCTGGGCCGTCTCCACCGTCTGGCGGGCGCGGCGCTCGGCGTCGGTGCGCAGCTTCTCCGCCTCCAGGCGGAGCTGCTCGGCGCGGTGCTCGATCTCCGCCAGGCGCTTCTCGGCCTTCTGCTGACGCGAGGCCAGGTCGCGCTCGGACTGCTCGCGGCGCTTGGCCAGGTTCGTCTCGAAGTCGGCGGCGGCCTGCGCGGCCTTGGCGCGGGTCTCCTCGAAGAGGGCGTCCGCCTCCTCACGCTTGGACTGCGCGTCCTTCTGCGCGTCCGTACGCAGCTGGGCGGCCTCGCCCTTGGCCTTCTCGACGATCCGGACGCCCTCGTCCTCGGCCTTGGACTTGCGCTCGGCGGCGAAGGACTCGGCGTCGTTGCGGACCTGCTGGGCCGCCGACTCGGCCAGCTCGCGGTGCTGCTCGGCCGCGCGCCGGGCCTCGTCACGCAGGTCCTTGGCCTCTTCCTCGGCCAGGCGCAGGATCTTCTCGACCCGCGCTCCGAGGCCCGCGTACGACGGCTCGGCATCGGTGACCTGGGCCTGCGCGTTCTGCGTCTCGAGGTGCAGCTCCTCGATGCGCTTCTCCAGCGCGGTGATGCGAGAGAGGGCGCTGTCACGGTCGGAGACGAGCTTGGAGATGCGTTCGTCCACCTGAGCGCGGTCGTACCCACGCCGCACAAGCTCGAAGCCGTAGGGGGAAGTGTCGCTCATGGGGTTCCTGTCGAATGAGACCGGTGAGGTGATAGGTGGAATCCTAGGTGCCGAAGCGGTGTGTCATCGAGCGGATACGTGTTTGATCTGGAGAATGACACCTCTTTCGGGTGGCTGATCACGGGGCGGCTTGCCAAAGACCTGGGCAAAGCACCCAGAAGACACCTTCAGCCTTCCCGTTCGCTAGCCGTCCGACGACTTGCCACCCGATCGGGGGGAACCGACCGTCGCGCCCGCCTTGACCCCGTTGTCCTTGCCGGCCGCCGGGGTCTCGAAGGACTCCAGCGCCTCCAGGACGTCCTGGACCCGCGAGATCTCGGTGTTGATGTCCTCGCGGCGGCGCACCAGCAGCTCCAGCTCCCGCTTGCCCTCCTCGACCGTGCGCCGGGCCTCGCGGACCGCCTCGGCCTTGAGCTCCTCGGCCTCCCGGACCAGCGTGGCCTTCTTCTGCTCGGCCTCCTTGAGCAGCCCCTCCGCCTTCTTGACGGCGGCGATGCGGACCTTGCCCGCCTCGGAGTTGGCCTCCGACACCAGCTCCTTGGCCTTCGCCTGCGCCTCGGCGAGCTGCTCCTCGGCCGCCTTGATCAGCGCGTCGCAGCGGTCGCCGGTCGACTTCATCGTCTCGGCGGCCTCCCGGCGGGCCCGCTCGTGCAGCTCCTCGATCTCGGTGGTGATGCGTTCGCGCAGCTCCTCCGCGCGCTCGCGGATCGCGGTCGCGTCCCGGCGGGCGCCGACCAGCAGCTCGTCGGCGTCCGTGCGGGCCTTCTCCACGCGGGAGTTGCCCTCGACGGTCGCCTCGGACACGATCCGGTCGGCCTCGCTGCGGGCCGCGCCCACCATCGTGTCGGCCTGCGACTCCGCGTCCGCGGTGGTCTTCAGCGCCTGCTGCTGGGCCTCGGTGAGCAGCTTGTCGGCCTCGGCCGTGGTCTCCGTGATGAGCGTGTCGACCTGCTCGGCCGCCTCCGAACGCCGCTTGTTGGCGTCCTTGCGGGCCTCGTCCAGGGTGCGCTCCGCCTCCTCGCGCGCGGACCCGGTCAGCCGCTCGGCCTCGGCCTCCGCGTCCGCCCGCAGCCGCTCGGCCTCGGCCCGCAGCCGCTCCGCGTGGGCCTGCGCCGAGCCGACCGTCTCGGCGGCCTCGGCGCGCAGCCGTTCGGCCTCGCCGGTGGCGTCCCCGACGAGCTGCTCGGCGTTCGCGACGGCCTCGGCCCGGACCCGGTCCGCCTCCGCGACCGCCTCGGCGCGCACCCGCTCGGCCTCGGCGGCCGTCTCGGACTGCAGCCGCTCGGCCTCGGCGGTGGCCTCGGTGATCAGCGTGTCCACCTGGGCCGCCGCGTCCGAACGGATGCGGTTGGCGTCCTCCCGGGCGTCCGCCCGGGTGCGGGCGGCGGCCTGGTCGGCCTCGGCGAGCGCGTCCGACGCCTCGGTGCGTACCCGCTGCGCGTGCGCGGACGACTCCGCGCGCAGCCGGTCGGACTCCGCGATCGCCTCCGCGACCGTGCGCTCGGCGAGCGCCTTGGCGGCCTCCGCCTCCTCGTTCGCCTCGCGCCGCAGCCGTGAGGCGTCCTCGCCGGCCCGCTCCCGCTCGGCGTAGGCGTCGGTGCGGACGCGGTCCGCCTCCTCCTCGGCCTCCCGCCTCGTCCGGTCGGCCGCGTGCTCGGCGGCCGAGCGCAGCCCGGTGATCTCCGCCTGCGCCTGCTCGTGCAACCCGGCGACGGAGTCCCGTACCTGTTGGGCGTGCTGCTCGGCGGCGGACACCATCTCGGTGGCGCGCCGGTCGGCCTCCTCGACCAGCCGGGTCGCCTCGGTCTGCGCGTCCTCCACCCGCTTGCGGGCCGAGGCCAGCAGTTCCTCGCTCTGCTCGCGGGCCCGCTCGCGCTCCTGGTCCGCCTCGGACCGCGCGGCGCCGAGCAGTTCCTCGGCCTCCCGGCGGCGCCGGGCCGCCTCCTCCTGGGCGGCGGCGAGCGTCTCGGACGCCTCGGTGCCGAGCCGTTCGGCGGCGGCCTGCGCCTCCGCGCGGACCCGGTCGGCGGTGTCCTGGGCCTCCACCTTCAGCCGCTCGGCCTCGGTCGCGGCCTCGGTGCGCAGCCGTACGGCCACGGCCTCGCCCTCGGCGCGCGAGGCGGACGCGTCGGACGCGGCCTCGGTGCGCAGCCGCTCGGCCTCGTCCTCGGCCTGCTGCTGGAGCGTACGGATCCGCTCGGCGGCCTCGGCGCGCAGCCGCTCGCTCTCCTCGGCGGCCTCCCGGCGGATCCGGGCGGCCTCCTCCCGGGCCTCGCCGAGGGCCTGTTCGGCGGACGCCAGCCGCTCCTGGGCCTCCGTCTGCAGCCGGGTCAGCTCCTCGGCCGCCTCGGCGCGCCGTGCCTCGACGGCCCGCTCGGTCTCCTCGCGCAGTTCGCGCGCGGCCCGCTCGGCGTCCGCCTTCAGCGCCTCGGACTGCTCGACGACCTCCGCGCGGTGCCGCTCGGCCTCCTTGCGGGTGCGCTCCAGGGTCTCCTCGGCCTGCCGGCGCAGCGTGGTGGCCCGCTCGATGGCCTCGGTGCGCACCTTCTCGCTGTCCGAGGTCGCCTTCTGGCGCAGCTCGTCGGCGTCGGCCTTGGCCTTGGCGAGCAGCTCCTCGGCGGACCTGGCCGCCTCCTCGATCTGGGCCACGGCCTCGCGGCGGGCCTCGGCGCGGATGGACTCGCCCTCCGCGACCGCGTCGGCGCGCAGCTGCTCGGCCTCACCGCGCAGCCGGCGGGCCTCCTCCTGCAGCTCGACCGTCTTGGCGCGGTACTCCTTGGTGTCGTCCTTCGCCGCGCCCTTGAGCTGCTCGGCGATGTCGTGCGCCTCGGAGCGCAGCCGGTCGGCCTCGGCCTCCGCCTCCCGGCGGACCCGCTCGGCCTCCTCGGCGGCGGCCTTGATGGTCTTCTTGGCGTCCTCCGACGCCTTGTCGAGGACGTCCTCGGCGGTCCGGGCCGCCTTCGAGAGCTGGGTCGCCGTCTCCTCGGCGGTGACGCTGCGGGCCTTCTCGCCGGCCTCGGCGACGATCCGCTCGGCCTCGGCGCGCGCGTCCGCGACCAGCTGCTCGGCCTCGGACTTGGTGTTCTCGGCCTCCTTGGTGGCCTCCTCGACCAGCCGGGCGACCTGCTCCTTGGCGGTACGGGTACGGGTCTCGTTCGCGGCCTCGGCGCCGGACAGCGTCTTGGCGGCCGCCTCCTTGGCCTCGGTGACGAGCTTCTCCGCCTCGGCCTGCGCCTTGCGCAGCGCCTCCTCGGCCTCCGCCATGCGCTGCTCGGCGGCCCGGCTCAGCTCGGCGGCCTGCCGGCGGGCGGCGTCCGACTCGCTGGCGGTGGAGGTGCGCAGCTGCTCGGCGTGGTCGGTGGCCTCCTGCGCCTGCGTGGAGGCGGCGTTCAGCAGCCGCTCGGCGTCGGTGCGGGCACGGCGCAGGAGCTGCTCGGCCTCGGCGCGCGCGGCCTCCGCGTCGCTCTGCAGCCGCTCGCGGGCCTCCCGGGTCAGCCGCTCGGCCTCCGCGCGGGCGGCGGCCATGGCCTGCTCGGCCTCGGCGCGGGACTCGTCCAGCAGCCGGCGGGCCTGCGCCTCGGTGCGGGCGCGCAGCTGCTCCGCCCACGCCACGTTCTCGTTGACGTGCGACTCGACGGTCTGCCGGCGCTCGGCCAGCTCCTGGTCGAGCTGCTGGCGGCGGGTGACCGCCTCCTGGTGCAGCTCGGTCTGGAGCCGGGCGGCCTGCTCGGCGTGCTCCTGCAGGATGCGCTGGGTCTGCGCGCGGGCCTGGCTCAGCTCCCGCTCGGCGTCCTGGCGCAGCTGGTCGGCCTGCATCTGGGCGTTGCGGAGCAACTGCTCGGCCTGATAGCCGATGTCACCGCCGTCATAGGCGGGCCGGGTCATCAGGGTGCGGCGCGCCTCGTGCAGCTTGGCGCGCAGCACCTCGACCTGGTAGCCGAGGTCCTCGGCGTGCTGGATCGCCTTTTCCCGCTCGGTCCTCAGCCGCTTCATCTCGGCCTCGAACCGAGAGAGGTGGTCGACGTCAGCCGCCGGCTCTCGCTCCTGGCTCTCGTAGCCCCGCACTGCGCGGTCCCATCCGTCCCCTGGTGAGCTTCTCCAACGAGCACCGTCCATCCGCCGGACGGGGCCCCCGGGGAATGGTGTCAGATCAACGGCGGAGCACGGGCTGCTGCCCCGACGCTCGTCCCCCGAAACCCGGACCCCGGCATGCGGTCGCCCCGGTTTTGAGGACGACCGCCCCCAACCCTACCGGCCCATATGTACGAGGGTCAGTGCTCAGGTGACTCAACTGGGGCCGAAGTGACCAGTTCTGTCAGGACACCGTGGCAATCCTTCGGGTGCAGGAAGGTGATCCGCGACCCCATGGAGCCGCGTCGTGGCTCGTCGTACAGAACGCGTACGCCCTTGCCCCGGATGGAGTCGGCGTCCGCGTCGACGTCGGCCGTGCCGAAGGCGATGTGGTGGACGCCCTCGCCGTTCTTGGCCAGCCACTTGCCGACCGCGGAGTCCTCGCGGGTCGGTTCGAGGAGCTGGAGGTAGGAGGCGCCGCCGTCGGACGTCTCGTTGATCTTGAGCATGGCCTCGCGCACGCCCTGTTCCTCGTTGACCTCGGTGTGGAACACCTCGAAGCCGTACGTGGCCCGGTAGAACTCGACAGTGGCGTCGAGGTCGTGGCAGGCGATCCCGATGTGGTCGATTCGCGTCAGCATGGATTCAGTGCAGCGCCACCGGCGTGGTTACGCAACGTGCGCGCGATCACACCGACGGGCCGATGACGGCACGGAGTGCCGCTCAGTACATTCGAAGTAAACCCTCGTTCACTCCTCGGCTGTGCAGGCCGGTAAGGGGATCGCAGCTCATGTCTTCTGGAACACCCGGTACGACCAGCTCGGTGATCGTCGCGGGCGCGCGTACGCCCATGGGGCGACTGCTGGGCTCGCTGAAGTCCTTCTCGGGAGCCGACCTCGGCGGCTTCGCGATCAAGGCCGCCCTCGACCGTGCGGGGATCGGCGGCGACCAGGTGCAGTACGTGATCATGGGGCAGGTGCTGCAGGCCGGCGCCGGGCAGATCCCGGCCCGCCAGGCCGCCGTCAAGGCCGGCATCCCCATGAACGTCCCGGCGCTCACCATCAACAAGGTGTGCTTGTCGGGCCTGGACGCGATCGCGCTGGCCGACCAGCTGATCCGTGCGGGTGAGTTCGACATCGTGGTGGCCGGCGGCCAGGAGTCCATGACGAACGCCCCGCACCTGCTGCCGAAGTCCCGCGAGGGCTACAAGTACGGCGCCGTCGAGGTGCTCGACGCCATGGCCCACGACGGTCTGACCGACTCCTTCGAGAACATCGCCATGGGCGAGTCGACGGAGAAGCACAACACGCGGCTCGGCATCAAGCGCCCCGAGCAGGACGAGATCGCCGCCCTGTCCCACCAGCGGGCCGCCGCCGCGCAGAAGAACGGCATCTTCGAGGCCGAGATCACCCCGGTCGAGATCCCGCAGCGCAAGGGCGAGCCGGTCCTCTTCAGCAAGGACGAGGGCATCCGCGGCGACACCACCGCGGAGTCGCTGGGCAAGCTGCGGCCCGCCTTCGCCAAGGACGGCACGATCACCGCCGGGTCCTCCTCGCAGATCTCGGACGGCGCCGCCGCCGTGGTCGTGATGAGCAAGGCCAAGGCGCAGGAGCTGGGCCTGGAGTGGCTCGCCGAGATCGGCGCGCACGGCAACGTGGCCGGCCCGGACAACTCGCTGCAGTCCCAGCCGTCCAACGCCATCCAGCACGCCCTGAAGAAGGAGGGCCTGGAGGTCTCCGACCTCGACCTCGTCGAGATCAACGAGGCCTTCGCGGCGGTCGCGGTCCAGTCAATGAAGGACCTCGGCGTTTCCACGGAAAAGGTGAACGTCAACGGCGGCGCCATCGCGCTGGGCCACCCGATCGGCATGTCCGGCGCCCGGCTCGTGCTGCACTTGGCGCTGGAGCTCAAGCGCCGGGGCGGCGGCGTCGGCGCGGCCGCGCTGTGCGGTGGCGGCGGTCAGGGTGACGCCCTGATCGTGCGGGTACCGAAGGCCTGAGTCCCCCGTCGTGTCGGTGAAGTGAACGGAGCTGTTTGATGCAGGACGTCTCCTCTCTGGTGGCCCAGGCCAGGGAAGGCCGGCCGCGGGCCGTGGCCCGGCTGATCTCCTTGGTGGAGGGGGCGTCCCCGCAACTCAGGGAGGTCATGGCGGCGCTCGCCCCGCTGACCGGCAACGCCTACGTGGTGGGCCTGACCGGCTCGCCCGGCGTCGGCAAGTCGACCTCCACCTCCGCCCTCGTCACGGCGTACCGCAAGCAGGGCAGGCGGGTCGGCGTCCTGGCCGTCGACCCGTCGTCGCCGTTCTCCGGGGGCGCCCTGCTGGGTGACCGCGTCCGCATGTCGGACCACGCCTCCGACCCCGGTGTCTACATCCGCTCGATGGCCACCCGGGGCCATCTGGGCGGTCTCGCCTGGGCGGCGCCCCAGGCGATCCGCGTGCTGGACGCGGCGGGCTGCGACGTGATCCTGGTGGAGACGGTCGGCGTCGGCCAGTCCGAGGTGGAGATCGCCTCCCAGGCGGACACGTCCGTGGTGCTGCTGGCCCCGGGCATGGGCGACGGCATCCAGGCGGCGAAGGCCGGAATCCTGGAGATCGGCGACGTCTACGTCGTCAACAAGGCCGACCGCGACGGCGCCGACGCCACGGCCCGCGAACTGAACCACATGCTGGGCCTGGGCGAGGCCCGCGGTCCCGGTGACTGGCGCCCGCCCATCGTCAAGACGGTCGCGGCCCGGTCCGAGGGCGTCGACGAGGTGGTGGAGGCCCTGGAGAAGCACCGGGCCTGGATGGAGGAGCACGGCGTCCTCGCCGAGCGGCGCAGGGCCCGCGCGGCCCGCGAGGTGGAGACCATCGCGGTCACCGCCCTGCGCGAGCGGATCGGGGACCTGCACGGCGACCGCCGGCTCAGCGCCCTCGCCGAGCGCATCGTGGCGGGCGGTCTCGACCCCTACCGCGCGGCGGACGAACTGGTGGCGGGCCTGACGGAGGGCTGACCGCCGGGCGGCCGGGTGCGGCCTCCGGGACGCGGGCCGTACCCGCGCCCCGGAGGGACGGCGGCTGTCAGGGACGCCCCCGGTGCCCCCTCAGGTGCTCGGCGATCGGCTTGAGCGCCTTGTCCAGCTCGGTCAGCGCGTCGGGCGACAGCAGGTCTATGAAATGCCGGCGCACCGACGCCACATGGTGCGGCGCGACCTTCCGCATCGTCTCCATGCCGTGCTCGGTCAGCACGGCGTACAGCCCCCGGCGGTCGGACTCGCAGTTCTCGCGCCGGACCAGGTTCGCGTTCTCCATCCGCGTGATCTGGTGCGAGAGCCGGCTCTTCGACTGCAGCGTGGCGGACGCCAGGTCGCTCATGCGCATCCGTACGTCGTCCGACTCGGACAGGTTCACGAGAATCTCGTAGTCGTTCATCGTCAGGCCGAACGGCTGCAGATCTTTTTCGAGCTGGTACGTCAACAGCCTGTTGACCTCCAGGTGGGTGCGCCAGGCGCACTGCTCCGCATCGGTCAGCCAGCGCGTGGCCGTCTCGGTCTCCATGAATGAAGTCTACCTAAGAAGTTGAATGACGAACTACTTCGGATGGTGTGACGGTGCGCACGCGTTCGAGCCGTCACACTCCGCAGACTACCGCTCACAGCCCGAAGCGACGCTGGAGGTCCCCGAGCTGTCCGGGAAGGCGCGGTGCGCCCGTCGATTGCGGACCGTGTCCACCCGGCCCCGCTCCGCCACCGCCGGGGACCCCCGGTTCGGGCGGAACCGCCCCCGTCGACTGCTCCGCCATCAGCGTCTCACTCGACTGGAGCAGGACCGTCCCGGCGCCGACGAACTCGAACTGGTGCTCCTCTCCGGAAGCCCCGCCCAGGCCCGTCATCGCACGTAGACCGCCCATGACACCCGTCAGGTACCCGTGGTCGTAGTGATGACACGGTGACGGGCAGTCGGCCCATCCGACCAGCGCCTGGGGGTCCACCCGGATCGGCGGTTCCAGGAACACCACCGGACCGTTAGATGCGGCCACGAACTTTCCGGTTCCGATGAGTGTCAGAAAACCTGGCACGATCGACTGCTTGAGCGCGAGACTTGGCTGAAAAGCGAGCAGATTGCCCGCGCGAATGGTCAAGTTCCCGTCGTCCAGGTCGTACGAGTTGACGTCGAAGGCCCGGTCGGCCAGCAGCATCTTCCCCGAGCCGGCCGCCACGACCCAGTCGCTCGCGTGCAGTGGCGAATGGAACGACGTACGGACAAGTCGGTCGAGTCGCCCGTGTCCGATGCCGTTGAACTCGATCGCCCCGTAGTAGGCGATCATCTTCCCCTTCTGCAGAAACCACTCCCCGCCCTTGAGCTCGACGCAGAACGTGTACTTGTTCACGTTGTCGTCGGCGGGCAGGGTCATCGGGTCGTGCACCACGGGGCCGCCGGGGGTTCCGTACGCGCTCACAGCTTCTCCTCCGAGGCCTGGACGTACACCGTGCCGCTGCCGCTCAGCTCCAGCTGGAACGCCTCCCCGGAGCCGCGGCCCACCATGTCCCGCCAGCCGAGCGCGGTGGACAGCCTGTTGCGCACGTCGCCGTGGTGGGCGACGTAGGCCTGCGGGTCCACGTGCACCGGGCGCTGCGGGGTGATCGGGATCTCGAAGACGCCGCCGTGCGCCATCACGGCCACCGCGCCCTGGCCCTGGAGGGTGGTGGTGAACAGGCCCTGACCGGTGACCTGGCCGCGCACCAGGCCCATCACCCCGCCCTGGGAGCCCATGAACATCGTGCCCTGCCGGAGCGTGCCCTCGAAGGCGAGCAGCCGGTCGGCCTCCACGTAGAGGGTGTCGCCGGTGAGGGCGATGACGTGGACGTGGTGGCCGCCGTGCCCGAAGAAGACCGTGCCGCTGCCCTCGACGGACATCAGCGGGGCCGCCTCGCCGGCCACCCGGCGCCCGATCATGGACATCAGGCCGCCCTGGCCGCCCTGGACGTTGGGGGTGAAGGACACCTCGCCCCGGTAGGCGAGCATCGCCCCGCGCTGGCTGAACAGCCGCTGCCCGGGCACCACGGTCGCCTCGACCATCTTGCTGTTGATCTCCCGGAAGGTCATCTCACAGGTCCCCCGCGATCGTGTTGCGCTCACTCGGCTGCACGTACACCAGGCCGTCGCCCTCGAAGCGGATCTGGAAGGCCTCGCCGCCGCCCTCCCCGAAGAGGGTGCGGAACGTCACACCGGACTGGAACGTCTGCCGTACGTCGCCCTGGTGGGCGATGTAGGCGCCCGGGTCGACGATCAGCGGGTACTGCGGGCTGACCCGGAGCACCACCGCCGGGCCGTCCGACATGATGGCCGCCTGTCCGTGCCCCTCGACGGTCGTCGTGAACAGCCCGTTGCCCTGCGAGGCGCCTCGCAG
The DNA here is from genome assembly GCF_055601245.1 of Streptomyces sp. NPDC038135. Lineage (NCBI taxonomy): Bacteria > Bacillati > Actinomycetota > Actinomycetes > Kitasatosporales > Streptomycetaceae > Streptomyces > Streptomyces sp. NPDC038135. Next base: position 31,458 of record NZ_JBVJXS010000001.1, on the reverse strand, counting down.
CCCGGTGAACGTCGTGCCCGTGCGCAGCCCCGCGTCGGCCGCGAGCAGGTTGCTCGACTCGACGTAGAGCTTGTCCCCGCGCAGGCCGACCAGGTTGATCTCCGCGGCCCGGTCCGCGAACCAGCAGGTCCCCTGCCCCCTCACCTCCATCACCGTCATCTGCTCGCCGGTGAGCCGCCGGGTCACCATCCCGCGCAGGCCCTCGCCGCCGCCGCTCAGCTTCTTGAAGGTCATCTGCCCGTCGTACGCGACCATCGAGCCGTTCTTCGCCTTGACGGCGTCCCCGGTCATGTCGACGGCGAGCACCTTGCTTCCCTGAAGTCGGAACATCGCCACGCAGGGAAAGTAGCGGCGAGCCGGGTGGAGGGAACAGGGCCCGTGGGTGGAGAACGACCCTGAGCGCACCCTCAGGGGCGCTGTTTGCCAGAATGGGGTCGGCTTGTGCGTGTGTTCACAAAGCAGCCGGCCCGTCGTCGCAACTCCCACCGAAGGTGATCCGTGGACATCAAGACCGCCTCCGCCCTCCGCCGTCTCCGCCTGGTCTCCGCGCCGGAGGCCGTGTCCTTCCTGGTCCTGCTCCTGTGCTCGGTGCTGAAGCGGACCACGGACTTCAACGCGGTGCCCGTGATGGGCGCCGTCCACGGCGTGCTGTTCGTCCTGTACGTCCTCTTCTGGGCGGACGCCTGGAACCGCGCCAGGTGGAGCTTCGGCACGGCGGCCCTCTACTTCGTCCTCTCCGTCCTGCCCACCGGCGGCTTCTTCGCGGAGCGCAGGCTGCGCCGCGAGGCCGAGAGCGCCGTCATCGCCGCCCGCGCCCGCAAGGAAGGGGTCGTGAACGCATGATCATCGCCTTCTCCGTGACGCCCCTGGGCGTCGGCGAGGACGTGGGGGAGTACGTCGCCGACGCCGTCCGCGTGGTCCGCGAGTCGGGGCTGCCCAACCGCACCGACGCCATGTTCACGTCCGTCGAGGGCGAGTGGGACGAGGTCATGGACGTCGTCCGGCGGGCCGTCGCGGCGGTGGAGGCCCGGGCGCCGCGCGTCTCGCTCGTCCTCAAGGCGGACATCCGGCCCGGCGTGACCGACGGCCTCACCTCCAAGGTCGAGACCGTGGAACGGCACCTCGCCGACTGACCCGTCCCGCGCCGGCGGTCCCGGGTGACCGAAAGCCGAGACGGGGCTGACCGGCATATGACCGGCCGGTAGGGTCTGCTGACGTGCCGAAGCCTCTCAGCCTCCCCTTCGACCCCATCGCGCGCGCCGACGAGCTCTGGAAGCAGCGCTGGGGAAACGTGCCCGCGATGGCCGCGATCACCTCGATCATGCGGGCGCAGCAGATCCTGCTGGCCGAGGTCGACGCGGTGGTCAAGCCGTACGGGCTGACCTTCGCGCGCTACGAGGCGCTGGTGCTGCTCACCTTCTCCAAGGCCGGCGAGCTGCCGATGTCCAAGATCGGCGAGCGGCTCATGGTGCACCCCACGTCGGTGACGAACACCGTGGACCGGCTGGTCAGGTCCGGTCTGGTGGCCAAGCGGCCCAACCCCAACGACGGCCGCGGCACGCTCGCGGTCATCACCGGCAAGGGCCGCGAGGTGGTCGACGCGGCCACCCGCGACCTGATGGCCATGGACTTCGGCCTCGGCGCCTACGACGCCGAGGAGTGCGCGGAGATCTTCGCCATGCTGCGCCCGCTGCGGATCGCGGCACACGACTTCGACGAGGGGTGACCCGGGACAAGATCTCCCGGAACGGACGGTTACGCTCGACGGCATGAAGAAGAGCGTGCTGACCCGCTACCGCGTCCTGGCCTACGTCACCGGTGTGCTGCTGGTGCTGCTGTGCCTGAGCATGATCGCGAAGTACGGGCTGGACATGGACGGTGCCGCCGACGTCACCCGGGTCGTCGCCATCGCGCACGGCTGGCTGTACGTCGTCTACCTGGTCTTCGCCTTCGACCTGGGCTCCAAGGCGAAGTGGCCGGTCGGCAAGCAGCTCTGGGTGCTGCTCGCGGGCACGATCCCGACGGCCGCCTTCTTCGTCGAGCGCCGGATCAGCCGCGAGCTCGACGGCAGGGTCGCCGACCCGGGGCCGGCCGTCGCCAAGGCCTGACCGCAAGCCGCGCCACACCGCCGTACGGCACCCGTACGGCGGTGTTCTCGTGGTCGTGACCCGGTTGCCATCGACATTTACTAGGACGTCCAAGTAAATTCGCTGGTATGGACGCTCACGCCATCGAGGAAGGCCGCCGGCGCTGGCAGGCCCGTTACGACGCCGCGCGCAAGCGCGACGCAGACTTCACCACGCTCTCCGGCGATCCCGTGGAGCCGGTGTACGGACCCCGCCCCGGGGACGCGTACGAGGGATTCGAGCGGATCGGGTGGCCCGGGGAGTACCCCTTCACGCGCGGGCTCCACCCCACCGGCTACCGGGGCCGCACCTGGACGATCCGCCAGTTCGCCGGCTTCGGCAACGCCGAGCAGACCAACGAGCGGTACAAGATGATCCTCGCCGCGGGCGGCGGAGGACTGTCCGTCGCCTTCGACATGCCGACGCTCATGGGGCGCGACTCCGACGACCCGCGCTCGCTCGGCGAGGTCGGCCACTGCGGTGTCGCCATCGACTCGGCCGCCGACATGGAGGTCCTGTTCAAGGACATCCCGCTCGGCGACGTGACCACCTCCATGACGATCAGCGGGCCCGCGGTGCCCGTCTTCTGCATGTACCTGGTGGCCGCCGAGCGGCAGGGCGTGGCCCCGTCGGTCCTCAACGGCACGCTGCAGACCGACATCTTCAAGGAGTACATCGCCCAGAAGGAGTGGCTCTTCCAGCCGGAGCCCCATCTGCGGCTGATCGGCGACCTGATGGAGTACTGCGCGGCCGGCATCCCCGCGTACAAGCCGCTGTCGGTCTCCGGCTACCACATCCGCGAGGCGGGGGCGACGGCCGCGCAGGAGCTGGCGTACACGCTCGCCGACGGCTTCGGCTACGTCGAGCTGGGCCTGAGCCGCGGGCTCGACGTGGACGTCTTCGCGCCCGGCCTGTCCTTCTTCTTCGACGCGCACGTCGACTTCTTCGAGGAGATCGCCAAGTTCCGCGCCGCCCGGCGGATCTGGGCCCGGTGGATGCGCGACGTCTACGGCGCGAAGAGCGAGAAGGCGCAGTGGCTGCGCTTCCACACGCAGACCGCGGGCGTCTCGCTGACCGCCCAGCAGCCGTACAACAACGTGGTGCGCACGGCCGTGGAGGCGCTGGCCGCCGTGCTCGGCGGAACCAACTCGCTGCACACCAACGCGCTCGACGAGACGCTGGCGCTGCCCAGCGAGCAGGCCGCCGAGATCGCGCTGCGCACCCAGCAGGTGCTGATGGAGGAGACCGGCGTCGCCAACGTGGCCGACCCGCTGGGCGGTTCCTGGTACATCGAGCAGCTCACGGACCGCATCGAGGCGGACGCGGAGAAGATCTTCGAGCAGATCAAGGAGCGCGGGCTCAGGGCGCACCCGGACGGGCAGCACCCCATCGGGCCGATCACCTCCGGCATCCTGCGCGGGATCGAGGACGGCTGGTTCACCGGCGAGATCGCGGAGTCCGCCTTCCGCTACCAGCGGGCCCTGGAGAAGGGCGAGAAGCGGGTCGTGGGCGTCAACGTCGCCACCGGCTCGGTCACCGGGGACCTGGAGATCCTGCGGGTCAGCCACGAGGTGGAGCGGGAGCAGGTCCGCGTCCTGGGCGAGCGGAAGACGGCGCGGGACGAGGACGCGGTGCGCGCCGCCCTCGCGGACATGCTGGGCGCCGCCCGGTCCGGGGCCAACATGATCGAGCCGATGCTCGACGCGGTGCGGGCCGAGGCGACCCTGGGCGAGATCTGCGGGGTGCTGCGGGACGAGTGGGGGGTCTACACGGAACCGGCGGGCTTCTAGCTCCGCCGCGGGCGGCGGACGGCTCCAGGGGGCGGCTGCGCCCCCTGGGGCTACCCGGCCCGGGCCGTCCCGCCGTCCGGCTGGGCGGTCAGGCCGAGGAGCAGCACCCGGGTGAAGCCGTGCACCCAGGCCTCGTCCGCCGGCTTGCCGCTCACCAGGGTGCGGTGGACCACCGCGCCCGCCACCATGTCGAAGATCAGGTCCACCGTGCGGGAGGACTCCGCCGGGTCCGGTTCCGGCGGGAGTTCGCCGCGCCGCTGGGCCCGGGCGCGGCCCTCCAGGACCAGGCGCATCTGCCGGTCCACGATCGAGGCGCGGATCCGCTCGCGCAGCGCGTCGTCGCGGGTCGCCTCCGCGACCACCGCCATCAAGCCACTTCTGGCCTCCGGCCGGGCCAGGATCGCCGCGAACTGGAGCACCACGCCCTCGATGTCGGCGGCCAGGCTGCCCCGGTCGGGCAGTTCGAGCTCGTCGAACAGCTCCGCGACCGCGTCCACCACCAGTTCGTGCTTGCCCGCCCAGCGGCGGTAGAGCGTCGTCTTCGCGACCCCGGCCCGCGTGGCCACGTCGCTCAGGGTCAGCCCCGACCAGCCCAGTTCCACCAGCGCGTCCCGGGTGGCGGCCAGGATCGCGGCGTCCGCGGCGGCGCTGCGCGGGCGTCCGGTACGGCTGGCGGGGTGGCGGCTCTGCATGCGTCGACCATAACCGGCGGAATCTGTGCGGTCGTGAGGGAGATCACCGGAGAGTGGTGCCGCGGCGCCCCCGCTTGGCATTACGCTACGGGTCGTAGCGAAAGCTCGTGCGGGACGTACACGGGCGACGACCACGGGCGTGGGGTGGGGACCCGGCGCCGATCACACCGCTTTTTTCTTCACGCGCCGAGACGGGGGAGGATAGACGCATGCAGCCACGGAACATGTCCATGAGCGGCGTCGTCGACCTCGCCGCCGTGAAGGCGGCCCAGGAGGCCAAGGCCAAGGCCGAGCAGACGCGCGCCGAAGCCGCCCGGCAGGGCGGCGCGGGGGCCGTATCCCCGGCCGACCTCGTCATCGACGTCGATGAAGCGGGATTCGAGCGGGATGTCCTGCAACGGTCCGCCGAAGTACCGGTCGTCATCGACTTCTGGGCCGAGTGGTGTCAGCCCTGCAAGCAGCTGAGCCCGGTCCTGGAGCGGCTGGCCGTCGAGTACAACGGGCGCATCGTGCTCGCCAAGATCGACGTCGACGCCAACCAGATGCTGATGCAGCAGTTCGGGGTCCAGGGGATCCCGGCCGTCTTCGCCGTCGTCGCGGGGCAGGCGCTGCCCCTCTTCCAGGGGGCCGCCGGCGAGCAGCAGATCCGCGAGACCCTTGACCAGCTCGTGCAGGTCGCCGAGCAGCGCTTCGGGCTGACCGGTCTGACCGTCGACCCGGACGCCGAGCCGGGCGGCGCCGCACCGCAGGAGGCGCCGGCGGGTCCGTACGACGCCCTGCTCGAGGCCGCCGTACGGGCGCTGGACGCGGGTGACCTGGGCGGGGCCGTCCAGGCGTACAAGAACGTGCTGAGCGACGACCCGGGCAACATGGAGGCCAAACTCGGCCTCGCCCAGGCGGAGTTGCTGCAGCGGGTGCAGGGGATGGACCCGCAGCGGGTGCGCGAGGAGGCCGCCGGCAAGCCGGGCGACGTGGACGCGCAGATCGCGGCCGCCGACCTGGACCTGGTGGGCGGTCACGTCGACGACGCCTTCGGGCGGCTGATCGACACCGTGCGGCGCACGGCGGGCGACGACCGGGACGCGGTGCGGCGCCGGCTGCTGGAGCTGTTCGAGGTCGTGGGGCCGGAGGACCCGAGGGTGGTCACCGCCCGACGGGCCCTGGCCCGGGCTCTGTTCTGACCAGTCGCTAAACACCACGGCATGTGATGCCGGAGTGAAAAATTCGCCTACGAGGCGTCAGGGCGGCCGCACTTTGCCAAAACTTGGCAATTGCGGCCGCTGTTACTCGGAGTAAATCGAGGCCGTTGGTCTGTCTGGATTCGTCCAAGGATCAACGGCTTTGCTCTGCCCCTGACTGACACCCAGCGTCGCCCTTCGAGACCGCTGGGTCGTTGTTCGGTTATCCGGCCGTTACTAGCGAGTAACGAACCCCCTTGTGTCCCGGCCGAGAATGCACCACGATCGGCGACGCTCGGTCCATTCCCGTACCCCCGGCAGCCGGTCGGGTCGAGGGAGACTCTGGGTCCCCACCGAGCAGAGCCGGCGGCAGTGGCGCCGGCTCTAGGGCAGGGGGGTCTTCGCCGCACGGCGAAGCCTGTCCAGGTTGTGCGTGATGCGTGTCAGGCGCGACCAGTGGTTGTCGCTCGGGGGTGATCGCCGGTGGTTCGGGCGCGGTTCGCGCCTGATGAGTACGGGCGCTCTCCTTTCCGAGGACGTAGCACTTCTCCCATCCCTGCCTGGCTGAGCCGCCGATTGGGGCGAGTCGGGCCAGGAGATGTACGTCCGAGAAGGAGGAAATATGGAGTCCCAGGTGCGTGGCGGGACCAGATGGAAGCGGTTCGCTGTGGTCATGGTGCCCAGCGTCGCCGCCACGGCAGCGATAGGTGTCGCCCTGGCGCAGGGTGCTCTCGCTGCTTCGTTCAGCGTTTCGGGGCAGTCGTTCAAGGTGACTGCCGACAAGCTGGTCGGCAACGGCTTCGCGCAGTACGGCGCGATCGACTCGGGGTACACCCTCGACGGTGAGAAGACGGCGCACCCGGTCGCGGTCTCGGCGTTCAAGAGCGCCACGATCAACAGCCTGTGCCAGTCCGTCGTCACCCCGAAGGTCCCGGTCTTCGGGTCCGTCAGCCTGATCCTGAAGGCCGGCGAGGGCGCCAAGCCGGTGGAGGCCGACAACCTCTACATCGACGTCGCCGACCTCAACGCCGACGCGGTCTTCAAGAACATCGACATCGGTGTTGCGGCCAAGGACGCCACCAAGGGTCCGGGCATGAAGGGCAACGGCGAGCAGGCCAACCCGTTCGGCTTCGCCCAGCAGGCCGACACGGCCACGCTGACCGACGTGAAGCAGACGGCGTGGGCGACCACCGCCGGAACCTTCAAGCTCAGCGGCCTGAAGATGTCGCTGTCGACGGGTACGCACGAGTGCTACTAGGCACTCGCTGACGGGCGGGGGGCCGAAGGCGCCCCGCCCGTCCACACTCCGGCCGCGTGTTCATACGCGGCACCCATCACCACCACAGCAACGCCGCACCAGGGAGCTGTTTTCCATGAGCGCCGAGACTCCTGCCGCCGAATCCGGCGAGTTCACCCGCCGGAGGCTGCAGTTCCGCGCCTGGCGGGGCACCCGGCCGTTCTGGGCCGGCCTCTTCGTCCTGCTCAGCGGCTTTCCGATCATGTACTTCCCGTACGCACATCTCCAGGTCGGTCACCTGACCCTGGCGATGGCGACCACGGCGGGAGCCGGATCCCTGATCATCGGCGTACTGCTCGTCGTCCTCGGCCTCAGCCTCTGGTTCCAGAAGCACGTACGGACCTTCGCCGGCGTCGCCGCGATCCTGCTCGGGCTGGTGTCCCTGCCCGTGTCCAACTTCGGCGGCTTCATCATCGGCTTCCTGCTCGCCCTGGTCGGCGGTGCGATGGCCGTGTCGTGGGCGCCGGGCGGACCGGCCGCGGAGCCCGCCGAGGGAACCGACGCGGGGCAGGAAGCCCCTTCCGGTTCCTGGCTGGACAAGGACGCGAACGCCGCGAGCGAGTCGAACGACCTGTCAGGAACGAGCCCGGCCAACGGGGCGAACGGGAGGCACAGTGCCGGCTGACGAGGCGATCCACGGGACCGATGTGGAGGGGTCCCGTGCGAGAACCGGTCCCCGCCACGCGGCGCCCAGGAAGCCGCTGTTCACCAGGTTCCACATGCCCGCGGGCAAGGCGATCGTCTCCGTGGCGATGCCCACCGCCGTCATCGTGGGCATGGGCTTCACGTCGACGCTCGCCCTCGCCGACAACGGCGGGACGACGTCCAACAGCCAGAAGGCCGCGGAGTACAAGGACTGCGTGGACGCGCTGAAGGACGACGGGAAGGCCTCGGAGTCGCCCTCGCCGTCCGCGAGCGAGTCCACGGACACGGCGACGCCCACCCCCACGGCGTCCGCCGGGACCACGGACAAGCAGGACCCGGGCAAGACCGCCTCGCCGGATTCAGGTTCCGACGAGAAGTCCACGCCCGAGCCCACTGCGACGTCCGGCTCCTCCGGCTCGGGTTCGGGCTCCGGCTCCGGGTCCGGCGGGGACACCGCGACGCCGTCCCCGTCGGCGAGCAAGAGCAGCGGTGGTGTGCTGGGCGGTCTCGGCGACGCGCTCGGTGACATCCTCACCGGCGGCAAGACGGACTCCGGCACGTCCGCGAGCCCGGAGCCGTCCGCGTCCCCCTCGTCCGGTTCCACCGCCGGGGACAGCGCGACCGGCACGGTCAAGGACACGGTCGGGAAGACCACCAAGGCCGTCACGGACACCGTCAAGGACACCACCGACACCGTCAAGGACACCACCGACAAGGTGTCCAAGGCGGCCGAGGACACCACGAAGACGGTCGAGGACGCGGCCGGGTCGGCCACGCCCAGCCCGTCCGCGAGCTCCACCACGTCCCCCGACGACTGCCCGGCGGCCACCGACGCCGAGGGCGGCGTCGACAACAAGGTGCCGGTGGCGGACGACCCCTGGTACCTGGACGCCAGCTCGCTGACGCTGAAGGGCGCCGACTACAAGGGCGTCGTCGAGGTCAGGACGGCCAACGGCACCACCAAGAAGGTGCTGAAGTACGTCATCTCGGGCGGCACGGACATCGGCGACCTGCACCAGACGGTGAAGGACAAGCAGGCCGGCAAGACGTACCACGTGCAGGCGGCCAAGGGATCGAACTCCACGATCACCGGCGGCGACACGGTGATGTACACCGAGAGCATCTCCGGCAACCTGCTGGGGCTGATCCCGGTCACGTTCAGCCCGGACAGCCCGCCGCCGCTGAACATCCCGCTGATCTACTTCACCAAGGTCCACGTGGTCCAGGCGGCCCAGTTCGGCGGCAACCTGCACGTGCCCGGCATGCACCTGTACACCACCGACTGAGCCCGCGCACAAGCCCGTTCGGGAGCCGCGCACAGAGCTGAGGGCGCCCCCTGCCACAGGGGGCGCCCTCAGTGCGTGCCGAGACCCTCGGCCGGTCAGTCGCTCTGGCTGCCCAGGTGGTGCACCCGCACCATGTTGGTGGTGCCGGGGACGCCGGGGGGCGAGCCGGCGGTGATGATCACGGTGTCGCCGGGGCTGAAGCGGGCCAGCTTGGCCAGCTCCTGGTCCACCATGTCGACCATCTCGTCGGTGCTGTTGACGAACGGCACGACGTGGGACTCCACGCCCCAGCTCAGCGTGAGCTGGTTGCGGGTGCCCTCGTCGGTGGTGAAGGCCAGGATCGGCTGGGTCGCGCGGTAGCGGGACAGACGGCGGGCGGTGTCACCGGACTTGGTGAAGGCGATCAGGCCCTTGCCGCCGAGGAAGTCGGCGATCTCGGCGGCGGCACGGGCCACCGAACCGCCCTGCGTGCGCGGCTTCTTGCCGGGGACGAGGGGCTGCAGGCCCTTGGAGAGCAGCTCCTCCTCGGCCGCGCTGACGATCTTCGACATCGTCTTGACGGTCTCGACCGGATAGGCGCCCACCGAGGACTCCGCCGACAGCATGACCGCGTCCGCGCCGTCCAGGATCGCGTTGGCCACGTCGGAGGCCTCGGCGCGGGTCGGGCGGGAGTTGGTGATCATCGACTCCATCATCTGGGTCGCCACGATCACCGGCTTGGCGTTGCGCCGGCACAGCTCGATCAGGCGCTTCTGCACCATCGGGACCTTCTCGAGCGGGTACTCGACGGCCAGGTCGCCGCGGGCCACCATCACGCCGTCGAACGCCATCACGACGTCCGTCATGTTGTCGACCGCCTGCGGCTTCTCCACCTTGGCGATCACCGGGACCCGGCGGCCCTCCTCGTCCATCACCCGGTGCACGTCGTTGACGTCCTTGGCGTCCCGGACGAAGGAGAGCGCGACCATGTCGCAGCCCATGCGGAGGGCGAAGCGCAGGTCCTCGACGTCCTTGTCGGACAGCGCGGGCACGTTCACGGCCGTGCCGGGCAGGTTGATGCCCTTGTGGTCGGAGACCACGCCGCCCTCGATGACGATCGTCCGCACCCGGGGACCCTCGACGTCCAGGACCTTCAGCTCGACGTTGCCGTCGTTGATCAGGATCTGGTCGCCGCGCGAGACGTCGCCCGGCAGGCCCTTGTAGGTCGTCCCGCAGATCTGCTTGTCGCCCGGGACGTCCTCGGTGGTGATGACGAACTCGTCACCCCGCTCGAGTTCGACCGGACCCTCGGCGAAGGTCTCCAGGCGGATCTTCGGGCCCTGCAGGTCGGCGAGGACGCCGATGGCACGGCCGGTCTCCTTGGACGCGGCCCGGACGCGGTCGTACCGCGCCTGGTGCTCGGCCTGGGAGCCGTGGCTGAAGTTGAAGCGGGCCACGTTCATACCCGCCTCGATCATGGCGACGAGCTTCTCGTGGGAGTCGACCGCGGGGCCGAGAGTGCAGACGATTTTCGAACGGCGCATGGGGCGATCCTATCGGTTTGTTTCGCTGCGGAATATTCCGTCTGGCGGAAGATACAAATGGGCGGTCATGCGCTCAGGCGTGTTACTCCGGTGTATTGCTCAGCTCTTCTTTCCGACCAGCTCGTAGGTCTGTGTCGCGATCTCCAGTTCCTCGTCGGTCGGCACCACCGCGACCGCCACCCGGGCGGACGCGGGCGAGATCAGCCGCGGCTCGGCACCGCGCACCGCGTTCAGCTCGCCGTCGACCGCCAGCCCCAGCGGCTCCAGGCCGGCGATCGCCGCCTCGCGCACCGGCGCCGCGTTCTCGCCGACCCCGGCCGTGAACGCGACCGCGTCCACTCGGCCGAGCACCGCGAAATAGGCGCCGATGTACTTCTTGAGCCGGTGAATGTAAATGTCGAAGGCGAGGGCGGCCTCTTCGTCGCCCTCGTCGATCCGGCGGCGGATCTCGCGCATGTCATTGTCCCCGCACAGGCCGAACAGACCGCTCCTCTTGTTGAGAAGACTGTCGATCTCGTCCATGGACATTCCGCCGACACGAGCCAAATGGAAGATGACGGCCGGGTCCAGGTCACCGGATCGCGTACCCATCACCAGCCCCTCCAAAGGCGTCAGCCCCATCGAGGTGTCCACGCACCGGCCCTTCTCGACCGCGGACGCCGAGGCGCCGTTGCCGAGGTGCAGCACGATGACGTTCACCTCCGAGGGGTCCTTGCCCAGCAGCCGAGCGGTCCGGCGGGAGACGTAGGCGTGCGAGGTGCCGTGGAACCCGTACCGGCGGATGCGGTGCCGGTCCGCGATCCTCGGGTTGATCGCGTAGCGCGCCGCGGACTCCGGCATCGTGGTGTGGAAGGCCGTGTCGAAGACGGCCACCTGGGGCAGGTCCGGGCGCAGCGCCGTCGCGGTGCGGATGCCGGTGAGGTTGGCCGGGTTGTGCAGCGGCGCGACCGGGATCAGCCGCTCGATCTCGGTGAGCACCGCCTCGTCGATCACGGTCGGCTCGGTGAAGAACATGCCGCCGTGCACCACCCGGTGCCCGATCGCGGCCAGCTCCGGGGAGTCCAGGCCCGCGCCGTCCCGGGCGAGCTCCTCGGCGACGGCCTTGAGCGCCGCGTCGTGGTCGGCGATCGGCCCGTTGTGCTCCCGCGTCTCGCCGCTCGCCACACAGGTGTGCTCCAGCCGTGAGGTCTGCTCGCCGATCCGCTCGACCAGCCCCACCGCCAGCCGGCTGCTGTCGCGCATGTCCAGCAACTGGTACTTCACCGACGAGGAGCCGGAGTTGAGGACGAGGACTCGGGTCGGGGTGGTCACAGCTCGGCCGCCTTCTCGCTGGGGGTCTGGGCCTGGATCGCCGTGATGGCGACGGTGTTGACGATGTCCTGGACGAGCGCGCCCCGGGACAGGTCGTTGACCGGCTTGCGCAGGCCCTGCAGCACCGGGCCGACGGCGACGGCGCCGGCCGAGCGCTGCACGGCCTTGTAGGTGTTGTTGCCGGTGTTGAGGTCGGGGAAGATCAGCACGGTGGCCTGCCCGGCGACCTCCGAGCCGGGCAGCTTGGTGGCGGCTACGGACGGCTCCACGGCGGCGTCGTACTGGATCGGACCCTCGATCTTCAGGTCCGGCCGCCGCGAGCGCGCCAGCTCGGTGGCCTGGCGCACCTTGTCCACGTCGGCGCCCGAGCCGGACGTGCCCGTGGAGTACGAGAGCATCGCGATCCGCGGCTCCACCCCGAACCGCGCGGCGGTCACCGCCGACTGGACGGCGATGTCCGCGAGTTGCTCGGCGTCCGGGTCCGGGTTGACCGCGCAGTCGCCGTAGACCAGCACCTTGTCGGCCAGGCACATGAAGAAGACGGAGGAGACGATCGAGGACTCCGGCGTGGTCTTGATGATCTCGAACGCGGGCCGGATGGTGGCGGCGGTGGAGTGCACCGAGCCGGACACCATGCCGTCGGCCAGGCCCTCCTGCACCATCAGGGTGCCGAAGTAGTTCACGTCCGACACGACGTCGTAGGCCAGCTCCACGGTCACACCGCGGTGGGCGCGCAACTGGGCGTACCGCTCGGCGAAGACGTCGCGCAGTTCGGAGGTGGCGGGGTCGATCACCTGGCTGTCGCCCAGGTCGATGCCCAGGTCGGCCGCCTTCTTGCGGATCTGGTCGGCGGGGCCGAGCAGGGTCAGGTCGCACACGCCCCGGCGCAGCAGCACCTCGGCGGCGTGCAGCACCCGCTCCTCGGTCCCCTCCGGCAGCACGACCCGGCGCCGGTCCGAGCGGGCCTGCTCCAGCAGCTTGTGCTCGAACATCATCGGGGTCACCCGGTCGCCGCTCGGGGCCGAGACGCGGCGCGCGAGGTCCGCGGAGTCGGCGTACCGCTCGAACAGGCCGAGCGCGGTCTCCGCCTTGCGCGGGGTGGCCGCGGTCATCTTCCCCTCCATGGAGAAGAGCCGTTCGGCGGTGGGGAAGCTGTTGCCCGCCACGGAGATCACCGGGGTGCCCGGGGCGAGGCGGGCGGCCAGGGTGAGGATCTCCTCGCTCGGCACCTCGTTCAGGGTGAGCAGCACACCGGCGATCGGCGGGGTCCCGGCGCTGTGCGCGGCCAGCGAACCGACGACCAGGTCGGCCCGGTCGCCCGGGGTCACCACCAGGCAGCCCGGGGTCAGCGCGGTCAGGAAGTTGGGCAGCATCGCGCCGCCGAACACGAAGTCCAATGCGTCCCGGGCCAGCCCGGAGTCGTCGCCCAGCAGCACCCGCGCGCCGAGGGCCTGGGCGATCTGCGCGACCGTGGGCGCGGACAGCGCGGGCTCGTCGGGCAGCACGTACACGGGCACCGGCAGCCGGTCCGTCAGCCGCCGGGCGATCTCGGCGCGGTCCTCGCGGTCCACCCGGTTGGCGACCATGGCGAGCACGTCGCAGCCCAGCCCGTCGTACGCCCTGAACGCGTTGCGGATCTCCGCGCGCACCGAGTCGGCGGGCTGTGCGCGGCCGCCCACCACCGGGAGCACGGACGCGCCGAACTCGTTCGCCAGCCGGGCGTTCAGGGAGAGTTCGTCGGGGAGCTGGGTGCCGGCGAAGTCGGTGCCGAGGACGAGGACCACGTCGTAGTCCCGGGCCACCAGATGGAAGCGGTCGACCAGGGTGGAGACCAGTTCGTCGGTGCCCTGCTCGGCCTGGAGCGCGGACGCCTCGACGTAGTCCATGCCGTAGACGGTGGCCGGGTCCTGCGAGAGCCGGTACCGCGTCCGCAGCAGCTCGAACATCCGGTCGGGCCCGTCATGGACGAGGGGCCGGAACACGCCGACCCGGTCCACCTGCCGGGTCAGCAGCTCCATGACCCCCAGTTCGACCACCTGGCGGCCGTCGCCGCGGTCGATGCCGGTCACGTACACGCTGCGCGTCACGTGTGCACTCCGTTCCTTCGTCTCGCCGTCTCGCCGGTCTCTTCCGTGGCACGGAGTCCGTGGCACAAAAATCGCCCGCCCAGGTGAGCGGAACCCTCTTGACAATACCCCCGCTGGGGGTTAAGGCGCCCGTCAAGACATCACCCGGTCGGCGGACGTGAAACAATCGACATTGGCTCACAGGCAACGACAGCGAGCAGGAGACACAGCACGATGCGCATCGGAGTTCTCACCGCAGGCGGCGACTGCCCCGGCCTGAACGCCGTGATCCGGTCGGTCGTGCACCGGGCGGTGGCGCAGTACGGCGACGAGGTCATCGGCTTCGAGGACGGCTACCGGGGTCTGCTCGACCGCCACTACCGCAGCCTGGACCTGGACGCCGTCAGCGGCATCCTGGCCCGCGGCGGCACCATCCTCGGCTCCTCCCGGCTCGAGCGCGACCGGCTGCGCGAGGCCTGCGACAAGGCCACCGACATGGTCGAGGAGTTCGGCATCGACGCGCTGATCCCGATCGGCGGCGAGGGCACCCTGACGGCCGCCCGCATGCTCTCCGACGCCGGTCTGCCGGTGGTCGGCGTCCCGAAGACCATCGACAACGACATCTCCTCCACCGACCGCACCTTCGGCTTCGACACCGCCGTCGGCGTGGCCACGGAGGCCATGGACCGCCTGAAGACCACGGCCGAGTCCCACCAGCGCGTGATGGTCGTCGAGGTCATGGGCCGGCACGCCGGCTGGATCGCCCTGGAGTCCGGCATGGCCGCCGGCGCCCACGGTATCTGCCTGCCGGAACGCCCCTTCGACCCGGCCGACCTGGTCAAAATGGTCGAGGAACGCTTCGCCCGCGGCAAGAAGTTCGCCGTCGTCTGCGTCGCCGAGGGCGCCCACCCCGCCGAGGGCAGCATGGACTACGGCAAGGGCGAGATCGACATGTACGGCCACGAGCGCTTCCAGGGCATCGGCACCGCGCTGGCCTACGAGCTGGAGCGGCGCCTCGGCAAGGAGGCCAAGCCGGTCATCCTCGGCCACATCCAGCGCGGCGGCGTGCCCACCGCCTACGACCGCGTCCTCGCCACCCGCTTCGGCTGGCACGCCGTCGAGGCCGCCCACCGCGGCGAGTTCGGCCGGATGACCGCGCTGCGCGGCACCGACATCGTGATGGTGCCGCTCGCGGAGGCCGTCACCGAACTGAAGACGGTCCCGAAGGACCGCATGGACGAGGCGGAGTCGGTCTTCTAGGCCCCGCGGTCCCCGCCCCCCTCCCCGCCGTTCCTGGACTCCACCGCCGCCCAGAAGTTCTCCACGATCCGGTCGAGGAACTCCCGGCCGGAGTCGCCCGCGCCGCTGCCGCCGCCACCCCAGCCGAGGGTGGCGGCCATGCGCCCCTGGTAGTCGAGGTGCAGCTCCCGCAACACCTCCTCCACGACGTCCCGGTCCAGGGGCACCAGCCTCGTCACCGGCCGCACCTGCGCCTGCCACCGGGTCGTCACCGCGCCGCGCAGCAGGCCGGCGAGCGGCGCCTCGCGGCCCGTGACGGCGACGAACTCGGGCGGGGCGAGCTCCAGCACCCGGGCCAGGGCGGCCGACTGACGCTCGTCGCCGCGCCACTGCCCGCTCTCCTCCGTCCGCAGGTAGCCGCGCAGCTCCATGCCGACCGCGTGGGCGACGTCCTCGGGCGCGATCCCACGGGCGACGCGGTGCTCCCGCAGGGTCCGTGGGCGGCTGATCAGTTCCCCCGGTGAGCACCACAACACCCCGGCGAGCGCGGTGAGTTCCGCGCCGCCGGGAGCGGCCGTGCCGCGTTCCCAGGCGACGACGAGGCCGGGCGTCACGTACGGCAGCCCGTACGAGACGCGCATCCCGTGCGCGACGTGCTCAGGCCCCATGCCGAGGCCGGCCCGGAGCCTGCGGGCGGCCGGGGCGTCGAACGGGGGGCCGGCGGACTCGGGCCGGGGCGGAGGTGGGCGCACCCGCCACAAGCTAGGGCCGCGGCCGGCCGGTGGCCACGGTCGGTTCCGCCAGGATCACCGGCTGTGCAAGGGCGCGGGTTTGGAGGTTCTACCTGACGCGCCCGGCCTGGGGCACACTCTCAGGGAACCGCCGGGGGAAGGGGCGCTCATGGCCGAACGGGACGTCGGCATGGGGCAGTTGCTGCTCGCCGAGTACCAGACGATCAAGGACGAGCAGAAGACGCGGATCGGGTTCCGGGACAACCTGCTCTACGTCACGCTGACCGTCGTGGCCGCGGTGATCGCCGCCGCCGCACAGGCCAGGCAGACCGCGATGCTGCTGGCGCTGCCGCCGGTGTGCGTCGTGCTCGGATGGACGTACCTGGTCAACGACCAGAAGATCTCCGCCATCGGGGCGTACGTGCGCGAGGAACTGGGGCCCCGGCTCGCGGAGACGGTGCGCGTGCGGGGGTCCGAGGTCTTCCGCTGGGAGGTCGCCCACCGGGGCGACGCCCGGCGGGTGTCGCGGAAGGCCGCCCAGTGCGTGGTGGACCTGCTGGCCTTCTGCGTCGTGCCGCTCAGCGCGCTGACCGTCTACTGGGCGGGGGACGACGTGTCCGCCGGTCTGGCGGTCCTGTCCGTCCTGGAAGCGGTCTCGGTGGCCGGGCTGGGGGTGTACATCGTCCAGTACGCCGTGCCGTTCGGGCCGCGCGGGGCGGGAGACGGCGGGGCGGCAGGTCCCGGGGCGGGAGGTCCCGGGGCGGGAGGGGGCGGGGTGGCGGGTGCTGGCGTCGGGAGCGGTGGGGCGGCAGGCTCCGGGCCGGGAAATGGCGGAGCGGTGGGTGCCGGCGGCGGAAGCGGTGGGGCGGCGGGCCCTGGGGCGGGAGGCGTCGGAAGCGGTGGGGCGGCAGGTCCCGGGGCGGGAGGCGACGGGGGTGAGTGACCGCGCCGGCTCCCGCGCGACCGGCTCGCCGTCAGGGATGCGCCGCGGCGCATGCCCGGACGCGCGCGCCCCGGCGCACCGCCCGGCGCGGCCCTGAGCTGGGCACGTGTTACAGGCGAGGCGGGCGAGGCCGGCGCCCCGGTGGTCACCGGCCCGGCGCCGGTGACTCCGAGACCCAGCGGTAGACCAGCTCGGGCCGGCCCACCTGGCCGTACACCGGACGCCGCTCGGCCCGGCCCGCGTCGACCAGGTGCTCCAGGTAGCGCCGGGCGGTGATCCGGGATATCCCCACGGCCTCCGCGACACCGGTCGCCGCCAGACCCTCCCGGGCGTCCCGGAGGGCGCCGGTCACCCGCTCCAGCGTCGGGCCGCTCAGGCCCTTAGGCAGCGCGGCGGGAGACGGCGCGCGCAGCACGGCCAGCGCCCGGTCCACCTCGTCCTGCCCGCCGGCCTCGCCCACCGCCGCGTGGAACTCGGCGTACCGCACCAGCCGGTCGCGCAGCGTGGCGAAGGTGAACGGCTTCAGGACGTACTGCACGACGCCCAGCGAGACGCCCTCCCGCACCACGGCCAGGTCCCGCGCCGACGTCACCGCTATGACGTCCGTGTGATGCCCCGCCGCCCGCAGCGACCGGGCGAGCTGCAGCCCGTGCACGTCCGGCAGGTGCAGGTCCAGCAGCAGCAGGTCCACCGCCTCGCGGTCCAGGAACCGGCGCGCCTCAGCCCCGGTGTGCGCCTTCCCCACCGCGACGAACCCCGGCACCCGACCGACGTACATCACGTGCGCGTCGGCGGCGACGGGGTCGTCCTCCACCACGAGGACCCGGATCGCCGGCCGCTCCCCGCTCATCTGCCGCCACCCACCGCCGTGCGCAACGGCAACCGCACCTCGAACACCGCGCCGCCCTCCTCGGCCTCCGTCACCGTCAGCGCGCCCTCGTGACGCGTGACCGCCTGCCGCACGAGAGCCAGGCCCAGGCCCCGTCCGCCGGGACCCGCGGGTTTCGTCGAGTACCCCCGCTGGAATACCAGGTCGGCGTGGGCCGGGTCGACCCCGGCCCCCGTGTCCGAGACCCGCAGCACCAGTTCGGCGCCCTGCGCGTAAGCGGTCACCGTCACCCGTGCCCCGGTGCTGCCCTGTGCCGCGTCCACCGCGTTGTCGATGAGGTTGCCGAGGACCGTCACCAGGTCGCGCGCGGGCAGGCCCTCGAGCAGCCCGTCGTCCAGCCGGCTGTCCGCCGACACCACCAGCTCCACGCCCCGTTCGTTCGCCTGCGCCGTCTTGCCCAGCAGCAGCGCGGCCAGCACCGGCTCGCTCACCGCGGCGACCACCTGGTCGGTCAGCGCCTGTGCCAGCTCCAGTTCGGCCGTGGCGAACTCCACCGCCTCCTCGGCCCGGCCCAGTTCGATCAGCGAGACGACCGTGTGCAGGCGGTTCGCCGCCTCGTGCGCCTGCGAGCGCAGGGCCTGGGTGAAGCCCCGCTCCGAGTCCAGCTCGCCCATCAGGGACTGGAGTTCGGTCACGTCGCGCAGCGTCACCACCGTGCCCCGGCGCTCTCCGCCGGACACCGGCGAGGTGTTCACCACCAGCACCCGGGAGGCCGTCAGATGCACCTCGTCCACGCGCGGCTGCGCGGACAGCAGCGCCCCGGTCAGCGGGACCGGCAGGCCCAGGTCCGCCACCGAGCGGCCGATCAGGTCCGCGTCCCCGGTGCCGCCCACCCCCAGCAGCTCCCGGCCGCCGTCGTTGATCAGCGCCACCCGGTACTGCCCGTCCAGCATCAGCAGCCCCTCGCGCACCGCGTGCAGCGCCGCCTGGTGGTAGTCGTGCATCCGGCTCAGCTCGGTCGCGTTCATGCCGTGGGTGTGGCGGCGCAGCCGCGCGTTGATCACATAGGTGCCCACCGCCCCCAGCAGCAGGGTCCCGCCGGCCACCCCCAGCAGCGCGGTGACCTGCTCCTGGACCCGGGCGCTGATCGCCTCCACCTTGATGCCGGCGCTCACCAGGGCGATGACCCGGCCGTTCTCCTCCACCGGGGTCACCGCGCGGACGGACGCGCCGAGGGTGCCGGTGTAGGTCTCGGTGAAGGTGCGGCCGTGCCGCGCGGGCTCGATGCGGCCCCAGAAGTGCCGGCCGATCTGCCTTTCGTCCGGATGGGTCCAGCGGATGCCGGACGGAGTCATGATCGTCACGAAGTCGACGTTCGTGTCCCGCATCACCCGCATCGCGTACGGCTGCAGCTCCGCGCTCGGATCGGGGGTGTGGATCGCCGAGCGGACCGAGGGGGAGTCCGCTATCGAGCGGGCCACGGCGGTCGCGTGCCGGGCCGCCGCGTCCTCCGCCTGCCGGCCGTCGCTGAGGTAGGTGAACAGCGCGTACCCGGCCACCACCACCGCGATCAGCACCGCCTGCACGGCGAACAGCTGGGTCGCCAGGCTGCGGGGCCGGGGCAGGGACGGGAAACGCATGCCTGCAGTGTGCCTCTCTATTCAGGCGTGAACTAAATGAACGGAAGGGTGACCGCTCTCACAGGGGCGGGAGATAGTCACGGCATCCCCACCCCGGACGTGAGCCGCACGCCGGTGATGCCGACGAAGACGTCAAGGAGGGCAGCCGTGGCCGCCAGCACCCCAGATACGGCACCTGCCGCACCCCGCGCCAAGCGGGACCGGACCCATTACCTGTACATCGCCGTCATCGTGGCGGTCGCGCTCGGTATCGCCGTGGGACTGATCTGGCCCGACGCCGCGGTCGAGCTGAAGCCGCTGGGCACCGGCTTCGTCAACCTGATCAAGATGATGATCTCGCCGATCATCTTCTGCACGATCGTGCTGGGCATCGGCTCGGTGCGCAAGGCCGCGAAGGTCGGCGCCGTCGGCGGTATCGCGCTCGGCTACTTCCTGGTGATGTCGCTGGTCGCGCTCGCCATCGGGCTCGTCGTCGGCAACGTGCTGCACCCCGGGGACGGACTGCACCTGACCGACGCGCTCAAGCAGACCGGGCACGCCCAGGTCTCCGCCGACGCGCTGCCGCCGGTCGACTTCGTGCTGTCGATCATCCCGGTCACGTTCGTGTCCGCCTTCACCGAGGGCCAGGTCCTGCAGACCCTGCTGATCGCCCTGCTCACCGGGTTCGCGCTGCAGGCCATGGGCTCGGCCGGGCAGCCGGTGCTGCGCGGTGTCGAGCACATCCAGCGGCTGGTCTTCCGCATCCTGTCCATGGTCATGTGGGCCGCCCCCATCGGCGCCTTCGGCGCCATCGCGGCCGTCGTCGGCTCGGCCGGCCTGGACGCGCTGAAGAGCCTCGCCGTGCTGATGCTCGGCTTCTACGTGACCTGCTTCCTGTTCGTCTTCGTCGTGCTCGGCGCGGTGCTGCGGATCGTCGCCGGCGTGAACATCCTCTCCCTCTGCAAGTACCTCGCCCGGGAGTTCCTGCTGATCCTGTCCACCTCCTCCTCCGAGTCCGCGCTGCCGCGGCTCATCGCGAAGATGGAGCACCTGGGCGTCAGCAAGCCGGTCGTCGGCATCACCGTGCCGACCGGCTACTCCTTCAACCTCGACGGCACGATGATCTACATGACCATGGCGTCGCTGTACATCGCGGACGCCCTGGGCACCCCGATGTCCGTCGGCGAGCAGATCCCGCTGCTGCTCTTCCTGCTGCTGGCCTCCAAGGGCGCCGCGGGCGTCAGCGGCGCCGGCCTGGCCACGCTGGCCGGCGGCCTGCAGTCGCACAAGCCCGCGCTGGTGGACGGCGTCGGCCTGATCGTCGGCATCGACCGGTTCATGAGCGAGGCCCGCGCCCTGACCAACTTCGCCGGCAACGCCGTGGCCACCGTGCTGATCGGCACCTGGACCAAGGAGATCGACAACGGCCGGGTCCGGCAGGTGCTGGCCGGCGACCTCCCCTTCGACGAGACGACGCTGCTGGACGAGCAGCAGTCCGCCGCCGGGCTGCCCGAGCCCCGCGAGGGCGGCGAGAAGGAGCTGGCCAAGGCCTGATCCGAAGCTCCGGACGCCCGGCCCCGCCTGAACCCGGGCCGGGCGTCCGGTACCGCCAGCCGGGCGGCCGGGTCTCCCCCCGTGACTCGGCCGCCCGGCTCCCATCCACTAACGTGCCGTTCCGGTCGACCGGAACGGCACGTCGGTGTCGTTCCCGAACGCGGTACGAAAGGCAGGGCACGGGGGATGAGCATCGACTGGGACCGGCGGACCTGCGCACGCAGGGGCCATGTCACCTACGCGCCGGACGACCCCCGGCTGCGGTCGCGGCTGCACGCCCGGACGGAGCTCGGCGACGTCTGGCGCTGCCTGCGCTGCGGCGACTTCGTGCTCGGCGAGCCGCACGCGTCCGGGCCGGCCGAGGACGCACCCCTGGTGCCCCGCGGGAAGGTGCTGCGGGACCTGTTCATCCTGCGCTTCCTCGCGGTCGAGCGGGCCGTGCGCGGGGTGTTCATCGTGCTGGTCGCCGTCGCGGTGTGGCGGTTCAGCAACAGCCGGAACGCGGTGCGCCGGCTCTTCGAGGAGTACCTGAACGTCTTCCGCCCGGTGTTCCGGCACTTCCACTACGACCTCGACCACTCCCCGGTGGTCGGCTCCGTGCAGAAGGCCTTCGGCTACCGGCAGTCCACGCTGCTGCTGGTGGCGGCACTGCTGCTGGCCTACGCGCTGGTCGAACTCGTCGAGGCGGTGGGCCTCTGGTACGCCAAGCGCTGGGCGGAGTACCTGACGGTGGTCGCCACGGCCGCCTTCCTGCCGCTGGAGATCTACGAACTCACCGAGCACATCAGCTGGCTGAAGATCGCCACCCTCGTCCTCAACATCCTCGCTGTCCTCTACATCGCGCTGGCCAAGCGCCTGTTCGGCCTGCGCGGCGGGCGCCGGAAGTTCGAGGAGGAGCGGCACAGCGCCTCGCTGCTGGAGGTGGAGGAGTCCGCCGGGATGGCCGCCCACGGCCGGCCCTTGCCTTGACGCCGACGTCAACGCCTACGGTCGTACCCATGCGAATCGGCGAGCTGGCCGCACGGGCCGGGACCACCACCCGCGCCCTGCGCTACTACGAGACGCGGGGGCTGCTGCCCGCCCGGCGCGACGGCAAGGGGCACCGCACCTACGACGAGGGCGACCTCCGGCTGGTCCGCCAGATCCGGACCCTGCAGGACTGCGGGTTCGACCTGGAGGAGACGCGGCCGTTCGTGGAGTGCCTGCGGGCCGGGCACCCGGAGGGCGACTCCTGCCCGGCGTCCCTGGTGGTCTACCGGCGCAAGCTGGACGAGCTGGACGCGCTCGTCGGCCAGCTCACGGCGGTGCGGGAGACGGTCGCCGGGCAGCTGCGGCGGGCCGAGCTGGCCCGGGAGGCGCTGGCCGCCGAGGCGCTGGTTCCGGGCGGTCCGGAACCCCTGTGCGAACTGGGAGGGCGGGACGAATGATCAAGGCTGCGGGTGTGGCCGAGGTGGGGGACGCGGACTTCGGGACGGAGGTGCTGCGGGCGGACCTCCCGGTGCTGGTGGAGTTCACCGCCGACTGGTGCCCGCCGTGCCGCCAGATGGGGCCGGTGCTCAGCGACCTGGCGTCGGAGCAGGAGGGCCGGCTGAAGGTGGTGCAGCTCGACGTGGACACCAACCCCGAGACCACGAACGCGTACAAGGTGCTGTCGATGCCGACGTTCATGGTGTTCCAGGGCGGTGAGCCGGTGAAGGCGATGGTGGGGGCGCGGGCCAAGCGCCGGCTGCTGGAGGAACTGGCCGACGTGCTCTGAAAGCGGCCCCGCACACCAAAAAATCCCCTGAGCAATTGCGCTCGGGGGATTTCTCTGCGTATATTCAGTGATTCGCGACTTCATTTGGGAGAAGACGCGGAGGAGCAGTGCACTGAGCAGAGTATATCCGGGCGGGAGCGGAATTGTCAAACAGCGAATTTCCGGACGATGAATTGCGGCGCGAGCAGGAATTCATCGACGGACTGTACGCGCGCGTCGACGAGCTGCGCGGCGAGGCCGAGACCTCGGTCGCGGACGCCCTCGCGCAGGGCGACAAGCCCATGCAGGCCCGGCTGGAGCGGGACATCCTGGTCGCCGAGCGGTCCGGGCTGCTCGCCGCGCTGAACGCGGTGGACGGTTCGCTCTGCTTCGGCCGGATCGACCTCACCTCCGGAGTCAGCCACCACATCGGCCGGATCGGACTACGCGAGGACGACGCCGAGCGCACCCCGGTCCTCATCGACTGGCGGGCCGACGTCGCCCGCCCCTTCTACCTGGCCACCGGCCACACCCCGATGGGTCTGCGCCGCCGCCGGCACCTCACCACCGACGGCCGCACCGTGACCTCGCTGCACGACGAGATCCTCGACCTCGGCGACGCCACCCGCACCGGTTACGAGGACCCCAGCGGCGACGCCGTCCTGCTGGCCGCGCTGAACTCGGCGCGCACCGGCCGGATGAGCGACATCGTGCAGACCATCCAGGCCGAGCAGGACGAGATCATCCGGGCCCCGCACCGCGGGGTGCTGGTGGTCGAGGGCGGCCCGGGCACCGGAAAGACCGCCGTGGCGCTGCACCGCGCGGCCTACCTGCTCTACGAGCACCGCGAGCTGCTGGCCCGCCGCGCCGTGCTCATCGTCGGACCCAACCCCGCGTTCCTCGGCTACATCAGCGAGGTGCTGCCCTCCTTGGGCGAGACCGGCGTGCTGCTGGCCACGGTCGGCGAGCTGTTCCCCGGGGTACGGGCCACCGCCGCCGACACGCCGGAGGCGGCCGCCGTGAAGGGCCGCGCGGACATGGCCGACGTGCTCGCCGCCGTCGTCCGCGACCGGCAGGCCCTGCCCGATCCGGTCGTCACCGTCGAGCACGACCGCGAGGTGCTGATGCTCGACGACGGACTCGTGAGCGTCGCCCGTGAGCGCACCCGCGCCACCGGGCTGCCGCACAACGCCGCCCGCGAGCACTTCGAGGGCCACATCCTCAACACGCTCACCGAGCTGTACGCCGAGCGCGTGGGCACCGACCCGTACGACGGCGGCAGCCTGCTGGACCCCGCCGACATCACCCAGATCCGCGACGAACTCGCCGAGAACCCCGAGTTCTGGTCCGCCGTCGACCTGCTGTGGCCCCGGGTCACCCCGCGGCGGCTGGTCGCGGACTTCCTCGCCGAACCGGACGGCTACCTGCCCCCGGCCGACGCCGACGCGATCCGCCGCCCGGTGACCCGGGCCTGGACCGTCGCCGACGTACCCCTCCTGGACGAGGCCGCCGAACTCCTCGGCGAGGACGACCGGATCGCCAGGGCCCGTGCCGAACGCGAGCGGGAGACGCAGGTCGCCTACGCCCAGGGTGTGCTCGACGTCTCCTACGCCTCCCGGACCTACGAGTTCGAGGACAAGGAGGACGGCGACCCGGACGCCAGCGAGGTCCTGTCCGCGCACGACATCATCGACGCCGAGCGGTTCGCCGAGCGGCACGAGGAGCAGGACCACCGCAGCGCCGCCGAGCGGGCCGCGGCCGACCGGACCTGGGCCTTCGGGCACATCATCGTGGACGAGGCGCAGGAGCTGTCCCCGATGGCCTGGCGGCTGCTGATGCGACGCAGCCCGACCCGTTCCATGACCCTGGTCGGCGACCCCGCGCAGACCGCCGAGGCGGCCGGTGTCGGCTCCTGGGCGGACATCCTCGCCCCCTATGTCGAGGACCGCTGGGAGCACGCCCGGCTCGGCGTCAACTACCGCACCCCGGCCGAGATCATGGAGCTGGCCGCGGCCGTGGTCCGCGCCGAGAAGCCGGACTTCGAACCGCCGAGCTCGGTGCGCTCGACGGGGGTGCGGCCCTGGGTGCGGGACGCGCGCGGCGACCTGCCCGGCGCGGTCGCCGAGGCGGTCGCCGAACTCACCCCCGCCGAGGGCAGGCTCGCCGTCATCGCCCCGCGCGAGCTGCACCGGGCGCTGGCCGCCCGGCTCGACGGGGTGACGGCGGGCGCGGAACCCGACCTCACCCGCACCGTCGTGCTCCTCGACCCCCGCCAGTCGAAGGGCCTGGAGTTCGACTCGGTCCTGGTCGTGGAACCGGCCCGCTACGGCACCAGCGACCTCTACGTGGCCCTCACCCGCGCCACCCAGCACCTCGGCGTACTCCACACCGGCGACCTGCCGGCGGGGCTGAAGGACTGAGCCCCCGGCGGGGGCGACCGCCTACGCAGGACGCAGCCACACCGTGGCCAGCGGAGGCAGCGTCAGCCGGATGCTCGCGGGACGCCCGTGCGCGCCCTGCGGCTCCGGCTTGACCGCGTCCGGGTTGACCACGTCGCTCCCGCCGTACCGCCCCGCGTCGCTGTTCAGCACCTCCACCCACGCCGGCACGTCCTCCGGCACACCGATCCGGTAGTCGTGCCGCACCACCGGCGCCAGATGCGAGACCGCGAGCAGCGGATTGCCCTCGGCGTCGAGCCGCAGGAACGCGAAGACGTTGTCGTCCACCGCGTCACCGGTGACCCACTGGAAGCCGGCCGGATCGGTGTCCCGCTGCCACAGGGCCGCAGTCGTGCGGTAGGTGGCGTTCAGGTCCCGTACCAGGTCCCGCACGCCCCGGTGGTCGCCCTCGGCGCCGTAGGACGGGTCGAGCAGCCACCAGTCGGGGCCGTGCGCCTCGGACCACTCGGCTCCCTGGGCGAACTCCTGCCCCATGAAGAGCAGCTGCTTGCCCGGGTGCGCCCACATGAAGCCGAGGTAGGCGCGCAGGTTCGCGCGCTGCTGCCACCAGTCGCCCGGCATCTTCGACACCAGCGAACCCTTGCCGTGCACGACCTCGTCGTGGGAGATGGGCAGCACGTAGTTCTCGCTGTACGCGTACACCATCGAGAACGTCAGCTCGTGGTGGTGGTGGCTGCGGTGCACCGGCTCGTGGCTCATGTACTGCAGCGAGTCGTGCATCCAGCCCATGTTCCACTTCAGCCCGAAGCCCAGACCGCCGAAGCCGCTCGGGCCCCGGTGGTGGGTGGGGCGGGTGACGCCGTCCCAGGCCGTGGACTCCTCGGCGATGGTCACCACGCCGGGGCAGCGCCGGTAGACGGTGGCGTTCATCTCCTGGAGGAACGCCACCGCGTCCAGGTTCTCCCGGCCGCCGTGCTCGTTCGGCGTCCACTGGCCGGGCTCGCGCGAGTAGTCGAGGTAGAGCATCGAGGCGACGGCGTCCACGCGCAGTCCGTCGATGTGGAACTCCTCGCACCAGTACACCGCGTTCGCGACCAGGAAGTTGCGCACCTCGCGCCGGCCGAAGTCGAACTCCAGGGTGCCCCAGTCGGGATGGGCGGCACGCAGCGGGTCGTGGTGCTCGTACAGGGGCCGTCCGTCGAACTCCGCCAGGGCCCAGGCGTCACGCGGGAAGTGCGCCGGGACCCAGTCCATCAGGACGCCGATGCCCGCCTGGTGCAGCCGGTCCACGAGGTACTTGAAGTCGTCCGGTGTGCCGAGCCGCGCCGTGGGCGCGTAGAAGCCGGTGACCTGGTAGCCCCAGGAACCGCCGAACGGGTGCTCGGCGACCGGCATCAGCTCCACATGGGTGAAGCCCATCTCCGTCACGTAGGCGGGGAGCTGCTCGGCGAGCTGCCGATAGGTGAGGCCCGGCCGCCAGGACGGCAGGTGGACCTCGTACACGGAGAAGGGCGCCTCGTGGACGGGCGTCTCGGCGCGCCGGGCCAGCCACTCGGCGTCGTCCCACTCGTGGTGCGAGGCGTGCACGACGGAGGAGGTCGCGGGCGGGACCTCGGTGCGGCGGGCCATCGGGTCGGCCTTGAGGGTGCGCGAGCCGTCCGGGCGGGTGATCTCGAACTTGTACAGCTCGCCCTCGCCGACGCCGGGCACGAACAGCTCCCAGACGCCCGTGGAGCCGAGCGAGCGCATCGGGAAGGCTCCGGCGTCCCAGAAGTTGAAGGTGCCGGCGACCCGGACCCCCCGCGCGTTCGGCGCCCACACCGCGAACCGGGTGCCCGTCACCCCCTGGTGCGTCGTGACGTGCGCGCCGAGCGCCCGCCAGAGCTGCTCGTGCCGGCCCTCGCCGATCAGGTGCAGGTCCAGCTCGCCCAGCGTGGGCAGGAACCGGAACGCGTCCTCCGTCTCGTGGACGGCGCCGTCGTAGGTGACGAGCAGCCGGTAGGCGGGGACGTCGGTGAGCGGGAGCAGCCCGGAGAAGAAGCCGTCGCCGTCGTCGTGCAGCTCGGCCCGCAGGTCCCCGGAGACCACGGTGACCGCCTGGGCGTAGGGGCGGAAGGCCCGGAAGGCGACACCGCCGGGGACCGGGTGCGCGCCGAGCACGGAGTGCGGGGCGTGGTGCGTGCCGTGCAGCAGCCGTTCCCGGTCACCGGCGTCGACGGCGGGGGAGACCGCCACCTCCGCGGGGGCAGGCCGGTCCGGCGGCTCGGGCCTGCGGGCGGCGGGGATCGCGGCCCGGTCGCTCCCGGACGGCCCGGTCCCGGACAGCCCGGCCCCGGCCTGGTCGGTCCCGGACGGATCGGTCCCGGCCCGGGCGGTCCTGCTCCGGTCCGGCTTGCTCTTGCCTGTCTTGTTCTTCGAGGGGGCTGACTTCTTGGACGTCACGGACGGTTCTCCCGGGCGAAGGTCGGGTCGGACGTGGCGAGGCGGCGGACCGCGGCGAGCGGCACGGGCAGCCACTCGGGGCGGTGACGGGCCTCGTAGACGACTTCGTAGACGGCCTTGTCGGTCTCATAGGCCCGCAGCAGCACCGGGTCGGTGCGCGGATCGCGGCCCGCCACCTCCGCGTACCCGGAGCAGTAGGCGGACCGGCAGTGCCGCGCCCAGTCCGGGTCGGGCGGGTTCGCCGAGTGGGCGGCGTAGTCGAAGGAGCGCAGCATCCCGGCGATGTCGCGCACCGGCGGCTGCGGCATGCGCCGCTCGGCCAGCGGCCGGGCCGGCTCGCCCTCGAAGTCGATCAGCGACCAGGTGCCGGACGGCGAGCGCAGGCACTGGCCGAGGTGGAGATCGCCGTGGACGCGCTGGGCGGTCCAGGTGTGCCCCTCGGCGGCCAGCTCCGCCAGCGCCTCGAAGGCGGAACGCAGCCCGCGCTCGTACGGCAGCAGCGCCGGCACCGCACGCACGGCCGCCTCCAGCCGCTCGGTCATGCCGTCCACCAGCAGCCGGAGCTGGGCCTGGCCCAGGGTGACCGTCGGCAGGGCGCGGGCCAGCGCGGTGTGCACCTCGGCGGTCGCCCGGCCGAGCGCCCGGGCCTCGGCGAGGAAGTCCTCGCCCTTGGCCAGCTCACGCAGCGCCAGCTCCCAGCCGTCGTCGGCGCCGTTCAGGAACGGCTGGAGCACCGCCAGGACGTAGGGCTCCGGTTCCGGCCCGGCGAGCAGCCACGCCGTCGGCGCGGGCACCCGGTCGCAGCCCTCGCCGGCCAGGGCGAGCGGTATCTCCAGGTCGGGGTTGACCCCCGGCACCACCCGGCGCAGCAGCTTCAGAATGAACGTATCTCCGTAGACGATCGATGAGTTGGACTGCTCGGCGGTCATCAGCCGGGGTACGAGGCCGTCCCGGATCTCCTGGTCCGGGTCCCGTTCGAACCGCAGCCCGCCGATGCGCGCCCGGGTGCGCAGGGCCTCCAGGAGCACCTCGGCGGGCCGGGGGTCGTACAGGGCCTCGTACACCGTGCGTCCGGCGAGCGGGCCCTGCTCCACATGCCCGATCAGCGCGGGCGCCAGCCGTGGCGGCAGCGCCTCGCGCACGCCTATCAGCAGCTGGTAGCAGTCGCCGGGGTGCGCCGGGGCGCCCAGTACGGGTGGCTGGTGGACGCGCAGCAGCAGGTGGTAGAGGCCCAGCCGGCCGTCCGGGGGCAGCAGTTCGGTGACGGCCACCTGGGTGAACCCGGTGACCGGACGTCCCTTGCCCGCGAACCAGCGCTGCCTGGGCAGCCACTCGCGCAGCAGCGGATCGAGCGATGTGAGGAGGTGGCCGGTCGTGCGGTCGGTGCCGAAGGGGGTGACCGTTTCCGCCATGGGCGTCACGTTCCTTTCCCCGGATCGTCGGGGGTGTGAGTGTTGCGTGCCCCGGGTGGGGCGGAGGAAACCGCCGGCCGCCCCACCCGGTGGCACTACGCGGCGTCCCGGCGCAGCCGGAACCAGTAGAAGCCGTGGCCCGCGAGGGTCAGCAGATAGGGCAGTTCACCGATGGCCGGGAACCGCACCCCGCCGAACAGCTCGACCGGATGGCGTCCGGTGAACGGCCTGAGGTCCAGTTCCGTGGGCTGTGCGAACCGGGAGAAGTTGTGCACGCACAGCACCAGGTCGTCCTCGAACTCGCGCAGGAAGGCGATCACGGCCGGGTTGGAGGACTGCAGCTCGGTGTAGGACCCGAGCCCGAAGGCGGGGTTCTGCTTGCGGATCTCGATCATGCGTCGGGTGAAGTGCAGCAGCGACGACGGCGACGACATGGACGCCTCGACGTTGGTGACCTGGTAGCCGTAGACCGGGTCCATGATCGTGGGCAGGAACAGCCGCCCCGGGTCGGACGACGAGAAGCCGGCGTTGCGGTCGGGCGTCCACTGCATCGGGGTGCGCACGGCGTCGCGGTCGCCGAGCCAGATGTTGTCGCCCATGCCGATCTCGTCGCCGTAGTAGAGGATCGGCGAGCCGGGCAGCGACAGCAGCAGGGCGGTGAACAGCTCGATCTGGTTGCGGTCGTTGTCGAGCAGGGGCGCGAGCCGGCGCCGGATGCCGATGTTGGCGCGCATGCGGGGGTCCTTGGCGTACTCGGCCCACATGTAGTCGCGTTCCTCGTCGGTGACCATCTCCAGGGTCAGCTCGTCGTGGTTGCGCAGGAAGACGCCCCACTGGCAGTTCGACGGGATCGCGGGCGTCTTGGCGAGGATCTCGGAGACCGGGTAGCGGGACTCGCGGCGCACGGCCATGAAGATGCGCGGCATGACCGGGAAGTGGAACGCCATGTGGCACTCGTCGCCGCCGGAGGCGTAGTCGCCGAAGTAGTCGACGACGTCCTCGGGCCACTGGTTGGCCTCCGCCAGCAGCACGGTGTCCGGGTACTGCGCGTCGATCTCCTTGCGGACCCGCTTGAGGAACTGGTGCGTCGCCGGCAGGTTCTCGCAGTTGGTGCCCTCCTGCTGGTACAGATACGGCACGGCGTCCAGCCGGAACCCGTCGATGCCGAGGTCGAGCCAGAACTTCAGCGCGGAGATCATCTCCTCCTGCACGGCCGGATTCTCGTAGTTGAGGTCCGGCTGGTGCGAGAAGAAGCGGTGCCAGTAGTACTGCTTGCGTACGGGGTCGTACGTCCAGTTGGAGGCCTCGGTGTCGACGAAGATGATCCGGGCGTCCTGGAACTGCTTGTCGTCGTCGGCCCAGACGTAGTAGTCCCCGTACGGGCCGTCCGGGTCCCTCCTCGACTCCTGGAACCACGGGTGCTGGTCGCTGGTGTGGTTCATGACGAAGTCGATGATGACCCGCATGCCGCGCTGGTGCGCGGAGTCCACGAACTCCACGAAGTCCGCGAGGTCGCCGAACTCGGGGAGTACGGCGGTGTAGTCGGATACGTCGTAACCGCCGTCCCGGAGCGGGGACTTGAAGAAGGGCGGCAGCCAGAGGCAGTCGACGCCGAGCCACTGGAGGTAGTCGAGTTTGGCGGTCAGACCCTTGAGGTCGCCGATGCCGTCGCCGTTGCTGTCCTGGAAGGAGCGGACCAGGACCTCGTAGAAGACGGCGCTCTTGAACCAATCCGGGTGCCGGTCCTTGGCTGGGGTGTCCTCGAAGGTGTCCGGGACGGGCTCGTTGACGATCATATGGCGGGTGACCCTCCGGTCGGCGGGGTGGACGGTCGCAGGACCTCGCTGTGCTCACCCGGTGGACGTTCCCCGGACTCCCGGCCGACGGCCAGCACATGCGCGCCGCCCGGACCGAGGCGCACGTAACTGGCCCTGCCCCAGTGGTAGGTGTCGCCGGTGAGCAGGTCGCGCACCGGCGTCGACTCGTGCCATTCCAGGCCGAGTTGCGGCATGTCCAACGAGACCGTGGCTTCCTGGGTGTGGTGCGGGTCGAGGTTGGCGACGACCAGAACCGTGTTCGATCCGCTCCGCTTCGAGTAGGCGATCACCGCGTCCTTGTCGGTGTGGTGGAAGTGGAGGTCGCGCAGCTGCCGCAGGGCCGGATTGGCGCGCCGGATGGTGTTCAGTCGGGTGATGAGGGGGGCGATGGTGCGGCCCTCGCGTGCGGCGGCTTCCCAGTCGCGGGGTTTGAGCTGGTACTTCTCGGAGTCGAGGTATTCCTCGCTGCCTTCGCGGAACGGGGTGTTCTCGCAGAGCTCGTAGCCGCTGTAGATGCCCCAGGCGGGGGAGAGGGTCGCGGCGAGCACGGCGCGGACCTCGAAGGCGGGGCGGCCGCCGTGCTGGAGGTAGCCGTGCAGGATGTCGGGGGTGTTGGCGAAGAAGTTGGGCCGCATCCAGGCCGCCGCCTCGCCCGACAGCTCGGTCAGGTACTCGGTCAGCTCCTGCTTGGTGTTGCGCCAGGTGAAGTACGTGTACGACTGCTGGAAACCGATCTGGGCCAGGGTGTGCATCATCGCGGGCCGGGTGAACGCCTCGGCCAGGAAGATCACGTCGGGGTCGGCGCGGTTGACCTCGCCGATGAC